>NZ_JADUCM010000017.1 GCF_016009175.1 Pseudomonas alkylphenolica
GGCTCCTACACCTGTAGGAGCCGGCTTGCTGGCGATGGCACTCAGGAATGCGACAGCTTCGCGTGTTCCTGAGCCTCAAGCAGCGACTTGTCGGTCTGCTTGAGCATCTGGCTGGTAATTGCCCCGGCAGTCATCGAACCGTTCACGTTCAACGCCGTGCGGCCCATGTCGATCAGTGGTT
Organism: Pseudomonas alkylphenolica; assembly: GCF_016009175.1. Taxonomy (GTDB): domain Bacteria; phylum Pseudomonadota; class Gammaproteobacteria; order Pseudomonadales; family Pseudomonadaceae; genus Aquipseudomonas; species Aquipseudomonas alkylphenolica_B. The sequence goes on from NZ_JADUCM010000017.1 coordinate 182, forward strand.
CCACCGAGATCAGCAGCGCCACCAGCTCGACCGGCAAACCCATCGCGGGCAGCACGATCAGCGCGGCAAAGGTGGCGCCGCCACCCACACCAGCCACACCCACCGAACTCAGGGTCACGATGGCCACCAGCGTGGCGATCCACAGCGGGTCCAGCGGGTTGATGCCCACGGCGGGAGCCACCATGACCGCGAGCATGGCCGGGTACAGGCCGGCACAGCCGTTCTGGCCGATGGTTGCGCCAAACGACGCGGCAAAGCTGGCGATCGACTGCGGGATACCCAGGCGACGGGTTTGCGCCTCGATGCTCAGCGGAATGCTGGCCGCGCTGGAGCGGCTGGTGAAGGCGAAGGTCAGCACCGGCCAGACCTTGCGGAAGTAGCGCAGCGGGTTGACGCCGCTGATCGCCAGCAGCACGCCGTGCACCACGAACATCAGGCTCAGGCCGATGTAGGACACCACCACAAAACTGCCGAGCTTGAGGATGTCGTCCAGGTTCGAGCTGGCCACCACCTTGGTCATCAGTGCCAGTACGCCATACGGCGTGAGCGTCATCACCAGGCGTACCAGGCGCATTACCCAGGCTTGCAGGGTATCGATGGCGGTCAGTACGCGGTCGCCCTTTTGCGCATCGTCCTTGAGCAGTTGCAGGGCGGCCATGCCGAGGAACACGGCAAAGATCACCACGCTGATGATCGAGGTCGGCTTGGCCCGGGCAAGGTCGCCCACCGGGTTGCTGGGGATGAAGGACAGCAGCAACTGCGGGATGTTGAGGTCGGCGACCTTGCCCACGTAGTCGCTCTGAATGGCCTGCATTCGCGCGGTTTCGGCCGTGCCGGCCACCAGGCCTTCGGCGGTCAGGCCGAACAGGTTGGTCAGGACGATACCGATCAGCGCGGCAATGGCCGTGGTGAACAGCAGGGTGCCGATGGTCAGGAAGCTGATCTTGCCCAGCGACGAGGCATTGTGCAGGCGGGCCACGGCGCTGAGGATCGAAGCGAAGATCAGCGGCATGACGATCATCTGCAGCAACTGCACATAACCGTTGCCGACCAGGTCGAGCCAGCTGATGGTGGCCTTGAGCACCGGGTTGCCCGCGCCATAAATGGCATGCAGGGCGGCGCCAAACAGCACGCCCAGCACCAGGCCGACCAGCACCTTCTTGGCCAGGCTCCAGTTGCCATGACGGGTTTGAGCCAGGCCTAGCAGCAATGCCAGGAACGCCAGCAGATTGAGTGACAGCGGCAGATTCATTGAAGCTCCAGAAAAAACGCGGGGGCATCGCCTCTATGTGCGATTGCGAACAGAAATGCTAACAGCATGAAAACGAGCGAATTTATATCAAAAAGTAATTTGCTTAGTTGTTTTCGGAATATGTCGCGTGCCCCCCGCACTTCAGCGCTTGTTCAAACCTTTGGCCAGACGGTCGCCACCCAGTTGAATCAAGGCCACCAGCACCACCAGCATGACGATCACGGTGAGCATGATCTGGCTGTCGAATCGCTGGTAGCCATAGCGGTAGGCAATGTCACCCAGGCCGCCAGCACCGATGGCACCGGCCATGGCCGAGGAGTTGATCATGGTCACCAGGGTGATGGTGAAGCCGCCGACGATGCCCGGCAGGGCTTCGGGCAGCAACACATGCCAGACGATGTGCCAGCGTCGGCAGCCCATGGCCTGGGCCGCTTCGATCAAACCGTGGTCGACCTCGCGCAGGCTGACTTCGGCAATGCGCGCGAAGAACGGTGTGGCGGCGATGGTCAGTGGCACCACGGCGGCCCAGACCCCATAGGTGGTGCCGACAATCAGGCGGGTGAAGGGGATCAGCGCGACCATCAGGATCAGGAACGGGATCGAGCGGAACAGGTTGACGAAGGCCCCCAGCACCCGGTTCAGCGCCGGTGCTTCGAAGATTCCGCCTTTACCGCTGGTGACCAGAATGACCGCCAGGGGAATACCGGCGAGCAAGGCGATCAGCGACGACACGCCGACCATCAGCAGGGTATCGAGCACACCCTGGAGCAAACGATCAGTCCACATAACCCAGTACCTCTACCTGCGTGGCCCACTGCCGGGCGCGTTCAATGATCTGTTCAGCCGGGTGGGGCGAGTTCGCCACCGACACCAGCAGTTGCCCGAGCGGCCGGCCCTGGATGGGCTCGATACTCCCCTGGAGCAGGCTGATCCGGCCGCCGAGACGGGCGAACAGTGTGGATAACTCCGGTGCCTGGCGTTCACTGCCGCTGACCCTGAGGTTCAGCACCAGCGCCGCATCGACGCTGCCCGGTTGCGGCTGCAGACGCGCCTGCAGCTCTGCCGGCAAGGCCGCTTGCAACGGTGCGAGCAAGGTTTTGCTGACCTCGTGCCGAGGGTTGCCGAACACCTGCCACACCGCGCCCTGCTCGACGATGCGCCCGTGCTCGAGCACCACCACCCGCTGGCAGATATCACGGATTACCGCCATCTCGTGGGTGATCAGCACAATGGTCAGGCCCAAGCGCTGGTTGATGTCGCGCAGCAGGTCGAGAATCGACGCGGTGGTTTCCGGATCAAGGGCCGAGGTGGCTTCGTCGCACAGCAGAATGTCCGGGTCGTGCACCAGCGCCCGGGCAATACCCACGCGCTGCTTCTGCCCACCGGACAGCTGCGCGGGATAGGCGTGGTGCTTGTGCTCCAGGCCGACCAGCGCCAGCAGTTCGGCGACCTTGCGCTGTCGCTCGGCCTTGGCCACACCGGCGACCTTCAACGGCAGCTCGACGTTCTGCCACACGGTTTTCGCCGACATCAGGTTGAAGTGCTGAAAGATCATGCCGATGCGTCGACGCAGCCGTACCAGGCGGTCCTCATCGAACGCGCCGATGTCGACCTGGTCGATCAGCACGCGGCCGGTGGTCGGTTGCTCCAGGCGATTGATGGTGCGGATCAGCGACGACTTGCCGGCACCGCTGCGCCCGATGATGCCGAAGATCTCGCCACGCTGGATGTTCAGGTCAATACCCTCCAGCGCCGGCGCGCTCTGCCCGGCGTAGGTCTTGCCCAGGCCGATGAAGCGCACATGGGCGCTGCTCAGCTCTGGGTGCAAGGCGTGCTGCTCTGCGTCTTTCGACGCCGTTTCAGGGGGCTTCCCGAACTTCAGGAGGGCGGTGGCAGCGCTCATGTCAGCTCTCCCAGCCTGGCTGGTAGAGTTTGCCGTGGGCTTTGTCCAGGGCGGCACGTACAGCAGGTGAGTGCTGGTAGATGTCGATGAATTTCGCCAGGCGCGGATCGTCCTTGGTTTGCGGGCGGATGACGAACTGGATCACGTATTCCTTGTGATCGAGGCCGTCGAACAGCAGCGCCGAGGTGGCATCGAAGGTGTTGGCCAGGCGAATGTAGGCCGGATAACCCTGCACCAGGTCGGCATCATCGTAGGCCCGCACCAGTTGCACCGCCTCGACCTGGAGGATCTTCAACTGCTTGGGGTTGGCGACGATGTCTTCTTCGGTGGCCTTGTAGCCAACGCCGTCCTTGAGGGTGATCAGGCCGGACTTGGCCAGCAGTTGCAGGCCGCGGCCGCTGTTGATCGGGTCGTTGGCGATGGCAACCGTGGCGCCTTCTGGCAGCTCGTCGAAGCTTTTGTATTTCTTCGAATACAGGCCGACGTTGTTGATGATGCCCGAGGCATAGGGCACCAGATCAAAACCGGCGGCTGCCTTGGCGTTTTCCAGGAACGGGATGTGCTGGAAGTAGTTCACGTCGATGTCGCCGCTGGCCAGGCTGACATTCGGCGCGATCCAGTCACTGAACTCGATCAGTTCAACCGTCAGGCCCTGCTTTTTGGCTTCGCTGACAGCGGCCTCCAGGGGGATGGCGAAGGCGGCGGTGGTACCGACTTTCAACGGCGCGTCGGCGGCATGCGCGGTGCTGAACAGCCCCAGGGTCAGGGCCAGTGCCGCGACAGGGCGGGCAAGGAAGGTCTTAAGCATGCTGTGGCGCTCCGGTCTCGGTGGTGTGGCGGTAGCTGGCGCCGGGGTGGCCGGCGGGCAGGTGCGGTTGTGCGGTGGCGAAAAGCTTCTCGCGAAGGCTTCCGGATTCGTAGGCGGTCTTGTAAGAACCACGGCGTTGCAACTCGGGGATCACCAGTTCAATAAAATCGACATAGCTTTCCGGGGTGACGGTGCGGGTCAGGTTGAAACCGTCCAGGCCGGTTTCGGCGATCCAGCTTTCCAGCTCGTCGGCGACCTGGGTCGGTGAGCCGACCAGGGTTACGTAGCGTCCGCCCAGGGCGTGCTGGTCGAGCAGCTTGCGGCGGGTCCAGTCGTTGTTCTGCAGGCTTTTGGTCGCCGACTGGATGGCATTGCTTTTCACGTACTGGATGGGCTCGTCCAGCGCGTAGGTGGAGAAGTCGATACCGGTGGAGCTGGAGAAATGGGCCACGCCGGCTTCGGCGCTGGCATGGCGCAGGTACTCGGCGTGCTTGGCCCTGGCTTGCGCTTCGGTGCGCGCGACGATCACGGTCAGGCCCATGAACACCTTGACCGACTCGGCATCGCGCCCCGCCGCCACGGCCGCTTCACGGACTTTGTCGACCTGGGCACGGGTACTGGCTTTGGTCTGGCCGCCGATGAATACGCACTCGGCATGGTTGCCGGCAAAGGCCAGGCCGCGCTCCGAAGTGCCCGCCTGAAACAGCACCGGGGTGCGCTGCGGCGAGGGTTCGCAGAGGTGATAGCCCTCGACCCGGTAGAATTCGCCCTGGTGCTGCACCTTGTGCACTTTGTCCGGCTGGGCATACACCCGCTGCTGGCGGTCGTTGATCACCGCCCCGTCTTCCCAGCTGCCTTCGAGCAGTTTGTACAGCACCTGCATGTACTCGTCGGCCTGGTCGTAGCGGCGGTCGTGCTCGGGTTGCGCATCCAGGCCCATGGCCCGGGCGGCACTGTCCAGGTAGCCGGTGACAATGTTCCAGCCAACCCGGCCGCGGCTCAGGTGGTCGAGGGTGGAAAGCTTGCGGGCGAACAGGTACGGCGGCTCGTAGGTCAGGTTGGCGGTGAGGCCAAAACCCAGGTGGCGCGTTACCGCCGCCATGGCCGAAACCAGCAGCAGCGGGTCGTTGACCGGCAGCTGGATCGACTCCTTGAGCGGCACGTCGACCGAGTTCTGGTAGACGTCGTAGACCCCGACGATATCGGCGATGAACAGCCCGTCGAACAACCCGCGTTCCAGTAGCTGAGCCAGTTCGGTCCAGTACTCCAGGGTCTTGTACTGGGTCGAGGTGTCCCGTGGGTGGGTCCACAGCCCGTGGTTGATGTGCCCGATGCAGTTCATGTTGAAGGCATTGAGCAGGATCTTTTTCTTGGCCATCAGATGGTCCCCCGCAGTGGTGGGTTTTCATCGTTGAGGTAGTAGTTGCCGATGGCGTGGTACTTCCAGCGCACCGGGTCATGCAGGGTGTGCACGCGGGCGTTGCGCCAGTGACGATCCAGGCCATGTTCGGCGAGGGTGGCCTGGCTGCCGGCGAGTTCGAACAAGGTGGTGCCGGCGGCCAGCGAGATCTCGGTGCTGATTGCCCGGGCTTCGGCCACGGCAATGGAAGCTGCGGCCACCGTGGTGGCGTTGGGTTCGGCCTGGGCCCGGTCGAGGAACTCGCCAGCCCGCTCCAGCAGGGCTTCGGCGGCATGCAGACGGATGGCCAGGTGGCCGAAGGATTTCAGGGTCAGCGGGTCGTCACTGGCCTTGTCGATGCCGGAGTCGATCCATGGCCGGGTGCGCGTACGCACAAAGTGCAGGGCGTCTTCGTAGGCGGCGCGGGCGATGCCGGTGTCGATGGCGGCATGAAGAATCTGTGCCAGCGGGCCGACCGTGGTGGGGCGCTCGAATGCACTCTGGAAAGGGATCACATCTTCGGCGGCCACCCGCACGTTGTCGAACACCACCGAGCCGCTGCCGGTGGTGCGCTGGCCGAAGCCGCTCCAGTCGTCGATCACGCTGAGCCCGGCACTGTCGGCCGGTACGAACGCGAGTTGCTGCACGCCTTGTTCATCAATGACAGAGGTCGGGATGCGTTGGGCGTACAGGGCGCCGGTGGCGTAGAACTTGCGCCCGTTGATGCGGTAGGCGTCGCCCTCGCGGCTGAGTGTCGTGGTGCGGTCGTGGGCGGTTTTGGTGCCCAGTTCGGCTAGCGCGTTACCAAAGCGTTTGCCCGCCAGCACCTCGGCGTACAGGCGCTGTTGCTGCGCGGCGCTGCCGTTGACCCGCAGCACTTCCAGGGCATAGAAATGGTTTTGCGGAATCTGCCCCAGGGATGCGTCGGCCTGGGCGATACGGGCAATGACCCTGGCCAGGGTGACCGAGGATACACCCGCGCCGCCAAAGGCTTTGGGTACGCTGATCGCCCACAGACCGGAGTGCGAGAACAGCGCCAGTTCCGGGTGCGGCAAACGTCGCTCACGGTCGCGTTCGATGCTGTCGCGGCGCAGTTCAACGGCCAGTGCTTCGGCAACCTGCAGGGCCTGGGCGTCAGTGTGGATCACCGTCACGTTTTCGTGCGGTTGTTGCAATAGGCTCATAAAAGGGCTCCAGTGGTCTGGTCAGATCCAGGAATGCCGGGCAGGCAAGGTACCGTTGAGGTGATAGGTGCCGACAGCGTGGTATTTCCAGCGCACCGGGTCATGGAGGGTGTGCACGCGGGCGTTGCGCCAGTGCCGGTCGAGGTTGAACTCGGCGAGGGTGGCGCGGCTGCCGGCAAGCTCGAACAGCTTCTCGCTGGCCTGCAGGGAGATTTCGGTGGTCAGCACCTTGGCTTCGGCCACGGCAATCGAGGCGCGGGCGGCAGAGGCGGCATCGACCGGCCCGACGTTGATCTCATCAAGCGTGCGCGCCGCTTTGCTCAGCAGCGCCTGGGCAGCGTGCAACTCCAGTTGCAGGCGGCCGATGTCGGCAATCACGTAAGGGTCATCGCTGGCGCGCTCGACCTTGGCATCGACCCACGGCCGGGCGCGTTCGCGCACAAAGCTGATGGCGTCGGCAACGGCGGCCTCGGCAATACCGGCATCAATGGCGGCCTGGATCAGCTGCGAGGCAGCCCCCTGAATGTTGGGCACTTCGCCCTGACGCCAGCTGTCGATCACCAGTTCGGCATCAACCTGCACGCGATCGAGCAAAACAGTGCCGCTGGCCGTGGTGCGCTGACCGAAACCGGACCAGTCATCGACAATGCGCAGCCCGGGCGTGCCGCGACGAACGAAGGCCAGCACCTGACGGCCCTCATCGTTCAGCGCCTTGACCGCAACCCAGTGGGCGAACAGGGCGCCGGTGGAGTAGAACTTCTGCCCGCTGAGCACGTAGTGATCGCCCTCGCGGGTGATGCGTGCCTTGAGGTCCAGGGTGTGTTTGCTGCCGCGTTCCGGGCCGGCATTGCCAATGCGCCAACCGTCGAGCACCGACTTGAACAACAGCGCCTGCTGGCGCTCGTTGGCCGTGGTCTTGAGCATTTGCAGCATGCCGAACTGGTTTTGCGGGATCTGCCCCAGCGCCGGATCGGCGGCGCTGATGAGGCGAAACACCTCGGCAATGGTGACAAACGAAACCTCAGGTCCGCCGAATGCGCGGGGAATGGCAATGCTGCCCAGGCCGCTGCGGGTGAACTGTTCAATTTCTGCCCAGGGCAGCTTGCGTTGCTGATCGCGGCGTGCGGCCTGGGTGCGGGCCGTTTCGGCCAGTTCGTGGGCCGCTTGCAAAGCTTCTGCATCATTGCGCAGCACCTTGGCCGGCAACAACAGCGGGGCGCTGTCCAGATCACTGTGGACGTTGGTATCTGCCAGACTGGACATCAGTGCCGCTCCTTGGCTGCGCTCAATGCCCTGGCGTTTCGCACTGGGGTGATTGTGTTCCTGACCATACCTACCTCACGTATTGGAAAGGTCGGCGCACATTGCGCCGACTGAATGCGCTGGTCCGGTGGTCCGGTTCATATACCCTAATGGTTGATTAAAATTAAATGAACTAACTTTTAGGAATATGGATAGAAGTGCAGCTGCCTCTGGGTGAACACTCGACGTTTCACCTCAGGCATCCCTGGGGAGCTCAGTAGCCGGTGTTCTGTGTGCCGAGGAATTTGCCGAGGAATTGGCGTGTGCGTTCTTCTTTGGGGTGGGCGAACAAGGCCTTGGCTTCGCCTTGCTCGACGATCACGCCTTTGTCGAAAAAGATCACCCGGTTGGCCACATCGCGGGCAAAGCTCATTTCGTGGGTGACGATGATCATGGTGCGGTTTTCTTCGGCCAGGCCACGGATGGTGGCGAGCACTTCACCGACCAGTTCAGGGTCCAGGGCCGAGGTGGGTTCGTCGAAGAGGATTACTTCCGGCTCCATGGCCAGTGCGCGGGCAATGGCGACCCGCTGTTGCTGGCCGCCCGAGAGTTTGCGCGGATAACTGCCTTCCTTGCCGGCCAGGCCGACTTTGGCCAGCAGCTTCTGGCCCAGGGCGACGGCGGTGTCGTGGGGCGTCTTCTTGACCACCAGCGGGCCTTCGATAACGTTTTCCAGGGCGGTGCGATGCGGAAACAGGTTGAAGTTCTGGAACACGAAACCGACCTGCTGGCGCAGTTTGCGGATCAGCCCTTGCTGCTTGGTCAGCGGCAGGTTGGCGTCGATGGTCACGTCGCCGACCTGAATACGGCCGCTGGTGGGCGTTTCCAGCAGGTTCAGGCAGCGCAGAAAGGTGGTTTTACCGGAACCGCTGGGGCCGATGATGGCGATCACTTCGCCGGCCTCGACCGTCAGGCTGATGTCGTTGAGTACCGTCTGACCGTTGAACTGCTTGCTCAGTCGCTCTACTGCAATCATGCCTCAGGACTCCTGGTCGTGACGGTTGACCCGCGCTTCCAGGCGGTTCTGCAGGTGCGCAAGAACGCTGGCCAGCACCCAGTAGATCAGTGCGGCGGCAAGGTACATGGTGAAGACTTCGAAGGTGCGAGCGGTAATCAGCTGGGCCTGGCGGAACAGCTCCGGCACCTGGATGGTGGCCGCCAGGGCGGTGTCCTTGACCAGTGAGATGAAGCTGTTGCCCAAGGGTGGCAAGGCGGTGCGCGCGGCTTGTGGCAGGATTGCCCGGCGCATGGCCTGGCCGCGGGTCATGCCGATGCTGGCGGCCGCTTCCCATTGGCCACGATCGATTGAACCGATGGCCGCACGGAGGATTTCACAGGCGTAGGCCGCCATGTTCAACGAAAAGCCGATCAGCGCCGCCGGCAGCGGGTCCAGTTCCAGGCCGATCTGCGGCAGGCCGTAATAGATCACGAACAGCTGCACCAGCAGTGGTGTGCCGCGGAAGAACGACACATAGGTCCGCGCGATCCAGCTCGCCAGCTTGAACCGCGACAGACGCATCAAGGCCAGGGCAAAGCCCAGCAACAGGCCGAAAAACATCCCGCCGAGGCTGAGGACGACCGTGTAATACGCGCCCTTGAGCAAAAAGGGCGCGGAATCGAGAGCAAGTTGCAGGCTCTCTTCGATCATTTTGTGACGTCAGCGTTGAAGTACTTTTCGGAGAGCTTGGTCAGGGTGCCGTCAGCACGCAGTTTATCCAGCGCCTGGTTGATGGCATCGAGCAGTTCCGGCTCGCCCTTGCGTACGGTAACCCCGGCTTCCTGGCGGGAGAATGCCTCGCCGGCGGCTGTGGTGTCTTTGGCTTTCTTTGCGTATTCCAGAGCGGCTAGACGGTCGATCAGAATGACGTCGATACGGCCGACACGTAGTTCCTGAAACTTGGTCGGATCATCTTCGTATGTGCGCACGTCAGCGGTCGGCACATTGGATTTGACCCACTGCTCGTAGTTAGTGCCCAGACCTACCCCAACCTTCTTACCGCCAAGGTCGGCAGCAGACTTGATGTTCAGCGCATCAGCCTTTTTCGTCAGCACCAGGGCCTGGATGCCCGACACGGTGTAAGGCTCGGAAAAGTCGTATTTCTTTTTGCGCTCTTCGGAGATGGTCACCTGGTTGACCACAGCGTCCAGGCGCTTGGACTCCAGCGCCGCAAGAATGCCATCCCACTTGGTGGTCTGGAGCTTGGCCTTGACCCCCAGTTCCTTGGCCAGCGCTTCCGACAGCTCAACCTCGAAACCGGTCAGCTTGCCGCTTTCGTCGACGAAGCTGAAGGGTGGGTAGGTACCCTCCAGGCCAATGGTGATAACGCCTTTGTCCTTGATCGTTTTCAGTTGCTCACCGGCAATGGCCTGGCCAAGCAGGCTGGCGCCGAGCAGCAGGGCAACGCCTGCAGTGACAATCCGTTTAGCGATTACAGTCATGTCGAAGCCCCAATGTTGTTGTGTAGTGGTTGGCGACTAACTATAGGGTGATGCTTTATAGGCTTAAAAATAATATAAATTCATTTTCTTATGCTCTGTTTGCATAAGATGTTCAGTCACTCCACACCTCAGGGTAGGCGAATAATGCCGGGGCCCCACCGGTGTGCAGGAAAATCAGCGGGCCGTCGTCAAAGCGCTGGCGGGCAATACCGTCGAGGAGCCCGGCCATGGCCTTGCCGGTGTACACCGGGTCCAGCAGCAGCCCTTCCTGCGCGGCCAGCAAACGAATGGCCGCCAGCGTGCCGGCATTCGGCTCGCCATACCGTGGCGCGAAGTACTCGTCCCAGAGTTGCACATTGAAGTGCTCGGGTAGGCGCACTCCCAGCAACTCGGCGGTGCGTTCGGCCAGCCCTTGCACTTTCGGGCGCTGGGCTTCGTCAGTGCGTGAGACGGTGACGCCGATCACTGGCAGTGCCGGCAAGGCTTCGGCCAGCGCCACGGCCAGGCCGCTGTGGGTACCGGCGCTGCCGGAGGCGAGGACCACGCCGGCGAAGGTCTGGCCGCTTTGCGTGATCTGCTCGGCCAGCTCAAGTCCGGCCCGTACATAGCCCAGGGCGCCGAGCGCGTTGGAGCCGCCGATGGGCACGATGTACGGTTTGCGACCGCTGGCGTGCAATCGCACGGCCAGGGCCTGCAGTTGCTCATCGGCGTTGTCGAGGTTATCCACAAGCTCGACCTTGGCGTCGAACAGCTCCAGCAGCAGGCGGTTGCCGTTGCTCAGGTAGTTCACCGAGTCGGTGCCGATGGGGTTTTCCAGCAGAGCCACGCAACCCAGGCCCAGGCGAGCGGCGAGCGCGGCAGTCTGGCGGACGTGGTTGGACTGGATCGCACCGGCAGTGACCAGGGTATCGGCGTCCTTGCTCAAGGCATCAGCGGCCAGGTATTCGAGCTTGCGCAGCTTGTTGCCACCCAGGGCCAGCGGCGTGCAGTCATCACGTTTGACGTAGATGTCGCGGCCGGCCCAGGCCGAGAGGCGGTTCAACTTTTCAAGCGCGGTGGGCGCGCCAAGCAGGTCCAGACGATTGAAGCGGGCGAGCTGTCGGTCGATCATGGCAATGCATCTGCAAGGGAAAATTCGACTATAGGCAGGCACTGGCCCCTGGGCAAATTCCGGCCTTATGCCAGCGTTATTGCGTTCTGGAATAAAGGGTTATTTTTTCCCTTTCGGCCATTTGCCGTAGAGTAAATACTTATCAGGTGGCCAGATCATTCCAGTAATGCCGCCGTGGCAGGAGACGTAACCGTGAGCGAGAACGCGCAAACAGGGCATTGGCAGCTGCAGGGCATTGTTGCCGGCTTGCGTAGCGCCCGAGAAAAGTGGCGCACCAGCAATGGACGTAGCAGTGGCGAACAGGGCGGGCGCGAACTGCCTTCGCGTGAAGCCATGCGCCATATTCTTGAGCAACTGTGCGGTGCACTGTTCCCCATGCGCCTGGGGCCTGTGGACCTGCGCGAGGAAAGCGAAGACTTCTATGTCGGCCATACCCTCGATTCGGCACTGACCGCCTTGCTCGCCCAGGCCCGGCTGGAGCTGCGTTATGTGGCGCGCAAGGGCCCGTGCAATGCCGCAGATGTCGACGCCACGGCGCTGCGCCTGATCCAGGATTTCGCCGCGGCATTGCCGGGCCTGCGCAGCCTGCTCGATACCGACGTACTGGCCGCTTTTCACGGCGACCCGGCGGCGCGCAGTGTCGATGAAGTGTTGTTGTGCTACCCGGGCATTCTCGCGGTGATCCATCACCGTCTTGCCCACCACTTGTATCGGGCCGGCCTGCCGTTGCTGGCGCGGATCAGTTCGGAACTGGCGCACTCGGCCACCGGCATCGACATTCACCCGGGCGCACAGATCGGCCAGAGTTTCTTCATCGACCATGGCACCGGTGTGGTGATCGGCGAAACCGCGATCATCGGTGAGCGGGTGCGTATTTACCAGGCGGTGACCCTGGGCGCCAAACGCTTCCCGGCGGACGAGGACGGGCAACTGCTCAAAGGCCAGCCACGCCATCCGATCGTCGAGGACGACGTGGTGATTTATGCCGGCGCGACCATTCTCGGGCGCATCACCATCGGCAAGGGGTCGACCATCGGCGGCAACGTCTGGCTGACCCGCAGCGTGGCCCCGGGCAGCAACCTGACCCAGGCCAATCTGCAGCACGACGACGGCACGCAGAAGTAGTCAGAATCAGGCTTGGAATGTGGCATCGGGTCGCATCGCGACCCCCATCCATGTTTAACTTGAACGTTCATTCAAGTTAAAACGGTGGTCCGCTGCCGGTGTTCAACAGGAGGAAACCCTTTGCTGAACCCGTTCAATCCAAGCCTTTTCCCTCAACTCGGGGTGCACGTTTAATGGGTGCCCCGAGTTCTTCAACCAGCGGCAAGATCCGCATGAATCCGCCGGTTTTCTATTTCGCGGCGAGCTTTATCCTCATTTTCGGACTGGTGGTCATCAGTAACCCGCAAGCGGCGGGCGAATGGTTGCTGGCCGCGCAGAACTGGGCGGCCAACACGGTCGGCTGGTACTACATGCTGGCGATGACGCTGTACCTGGTCTTCGTGGTGGTCACCGCCTTGTCCGGCTACGGCAAGATCAAGCTCGGTGCCGACCACGACGAGCCCGAGTTCAGTTACCTGTCCTGGGCCGGCATGCTGTTTGCCGCCGGTATCAGCATCACCCTGTTCTTCTTCTGCGTCTCCGAACCCCTGACCCACATGCTTCAGCCGCCTCAAGGCGAAGCCGGTACCGTCGAGGCCGGGCGCCAGGCCATGCAGTTGCTGTTCCTGCACTGGGGCCTGCACGGTTGGGGGGTGTTCGCCTTTGTCGGTATGGCGCTGGCTTATTTCGCCTATCGCCACAACCTGCCGCTGGCCCTGCGCTCGGCGCTGTATCCGCTGATCGGCAAGCGCATCAACGGGCCGATCGGCTATGCGGTGGACGGCTTCGGCATCATTGCCACGGTGTTCGGCCTGGGCGCGGACATGGGCTTTGGCGTGCTGCACCTGAACTCGGGTCTGGACTACCTGTTCGGCGTTCCGCATACCCAATGGGTGCAGGTGGCGCTGATCACCCTGATGATGGGGGCGGCGGTGGCCGTTGCCGTCGCCGGGGTCGAGAAGGGCGTGCGGGTGATGTCAGACATCAACATGTTCCTGGCCTGTGCGCTGTTGCTGTTCGTGCTGTTCGCAGGCCCTACCCAGCACCTGTTCAATACCCTGATCCAGAACCTGGGTGACTACCTGGGCGCGCTGCCAACCAAAAGCTTCGACGTTTATGCCTACAACGAAGAGCGAGACTGGCTGGGCGGCTGGACCGTGTTCTACTGGGCCTGGTGGATCGCCTGGGCGCCGTTTGTTGGCCTGTTCATTGCGCGCATTTCCCGTGGCCGCACCATCCGTGAGTTTGTCTTCGGGGTGCTGCTGATTCCGCTGGGCTTTACCCTGGCGTGGATGTCAATCTTCGGCAACAGTGCCATCAGCCAGGTGCTCGACCACGGCATGACTGCACTGGGCCAGTCGGCCATCGACAACCCGTCGATGACCCTCTACCTGCTGCTGGAAACCTACCCCTGGAGCAAGGCGGTCATCGCCGTCACGGTGTTCATCAGCTTTGTGTTCTTCGTTACTTCGGCAGACTCCGGCACTGTGGTGCTGTCGACCCTGTCCGCCCGTGACGGCAACCCCGATGAAGACGGCCCGAACTGGCTGCGGGTGTTCTGGGGGGCCATGACCGCGCTGGTGACTATCGGCCTGTTGTTCGCCGGCAGTATCGACTCGCTGAAGTCGGCGGTGGTGCTGACGTCCCTGCCGTTCTCGGTGATCCTCCTGGCGATGATGTGGGGCCTGCACAAGGCGTTCTACCTGGAGTCGCAACGCCAGATCGCGCAGATGCATTCGCTGGCGCCGTTCGCCCAGTCGCGCCGTGGTCGTGGCGGCTGGCGCCAGCGCTTGAGCCAGGCGGTGCATTTTCCCTCACGCGATGAGGTGTACCGGTTCATGGACGACGTCGTGCGCCCGGCGATTGCCGAGGTGACCGAGGTGTTCGTCGAGAAGGGCCTGAACGTCATTACCCAGGAAGACCCGAGTCACGACAACGTCAGCTTGAAGATCGGTCATGGTGAGGAGCAGCCGTTCATTTACCAGGTGCAGATGCGTGGCTACTTCACGCCGTCATTCGCCCTGGGCGGGCTGGGTACCCAGGAGCTGAAGAACCGCCGCTACTACCGCGCCGAGGTGCACCTGAGCGAAGGCAGCCAGGACTATGACCTGGTGGGCTACAGCAAGGAGCAGATCATCAACGACATCCTCGACCAGTACGAACGGCACATGCAGTACCTGCATCTGGTGCGTTGATCAATGGATCACACCGCTGTCCTGTAGGCGCGGCGCTTGCCCGCGAAGAGCGTTGATGCGGAGTCTCTGACAAACCGCAGCGTCTGCTTCGCCGGCAAGCCTGGCTCCCACGGCGATCATTCAGAACGGTGCATCACCCAAAATCGTCGCGCGGTGCATCACGCGGCGCTGCGGGCGGTAGTCATCCACCGCGTAATGCTGGGTGACGCGGTTGTCCCAGAAGGCCACATCGTTCTCTTGCCAGCGCCAGCGGATGGTGAATTCCGGGCGGGTGGCGTGGGCGAACAGCAGCTTGAGAATGGCCTCGCTTTCCGCTTCGCTCAGCTCGTTGATGCGGGTGGTGAACCCTTCATTGACGAACAGCGACTTGCGCCCGCTGACCGGGTGCGTGCGAATCACCGGGTGCGACAGCGGCGGGTTGCTGCGACGGGTCGCCTCCCAGCGCGCCAGGTCTTCGGGCGTAGTGCCGAACCGCTCCAACGGAAAAGACTTGGTGAAGTCGTGGGTTGCGGTCAAACCGTCGAGCAACTGCTGCAAGGGGGCCGACAGCGCCTCGAACGCCGCAATGCCACTGGCCCACAAGGTATCGCCACCGTAAGTCGGCAGTTGCTTGGCACTGAGCACCGCGCCGAGTGCAGGCGTTGGCAGAAAGGTCACGTCGGTGTGCCACACGGCGTTGTCGCGCACATCGGTAACTGCCGTGTCGAGCACCAGCACCTGCGGGGTTTGTGGCACGTTCGGGTAGATCGGGTGGATGTGCAGGTCGCCAAAACGCGCGGCGAAATCAGCCTGCTGTTGCGGCTCGATCGGCTGGTCACGGAAGAACAGCACCTGATGGGTGAGCAACGCCTGCTCAATGGCATCACGGTGTTCGTGGCTGATCGTGCGGCTGAGGTCGACACCGCTGATCTGTGCGCCGAGGGCAGTGCTCAGCGGGGTAATGGTCAGGCTCATGGTTGTTCTCGATCTGTGTTCAATGGCTCTGGCCATGCCAGGGCACCAGTTTGCGCTGCAGGGCACGCAGGCCCATCTCCAGGGCGAAGGCAATCAGGGCGATCACCAGAATCCCCAGCACCACCACGTCCGTCACCAGAAACTGTGCCGCCGACTGCACCATGAAGCCCAGGCCACTGGTGGCCGCGATCAGTTCGGCTGCGACCAGTGTCGACCAGCCGACGCCAAGGCCGATGCGTACACCGGTGAGGATGTCCGGCAAGGCGCTGGGCAGAATCACATGGCGAATCAGCTGGGCCCGTGTGGCACCCAGCGACTGCGCGGCGCGCAGCTTGGTCGGGTCGACGGTGCGCACGCCGGTGGCGGTGGCGATGGCGATGGGAGCGAAGATGGCCAGGTAGATCAGCAGCACTTTCGACAGCTCGCCGATACCGCACCAGATCACGATCAACGGCAGGTAGGCCAAGGGTGGAATCGGGCGATAGAACTCGATCAACGGGTCGAGGATGCCGCGGGCAATGCGGTTGTGGCCGATGGCGATACCAATCGGGATGGCGGTGACAATCGCCGCGCCCAGGGCCAGGCCGATGCGTCCAAGGCTGGCGCCCAAATGCTGCCACAGCGTCGACTCCATGTAGCCTTGGGTCAGCAGCAACCAGGCCTTGGACAGCACCGCTTCAGGCGATGGCAGGAACAGCGGCTCGATCCATTCGGCTGCCGTTACCGCCCACCACACCACCAGCAAGGTGGCCAGGGTCAGGCCGCTGATCCAGCGGGTGCTCAGGCTGCGACGAGGTTTATTGACCTTCGCCGTGGCTAGCGGGGTGGCGCGTTTGGCCGCGACCGGTACGTGCAGGCTGCTCATGCGGACTCCTGGCGCACAGCGGCGCTGCGTTGGGAAAACACCCGGCTGAGCACGTGCTCGCGGGTCTCGATAAAGCGCGGATCGGACTTGATCGCCCGGGCGGATTCGCCGGCGGCGTAGCGCTGGCCGAAGTCCAGTTGCAGGCGTTCGACGATCTGGCCGGGGTTCGGTGCGAGAAGAATCAGGTCGGTGGCAAGGAACACCGCTTCTTCAATGTCGTGGGTAATCAGGAACACCGGCTTGGTGGTGCGTTGCCATACCTGCAGCAGCAGCTCCTGCATCTGTTCACGGGTAAAGGCATCGAGGGCGCCGAACGGCTCGTCCATCAACAGCACCCGCGGGTCGGCGGCCAGTGCGCGGGCCAGGCCTACACGTTGTTTCTGTCCACCGGACAGCTGCCAGATCCGCCGCTTGCCAAAGTCGGCCAGGTCGACCAGGGCGAGCATTTCGGCAGCCTTGCGCTCACGCGCGGCACGCGGCACACCGGCCAGTTCAAGGCCGAAGGCGACGTTGGCCAGTACATCCTGCCAGGGCAGCAGGGCGTCGTCCTGGAACACCACGCCGCGTTCGGCACTTGGCCCATCCACCGGTTCACCATCGAGGGTGATACGCCCGGCGCTGGGGGCTACGAATCCGGCAATCAGGTTGAGCAACGAAGTTTTGCCGCTGCCCGAAGGGCCGAGGGCCACCAGCAATTGCTGCGGGCCCAGGCTCAGGGTGATATCGGCCAGCACCGGTTCGGCTGCGCCGGGGTACTGTGCGCTGATGCGCTCCAGTTCAAGCAGTGCCATGACAGGCTCCAGTCATTCAGTTAGCGATGAACTTGGCGCTGACGTACGGCGCGTAGTCCGGCAGTACTGCGTCAACCTTGCCCTGCGCTTTAAGGAAGGTGGCGGTGTCGGTGATGGCCTTGGTGGTCGGCGCACCGAGTGCAGCCACCTGGTCGGCAGCCAGCGGGAACACGTTGCCTTGCAGCAGGGCGGGAATATCGGAGGCCTTGGCGCCTGACAGCTTGACCAGCTTGTCGACGTTGCTCGGGTTGGCCAGCCAGGCTTGTGGGTCTTTGCGGTAGTCGGCGTAGGCGTCCAGGGTCACTTTGGCAAAGGCCTTGACGATTTCAGGGTGCTTGGTGGCGAAGTCCTTGCGCACGATCCAGGCGTCGAAGGTCGGTGCGCCTTTCTTCGCCAGCTCGCCGGAGGTGATCAGCACCTTGCCGTTTTCCTTGGCTACGCCCAGGGCCGGGTCCCAAACGTAGGTGGCATCGATGTCGCCGCGTTTCCATGCCGCAATGATTGCAGGCGGCGCGAGGTTGAGGATCTGCACCTTGGACGGGTCGATGTTCCATTGTTTAAGCGCGGCCAGCAGGCTGTAGTGGCCGGTGGACACAAACGGCACGGCAATCTTCTTGCCGATCAGGTCTTGAGGCGAGTTGATCCCGGAACCTTCGCGGGCCACCAGCGCTTCGGCGGCGCCGATCTGGGTGGCGATCAGGAAGGTTTCCACCGGCAGTTTGCGAGTGGCGGCCGCGGCCAGCGGGCTGGAACCCAGGTAGCCGATCTGCACGTCACCGGAAGCAACGGCAGTGATCACATCGGCACCGCTGTCGAATTTACGCCAGTCGATGCTGGCCTTGCTGGCTTTCTCATAGTCGCCGTTGACCTGGGCGACTTTCGCCGGGTCGACGGTGGTCTGGTAGGCCACGGTCAGGTCGGCCGCCTGAGCGAACCAGCTGGTGCCAGCCAGGGTCAGGGCGGCGAACAGGCGCAACGGCGTATGCAGGGTCATGGTGAACTCCTTCTCAGGCGGTCGGTGAGAGACGATGAGAAGAAGGCTAATTGATCTAAGAAAGTAAAAATAAATAACTTTTTAGCATTAGCTTAGGAGCCAAACGCTGTAAGGCCGATCATGCGACGGTGCAGGGGAGAAAACGCTTTGATCTAGCAGGGAATTTGCTAATGCCCTTCAGGAATTAGCCAAGGTGCCGACAACGGCAGCGGAGAAATTTGCAGTTCATATTCCGTAATAATCTGAAAATTTACGAAATAAGTCTTTTTGGAATTATAGGATTGTCATTATCCTTGAGCCCAAGGGTTGGCGCATTAGACCAAAGTAGTGAAATGAATGGTTACGATTGACTTGACGGTCACCCTTTGGTGCTAATCGCCAATCGACGTCGAGCAGGGCAACAAGATCCTGCCGTAAGCGACACACAAAAATTAGAAATGAGAGGAGCAAAACATGTACAAGTCGACCTTGGCTATTGCCGTGGCCGTAGGGGTTCT
Organism: Pseudomonas alkylphenolica; assembly: GCF_016009175.1. Lineage (GTDB taxonomy): Bacteria > Pseudomonadota > Gammaproteobacteria > Pseudomonadales > Pseudomonadaceae > Aquipseudomonas > Aquipseudomonas alkylphenolica_B. The sequence continues at coordinate 18,980 of NZ_JADUCM010000017.1, forward strand.
TGCCCAGCAAGCGGGCGCCGCCGGTTTCGTTGAAGACAGCAAGCTGTCGCTCAGTTCGCGGACCATGTATTTCGACAACGACGACCGTGAGACCGGTGGCTCCAGCAGCCGTGAATCCGGCCAGGGTTTCAAGGTGGATTACCTGTCGGGCTTTACTCAAGGCACCGTAGGTTTCGGCGTTGACGTCCAGGCGCTGTGGGGCATTCACCTGGATGGTGGTAAAGGTCATCACCCGAACAACAGCACTTTCTTCCCTAGCGATACCGATGGCTCGGCTGTTGATCAGTGGGCACGCATCGGCGGTAACGCCAAAGCGCGCTTCTCGAAGACTGAAGCCCACTTTGGTAGCGCCCTGGCACCTAACCTGCCAATCCTCGTCGCGAACGATGGTCGTCTGCTGCCGCAAACGTTTGAAGGCGGTACGATCCAGTCGAAAGAAATCGACAACCTGACCCTGAACGCCGGTCAGCTGACTCACGCCATGGGCCGTGCGTCGAGCAACCGTACCGGTCTGTCTGTTGCCGGTGGCACCCAGGACAGCAACAAGTTCCAGTTTGCCGGTGGCGACTGGAAGGTCACCAAAGACCTGACCCTGCAGTACTACTACGCGAACCTGGAAGACTACTACAAGCAGCACTTCCTGGGCCTGACCCACGTGTTCCCGATTGCTGACGACCAGTCGTTCAAAACCGACCTGCGCTATTTCGACAGCCGCAGCGACGGTGCGAACGGCGACGCCACGCACTTCTTCAGCAACAACGGCGGTTATGCCAAGAACGCTGGCGAGGTCGACAACAAGACCTGGTCTGCCATCTTCACTTACACCCTGGGTGGCCATGCGTTCCTGCTCGGTCATCAACAGGTCGGTGATGACGGCGGTTTCGTCTATCTGGGTCAGGGTGACGTCCTCAGAGATGGCACCACGCGCAACGAAGGCAACGGCGGCTCGAGCTTCTACCTGTTCACCGACAGCATGATCAACTCGTTTGTCCGTGCCGGTGAAAACACCACCTTCGGTCAGTACTCGTACGACTTCGCACGCCTGGGTGTGCCGGGCCTGAAGGCTTCGGTCAACTACCTGCGTGGTGATGACGTTCGCTACAAGTCCGGCAACGGTACCTATGACGAGTGGGAACGCGACGCGCGTGTCGACTACGTCATTCAGGAAGGCACCCTCAAAGGCCTGGGCGCCAGCCTGCGTCACGGTGTCTACCGTGGTGAAGGCAACGAGTCCGCTCGTGACCAGGACCAGACCCGCCTGATCTTCAACTACACTTACAACTTCATGTAAGTCCGGTTGAAACAAGAAGCCTCGCCTGGTGCGAGGCTTTTTTATGCCTGCCTGTTTATAGATTCAAAGGTTATAAATAAATCGATATTTATTCTTTTTGTTTTCTATGCACTGCAGGCACAGTGAACCCATAACGAACCCAGCCAAGGAGCCGCACCATGAGCCTCAGACTCGGCGACATCGCCCCCGACTTCGAGCAAGAATCCAGCGAAGGCAAGATCCGTTTCCACGAATGGCTGGGCAGCAGCTGGGGCGTGTTGTTCTCGCACCCTGCCGACTTCACCCCGGTGTGCACTACCGAGCTGGGTTTCACCGCCAAGCTCAAGGACCAGTTCGCCGAGCGCGGGGTCAAGGCCATTGCCCTGTCGGTAGACCCGGTGGATTCGCACCACCGCTGGATCGAAGACATCAACGAAACCCAGAACACCATCGTCAACTTTCCGATTCTGGCCGATGCCGATCGCAAGGTGTCCGATCTCTATGACCTGATCCACCCCAACGCCAACGACACCCTGACGGTGCGCTCCCTGTTCGTGATCGACCCGAACAAGAAAATCCGTCTGACCATCACCTATCCGGCCAGCACCGGGCGCAACTTCCACGAGATCTTGCGGGTGATCGATTCGCTGCAACTGACCGACAACCACAAGGTTGCCACGCCGGCCAACTGGCAGGACGGTGACGAGGTGGTGATCGTGCCGTCGCTCAAGGACGAAGAGGAAATCAAGCAACGCTTTCCGAAGGGCTACCGGGCGGTCAAGCCGTACCTGCGCCTGACCCCGCAGCCAAACCGCTGATCTTCATGCAAAGCAGGGTTTTGGGGCCGTTTCGACGGCCCTTTTTTTTGCGCGCGTGCAACGCATAACCGTAGGAGCCAGGCTTGCCGGCGAAGAACGAAATGCGCTGTGCCAGTGACACCGCAGCGTCTGATTCGCCGGCAAGCCTGGCTCCTACAATGGCGCTACATAGCTCTAAAATTTATAACCAAATGAAAAAATATGATTTATTGATATATGCGGTGAACTGTTAAGGTCACTTCATTCCGGCGAGCACTCAACCTCGCGGCCCTCTAGAACACGATCAAGGATGTGCTCCAATGCTGGTTGTTTCTCTCGGTGGTAGTCCCAGTTTGCGTTCGCGTACCGGCGTACTGCTTGAGCGCAGCCGCCAGTGGTTGCAGAGCCAGGGCGTTGAAGTGGTGACCTTCCAGGTACGCGACTTTCCGGCCGAAGACCTGCTGCATGCACGTTTCGACAGCCCCAAGGTGCAACATTTTCTGCAACTGGTAGAGCAGGCCGACGGCCTGATCGTTGCGACCCCGGTGTACAAGGCATCGTTTGCCGGTGCGCTGAAAACCCTGCTCGACCTGCTGCCTGAGCGCGCCCTGAGCCACAAGGTTGTTTTGCCCATCGCCACCGGCGGCAGTATCGCCCACATGCTGGCCGTGGATTACGCGCTCAAGCCGGTGTTGTCTGCGCTCAAGGCGCAGGAAACCCTGCAAGGGATCTTTGCTGACGACAGCCAGATCACTTACGGCGAAGGCAGCGCCGCTGCCCAGCTGGCACCGGTGCTGGAGCAGCGCCTGAACGAATCGCTGGAACTGTTTCACAGCGCGCTGGCGCGCCGACCGAAACCGGTCGCGCCCGGTGTACTGAACGAGCGTCTGCTCAGTGCTCGCTGGAGCATCTGAGGCGTACCACCCGATTTCTGCAATTCCCACCTTACTCGCCCGCCAACGGGCAAGCAGGTGCAGCCTGAACCTCAACCGCAAAAAAGGAGAGCGCTATGCGCACTGTCATTTTGCGTCGTGGTCTGGTCGCTCTGTTTGCTGCGGCTGTGTCCTTCGGCGCCATTACTCAAGCTCAGGCTGAAAGCCTGCGAATCGGTTATCAGAAATACGGCACCCTGGTGCTGCTCAAGGCCAAGGGCTCGCTGGAAAAGCGTCTGGCTGCCCAGGGCATCCAGGTGCAATGGACCGAGTTCCCCGGCGGCCCGCAGCTGCTTGAAGGCCTGAACGTCGGCTCGATCGACTTCGGTGTCACCGGCGAGACCCCGCCTGTATTTGCCCAGGCGGCCGGCGCCGACCTGCTGTATGTCGCCTATGAGCCGCCAGCACCGCACAGTGAAGCGATCCTGGTGCCCAAGGGTTCGGCGATCCAGTCGGTGAAAGACCTCAAGGGCAAGAAAGTCGCGCTCAACAAAGGTTCCAACGTGCACTACCTGCTGGTGCGTGCGCTGGAAGATGCCGGCCTGAAGTACACCGATATCCAGCCGGTATTCCTGCCCCCGGCCGACGCCCGCGCGGCGTTCGAGCGTGGCAGCGTCGATGCCTGGGTCATCTGGGACCCGTACCAGGCCGCCGCCGAGCAGCAGTTGCAGGCGCGCACCCTGCGCGACGGCAACGGTATCGTCGACAACCATCAGTTCTACCTGGCCACCAAGCCATACGCGCAAAAACACCCTGAAGTGATCAGCGCGCTGGTGGACGAAGTGCGGGCAGTGGGGGAGTGGTCCAAGGCCAACCCACAGGAGGTTACCGATCAGGTTGCACCGCTGCTGGGCCTGCCAGCCGACATCACCCTGACCTCGGTCAAACGCCAGGGTTATGGCGCCCACTTCCTCACCCCGGAAGTGGTCACTGCGCAACAGAAAATTGCCGACACCTTCCACACGCTCAAGCTGATTCCCAAGCCACTGAGCATCAAGGATGTGATCTGGACTCCCCCGGCCAAGGTCGCCACTGCGCCTTGACGACTTGCCTGTGCCGGGGCCTGGCCCCGGCGTGCGTTCCCTTTAGGAGACAACTCCGATGAGCCTCAATGTTTTCTGGTTTCTCCCCACCCATGGCGATGGCCACTACCTGGGCACCTCCGACGGTGCGCGCGCAGTCGATCACGGCTACCTGCAGCAGATTGCCCAGGCTGCCGATCGCCTGGGGTTTGGCGGTGTACTGATTCCGACCGGTCGCTCCTGCGAAGACTCCTGGCTGGTGGCGGCCTCGCTGATTCCGGTCACCCAGCGCCTGAAGTTCCTGGTCGCACTGCGCCCGGGCATCATCTCGCCGACCGTGGCTGCACGTCAGGCGGCGACCCTGGACCGTCTCTCCGGTGGCCGCGCGTTGTTCAACCTGGTCACCGGTGGCGACCCGGAAGAGCTCTCGGGTGACGGCCTGTTCCTCAGCCACGAAGAGCGCTACCAGGCGTCTGTCGAATTCACCCGGATCTGGCGCCGCGTGCTGGAAGGCGAAACCGTCGATTACGACGGTCAGCACATTCAGGTCAAAGGCGCCAAGTTGCTTTACCCGCCCGTCCAGCAGCCGCGTCCGCCGCTGTACTTCGGCGGCTCCTCGGACGCCGCGCAGGACCTCGCTGCCGAGCAGGTCGAGATGTACCTCACCTGGGGTGAGCCACCGGCTGCGGTAGCCGAGAAGATCGAGCAGGTGCGCGCCAAGGCCGCCAAGCAAGGCCGTACGGTACGCTTCGGCATTCGTCTGCATGTGATTGTGCGCGAAACCAACGCGGAAGCCTGGCAGGCGGCTGAACGTCTTATTTCACACCTGGACGACGACACCATTGCCCGCGCCCAGGCCTCGCTGGCGCGGTTTGATTCGGTGGGCCAGCAGCGCATGGCCGCGCTGCACGGCGGTAACCGTGACAACCTGGAAGTCAGCCCCAACCTCTGGGCCGGTGTCGGCCTGGTGCGCGGTGGTGCCGGTACCGCGCTGGTGGGCGATGGACCGACCGTGGCAGCGCGGGTCAAGGAGTACGCCGCACTCGGTATCGATACCTTCATCTTCTCGGGTTACCCACACCTGGAAGAGTCGTACCGGGTCGCTGAACTGCTGTTCCCGCACCTGGATGTGGAACGTCCGGAGCTGCCCAAGAGTGGCGGCTACGTAAGCCCGTTCGGTGAGATGGTCGCCAACGACATCCTGCCAACGTCCGCCGCAAAGCGCTGAGGGCCTGGCCATGAGTCGAGTCTCTACTCCCTGGACGCAGCGCCTGGCACCCTGGGTACTGCCGTTGCTGTTGCTGGCGGTCTGGCAACTGGCGGTCAGCGCGGGCTGGCTGTCGACGCGCATCCTGCCGGCACCGAGCGCCGTCCTGACGGCGGGTGTCGAACTGGTGCGCAGCGGTGAAATCTGGACCCATCTGGCCATCAGTGGCTGGCGTGCGGCGCTTGGTTTCGTCATTGGTGGTGCCATCGGGCTGGCGCTGGGCTTTATCACCGGCCTGTCGAAATGGGGTGAACGTCTGCTCGACAGCTCGGTACAGATGATCCGCAACGTGCCGCACCTGGCGCTGATTCCACTGGTGATCCTGTGGTTTGGCATCGATGAGTCGGCGAAGATTTTCCTGGTGGCGCTGGGCACGTTGTTCCCCATCTACCTCAACACCTACCACGGCATCCGCAACGTTGACCCGGCACTGGTGGAAATGGCGCGCAGCTATGGCCTGTCGGGTTTCGAACTGTTCCGCCAGGTGATCCTGCCCGGTGCCTTGCCGTCGATTCTGGTCGGGGTGCGTTTTGCCCTTGGCTTCATGTGGCTGACCCTGATCGTTGCCGAAACGATCTCGGCCAACGCCGGTATCGGCTACCTGGCAATGAACGCCCGGGAGTTCCTGCAGACCGACGTAGTGGTCCTGGCCATCGTGCTCTATGCCGTGCTGGGCAAGCTGGCCGATCTGGCAGCACGCGGGCTGGAGCGTGTCTGGCTGCGCTGGCACCCGGCTTATCAACCGACCCGGGGAGAGGGCGCATGACCATCCTCAAGGAATCACCACAACACTTGCTGCGCGGCATTCCGCTGGCGGCCAAGAACCTGCAGAAAACCTTTGGCCAACGCCAGGTACTGCGCGACATCGATTTGCACATACCGGCCGGGCAGTTCGTCGCTATCGTCGGGCGCAGCGGATGCGGCAAGAGCACCTTGTTGCGCCTGCTGGCCGGTCTGGATCAGCCCACCGCGGGCGAGTTGCTGGCAGGCTCGGCCGCCCTCAGCGAAGCCCGCGAGGATACCCGGCTGATGTTCCAGGAAGCGCGCCTGCTGCCCTGGAAGAAGGTTATCGACAACGTTGGCCTGGGCTTGTCCGGAAACTGGCGTGAGCAGGCGCTCAAAGCCCTGGAGGCGGTCGGCCTGGCCGAGCGTGCCAACGAGTGGCCCGCCGCGCTCTCGGGCGGGCAGAAGCAGCGTGTGGCCCTGGCCCGCGCCCTGATTCACCAGCCGCGGCTGCTACTGCTCGACGAGCCACTGGGCGCGCTGGACGCCCTGACCCGCATCGAGATGCAGCAACTGATCGAACGGCTATGGCGCGAACATGGCTTTACCGTCCTGCTGGTGACCCACGATGTCAGCGAAGCGGTAGCGGTCGCTGACCGGGTGATCCTCATCGAGGATGGCGAGGTCGGGCTGGACCTCACGGTCGATCTGCCGCGTCCCCGTGTGCGTGGCTCGCATCGCCTGGCTGCGCTGGAAACCGAAGTACTCAACCGCGTTCTTTCGGTACCGGGCACACCGCCGGAACCGGAACCCGTAGCACCGTTGCCGACGCAATTGCGTTGGGCTCACTGACCAGAAGGAAGCAAGCAGATGACTATCAAAGCGATCAACGTCCGTAACCAGTTCAAAGGCACCGTGAAGGAAATTCTCGAAGGACCGGTGTTGTCCGAAATCGACGTGCAAACGGCGTCGGGCATCGTCACTTCGGTCATCACCACCCGCTCGGTACGCGAGCTGGAACTGGCCGTTGGCAGTGAAGTGATTGCCTTCGTGAAGTCGACTGAAGTGTCGATTGCCAAGCTCTGATACTGCGTTCAATGGCGACCGCTTTGCGGTCGATCGCCGGCTTCGCCAGCTCCCACAGGTCAGTGGTGTACATGATAACTGTGGGAGCTGGCGCAGCCGGCGACAGGGCCGTCAGCGTTTAGGCAGGAATGGCGGCAGGTACAACCCCAGATACGCATCGAACACCCGCATGCCTTCTTCAGCCATGCGCGGCGTGATTTGCCCGTGCAGCTGCATCGAGCGGGCATACACCCGATCTCCCAGCTCCATGGCCAGGGCAAACACATCGACATCATCGGGCAGCACCGGCAACTGGAAGTGCTGGGCGAACAGTGCGTGCATTTGCACCCCCAGTTCAATGTCGTGCTGACGGTCGGCCTGGGTGACTTCGCTCAAGCCATGCTGGGCGAGGATCAACTGACGGGCAGCGGCATCCTCGTGATAAATGCTCAGCATGCGCTGTTCAACCAGGCGCGACAGGTCATGCCAGGTGTTCAGCGAAGACGTCTCGATCGGCGCCGCCAGACACGCCCTGAAAGCACGGTGCACATCGGCGGTCAGCGCTTCGAGCAGGGCCGGGACACTGGCGAAAAAGTGATACACCGACGACGGCGGAATCTGCGCCTGTTCGGCCACACTGTAGATCGACAGGCTGGCCACGCCCTGGTCGGCCAGCAGCTCGCGCGCCGTCGCCAGGATCGCGTCGATCCTGGCCTGGCTGCTGGCGCGCGGTTTGCGTTGGGTGACGATGCGGCTCATCTCAGTTGCTGATCGCCAGAATGCTGGCCTGGTAGGCGCTGACGAACAGGTCGAAATCGGCCTTGTCCTCTTCACGCTCAAGCTTGGCCTGTGCTTCCAGTGACTCCCGTGCTGCCGTTTCAAAGCGTTGTTGCTCGTCGGCGGGCAATGCCTGGGCGCGGAAGAACTCGGCATGCGCCTGGCTCTGGCGCAAGGCAAAGCGGCTGAAGCCTTCCTTGTGCTCGGTCATGCTCGCCAGCACCTGCGCCGACGGCGTCAGGGACGGGTCGCTGACTTTGGCCTTTTGCAGGTCCAGCGCTTTGGCGTGCTCGTCACTGCCCTGGCTGCGGTCCAGCAGTTCGGCCAGCGGTGCAATGCGTTCGAGCAGCTCATCAGCCCACTCCTTGAGTGCCACCGGTTTGCCGTGGCGTTGCAGCATCAGCCCCGGGCGCCGGCCTTCCTTGACCACACTGAGGAAGTTGCCAGTGCAGTTGCCGCATTCCAGGTAACCCAGCAGCGGGCTGTCGTCCAGGGCGCAGAACAGCAGGAAGGCGTCGAGGAAGCGTGCTTCGGGCAGGTCGATACCGGTCGGCAGGAACGGGTTGATGTCCAGGCAGCGTACTTCCACATACTGGATACCACGGGCCATCAGCGCCTGGATCGGCCGCTCACCGCTGTAGGTGACACGTTTCGGGCGGATGTTCGAGTAGTACTCGTTTTCGATCTGCAGGATGTTGGTGTTGAGCTGTACCCACTCGCCATCCTTGTGGGTACCGATTTCCACATACGGCGCATAGGGCGTCGCGACAGCCTTGCGCAGGCTGTCGGTGTAACTGTTCAGGTCGTTGTAGCACGGGGTCAGGCCGGCCTGGGCGTTGCTCTGGTAACCCAGGTCGCTCATGCGCAGGCTGGTGGCGTACGGCAGGTAGAGCGTTTCGGCGTCGAACTGTTCGAGCTGGTGCGCACGGCCACGCAGGAACCCGGCGTCCAGGGCCGGCGAGGCACCGAACAGGTACATCAGCAGCCAGCTGTAGCGGCGGAAGTTGCGGATCAGGGCAATGTAGGCGGCCGACTGATAGTCGCGCTCATCGGCGCTGCTGCCTTCGGCATCGCGCAGCAATGGCCAGAGCTTTTCCGGCAGCGAGAAGTTGTAGTGAATCCCGGCGATGCACTGCATGGTACGACCGTAACGCAGGGCCAGGCCTTTGCGGTAGACGTACTTGAGCTGGCCGATGTTGGAGTCGCCATACCAGGCAATCGGAATGTCTTCCTCGGCCGGTAGCGGGCAAGGCATCGACGGACTCCACAGGTATTCGCTACCCAGCTTGGTGTAGGCGAACCGGTGGATGTTTTCCAGGCTCTGGAGGGTTTGCGCAGGGTCAGCCAACGCCGGAGTGATGAACTCCAGCAGCGACTCCGAGTAGTCGGTAGTGATCTGCTCATGGGTCAGCGCCGCGCCGAGGGCTTCGGGGTGCGGGGTCTGAGCCAGGCGACCTTCCTCGGTCACACGCAGGCATTCGCGCTCGATGCCGTGCAGGCACTGCTTGAGCAGGGAGAGGTTGTCGCCTTGGCCGAGCAGGCTCAGGCGGCAGTTGAGAAGTTCGCTCAAGATGGATTCCTTCACGCGTCAGTCGCCCCAATATGGGGGTGGAGTTGACGGTCTACAAGGGTGGACAGAGGAACTGGCGTTGTCGCCTGGTATTGGCCGGCTTCCGGCAGTGCCCGCGCTCTGCCGAAAGTATCGCAAATTGGCTACTGGCCGCTAGAGGATGGCGAAGGTTCCCTGAGCCTTGGCGACCAGTTTGTCGCCCTGGCGTACATCGGCGTCGACCACCAGTGTACGCCGCCCGGCGTGCAGCACCCGGGCAATGCACAGTACTTCACCGTCGCTGACGGCGCGCAGGTAGTTGATCTTGCATTCCAGGGTCACGCTCTGCTGGTCGAAACCATGGGCGCTGGAGCAGGCCAGGCCCATGGCGGTGTCGACCAGGCTGAAGATCACCCCGCCATGCATCTTGCCGCCACGGTTGCGCAGGTGCGGCTCCAGGGCCAGGGTCATCTCTGCAACGCCTGACTCCAGGCGTTGCAACCGGCAGCCGAGCAGCTCGCTGAAGGCGCTGAGGACCACCTCTTGCGAAGCGTCCATCACTTCTTCTTCATCTGCTTGGCATTGGCGAACAGGGCGGCCATGGCGTTGTTGGCCGGTGGCGCGGTGTCCTTGACGCGCGGCGCAGCGCTTTGCTGGCGCGGTGCCGAACCCGGGCGGCTGCCACGTGCACCGTCGACTTTCTCGCCCGGTGTATCGCTCATGCGCATCGACAGGCCAACGCGTTTACGCGGGATGTCGACTTCCATGACCTTGACCTTGACCACGTCACCGGCTTTCACCGCCTCACGCGGGTCTTTGATGAACTTCTCCGACAACGCGGAGATATGCACCAGGCCGTCCTGATGCACGCCGATATCGACGAAAGCACCAAAGTTGGTGACGTTGGTCACCACGCCTTCGAGGATCATCCCCAGTTGCAGGTCCTTGAGGTCTTCGACGCCTTCCTGGAACTCGGCGGTCTTGAACTCCGGACGCGGGTCGCGGCCAGGCTTGTCCAGCTCCTGGAGGATGTCGGTGACGGTCGGCAAGCCGAAGGACTCGTCGGTGAACTTCTTCGGGTCCAGGCGCTTGAGGAAGCCGCTGTCGCCGATCAGCGAGCGGATGTCGCGGTCGGTGTCGGCAGCGATGCGTTGAACCAGCGGATAGGCTTCCGGGTGAACGGCCGAAGCGTCCAGCGGGTTGTCGCCGTTCATCACGCGCAGGAAGCCTGCGGCCTGTTCAAAGGTCTTTTCGCCCAGGCGGCTGACTTTTTTCAGCGCCGCGCGGGTTTTGAACGCACCGTTGGCGTCACGGTGCGCCACGATGTTTTGCGCCAGGGTGCTGTTGAGGCCGGAGATGCGTGCCAGCAGGGCGACCGAGGCGGTGTTGACGTCGACGCCGACGGCGTTCACGCAGTCCTCGACCACAGCATCCAGGCCGCGCGCCAGCTTGAGCTGCGAGACGTCGTGCTGGTACTGGCCGACACCGATGGACTTCGGATCGATCTTCACCAGTTCAGCCAGTGGGTCCTGAAGACGGCGGGCAATGGAGACCGCACCACGGATCGACACGTCCAGGTCCGGGAACTCGCGGGCTGCCAGTTCCGAGGCCGAGTACACCGAAGCGCCGGCTTCGGAGACCATGATCTTGGTCATTTTCAGTGCTGGGTATTTTTTGATCAGCTCGGCGGCCAGTTTGTCGGTCTCGCGGCTGGCGGTACCGTTACCGATGGCAATCAGCTCAACCGAATGCTTGGCGCACAGGGCGGCGAGCACGGCGATGGTCTGGTCCCACTGGTTTTTCGGCACGTGCGGGTAAACCGTGGCGGTGTCGAGCAGTTTGCCGGTGGCGTCGACCACCGCGACCTTGCAACCGGTGCGCAGGCCCGGGTCAAGGCCCAGGGTCGCGCGCGGGCCGGCTGGCGCGGCCAGCAGCAGGTCGTGCAGGTTGCGGGCAAAAACGTTGATGGCCTCGCCTTCGGCGTTGTCGCGCAACTCACCAAACAGGTCGGTTTCCAGGTGGCTGTAGAGCTTGACCTTCCAGGTCCAGCGCACCACCTCGGCCAACCATTTGTCGGCTGGACGGTTCTGGTTCTTCAGGCCGAAACGCTCGGCGATCATCAGTTCGCACGGGTGCAAGGTGCCGGGCAGTTCTTCGCCGACTTTCAGCGAGGCGGCCAGTACACCTTCGTTACGGCCACGGAAAATCGCCAGGGCGCGGTGCGACGGCACACTCTTGAGCAGTTCGTCGTGTTCGAAGTAGTCGCGGAACTTGGCGCCTTCTTCTTCCTTGCCAGCCACCAGGCGGGCACTGAGCACGGCTTCCTGCTTGAGGAAGTTGCGCAGTTTGTCGAGCAGGCTGGCGTCCTCGGCAAAGCGCTCCATCAGGATGTACTTGGCGCCTTCAAGGGCTGACTTGACGTCGGCGACGCCTTTTTCGGCGTCGACAAAACGCGCCGCTTCAACCTCGGGACTCAGCTGTGGGTCGTTGAACAGGCCGTCAGCCAGCTCGCCCAGGCCGGCGTCCAGGGCGATCTGGCCCTTGGTGCGGCGCTTTTGCTTGTAGGGCAGGTAGAGGTCTTCGAGGCGGGTCTTGGTGTCGGCCAGTTTGATCTCGCGGGCCAGCTCCGGGGTCAGTTTGCCTTGCTCTTCGATGCTGGCCAGGATGCTGACGCGGCGTTCGTCCAGCTCTCGCAGGTAGCGCAGGCGTTCTTCCAGATGGCGCAGCTGCGTGTCATCCAGGCTGCCGGTCACTTCTTTACGGTAACGGGCGATAAAAGGCACCGTCGAGCCTTCATCAAGCAGGGCCACGGCCGCTTCGACCTGTTGCGGGCGGACGCCGAGTTCTTCGGCGATGCGGCTGTTGATGCTGTCCATAAAACCACCTGACATAGTGTGATGACAAAGGCCGCGGACGGGCGCCAATAGGGCGCTCGGGTCAGTGCGGCGCTGGCTGAAAGCGGCGCATTATACCCAGTGCAAACAGGTTGCGGTGATAGCAGCGCGCCAGCTATCGACCGGGTCGAACTGGCGCACAGGGAAAAATCTGCTAACAATGCACACGGCACGGTCAATGGCGGCTAAGCCATAATGCGTGCCGAGATTAGAGGAGTTATCAATGAGCAGCACTGCACAAACCGCTGAAGGCGAAAAAATTCTCATCGTCGATGACGACCCGGGCTTGAGCAGCCTGTTGGAACGTTTCTTCACCAGCAAGGGTTATCGCGCCCGTGCCGTGCCCAATACCGAGCAGATGGACCGCCTGCTGGCCCGCGAAGTATTCAACCTGGTGGTCCTTGACCTGATGCTGCCTGGCGAAGACGGCCTGACCGCCTGTCGGCGCCTGCGCGCGGCAAACAACCAGATCCCGATCATCATGCTCACCGCCAAGGGCGATGAGCTGAGCCGGATCAAGGGGCTGGAGCTGGGCGCTGACGACTACCTGGCCAAACCGTTCAACCCTGACGAGCTGATGGCGCGGGTCAAGGCCGTGCTGCGTCGTCAGGCCCCCACGGTGCCGGGTGCACCGGGCAGCGAAGACGAAACCGTCACCTTCGGTGACTACGAGCTGTCGCTGGCGACCCGTGAGCTCAAGCGCGGCGAAGAAGTGCACATGCTCACCACCGGTGAGTTCGCGGTGCTCAAGGCCCTGGTCATGCATGCCCGCGAGCCGCTGACCCGCGACAAGCTGATGAACCTGGCGCGTGGCCGCGAGTGGGATGCGCTGGAGCGCTCCATCGACGTTCAGATCTCCCGCCTGCGGCGCATGATCGAACCCGACCCGTCGAAGCCGCGCTATATCCAGACGGTCTGGGGCGTTGGTTACGTGTTCGTACCGGATGGCAATGCCAGCAAGTGATGTTTCGTTTGTAGACGTCAGCCACTGCAAACAGGGCGAACCTTCGGGTTGCCCTGTTTTTGCGTGTGCAAAGTCCGCAAAGCCTGCGAGCCATGCTCGTTCCTGCAAAGTGTGTAGCCGTTGTCGATGAAAACGCCCCTGTGGTTCCCGCAAAGCTTCTTCGCCCGCACCCTCTGGCTGGTGCTGATCGTCGTGCTGTTCTCCAAGGCGCTGACCTTGGTTTACCTGCTGATGAACGAAGACGTGCTGGTCGATCGCCAGTACAGCCACGGCGTAGCCTTGACCCTGCGCGCCTACTGGGCGGCCGATGAGTCCGACCGGGACAAGATTGCCGAAGCTGCCGGGTTGATCCGGGTGGTGGGCTCCGGTGTGCCGGAGGGCGAGCAACACTGGCCCTACAGCGAAATCTACCAGCGCCAGATGCAGGCGGAGCTGGGTGCTGACACCGAGGTACGCCTGCGCATTCACGCGCCGCCCGCGCTGTGGGTGCGGGCGCCAAGCCTGGGTGATGGCTGGTTGAAGGTGCCGCTGTACCCGCACCCTTTGCGTGGCCAGAAAATCTGGAGCGTGCTGGGCTGGTTCCTGGCCATCGGGCTGTTGTCCACAGCCTCGGCGTGGATCTTTGTGCGCCAGCTCAATCAGCCGCTCAAGCGCCTGGTATTTGCTGCCCGGCAACTGGGGCAGGGGCGTAGCGTCAGGCTGCCGATCAGTGATACGCCCAGCGAGATGACCGAGGTGTACCGCGCCTTCAACCAGATGGCCGAAGATGTCGAACAGGCCGGACGCGAGCGGGAACTGATGCTTGCAGGCGTTTCACATGACTTGCGCACACCCCTGACCCGCCTGCGCCTGTCGCTGTCGTTGCTGGCCAATGAAAGCGACCTGACCGACGACATGGTGCGCGACATTGAAGACATGGACGCCATCCTCGACCAGTTCCTGGCGTTTATTCGCGATGGGCGTGACGAGCCGGTGGAGCAGGTCGATCTGAGCGATCTGGTGCGTGAGGTGGTGGCGCCCTTCAACCAGCCCGAAGAGCGGGTGCGCCTGTGCCTTGAGCCGATTCCGCCGTTCCCGCTGCGCCGGGTGTCGCTCAAGCGCCTGTTGAACAACCTGATCGGCAACGCCCTTTACCATGCGGGCAAAGGCGTCGAGGTGGCGGCGTATGTCTCCGGTGACAGTAGCGCGCCCTATGTAGTGCTTAGTGTGCTGGACCGTGGGGCGGGCATCGACCCGAACGAGCTGGAAGGTATTTTCAACCCGTTCATTCGTGGCGACCGGGCCCGCAGTGGCAAGGGCACGGGGTTGGGGCTGGCAATCGTCAAGCGTATTGCCGCCCAGCACGGCGGCAATGTCGAGCTGCGCAACCGCTCCGGTGGCGGGCTGGAAGCCCGCGTGCGCCTGCCGTTGGGGTTGCTGTTGCCGCGTGACGCGGTGTAAGCGCTAGCCTTTGCCTTTGGTGCGGGTCAGGTTTGGCCCGCCGTTCTTTTCCAGGTGTTCGATGATCATCCCGGCCACGTCCTTGGTGGTGGTGACCTCGATGCCTTCAAGGCCGGGCGAAGAGTTCACCTCCATCACCAGCGGGCCGTGATTGGAGCGCAGGATGTCCACACCTGCAACGCTCAGGCCCATGACCTTGGCCGCGCGAATGGCGGTCATGCGTTCTTCCGGGGTGATCTTGATCAGGCTGGCGGTGCCGCCACGGTGCAGGTTGGAGCGGAACTCACCTGGCTTGGCCTGGCGCTTCATCGAGGCAATGACCTTGTCACCGACCACGAAGCAGCGAATGTCTGCGCCACCGGCTTCCTTGATGTACTCCTGAACCATGATGTTCTGCTTCAGGCCCATGAAGGCCTCGATCACAGACTCAGCTGCCTTGGTGGTTTCGCACAGCACCACGCCAATGCCTTGGGTGCCTTCGAGCACCTTGATCACCAGCGGCGCGCCGTTGACCATCTGGATGAGGTCGGGGATATCGTCCGGCGAGTGCGCAAAACCGGTTACCGGCAGGCCGATGCCACGGCGTGACAGCAGTTGCAGCGAGCGCAGCTTGTCGCGCGAACGGGCAATGGCCACCGATTCGTTCAGCGGGAACACGCCCATCATTTCGAACTGGCGCAACACGGCGCAGCCATAGAACGTGACCGAGGCGCCAATGCGCGGGATGACCGCATCAAAGCCTTCCAGCGGTTTGCCGCGGTAGTGGATCTGCGGCTTGTGGCTGGCAATGTTCATATAGGCGCGCAGGGTATCGATCACGACCATCTCATGGCCTCGTGCAGTTCCGGCTTCAACCAGACGACGAGTGGAATACAGACGCGGGTTACGCGACAGCACGGCGATCTTCATGCAACACCTGTGAAAGGAGAAATAGTGGCCGGGAATGCCGGCTTGTCCTGAACATACTTGAGCCCCGGGTTGACCACCAACTGGCCATGGATCAGGGCTTTGGAACCGAGTAAAAGGCGATAGCGCATGGCCTTGCGGCAGGCCAGGGTGAATTCGACCTCCCAGACCCTGTCACCCAGCGCCAGCGGCGTGCGGATCACATAGCGGGTCTGGGCCTGGCCGTTGGAGCTCTTGATGGTTTTCATGGTCACCAGCGGCGCTTCGCAGCGCCGGTGACGCAACTGCACCACGGAGCCCAGGTGAGCGTTGAAGCGCACCCAGGGCTCGCCGTTACGCTCGAAGGGCTCGACTTCGGTGGCATGCAGGCTCGAGGTACTGGCGCCGGTGTCGATTTTGGCGCGCAGACCGGCCACGCCCAGGTCGGGCAAGGCTACCCACTCGCGCAGGCCAATCACAGTCAAATGGTCAAATGTCTTCAAAATGCTCAACCAGCGTAGGAAGTCGTCAGGCCGAAAATCCGGCGTGCACGACAGGTCGGTGAACTGTAAGCACGCGGCGGTTTTTTTGCATCCGCCAGATACGGTAGTACAGTTCGGTTAACGAAAAAATGCGGGGAAATGTCATGGCACAAAAGGCCGAAGAGGACGACAAGGTTCGTCTGGACAAATGGCTGTGGGCGGCGCGTTTCTACAAGACCCGCGCACTGGCCAAAACGGCCATCGAAAGTGGCAAGGTGCATTGCCGGGGGGAGCGCTGCAAGCCGGGCAAAGAGCCGCGCATCGGCGACGAATTCGTCTTGCGTACCGGCTTTGATGAGCGCACGGTGGTGGTCAGGGCGCTGTCGGTGGTGCGCCGTGGCGCGCCCGAGGCCCAGGCCCTCTATGAAGAAACGGCCGAAAGCGTCGAAAAGCGCGAGAAAGCGGCAGCCCTGCGCAAGGCGGGTGCCCTGGGCGTGACGACCGACGGTCGGCCAACCAAGAAACAACGGCGCCAGCTCCACCAGCTTCACGACCGCGCTGGTTAACGGGGGCGGGGCGCACTGATAAACTAGGCGCCATTAACTCATTTACGCGAAATCCCGAACCCATGTCTGAATTGCCGGATACCGATTACACCCAACGCTTCCTCTTCGACGACCGCGATGTGCGCGGTGAAATGGTCGGGCTGGAGCGCAGCTACGCCGAAGTGCTGGCCAAGCACCCGTACCCGCAGCCCGTCGCGCAGTTGCTCGGCGAGCTGATGGCGGCGGCTGCGCTGCTGGTCGGCACCCTCAAGTTCGATGGCCTGCTGATCCTTCAGGCACAGTCGAGCGGACCGGTGCCCCTGCTGGCCATCGAATGCACCAGCGAGCACGAGATTCGCGGCCTGGCGCGCTATGTGGCCGAGCAGATCCAGGATGATGCAACGCTTGCCGACCTGATGCCTGGCGGGCATTTGGTCCTGACCATCACTCCGGTCAACGGTCAGCGCTACCAGGGCACCGTGGAGCTGGACGGCAAGGACCTGTCGGAATGTTTCACCAACTATTTCGTCATGTCCCAGCAGATCAACACCTGCATTTCCCTCGCCGCCGACGGCCTGCGCGCCCGTGGCCTTCTGGTGCAGCAACTGCCCGCCGACCGCCAGAAGGACATCGAAGAGCGCGAGGAAAGCTGGAACCACGTGAAGGCCTTGGCCAACACGGTGAAAGCCGAGGAACTGCTGGGCCTGGACAACGAAACCATGTTGCATCGCCTGTACCACGAGGATGCCGTGCGCCTGTTCGACATCCAGCCGCTGCACTTCCGCTGCAGCTGCTCGCGGGAGCGTTCCGCCAACGCTCTGGTCAGCCTGGGTGAACAGGACGCCCTGGCGCTGGTCAATGAACATGGCGGCAAGATCGAGGTCGATTGCCAGTTCTGCAACCAGCACTACGTGTTCGACGCCGCCGATATCGAGCAATTGTTCGCCGGTGGCGGTGTAAACGCACCGTCAGATACTCGTCACTAAAACGTTTCATCACAGGTAAATCTCCTGTCTAACGCCGTAAAAGCGCCGTTCTGACAGGAGGGCCCTACTTTTTTTGGGCGTTTCTGGCATAATCCGGCCACTTTTTTCGCTGTAGTAGTTTTCAAAGCTCTACTACAAAACGTTTGGAGCACTCGGCCGCAGGCCGGATGGGGAATCTCATGACGCAAGCCAACAACACCGTGTACACCGACCTGAGCGTCGATGAGCTGGTAAAAGAAGCGCTGAACCGCGGTGAAGGCGAGCTGGCCGATACTGGCGCGCTGGTCGTGAAAACTGGTCACCGCACCGGTCGTTCGCCGGTTGACCGTTTCATCGTCGAAGAGCCGTCCACTCAGGACGCCATCGCCTGGGGCCCGATCAACCGCAAGTTCCCGGCCGACAAGTTCGATGCCCTGTGGGACCGCGTTGAAGCGTTCAACAACGCTCAAGAGCATTTCGTTTCCTACGTTCACGTAGGCGCCGCCGCCGAGCACTACCTGCCGGTGAAGATGACCACCCAGACTGCCTGGCAGAACCTGTTCGGTCGTTGCCTGTTCATCAACCCGGAGCAAGGCCAGTACAACCCGGCTTCGCGCGGCGAGTGGCAGATCCTCAACGTCGCCAACTTCGAGTGCGTGCCAGAGCGTGACGGCACCAACTCCGATGGCTGCGTGATCCTCAACTTCGCCCAGAAGAAAGTACTGATCGCAGGCATGCGTTATGCCGGCGAAATGAAGAAAGCCATGTTCTCGGTGCAGAACTTCCTGCTGCCGGCTGCTGACGTGCTGCCAATGCACTGCGCTGCCAACATCGGCGAAGAAGGCGATGTCACCCTGTTCTTCGGTCTGTCGGGTACCGGCAAGACCACCCTGTCGGCTGACGAAAGCCGTTACCTGATCGGTGACGACGAGCACGGTTGGGGCGAAGGCGTTGTCTTCAACATGGAAGGCGGCTGCTACGCCAAGTGCATCGACCTGTCCGAGAAGAACGAGCCGGTCATCTGGAAAGCCATCAAGCACGGCGCAGTGCTGGAAAACGTCGTGATCGACGATGCCAAGCACGCCGACTACGCCGATGTCAGCCTGACCCAGAACAGCCGCGCCGCCTACCCGCTGGAGCACGTTGCCAAGCGTTCGGAAGCGAACCTGGGTGGCGAGCCTAACGCCGTTATCTTCCTGACTTGCGACCTGACTGGCGTGCTGCCACCGGTTTCGATCCTGAACAACGAGCAGGCCGCCTACCACTTCCTGTCCGGCTACACCGCGCTGGTTGGTTCCACCGAAATGGGCTCGGGCGGCGGCATCAAGTCGACCTTCTCCACCTGCTTCGGCGCGCCGTTCTTCCCGCGTCCTGCTGGTGAGTACGCTGAGCTGCTGATCAAGCGTATCAACGGCTTCAACTCCAAGGTCTACCTGGTCAACACCGGCTGGACCGGTGGTGGCTACGGCGTCGGCAAGCGCTTCAACATTCCGACCACCCGTGCAGTGATCGCAGCGATCCAGAGCGGCGCGCTGGTCGGTGCCGAGACCGAGCACCTGGACATCATCAACCTCGACGTGCCAAAAGCCGTTGAAGGCGTTGATACCGTCCTGCTGAACCCACGCAACACCTGGGCTGACCAGGCTGCGTACGATGAAGCCGCCAAGGCCCTGGCCAAGCTGTTCATCGAGAACTTCAAGAAGTTCGAAGTTTCCGACGCCATCAAGGCGGCTGGCCCACAGCTGTAAGCTGTAGCTAGCGCGAGACTGAAAAGCCGCCCTCAGGGGCGGCTTTTTCGTGTCTGTTGTGATCTGCAGGAGCCGGCTTGCCGGCGATGGCGTCCACGCGGTGCCAACGTCTTCGCATCGCTTGCATCGCTGGCAAGCCAGCTCCTACAGGGGCCACTACAGGTTTGAAATATGGGAAGCTTGTGGCTGACTAACCCTTCCGAGCACAGAACAGCCATGTCCGAAATGCCCCAACGTCACGACTTTCCCCATCTGCAGCCCGTGCTCACGCGCTGGCAAGACAACGACCTCAATGGCCACATCGCCGGTGCCACGGTGTACAGCTACTTTGAGACGACCATTCAGGCGTTTTTGCAGCAGCAGGCGGACCTGGATCTGCAGGAAGGGGAAGTGCTGGGGTTCGTGGTGAGTTCGGCAGCGGACTTTTTCGCCTTGCCGGCGTTTCCTGACACCCTGGAGGTCGGCTTGCGGGTTACCCGCCTGGCCGGCAGCACGGTGGAGTATCAGCTAGGCCTGTTTCAGGTCGGTGAGCAGCATCTGTGCGCTGCGGGGAAGGTGGTGCAGGTGTTTGTCGAGCGCAGTTCGGGGCAACCTGCGTCACTGTCAGTGCCGCTGCAGGCGGCATTGCTGCGCCTGCAGGGCTGAATCTCATGACGCAAGCGTGGCGTGGGTTACGCCGCGCTTAGCGGTGACGCCAGTGCTTCTTGTGCTTGCGGTGGCCGTAGTGGTGACCACGGTCACGGTAGTAGCGACGGTCGTCGTAGCCACGGTTGCTGTAGTGACGGTCTTCTTTGTCGGCTTCTTTGCCCATGTAGTTACCCAGGGCACCACCGGCACCGCCACCTGCGGCTGCACCCATGTAACCGCCCGTGGTACCACCGACGCTACGGCCGATCGCGTTACCGCCAGCTGCGCCCAGGGCGCCACCGATGGCCGCTTCGCCACGGCTGTGCTTGTTCGCGCCTACGGCACTACCTGCCGCGCCGCCAAGGCCTGCGCCGATCGTGGAGCCGGTGCTGCCACCGATCGAGTTACCGACCACTGAGCCCAGTACCCCACCCAATGCGCCGCCGATGCCGGCTTCGGTGGTGCCACCTGCTGAGGCAACGCCACTGAGCAGGCTGAGGGACAACAACAGAATCGAGGAGTACTTCATCAAGAGAGCCTCATAAGGATGACGAGGCGATCCTGAGGCTGGAGGAGGGGGCTGGCAATGGAAATCCGACGAGTAACACGAGTTGTACACAATTCTCTAAGTTACTGTTTTAGCTGTGAAACTTTCTTGATTTTTGGCTGTCTGAGCTTACTTGAGACAAGGCCCTGAGATCATTTTCAGGGCCTTTTTTGTGCGCGTTAGCCAAGTATTCTGTCAGAGGATTCTGGCATTGTCGCTGGCCGCTTCCAGTTTGATCGCGACGAATTTCGAGGTCGGTGTGTGGCTGCCATCGCCAACACTTTCCAGCGGCACCAGCGGATTGACCTCCGGATAGTAGGCCGCGGCTTGTCCGGCCGGAATGTCAAACGCCAGCAAGGTGAAGCCCTTGACCCGACGTTCACAGCCATCGCTCCACAGCGACACGATGTCGGCTTTCTGCCCCGGGTGAAAGCCCAGGCGAATGATGTCGGCCTCGTTCACAAACAGCACGTCGCGTTGGCCCTTGACCCCACGGTAGCGGTCATCGAGGCCGTAGATCGTAGTGTTGTACTGATCGTGCGAGCGCATCGACTGCATGATCAGGTCCGGCACCTGCCCGGTCGCCCGCACGCGTTCGTGCAGCAGGTCATCCGGCAGGCTATTGGCTTTGAAGTTGGCGCGGCCGCTGGCGGTTTTCCATTGCCGCTGGCCGGCGCTGCTGCCCAGGTAGAAGCCACCGGGGTGTTCCAGGCGCTGGTTGAAGTCGGTAAAGCCTGGAATGGTGTCGGCGATCAGGTCGCGAATGCGTCCGTAGTCAGCCACCAGCCAGTGCCAGTCGACGGGTTTTGAACCCAGCGTCGCCGCCGCGATGCCGGCAATCACCGCCGGCTCTGAACGCATGTGCCGTGACAACGGCTTGAGCTGGCCGTTGGAGGCATGGACCATGCTGAATGAGTCTTCCACCGTGACCGCTTGCGGGCCTTCGCTTTGCATATCGATGTCGGTTCGACCCAGGCACGGCAGGATCAGTGCCTGCTTGCCGTGCATCAAGTGGCTGCGATTGAGCTTGGTGCTGATCTGTACCGTCAGTTTGCAACTGCGCAGGGCCTGGGCGGTACGTTCGGTGTCGGGTGTCGCCTGGGCAAAATTGCCACCCAGCGCAATGAATACCTTGGCCTTGCCGGCAAGCATGGCGCCGATCGCTTCAACGGTGTTGTGGCCGTCGTGGCGCGGCACCTGGAACTGGAAGCGCCGCTCCAGGGCATCGAGCAAGGCCACCGGCGGACGCTCGTTGATGCCCATGGTGCGGTCGCCCTGTACGTTGCTGTGGCCGCGCACCGGGCACAGGCCGGCACCCGGTGTACCGAGGTTGCCGCGCAGCAGCATGAGGTTGGCGATTTCCTGGATGGTCGCCACCGAGTGACGGTGCTGGGTGATGCCCATGGCCCAGCACATGATGACTTTTTTGGCCTTGCAGTACATCCGTGCGGCTTGCTCGATTTCAGCCAGGTTCAAGCCGGACTGAGCCTCGATGTGCGCCCACGGGGTATCGTCCACGGCGGCGAGGTAATCGAGTACACCTTGGGTGTGCTGGTTGAGGAAGTCATGGTCGAACACCGCCGGGGCGTTGCTGGCCTGGGCTTCACGTTCCCACTGCAACAAGTACTTGGCCATGCCGCGCAGCACCGCCATGTCGCCGCCCAGTGCCGGACGGAAATACGCTGTGTTGGTCGGGCGGTCGCCGTTGGTGAGCATCTCCAGCGGGTGCTGCGGGTGCTGGAAGCGCTCCAGGCCGCGTTCCTTGAGCGGGTTGATGCACACAACCTGGGCACCACGCTTGACCGCTTCGCGCAGCGGTTCAAGCATGCGCGGATGGTTAGTGCCAGGGTTCTGGCCCCAGACGAAAATGGCGTCGGCGTGTTCGAAGTCGTCAAAGGTCACGGTGCCCTTGCCGACCCCGACACTCTGGCTCAGGGCGACACCGCTGGCCTCGTGGCACATGTTCGAGCAGTCGGGGAAGTTGTTGGTGCCATAGGCGCGCACGAACAGCTGATACAGGTAGGCCGCTTCGTTGCTGGCCCGGCCCGAAGTGTAGAACTCGGCCTGGTCCGGGCTTTCCAGCGCGTGCAGGTGCTCGGCGATCAGCGCGAACGCTGCGTCCCAGTCAATCGGCCGGTAGCGGTCGCTACTCGGTTCGTAAACCATGGGCTCGGTCAGGCGCCCCTGGTACTCAAGCCAGTAGTCACTTTGGGTCAACAGTGAGGTGACACTGTGGCGCGCAAAGAAAGCGGCATCGACACGGCGTTTGGTGGCTTCCCAGTTCACTGCCTTGGCGCCGTTCTCGCAGAACTTGACCATGCCGCTTTCCGGCGAGTCGCCCCAGGCACAGCCCGGGCAATCAAACCCGCCGTTCTGGTTGGTTTTGAGCAGGGCGCGAATGTTCTTCAGGGCGTTGTCGCTGCCGATCCACGCCTGGGCCACGCTGCGTAGCGCCCCCCAGCCACCAGCGGCGCCATGGTAAGGCTTGTAGCGGGGTACGGGCTTTTGGTCGGCTTGGTGATGCAGGCTCACGATGGGTTCTCCAGCACGGGGCTGAAAACCCGTGGTGCACTGTGCTTAGGCAAATGGATCAGGTTGAGGTTATGTCGGCGTGCCCATTGCAGGGCCAAGCCGGTGGGGGACGACAGGCTGACCAGGGTCTGGATGCCGGCCCGCAAGACTTTCTGGATCAGCTCCAGACTGCAGCGGCTGGTGACAATGGCCAGGCCGCCATCAAGGCTGATGTGCTGGCGCAGCAGGGCGCCGATCAGCTTGTCCAGCGCGTTGTGCCGGCCAATGTCTTCGCGGCCCAGCAACAATTCGCCCTGGTTGTTCATGAACAGGGCGGCATGCACGGCACCGCAGTGCTGGCCCAGGGGCTGGAAGGCATCAATGCGTTGGCGCAGGCCGTCGAGCCAGTGCGCCGGCGGCAGGGGGGCGCCAGGCAGCACACTGAGCTCGGGCAGGGCCTGCTCCAGGGCTTCGACCCCGCACAGGCCGCAGCCACTGGTACCGGCCAGCTGCCGGCGCTGGTTCTTGAGGTTCCAGAACGCCCGGCTGGCGATTTCCACCTCGGCACTGATGGCGCTGTCGCGGCTATTGAGCTTGAGGTCGTAGATTTCGTCGGGCGAGGCAATGATGCCGCTGCCCAGGCTGAAGCCGACGATGAAGTCTTCAAGGTCCGTCGGGCTGACCAGCATTACCGCCTGGTTGATGCCGTTGTAGGCAATGGCCAGGGCGACTTCTTCGGCCAGCGCGGTACTGGCCTGGCTGTCATCGGTCAGTTGGCTGTAGTCATAGCGGTTGCTGGCCGCGGGCGCAGTCAGGGGGACGGACGCTGCGCAGGCCGGAGGTTTTGTGCTCATCAGAGATACCGGCGGCTAGTCTGATTTAAGCCTAGGCTGGCGCTCGGGTATCGTCTAATCGCTAATCCTGATGCCGTGATAGATGGCGTCGATCACGCACCGCTTTGCAGCGCCTGAAATTCGGCCAGACACGCTTCGGCCAGGGCCGAGCGTGGCGCCGTACGGCGCATGATCAGGCCCAGCGGGGCCAGTGTGCTGGCCTGATCGATCGGCTGCAGGCGCAACCGCTCGGTCAGCCCCTCAAGGCCCGCCGCCAGCGGCATGATCGCGCAACACAAGCCGCCACTGACGGCCTGGGCCAACTGATGGACGGCGTCGGTCTGCACCACCAGGCGCGGTTGCAGGCCGCGGCTGTTGAAATTGTGATCAATCGACTGGCGAAAATGCATGCCGGCGGTGAGCAACCCCAGTGGCAGCGTGCTTACGGTCTGCCAGCTCAATGGTTGATCGTCGAAGCTGAAGTGCGCCGGGTCATACAACAGGCCCAGGCGCGTTTCGCCCAACGGCAAGGACAGGAAGCGCTCGTTGTCGAGCCGTTCGAGGTAGGACACGCCGAGGTCCAGGCGATTGCTGCTGAGCTGCTCTAGGATCTGCTCGGAACTCAGCGCGCTGAGTTCAAAGTTCAGGTCCGGGTGGCGTTGGTGCAGGCGTTGCAGCAGGGGCATCGGGTCAAAGCTCGACAGCGGCACCACGCCCAGGCGCAGGTTGCCGACCAGGTGCCCGCGACAGGCGGCGGCTTCGGCCTGCAGGCCGTCGTAGGCGGCGATGACCGAGCGAGCCCAGGCCAGCACGCGCTCACCTTGCGCGGTGAAGCCTTCAAAGCGCTGGCCACGGTTGACCAGTGCCAGGTCCAGCTCCTGCTCCAGGTTGCGCAGGCGCATCGACAGGGTGGGCTGGGTCACATGGCAGCGGGCGGCGGCCTGGCCAAAGTGGCGGGTTTCATCCAGGGCGATGAGGAATTTGAGTTGTTTGATGTCCATCGTCGCTCCTCGGCACAAAGCAGGCGCAGCATTCTAACCTGTCCTAGACTCCAGGCTCCGAGATTCAACACCAAGGAGAGCGGTATGAGCATTTTCAGTTTCATCAAAGAAGCCGGCGAGAAAATCGTCGACCTGTTGACCCCAGGTAATGCCAATGCCAGCGAGCAGTTGAAGGACCACGTGGCGAAGGTCGGGCTGGGTAATCCGAACGTGCAGACCACGGTGGAGGGCGACAAGGTTACCGTCACCGGTGAGGTGGCCAGCCAGGAAGAGAAAGAGAAGATCCTGCTGGCCCTGGGTAACATTGCCGGTGTGGCCTCGGTAGACGACCAGATCACCGTTACCGGCCCGGTTGTTGCGGCCGCGCGCTTTGTCGTGGTGAAAAAAGGCGACACCCTGAGCGCCATTTCCCTTGCGGTGTACGGCAATGCCAACCAGTACAACAAGATCTTCGAGGCCAACAAGCCACTGCTCAGCCACCCGGATAAAATCTACCCGGGCCAGACGCTGCGCATTCCCGAGTAAGCCTCAAAGCCCTTCGAGCAGTGCCCGGTAGTCCTCAACGGCGGCGAACTCCTCGGTATCACGCGGCCCTTTGCGGCTGTCCGGCTGGCGCACCGCAAGCAGGTGCGCCACGCCGAAGTCGCGGGCGCTGCGCAGTATCGACAAGGTGTCGTCGATAAACAGGCTGCGTTCTGGTGCAAAACCGATATCGGCCTGCAGCGCTTCCCAGAACTGTGGATTCTCCTTGGGGAAGCCGTAGTCGTGGGAGCTGATCAACCGTTCGAAGTACGGCGCCAACTCCACCTTTTCCAGTTTCAGTGACAGCGAGTCGCGGTGCGCGTTGGTGATCAGGATCACCCGCTTGCCGGCCTGCTTGATCGCCTGCAGGAACGTATCGGCATCCGGGCGCAAGGCTATCAGGTGGGCAGTTTCCAGCTTCAGCTCGCGAATCGGCAGGTTGAGTTCGCGGCTCCAGAAATCCAGGCAGTACCAGTTCAGCGAGCCCGCGTTCTGCTCGAACAACGGTTGCAGCTCGAGCTCTGCCATGGCCCGGCTGATGCCGTGCAGGTCGGCGTAGCGCTGCGGCAGGTGTTCTAGCCAGAAGTGGTTGTCGAAATGCAGGTCGAGCAGTGTGCCGTCCATGTCCAGCAGAACGGTGTCGATGGTGGACCAGGCTAAAACGGGCATATGAAATTCTCGGACAGTCAGGGCAGCAGCGGCCGGGCAAGCCACGGTATAGTAACCCGTTCATGCCAAGGAGCCGCCCCATGCGCCAGAAACCCACCGTCCTTTCTCGCGAGATTGTCGCCAGCAGCCGCCTGTTTCGGGTTGAAGCCGTGCAACTGCGCTTTGCCAACGGCAACGAGCGTACCTATGAGCGGCTGGTAGGGCGCGGAAATGGCTACGGTGCGGTGATGATCGTGGCGATGCTCGATGCCGAGCATGCGGTGCTGGTCGAGGAGTATTGCGGTGGCACGGATGAATACGAGCTGTCGTTGCCCAAAGGCTTGATCGAGCCCGGTGAAGACGTGTTGGCGGCCGCCAACCGCGAGCTCAAGGAAGAAGCCGGCTATGGCGCGCGCCAGCTTGAACACCTCACCGAGCTGTCGTTGTCGCCGGGCTACATGAGCCAGAAGATTCAGGTGGTGCTGGCCTCCGATCTGTACGAAGAGCGGCTGGAGGGCGACGAGCCTGAGCCGATGCGGGTCGACAAGGTCAGCCTGCGCGAGCTTTCGGCCCTGGCCCAGCACCCGCAGTTTTCCGAAGGACGAGCGTTGGCGGCGCTGTACCTGGTACGTGACCTGCTGACCCAGCGCGGAGTTTTCAGCGCATGAGTGACCAGCAGTTGATGCAACAGGTGGTCGCGCTGGCGCGTCAGGCGGGCGCTGCCATCCTGCCGTTCTGGCGGGCGGATGTAGCCGTGACCACCAAGGCCGATGAGTCGCCAGTGACTGCAGCTGACCTGGCCGCCCATGAGGTTATTGCCAAGGGCCTGCAGGCGTTGGCCCCCGAGATTCCGGTGCTGTCGGAAGAAGACTGCGGCATTGCCTTGGCTGAACGCCAGCAGTGGACGCGCTGGTGGCTGGTTGATCCGCTTGATGGCACCAAGGAGTTCATCGCCGGGACGGAAGAGTTCACCGTCAACATCGCGCTGGTCGAGCAGGGGCGGGTGGTGTTCGGCGTGGTGGCCATCCCCACCACTGGCCGTTGCTACTACGGCGGCAGCGCGCTTGGTGCCTGGCTGGAAGAGGCCGATGGCCAGGCCCGGGCCATTCAAGTGCGTCAGGCCCCGGCAGCCGGCTCGGCCTTTACCGTAGTCGCCAGTCGTCGTCACTCCAGCCCGCAGCAAGAAGCGCTGCTGGCCGGCCTCAGCGCTGCCGTGGGTGAGCTGGCGCTGGCCAACATCGGCAGTTCGCTTAAGTTCTGCCTGCTGGCCGAAGGTACGGCAGATTGCTACCCGCGGCTGGCGCCAACCTCGCAGTGGGACACCGCTGCGGCGCAAGGAGTGCTGGAAGGGGCTGGCGGCGAGGTGCTCGGCCTGGATGGCCAGGCCTTTACCTACCCGCCGCGTGAATCGTTGCTCAATCCGTTTTTCCTGGCGTTGCCGGCCGCCGCGCCGTGGCGCGGCAAGCTGTTGCAGCTGGCCTCAACGATGTAGCACGTACTGGCCGCTGAACAGCACGGCGGCCTCATCACTGCCGGCGTTGTTGACCTGCGTTTGCAGGTTGAGGCGCGCCCGGCCGCGGCGCTGGTAGGTGGCAACGAAGCGCTCCCAGACTTTTTCCTCCGGCGCCTGGCACATGGCGATTGCCGCGCCGGTCACCGGTAGCGGATAGCTGATCTGCCCTTCCTGAATGACGATGTGGCCATCGTCGATGCCTGCTTCACGCAGGCGCAGGTGCAGCCAGCCCCAACCCACCAGCACCGCCGCACAGTACAGGCTGCCGCCAAACATGGTGCTCTTGTGGTTGACGTTGGCCGCCAGCGGCAGTTGCAGGCGCAGGGTCTGCTGCTGCCAGTCGAGCACCTGCAAACCCATTTCGCGGGTCAGCGGGATATCACCGTGCAGCACCGATTCCAGGTAGTGGCTGTCCGTGGTCATGGGCGGTTCTCCTCTAGGTCGTCAGTGCTGGCGTTACTGTCGGCGAAGCTCAGGCCGTGCTTGCGCAGTTTGTCGTGCAAGGTCTTGCGGGGTATGCCCAGGGCTTCGGCCAGGCTGCGCATCGAGCTGTGCGGTTGGGCCAGCTCGGCGGCAATCAGTGAACGTTCGAAGTGTTCAACCTGCTCGCTGAGGTTGCCGCTGCCGACAGTGACCGCCTGTGGCTGAGACGGCTCGGGGGCCTGGCCATCGAGGGCCAGTTCCAGACCCAGGGCGAAACGCTCGGCGACGTTCTGCAGCTCGCGCACGTTGCCCGGCCAGGTGTGGCGCAGCAACAGCGCGCGTTGCGCCGGTTGCAGGCTGTTGGCTGGCAAGCCATGGCGTTCGCTGGCGGCGCCGGCGAAATGCTGGAACAACACCAGAATGTCGTCGCCGCGCTCGCGAAGTGGCGGGATGCGCAAGGGTGCAACATTCAGCCGGTAGTAAAGGTCGGCCCGAAAGCGCCCATGGTCAGCGGACTGGCGCAGGTCTTCCTTGGTGGCGGCGATGATGCGGATATCGAGCGGGATCTGCTGGTTACCGCCGAGGCGTTCAACCACTCGCTCCTGGAGCAGGCGCAGCAGTTTGACCTGCACATCCAGGCTCATGCTTTCGATTTCATCGAGGAACAGCGTGCCACCATTGGCGAATTCGAATTTGCCGATGCGACGCTTCTGGGCGCCAGTGAAGGCGCCTGGCTCGTGGCCGAACAGTTCACTTTCGACCACCGACTCGGCCAGGGCACCGGCGTTGATGGCCACGAACGGGCCGTCGCGTCGGCTCGACAGGTCATGCAGGGCGCGGGCAACGACTTCCTTGCCGGCGCCGGTTTCACCGAGGATCAGTACATCGGCACGGGTACCGGCCAGCGCGCCGATCTGTTCGCGCAGGCGCAGCATGGGCGCTGACTGGCCGACCAGGCGGGCGCTCAGCTGCTGACGGTCGCTCAGGGCCAGGCGCAGGCTGCGGTTGTCCAGCACCAGGCGGCGCAGGGCCAGGGCACGGCGCACGCTGTCGAGCAAGGCGTCGCTGGCGAACGGTTTTTCAAGAAAGTCATAGGCACCGGCGCGCATGGCCTGTACTGCCAACGGTACGTCGCCGTGACCGGTGATCAGCAGCACCGGCAATTCCGGGTCTTGCGCGTGTACCTGCTGGAGCAGTTGCAGGCCGTCGATACCCGGCATGCGGATATCGCTGACCACCACGCCGGGCCAGTCGTGTTCAATGCGCCCGGCCAGATTCTGCGCGTCGCTCAGGGGCAGGACTTTCAGACCGGCAAGATCCAGGGTCTGGCTCAGGGCCTGGAGCAGGTGCGGGTCGTCATCGACCAGTATCACCTGTACACGGCTGTCGATGAGCGGCTCGGTGGTCATGCCGATGTGTCCTCCGGAGGTTGCAGGTTGGCGCCTGGGGTGGCGACGCGCAGTTTAAGGGTCAGCAGTGCGCCGCCTTCAGGGTGGTTGCCGAGCAGCAGTTCGCCGCCCAGGGCACGCATCAAGGTGTCGCAGATTGCCAGGCCCAGGCCAAGGCCCTGGGTACGCGTCTTGGTGGTAAAAAACGGTTCGCGGGCGCGGGCCAGCGCTTCACTGCTAAAGCCTGGGCCATTGTCGCGAATGTACAGGTAGACGTAGCCCTCGCGCTGTTCGGCACTTAGCCAGAGTTTTCGCGGGTTGGCTTTTTCGGTCAGGGCATCGAGGGCGTTGGCCAACAGGTTGCCGAGCACCTGGCGCAGGCGGGTTTCACCGGCCTGGACCCACAGCGTGGCATCCGGCAGGTCGCGTACCAGGTCCACGGCCATGGCCCGCCGACGTTTGGCCAGCAAGGCCAGGGCGTCATCCAGCGCCGGCTGCAGCGCGACACTCTCCGGCGCGTGGCGGTCGCGACGGGCAAAGGCGCGCAGGTGGGCGATGATCGAGGCCATGCGCCCGGTCAGCTCGCTGATCAGTTTAAGGTTGCTGCGGGCGTCATCGGTGCGCTGATGGTCGAGAAGAATCTCGGCGTTTTCGGCGTAGCTGCGGATCGCCGCCAGGGGTTGGTTGAGCTCATGGCTGATGCTCGCCGACATGGTCCCCAGCACCGACAGTTTTCCGGCCTGGACCAGTTCGTCCTGGGCCCGCACCAGCTCCTGCTGGGCCTGTTCGCGCTCCAGTACCTCGTCTTTGAGGCGACTGTTCAGGCCCTCGAGGTCGGCGGTGCGTTCCATTACGCGCTTTTCCAGCTCGTGGCGGGCGTGGGCTTCGAAGTCGATGCGTTCGATGTAATGGCGCCGACGCTGCATCATCAGACCGAGCAACAGCATCAATACCAGCAAGGCTGCGGCGCCGATGGCCAATACAGTGTTTACCGAGCGGTCAATCAGGGTTCGCGGGGCGAGGATGCTGACTTGCCAGCCCGTCTCCTCGATGTCCTGGGTCTGGATCAGCCAGGCGTCGGTGTTGAGATTCAGTGGTTGCGGTTCTTGTGTCGGGTAGAGCCGGATCGCGACGATCGCCTCGCGCTCGGCCTCGGTCAGTGGCCGCGTAGCGCGGAAACGCCAGTCAGGACGCGAGGTGAGGATCACTACACCATTGTGGTCGGTAACCAACAGCTGTTCGGGCGTCTTGCCCCACAGGTTCTCGGTGTGGTCGAGGTCGACCTTGACCACCAGTACACCGATTATCTGTTCGCGATCATGCACCGCAGCGGCAAAGAAATAGCCGCGTTTGGCCGAGGTGGTGCCCTGGCCGAAAAAGCGCCCCAGGCGCCCGGCAATAGCTTCGGTGTAGTAAGGCCGGTAGGCAAAATTGCGGCCGACGAAGCTGTCGCGCTTGTCCCAGTTGGAGGCCGCCAGGGTGTTGCCCCTGGTGTCCATCAGGTACATGACTTCGGCGCCGGTCTGGGTGGCGATGTCTTTGAGCAGGCGGTTGGCGTTGGTCAGGCTTTCCAGGCGTAGCGGGTCAGCCAGCACGGCGCGCAGGGCGGGCAGGTCGCCAAGGATCTGCGGCAGGGTTTCGTAGCGGTGCAGGATGCCCAGCAGGTTGGCGACGTACAGGTCCTGGGTCTGGCGGTTCTGCCCGGCCAGCTCTTGCTGGTAATAGTGTTTGGCAAGGTGCTGCAAAGGCCATAGCAACGGCGCCAGGCAAATCGCCAGCAGTGCCAGGCTGCGCCAGCGAGGGCGGCGGGGAAGAGGTGGAATCATGGTCATCGCAACTGCGCCAGAAAGTACTGGCGCATTATGCGCTACTTCAGGCAGTCGATCAGCGCCTGCTGCCAGTGTGGCTGGGTGACCTGCCATTGGCGTTGCAGGCGACTGCAGTCCAGTCGCGAGTTCAGGGGGCGTTGCGCCGGCGTCGGGTAGTCGCGTGAAGGAATGGGCAGCAGCTCAGCACACGGCAACCCAAGAACTTTGAGCTGGTCAGCAATGGCCTGGGCAAAACCGAACCAGGAAGTTTCACCTTGCGCGGTCAGGTGATAAATGCCCCATTCACCGCCCAAGCCGTTCTGCCAGCGTTCAATTAGCAGGCGCGTACTGTGGGCAACGGTGCCGGCCCAGGTCGGTGCCCCGATCTGGTCAGCGACGACGCGAAGTTGCGGCTTTTCCTGGAGCAGGCGCTGCATGGTCAGCAGAAAGTTACGGCCGTGTCGCGAGTATATCCAACTGGTGCGCAGGATCAGATGCTGGCCGCCCACGGCGGTAATGGCCTGCTCACCCGCCAGTTTGCTTCGACCGTAGACGCCCAGCGGGTTCGGTGCATCATCTTCGGTGTAGGGCGTCGCCTTGTTACCGTCGAATACGTAGTCGGTGGAGTAATGGATCAGTGGAATATTAAGGCGCGCAGCTTCTTCGGCAAAGATGCCTGGCGCCTGAGCATTGATCGCAAACGCCAGGTCCGGTTCGCTTTCGGCCTGGTCCACCGCCGTGTGGGCGGCGGCGTTGATGATCAGGTCCGGGGCGATGGCCCTGATGTAACTGCGGATTTGCTCCGGTTGAGTAAGGTCCAGCGCATTGCGGTCCAGCGCATGGATCGTCCCCAAGCTGCGCAGGCTCAACTGCAGTTCCCGTGACACCTGGCCATGCTGGCCACTAATGAGAATTCTCGGCTGCGGACCGGTCATGGCAACAGCTCTGAATCTTTGAACCATTGCCCTTGCTGATCCTTGGCGGAAAGCACTGGCTGCTCTTCCAGCTGCCAGTCAATTGCCAGATCCGGGTCGTCCCAGCGAATGCAGCGCTCGGCCGCCGGGTTGTAGTAAGCCGTGGTCTTGTAGAGGAACTCGGCTTTGTCGCTGAGTACCAGAAAACCGTGGGCAAAGGTCTCTGGTATCCAGATCTGGCGACGATTCTGTGCAGACAAGCGTGTGGCGATCCATTGCCCGAACGTGGCAGAACTTCGGCGTACATCAACTACAACATCCAGTACTTCGCCATGGATGACGCGTACCAGCTTGCCTTGGGAGTTTTCGACCTGATAGTGCAGACCCCGCAGCACGCCCCGATGCGATGCGGAGTGGTTGTCTTGGACAAACGTTGTGCTGACGCCGGTTTGCTGCTCAAACGCCTGCGCATTGAAACTTTCATAGAAAAAGCCGCGAGGGTCTTCGAACACCTTGGGCTCAATGATAAGTACGCCGGGTAAGCGTGTGGGGATGACGTTCATTGCTGTTCTTCGAGCAGTTTGTAGAGGTATTGGCCGTAGCCGGTTTTAGCCAGCGCCTTGGCCTTTTCAGACAGGCGTTCGCGACAGATCCAGCCCTTCTGAAAGGCAATTTCTTCCAGGCAGGCTACTTTCAGGCCCTGCCTGTTCTCGATTGTCTGAACGTACTGCGAGGCGTCCAGCAGGCTCTCGTGTGTGCCGGTATCGAGCCAGGCAAAACCCCGCCCGAACCGTTCTACCCGCAGGTCACCACGCTTGAGGTATGCGTTGGTGATGTCGGTTATCTCAAGTTCTCCGCGGGCAGACGGCCTGACCTGCTTGGCGATGGCAACCACGTCGTTGTCATAAAAATACAGGCCGGTAACGGCATAGTTCGATTTCGGTTGCTGTGGCTTCTCTTCAATCGAAAGTGCCCGGCCCTGCGTATCGAAGTCGACGACCCCGAATCGCTCCGGGTCCTTGACCCAATAGCCGAATACAGTCGCGCCGCTTTCGTGGCTGACCGCCCGCAACAACTGTTCGCTGAATCCTTGTCCGTGAAAGATGTTGTCACCCAGGATCAGGCACACCGAATCGTTGCCGATGAACGCCTCACCAATCAGGAAGGCCTGAGCCAACCCGTCGGGAGTGGGCTGTTCTGCATAACTGATATGGATACCAAATTGGCTTCCGTCTCCGAACAACTGACGGTACTGGGGTAAGTCCTGCGGGGTAGAGATCAGCAGAATTTCCCGAATACCGGCAAGCATGAGGACCGAGATCGGGTAATAGATCATCGGTTTGTCATAGATGGGCAGCAGTTGTTTGGAGACACCCAGGGTGATGGGATGCAAGCGGGTTCCGGAGCCGCCTGCCAGAACGATACCTTTGGTCATGCAATAAGATCCTTGAAATTGTTGGTACCAAGGCGCTGGCCTTGGTAGCTCCCGTCTTGAACCCGTTGGCACCACTCCAGATTGTCCAGGTACCACTGCACGGTTTTGCGCAGACCGGATGCGAACGTTTCCTCGGGCACCCAGCCCAGCTCACGCTCGATCTTGCTGGCGTCGATGGCGTAGCGCAGGTCGTGGCCAGGGCGGTCCTGTACGAAGGTGATCAGGTCTGCGTAGTGTTCAACGCCTTGCGGGCGGTTGGGCGCGAGTTCTTCAAGCAGCGCGCAGATGCTGCGTACCACATCGATGTTTTTCTGCTCGTTGTGTCCGCCAATGTTAAACGTCTCACCCACCGTTCCTTCAGTTACCACCTTGAGCAGGGCGCGGGCATGGTCCTCAACGAACAACCAGTCGCGCACCTGCAGGCCGTTGCCGTACACGGGCAAGGGCTTGCCCGCCAAGGCATTGAGAATCACCAGCGGAATCAGCTTTTCCGGGAAATGATAGGGGCCGTAGTTGTTTGAGCAGTTGGTGATCAGCACTGGCAGGCCATAGGTGCGCTGCCAGGCGCGCACCAGGTGATCGGACGCCGCCTTGCTTGCCGAATACGGAGAACTAGGCGCATACGGTGTGGACTCAGTGAACAGGTCATCGATGCCATGCAGGTCGCCGTACACCTCGTCGGTGGAGATGTGGTGGAAGCGAAACGCGGCTCGCTCGTCGTCAGGCAGCGAGAGCCAATAGGCGCGGGTCGCTTCGAGCAAGGCGTAAGTGCCGACGATATTGGTCTGGATGAACTGGGCCGGACCATCGATAGAACGGTCGACATGGGACTCCGCTGCCAGGTGCATGATGGCATGGGGCTGGAACCGTTTTAGCACGGCGCTGACGGTAGCCTGGTCAGCAATGTCGGCCTGGACGAACTCATAGCGAGTGTCGGTTGCAATACAGGTCAACGACTCAAGGTTACCGGCATAGGTCAGCTTGTCGAGGTTGAGCACCTCGTGTTCAGTCGCGCTGATCAGATGACGAATGAGCGCTGAACCAATGAAACCGGCTCCGCCGGTAATAAAAATGCGCATGTCCAATAACCTTTACGTCTTTGGCGAATTTCTACAGAAGCCTAGCCTGTGGACAGTCTTCAGCGGGAGTAGGGGCAAAAAAATTGCATCACATTAGCAAGCTACTTTGGCATGACCTTGTTGCTCATCGCTTTTTTCCTGCCGTACTTGCTTATCGGCAGAAGCAGTGGCGATATAAGCAACAAAAAAAATGAGGTCCACCATGCCGCTCAGTACCTTGATCCACCGCTCCAGCCAACCCTGCCCCGATGTCAGCGAAGAGCAAGCCCGGCGGGTGTTGCAGGAGCAGTATGGGCTCAGTGGTTCATTGCAGCCATTAGGCAGCCAGCAAGACCTGAACTTTCGCGTTGATAGTGCCCAGGGGCGCTATGTCCTGAAAATCTGCCATGGCAGCTACGCCGAGGTTGAGCTGGAGGCCCAGCACGCGGCCCTGCGCTACCTGCGTGAGCGTGGCGTGCCGGTGCCTGCGGTTATCAGTGCAGGCTCCGGCGCGCAGTTGCTGGCGCTGGAGGTCGACGGGCAGGCCCTGCGCGTGCGTTTGCTCGAATACATCGAAGGCCAGTCGCTGACCCGTTTGAAGTACATGGCGCCGGAACTGATTGCCGAATTGGGCAGGCTGTGTGCACGGGTTGACCAGGCCTTGGCCGAATTCAGTCACCCAGGTCTTGAGCGTACGCTGCAATGGGACCCGCGCCATGCCCCGGCCTTGACCGCCCACCTGTTGCCCGTGCTGGCCGACGGGCCACGCAAAACGCAGCTGCTGGCGGCTACAGGTCTGGCAGAGGCGCGGCTGCATCCCCTGATCAGCCAGCTGCCGATGCAGGCCGTGCACCTGGACATCACCGATGACAATGCCGTGTGGCAACGCGACGAGCAGCGTGAGTGGCAGTTGCAAGGCGTCATCGACTTTGGTGACCTGGTGCATACCTGGCGGATTGCCGACCTGTCGGTGACCTGTGCAGCGCTGCTACACCACGCCGAGGGCGATCCGCTGCGCATCCTGCCTGCGGTACAGGCCTACCATGCACTCAACCCGTTGACGACGAGTGAGCTCAAAGCGCTCTGGCCGCTGATCGTCGCCCGGGCAGGCGTACTGGTACTCAGCAGCGAGCAGCAACTGAGTGTCGATCCGGGCAACCAGTACATTCGTGACAACCTGAACCATGAGTGGGAGATTTTCGACGTCGCCAACAGCGTGCCGTTTGAACTCATGGAAGCGGCGATCTTGCAGGTCACCGGCCACGCGCTTCCGGCCTTTACGTTGCAAGCCACTGCACCGCTGTTGCCGGGTTTGCAGGCTGATGCGGTGACGCCCGTGGACCTGGGCGTGCTGAGTGAGCTTTTCCAGGCCGGCAACTGGGAGCAGCCGGGCATCGACCAGCAATTGCTACGTGAGCACGCGGGCGAGCAGGGTGCTGCGAGCTCCCTGTATGCGCAGTATCGTCTGTCGAAGACCCACATCGACAACCCGCAAGAACCGCAGACCTTTGCCCTGCACGTGGAGTTGCAGGTGCCCGCGAACGCGGTGCTGCAAGCCCCGTGGGCCGGTGTCTGGCAGCAGACTGCAGAGGGCGTCGGTTGCTTGCAGGGCGAGCAGTGCACCCTCTGGCTGCGTGGGCTGGCCGACACGCCAGAGTCAGGCGCACAACTCGCACAGGGTCAGCACCTGGGACGCAGTGCAGGGCTGTTGAGCATCCAGCTGTGCCGTGTTCCTGGGCTGTGCCCGCCGGCTTTCGTCGTGCCGTCCCGGGCGGCGGCCTGGCAGGCCGTGTGCCCGTCGCCACAGGCGATACTGGGGTTTGCCTGCGAGGCCGAGCCGCTGGTTGACGCCGCGCAGTTGCTGGCGCGCCGCGATGCCAGTTTTGCCCGCTCGCAGAAGCACTACTACCAACAGCCGCCGCATATCGAGCGTGGCTGGCGCAACTACCTGATCGACATGCAGGGGCGGTCGTACCTGGACATGCTCAACAACGTCGCGGTACTCGGCCACGGCCATCCACGCATGGTGCAGGAGTCGGCGCGGCAATGGTCGCTGCTCAACACCAACTCGCGCTTTCACTACGCGGCGATTGCCGAGTTTTCCGAGCGCCTGCTGGCGCTGGCCCCCGAAGGCATGGACCGGGTGTTCCTGGTCAACAGCGGCACCGAAGCCAACGACCTGGCGATCCGCCTGGCCTGGGCCTACAGCGGTGGTCGCGACATGCTCAGCGTGCTGGAGGCTTACCACGGCTGGTCGGTGGCTACCGATGCGATCTCGACCTCGATTGCCGACAACCCCCAGGCGCTGAGTACCCGGCCTGAGTGGGTGCACCCGGTGATTGCCCCCAACACTTACCGTGGCGCCTACCGCGGCGACGACACCTGCGCCGACTACCTGCGCGATGTTGACGACAAGCTGGATGCGCTGGCGGCGCAACAGCGTCAGCTGGCCGGGTTCATCTGCGAACCGGTGTACGGCAACGCCGGTGGCATTTCCCTGCCAACGGGCTACCTGCAGCAGGTCTATGGCAAGGTGCGGGCGGCCGGCGGCGTGTGCATCGCCGATGAGGTACAGGTCGGCTACGGCCGGCTGGGCGAGTATTTCTGGGGCTTCGAGCAACAAGGCGTGGTGCCGGACATCATCACCATGGCCAAGGGCATGGGCAACGGTCAGCCATTGGGCGCGGTCATCACCCGCCGGGAAATCGCCGAGGCGCTGGAGGCTGAAGGCTATTTCTTCTCGTCCGCCGGCGGCAGCCCGGTCAGTTGCCGGATCGGCATGGCGGTGCTCGATGTAATGGATGAAGAGGGCTTGTGGGGCAACACCCGTGATGTCGGCAGGCACTTCAAAGCGCGCCTGCAGGCATTGGTCGATAAACATCCGTTAGCCGGTGCGGTGCATGGCTCTGGCTTCTACCTGGGCCTGGAACTGGTCCGCGACCGCAGCACGCTGGAGCCGGCCACTGAAGAAACCACCTACCTGTGCGATCGCCTGCGCGACCTGGGGATCTTCATGCAGCCTACCGGCGACTATCTGAACATCCTCAAGATCAAGCCGCCGATGTGCACCACGCGCGAAAGCGTGGACTACTTCGTCGACAGCATCGACAGGGTGTTGTCAGAAACGCTCTAACGCGTGGATTGAGCGCCGCTTAAATCGATTGTTATCGGTTTAAGCGGCTTTTTTATGCTTAAATATTTTGCATTGTTGCTTTTAAAGCAGATATTTATCGGATATAAAGTTGTGTATAACACCTGCACTTTAGGCGCTCAATGAGACCGAATGAAGGTGTGCTGGAATCCTGATCATTCAATGACCTCGACACCATGCCTGATGCCTGCGTCGAGCCTTGCAAAGGTTTACTCATGAAAACGCTGAACAGCACTCCACGCGCCGACGGCTTCTACATGCCGGCCGAATGGGCACCGCAAACCCAAGTCTGGATGGTCTGGCCCGAGCGTCCGGACAACTGGCGCTTGGGCGGCAAGCCGGTACAGGCTGCACACGTGACGCTGGCCAAGGCCATCGCCCGCTTCCAGCCGGTCACCGTGGCCGTTTCGGCCGCACAGTACGACAACGCCCGCGCCCGTCTGGACGTGCCGAACGTTCGCGTGGTGGAAATCAGCAATGACGACGCCTGGGTGCGTGACACCGGCCCGACCTTCGTCATCAACAACAGCGGCGAAGTCCGCGGTGTTGACTGGGGCTTCAATGCCTGGGGTGGCTTCGAGGGCGGCTTGTACGCGCCATGGAACCGTGACGAGCAAGTGGCCAGCAAAGTCCTCGAGATGGAACGCTGCGCGCGCTACCACACCGAAGGCTTCGTGCTTGAAGGTGGCTCGATCCACGTCGACGGCGAAGGCACCCTGATTACCACCGAAGAGTGCCTGCTCAACCACAACCGCAACCCGCACCTGAACCGTGAGCAGATCGAAGAGGTGCTGCGCGAGCACCTGGCGGTCGAGACCATCATCTGGCTGCCGGACGGTCTGTACAACGACGAGACCGATGGCCACGTCGACAACTTCTGTTGTTACGTCAGCCCGGGTGAAGTGTTACTGGCCTGGACAGATGATCCTCAAGACCCCAACTACGCGCGCTGCCACGCCGCACTGGAGGTCTTGCAGAACAGCCGTGACGCCAAAGGGCGCACCTTTACGGTGCACAAAATGCCGATTCCGGGACCGCTGTACGCCACTGAAGAAGAGTGCGCCGGCGTTGATCCGGTGGCCGGTAGCCAGGAGCGTAACCCGTCGGTTCGCCTGGCCGGCTCTTACGTCAACTTCCTGATCGTCAATGGCGGCATCATTGCACCAAGCTTTGACGACCCGGCAGATGCCCAAGCTAGAGCGATTCTGGCGCGCGTGTTCCCGGAACATGAAGTGGTAATGATCCCTGGCCGCGAAATGCTCCTGGGCGGCGGCAACATCCACTGCCTGACCCAGCAACAGCCGGCGCCATTCAAAGGTTGAATGTAAGCCGATAAAAAACCCGTCTCCGGACGGGTTTTTTTATGCGTGGGCGACAATCGGCAGCTGCAATGGCACACCTCTTGTATTTGTTTTGCATTGTATTTCAAGCAGATAGAACAGCGATGTTCTGTCACAAAGTATGAGTAGGTTAGCCGCTCACGGCCCAGGGAGTACGTGTCGAAATGAATGCAGTAAGTGAGCCGGCTTCGCCCTCATCATCCATCAACCACGAGTCGCTGCAACGTGTGGCACAGTGGTTGAAACACCATGGAAGCGCCCGGGTCAGGCAGACCAAACACCGACGCACACTGCTGGAACGCTACCCGGCGGGGCTGCTCACCGATGCAGAGCTTGAGGCCTTGCTGGGTGACAGCGCAGGCTGAGTGATGCGCTGGCGGCACAATAGAAAAGGGCGGCACTGCTTGTGCAGTGGCCGCCCCTTTTGCTTGTGCCAGGATCAGAAACTGTAGGTGCCGGTCACCACCAGGCTGCGCGGGTCGCCGAACTGGATCTGCGCGGCGCTGGTCGCCGAGCTGTAGTAGGTCTTGTCGGCAATGTTGTTCAAGGCGGCACGCAGGTCCCAGTCCTTGGTACGGAAGCCTGCCAGTGCGTCCCAACGGCCATAACCAGGCAGCAGTGCAGTGTTCTGGTTGTCGGCATAACGCTCGCCGACCAGGGTCAGGCCGGTTTCGCCATACCAGCCCATTTCCGGCTTCCAGGTGATAAACAGGCTGCCATTGCGCTTGGCCACGTTGCTGACGCGATTGCCTTCCTGGCCGTTGTTGTCTTCAACAATGGTTGCATCCTGAATGCCGATGCCGCCGCGCATGTACCAGTTGCCAACGATATTGCCCATGGCCGTCAGCTCTACACCGCGCGAGCGCTGCATGCCGGTGAGCAGGGTGATGCCCGGGTTGTTCGGGTCGCTGGTGCGGCGGTTGTAGAGCTCCAGCTCATACACGGCGAGGGTGGTGCTCAGGCGTTCGTCGAACCAGTCGCTCTTGATCCCGACCTCTTTCTGGCGGGTTTCTTCAGGGCTGGTCTCGTTGGTGTTACCGGCCGCGCCCGGGGTGATACCGATCAGGCCACCGCCCACCGGCGAGAAGGTTTTGCTCCAGGAGGCGTAGAAGGAATGCTCCTTCCACGGCGAATAGACCACGCCCAGGCGCGGGCTGGTGCTGTTGCTGTCCTGCTTTTCTGAAATGTTCCTGAGCTTGTTGGTGGTCTCGACGTCGAACTGGTCGAAGCGCACACCTGCCAATACCTGCCACTGATCGTTCAGGCGCAGCTGGTCCTGGATGTACAGGCCACGGCTGTCGACCACGGTGTGGTTGTTGCTGGACGGCACCATCAGGCCATTGTGCTGCAGGTGGCGGTTGGGGCTGTTCAGGTCCAGGCTTGGTATCGGCTGGGCGCCGGCACCTCGGGTCGCGGCGGTGTAGAGCAGCGGGTCACGGCGCTGGTTGCCGAACTCAAGGCCGGTGAGCAGGGTGTGTTGCAGGCCGAAGGTGTCGATGTTGCCTTCCAGCTCAAGGGTGTTGAACAGGTTGCGGGTGTTCAGGTCCTGCTGCCAGCGCTGGCGGGTGACCTGATTGGTGCTGGCGTTGTAGCCGGTCTGGTAGGTGTTGTCGAAGTCGCTGTTGAGCTTGAACAGGCCCAGGGTGTGGCGCACCTGCCAGT
Organism: Pseudomonas alkylphenolica; assembly: GCF_016009175.1. Lineage (GTDB taxonomy): Bacteria > Pseudomonadota > Gammaproteobacteria > Pseudomonadales > Pseudomonadaceae > Aquipseudomonas > Aquipseudomonas alkylphenolica_B. The sequence goes on from NZ_JADUCM010000017.1 coordinate 59,686, forward strand.
TTTCACTGAGCTGGTAGTTCAGCCGCGAGCGCAGCGATTGCGCCTTGTCGTCGATGAAGTCGCGCTGGGTGTCGCCGTAGGTGGTGTCACGGTCAACATCCGCCGGGCGCCCGTTAACGCTGGGAATGCCACGGTCGGGTGTGCGGTTGTAGCGGCTGTATTCGTACTGCACCAGCCAGTTAAGCTCCGGGGTCAGCTGCCAGCTCATCGACGGCGCGAACAACTGGCGGCTGCCATCGATGCCATGGCGGAAGCTGTTGTTGTCCTGGTTGCCCATGTTCAGGCGCAGGCTGATGTTCTCGGTCGGGTCGGCACTGAAGTCAGCGTACAGGCTGCGCAGGTCTTCACTGCCGCCCTGAGCTTCAATGCTCGAGCGACGGCCGGGTTCCGGCATCTTGCTCACGCGGTTGACGATACCACCCTGGCTGCCGCGGCCGTACAGCACCGCTGCCGGGCCCTTGAGCACCTCGACCCGCTCGATGTTGTGCAGGTCGCGCACGTACTGGCTGTCGTCGCGAATGCCGTCCAGATAGAAGTCGTTACTGGCATCGAAGCCGCGAATCCGCACGCTGTCGAAGCGGGTGTCGGCGCCGCTGCTGACGTTGGGGATACCGCTCAGTGCCTTGCCCAGATCGTTGGTGCCATAGTCCAGCACATTGCTGGTCTTCACCGAGTCGATCGCCTGGGGAACATAGCGGGCCGGGGTGGCGGTGCGCGTGGCGGTGGTCACCTCTTTGACGCGCGGGTCATCCTGTTCGCGGTCGCTTTGGGCCGTGACCGACACTTCGGGCAGGGTGGTAGTGGCCGCCAGGGCAAGGCCGGAACTGAGGAACAGGGAAACACCCAGGGACAAGGGTGAAAGACGGCAGGGGGCAGGCATGCAAGAACATCCGAGGAGGTTGGCGTGTTAGACGAAAGTCGTACCGGAATTTTTGCGCGGATGATAATGCTTTGCATTTACTTGTGTTAATTGTTTCTGTTGCCCTCGGTTGAATTAGTGTTTCTGGATGTTTCACGTTTAATGCATTGATTTGGATCCACTTTTGCTCGGCTTTGGTGCGCAAAAAATGTAGGAATCTTCCCTTAACGGCTGCAGATCACGTCAATAGTCATCACTTTTTCACGTTTTTTTGACACGGCGATCCGCGCGCGGATAGGATTCGGTCAACGCCTGTAGGCCCACCAGCCAAGAGTCCAAAATAAAAGGCCCGCTGCGATCATTCGCATGCGGGCTTTTTATTTTCTGACCCGTGAGCGTCAACCCACGCAGGGGGCGTGGTTCTGGCGTCGGCTGCAGAGCGTATTTGACTACGTAATAAGGAAAATAAAATGTTGAAAACCAGGATCAGCCTGATCGCGCTGGGGCTTATGGCAGCGACTCAGGCCATGGCCAATGACCAGGCCGCGTCGAAGGGCTTCGTAGAAGACAGCAGCGCAAACCTGCTGCTGCGCAACGCCTTCATCAACCGTGACAAGAAGCATGGCACCGAGGACCAGTCCGAGTGGGGCCAAGCGTTCATCGGTAAGTTCTCCTCCGGCTTCACCCAGGGCACCGTTGGTGTGGGTGTGGACGCTTTCGGTCTGTACGCAGTGCGTCTGGACGGCGGTAAAGGCCGTAACGGCGGCGCCGGTATCGACTTCTTCAAGCCAGGCAATGGTGACAGCGACGAAAACCCTACCGGCTCGCCGCACAACCTCGCCCGTGCGGGTGCAGCGGTTAAATTCCGCGTCTCCAATACAGTTCTGAAGTACGGCGACCAGATGCCGGAACTGCCAGTGCTGCAGTACGACGATGCTCGTCTGCTGCCAGAAAGCTTCACCGGTACTCTGATCACCTCCAAGGAGATCGAGGGTCTGGAACTGAATGCTGGTCGCTTTACTCAAGAAGCCCGCAAAAGCATGGAGCACCGCGATAGCGGTGGTCTGAAGTCGATCAATGTTCTGGGTGGTAGCTACAAGTTCACCGAGAACCTGTCGGCTTCGGTATACGGCTCTGACGTCGAAGACGTGCTGAAGAAGTACTACCTGGGTGTTAACTACGTTCACCCGCTGGCTGATGATCAGTCCCTGACCCTGGACTTCAACGGCTACAAGTCGGACATCGACAAGAAGTATGTCGCTGAAGCTGACCTGACCGGTGACTCCAACACCATCTGGAGCCTGGCCGCCACTTACGCCTTCGGTCCGCACTCGATCACTATCGCTCACCAGCGCAGCACCGGCTCCACCGGCTACCAGTACGGCTGGTACCAGAACGAGGGTGGTGTGGGTGACGGTGGCTCGACCATCTACCTAGCCAACTCCTACTGGTCTGACTTCAACGCTGAAGACGAGCGTTCCTGGCAGATCGGCTACGGCCTGGACTTCGGCGCCTTCGGTATTCCGGGCCTGAAGTACAACGTTGCCTACGTGCGTGGTGACAACATCAACACTCACGGCTTTGGTGAAGGCACCGAGCGCGAGATCTTCAACCAGGTCAAATACGTAGTTCAGGAAGGCCCTGCCAAGGACCTGTCCATCAAACTGCGTAGCTCGTTCCTGCGTACATCTGAAAGCGTTCGCTTGAGCAAGTACAACGATGACGGCAACGAAGTTCGTGTGTTCGTCGAGTACCCGATCAGCATCTTCTGATAGCTGTTTGGTGTTGCTGACAACCCCGGCCTAGGCTGGGGTTGTTTGTTTCTGCGGCAGGGAACGCTTGACCACTGTCGTCTCGCCAGTCTCCGGTTCGAAGCTATCGCTGCGAGCCATCCGCCACATCCGTGCATAGAACTCGCTGTCGATCGAGCCGCTGAGCAACTCACCGGGCTTGAGGAACACGTGCAACTGCGAAAACAGGCGGATTTCGCTGGCGCTGATACGCCGTACCAAGTGTTTCGGCTTGAGCTGGGACGGGTGATCAAGGCCTGCAGCAGCGAGCATCTCGGCCAGTGCATGCAGGGTGTTGCGGTGAAAACTGTAGACCCGCTCGGCCTTGTCCGGCACTACCAGGGCGCGTTGGCGCAGTGGGTCCTGGGTGGCCACGCCGGTCGGGCATTTGTTGGTGTGGCAGCTCTGCGACTGAATGCAGCCAATGGCAAACATGAAGCCCCGTGCCGAGTTCACCCAGTCCGCGCCGATGGCCAGTACGCTGGCGATGTCGAAGGCACTGACGATCTTGCCGCCGGCACCGATGCGCACCTTGTCGCGCAGGTTCAGGCCGACCAAGGTGTTGTGCACGAACATCAGGCCTTCGCGCATCGGCACGCCGATGTTGTCGCTGAATTCACGTGGTGCTGCGCCTGTCCCACCTTCCTTGCCATCGACCACGATGAAATCGGGAACAATGCCGGTCTCCAGCATGGCCTTGGCGATGCCCATGAACTCCCACGGATGCCCCAGGCAGAACTTGAAACCGACCGGTTTGCCGCCAGACAGCATGCGCAACTGGGCGATGAATTCCAGTAGTTCGAGCGGCGTGCGGAAGGCGCTGTGCGCCGCCGGTGAGATGCAGTCTTCGCCGACCGTCACGCCACGGGTGGCGGCGATCTCGGCGCTGACCTTGTGCCCAGGCAGAATCCCGCCATGCCCGGGTTTTGCACCCTGGCTCAGCTTGATTTCGATCATTTTCACCTGCGGGTCACGGGCTTGCTCGGCGAAGCGTTTGGGGTCGAAACGGCCATCGCCGGTGCGACAGCCGAAATAGCCACTGCCGATTTCCCAGATCAGGTCGCCGCCGTGCTCGCGGTGGTAAGGGCTGATGCTGCCTTCGCCGGTGTCATGGGCGAAACGACCACGCTTGGCACCCTGGTTCAGGGCGGCAATGGCGTTGGCGCTGAGGGCGCCGAAGCTCATCGCGGAAATGTTGAAGATCGAGGCCGAGTAGGGTTGACGGCACTGCGGGCCACCGATGGCGATGCGAAACGAGGCGGGGTCGGGGGTGTCTGCCGGCAGCATCGAATGGCTGATGAACTCGAAGCCCGGGCGGTAGACGTCATTGAGCGTGCCGAAGGCTTTTTCCGCGCTTTCATTCTTGGCGCGTGCGTACACCAGCGAGCGCTGGGCACGGGAGAAGGGCAGCTTGTCGTCATCGCCTTCCAGCAGGTACTGGCGAATTTCCGGGCGGATGGTTTCGATCAGGTAGCGGATGTTGCCCAGGATCGGGTAGTTGCGTCGCACCGCGTGGTGGCTTTGTCGCAAGTCATTGAGGCCCACCAGGCTGAGCAGGGCGCTGATCAGGGTGAAGGGCCAGAGCCAGGTTTGGCTCGACAGGTAGTTCAGGCTGATACCGGTAAAGAGCAGACAGCCGACCAGACAGGCGTAACGGCTGGGAAGCGAAGCTTTCATGAATCTTCCGCTGACATATGAGGTTCGCCCTAGGATAGGGTAAGCGTGCGCGCGGAAAACCCGTGAAATCGGTAAAAGACTTTTATCCCCGACGTGCTTGCAAAGGCGCGTTGCAGCGCGTTAGTTCGCTGTTGACTGAACCCAACTCCGGCAGTTGCATAACAGCCGCTCGGCAGCCCCGTGTTACAAGGCTTCTCCCGTCATTTTCAAGTGAATCCGCACGATGTCCGCACCGCGCACCGAAAACGCCGGACAGGGGTTCGGCCTGCTCTGCCTGGCCAGCTACCTGCTGTCGTTGTCTTATGGCTCGACCTTTTTACTGTCGCTGCTGGTCAGTAGCCGGGGCGGCAACGAGCAGGACGCCGGCCAGATCATTTCCCTGGCGATGCTCAGCACCGTGGTTGCCGTGCTCGGCAGCGGGCATCTGGCCGACCGCCTGGGTTCGGCCCGTGCCATCGCGCGTTCGGCGCTGTGCCTGGTTGGCGCCTGCCTGGGCTTTGCCCTGGTGCCCGGCACTGGCGGCGGGTTGATGCTGTGTGGCCTGGTTCTGGGGCTGGGGTGGGGCGCGTTCTATACCCTGGGTCCGATTCTGGTGGCCGAACGGGTCGATGCTCAGCGTCGTACTCACAGCTTTGCCCTGCTCTCGGGCAGCATGATGAGCGGCATCGGTTCCGGGCCCTTGGTGGGCAAGCTGGCGAGCTTTTTCGCCCTGCCGGTACAAACGGCGTTCTACACGGCGGCGCTGGCTGCGCTGATCGGCCTGGTGATATTCAACCACCTGGCACGCCAGCAGCGCCCGGCGAGCAGCCGGGTCAGCATCAGCCGTCGGGCAAGCATCGCGGTGCTGGGTTCAAAAGCGCGCTGGCCGATTCTCATGGTGGGCCTGGGGGGCGCCATTTTTGGCGGCCTGGGCAGTTTCCAGACGTCGTATGCCGCCGGCCGCGGGCTGGACTACTCGCTGTTTTTCATCGGCTTCATGAGTGCAGCGATCAGTTGCCGCCTGCTGATCGCCGGCTGGGTGGTCAAGTGCGATGCTTATCGCGCGTCCTGCCTGCTTTCGGGGTTTATCGTACTGGCGGTACTGGCCCTGGGCTGGCAGGTGCAGGGCAATCTCGGTTACTTGCTGGCCGCCGCACTGCTGGGCGTCGGTTACGGGCTGAACTATTCGGTGATCAACGGCCTGGCCGCCAATCAGGCACCGCTCGGGCACACGCCGCAGGCGCTGTTGCTGTTCAGCCTGTCGTACTTTCTGGGTGTGTTCGGCTTTCCCTGGCTGGCCGGGCACCTGATCGTCAGCGGTGGCACCGAGGCAATGATGGTCTGTTTGCTGGTGGTCGCCCTGCTCAACTGGGCAATCAGCCTGGGTCGACTGCTGGGGCGCCGATTGGGGAAAACCAGTGGAATTATTGATCCTGGTTAATAGTTGTACAAAAAACTCTCCCTAGAATGGTCGCTTCGCACCCTTACAGGGGGATTTGGCATGACGATTATCGTGACCGGCGCCGCCGGGTTTATCGGTAGCAACCTGGTTCAGGCCCTTAATCAGTGCAACGAAACCGACATCATCGCCGTCGACGACCTGACCGATGGCGACAAATTCAGCAACCTTGCCGACAGTGACATCGCTGACTACCTGGACAAGGATGATTTTCTTGACCGCTTCAGTCGCGGCCAGTTCGGCAAAGTGCGCGCCGTGTTGCATCAGGGCGCCTGCTCAAGCACCGTCGAAGGCGACGGGCGCTTCATGATGGACAACAACTACCGCTTCAGCCGCGACCTGCTCGATGCCGCCCAAGGCCTGCAGGTACCGATGCTCTATGCGTCGTCGGCGGCGGTGTATGGCGCCGGGCAGGACTTTCGCGAACAGCGCGAATGCGAGCGCCCGCTGAACGTCTACGGCTACTCCAAGTTTCTGTTTGACCAGCGCGTACGTCGGCAACTGCCGGTGGCGCGCAGCCAGATCGTTGGCCTGCGTTACTTCAACGTCTACGGGCCTCACGAGCAGCACAAAGGTGCCATGGCCTCCGTGGCCCTGCACTGCTTCAACCAGTACCAGGCCCACGGCAAGGTCAGCCTGTTCGGCAGTTATGGCGACTACCCCAGTGGCGGTCATCTGCGTGATTTTGTTTCGGTTGAGGACGTGGTCAAGGTCAACCTGTTCTTCCTTGACCGCCCGCGGTTGAGCGGCATTTTCAACGTCGGCAGCGGCCGGGCCCAGCCCTTCAACGATGTCGCGCTGGCAGTGATCAACCGCCTGCGTGAACAGCAGGGCCAGCCCCCGCTGTCACTGGAAATGGCCTTGCTCGAAGGCATTCTGGAATACAGTGAATTCCCTGATCACTTGCGTGGCAAGTATCAGTGCTATACCTGCGCCGACCTTGAGCGCTTGCGCGCTGCAGGTTTCATGGCACCAACACTGACAGTCGAGCAAGGCGTTGCCCGCTACTGCGACTGGTTGCAGGGAATACAAAGCCCGCCACCTGCTCCGTTCAAGCAAGCGGCGGCTGCTTAATTTTTATGCAGGGCTTTCACATCGCTCTTGGCTGAGGTCTCGCGCAGGTACTCCTCCAGCGAGTCATCCATGGCCTTCAGCCAGCGCGTGTGGTGGGGCACCGCTGCCGTCCCGGTAATCACCGAGCGGTAAGACTTGTCGCGGTAACCCATGATGTCCTGCTTCTTGTCCGTCTTCCATTTCAGGAAGATGCGGTTTACTGCATCGATATCGAAACTCGGATAGTCGGTCTGCTCGATCAGGTGCGCGATGTAGCGGCCCTGGAACTCATACATCGACGCAGTGGTTTCCAGCGCTTGTTCCTGTGCACGCCATTGGGCGTTGTCAGCCTGCATGTCGGCAATAGTCGGTAGCGTGATGCGCCCGAGCATGTAGTCGCGGGCAAACCAGGCCTGGGCGTCGAACAGGTTGAAGCTGTACCAGAGGTCCTGCATGCCGAGGTAGATCAGCTGCGGGTTGTGCTCCCAGATTACGCCCTGATACAACCCCAGCGGCCACAGGCGGTTGTCGGTCTTGAGCGTCAGCTCGTCGGGCAGGAAGGGGAAGTGATGCTGGTAACCGGTGCACAGAATGATCGCATCGATGCGCTTGCTGGAGCCGTCGGCGAAGTACGCCATGTCGCCTTCCACCCGCTGCAGTTGCGGGCGCTCTTCCCAGCCCTTTGGCCATTTGTAGCCCATCGGCTGGGTGCGGTAAGCGCTGGTGATTGAGCGGGCGCCGTATTTGAAGCATTGCGAACCGATGTCTTCGGCCGAATAGCTGCTGCCCACGATCAGCACGTCCTTGCCCTTGAACTCCATCGCCTCGCGGAAATCGTGTGCGTGCAGAATGCGCCCGGAGAAGCGCTCGAAGCCTTCAAAGTCCGGCACGTTGGGCGTAGAGAAATGCCCGCTGGCCACCACCACATAATCGAACACCTGCTCGATGCCTTCACCGCGTGCGTAGTCGTAGGCATTGACCGTGAAGGTGCGGCTGGCCTCGTCGAAACGTACGGCTTTTACCGCCGTGTTGAAGCGGATGTAATCGCGCACACCGGCTTTGATCACCCGCCCCTGAATGTAATCCCAGAGCACCTCGCGCGGGGGATAAGACGAGATCGGCCGGCCGAAATGCTCATCGAAACTGTAGTCGGCGAACTCCAGGCATTCTTTCGGCCCGTTCGACCACAGGTAGCGGTACATACTGCCGTGCACCGGCTCGCCGTGCTGATCCAGCCCGGTGCGCCAGGTGTAGTTCCACATCCCGCCCCAGTCGGCCTGTTTCTCGAAACACACCACCTCGGGCATGGCTGCGCCCTGGGCATGAGCGGATTGAAAGGCACGCAGTTGCGCCAGGCCAGAGGGGCCCGCGCCGATAATGGCAACACGAATAGTCATAAGATTTCCTGACAGAAAACACTGAAAAAAGGCAAAGCGTCTCCAGCCCTGAACGGCATAACCGAGGGCAAGGGAAAGCGAAGAACTTCAGGTGTCAGCGGGCAGGCGGAGGGACGGGTCGCTTGCGTTTATGCGCGAGAAGGATGTCGCGGGGTGGAATCGACAGCGTGTGGAACAGTGTCGAGAGGGGTGAGTGGGTGGTGGGCCCGATCGTCTTGCCGAACAGTGCGGCAAACGGGCCTTGGGGGCGAAAGATACGTGTGGTCTCGTTCATGACGGGCTGATTCTGCCTCTTTTGGTTATGGATGCCTTTTTAGCTATAACGGATGGGGGGTGGGATTACAAGGTTTTGGGCGTCGGCAACATGCTGCGGTACTTCATGGCGAGAGGGAAATGCTGGCTTGGTCATACTGCTGGGCTACCGGCCTTGGCCGAGTGTGCCAGATGCTTGGTAGGTATAGTGTTGATAAATTCAGGTTGGTGGTTATAATAACCACCAGCCGGCTGGTCAAGGATGACTATGAATAGCCGACAGCTCATTGCTCAAATCGAAGCGGACGGTTGGTATCTGGTGAGAATCAGAGGAAGCCACCACCATTTCAAGCATCCAGTTAAATCTGGGCTGGTGACGATCCCTCATCCCAAGAAGGACCTGTTAGCCAGTACTGCGAGCAGCATATTGAAGCAAGCCCAGCTCTGATGAGGATTTCGAGATGCTTTTTCCGATTGCGATTCTCCCTGGTGACGAGAGTCACGCCTGGGGGGTAGAAGTTCCGGACATTCCGGGCTGCTTCTCTGCAGGAGATGATCTGGACGATGCCATGGCGATGGCGCGTGAAGCCATCGAAGGCCATCTGGAGATTCTTGCCCAGGACGGGCAAATGATTCCCAAGGCCAGCAAGGTGACAGCCCACGCGACCAACCCGGCTTATGCGGGGTGCACTTGGGCAGTGATTGATATTGATGTGAGCAAGTATCTGGGCAAGGCCGAAAAGCTGAACATCACACTGCCGGCGTATTTGCTTAGCCGTATCGATGCCTATGTGAAGAACCATCCAGAACAAAAGAGCCGATCAGGTTTTTTGGCAGAGGCTGCGCTGAAAGTCCTGCAGAGTTCCTGACTGTAGGAGCTGGCGGCAGCCTGCGATCGAGCGCGCAGCGCTCGCAAGTTCACTGCTGCTCCGTCGGAATACCTGCTTGCTCACTTGCTCAATCAATTGATTCACGTCATTGTAAAGACCAGTGTCATTACAATGAGGCCGGAACCATGGCATCCATCAATGTCCGCATCGACGACGATCTTAAGGCACGCGCCTACCGCGAGCTTGAAAAGCTCGGTGTCACCCCCTCCGAGCTGATGCGCCAAGCCTTGCAGTATGTGGCAGAGCGTGGACAGCTACCTTTCAAGCCAGTCTTGATGACTGAAGAAGATGAATCACTGCTTGCAACCGTGCGTGAACGTCTCGCCACTCCCCAGAGGGTGAAGGTCTCGCTGGATGACCTATAGCCTTGAATTTGATGCGCGAGCGCTTAAGGAATGGCACCAACTGGGCGACACCGTTCGCCAGCAGCTAAAGAAAAAACTGGCTATGGTTTTGCTCAACCCACGGGTTGAGGCGAACCGGCTGCATAGTTTGCCCGATTGCTACAAGATCAAGTTGCGGTAGCGGCTATCGTTTGGTTTACCAAGTGATTGACCAAGAGGTCGTGGTGTTTGTAGTCGCTGTGGATAAACGAGAGCGGGAGCAGGTTTATCGCAAGGCGGCCGAGCGATTGGGAGATTGAACCCAAGCTTGTGAGCGCGGCGCCTTCCGGGCACAAAAAGGCCCACCTTTCGGTGAGCCTCTTCGGCTGTAGGACCAGCCCAGCTGCTATGCCCTCAACCTGTCATTTCATCGAACTAACCGAAGCTTGCTCCACCGATGGCATCAGCACAGTCATATCCCGCCACTTGACCCAAGCTTCGTTCTGCCAATTCAACACGCTCACTGAGCGCTCTGCCCACTGCAACGCGCTGAAGGATGGCCCTTGTCCAAGTGACGTGGTCGAAGCGCTGCGCAATGCTGGAATCACCTCGTGAGTAAGCCACAGGCGAAGATTCCGGTTCTCGGGAATGTGGTGATACACCATCAGTGCGTACATGCCCGACTCGCTGACCATCAAAGTCTTCTTCGCTTCCCCGTGATAGGTTAGCCAGACAAACCGATGCTGGTCGCTGCCGAGCTTGTGGAGAAGACGCTCATCCAAGTGAAGGCCCATCATGCGGCCAAGCTCGTTAACACTGAACCACGCTTGAGATTCCAGCATCAGCGCGTGGATGACACGATTATTGCGAGTAAACCGGGTTGGTTCGAAATGCTCGTTCATTTTGAAGTGTCCACTAGTCGTGATAACGCCGCTTTCGCGGTCCATGTGTTACCCCACTAGACAGGACGCCAATCCCGTATCGCTAACGTGTAGCGATGGTCGAATCTATCTGGCTGATTCTTGGTTGGGCAAGAGAGAAGAGGTAGTGGTGGCTGTGCGAAATTTCTAATTTTGGTCGGTGCGGAGGTGGCAATGCTGCCGAGGTGTGTTTACGCGTGCGGCTTTTCACCTTGAATTGAGTGCCGGGTATCCGGTCGGGCTGCTTCACTGCCCATCGCTGGCAACACCGGCTCCCACAGGGACAGCAGTGTTTTCCAGGCGCAAACAAAAAAGGCCCACCTTTCGGTGAGCCTCTTTTTTACTGCGTATGGTGCCGGCACCAGGAATCGAACCCGGGACCTACTGATTACAAGTCAGTTGCTCTACCATCTGAGCTATACCGGCACAGGGGCGTCATTATAGCGATCAGTTTGCGTCTGTAAACTACTTCTGCAATTTTCCTTTCAAGGCCCTATTTCAGCGGCTTTCCGGTGGTGATTTCTGGGATGCAGCCAAGGGGAAGAGGGCGCTCGCCTTGGTTTTTGAAGGCGACAAAAATAATTTACAACGCTTTCCGTCGCCTTTAAGGGCTTTCTCCTGAATCCATCCTGAAGGACGCGAGTTTTTATTAGTTATTTTCTATCGCTTTGACTTTAGCGATGTCTTCAGCTAATTTAGTGTCCATTATGTTGAACACTAAAGCGTTTCCGCTCTTCACCTCCCGCCTGGTTTCCCGTGAACGTCACTGGACCGGCGATCTGTAGCGCCTCCCCCGACAAACAGTCTTTCTTCTCTTTTTGTCTGTAGCCGACGCCGCGAGTGCGGTCGGATTGTGTCGCCCGTGGGAGGGCATCATGCGTTCCTGGATCTATCTGTTCATTGCCATCACCGCTGAGGTGATCGGTACCGCGTCGATGAAATTCGCCGCCACTCATCACCCGATTCTTGGTCATGGCTTGATGTATGCCCTGATCGGCCTGTCGTATTTCTTCCTCGCCCTGGCGGTCAAGCGGGTGCCGGTAGGTGTTGCCTACGCGCTGTGGGAAGGTATCGGTATCGTCTTCATCACCCTGATCAGTGTCACCTGGCTGGGCGAAAGCCTGGGCCTGCTGAAGGCCGCGGGCCTGGGCGTGATGATCGCCGGTATCCTGCTGATCAAGTCGGGTACCCGCGCAGCACCTGCCCCGCGTAACACGGAGGCACTGCCATGCTAACCATGAACTGGATTCCCTTTGCCTGGCTGGGCCTGGCTATCGTGCTGGAAGTGATCGCCAACCTGCTGCTCAAGTACTCCGATGGCTTTCGCAAACGTGCCCTGGGTATTGCCTCGATTCTCTGTGTACTGGCGGCCTTTACCGCGTTGGCACAGGCGGTTCGCGATATTGAACTGTCGCTGGCGTATGCCATCTGGGGCGGCTTCGGCATTCTCGCCACGGTGGCCATGGGCTGGGCCTTGTTCGGTCAGCGTCTGGCCGGGCGGGGCTGGTTGGGCCTGGTGCTGTTGCTGGCGGGCATGAGCCTGTTGAAACTGGCCTGATCAACGCCCTTAGAGCCATTCGCTGGAAAGCTTATGCACAAGGCGCATGCCAGGTATGTAGCGCATACATCGGACCAACGCTTGCCGTTGGTCTTTGCGCAAATGGCTGTTTTTGCTGGCCATAAACGGCTGAACAAAAAGCAGCCAGTCGCATAAAGCGCTTGGATCCAAGGTTTTTCAGGGTTTTTTCAAAAGGTTTCCCACAGACTTATCCACAGGCTGCGCACAGTTGCGCGGCAAGCCTAGTGACGCTCTGCCAGTAGCATCAGGTTGCGTGGTGTCAGTGGTTGTTCGCAGAAGACACCCAACTGTAGCTGGTAACCCTGTTCCTGCAAGTACAAAGCACGATCCAGTACCAGCCACAGTTCCAGCGGGCGACGGAACAGGTTGCGCAGCAGCTCAAGGTTGCGCACCTGCGCCAGACGCTGCCAGCCCATGGCCTGAAGGGCACCCCAGTCTGGCTGGTGGTCGATGTGCAGGCCCTTGAGGGCAGCCAGCCCCCGGCAATAGTCGGCATAGGGCTTGTGGAGCCAGCTGACTGGCAACGACGGTGTAGGCAAGTACTCGTCCTCGTCGCGCAGCTGGCGTTGCAGCAGATCGAACCCCAGGCGTCTGGCCATTGATTCGTCGCGCTGCCGGCGCACCCGGGCGCCAGCGGTAACGGTTTCGCTCAGTGGCAGGCCGAGGTCATCAATCGACAGCTGCAGGCCAGAGGCAATGGCCGCAGCAGATAGAGGTTGATACGCCGGCGCTTGAATGCGGTTGTAGCAGCACGGCGCGATCGCCAGCTGACGGCAGCCCTGTTGACTGGCCAGTTGCATCAGGCGCACATGCAGATCGCCGCAGGCATGCAGGGCCACGGCGGTATGTTCCGGGCCCAGTTGCTGTGCGGCGTCGTCAGCCAGTACATCCTGCAGCCGGTGGTCGGCGCCCAGTTGGTGATGCTGGCTGAGTTCGCGGCCGGCTTCGACCAGCGTCGGGTCGAACTCCAGGCAGGTCAGGCGTTGCCGGTCGGCCTGCAACAGGCGTCGGCCGAGGTGGCCTTTGCCTGAGCACCAGTCCAGCCAGTGCTGCGGTGGGCGGGCAAAGTCCAGATGGCTGGCGAAGGCCTCGATCTGCTGCCACTTGCGTCCCGGTACATCCACATTCAGGCGATGGCTCGCGGGTGCCAGGGCAATGCTCGGCAGTTCGCCGACTTCAGACAGTTGCCCGGCCTGTTTTGCCAGCTGGGGAAAAGGCGCGGGTGCCTCCAGCTGTTCAGGGTGGTTGTGCGCCGCCTCGGCCTGCTCCAGTGAACGTTGCCGCAGCCAGTGAGCCAACGCCGGGTGTTCGGCCTCCCAGGGGAGTTGTAGCTGGGTAAAAGGACGTGGTCGCCACAGCGCCTGATGCTCGCGCACAAAGCCGTCCAGGGCCTGGAAGCGGCTGAGCAGTTGGTCGTTGGTGAGCGGGCGTGGGGTGGTCATGGGCAGGTAGAAAAAACGGGGCTGTGATCAGCCCCGTTATACAGGATCAACGACCCTGGCAGGCGTCGACGCGCAGCCAGCGTTCAAGTTGCTTGAACGCTTGCACCAGCAGGAACGAGATCACCAGGTAGAACAAGCCGGCGGCGAAGAAGATCTCCACAGGCAGGTAGGTACGGGCGATGATCGTGCGCGCCATGCCGGTCAGCTCCAGCAGTGTCACGGTGCTCGCCAGGGCGCTGGCCTTGAGCATGAGGATCACTTCGTTGCTGTAGGCCGGCAGGCCGATCCGCGCAGCGCGGGGCAGCATGATGTAGAACAGCGCCTTGGCCCTGGACATGCCCAGGGCACGTGCAGCTTCGATTTCACCGCGAGGGATGGCTTGCAGCGCGCCACGCAGGATCTCGGCGATGTAGGCGGCCGTGTGCAGGGTCATGGTCAGCACGGTGCACCAGAACGGATCGCGCAAGTACGGCCAGAAGGCGCTATTGCGCACCGCATCGAACTGGGCCAGGCCGTAGTACACCAGGAACAGCTGGACCAGCAGCGGCGTACCGCGGAAGAAGAAGATGTAGCCGAAGGGCAGTGCCCGCACATACCAGTGGCGCGACGAGCGCGCGATACCCAGCGGAATGGCCAGGATCAGGCCGGCAATCACGGCGATGGCGACCAGTTCCAGGGTCAGCGTGGCGCCTTGGGCCAGGCGCGGCAGCCACTTGATGATGACTTCCCAGTTCATTGGTTAGGCCTCGCGAAGCCGCGTGCGGCACGTTTTTCCATGAAGTGCATGCCGGTCATGGCAAGTACGGTCAGGCCCAGGTAGATGACGGCGGCGACCATATAGAAGGTGAAGGGCTGCTTGCTCACCGTCACGGCGATCTGCGAGTGACGCATGATCTCTTCCAGGCCGATCACCGATACCAGCGCGGTGTCTTTCATCAGGATCATGAACAGGTTGCCCAGGCCCGGCAGGGCGATGCGCCACATCTGCGGCAGAATCAGCCTGGAGAAAATCCGCCCTTTCGACAGGCCCAGGGCCAGGCCCGCTTCGCGGTGGCCTTTGGGGATGGCGAGGATCGCGCCGCGGAAGACTTCCGTGGCATAGGCGCCAAAACACAAGCCCAGGGCGATCACGCCCGCAGCAAAGGCGTTGAGCTCCAGGCCGGGAATATTCAGGGCTTCGCCAAGCCGGTTCATCAGGCTGACGGTGCCAAAGTAAATCAGCAACACCCAGAGCAGTTCGGGCACGCCGCGAACCAGGGTGGAGTAGAAACCACCCAGCCATTGCAGGGGTTTGTACGGTGAAGTTTTCGCCAGGGCGCCAAGCAGCCCCAGTACCAGCCCCAGACACAGGGCCGACAACGCGAGTTTGACGGTCATCAGCGTTCCGGCCACCAGGGCCGGACCGAATCCGTAGAGATCAATATTCATGGGCAGGTTTGTTCAAGGGACCGGCATCGCCACCAGGGCGATGCCGGTCGGGGCGAATCAATAGATGCTGAACGGGAAGTACTTGTCGTTGATCTTCTTGTAGGTGCCGTCGGCAACGATTTCCTTCAGGGCGGCGTTCAGCTTGTTGCGCAGTTCATTGTCACCTTTGCGCACAGCGATACCGACCTTGTCGCTTTCGTTCACCGGCTCGCCTTTGAACTCGTAGTTCTGGCCTGCAGCAGACTTGAGCCAGTCGTAGTTGGCGTACTTGTCGGCCAGCAGGGCGTCGACGCGGCCCGAGGTCAGGTCCAGGTAGGCGTTTTCCTGGGTGTCGTACAGGCTGACCTTGAAGTCGCCGTCCATGCCGCCGTTATCGTCCAGCCAGGTAGCGGCCTGGGTGGCGCGCTGGGTGCCGAGGGTCTTGCCCTTGAGCGAGGCTTTGTCGGTCTTGAAATCGACTTTTTTCGGGGCGATGAACTGTTGCTTGTTCGAGTAGTACGGGTCGGTGAAGTCCACCGCCTGCTTGCGCTCGTCGGTGATCGACAGCGACGAGACGATGAAGTCGAACTTCTTGGCGTTCAGGGCCGGGATGATGCCGTCCCAGTCGGAGGTAACGACTTCGCACTCGACCTTCATCTTGGCGCACAGGGCATCACCGATGTCCTTGTCGAAGCCGACGACCTGACCGCTGGCGTCCTTGTTGTTGAACGGCGGGTAGGCCGCCTCGATGCCCATCTTCAGTTTCTCGGCAGCCATGGCATTGGCCGAGAACACCAGCGTGGCGGCAGCTGCCAGGAGGAATTTCTTATAGGTCTGCATGCGTGTTGCTCCGTTAGCGGTTGCTGGACATGAATTGTTTACAACGCGCCGAGTTCGGGTTTTCAAAAACCTGCTGCGGCGTTCCCTGCTCTTCGACCAGCCCTTGGTGCAGGAAGATGACTTCGCTGGACACCTGGCGGGCGAAGCCCATTTCGTGCGTAACCAGTAGCATGGTACGGCCTTCTTCGGCCAGGGCGCGGATAACGTTGAGCACTTCCTGGACCATTTCCGGATCCAGGGCCGAGGTTGGCTCGTCAAACAGAATAACCTTGGGCTTCATGGCCAGGGTGCGGGCAATCGCTGCACGTTGCTGCTGGCCGCCGGACAATTCGGCCGGGTAGCTGTGGCGCTTGTTGTGAATGCCGACCTTGTTGAGCAGGGCTTCGGCATGTTCGATGGCTTCGGCCTTGCTCTGGCCGAGCACGCGACGGGGCGCCTCGATAATGTTGTCGAGGATGCTCATGTGCGGCCACAGGTTGAAATTCTGGAACACAAAGCCGATCTCGCTGCGCAGGCGATTGATCTGCTTGTTGTCGGCAGCCACCAGTTCGCCGTTCTTCGCGGCTTTGAGCCGCAGCTCTTCACCGGCGACCAGGATCTGGCCCTGGTGCGGGTTCTCCAGCAAGTTGATGCAGCGCAGCAGGGTGGACTTGCCGGAGCCGGAAGATCCCAGGATCGAGATCACATCGCCATCGCGAGCGGTCAGCGAGATGCCCTTGAGGATCTCCTGGTCGCCGTAGCGTTTGTGCAGGTCGCGGATTTCAAGCGCGGGCGTGGCCTCAGCCATGTGCGGTCCTCATGTGTTCTGGTGCGCTCCTGCTGTTGGCGGCCTTCTTGGCGAGCGCCAAGCTAGCATAGCGGCCGAATGACAGCCAACAACGTCGGGCGGGGCAAGCGGCTACCGGGAGGGCGGGTGTCGCATCGTTGCAGCGGACTGTCGCGCGGATGACCACTTACCCTCGTTTCCAGGGCCGGAGCCTTGATGAAAAAAGGCGCGATGGTGCCAGTTTTGGCCAGTGCTGGGAAGTCGTTTCTGACCTTGCGCAGCGCTTGGGCGGCTGATTGTGGCTGATGGTTGCTCCTTCGGGTTGCTCCTTTTTTGCCCTTGACGTGTGCGTAAGGTGTTACCGCTGCCGGATTTTGGTGCGCCCGGGTAATTGTAAGTGGGTATTTCGGTAATTGAACGTTTGCGCGTATTTTACAGGGGCTTTCGGTCAGGTTATGGCCGAAAGGCCTGTAAGCCTTGTTTTACGAGGGCGTGAGATATTTCGAACGAACGGTCATCGTGCTGGCGCGGATATTGCGATCAAGACCGGCAACAGGATGTAGCAAACTTTTTATCCAAGGCGCGCCTCAGGTCGCAGGGTTAAAACGCAATTCTTGCAAAGGTAGTTTTATGAGCGGTACGCACAATTCCAATGACCTCGCTCAGGGGCTCAAACAGCGGCATGTCACCATGCTGTCCATTGCTGGTGTGATCGGTGCCGGCCTGTTCGTAGGTTCCGGCCACGCCATTGCTGCAGCCGGCCCGGCCGTTTTGCTGGCCTATGCCGCCGCCGGTACCCTGGTGGTGCTGGTCATGCGCATGCTCGGGGAGATGGCGGTTGCCTCGCCGGATACCGGGTCGTTTTCCACCTATGCCGACAAGGCCATCGGTCACTGGGCCGGCTTTACCATCGGCTGGCTGTACTGGTGGTTCTGGGTGCTGGTGATTCCGCTGGAGGCCAACGCCGCCGCGACCATCCTGCATGCCTGGTTCCCCGATGTGGCCATCTGGGTCTTTACCCTGGTCATCACCTTGCTGCTGACCGCGACCAACCTGTTCAGCGTGAAGAACTACGGTGAGTTCGAGTTCTGGTTCGCCCTGCTCAAAGTCGTCGCGATCATTGGCTTCATCATTCTCGGCCTGGCGGCAGTGTTCGGCTTCCTGCCTAACAGCCAGGTCAGCGGTGTCAGCCACCTGTTCGATACTCAGGGCTTCATGCCTAACGGCCTGGGCGCCGTGCTGGCGGCGATGCTGACCACCATGTTCTCGTTCATGGGTACCGAGATCGTCACCATTGCTGCTGCCGAATCCAAGGATCCGGGCAAGCAGATCTCCCGGGCCACCAACTCGGTGATCTGGCGGATCTTCCTGTTCTACCTCGTGTCGATCTTCCTGGTGGTGGCACTGGTGCCATGGAACAGCAGCGAACTGGCTGAAGTCGGTTCCTACCAGACCGTGCTGAACCTGATGGGCGTTCCCAATGCCAAGCTGATCGTCGACATCGTGGTGTTGATCGCGGTAACCAGCTGCCTGAACTCGGCGCTGTACACCTCTTCGCGCATGCTGTTCTCCCTGAGCAAGCGTGGTGATGCCCCGGCCGTGGCCCAGCGCACCACCTCCAGCGGTACCCCGTATGTGGCCGTGGTGCTGTCGACCGCTGCTGCGTTCCTGACGGTAATTGCCAACTACGTGGCACCTGCCGCAGTGTTCGAGTTCCTGCTGGCCAGCTCTGGCGCCATTGCCCTGCTGGTGTACCTGGTGATTGCCGTGTCGCAACTGCGCATGCGCCGTCAGCGCATGGCCCGTGGCGAGAAGATTGCCTTCAAGATGTGGCTGTTCCCGGGCCTGACCTGGGCGACCATTGTCTTTATCGTCGGTATCCTGACCGTGATGCTGATCCGTCCGGATCACCGTATCGAAATCATTGCGACGGGCCTGCTGTCCATCGCCGTGGTTGCGGCGGGGCTGCTGGTAGCGCGCAAGCGCAAGGCCGAAGTGGCTGGGCGTGTGGCATTGAACAACTGATTCAGTGACGCTGAAATGAAAAGGCCGCGATCTGTGAAGATCGCGGCCTTTTTTGTTATTGCCGGAGCCGCGTGGGTTTAGCCGAACTGCTTCTGTTGCTGCTTGGCCACCGCCTCGGAGGCGGAGATGTAGGCGGCCTGGAACTCATCGCTTTCCAGCCAGGCCATGGTGGTGGCCTCATCGGCACCGTCCAGCCATTTGCGGTAGGCGGTGAACACCATGACGATGTAGTCGGTAGCGTGTTCTTCCTTGTGGCCTTTGAGCACCAGGGCCAGCAGCGGGTCGACCAGGAACACCGAGATCAGGGCGACCAGGCCGTTTTCCTGGGCCGCCTTCATCTTCTCGAACAGGGCGTTGTAGCTGCCCGAGTCCATGGCCTTGTTGAATACCTGCTCGACACTGGCGCTGGCGCTCTCGCCGCTGCTCTTGACCGCCTGGCCGCTGCGCACCATGCGGTTTTCCCGGGCCTTGGTGGCGGCGCGCTTGGCGCGTTTTTGCTGTTTGCTGCTGGAGGCCATCGGTGAATCCTTGTGGTAAGCCGGAAAATGCTGCGTATTGAATCGCAGTTGGCCGGGAAACCCAAGTGCATCCGACGACCTCGATCAGGCAGGTTGGGCCAGTTCGCCGCGATCTTCTTCCACCAGCACCCGTGAAGCCCGCTCTACCAGCAGCGGGTCCGGCTGGTGGGCGACGCGCAGGTCTTTGCCCGGGTAGTCCAGCGAATGCAGGAAATGGCGGATGCAGTTGAGCCGGGCGCGCTTCTTGTCGTCGGACTTGATCACCGTCCACGGCGCGTCGGCAGTGTCGGTGTGGAAGAACATGGCCTCTTTGGCGGCCGTGTACTCGTCCCACTTGTCCAGCGACTTGATGTCGATGGGCGACAGCTTCCAGTGCTTGAGTGGGTCGTCGCGGCGCGAGATGAAGCGGCGCAGCTGCTCTTCGCGGTTCACCGAGAACCAGTACTTGAACAGCAGGATGCCACTGTTGCAGAGCATGCGTTCCAGATCAGGTGCCTGGCGCATGAACTCCAGGTATTGCAGGGGCGAGCAAAAGTCCATCACCCGCTCAACGCCCGCGCGGTTGTACCAGGAGCGGTCGAAGAAGACCATTTCGCCGGCAGTCGGCAGGTGCTGGATGTAGCGCTGGAAGTACCACTGGCCCTTTTCCTGCTCGGAGGGCTTC
The DNA here is from genome assembly GCF_016009175.1 of Pseudomonas alkylphenolica. Classification (GTDB taxonomy): domain Bacteria; phylum Pseudomonadota; class Gammaproteobacteria; order Pseudomonadales; family Pseudomonadaceae; genus Aquipseudomonas; species Aquipseudomonas alkylphenolica_B. Next base: position 79,526 of record NZ_JADUCM010000017.1, read on the forward strand.
TCCAGGGCGACGATGCGCGCCCCGCGCGGGTTCAGGTGCTCCATGAAGCGTTTGATGGTGCCGCCTTTGCCGGCGGCATCGCGGCCTTCGAACAGTACGACGATGCGCTGGCCGGTTTCCTTGACCCAGCTTTGCACCTTGAGCAGTTCGATCTGCAGGTCGTGCTTGGCCCTTTCGTAGTCGGCGCGGCGCATGCGCGTGCGGTAGGGGTAATTGGCCGGCAGGGCCGCCGAGGTACTGTCTTCGTTCGAGCCGCGCGGGGCCGAAGCGACCTTGAGCGCAGCAGGTTGCTGGCTGATGGCGCTGATCTCGCCGTCACGGCTGACCGGCGCTGGTTTGCGGGTGGTGCGGGGCCGCCGTGCACGGGTAGCGGCGGGTTTGGCGCTGGCCGACGTATTTGGGGTTGGCGAAGGCAGAGGCAGGGCGTTGGAATCTTCGATCATTGTAAAGGCCTGTTAGTGCTTGCGAGTGTCCTTCAGGCAGCTTACGGCGGTGCTGCCAGGGCACATTGACTGCGGTCAACTGCCCTGACGTTCGGGTGCGCAGAAGCAAAGTAATGCGCGAACCAATGGCAAAATTTTTAGCTTTGCTACTATTAACCAGCGGCTTTGAAGCTGGGATCTGCGGCTTGCAACGTCGGCTTCGCTTACCTGATGGTGATCCATTCATTCAATCCGGCCTGAGCATATGGAGTTGCAATGCGCATTCCATTTTTTTACGCGCTGTCAGCTGTCCTGTTCCTGAGTGGAATTCACGGCGTGGCACTGGCAGAGGATGCTGCCGCGCCTGCGCCAGCCAACACTGCCGCACCCGCACCCGCACCCGCACCCGCACCCGCCGCGGCAGCGAACGACGCCGTCTTTACCGAAGAACAACTCGATCAGATGCTGGCGCCCATCGCGCTTTACCCGGACCCCTTGCTGGCCCAGGTGTTGATGGCCACCACGTACCCGGGGGAAATCGCCGAGGCCGTCACCTGGTCCAAGGCGCACCCGGACGCCAAGGGTGACGATGCGGTCAAGCAGGTGGCGAACCAGACCTGGGACCCCAGTGTGCAGGCACTGGTGGCCTTCCCGCAGGTACTGGCAACGCTCGGGCAGGACCCGGTATGGGTGCAGCGCCTGGGCGATGCCTTTCTGGCCCAGCCCAACGATGTCATGAACGGTGTGCAGCGCTTGCGTCACCAGGCGCAGGCGGCAGGCAACCTGCAAAGCAACCAGTACCAGAACGTGACAATCCAGAATGTCGCGCCAGCGGCGCCCGCCGCTGCCCCCGCCAAAGCGCCGGCTTCAGCCCCGGTAGCAGCACCAGCCAGTAGCTCCACCATCATCATTCAACCTGCCGACCCGCAGGTGGTCTATGTGCCCACCTACAACCCGACCACAACCTATGGCACCTGGGCTTACCCGTCGTCACCGCCTGCGTATTACCCGCCGCCGCCCGCCTATTACCCGGGCCAGGCCCTGGTAGCCGGGCTTGCGTTTGGTGCCGGTGTGGCGATTGTTGGTTCGTTGTGGGGTGAGTGTGACTGGGACGACCACGACGTCGACATCAACGTCAATCGCTACAACAGCATCAACTCCAACAACCGTATCGCCAACAACCAGACCAAATGGCAGCACAACCCGGTGCATCGCAACGGTGTGCCCTATCGCGACAGCCGCAGCCGCGAGCAGTTTGGCCGCCAGCTCAATGGCGCTGCCCAGCGTGAGGCGTATCGTGGCGACACGGCCCAGCGTGCCCAGGCACGGGAAAAAGCCCGCAGCTCAATGGAGCAACACGGGTTCGAGCGCCCGGCCACCAGCAACCGTCAAGCCCGTGACCAGATGCGCGAAGCCCGCTCCGCCCCCGGCGGTAACCGCTTGCAGGAAGGTGCGCAGAGGCCGAAGGCGGCGGATCGTAGTCAGAATGCAGCCAAAGCTGCCCGCGAGCGCCAGAATGCCCAGACAACACAGCGCCGCGAGCACCAGCCGCAAGCGCGTCAGACCGCAGCCAAACGGCCTGCGGCCAAAGCCAGCGGTGCCCGTAACAACGCATTCGCCGGTGCGCGCTCATCCTCCCAGTTCAATTCGCAAGCCAACCGCGGCCGGACCAGCCTGGCCTCCGCGCAGCGCCCACACGCTTCGCGACCCGCCGGGCACCAGATCAGTCGTCCATCCAGCCCACCAGCACGTTCACGGGGAGGCCGTCGTTGAATAACAAACCTGGTGTGAAGGCGTTCATGGGCACGCTGTGCCAAGCCCTGGCAATAACCCTTGGCCTTGGCTGGTCATGCCTGGCGGCGGCGCAGGAAGAGTTTGCGACGCCAGAAAAGGCTGCGCAGGCGTTTGTCGAAGCCCTGGGTACCGAGCAGGCAGATCAGGCGCGCTTGTCCTCGCTGCTTGGCAAGGACTGGCACAGCTTCATTCCCCGTGCAGGCTCCCAGCGCAAAGATGTGGAGGCGTTTTTAAAGCAGTACCACGAAAAAAACCACATTGAGAAAGTCAGTGACAACAAAGCCGTGCTGTCGGTCGGCAGCAACAACTGGACGCTGCCCATACCCATCGTAAAAGGCCCGAGTGGCTGGCACTTCGATGTAAAGGCCGGTAGCGATGAAGTGCGTGCGCGTCGAATCGGCAGCAATGAACTGTCGGCGGTGCAGGCGGTGCTGGCGTATCACGATGCGCAGATGGACTACGCATCAGTCGACCGAGACGGGGACGGTGCGCTGGAGTATGCGCAAAGAATATTCAGCACCCCGGGCCAGCACGACGGGCTCTACTGGGCGGACGATGACAGCGGCCAGATCAGTCCGCTGGGCCCTTCGTTCGGCAATACCATCGCCGGCGAGGGCTGGCATGGCTATCACTTTCGCATCCTTGAAGGGCAGGGGCCTTCCGCACCGGGTGGCGCCTACAGCTACCTCATCGGTGACAAGATGAGCCGGGGCTTTGCCCTGATCGCCTGGCCGGAAAAATACAAAGACACTGGGGTGATGAGCTTCATGATCAGCCATGACGGGCAGGTGTTCGAGAAAGACCTGGGTCCCGATAGCGAAAAACTGGCGAAGGCGATGAAACAGTTTGATCCGGATGACAGCTGGAGCGAGGTGACTGTCGACCAGGATTAGGCAGGGACGCTACATGGCGCGACCCGCCAGGCAAAGCTACGCTTGCGGCATGGGTGGGTCGCCTTGAGAAAAACTATAAAATGAAAACCTTTTCAGCGTTTCGCGATGGGGCGTCGACGGTGTTCAAATCAGAATGGCCAACACTGGTGTTGTGGTCATTTCTGTTGTCACCGTTGTTCTTCAGGATTCTGGTCAGTTACCGCTATTCGAAAATCGATCTACTGGTTTTTTACACCATCGCCATTTCACTTTTATGGCTGTTGGCAATCCGGTTTGTTTCGTCCAATCAATTCAAAGTGCATCTCTGGCTGCTGCCGTTTTACCTGGTGGCAAGCATCGACCTGTTTCTGGTACTGAATTTTGGCTCACGGTTGACGGCGGCCTACCTGTTCATCGGGCTGACCAACTATAAAGAGGCCGGGGACTTTCTCGCCACGTACTGGCAGTCGATCACCGCTGTGCTGGCGGCTTTTGTCATTTGCTACGGGCTCGGGCTGGCAGGCCTGTACAAGCGCAGGTTGTATAAAAACAAGGCGTTGTTGCTGCTGGCGTGCAGTGGCTTGCTGCTGGGCTACGGCGCGTATTTCTATAAAACGGTGAAGATGAACTCGTTCGGGCGGGGGGCAGTGCTCGACCTGGTGGCAAAAGATCAAAGCACGCCCGTGGGCTATTTGTCGCAAATGGGCCTGACGGCCACCTTGTACCTGGAGTCGAAAAAGCACATCAAGCAGCGCCTGGAGTCTGAAGTCCAGCTCACCAGCGTTTCGGACCAATCGGACATCGACACCCTTGTGTTCGTGATTGGTGAGTCATCGCGGCCACACAACTGGTCGCTGTATGGCTATCACAAGGAAACCACTCCGAACCTCGCCAGGCATACGGGGATTTTCAAGTTCAACAGCATGTGCACGACAGCGCCTTATACATCGGTTGCGGTGCCGTCGCTGCTCAGCCTCGAGCCAATAGAAGACTGGGATGCAATTGCCTCGACAAAATCACTGGTGGGTATCTACCGCGCCGCCGGGTACGCGACCTATTGGTTGTCCTCGCAGGAAGTCGACAGCTTCGGCGGGATCATTCCGCAGATCGCTGCCGAGGCCCAGCACCGCCAGTATTTCGAGCGCAGCTACGACGGTGCGCTGATTCCGGAGTACGAGCGGATTATTGGGCAGAAGGGCACACAGAAGCAGGCGATATTTGTGCATATCAAGGGCAGCCACTTTGAGTATTCGCGTCGCTACCCCGGCGAGTTTGCCAAGTTTGCGCCGGCATCCGGCAGCGCAAAGGACAAGATGATCGCCGAGTATGACAACGCTGTTTTCTACACCGACTGGTTGTTGGGTGCGTTCATCGAGCGGTTGAAGGCGAGCAACAGGAAAGCTGTGCTGGTGTATGTGTCGGACCATGGCGAAAACCTCATGGATGACAGTCGCGGGCTGCTGGGGCATGGCATGGGCAACGAGTACGACCTGGCGGTTTCGTCTTTCGTCTGGGCGTCGGGCAACATTTCAGCGCCGCAAACGCAAAAGCTCTCGGCATTGAAGGCGCGGGAAGACCAGCGCATCAGCACCGCTTCCTTGCCGCATACGCTGTTGAGCCTGACCGGGATCGTCATGCCGGGGTACGACAGCGCGCAGGATTTGCTGAGCAACGATTTCGTCTCGTCGCGATGCCCGCATCTGCTGGGTACCGGGTATGTGCCGTCGTTCGATTTCGATGCCAGCAAGCTGGTACTGGCAAAATAGCCTCGCTCCTACGGATCGCGTCGCGGCAAGAAATCGCGGGCAATAAAAAACCCCAAGGACATGAAGTTCCTTGGGGTTTTTCGGTATTAGTGGTGCCCAGAGACGGAATCGAACCGCCGACACGGGGATTTTCAATCCCCTGCTCTACCGACTGAGCTATCTGGGCAACGGGGCGCATTAAAAGGCTTTTTCAGGTTTGCGTCAACGACTTTTTAAAAAATTATTAAATTAATTCCGTCGCTTACGGTTTTCTGAGCTCACTCCGCCGGCGGGACGTAGCCTTCGGCCTTTTCGTATTCCTGACCGGAGAAGAATTTGTCCATTTCGCCCTGGAGGAATTTGCGGTCCTCGGCGTTCATCATGTTCAAGCGCTTCTCGTTGATCAGCATGGTCTGCTCTTTCTGCCAGTCGGCCCAGGCCTTCTGCGAGATGTGATCAAAGATGTCCTGACCCTTGGCGCCCGGGTAAGGGGGGCGGTCCAGGCCTGGCAGTTCTTCTTTGTACTTGCGGCACATTACGGTGCGGGTCATCGCGACTCTCCTGCAATCAAAACGTCGGCCGCGCGTTTGAGCAATTTCTTGACCGGGGCAGCAAGGCCCAGGCGCGGCGGGGTGGCGAGGTTATACCAGAGCCAGTCGGCCTCGGCCACGTGGGCCTGGCGCGCGTCGACCCGAACCAGCCAGGGTTCGATGGCCAACTGGAAGTGGCTGAAGGTGTGGGTCAGGCGGTCCAGGGCCTGGCTCCCGGCAAGGCTCAGGCCGTGCTGGTCGGCCAGGTCATCGAGTTGCTCCAGGCTGTCCAGCTCCGGCAGGCTCCACAAGCCGCCCCATAAGCCCTCTGAGGGGCGACGATAAAGGAGGATGGCGCCCTCGTGATTGGCCAGCAGCGGCATCAGCGTACGACGCTGGGGCAGTTCTTTGCGCGGTTTGGGCACCGGGTAGCGGATTTCCTGGCCGAGCATGTGCGCTTCACAACCGAGCTTGAGCGGGCACAGCAGGCAGCTGGGTTTGCTGCGGGTACAGAGCGTTGCGCCAAGGTCCATCATTGCCTGGGTGTAGTGATTGACCCTGGCATGTGGCGTGTAGCGCTCGGCATTGGCCCACAGGGCCTTGGCCACCTTTGGCTCGCCCGGGTAGCCTTCCTGGGCGGTGTAGCGGGCCAGTACGCGCTTGACGTTGCCGTCGAGAATCGGCGCACGCAGGCCCATGCTGATGCTGGCAATGGCACCGGCGGTCGACAGGCCGATGCCGGGCAGGTCGGTGAGTTTTTCCACATCCCGGGGAAACTCGCCGCCGTAATGCTCGACAACGATCTTCGCGGTCTTTTGCAGGTTGCGCGCCCGGGTGTAGTAACCCAGGCCCGTCCACAGGTGCAGCACTTCGTCCTCAGGGGCCGCAGCCAAGGCCTGCACAGTCGGCAGGGCCTCCATGAAGCGGCCAAAGTAATTGAGCACGGTGCTCACCTGGGTCTGCTGCAGCATGATCTCCGAGACCCACACCCGATACGGGGTGATGCCCTGTTGCCAGGGCAGGTCATGACGGCCATTGAGGTCATACCACTCCAGCACGGCGCTGGAAAACTGCTCGGGGCTCATTTTTTGAACAACCCCTTGAGTGCATCCTTGAGTTCCGGGCTGACCTTGTCTCCGAGCTTCTGGTCGATCTTCTCGCTGAGTTTTTCGCTGACCTTGTCGCCTGCCAGTTTGGCGGCAACCTTGCCCAGGCCGTCCTTGTCCAGGCGGCAGGCCTTGGCACCCAGTTCAAGCGGGCCACGGCAGCGCAGCGGCAATTCAAGGCCGACATAGCGCTCGCCCACCTGGCAGGCCGGGTCCGGCATGTCGCGTTTGTCGCCTTCGACGATCACGCCAACCCGATAGTCCATGCCCAGTACGCGCAGGTCGAGGTCGCCCTGGCCGTTGACGCTCAGACCGGGAATACGAGCCTTCAGGTCCGGGTTGCTGGCAACGCCATTACGCAGCACCAGGCTGCCCTTGAGCTCCTGGAACGGTGTGTCCTTGCCGCGTGGTTCGCCGCTCAGGTCCTTGCGGTTGAGGGTGGCGATGGCCTGGCAGAGCTGTTGCTCAAGGTTGGCGTTTACCAGGATGCCGTCGTTGATGACGAAGCTGGCGTTGCCGTTAAGCGTATCGACCAGGGCTTTCTGGCTGTTGCCGGTAGCCGTCAGCTCGCTGTTGAGGGTGAGCAGGCCTTTTACCGGCGGGGTGCCGCTTTCGCTCTTGATGAAGTGCTCGACCGGTACCCGGTTGATCTTGGTGTTCAGGCCGATCTGCGGGACGGCAGGGCGTACGTCGAGGGTACCCTTGGCTTCGAAGCTGCCGTCGTACAGGCCGCCGCGCAGCGTCTCGAGGGTGATCAGGCCCGCTTGCCCCTGAGTCTTCAGGTTGGCGTTTTCGATAGGCAGTTTATCCAGGGTCAACAAGCCGAAATTCAGGTCGGCTTGCAGGTCGAGCTGGCGCAGGCGGTCGACCGGCAGCAGCTTGTCGCTGCTCCAGGCTACCTGGGTCGGCGCATCTGGCAGCGGCGTGGTACCGGCACTGGCCAGGGCGCTCTGCTCCTTGCTCTTGACCTCTGCCTGGCGCGCCGCGGTGGTGCTGGCGGCTGCTTCGCTTTTGGCCAGCAGGTAGCGATCGGCGTCGAACTTGTCGGCCTTGAGCTGGATGCGCAGGGCCTGCTTGGCGAAGTCTTCCACGGCCACGCGGCCGCTGAAGGTGCTGTCGTCGAGTTTCACCGCCAGGTCTTCCAGGGCCAGGCTGGTGGGGCTGCCTTGCAGGCGGCTGACCATTTCGAACTTGCTCAGGCTGGTGGCGTCCGCCGAGGCGGGCAGCGGGTGGCCGATGCTGTCGAGGAAGGTGCGCAGGTCGAGCTGGGCGATGGACAGGCCACCGGTCAGCTGCGGGGTTTTGTCCAGGTCACGCACATTCAGCTCGCCCAGGGCGCGCAGCTGGTTGGCCGAAAGCTTCAGGCCGTTCCATTCGGCAACGTTGGCGGCGAGGTCAGCGAGCAACTGGCCCTGGGCGGCGAACGTCAGGGTCTTGCCTTGCAGTGGCTCGCCAGAGGCTTCGCCACTGAGCTTCATGTCTTCGAGCTGGTAGCGCTTGAGGCGACGGTCGAAACGCAGTTCGCCACTCAGTTCAGTGCGCGCCTTGAGCACCGGTTGCCCGGTGCTGATGAACGCGGTCATTTTCAGCGGTACGTTCACCCCTTCGTGCACGGCACCGGTGCTCAGCTGGATGCTTTCGGCGCTGAAGGTCTGGCCGCTGCGGGCGTCGTTGTACTGCACACGCGCGTTGTTCACCGTCAGGCTGTCGATGTCCAGCTTGACCGGGCGTGCTGCGGCGTCTTCCTTGCGTTCAGCCTTGACGACGGCTTCGTCGGTAGTGGCGGGGGCTGCACCATCGGCAGGGGCAGGTGTGGCCGCCGGCAGCGGCTTGCCGATGTCTTGCCAGTTGCCGTGGCCGTTTTCGTCACGGCTGAGGGTCAGGTTCAGGCCTTCTACCCGGACGTCGCTCATCTGCACTTCGCGGCGCAGGAGGGGCAGCACGCGCACCGACAGGCCGAGCATCTGCAGGTCGGCAAACGGCACTTTCGGATTGTTCAGGGTGGCGATGCTGGCTTCATGCAGCTCCAGCCCCAACCAGGGAAACAGGCTCCAGCCAATATCGCCATTGAGCGTCAGCTCGACGTGGGCTTTGTCGCGTGCCAGCTGGCGAATCTCGTCTTTGTAGTCGTTGGGATCGAAGAGGTGGGTCAGGGCGAAGCCCAGAGCCACAATGATCAGCAACAGCCCGAGAAGCACCAGCCCCAGGATTTTGCCGAACGCTTTCATGGGCGAGTCCTTGTAGTCCAATTCAAATTCAGCCACGGAGTATAGCGCTGTGGCCGTTGTCGCTGGGGGCGACTAAGGATTACTGCAGATAACTCCTACAGCATTGCCAGTAGTAAACACGCACCTTGCCGGCGTGAGTGGGTCAGTTTTCGACAACGACAGTCACCACAGTTCCTTGCGCATGGGGATCAGTTATCCGGCAAGAAACGATATCAGTTTGCTTCCAAGCGCGAACGCAAATGCTACTCTCTCGCCGCTCACCGGCCCTGCTGCGGCGATTTGTCGCGATTTTCAGGGCAATAGTGCCAAAAAACGATCAGTGCCTGGTGCCAAGGTCGTGGGTCGTGGGCTGACCATCTCTACGAGGGAATACAAGAATGAATAGCAGCATCACGGCAGGTGCCTTGGCCGGTAGCCCGGGTTTTCTGTCCAAGGAGCGCATTGTCGCCGCCCCCGGCTTCAACCGCTGGCTGGTGCCACCTGCGGCATTGGCCATTCACCTGTGTATCGGCATGGCGTATGGCTTTTCGGTGTTCTGGCTGCCGTTGTCGCAGGCCCTGGGTATCACCGCACCGATTGCCTGTGCGCCGGACATGGGCTTTTTCGCCCGTCTGTTCAGCGCCGAGTGTGACTGGCAGATCTCGATGTTGAGCTGGATCTACACCTTGTTCTTTGTGTTTCTGGGTTGCTCGGCGGCGATCTGGGGCGGCTGGCTGGAACACGCAGGCCCGCGCAAGGCCGGGGTGGTTTCAGCGTTGTGCTGGTGTGGCGGCCTGTTGATCTCGGCGTTTGGCATCTATACCCACCAGTTGTGGCTGATGTGGCTGGGCTCCGGCGTCATCGGTGGTATCGGCCTGGGCCTGGGCTATATCTCGCCGGTATCGACCCTGATCAAGTGGTTCCCCGACAAACGTGGCATGGCCACCGGTATGGCGATCATGGGCTTTGGTGGCGGGGCCATGGTCGGTGCGCCACTGGCGGCGGCACTGATGAACCATTTCGCCAGCGCCGAGGGCGTGGGCGTGTGGCAGAGCTTTGTGGTGATGGCGGCGATCTACTTCGTGTTCATGATCGGCGGCGCGCTGGCCTATCGGGTGCCACCTACCGGCTGGAAGCCGGAGGGCTGGACGGCACCGTTGAAAAAAGCCAGCAATGCGATGATTACCCACCGCCATGTGCATGTCAGTGTGGCGTGGAAGACCCCGCAGTTTGTATTGATCTGGCTGGTTCTGTGCCTGAACGTGTCGGCAGGTATCGGCATTCTGGGCATGGCGTCGCCGCTGCTGCAGGAAGTGTTCGCGGGCAAACTGCTCGGCAACGACCTCAGCTTCAGCGAACTCAGCACTGCTCAACTGACGCAAATCGCGGCGATCGCCGCCGGGTTTACCGGTTTGTTGAGCCTGTTCAACATTGGCGGGCGTTTCTTCTGGGCCTCGTTCTCCGATTACATCGGGCGCAAGAACACCTACTTTGCCTTCTTTGCCCTGGGTGTCGCGCTGTATGCGCTGGTGCCGAACATGGGCCACCTGGGCAATGTGGCGCTGTTCGTGGCGGCGTTCTGCATCATCCTGTCGATGTACGGCGGTGGTTTTGCCACAGTACCGGCTTACCTCGCCGACCTGTTCGGTACGCAAATGGTCGGGGCCATTCATGGTCGCTTGCTCACCGCCTGGGCGGCCGCCGGCGTGCTTGGGCCGGTGCTGATCACCTATTTGCGCGAGTACCAGCTGTCGATCGGCGTTGAGCGGGCAGCAGCTTACGATATCACCCTGTACATCCTCGCCGGCCTGCTGGTGCTCGGTTTTATCTGCAATGCGCTGGTCCGGCCGGTGGCCGACAAGTACTTCATGACCGACGCGCAACTGGCCGCCGAGCAGGCCCTGAGCCATGACCAGGCCAGTGGTAACGCCCGGGTGCTGGAGTGGCATGCGGCCCCCGGCAGCCTGCCGCTGGTGATCGCCGCCTGGCTGGTGGTGGGGATTCCACTGGCCTGGGGCATCTGGGTGACGCTGCAGAAGACCGCGGTGTTGTTCAACTGACGCGGTGGCGCCGCAATGCTCAACTCACACGGCAAGATTGTGTGAGTTGGGCATTTTCCAGGTAAATCCCCTGCCACATGTCATCTTCGTTTCAAGCCACGCGCTTCTAGGCCTATAATGATCGCCTTTTTCGCCCAATGATTTTGCGGAGCTGGTGATGGTCGAACGTATGGCTTCCGTCGAGCGCAATACTCTGGAAACCCAGATTAAAGCCTCGATCAACCTGGATGGCAGCGGCAAGGCCCGATTCGATATCGGTGTGCCTTTCCTTGAACACATGCTCGACCAGATCGCCCGGCATGGGCTGATCGACCTCGACATCGAGTGCAAGGGTGACTTGCATATCGACGATCACCATACCGTCGAAGACGTCGGCATTACCCTGGGCCAGGCCTTCAACCAGGCCATTGGCGACAAAAAAGGCATCCGCCGTTACGGCCATGCCTATGTGCCGCTGGATGAAGCGCTGTCGCGCGTCGTCATCGACTTCTCCGGCCGTCCGGGCCTGCAGATGCATGTGCCGTACACCCGCGCCTCGGTGGGCGGCTTCGACGTTGACCTGTTCCAGGAGTTCTTTCAGGGCTTCGTCAACCACGCCAACGTCACCCTGCACATCGACAACCTGCGTGGGCACAACACCCACCACCAGATCGAGACCGTGTTCAAAGCCTTCGGTCGCGCCCTGCGCATGGCCATTGAGCTGGACGAGCGCATGGCCGGGCAGATGCCATCGACCAAGGGTTGCCTGTAATGCAGACAGTTGCCGTTATCGACTATGGCATGGGTAACCTGCACTCGGTGGCCAAGGCACTGGAGCACGTTGGCGCCGGCAAGGTACTGATCACCAGCGATGCCGCAGTGATCCGCGAAGCCGACCGCGTGGTGTTCCCGGGCGTCGGCGCGATCCGCGACTGCATGGCTGAAATTCGCCGCCTGGGCTTCGACAGCCTGGTGCAGGAGGTCAGCCAGGACCGCCCGTTCCTCGGCATTTGCGTAGGGATGCAGGCACTGCTCGATCACAGCGAAGAGAACGACGGTGTCGACTGCATCGGCATGTTCCCGGGCCAGGTGAAGTTCTTCGGCAAAGACCTGCACGAAGACGGCGAGCACCTGAAGGTGCCGCACATGGGCTGGAACGAAGTGACCCAGTCCATCGAGCACCCGCTGTGGCACAACATTCCTGACCTGGCGCGTTTCTACTTCGTGCACAGCTACTACATCACTGCGGCCAAGGCCGTGCAGGTAGTGGGGCGTGGTCACTACGGCGTCGACTTTGCAGCCGCACTGGCCGAAGGCTCGCGGTTTGCCGTGCAGTTCCACCCGGAGAAAAGCCATACCCATGGCCTGCAGCTGCTGCAGAACTTCGCTGCCTGGGATGGACGCTGGTAATGAGCAAATCCAGGACCAAGGCACCGATCCTCACCCTTGCGCCGGAACAGGAACGCGAGGCGCTGGATGTACTCAAGCGCTTCCTCGAAGACCGTTTCGAGCTGCAGCTGGGTTCGTTCGAGGTCGCCGAGGTGCTGGACGTGTTCACCAAAGAGATTGCCCCGCACTACTACAACAGGGCGATTTTCGATGTGCAGAACCACCTCAAAGAGCGGTTCGAGAGCATTGAAAGCGACCTGTGGGCGCTCGAGAAGAACTGACTTCTCGAGCATCACTGTTTACCGAATAGACAGGTTTTCCAGATGCTGATTATCCCCGCTATCGATCTCAAGGACGGTGCTTGCGTACGTCTGCGCCAAGGCCGCATGGAAGATTCCACCGTTTTCTCCGATGACCCGGTGAGCATGGCCGCCAAGTGGGTCGAAGGCGGCTGCCGTCGTCTGCACCTGGTTGACCTCAACGGCGCCTTCGAAGGCCAGCCGGTCAACGGTGAAGTGGTAACCGCCATTGCCAAGCGCTACCCGAACCTGCCGATCCAGATCGGCGGCGGTATCCGCTCGCTGGAAACCATCGAGCACTACGTCAAGGCGGGTGTCAGCTACGTGATCATCGGCACCAAGGCGGTTAAAGAGCCTGAGTTCGTCGCCGAGGCGTGCCGCGCGTTCCCGGGCAAAGTGATTGTCGGCCTGGACGCCAAAGACGGTTTCGTCGCCACTGACGGCTGGGCTGAAGTCAGCTCGGTGCAGGTCATCGACCTGGCCAAGCGTTTCGAGGCGGATGGCGTCTCGGCCATCGTCTACACCGACATCGCCAAAGACGGCATGATGCAGGGCTGCAACGTACCGTTCACCGCCGCCCTGGCCGCCGCCACCAAGATCCCGGTCATCGCCTCTGGCGGTATCCACAACCTGGGTGACATCAAGGCCCTGCTCGACGCCAAGGCGCCTGGCATCATCGGCGCAATCACTGGCCGCGCCATCTACGAAGGCACCCTGGATGTCGCTGAGGCGCAAGCCTTCTGCGACACCTACAAAGGCTGAGGAGAACGCCATGGCCCTGGCCAAACGCATCATCCCTTGCCTGGACGTCGACAACGGCCGTGTGGTCAAGGGGGTCAAGTTCGAGAACATCCGCGATGCCGGTGACCCGGTTGAAATCGCCCGGCGTTACGATGAGCAAGGTGCTGACGAAATTACCTTCCTCGACATCACCGCCAGCGTCGATGGTCGCGACACCACGCTGCATACCGTCGAGCGCATGGCCAGCCAGGTGTTCATCCCGCTGACCGTGGGCGGTGGCGTACGCACCGTGCAAGACATCCGCAACCTGCTCAATGCCGGTGCCGACAAGGTTTCGATCAACACCGCTGCCGTTTTCAACCCGGAGTTTGTGGGTGAGGCCGCTGCGCATTTCGGTTCGCAGTGCATCGTGGTCGCTATCGATGCCAAGAAGGTTTCCGGCCCGGGCGAAACCCCGCGTTGGGAAATTTTCACTCACGGCGGTCGCAAGCCAACCGGCCTGGATGCGGTGGAGTGGGCGAAGAAGATGGAAGGCCTGGGGGCGGGCGAGATCCTGCTGACCAGCATGGACCAGGACGGCATGAAGAATGGCTTCGACCTGGGCGTAACCCGGGCGATCAGCGATGCCTTGGGTATCCCGGTGATCGCCTCAGGTGGTGTGGGCAACCTGCAGCACCTGGCGGACGGTATTCTTGAAGGCCACGCCAGCGCAGTGCTGGCGGCAAGCATCTTCCACTTCGGTGAGTACACCGTGCCGGAAGCCAAGGCCTTCATGGCCAAGCAAGGCATCGTCGTTCGCTGAAACTGTGCAGGAGCTGGCAAGCCAGCTCCTGCAGCTTTACCCCAGGTTCTTGCCCAGCAGGGCGTGGTACAGCTCGCTGTCACCCAGAATTCCTACCACCGAATTGCCTTCCTGCAGCACCAGCTTGTTACCGGTCTGGTAACGGATCTGCAGCGCTTCGCGCATGCCGATGCTGGCGCTGACCAGGGTGGGTTTGCGCGCCAGTCCTTCTACCGCTTCACCCGGTGCCCAGTTCTGCAGGTCCATGCCTGTAGCGCCCTGGCGCGCGCCCTTGATGGTGTTGCCTTCGGCCAGGTCCAGCCAGGAGTCACCGCCCGGGTCGATGCATACCGAGCCATTGATGCGTTTGCACTTGTCCAGGGTGCGCATCAGGCTGCGGCCGCACAGCACATTGAGCGGGTTGGTGTGGGCCACGAAGGTGCGCACATATTCGTCGGCCGGATTGAGGACGATTTCTTCCGGCTTGCTGTACTGGATGATCTTGCCGTCTTTCATGATGGCGATACGGCTGCCCAGCTTCAGGGCTTCGTCCAGGTCGTGACTGACGAACACGATGGTCTTGCTCAGCTTGCGTTGCAGTTCCAGCAACTCGTCCTGCAGGCCCTGGCGGATCAGCGGGTCGAGGGCCGAGAAGGGCTCGTCCATCAGCAGGATATCGGCGTCCATGGCCAGCGCGCGGGCCAGGCCAACGCGTTGCTGCATGCCGCCTGAGAGTTCATCGGGTTTTTTGTTGCGCCATTGCGTCAGGCCGACCAGCTCGAGTTTTTCCTCGACCAGCTTGCGCCGCTCTTTCTCCGGGCGGCCCTGCATTTCCAGGCCGAAGCTGATGTTCTCGCGAACGGTCAGCCAGGGCATGAGGGCGAATTTCTGGAACACCATGGCGATGCGCTTGGTGCGCATCATTTTCAGTTCTGCCGGGGTGCAATGGGCGATGTCGATATGCGAACCTTCGTGCTCGACGAACAGCTTGCCGCGGCTCACGGTGTTAAGGCCGTTGATGCAACGCAGCAAACTCGACTTGCCCGAACCGGACAGGCCCATCAGCACGCAGATCTCGCCCTTGTTGATGTCCAGGTTGGCCTTTTCGACGCCGACTACCAACCCGGTTTTCTTCAGGATCTGCTCCCGCGAAAGGCCTTGGTCGAGCAGGCTGAGGGCCTCACGCGGTCGGCTGGAGAAGATAACGTCTACATCTTCGAAGCGAATAATGCTCATGCTTCACTCCTTACCGGTACGTCGGGTTGTTTGCAGATACGGTCGAGCATGATCGCCAGCAACACGATTGCCAGGCCGGCCTCAAAACCCAGGGCGATATCGGCAGTGTTCAATGCGTTGACCACAGGTTTGCCCAGGCCGTCGGCACCCACCAGGGCAGCGATTACCACCATCGACAGCGACAGCATGATGCATTGGGTAACACCGGCGGCGATGCTCGGCATGGCGTGCGGCAGTTCGATGCGCGACAGCAGCTGGCGCTTGGAGCAGCCAAAGGCCTTGCCCGCGTCGAGCAGTTCCTGGGGCACGTCACAGATGCCCAGGTAGGTCAGGCGGATCGGCGCGGCAATGGCGAACACCACTGTCGAGATCAGCCCCGGTACCACACCCAGGCCGAACAGGGTCAGGGTCGGGATCAGGTAAACGAAGGTGGGCACCGTCTGCATCAGGTCGAGGACCGGGCGCATGGCGGTATAGAACATCGGTTTGTGCGCGGCAAGAATACCCAGCGGCACGCCGATGGCCACGCAGACCAGGGTGGCGAACAGCACCTGGGCCAGGGTTTCCATGGTCTCTTGCCAGTAGCCGAGGTTGAGGATCAGCAGGAATGACAGGACACAGAAGATGGTCAGCGCCCATTTGCGCTGGATCAGGTGCGCGATCACTGCAATCAGGCCGATCAGGACGAAGGGATTGAACCAGGTCAGTGCCCCGGTTACACCGTGGATCATGTATTCCAGTGCCGCAGCGAAAGCATCGAAGTAGTTGGCACCGTGTTGCGTCAACCATTCAACGAAGCCTGCGATGTACTGGCCCAGAGGGAGTTTTTCATCGATCAGCATGATAGCGAGCGTCCACCTGCAAAAAATTGAAGACAGCCTGCGGCGGGGTGAGCCCGCCGCAGGCAGTGCTTACTGCGTCAGTTTGGCCTTGGCCGCCTCCAGGCCCGGTTTGCCGTCAACGGTGTTGACCCCTGCCAGCCAGGTGTCGAGGATTTGAGGATTCTTCTTCAGCCAGGCTTTGGCGGCTGCATCGGGTTTCATCTTGTCGTCCAGGACGTTGCCCATCAGGGTGCTTTCCATGTCCAGGGTGAAGGACAGGTTCTTCAGCAACTGGCCGACGTTGCTGCATTCCTGCACATAACCCTTGCGGGTATTGGTGAGTACCGTGGCCTTGCCGTACTCGGGGCCGAAGTAGTCATCGCCGCCGTCCAGGTACTTCATCTTGAAACGGGTGTTCATCGGATGCGGTTCCCACCCCAGGAACACCACATCGGTGCCGCGCCGCTCGGCGCGATCAACCTGCGAAAGCATGCCGGCCTCGCTCGACTCGACTACCTTGAAACCGGCGTCCTTGAGGCCAAAGGCGTTCTTGTCGATCATGCTCTGGATGGTGCGGTTGCCGTCGTTGCCGGGCTCGATGCCGTAGATCTTGCCGTCCAGTTCCTTCTTGAACTTGGCAATGTCGGCGAAGTTTTTCAGGCCCTTGTCGTACAGCGCCTGCGGTACGGCCAGGGTGTACTTGGCGTTTTCCAGGTTGGCGCGCACGGTTTCTACGGTTCCGGCATCACGGTACTGCTTGATGTCGTTTTCCATGGTCGGCATCCAGTTGCCGAGGAACACGTCCATGTTCTTGCCGTCGGCCAGCGACTTGTAGGTCACCGGCACCGAAATCATCGTGGTCTTGGTTTTGTAGCCCAGCGATTGCAGCACCACGCTGGTCACCGCGGTCGTCACGGTGATATCGGTCCAGCCGACATCGGAGAAGTTGACGGTATGACACTGCTTAGGCTCTGCGGCCTGGGCCAACAGCGGCACACTCAGTAGCGCGGTCAGCAATAGCGAGGGTGAACCTTTCATGCGATGGACTCCTGATGTTTTTTCTCGGACGTCCCACGGGACCGCCGTGCTTTATGGTTTGCATTCGGTCGGACCTGACTATCGGGCGATAGCGGGACAGGTGCCGTGCAATCGAGTCGATACCGATCATCTAACAGCGAAAATCAAACGCCTACAGGGTGCGTCGTATCCAGTACAGACAGGGTCGCATCCAGTGTCGATGAGGTCGTTTACAGAGTTTTCTCAGCCCGTAAACGCGGTTTTGCTGCTTCTGCACCGCAAAAAAACGGCGCAGAAACCGTCGTGACAGCTGGCGGCGTTGCTGGGCAAGAACGCGTCGGTTGTAGACGTCAGACGTCCGCTTAAAAGCCTGATGATGCGCGAATTCGGCGGATTGCCGCCTATTCAGCGTAGCAGTTGCAACGCCCTTGACCCGACGTGGGGGTGGCTGCTCAATCAGGAGGTAGGTGGCATGGCCATCAGTGTGTTCGACCTGTTCAAGATTGGTGTCGGCCCATCCAGCTCGCATACCGTCGGGCCCATGCGGGCTGCGGCGCTGTTCGTGCAGGGCCTGCGTGAACGCGGTGAGCTCGACCAGGTGCAGCGCATCGAGGTGCGCCTGTATGGCTCGTTGTCGGCCACGGGTATCGGTCACGGCAGCGACAATGCGGTGATCATGGGCTTGATGGGCGAGTGGCCAGACGCTATCGATCCGTCGCAAATCGGCCATCGCATCGCCGCATTGCGCGAAACAGACACCTTGCTGCTCGATGGCCGCCTGCCGGTGGGCTTTGTCTGGGCACGCGACATGCTGCTGCTCGACGAGAACCTGCCCTACCACCCCAACGCCATGACCCTGATCGCCGAAGGCACTGCGGGCGAGCTGCATCGCGATACCTATTACTCGGTCGGTGGTGGCTTTGTGGTCGACGCGGCCCAGGCCGCCAGCGGCGTGCTCGACGCCGACAACACCGTGCTGCCTTACGATTTCAACAGCGCCGTGGAGTTGCTGGCGCTGTGCAAGCAAAACGACCTGCGCGTGTCGCAATTGATGATGGAAAACGAAAAGGTCTGGCGTAGCGAAGATGAGATCCGTGCCGGATTGCTCACCCTCTGGAAGGCCATGCAGGTCTGTGTCGAAAACGGTCTCAAATATGAAGGCACGCTGCCTGGCGGGCTGAATGTGAAGCGCCGTGCGGCCAAGTTGCACCGCAGCCTGCAGGAGCTGAACAAACCCAATGTGATCGGCTCCACCTTGAGCGCCATGGAGTGGGTCAACCTCTATGCCCTGGCGGTCAACGAAGAAAACGCCGCCGGTGGGCGCATGGTCACGGCGCCTACCAATGGCGCGGCCGGGATCATTCCGGCGGTGTTGCACTACTACATGCGCTTCAGTGATCAGGTCAGTGAAGCGTGCGTGGTCGACTTCTTCCTGGGCGCTGCGGCGGTGGGCATCCTGTGCAAGAAAAACGCCTCGATTTCCGGTGCCGAGGTTGGTTGCCAGGGCGAGGTGGGTTCTGCCTGTGCGATGGCGGCGGCGGGCCTTGCCGAGGTGCTCGGGGCGACCCCGGCACAACTGGAAAACGCCGCCGAGATCGGGCTGGAGCACAACCTGGGGCTGACCTGCGATCCGGTCGGAGGGTTGGTTCAGGTGCCGTGTATCGAGCGCAATGCGATTGCTGCGGTCAAGGCCATCAATGCCGCACAGATGGCGCTGCGTGGTGACGGTGAGCACTTCATCTCCCTGGACCGGGTGATCCGCACCATGCGCGACACTGGCGCCGACATGCACGACAAATACAAGGAGACCTCGCGCGGTGGTCTGGCCGTCAACGCCATCGAGTGTTGACCCGCACTGCGTCGTTTTTGCCCGCCTTTGGCAACCGCGCCACCTTTTAGTGCGCGCCCCTGCCACCCCGGTGTAATCGCCCGTCACCCCGGCCGTTTGCGCCTGGGGTGACAGTCGTGCATGTCGCTTCTGGGCATCCTTCCCACAAGTGCTACCGAATTGCTCACGTTGCCTGCGCAAAGGCACTAGAACGGTCGTTCCGGTTTAAAAAAGCACCCCGGAGCAGCGGCTGTATAGACGCTGCGCGACGTCGTTTTTGGGTTTTATTGAATACGCATTCAATTTCAGGCATGGCATTTGCGTTGTGATTGGCAAAGCCCCTGCATTCGAATCGGGGCCGTGACAAAAAAAGCCCGTGCCTGCCTGAGGCACACCCTGCATTGTGTGAGGAGATACCGCGATGACGTCGTACAACTCCGGGACCCCAACCCAGAACCGCACAACCCCCCAGTCCATCGGTTTTCTGCTGCTGGACAACTTCACCCTCATCTCTCTGGCGTCGGCGGTCGAGCCGCTGCGCATGGCCAACCAGCTGTCTGGCCGCGAGCTGTATCGCTGGAGCACCCTGAGTGTGGACGGTGGCCAGGTCTGGGCCAGTGACGGCCTGCAGATTACCCCCGACGCATCGATGCACAAGGCACCGCCGATGGACACGGTAATTGTCTGTGGCGGCATCGGCATTCAGCGCACGGTGACCCGTGAGCACGTCACCTGGTTGCAGAGCCAGGCACGCCAGTCACGCCGTCTGGGCGCGGTGTGCACCGGCAGCTGGGCGCTGGCCTGTGCCGGTTTGCTCGATGGTTTTGATTGCAGTGTGCACTGGGAGTGCCTGGCCGCGATGCAGGAAGCCTTCCCGCGGGTGAGCATGAGCACGCGCCTGTTCACCCTCGACCGTAACCGCTTCACCAGCTCCGGTGGTACCGCGCCACTGGACATGATGCTGCACCTGATCAGCCGCGATCACGGCCGTGAGCTGTCGGCGGCGATCTC
Organism: Pseudomonas alkylphenolica; assembly: GCF_016009175.1. GTDB lineage: Bacteria > Pseudomonadota > Gammaproteobacteria > Pseudomonadales > Pseudomonadaceae > Aquipseudomonas > Aquipseudomonas alkylphenolica_B. Next base: position 99,364 of record NZ_JADUCM010000017.1, read on the forward strand.
CGAAATGTTTGTCTACGAGCGAATCCGCAACGAACAGGACCACCAGCGTGTGCCACTCAAGCACATGCTCGGTACCAACCAGCCGAAGCTGCAGGAAATCGTCGCGCTGATGGAGGCCAACCTCGAAGAACCGATCGATCTGGACGAACTGGCGGTGTATGTCGCGGTTTCACGGCGCCAGCTAGAGCGCCTGTTCCAGAAGTACCTGCATTGTTCGCCGTCGCGCTACTACCTGAAGCTGCGCCTGATTCGCGCCCGGCAACTGCTCAAGCAGACACCGATGTCGATCATCGAAGTGGCGTCGGTGTGCGGGTTTGTTTCGACGCCGCACTTCTCCAAATGCTACCGCGAGTACTTTGGCATTCCGCCGCGTGACGAACGTGTGGGCTCCAATACCGCACAGCAAGTGGCAATGATGCCGATCCCGCAGGCGCTGGTATTGTCGCCACTGGCCGGGCCAATGTCGGCGTTGAGCCAGGCGCGCAATGAATCGACGTTTGCCAGTGTGAGGCTCTGATACCGAGTCGCTTTTTTCGCGGGCAAGCCCGCTCCCACAAGTCACCTGCTGAGCCTGAGCCGGCGGGATCCTGTGGGAGCGGGCTTGCCCGCGAAGAGACCGGTACAGAACGCTGGTCAGACGCGTTTGTTGAACTGCGCCAATGCCGGCAACAACTGCTGTTCGATGGCCTGGCGCACGGCAGGCAAAATGGTCGCATTGCCGGTGTACATCTGCTCGACCATGCCCTTGAGAGCCTTGGCCCGCGGCTCACTCAAGCCGCGCACGGCACATTCACAGGCTTGCTCGGCGCTGGCGTCGGACGGCATCTCGAAACCCAGGGCGCGCAATTGGCCCAGCAGGTCGTCCTGATCAATCAAGTCCGCATGCATCATGGTGGTAGTCCTTGTTTGCAGGTGTGATCGCCCATCGATTCTGTGGGCGTATGGCACATGCGGCAAGGGCAGATTGTCGCCATGACTGCATTACCTAAGCACAGGTCGTTTTCGGCTAACTCGAGGGAGGGTTACTGCAAACCGATCACCTGGCCAATGTACGTCGGCGCTGGCAAATCGTGCTGTTCGTCGACGATGGCCTGCAGGTGCTCCACGGTGCCGGCTGCAAAGGGTGCTGACCGGGGCCCGGCCAGATCTACATGCAAGAGCATTTGCTCACTGGCAGCCAGTGGCTCGTCAAACCCTGCACGGTGCAGGCTGTGATACAGGTGAAGGCGCTTGCGGTCAAAACCGACGACCTGGCTTTGCACCCACACTGGCGTGCCCAGTTTTACTTCATGCAGGTAGTTCAGGTGACACTCCAGGGTAAACAGTGAGTGGCCGCTGGCACTGCGGTTGTCGCTGTCCAGGCCGATGCGGTCCATGAAGGCGTCGGTGGCGTAGCTGAAAATCAATAGGTAGAAGGCATCGCGCAGGTGCCCGTTGTAGTCTACCCAGTCCGCCGGGACTGGGGTTTCATAGGTGATCAATGCAGGCATCTTGAAGCTCCGGTCAGTCGCTGAAGGCCATGCCGTGCTTGGCTTTGGTGGTTTTCACCGCCTCCAGCACAGCCAGCAGGCAATCATCACGATAGCGCTCCAGCGCGCTGATGCTGCGCTGGCCCAATTGCTCGCTGGTGCCGTCGACGACCGCGTCGATCAGCCCGTCGGTCAGTGCTGGCGCTGGCAGGTAGGTCCAGGGCAGTTGCAAGGCCGGCCCGAACTGCGCCATGAAGTGGCGCATGCCGGCGTCGCCACCGGCCAGGGTGTAGGTCAGAAAGGTGCCCATGAACGACCAGCGCAGACCGGCGCCGAAACGAATGGCGTCATCGATCTCGCCGGTGGTTGCCACGCCGTCGTTGACCAGGTGCAGGGCCTCGCGCCACAAGGCTTCGAGCAGGCGGTCAGCAATGAAGCCGGGGACTTCCTTGCGTACATGCAGCGGGCGCATGCCAAGGCTGGTGTAGACAGTTTTCGCCGCCTCGATAGCCTCCGGTGCGGTCTTGTTGCTGCCAACGATTTCCACCAGCGGCAGCAGGTACACCGGGTTGAACGGATGGCCTACCACGCAGCGTTCAGGGTGCGTGGCCGACTCATAAAACTCGCTGGGCAGCAGGCCCGAGGTGCTGGAGCCGATCAGCGCGTCGGGTTTGGCCGCTGCACTGATCTTGCTGTGCAGGTCGAGCTTGAGGTCGAGGCGCTCCGGGGCGCTTTCCTGAATGAAATCGGCCTCGCGTACACATTCCTCGATGGTGGCGACGAAGCGCAGGCGCTCTTGTGCGGCACCTGGCGCCAGCCCTTGTGTTTCCAGCGCCGGCCAGGCGTTGGCAATGCGTTTGCGCAAGGCGGCTTCGGCGCCGGGCGCCGGGTCCCAGGCCACTACGTCGAGGCCGTGGGCGAGGGCGCGTGCAACCCAGCCGCTGCCGATCACGCCGCTACCCAGGGCGGCGAACGTTTTGATCTCGGTGATAAAGCGCATGGTCAACTCCTCGGCTCAGCGTCGGGTCAGGTTCATTTCTGCGCGGCCTTCGGCAGGGCTCAGCACCCGTGCGCCGAGGCGGCTGAGAATTTCGCAGGCGCGTTCCACCAGCTGGCCGTTGCTGGCCAGCACGCCTTTGTCCAGGTAAAGGTTGTCTTCAAGGCCGACCCGTACGTTGCCGCCGAGCAATACGGCTTGCGCGGCCATCGGCATTTGCATGCGGCCGATGCCGAAGCCCGCCCAGGTGACACCGGCCGGCAGGTTGTCGACCATGGCTTTCATGGTGGCGGTATCGGCCGGTGCACCCCAGGGAATGCCCAGGCACAGCTGGAACAGCGGGTCATCGAGCAGGCCTTCCTTGATCATCTGCTTGGCGAACCACAGGTGACCGGTGTCGAAAATTTCCAGTTCGGCTTTTACCCCCAGTTCGGTGATGCGTTTGGCACCGGCGCGCAATTGCGACGGGGTGGAGACATAGATGCTGTTGCCATCGCCAAAGTTGAGGGTGCCGCAGTCCAGTGTGCAGATCTCCGGCAGCAATGCCTCGACGTGGGCCAGGCGCTCCAGGGGGCCGATCAGGGCGGGGCCGGCACCGAACTCCAGCGGGGTTTCGCCGGGGCCGATCTCCAGGTCGCCGCCCATGCCGGCGGTGAGGTTGACGATGATGTCGACGTCCGCCTCGCGGATGCGCTCCATGACTTCACGGTAAAGGTTCACGTCGCGGCTGAAACGGCCGGTTTGCGGGTCGCGGACGTGGCAGTGGACGACGGTGGCGCCGGCTTTGGCGGCTTCCACGGCGGCTTCGGCGATCTGCTTGGGGGTGACCGGGACCAGGTGGCTTTTGCTGGCGGTGTCGCCGGCGCCAGTGAGTGCACAGGTGATGATGACGTCGTGGTTCATGGTGCAAATCCTTGATGTCGGTGTTGTATTTTTCGTGGGTAAACCCGCTCCCACAGGATCAGCAAGGACCCTGAGACATGCACTGTGGAAGCGGGTTTACCCGCGAATGGGCCGGATCAGTTGGCGCTGAGCTGGAGGTTGTCCGCCGCCGGCTTGCCATCGAATGTGGTCACGCCTTCAAGCCAGCGCTTCTGGTCTTCGGGGTGATCCTTGAGCCACTGGCGGGCTGACGCCAGGGCGTCCTTGTGCTCGAGCAGCGGTTGCATCATGCGGCTCTCGTCTTCGGCGGTGAATTTCAGGTTGGTCAGCAAGCGGTGGGCATTCGGGCAGCGCTCGGCGTAGTCGGGCGCAGTGACGGTCCACACCGTGGCGCGGCCTTCATCCGGGCCCAGGGCGTCTTCGCTACCGCTCAGGTAGGCCATGTCGATGTTGACGTTCATCGGATGCGGCGCCCAGCCGAAGAACACCACGGCTTCATTGCGCCGTACCGCACGGTCCACGGCGGCAAGCATCCCGGCTTCACTGGACTCGACCAGCTGGAACTTGCCCAGGCCGAACTGGTTCTTGCTGATCATTGCCTTGATCTGCGTGTTGGCTCCGGAGCCGGGCTCGATACCGTAGATCTTGCCGCCCAGTTCCTTCTCGAACGTGTGAATGTCGGCAAAGGTTTTCAGGCCTTTGTCGGCCAGGTATTTCGGAACGGCCAGCGTTGCCCGGGCATCGTCGAGGCTGGGCTGGTCGAGCACCTTGACCTGTTTGGCGTTGATGAAGGGGGTGATGGTCTGGGTCATGATCGGGTTCCAGTAGCCAAGGAACATGTCCAGGCGCTGGTCGCGAATGCCGGCGAAGATGATTTGCTGGGAGGCACTGGTCTGCTTGGTCTTGTAACCCAGGCCGTCGAGCAGTACCTGGGTCATGGCGCTGGTGGCCATGACATCGGTCCAGTTGACCACGCCAAGGCGCACGTTCTTGCATTCGGCCGGTTCGGCGGCCATTACGTGGGTGCTGAGGATTGCGGTACCGACGAGCGTCAGCAGGCTACGGCTGATCAATCTGTTCATGGTGGCTCCTCCAACGGCAGTTCTAATTGTTATAGGGGCGGCCTCTGCGTGCCGTGGTGTTCAAACTACGCGCAGCGCCAGCGCAAAATGCGCACCCTGGCGACCAGCACTTGCACAGTGGCGACCTGCAGGGTATTAACCGCAGACCCGTGGCCGTCGAGTCGTTCGCTATGCCCCAGGATTTCTACTTTCTGTTGCTCCCCGGTTTTTCCGCCATCGGCTTCATCTCGGCGATCGAACCGCTGCGGGTGGCCAACCGTTTTCGCAGCGGGTTGTACCGCTGGCAGGTGTTGAGCATAGAGGGCGGGGCGGTGCAGGCCAGTAATGGCATGTCGGTCAATGTCGACGGCACGCTGCAGCCGCTGGCCAAGGGTGCAACCCTGCTGGTGGTGGCCGGGTTCGAGCCGCTGGGCAGCTACACCCCGGCGTTGCAGCACTGGCTGCGCAAGCTTGATCACGAAGGCGTGGTGCTCGGCGGTATCGACACCGGGAGCGTGGTACTGGCCGAGGCTGGCCTGCTTGACGGTCATCGGGTGACCTTGCACTGGGAAGCGCTGGAGGCGTTCAAGGAATCTTATCCACAGCTGCAGGCGACCCAGGAGCTGTTCGAAGTTGATCGACGGCGTATCACCTCGGCCGGCGGGACGGCATCCATCGACCTGATGCTCGACCTGATCGCGCAGGCAAACGGTCCGGAACTGGCGATTCAGGTATCAGAGCAGTTCGTGCTCGGGCGCATTCGCCCACGCCAGGATCACCAGCGCATGCAGATCGCCTCACGGTATGGCATCAGCAACAAGAAACTGGTGCAGGTGATCGGCGAGATGGAGCGCAACACCGAGCAACCGCTCAACACCCTGGTGCTGGCCGAGTCGGTGCAGGTGACCCGGCGTCAGCTGGAGCGCCTGTTCCGGCTGTACCTGCACGACACCCCCAGCGGTTTCTACCTGCGCTTGCGCCTGGACAAGGCGCGGCAACTGCTGCGCCAAACCGACATGAGCGTGCTGGAGGTGGGTATTGCCTGCGGCTTCGAGTCAGCCTCGTACTTCACCCGCTGCTACCGGGGCCGTTTCCAGCGATGCCCGCGGGAAGACCGCAAGGCCAGGGCGGCCAGTCTCAGCGGCGCTTGAGCAACAGCGCGCAGGCGCTCTTGAAGGCTTCGTGCTGGTACTTGTTCAACGAAGCGGGCAGTTCGATGTTGTGTTTCTTGGCCTGGGCGCTGACGGTTTGTGGAGACACCAGCTCCACTTCGCAGTTATCCAGCAACTGCAGCACGCCTTCGATCTTGAAGGTGGTCGGGCCGCCGGCGAAATCGCCTTTTTTGCTGCGCTTCTTGATCGCCAGGTGGCTGATTCCGTGTTCAGCGATGAACTGCCGGGCCTGGCTGGCGAAGGCTTTGACGCTGTCGGCCTGTTCGTCGTCTTCCAGGCCGATCTTTTTCGTTGCCAGGGCAACATGCACCGGGCTTGTGCCGTCCAGTGTGGCGACGGCGAGCAGTGCTTCGCTGCCTTTGATTTCAATTCCGCAGATTTTCATGCTGTTCTCAGTCGGCGTTTTGCAGCCCTAAAGACTGCAGGTATTCGGAGCGGTCGTCGCTGCGTTGGGCGAGGCAAGTGTTCAGGGTCGCATCGAACGCCTTGCCGGGTTTTTCGTCGAAGGTTTCCACCTTGCAGTCGGCATCGCGCAGCTGTTTCCACAGCGTTTCGGCGTCGTTCAGGCGTTTGCTGACTTCGCGGATCTTCGCGTCCTGCCCGGCATACTGCTCCTTGATGCGATCGAGCAGGTCGTTGAATGCGGCGTCCAGCTCGCGTTCGGCCGTGGTGCGGCTGAACAGGGCGCAGTCGTAGTTCTGCTGGTCGGTTTCGACGTTATCGCACGGCGTGCTGTCTTCTTCACTGGCGTGGGCACCCAATGCCAGCGTAGCCAGGACCAGCCAAACCATCGTTCTCATGCAGTCATCCTCCCCGGGGAACATGGGCACCGATTCTCGCTCAGCGCCACGGCAAAGAACAGGGTAGCTGCTAGCCCCGAACCCTCCGAATGAAACTTGCCACGGCCCTTTGTCGCGGTTTGACGCTTTCGGCAATTCCCCTGTCGTTTTTGCATCTTAGCGACCTGGCCCCTAGGCATATGCTGGCTCCAAAGCGCCGGCAGACGATTCGGCGCAGGTAATGCCAATAAAGGGGACAGCCTGATGAGCCCAGCCGAATTACACGCCGACAGCATCGTTATCGACGGGCTGATCATTGCCAAATGGAACCGCGAGCTGTTCGAAGACATGCGCAAGGGCGGTCTGACCGCGGCCAACTGCACCGTGTCGGTCTGGGAAGGCTTCCAGGCCACGGTCAACAACATTGCCGCCAGCCAGAAACTGATCCGTGAAAACGCCGACCTGGTAATGCCGGTGCGCACCACCGCCGACATCCGCAAGGCCAAGGAACGAGGCAAGACCGGCATCCTCTTCGGTTTCCAGAACGCTCACGCATTCGAAGACCAGATCGGTTATGTCGAGGTGTTCAAGCAGCTTGGCGTGGGCATCGTGCAGATGTGCTACAACACCCAGAACCTGGTGGGCACCGGGTGCTACGAGCGTGATGGCGGCCTGTCTGGCTTCGGTCGCGAAATCGTCGCGGAAATGAACCGCGTCGGCATCATGTGCGACCTGTCCCATGTCGGTTCCAAGACCTCTGAAGAGGTCATCCTCGAATCAAAAAAACCGGTGTGCTACTCCCACTGCCTGCCGTCCGGGCTCAAGGAGCACCCGCGCAACAAATCCGATGAAGAACTGAAGTTCATTGCCGACCATGGCGGTTTCGTTGGCGTGACCATGTTTGCACCGTTCCTGGCCAAGGGGATCGACTCGACCATCGACGACTACGCCGAAGCCATTGAATACACCATGAACATCGTCGGCGAGGACGCTATCGGCATTGGCACCGACTTCACTCAAGGCCACGGGCAGGACTTCTTTGAGTACCTGACCCACGACAAGGGCTACGCCCGGCGCCTGACCAACTTCGGCAAGATCATCAACCCGCTGGGCATCCGCACCGTGGGCGAGTTCCCCAACCTCACTGAAACCCTGCTCAAGCGCGGCCACAGCGAACGCGTGGTGCGCAAGATCATGGGCGAGAACTGGGTGAACGTCCTAAAGGATGTTTGGGGCGAATAAGCCGCCAGTCACCGTCTTCCGACCCCTGGCACCGGCGCAGGGGCAGCCAACCAATATTCTGGAGTTCAGTTTCCATGGCCAAGATCGCCCCGCAATTGCCTATCGAAGTCGACAGCGAGACCGGTGTCTGGACCAGTGATGCCCTGCCGATGCTGTACGTGCCACGGCATTTTTTCGTCAACAACCACATGGGTATCGAGGAAGTGCTGGGCGCCGAGGCCTATGCCGAAATCCTCTACAAAGCGGGTTACAAGTCGGCCTGGCACTGGTGCGAGAAAGAGGCTGAATGCCACGGCCTGGAAGGCGTGGCGGTGTTCGAGCACTACATGAAGCGCTTGTCGCAACGGGGCTGGGGCCTGTTCAAGATCCAGGACATCGACCTGGAAAAAGGCACTGCCAGCGTCAAGCTCGAGCACTCGGCGTTCGTGTACGTGTACGGCAAGGTCGGACGCAAGGTCGACTACATGTTCACCGGCTGGTTCGCCGGCGCCATGGACCAGATTCTCGCCGCGCGCGGCAGCTCCGTCCGCACGGTCGCCGAGCAGGTCTACGGCGGTTCGGAAGAAGGCCACGACGACGGCCTGTTCATCGTCAAGCCGCTGTAAGTCGAGGATCCCGCCATGGCTTTCGAAGCAATGTTCCAGCCGATCCAGATCGGCAAACTGACCATCCGCAACCGGGTACTGAGCACGGCGCACGCCGAGGTGTATGCCACCGATGGCGGCATGACCACCGAGCGCTACGTCAAATACTACGAAGAGAAAGCCAAGGGCGGCCTGGGCCTGGCCATCTGCGGCGGCTCGTCGGTTGTCGCCATCGACAGCCCGCAGCAATGGTGGGCCTCGGTGAACCTGGCCACCGACCGCATCATCCCGCACTTCCAGAACCTGGCAGACGCCATGCACAAGCATGGCGCGAAGATCATGATCCAGATTACCCACATGGGCCGTCGCTCGCGCTGGGACGGCTTCAACTGGCCAACCCTGATGTCGCCATCGGGTATTCGTGAACCCGTACACCGCGCGACCTGCAAAACCATCGAGCCGGAGGAAATCTGGCGGGTGATCGGCAACTACGCGCAAGCCGCGCGCCGGGCCAAAGAAGGCGGTCTGGATGGCGTCGAGCTGTCGGCGGTGCACCAGCACATGATCGACCAGTTCTGGAGCCCGCGGGTCAACAAGCGCACCGACGAATGGGGCGGTACCTTCGAAGGCCGGATGAAGTTCGGCCTGGAGGTGCTCAAGGCCGTGCGTGCCGAAGTGGGCCCGGATTTCTGCGTTGGCATGCGTATCTGTGGTGACGAATTCCATCCCGATGGCCTCAGCCACGAAGACATGAAGGAAATCGCCAAGTATTACGACGCCACCGGCATGCTCGACTTCTTCGGCGTAATTGGTTCGGGCTGCGATACCCACAACACCCTGGCCAACGTTATCCCCAACATGAGTTATCCACCGGAGCCGTTCCTGCACCTGGCCGCCGGGATCAAGGAAGTGGTCAAGGTGCCGGTACTGCATGCGCAGAACATCAAGGACCCGAACCAGGCGACGCGCATCCTCGAGGGCGGCTATGTCGACATGGTCGGCATGACCCGCGCGCACATTGCCGACCCGCACCTGATCGCCAAGATCAAGATGGGCCAGGTCGACCAGATCAAGCAGTGCGTTGGTGCCAACTACTGCATCGACCGCCAGTACCAGGGCCTGGATGTGCTGTGCATCCAGAACGCGGCCACCTCGCGTGAATACATGGGGGTGCCGCACATCATCGAAAAATCCACCGGGCCCAAGCGCAAGGTAGTCGTGGTGGGCGCCGGCCCAGCCGGGATGGAAGCGGCGCGGGTGTCGGCCGAGCGTGGCCACGACGTCACCTTGTTCGAGAAAAAGGACGCCATTGGCGGCCAGATCAGCATCGCCGCCAAGGCGCCGCAACGCGACCAGATTGCCGGCATCACCCGCTGGTATCAACTGGAGCTGGCGCGGCTGAAAGTCGACCTGCGCCTGGGCACTGCCGCCGACATCGACACCATCAAAGACCTGCGGCCTGACGTGATCGTACTGGCGGTGGGTGGTCATCCGTTCCTGGAGCAGAACGAGCATTGGGGCGCGGCAGAAGGCCTGGTGGTCAGCAGTTGGGACGTGCTCGACGGCAAGGTGGCGCCGGGCAAGAACGTGCTGGTGTACGACACCATCTGCGAGTTTACCGGGATGTCAGTGGCCGACTTTATTGCCGACAAAGGCAGCCAGGTCGAGATCGTTACCGACGACATCAAGCCGGGTGTGGCGATTGGCGGTACGTCGTTCCCCACCTACTACCGCAGCATGTACCCCAAGGAAGTGATCATGACCGGCGACCTGGCGCTGGAGAAGGTCTACCGCGAGGGCGACAAGCTGGTGGCGGTGCTGGAGAACGAATACACCGGCGCCAAAGAAGAGCGGGTGGTAGACCAGGTGGTGGTCGAGAACGGTGTGCGGCCGGACGAAGCGCTCTACTACGGGCTCAAGGAAGGTTCGCGCAACAAGGGCCAGATTGATATTGAGGCACTTTTTGCGATTCAGCCGCAGCCGATCCTTGGTCAACCCGGCGAAGGCTACCTGCTGTATCGCATCGGTGACTGCGTGGCGCAGCGCAATACCCATGCGGCGATCTACGACGCCTTGCGCCTGTGCAAGGACTTCTGATCGTACAAGGCTTGCTACTACCCCTGTGGGAGCCGGCATCGCCGGCGATGGGATCAGCGCAATAGCGGTTGTTGCGCGGTGTTTGCATCGCTGGCTTCGCCAGCTCCCACAGTGATCCCCTGGCAAGGCACTGAGGTGCCTTTTGGGAGCTTCCCATGTTGAACACCCTGCTTCCCATCCTCCTGTTCGCCGCCTTGGGCCTTGCCGTCCTCGGCGCGTTGCGACGTGTGCGGATGTGGCGCCAAGGCCGACCGTCAAAGGTCGACCTGCTCGGTGGCCTGCTGGCCATGCCGCGGCGCTACATGGTCGACCTGCACCACGTGGTGGCCCGCGACAAATACATGGCCAACACCCACGTGGCCACGGCTGGCGGTTTCGTCCTGGCGGCCGTGCTGGCGATCCTCGTGCATGGTTTTGGCTTGCACAGCAAAGTGCTCGGGTACGCCTTGTTGTGCGCAACGGTGCTGGTGTTTGCCGGTGCGCTGTTCGTCTACAAGCGCCGGTTGAATCCGCCGTCACGCCTGTCGAAAGGACCGTGGATGCGCCTGCCGAAAAGCCTGCTGGTGTTCGCGGCGAGCTTTTTCATTGCCACCTTGCCAGTGGCCGGCATCCTTCCGGAAGGCTCCGGCGGCTGGGTGCTGGTCGCGCTGCTGGGCGTTGGCGTGCTGTGGGGCGTGTCCGAGCTGTTCTTCGGCATGACCTGGGGCGGGCCGATGAAGCACGCCTTTGCCGGCGCCCTGCACCTGGCCTGGCACCGCCGCGCCGAGCGCTTTGGCGGTGGTCGTTCCACCGGGCTCAAACCCCTGGACCTGGAAGACCCGCAAGCGTTGCTGGGTGTCGAGAAACCCAAGGACTTCACCTGGAACCAGCTGCTCGGTTTCGACGCCTGCGTGCAGTGCGGCAAGTGTGAAGCCGCGTGTCCGGCCTTTGCTGCTGGCCAGCCGCTTAACCCGAAAAAGCTCATCCAGGACATGGTCGTCGGCCTGGCCGGCGGTACCGATGCCAACTTCGCTGGCAGCCCGTACCCGGGCAAGCCCGTCGGTGAGCACGCCGGCAACCCGCACCAGCCGATCGTCAACGGCCTGGTCGACGCCGAGACCTTGTGGTCGTGCACCACCTGCCGTGCCTGCGTGGAAGAGTGCCCGATGATGATCGAGCACGTCGATGCCATCGTCGACATGCGCCGTCACCTGACCCTGGAAAAAGGCGCGACGCCGAACAAAGGCGCCGAAGTGCTGGAAAACCTGATCGCTACCGACAACCCCGGCGGCTTCGCCCCGGGTGGGCGGATGAACTGGGCGGCGGACCTCAACCTGAACCTGCTTGGCGATACCAAGTGCACTGACGTGCTGTTCTGGGTGGGTGACGGTGCCTTCGACATGCGTAACCAGCGCACCCTGCGCGCCTTCGTGAAAGTGCTGAAGGCTGCCCAGGTGGACTTTGCCGTACTCGGCCTTGAAGAGCGTGACAGCGGTGATGTGGCGCGTCGCCTGGGTGATGAAGCAACCTTTCAGCAACTGGCCCGACGCAACATCCAGACCCTGGCCAAATACAGCTTCAAGCGCATCGTCACCTGCGATCCGCACAGTTTCCACGTGCTCAAGAACGAATACGGCGCCTTTGGTGGCGACTACCTGGTACAGCACCACAGCACCTGCATGGCCGAGTTGATTGCCGCTGGCGCGCTGAGCCTGGGGCAACACAAGGGCGGTAGCGTCACTTACCACGACCCGTGCTACCTGGGCCGCTACAACGGTGAGTACGAGGCGCCCCGCGAGGTACTGCGCGCCCTGGGTATCGAGGTGAAGGAAATGCAGCGTTCGGGCTTCCGTTCCCGTTGCTGTGGTGGTGGTGGCGGTGCGCCGATCACCGACATTCCCGGCAAGCAGCGGATTCCCGACATGCGCATGGACGACATCCGTGAAACCGCCGCCGAACTGGTTGCCGTGGGTTGTCCACAGTGCACGGCAATGCTTGAAGGTGTGGTTGAACCGCGACCCATGATCAAGGACCTGGCCGAACTGGTTGCCGATGCCCTGCTCGAAGATCAGGCCCCGGCGAACAAGGCCGCTGCGGCCAAGCGTGAACCTGCGGAGGTGCACTGATGAGCGACATCATTCGCCGTGACCCGCGTGCCGAGTGGATTGCCCGTAACCGCCTGCATCCGCTGCACGCTGCCATGCAACAGGGCCAGCAGCACAGCTGGATGGGCCCCAACGGCCTCCAGCGCAAGAACCCCCATGGCGTCGGCTTCATCGGCCCCAACGGCATCAAGCGCATCGACCGCAGCGGCGCCCAGCAGGGCACCAGCAACAAGCGCAGTGCGGCTGCGGTGGTGGAGTTGCCGCTGCATCAGGTGTTGCAGCCTGCGTTCTACATTGCCGTGGTCCCGGACATGGTCGGCGGCCGCCTGGGCAGCCACGACCGCGACCTGCTTGGCCTCGCCCATGGTCTGGCAGGCAGCGACGGCGCCGTTCTGGCGGTGGTGTTTGGCGAACACAAGGAAAGCAACTTTTCCACAGCTGGCGTTGATCGCCTGCTGGTCATCGAGGGCGATGAGTTCGACGGCTATGCACCGGAGCAGCTGGTGCAGGGCCTGCGTGCTGTGGATAACCAGTTCAGCCCGCGCCACTGGTTGTTGCCAGACAGCCGCAACGGTGGCGGTGAGCTGGGCCGGCGCTTTGCTGCGGCGATCAATGAACGCCCGGCTACGCGGGTCTGGCAGGTCAAGGATGGTCAGTGCAGCGGCCGCGCCGGTGCCGGCCAGCAAGACCTGATTCGTGGCCTGCCACGCTTGATCCTGGCGGCAGCCGAATGTGCCGAGCCGGTCAGCGAGACACGCCACGAAGCCTTGCCTGAGCAGTTATCCACAGGCGTAGTGCGCAGCCTGCCGCGTATTGAAGACCTCGGCCCGGTGGCTGTGGACCCGGCGGCAATTGCCATGGCGGAAGCCGAATTTATTGTTTCGGGGGGCAACGGCGTCAAGGACTGGGACCTGTTCCACCGCGCCACAATGGCCCTGGGCGCCACCGAGGGTGCTTCGCGGGTGGCGGTGGACGACGGCTTCATGCCGCGTAACCGTCAGGTCGGCGCCACCGGTACCTGGGTGACCGCGCGGGTGTATGTGGCTGTGGGTATCTCCGGGGCGATCCAGCACCTGCAAGGCATTGGCGCCTGCGACAAGGTGGTGGCGATCAACATGGATCCAGGCTGCGACATGATCAAACGTGCCGACCTGTCAGTGATCGGCGACAGCGCGGCGATCCTGCAGGCGCTGATCGAGGCTGTGGAAAACTATCGCAACGGCGCCAAGCGCGATGCGGCATAAGGGCAGGGGGGCAACTATGAACACCAAGGTCATCAGTCTGGTTTCGGTCGGTGCTCACCCAAGCTCCGGGCGCTCCCGGCGAGCCGAGCAGGACGCGCGAGCAGTTGAGTTGGGCCTGCAGCTGGCTGGGGATAACTTGCAGGTGCTGCATGCCGGCGACCCCCACGAACCTGCGCTGCGTGCCTACCTGGGCATGGGCCTGGAACAACTGGACGTACTGGAACAACCTCTGGGCGCCGATGCGCTGGGCGTGCTCGGCGATTATCTGCGCGATGCGGGCGCCCAACTGGTGCTGACCGGCAGTCAGGCGGAAACGGGTGAAGGCTCGGGCATGCTGCCGTTCCTGCTCGCCGAACGGCTGGGGTGGCCGCTGGTGGTTGGCCTGGCTGAAGTTGAATCTATCCACAACGGTGTGGCGCAAGTGCTGCAGGCGCTGCCGCGTGGTCAGCGGCGTCGCCTCAAGGTACGTCTGCCATTACTGGCCACTGTGGATAACGCCGCGCCCAAGCCGCGCCAGAGCGCCTTTGGCCCGGCGCGCCGAGGTGTATTGGCGGCGCGGCAGGTAGAGATCGTTGAAGATGAGTTATTCACAAGCGCCGAACTGCAACCGGCAAAACCCAGGCCCAAACGCCTGAAGGTGATCAAGGCCAAAAGCGGCGCCGACCGTATGAAAGCGGCCACGGCGAAGGCCACCGGAGGTGGCGGGCAGGTGCTCAAAGACGTCAGCCCGCAAGCCGGTGCAGAAGCGATCCTCAAACTACTGGTTGAAGAAGGTGTGCTGCGCTGAGCAATTGCTCACAAAGTCTGTTGGTTGATCTGTGGATAAAGTGTTTGCGTATGGCTGCAAGGCACGCACGGCGTGCCTTTCGGCGTTATGGTCAAAAAATGATCAAGCTAAGTGACGGATTTTTCGGGTTTTTCTCTCTGCCGAAGCGATTATATTGCCCACAATCGCTGTTGGCGGGTCTGTGGATAATATGTTCGCCCATGGCTGAGAGGCCCGTGGAGCAAGGGCTGCGTCAAGTTGATCAAAAAACGCTCAATTGCTGCTTTTACGCCTGCCAATCCCCCGTATCTGGAGTGCTTGAGGCGTTATCCACAAGCATTTTCCAGGCTTGCGACTTTTGCACACAAAGTCTGTTGGCGGCTCTGTGGATAAGGTGTTCGCCTTCTGCTGGGAGCCGCGTGGTTAAAGGTCTACAGAGATTTGATCATTTATTGATCAATATTTTTTTTTGGAAAAAACAATGACTTGCCCACATTAGCTGTGGGTTGCCCTGTGGATAAAGTGTTTGTTGTATGGAGCGGCCCAGTGGGGCTGGGGCGATGCGGCGGGTGGTTAAAATTTGTACAGACTCGCCCGAGGGCGTGATTCCAACCTGAACAGTAACTTTCCAGGCAGCCCTCTGAAGTAGCAGCGGTATCCAGCTTGCCATAGCATCGCGCCATGCTTTCGCATGGCGCGTCCTTCAAGCGCTTATTGCGTCTTCACTTCCTTCAGATACGGCGCCGGCGCCGCCCCCAGGTTGCTCAACATGCGTTCGCTGTACCAATCGATGAAGTTCACCACACCAAACTCGTAGGTTTTGGAATACGGCCCGGGCTGGTACGCCGTGGAGTTGATGCCGCGCTGGTTTTCTTCGGCCAGGCGCCGGTCCTGGTCGTTGGTGGCGTCCCACACCTGGCGCATACGGGCCGGGTCGTAGTCGACCCCTTCCACGGCATCCTTGTGCACCAGCCATTTGGTGGTGACCATGGTTTCCTGCGCGCTGATCGGCCACACGGTGAAGACGATCATGTGATCGCCCATGCAGTGGTTCCAGGAATGCGGCAGGTGCAGGATGCGCATCGAGCCGAGGTCCGGGTTCTTGATGCGCCCCATCAGTTTCTGGCAACCCTGCTTGCCATCCAGAGTCATCGATACCGTGCCCTTGAGCAGCGGCATGCGCACGATGCGGTTGCGCAGGCCGAAGCTGGCGTGGGCGTAGGGGATCTTCTCGGCGTCCCAGGCGGCTGCAGAGGCGGCGACATGGTCCTTGAAGGCCTGGTCGGCACGCGGGTCGGTGACGTCGTCCCATTCCAGCAGGGTTTTCAGCAGCTCCGGGTGCGAACCGCCGCAGTGGTAGCACTCGCGGTTGTTCTCCAGCACCAGCTTCCAGTTGGCCTTTTCCATCAAGGTGGTTTGCACCGCCACCTTGGTGTTTTCCATGTCGTAAGGCTCCATGTAGTGAGCCAGGGTCGCGAGGAAATCATCGATGGCCGGCGGGTTCTCGGCGAGGCTGATGAAGATGTAGCCGCCAGCAGTCTTCACATTCACCGGCTTGAGCCCGTACTGCTTCATGTCGAAGTCGGCGCCCATCTCGGTGCCGGCGAACAGCAGGCGGCCGTCGAGTTCGTAGGTCCACTGGTGGTAGTGGCAGACCAGCTTGGCAACCTTGCCCTTGTCGCTGGTGCACAGGCGCGAGCCACGGTGACGGCAGACGTTATGAAAGGCGTGCACCTGCCCTTCGGCACCGCGTACGACCAGGATCGGGTTCTTGCCGATCTGCAGGGTGAGGAAGTTGCCCTTGGCGGGGATCTCGCAGGTCATCCCGGCGATCAGCCATTCCTTCTGGAAAATCTCCTCCATGTCGATCTGGAACAGGCGCTCGTCGCAGTAGAACGGCTGCGGCAGCGAGAAGGTGCGCTCGCGGCTCTGCAGCATCTCGGCGGTGGCCTTGCGCGCAGGTTCCAGTGGATCGCCCAGACTCAAAGTTGCGGTGACGTCCATCGTGTAGGTCCTCATGGCCGGTGCAGGCGGCCGGTGAAAGTGGCTAATCGTTGTTATGGCGACGCAAGACGCAGTACAGCAGGATCATGTGCGATGGAGTGTGCGTTCGAAGCCGCCGGGAACCATATCCATGGGCGACATGATCAGATCCGTTTCCGACGCGCCAGCCCTTGTGGCCGGGGGCTGGTCGCGATAAGCACGCCGATGTCGCGGATAGGAAAGTGCCCGCCCCACAGCTTGAGCAGAATCGCAGCTATCAGGCCGCAGTCGGCCGTGGAGACGAGCATGTCCAACTTCCTCAATCCGGTCAGCACCCAGACCTGGGCCAACGGCCGCCACATCGTCCGTTGCGTCAAGGTGATCCAGGAAACCTGGGATGTGCGCACCTTCTGTTTCATGGCCGACCAGCCGATCATGTTCTTCTTCAAGCCCGGGCAGTTCGTGACCCTTGAGCTGGAGATCGACGGCCAGCCGATCATGCGCTCGTACACCATCTCCAGTTCGCCTTCGGTGCCTTACAGCTTTTCGGTGACCATCAAACGGGTGCCGGGCGGCAAGGTCTCCAACTGGCTGCACGACACCCTGCACGAGGGCCAGGAGCTGGCGGTGCACGGGCCGGTCGGGCTGTTCAATGCCATCGATTTCCCCAGCCCCAAAGTGCTGTACCTCAGCGGCGGCGTCGGCATCACCCCGGTGATGTCCATGGCCCGCTGGTTCTACGACACCAACGGTAATGTCGATATGGTGTTCGTGCACAGCGCCCGCTCACCCAAAGACATCATTTATCACCGCGAGCTGGAGCACATGGCGTCGCGGATCGACAACTTCAGCCTGCACATCATTTGCGAGAAGCATGGCCTCGGCGAGCCATGGGCTGGCTACCGTGGCTACCTGAACCAGAAACTGATGGAGTTGATTGCCCCCGACTACATGGAGCGGGAAATTTTCTGCTGCGGCCCGACGCCGTACATGACTGCGGTCAAGCGCCTGCTGGAGAACAGCGGCTACGACATGAGCCGCTACCATGAGGAGTCGTTCGGTGCGACTCCGGCCGAGGTCAAGGCCGACGCCGTGGAGCTTGCCGAGCAAGCCGCCGAGGCGCCGGAAGTCGACAACGCCGACCTGCACCAGGTGGAGTTCACCGCCACTGGCAAGAGCATTCGCGTTGCCCCGGGTGAGACCGTGCATGCCGCAGCGGCCAAACTTGGCCTGATGATCCCCAAGGCCTGCGGCATGGGTATCTGCGGCACCTGCAAGGTGCTCAAGCTGGGCGGTGAGGTAGAGATGGAGCACAACGGCGGCATCACCGATGATGACGTCGCCGAAGGCTACATTCTGTCGTGCTGCAGCGTGCCCAAGGGCGACGTGCGTATCGAGTTCTGATCAGACGCTGAAGCGCGCCACCAGGCCGTTGAGGTCGACCGCCAGGCGCGACAGCTCGGCACTCGCCGCGCTGGTCTGGTGGGCGCCGGTGGCCGACTGCACCGACAGGTCGTTGATGTTGACCAGGTTGCGGTCCACTTCGCGGGCCACCTGGGCCTGCTCTTCGGCGGCGCTGGCAATCACCAGGTTGCGCTCGTTGATTTCGGCGACCGCGCCGGTGATGGTGTCCAGTGCCAGGCCCGCGCCACGGGCGATGTTCAGGGTCGACTCGGCGCGCTCGGTGCTGTTGCGCATGGAGTTCACCGCCTGTTCGGTGCCACCCTGGATGCTGCCAATCATTCGCTCGATTTCGCTGGTCGATTGCTGGGTGCGATGCGCCAGCGCGCGCACTTCGTCAGCCACCACGGCAAAGCCACGACCGGCTTCACCGGCACGGGCCGCCTCGATGGCAGCGTTGAGCGCGAGCAGGTTGGTCTGGTCAGCCAGGCCACGAATCACATCCAGCACCTTGCCGATATCGCGCGATTCTTCCGCCAGGTTGCCGATCAGATCGGCGGTGCCCTGCACATCGACGCTCATGCGCTCGATGGCGTTGACGGTTTCCAGCACCAGGTCGCGGCCATCGCCTGCCGAACGGGTGGCTTCCTTCGAGGCTTCGGAGGTGCTTACGGCATTGCGTGCCACTTCTTCTACCGCGCTGGTCATCTCGGTGACCGCAGTGGCTGCCTGTTCGATCTCGTTGTTCTGTTGCTGCAGGCCACGGGCGCTTTCGTCGGTGACGCTGTTGAGCTCTTCGGCAGCCGAAGCCAGTTGCGTGGCCGAGCCGGCAATCAGTTGCAAGGTGTCGCGTAGCTTGTTCTGCATCTTGGCCATGGCGCGCAGCAGGCGAGCGGCTTCGTCCTGGCCCTGGGCCTCGATGCGGCGGGTGAGGTCGCCCTCCGCGATGCGCTCGGCGGCCTGCAGCGCCTCGTCGATGGGCTTGACGATACTGCGCGTCAGCAGCAAGGCACAGACCAGAGTCAGCGCTGTGGCCGCCAGCAGCAGGGCGATCACCAGGGTTACCGCGTGGTCATACTGATCGGCAGCGGTCTGGTTGACCTCGCGGGTTTGTTCGGTGTTGATGGTGACCAGCTGATCCATGACGCTGTTGATCTGCTCGGAGTTGTCGAGCATGTCACGGTTGATCAGGCTGCGCAGGGCCTCCAGGTCATTGCTTTGCGAGGCCTGACGCATGCGGTTTTCCAGTTGTCGGTACTGGCTGAGCAGTTGCACGTACTGGTTGTAGGCACCCTGTTCCTGCGCCCCGTAGATCAGCGGCTCGTAGACCTTGCGCGCCTCGTCGATCTGCTGGTTGCGCTGGTCGATCAGCCTCAGGGTGTTCTGTACCGTGTCGGCTTCGCGGTTGAGCAGCAGGCGGTAAGACAAGGTGCGCAGGCGCAGGGTCAGCTGTGACAACTGGTCAAGGTTGGTAATACTGGGGACCGTGGAGTTTTCGATGATTTCGCCGGCCTGGCGAATCTTGCTCATCTGGTTCAGGGCAAACAGCCCCAGGGCCAGCATCAGCGCACCGATCAGGGCAAACCCCAGGAGCGCGCGCGGGGCGATGTTCATATTGCGTAGGGACATGGTGGAGTTCCGCAGAAGGGAGAAAGGCACGCATCCATGCGCCAGATTCAGCAATGCCATGCCTATCGGTCGGTGGTTGGAAGTCTTGAGTGACACAAGATGAAACGATGCACCCAGGCTAGGTTTTCCTGACAAACGGGCACTATCAGGGGGAACCGGACCGTCATCGATGGGTCAATCTGCACCAGGCCGAAGCGTCTACTCCGATATCCCTGGCGACCACGCGGACTTTTCTTTATCGTGTGCGCCCCCTGAAAAACCCGAGAAGGCAATCATGTTGGAAACTTCCCTCAGTCAATTGGAACAACTCGTCAGCGACCTGGTGCAGAAGAATCAGGAACTGGCCGAGCGTAACGAACAGATCGGCAGCGAACTGGCCCAGGCCAAAGACGAAAACGAAAGCCTGCAACTGGCCCTGATGGAACAGGAAGAGAAGCAGGGCGCCACCGCTGCGCGCATTCAGGCGCTGGTCGAGCGTGCCGGTGGTACCGTTAACGCATGAGCACTTCAGCACAGCCGATCAATGTCGTGTCGATTCTTGGCAGCGACTATTCGATCAAGGCCCCCGAGGGCCAGGAGCAAGCCCTGGCGCAGGCCGTGCAGATGCTCAACGCGTCGCTGGCCGAGACCAAGCGTAAATACCCGACCCTGATCGGTGACAAATTGCTGGTGCTGGCAGCGCTCAACCTGTGTTCCAAGCAGATCGAACTGCAACAGCAACACCAGCAGGCCCTCGACCGTTACCAAGAGCAAGTCAGCGCCACGGTCGATGCCATTTCCCGGACCATCGGCAACAGCTGACAGGTCGCGCCAAACCGTCCTCTATTGTTTTGCTCGCTCACTGCCCGGTCGGCAGTGGGCGGCATTGTCGTGGGTCAAAGAAATAATTGTATCCCTTCGTGTATACAATTGGCCTGGCTATTGCAGCTCAGGCGTTTTTGCTCAGGGGAAGGGTCATGCAGTTCTGGCGGCGTAGCATTCAGTGGCAATTGATCGCAAGCATGGGCGCAGCCTTGCTGGTGAGCATTCTTATCGTGGTCGGGATCTATTCGGTGGCAGTCAATCGCCTGACCGAGCGTTACCTGGTCGACACTGCGTTGCCGGCAAGCATTGAGGCAATTCGTAACGACATCGAACGGATGTTGAGTCGCCCGCTCACGGCGGCGTCCGATATTGCCAGCAACACCTTGTTGCGTGACTGGCTGGCGGCCGGCGAAGACACCGCCCAGGCGCCGCAATTTATCGAATACCTGGAAACCGTGCGGCAGAAGAACCAGGCGTTCACTTCCGTGCTGGCGGCCACTGAAACCAACCACTACTACAACGAAAAAGGTCTGGACCGCACCCTGAGCCGCAGCAACCCGAAAGACAGCTGGTTCTACGGATTCATCGACAGCGGCAATCCGCGCCTGTTGAACATCGACATCGATGGCAGCACCGGTGAGCTGGCGTTGTTCATTGATTACCGGGTGGAAAAGAACGGCAAGCTGGTGGGCATCGCCGGGCTGGGGCTGCGCATGACCGAGTTGTCGGCGTTGATTCACAACTTCAGCTTTGGTGAGCGTGGCCGGGTATTTCTGGTGCGGGGCGATGGCCTGATCCAGGTTCACCCCGAGCAGCAGTTGAGCGGTAAACGAAAACTCTCCGAGCAGATTGGCGAGGCTGCAGCGCAAGCGGTGCTGAGCCATGCAGACGGTTTGCGCAGCAGCCGTTTCGAGCGGGACGGCGAGGGCTTTCTGGCCTTGAGCCTGCCGCTGCGCGACATGAACTGGAGCCTGGTGGTCGAGGTGCCCGAGGCGCAGATTTATGCCCCGGTGCGTGAGACCGTGTGGCTGACCAGCCTGATTGGCGGTGCTGTTGCGCTGGTGTCGCTGTTACTGGTGGTGCTGCTGTCGCGCGGTATTGTCCGTCCGATTCGCCGCGTCACCGATGCGTTGATGGCGATCGGCAAAGGCGGTGGCGACCTGACACAGCGCCTGGACGAAAGCCGCGCTGACGAACTGGGCGACCTGGCCCGGGGGTTCAACCGTTTTCTCGATAGCCAGCGTGACCTGATCGGCGCCGTGTTGCGTACCAGCGAGCGCCTGCACAGTTCGGTTGCTCAGGTGACGCAGGTGGTGCAGAACACCGCTGAGCGCTCAGGCCGCCAGCAAGAGATGACGGAAATGGTTGCCACTGCAGTGCATGAAATGGGCCTGACGGTTCAGGACATTGCCCAGAATGCAGGCAACGCCGCTCAGGCCTCTGAAACCGCGCGCGCCGAAGCGCTTGAAGCCCGTGAGGTGGTGCGTCGCTCGATTGCCCACATCGAAGGCATGTCGGGTGAAATCGGCCAGGCTGCCAATGCCGTGGGTGAACTGGCCGGTGAAGTGGCGTCGATCGACGAAGTGCTGGCGGTGATCCGCAGTATTTCCGAGCAAACCAACCTGCTGGCGCTCAATGCCGCGATCGAGGCGGCGCGGGCCGGGGAAATGGGCCGCGGCTTTGCCGTGGTTGCCGATGAGGTACGCACCCTGGCCCGACGCACCCAGGTGTCTACCGATGAAGTGCAGCAAATGATCCTGCGCCTCAAGCAAGGCGCAGGCAGCGCTGTGGCCTCGATGCAGGCCGGGCAGGCGGCGACGGGTACCGGTGTGCAGTCCAGTCAGCAGACGGGTGCATCCTTGAGCACCATCACCGACCAGGTCGAGCACATCAGTGACATGAATCACCAGGTGGCCACCGCAACTGAAGAGCAGTCGGCGGTAACCGAAGAGATCAACCGCAACGTGCAGGGCATTTCCGACCTGGCGCGGCAGACGGCGGCGGAAGTGCAGGGGTGTCGTGAAGAATGCCAGGCACTGCGTGGCCTGGCGGATGACCTGGCGCGGCAGATGGGTGGGTTCAGGTTGTGAATCTGTAGGAGCTGGCGAAGCCTGCGATCGAGCGCGCAGCGGTCGCAGATTCTTGCAACCGAAATAGGCCTCGGGGGGGGGGGGGCCCCCCCGAGCCCGCGCGGCCGCCGACCCCCCCGGGGCCCGTAAAGCGGGACGCGCCCCCGG
>NZ_JADUCM010000018.1 GCF_016009175.1 Pseudomonas alkylphenolica
CCCCCCCCCCCCCCCCCCGCGCGCGCGCGCCCCCCCCGCCCCCGCGCCCCCCCGGGGCGGGGGGGGGGGGGGGCGGGGGGGCGGGGGGGGGGGGGGGGGGGGGGGGGGGGCCCCCCCCCCCCCCCCCGGCAGCTGACCTCAGATCAGAGGCCGTAGCTCATCAGGCGGTCATAACGGCGCTTGAGCAGCGCGTCATTGTCGAACTTCCTGAGCATGTCCAGCTGTTCGATCAGTTCGCCACGGATAGCGCCCGACATTTTCGCCGGATCACGGTGAGCGCCGCCCAGCGGCTCGGGGATGACCTTGTCGACAATACCCAGGCCCTTGAGGCGCTCAGCGGTGATACCCATGGCTTCGGCTGCGTCCGAGGCCTTCTCGGCGGTCTTCCACAGAATCGACGCGCAGCCTTCCGGCGAGATCACCGAATAGGTGGAGTACTGCAGCATGTTCAACTGATCGCACACACCGATGGCCAATGCGCCACCCGAACCACCTTCACCGATAACAGTGGCGATGATCGGGGTCTTCAGGCGTGCCATGACGCGCAGGTTCCAGGCAATCGCTTCGCTCTGGTTACGCTCTTCGGCGTCGATACCCGGGTAGGCACCCGGGGTATCGATAAAGGTCAGGATCGGCATCTTGAAGCGCTCGGCCATTTCCATCAGGCGGCAGGCCTTGCGGTAGCCTTCCGGACGCGGCATACCGAAGTTGCGGCGGACCTTCTCGCGCACTTCACGGCCTTTCTGGTGACCGATGACCATTACCGGCTTGTCATCCAGACGGGCGATACCGCCAACGATCGCAGCGTCATCGGCGAAGTGCCGGTCGCCGTGCAGCTCGTCGAACTCGGTGAAGATGTGATCAATGTAGTCCAGGGTGTAAGGACGACGAGGGTGACGGGCCAAGCGGGCAATTTGCCAGCTGGTCAGGTTGCCGAAGATGCTTTCGGTCAGGGTGCTGCTCTTGTCTTGCAGACGGGCGATTTCATCGCCGATGTTCAGCGAGTTGTCATTGCCGACCAGGCGAAGCTCTTCGATCTTGGCTTGCAGGTCAGCAATCGGCTGTTCGAAATCCAGAAAATTCGGGTTCATAGGCATCCGTCTTGGGTCTACGGCCAGGCGGCCGGCCGGTTGATCCGTTTGGCGCCCTACCTTAAGGGATCAGGCGCGTTCAGGTCGAGATTAAAAATTCATCGATATTGCAAAAAGACGTTCTCACGCCCGAACTGGTCACGCAGCGCCTGAATCAGGCCGTCTGCCGGGTCGATTCGCCAGCTCTCACCAAACTGCAGCATGGCTTTGGCGTCATTGCCGGTGTATTCCATGGTGATCGGGCAGGCACCGCGATGGCGCTTGAACAGCTCACCCAGCCAGGTCAGGCGATCGCCCTTGAGCGCATCGGTGCTGACCTTCAGGCGCAGGCTTTCCGCCAGGTTGGTACGCGCATCTTCCATGCTCATGACCCGCTTGACCCGCAGGCGCAGGCCGCCGGAAAAGTCGTCGTTGCTGACCTCGCCTTCGACCACCACCATCGCGTCGGTCTGCAACAAGGCCTGGGCCGCCATGAAGGCATCGGCAAACAGCGAAGCCTCGATGCGCCCCGAGCGGTCATCAAGGGTGACAAATCCCATCTTGTCACCCTTTTTGTTCTTCATGACGCGCAGCGCAATGATCATGCCGGCCACGGTCTGGGTATCGCGCGCAGGCTTGAGGTCAACGATGCGCTGGCGGGCGAAGCGTCGGATCTCGCCTTCGTACTCGTCGATCGGGTGACCGGTGAGGTACAGGCCCAGTGTGTCTTTCTCGCCGCGCAGGCGCTCCTTGAGTGTCAGCTCGCGGGCTTTGCGGTGGTTGGCGTAGACATCGGCGTCCTCTTCGACAAACAGCCCGCCGAACAGGTCGGCGTGGCCGCTATCGGCGGTACGGGCGGTTTGCTCGGCCGATTTGATCGCCTCTTCCATCGCGGTCAGCAATACCGCGCGGTTACGGTCGATGTTGGCCTGGTAAGCCTTGATCTCGTCATGGAAGTACGGCCCGAGGCGGTCCAGGGCACCGCTGCGCACCAGTGCATCCAGGGTGCGCTTGTTGATACGCTTGAGGTCCACCCGCTCACAGAAGTCGAACAGGTCCTTGAACGGGCCTTCCTTGCGCGCTTCGACAATAGCCTCGACCGGCCCCTCGCCCACACCCTTGATGGCACCGAGGCCATAGACAATGCGGCCGTCGTCGTTGACGGTGAACTTGAAGTCGGAGGTGTTTACGTCCGGCGCATCAAGGCGCAGCTTCATGCTGCGCACTTCTTCGATCAAGGTCACGACCTTGTCGGTGTTGTGCATATCCGCCGACAGCACAGCCGCCATGAACGGTGCAGGGTGGTGCGTTTTCAGCCAGGCGGTCTGGTAAGAGACCAGGCCATAGGCCGCGGAGTGCGATTTGTTGAAGCCGTAACCGGCGAATTTTTCTACCAGGTCGAAGATGTTACCGGCAAGGTCCGGGTCGATGTTGTTGGTCGCACAGCCCTCAATGAAACCGCCGCGCTGCTTGGCCATTTCTTCAGGCTTTTTCTTACCCATGGCCCGGCGCAGCATGTCTGCACCACCGAGGGTATACCCGGCCATCACCTGGGCAATCTGCATCACCTGTTCCTGGTACAGGATGATGCCGTAAGTCGGCGCCAGAACGGGCTTGAGGCCTTCGTACTGGTAGTCCGAATGCGGATAGGCCAGTTCGGCCCGACCGTGTTTACGGTTGATGAAGTCGTCCACCATGCCCGATTGCAACGGCCCCGGACGGAACAGGGCCACCAGTGCAATAAGGTCTTCCAGGCAGTCGGGCTTGAGCTTTTTGATCAGCTCTTTCATGCCGCGCGATTCAAGCTGGAATACCGCTGTCGTTTCGGCTTTCTGCAGCAGGTCGTAGGTTTTCTTGTCATCCAGCGGGATGAAGTCGATGTTCAGGTCATCCAGGCCTTGCTTGGCCTGCTCGCGGTTGATGGTTTCCATCGCCCACTTGATGATGGTCAGGGTCCGCAGGCCGAGGAAGTCGAACTTCACCAGGCCCGCCGCCTCAACGTCGTCCTTGTCGAACTGGGTAACCAGGCCGCCGCCCTCTTCATCGCAGGCGATCGGCGAGAAGTCGGTGAGCTTGGTCGGGGCGATTACCACACCACCCGCGTGCTTGCCGGTACCCCGGCAGACACCCTCAAGCTTGAGGGCCATGTCCCAGATTTCCTTGGCGTCCTCATCGGTTTTGAGGAAGTCGCGCAGCACCTCTTCCTGCTCGTAGGCTTTTTCCAGGGTCATGCCGACTTCGAACGGAATCATCTTCGACAGACGGTCGGCCAGGCCGTACGACTTGCCTTGAACCCGTGCGACGTCCCGCACCACCGCCTTGGCGGCCATGGTACCGAAGGTGATGATCTGGCTCACGGCATTGCGGCCGTAGGCGTCGGCCACGTACTCGATCACCCGGTCGCGACCGTCCATGCAGAAGTCGACGTCGAAGTCGGGCATGGAAACCCGTTCCGGGTTAAGGAAACGTTCGAACAGCAGGTCATAGGCCAGCGGGTCGAGGTCGGTAATTTTCAGCACATAGGCGACCAGCGAGCCGGCACCCGAACCCCGGCCCGGGCCTACCGGCACGCCGTTGTTCTTGGCCCACTTGATGAAGTCCATAACGATCAGGAAGTAACCGGGGAAGCCCATCTGGATGATGATATCCAGCTCGAACTTCAGCCGGTCCAGGTAGACCTGACGTTTTTCTTCATAGTTGGGCGTGGTTTCCTTGGGCCATAGCACGGCCAGGCGCTCTTCCAGACCCTCGTGCGAGACATGGCGCAGGTAATCGTCGATCCCCATGCCGTTAGGCGTAGGAAAGTCGGGCAGGAAGTGCTTGCCCAGCTGCACCTGGATATTGCAGCGCTTGGCAATCTCGACGGTGTTGGCAATGGCGTCAGGCAGGTCACTGAACAGCTCGGCCATTTCTTCCGGACTTTTCAGGTACTGCTGGTCGCTGTAGTTGCGCGAGCGCCGCGGGTCATCCAGTGCGCGGCCTTCACCGATGCAAACACGGGTTTCGTGGGCGTCGTAGTCCGATTGCTTGATGAAGCGCACATCGTTGGTCGCCACCAGCGGTGCGCCGACCTTGTCGGCCAAGGCTACGGCGGCGTGCAGGTATTCTTCGTCACCGGCACGGTTGGTACGCTGAATTTCGACATAGAAACGATCGGGAAACATCGCCATCCAGTCACGCAGCAAGGCTTCGGCTTCATCAGGGTTGCCGTTGAGCAACGCCATGCCGATATCACCTTCCCTCGCTGCCGAAAGCGCAATGACGCCTTCGCTGGCTGCGGCAATCCACTCACGTTCGATGATCACCAGGCCGTTGCGCTGACCGTCTACCCAGCCACGCGAGATCAACTCGGTGAGGTTGCGGTAGCCCTGCGGGTCCATGGCAAGCAGACAGATACGTGCCAGTGGCGCATCCGGGTCGCCATTGCTCAACCACAGGTCAACGCCACAGATCGGCTTGATCCCGGCCCCCATGGCGTTTTTGTAGAACTTGACCAGCGAGCACATGTTGCTCTGGTCGGTGACGGCTACGGCCGGCATGTTCATCGAGGCCAATGCCTTGGCCAGCGGCTTGATCCGCACCAGGCCATCGACCAGCGAGAATTCGGTGTGCAGGCGAAGATGAACGAAAGAAGCCGACATGATGATCCTATAGCAGCACAAAACAACAAGGCCCGGATTGTACCGGGCCTTGATCAAAACATCAGCCGGTACAGGGTGATCCTGACCGCTGAAACCAGCCCGACGTCCTCAGACCTCGGCGAAACCGTTGCTCAGGGCGTCGCGGGCTTCATACGCGGCACGCACCGGCGCAAAGGAACGCCGATGAATGGGCGTTGGCCCCAGCCGTGCCAGGGCTTCAAGGTGTACCGGGGTCGGGTAACCCTTGTGACCACCGATACCATAACCCGGATAGATCAGCTCGAAGGCTGCCATTTCCCGGTCGCGGGTAACCTTGGCCAGGATCGAGGCAGCGGCAATTGCCGGCACCTGGCTATCACCTTTGACCACCGGTGCCGACGGCACCGACAACTTGGGACAACGGTTACCGTCGATCAGCGCCAGTTTCGGCGTGACACTCAGCCCTTCGACCGCGCGCTGCATGGCCAGCATGGTGGCATGCAGGATGTTCAGTTCGTCGATTTCTTCGACTTCAGCACGGGCAATGCAAAAGCTCAGGGCTTTCTCGCAAATTTCGTCGAACAGCTTTTCACGGCGTGCTTCGGTGAGCTTCTTCGAATCGTTCAGGCCCAGAATCGGCCGTTGAGGATCGAGGATCACGGCTGCTGTCACTACCGCGCCACACAGCGGGCCCCGACCGACTTCGTCGACGCCGGCAACCAGGTCTTCGACCAGGGTAAAATCCAGTCCCATTTGCATCTATCGGGTTTCCAGCAGGGCCAGCACCGCTTCAGCCGCCTGATTCGAGGCGTCGCGGCGCAAGGTACGGTGAATCTGGTCAAAGCCTTCGGTCTGCTGTACGCCAGCCTCGACCAGCGGCGCCAACGCCTGGGCCAGGGCCTCGGGGGTGGCGGCATCCTGCAGCAACTCCGGAACCAGCATGCTCTGGGCCAGCAGGTTGGGCAGGGATACGTAAGGACTTTTGACCAGTCGTTTAAGAATCCAGTACGTCAGCGGTGCCAAGCGGTAGGCGACGACCATCGGCCGCTTGAACAGCAGTGCTTCCAGGGTGGCCGTACCCGACGCGATCAACACCGCATCGCAGGCCGCCAAGGCCTGGTGTGAACGGCCATCAAGCAAGGTCAGCGGCAGGTCCCGGCCCTCGAGCATCTGCTCAAGCTGGGCACGCCGCTCGGCATTTGCGCACGGCGAAACAAAGCGAACACCCGGCACCAGTTCACGCAAGCGCTGTGCGGTATCGAGAAACAGCGCACCCAGACGCCCCACTTCGCCGCCACGACTGCCAGGCATCAACGCGACCAGCGGCCCGTTGTCGAGCCCGAGCTGCTCGCGAGCAGCGCGGCGATCGGCTTCAAGGGGAATGGTGTCAGCCAGCGGATGGCCGACAAAGCGTACCGGCACGCCCTGCTCTTCGTAGAATTTCGCCTCGAAGGGCAGCAGGGTCAGCATCAGGTCGCAGCCTTCGCGGATCTTCAGCACACGCTTCTGCCGCCAGGCCCAGACCGAAGGGCTGACATAGTGCACCGTCTTGATACCGGCCTTGCGCAGCTTCAACTCGATATTGAGAGTGAAGTCGGGGGCGTCGATACCGATGAACACATCCGGGCGTTCCTCGATCAGGGTCTGGATCAGAGCCTTGCGCCGCTTGAGCAGCTCACGCAGGCGACCCAGCACCTCGACCAGGCCCATGACAGCCAGGCGTTCCATGGGGAAGTACGAGACCATCCCTTCGGCCTGCATCAACGGCCCGCCGACACCAATGAAACGCACCTGCGGGTGACGCGCTTTCAGCGCACGCATCAACCCGGCGCCAAGAATGTCGCCACTGGCCTCACCCGCCACCAGCGCTACACAGAGCTCAGCCATGATCAGCGTGTAATGCCGCGGGTGGAATTCTGGATCGACTTGAGGAACACATCGACTTCAGGGAACTGGGCTGCAGGCTCGGCCAGCTCGGCAATAGCCTGTTCAACCGTAAGGCCTTGGCGATAGACCACCTTGTAGGCCCGGCGCAGCGCATGAATGGCATCTTCGCTGAAACCACGACGGCGCATGCCCTCGAAGTTCATGCTGCGGGCCTCGGCCGGGTTGCCGAACACGGTGACATAAGCCGGTACGTCCTTACCGATGGCGGTCCCCATGCCGGAAAAGCTGTGGGCACCGATATGGCAGAACTGGTGTACCAGGGTGAATCCCGACAGGATCGCCCAATCGTCGACATGAACATGCCCGGCCAACGCAGTGTTGTTGACCAGAATGCAATGGTTGCCGATGACACTGTCGTGGCCGATGTGGGCGTACGCCATGATCAGGTTGTGGTCACCCAGGGTGGTTTCCGAACGGTCCTGCACGGTACCCCGGTGAATGGTCACCCCTTCACGAATGACGTTGTGATCGCCGATCACCAGACGCGTGGGTTCGCCTTTGTACTTGAGGTCCGGGGTGTCTTCGCCTACCGAAGAAAACTGGTAGATGCGATTGTGCCGACCAATGCGGGTCGGCCCTTTGAGAATCACGTGCGGACCGATAACGGTCCCCTCCCCGATCTCGACCCCGGCACCGATGATCGACCAAGGGCCGACCTCGACGCCATCGGCGAGCTTCGCCGAAGGATCGATGATTGCCCGAGGGTCAATCAACGTCATAGTTTACGTTCCGCACAAATGATTTCAGCCGAGCAGACTGGCTTGCCGTCTACCGACGCCTGGCATTCGAACTTCCAGATCTGACGCTTGCAGCTGATGAACTTGGCTTCAAGGATCAACTGGTCACCCGGCAGTACTGGCTGGCGAAAGCGCAGCTTGTCGGAGCCGACGAAGTAGTACAAGGTGCCGTCCGCAGGTTTCACGTCGAGCATCTTGAAGCCGAGAATACCGGCTGCCTGGGCCATCGCCTCAATGATCAGCACGCCCGGCATGATCGGGTGCGCCGGGAAGTGGCCATTGAAGAACGGTTCGTTGATGCTGACATTCTTGTAGGCACGAATGCGCTGAGCCTCGACGTCCAGTTCCACTACCCGGTCCACCAGCAGGAACGGGTAACGGTGAGGCAGGTATTCGCGAATCTCGTTGATGTCCATCATTTCGGGGGGAAGCCTGTAGTAAAGATAGGGAGCGCCTGCTTTCTTGCCAGGCGCTCCTTTTGCAAATCAAAGAGTCAGCCAGCGGCTATTCACTCTCGATCAGGAAATGGTATCAGCCTTCTGATGAAGGCTGGCTGCCTGAGGTCACGACCTCGACACGCTTTTCCAACTGTTGAAGGCGTTTCGCCATCTCGTCGAGCTGGCGGATCCGAGCGGCACTTTTGCGCCACTCGCCCAGCGGTTGCATCGCCGTACCGGAAGAATAAGCCCCGGGCTCGGTGATCGAGCGCGTGACCATGGTCATGCCGGATACGAAAACGCCGTCGCAGACATCGATATGCCCCACCATGCCAACACCGCCGGCAATAGTGCAATGCTTGCCGATCTTGGTACTGCCGGAAATGCCGACGCAGGCCGCCATTGCCGTGTGATCACCAATCTGTACGTTATGCGCGATCTGGATCTGGTTGTCGAGTTTGACCCCGTCGCCGATCCGGGTATCTGCCAGTGCGCCACGGTCGACCGCGGTGTTCACACCGATTTCGACATCGTCACCGATACTGACGCCGCCGATCTGGGCGATCTTCTGCCACACACCTTTCTCGTTGGCAAAACCGAAGCCTTCGCCACCGATTACCGCGCCCGACTGGATCACCACGCGCTTACCGATACGCACGTCATGGTAGAGGGTGACACGCGGGGCCAGCCAGCCACCTTCACCGATCACGCAACGCGCGCCAATGAAGCACTGGGCACCGATGGTCACACCCGGACCGATCTGCGCGCCACTCTCGATAACCGCACAAGCACCGACACTGGCACTGGCATCCACCCGGGCGTCGGCCGCAACCACGGCGCTGGGATGAATTCCCGCTACAGCCTTTGGTTTTGGATCGAACAGGTGGGAAATGCGCGCGTAGGCGAGGTACGGATCAGGGACGATCAACGCATGCCCGGCAAAGCCTTCGGCATCGCCGGCCTTGAGCAGCACGGCAGCTGCATGGCTGCTCCCCAGGTACTTGCGGTACTGGGGATTGGCGAGAAAGCTCAACTGACCCGGCCCGGCTTCCTGAAGGGTCGCCAGACCAGTGATTTCCAGCTCCGCAGGGCCACTGAGCGTAGCCCCGAGGAACTCGGCCAATTGACCGAGCTTCATAGTCACAGTCATGTTCAACGGGACTGGTTCATGCGCTCGATGACCTGGCGGGTGATGTCGTACTGAGGCTTGACATCAATTACCGCGCCACGCTCGAGCACCAGGTCAAAACCGCCCTTCTTGATCACTTCTTCAACTGCGCCGTCCAGCTTTGGCTTCAGTTGCTTGAGCATCTCGCGGTCGGCAACGGCTTTGGACTCGTTCAGCTCTTTGGACTGGAACTGGAAGTCACGGGCCTTTTGCTTGTACTCAAGCTCCAGGCGCTCGCGCTCTGGCTGGGCCATTTTGTCGCCACCGGCACGGATCCGGTCAGCAATGCCCTTGGCGCTGCTTTCCAGGTTCTTCAGCTTGGTCAGTTGAGGACCGAATTTCTTCTCGGCATCGACTGCGTACTTCTTCGCCGAGTCCGATTCCAGCAGGGCCATCTGATAGTTCAGGACGGCAATTTTCATTTCGGCGAAAGCCGGGGTTGCAACCAGGGTCGCAGCCAGTACTGCCAGTTGGGTCAACTTACGCACGATGCACTCCTACAGAATCCGATGTCGTTAGCAAGGGGCAGACCTTAGAAGGTCTGACCCAGAGAGAATTGGAACACCTGGGTATCGGCGTCGTCCGGCTTCTTCACCGGCATCGCCAGGCTGAAGCTCAGCGGGCCCAGTGCAGTAATCCACGTCACACCCAGACCAACGGAGCTGGCCAGGCCAGACAGACCGATGTCCTCACAGTCCGGCTTGGAACCACAGTTGGTGTCGAACACGTTACCCACGTCCCAGAATACCGAGGTACGCAGCGAACGCTGGTCCTTGACGAACGGCAACGGGAACAACAGCTCTACACCACCCTGAACCAGGACGTTACCACCAAACGGCAGCGGGTCCTGGTCCGGGTCGGCAATCGTGCCCGGGTTATGGCCATCACTTGGGGTACTGCGTGGACCCAGGCTGCTGTCCTTGAAGCCACGAACCGAGTTGAAACCACCGGCGTAGTAGTTCTCGTAGAACGGAAGGCCCGAAGTACCACCGAAACCATCACCATAGCCCAGCTCTGTGTGCATGCGCAGGGTGTAGTCGTTGGTGATCGGCTTGAACAGCTGGCCGCGGTAGTCGAGTTTGAAGAACGACAGGTCGCTGCCTGGCGTGGTTGCCTCGAGCACCAGGCTCTGGGAGTGACCACGGGTAGCCAGTACACCTTTGTTCAGGGTCGACTCGGACCAACCGGCGGACGCCTTGAAGTTCAGGTACTTGTCGCCTTCTTCGTTGACGAAGTCGAAAATCTCGTCGACGGTGTAACGACCGGTTTTGATTTCATCCTGCTGTGCAGTCAGGCCAAAGGTCAGACGCGAGGTTTCGCTGATTGGATAACCGACGCTGACACCGGCACCCAGGCTGTCAACCGCATAGCTGGCAACGTCGACGTCGAGGTCATCGTAGTCAGTGGTGCGATAGAAGGCGTTGTAGCCCAGGCTGACGCCGTCGGCAGTCCAGTAGGGGTCCACAAAGCCGAAGTTGTAGCGGCTCTGGTATTCACTGCGGGTCAGGCCGATGGACACCTTGTTACCGGTACCCAGGAAGTTGGTCTGGCTGATCGAACCACCGAGGATCAGACCGGCGCTCTGCGCAAAACCGACGCTGGCGGTGATCGAACCCGATGCCTGCTCTTCAACGCTGTAGTTGACGTCGACCTGGTCGTCAGTGCCCGGTACGGCCGGAGTTTCGACGTTGACTTCCTTGAAGAAGCCCAAGCGCTCCAGACGGGTCTTGGACTGGTCGATCAGGTAGGTCGAAGCCCAGCCGCCTTCCATCTGGCGCATTTCACGACGCAGCACTTCATCTTCCGACTTGGTGTTGCCACGGAAGTTGATGCGGTTGACGTAGGCACGCTTGCCCGGATCGACCACGAAGGTGATGTCGACAGTGTGGTCCTGGTCGTTTGGCTGCGGCACGCCGTTGACGTTGGCGAAGGTATAGCCTTCGTTACCCAGACGACGGGTGATCAGCTCGGAGGTGGTGGTCATCACTTTACGCGAGAACACCTGGCCCGGCTGAACCAGCATCAGCGACTTGACCTGGTCTTCCGGTACCTTCAGGTCACCGGACAGCTTCACGTCACGAACGGTGTACTTCTCGCCTTCGTTGACGTTGACAGTGATGTAGACGTGCTTCTTGTCCGGGGTGATCGACACCTGGGTGGAAGCGATGTCCATGTTGATGTAGCCGCGGTCCAGGTAGTAGGAACGCAGACGCTCCAGGTCACCAGAGAGCTTTTCACGGGCGTACTTGTCATCGTTCTTGAAGAACGACAGCCAGTTGGTGGTCTTCAGTTCGAACAGGCCGACCAGGTCTTCTTCAGGGAAGACGGTGTTGCCGACCACGTTGATGTGCTGGATCGCAGCAACGGTACCTTCGTTGATCTTGATCTTCAGACCGACGCGGTTGCGCGGCTGCGGTACGACTTCGGTGTCGACCTCAGCCGAGTAGCGACCCTGGGCAACGTACTGACGCTGCAACTCGTTACGCACACCTTCAAGGGTGGCGCGCTGGAAGATCTCGCCTTCGGACAGGCCAGACTGTTTCAGACCCTTCATGAGGTCTTCGGTGCTGATGGCCTTGTTGCCCTCGATCTCGATGCTGGACACCGAAGGACGCTCGACCACGGTAATGATCAGGACGTTACCGTCACGGCCCAGTTGGATGTCCTGGAAGAAGCCGGTCTTGAACAGTGCCCGGGTGGAATCCACCAGGCGACGGTCATCGGCCTCATCCCCGACGTTGAGGGGTAGCGCGCCAAAAACGCTGCCCGCGGAAACCCGCTGCAGACCGTTGACACGAATATCGGAGATGGTGAAGGACTCGGCGTGAACTTCAGCGATCATCAGTACGGCGAGAACCGCAGTTAGCAGCAGACGTTTCATGAAGTCCTTTCTTATTCCAACTGGCAATAAACGACCCGCCGCGGGACGCGGAAGGTTCGCAATTGAGCGAAGCTTTACAGTCGACCCAAATCGTTGATCAGGGCTAGCAACATCACCCCGACTACCAAACTGATACCGATCTGGATCCCCCAACCTTGCACCCGATCCGACAGCGGACGACCACGCGCCCATTCGATCAGGTAGAACAGCAAATGCCCCCCATCCAGCACTGGTATGGGCAGCAAGTTAAGAACCCCCAGGCTAATGCTCAGGTAAGCGAGGAAATTAAGGAAATCCCCAACGCCCGACTGGGCTGAAGCGCCCGCCACTTTAGCAATGGTTATCGGTCCACTCAAGTTTTTTACCGAGAGCTCGCCGAACAGCATTTTCTTCAACGATTCGAGGGTCAGGACGCTCATGTTCCAGGTCCGGGAAAGCCCCTCGCCTACAGCCTCCAGCGGGCCATAACTGACCTCTCGAAGCATGGCTTCTGGCCACTTGACTGGCTTTACGCCAGCCCCCAGGTAACCACTGGCCGATTTCCCCTCACCCCGGGTCGCCAGAGTGACAGGTACATCCAGTGTCGCGCCATCGCGCTCTACCTGCAGCACGACCTTGCCGCCAGCACGCGCCCGGACGCTGTCGACCACCTGCTGCCAGT
Source organism: Pseudomonas alkylphenolica (assembly GCF_016009175.1). Lineage (GTDB taxonomy): Bacteria > Pseudomonadota > Gammaproteobacteria > Pseudomonadales > Pseudomonadaceae > Aquipseudomonas > Aquipseudomonas alkylphenolica_B. The sequence continues at coordinate 12,522 of NZ_JADUCM010000018.1, forward strand.
CATTGAGCGCCTGGCCATCAAGGGCCAGCAAACGGTCGCCGGTCTTCAGCCCAGCAGCCTGAGCCGGGCCTTTCGGGTCCAGCTCGGCCAATACCGGAGCAAGCGCCGGGCGCCACAGGCGAATCCCCAGCGAACGGATCGGATCCGGCTCGTCCGCACCTTTGAGCCAGCTATCCAGCTTCAGTACGTGGGGGCTATCAACCGTCGCACCCTCTTCACGCACATTGATATGCAACTGGCCGCTTTCACCCAGGCGGCGGATCAATTGCAAATTGACCGCGGCCCAACCGCTGGTCGGCTTGCCATCGATTGAAACAATTTCTTGCCCGGCTTTGAGCCCGGCCACTTCAGCAATACTGCCGGTCTCAACCCCACCAATCACCGGGCGCTCTTGCTGAGTGCCGAGCATCGCCAGGATCCAGAAGAAGAAAATCGCCAGAAGGAAGTTGGCGACGGGACCTGCCGCGACAATGGCGATACGCTGGCGCACCGACTTGCGGTTGAAGGATTGATCGAGCTGATCGGCCGGCACCTCGCCTTCACGCTCATCGAGCATCTTGACGTAGCCACCCAACGGAATCGCTGCCACCACGAACTCGGTGCCATGCCGGTCGTGCCAACGAATCAACGGCGTACCGAAACCGACCGAAAAACGCAAAACCTTGACGCCACAACGCCGGGCCACCCAGAAGTGACCAAATTCGTGAAAGGTGACCAGCACACCCAACGCCACCAGGGTGCCGATAATCATGTAGAGCGCACTCATGTCTTTCTCCGAATGACGTTCAGCCCAACCAGGCGCACAACCTCAGCGCCCGCGATGATTCAACCACTGCCCGGCCAGCTGGCGGGCGCGCTGATCGGCAGCAAACACGGCATCGAGTGTCTGCACCGCCACGACCGGCTCCTGATCGAGTACTTGTTCGATCATACTCGCGATCTCTGGAAAGCGAATGCGTCGTTGGAGAAACGCCTCGACGGCCACTTCGTTGGCCGCATTGAGCATCGCCGGCGCACTGTTGCCTGCCTCTGCCGCCTGGCACGCCAAGCGCAGGCAGGGGAATCGCTGCTCATCGGGCGCCTGAAAGTCCAGGCGGGCGACGGCAAACAGGTCCAATGGCGCGACACCGGAGTCAATCCGCTGCGGCCAGGCAAGGGCATTGGCAATCGGTGTGCGCATGTCCGGGTTGCCCAATTGGGCCAACACCGAACCGTCAACATAATCGACCAGCGAGTGAATCACGCTCTGCGGGTGCACGACCACTTCAACCTGAGCTGGGCGCGCATCGAACAGCCAGCAGGCCTCGATCAACTCGAGCCCCTTGTTCATCATGCTGGCCGAATCAACTGAAATCTTGCGCCCCATGGACCAGTTCGGGTGCGCACAAGCCTGCTCCGGCGTCACCCCGGCCAGTTCGGCCAGCGGTGTTTCCCGGAAGGGCCCGCCAGAGGCCGTCAGCAGAATGCGTCGCACGCCCACCTGGGACAAGCCGCGGGCATAATCGCTCGGCAAACACTGGAAAATGGCGTTGTGTTCGCTGTCGATCGGCAACAATACGGCACCGCTGCGCTGTACGGCCTGCATGAACAGCGCACCGGACATCACCAGTGCTTCCTTGTTGGCCAGCAACACCTTCTTGCCCGCTTCAACTGCCGCCAAGGTTGGACGCAGGCCAGCTGCCCCCACAATCGCCGCCATCACCGCGTCGACCTCCGGAGCAGCTGCCACCTGGCACAAACCGGCCTCGCCTTCGAGCACTTCGGTGCGCGATCCGGCAGTGCTCAAGCCTGCACGCAACTGCTGCGCGGCTTCAGCCGACGGTACGACGGCAAATGCCGGCGCATGGCGAAGACACAGCGCCAACAGCTCGTCGAGCCTCGAGTAACCGCTCAGGGCGAAGACCTGGTAGCGGTCAGGATGCCGAGCGATCACATCCAGCGTGCTCAGGCCGATGGAGCCGGTGGCACCCAGTACGGTAATCCGCTGCACGCTGCTCACATCACGCCCCAGTTGGCAGCCCACAACAGCACGGCAAACAATGGAATGGCTGCTGTCAGACTGTCGATACGGTCGAGCACACCACCGTGTCCGGGCAACAGGTTGCTGCTGTCCTTGATACCGGAGCGTCGCTTGAACATGCTTTCGGTCAGGTCACCGACCACCGACACCAGCACCACGACAGCCGCACCGAGCAGCCCCAGCAGCAACTGTGCAACGCCCCAGTCGCGATTGAGCCCCACCACCAGGGTGATGACAAGGCTCAATGCCAAACCACCGTAAACACCTTCCCAGCTCTTGCCTGGGCTCACCTGTGGCGCCAGCTTGTGCTTGCCGAAGGCACGGCCGGAGAAGTAGGCACCGATATCCGCACCCCACACCAGCACCATGACGGCCATGATCAACCAGTTGCCCAGCGGCCAGTGCTTGAGCAGCACCAGGCCTTGCCAGGCAGGCAGCAGGATCAGCAAGCCAATCAGCAAGCGACAGGCGACACTGGACCACAGCTCACTGGTGCGCGGGTAGGTCAGCACCAGCCAGGTCGCTGTACCCCACCACAACACCGAGGCTCCCAGCACCCAGGGCGCCAGGTCCGGCATGAGATAAAGCAGCATCAGCAGCCCGGCCACCACGGCGGCGTAGGCGATGCGCACCGGTTGCGCAACAAGGCCGGCCAGACGCGCCCATTCCCAGGCACCCAGGGTGACGACCAGGCCGATGAACAGGGCGAAGTCGCCGCCCTCAAGGAGGAAAAAACCACCCAGAGCGATCGGCAACAGGATCAGCGCAGTGATGATGCGTTGTTTAAGCATTAAGCACGGGCTCCAGCTTCGACCTGCTCGCTGGTTTTCCCGAAGCGGCGCTGACGCGAAGCATAATCGGCCAGCGCTTTGCGCATGGCCTCGTGTTTGAAGTCCGGCCAGTACAGGTCGGAGAAGTACAGCTCGGCATAGGCCAGCTGCCACAGCAGGAAGTTGCTGATGCGGTGCTCGCCACCGGTACGGATGCACAGGTCAGGCAGCGGCAGATCACCGGTTGCCAGGCACGTCTGCAGCAGCTCGGGAGTGATGTCGTCCGGGCGCAGATGGCCGGCCTGAACCTCGCGCGCCAGGCGCTGGGCGGCCTGGGCGATATCCCACTGGCCACCATAATTGGCGGCAATCTGCAGGATGAAACGATTGCTGCCAGCGGTCAGCGCTTCGGCCTCGCGCATGGCGGCCTGCAGCTCAGGGTGAAAGCGTGAGCGATCACCAATGATACGCAGACTGATGTTGTTATCGTTGAGGCGCTTGGCTTCCCGGCGCAAGGCCGAGAAGAAAAGCTCCATCAACGCTCCGACCTCATCGGCCGGTCGCTGCCAGTTTTCGCTGGAGAAGGCAAACAGGGTCAGTACCTCGACCTTGGCCTCGGCACACACCTCGATGACCGCGCGCACTGCGTCAACGCCCGCCTTGTGCCCGGCAACTCCGGGCAACAGGCGCCGTTTCGCCCAGCGATTATTCCCATCCATGATGATCGCGACATGGCGCGGCACCGATGGGGACCCACCCTGTTTGGTCTTTTCCATTAAAAAAGTCCCGACCCTTAAACGGCCATCAGGTCCTTTTCTTTCTCTTCGGTGGCCTTGGTGATCTGGGCCTCGGTATCTTTCGTCAGCTTGTCGATATCAGCGATGGCACGACGCTCTTCGTCTTCACTGATTTCCTTGTCTTTGACCAGCTTCTTCAGTTCACCCAGAGCATCGCGGCGAATGTTGCGCACAGCAACGCGAGCGTCTTCGGCGGCACTGCGTGCCTGCTTGGTGAAGCCCTTGCGGGTTTCTTCAGTCAGGGCTGGCATGGTGATCAGCAGCAACTCACCCAGGTTGGTCGGGTTGAGATTCAAACCGGCGCTCTGGATGGCCTTGTCAACGGCTGCGAGCATGTTGCGCTCGAAAGCCACGACCTGCAGGGTGCGCGAATCTTTCACGGTGACGTTGGCAACACCGCTGATCGGGGTGTCGGCACCGTAGTAAGGCACCATCACGCTTGCCAGGATGCTCGGGTGTGCCTTGCCGGTACGAATCTGGCCGAACGCGTAAGCCAGAGACTCCAGGGATTTCTGCATCCGCGCTTGGGCGTCTTTCTTGATTTCGTTGATCATTTTTGAACTTCCTCGATCAGAGTTCCTTCAGCGCCGCCATGCACGATGTTCAGCAGGGCGCCGGGCTTGTTCATGTTGAAGACGCGCAGCGGCATCTTGTGGTCGCGGCACAGGCAGATTGCCGTCAGGTCCATTACGCCCAGCTTGCGATCCAGTACTTCATCGTAAGTCAGATGATCGAACTTCTCGGCATGCGGGTCTTTGAATGGATCTGCAGTGTATACACCATCGACCTTGGTTGCCTTCAATACCACGTCGGCATCGATTTCGATGGCGCGCAGGCAAGCGGCGGAGTCTGTGGTGAAGAACGGGTTGCCGGTGCCGGCAGCGAAGATTACAACTTCTTTCGCATTGAGGTGACGCATCGCTTTGCGGCGGTCGTAGTGATCGGTCACACCGACCATGGAGATGGCGGACATGACGATGGCGGTGATGTTCGCACGCTCCAGCGCATCGCGCATGGCCAGGCCGTTCATTACCGTTGCCAGCATACCCATGTGGTCACCGGTAACGCGGTCCATGCCAGCTGCACTGAGCGCTGCGCCACGGAACAGGTTGCCACCACCGATCACCAGGCCTACCTGGACGCCGATACCGACCAGCTGGCCGACTTCCAGCGCCATGCGATCCAGGACCTTGGGGTCGATCCCGAACTCTTCCGAGCCCATCAGGGCCTCGCCGCTAAGTTTGAGTAGAATGCGTTTATAGCGAGCTTGATGACCACTGCCCTGCTGAGCCATTGCGAATCTCTCCTGCGGCGTTTGTAAAAATCTGGCGGGCTGTTTTCAGCCTGCGCGTAACTCTAAGCGTGGCGCAGCGACTGCGCCAGCGAAAGGCGGTCTCGTAAACCGTCCTCGCTTTGACAAAGAGGCTGCGCGCGTGAGCGGGCAGCCTCTTCGGGGCGACAGATGTAAATCCGTCTTATTGCTTGGCAGCAGCCAGCTGTGCGGCAACTTCTTCAGCGAAGTTGTCGACTGGCTTCTCGATGCCTTCACCGACTTTGAAGTAGGTGAAGGAAACGATTTCAGCGCCAGCCTTCTTGGCCAGTTCGCCAACTTTGATTTCCGGGTTCATGACGAAAGCTTGCTCGACCAGCGAAGCTTCAGCCAGGAACTTCTTGATACGACCGTCGATCATGTTGGTGACGATGTTCTCAGGCTTACCCTTCATCTTCTCTTCGTTCAGCTGCATGAATACAGCCTTCTCGCGCTCGATTGCTTCAGCGGAGACTTCCGATGGGTTCAGGAACTCAGGGTTGCTTGCAGCTACGTGCATGGCGATTTCTTTGGCCAGCTGGACGTCGCCGCCCTTCAGGACAACAGCAACACCGATCTTGTTACCGTGCAGGTAGGTGCCGACAACGTCACCTTCAACACGTACCAGACGACGGATGTTGACGTTTTCGCCAACTTTGGCAACCAGCGCTTCACGAGCAGCTTCACGCGAAGCGATCAGCGGAGCGGCATCGGTCAGCTTCTCGGCGAAAGCCTGTTCAACGCTTTCAGCGACGAAGTTTTTGAAGTCGTCTTGCAGAGCCAGGAAGTCGGTCTGCGAGTTCACTTCCAGCAGGACGGCGGACTTGTCGTCGGCCTTGATGGCGATGGCGCCTTCAGCAGCAACGTTGCCAGCTTTCTTGGCGGCCTTGATGGCACCCGAAGCACGCATGTCGTCGATTGCTTTTTCGATGTCGCCGCCAGCCTTGGTCAAGGCTTTCTTGCAGTCCATCATGCCTTCGCCGGTACGCTCGCGCAGTTCTTTGACCAGCGCTGCAGTAATCTCTGCCATTTCAAATTCCTCTTGGATAGGTTTTCAACCATTCCACCCGATACTTGACGGGCGTTCAAATCTGTAAATCCAGTGCCAGCACACATGCAGTTTGCAACGGCGATGCTGACAGGAGGATTTCAAGGTGGCAAAAAGGGGGCCTAGCCCCCTTTTTGCGTGCCGAGTAGACGCCAGGCGTCAATTACTCAGCAGCTGGTGCGGCTTCTTCAGCGTAAACTTCAGTGCCGCCGGCAACGTTGTTGCGGCCACGGATAACGGCGTCAGCCATCGAACCCATGTACAGCTGGATGGCGCGAATGGCGTCATCGTTGCCTGGGATGATGTAGTCAACGCCTTCCGGGCTGCTGTTGGTATCGACAACGCCGATGACCGGGATGCCCAGCTTGTTGGCTTCGGTGATAGCAATGCGCTCGTGGTCAACGTCGATCACGAACAGGGCATCAGGCAGGCCGCCCATGTCCTTGATACCGCCCAGGCTGCGATCCAGTTTTTCCAGATCACGGGAGCGCATCAGGGCTTCTTTCTTGGTCAGCTTGGCGAAGGTGCCATCTTCGGCCTGGGTTTCCAGGTCGCGCAGACGCTTGATCGAAGCACGGATGGTTTTGTAGTTGGTCAGCATGCCGCCCAACCAGCGATGATCGACGTACGGCGAACCGCAACGTGCTGCTTCTTCAGCAACGATCTTGCCAGCGGAACGCTTGGTGCCGACGAACAGAATCTTGTTTTTGCCCTGGGCCAGACGCTCGACGAAAGTCAGTGCGTCATTGAACATTGGCAGGGTTTTTTCAAGGTTGATGATGTGAATCTTGTTGCGCGCGCCGAAAATGTACTTACCCATTTTCGGGTTCCAGTAACGGGTTTGGTGACCGAAGTGCACACCGGCCTTCAGCATATCGCGCATGTTGACTTGGGACATGATAGTTCCTTGATAAGTCGGGTTGGGCCTCCACGTATCCCAATGACCAACCCAGGATCCGTAGATCGAAGGCACCCAGGTCATCGTGTCGACACGTGTGTGGGTTTAAGCTTTCGGGGCTATCCCCGCAAAGCGGCGCATTTTATATCACAGAAGCAGGCCAAACGGAACCCGAATTAACAATGTCTGCCAGCTGCTTTTGCACCCGTGCGCTAATCGCGCCAGAATGCCCCTATATAAAGGCTGTATCACAGTCGTGGCCGCCGAAGCGGGCACTGCTCTGGTAGAATTCGGCCTTTCCCAGAATATTCGCGCTTCGATGCGCCGTAGAGAGCCTGCAATGACCGTTACCATCAAAACCGCCGAAGACATCGAAAAGATGCGCGTCGCCGGCCGCCTGGCCGCCGAAGTCCTGGAGATGATCGAAGAGCACGTCAAGCCCGGTGTCACCACCGAAGAACTCGACCGCCTGTGCCACGACTACATCGTCAACGTCCAGAAGGCAATTCCGGCCCCGCTCAACTACAAGGGCTTCCCCAAGTCGATCTGCACGTCGGTCAACCACGTGGTGTGCCACGGCATCCCGGGCGACAAGCCGCTCAAGGATGGCGACACCCTGAACATCGACGTCACGGTCATCAAGGATGGCTACCACGGCGACACCAGCCGCATGTTCCACGTCGGCAACGTGCCGGTCTGGGCCGAGCGCCTGTCCCAGGTCACCCAGGAATGCATGTACAAGGCCATCGAACTGGTCAAGCCCGGCTGCCGCCTGGGCGATATCGGTGAAGTGATCCAGAAGCACGCCGAAAAGAACGGTTTTTCGGTGGTCCGCGAGTTCTGCGGTCACGGCATCGGCAAGGTGTTTCATGAAGAGCCACAGATTCTGCACTACGGCCGTGCTGGCACCGGCATGGAGCTCAAGGAAGGCATGACCTTCACCATCGAGCCGATGATCAACCAGGGCCGTGCCGATACCAAGGTACTGGGCGACGGCTGGACCGCCATCACCAAGGACCGCAAGCTCTCGGCGCAGTGGGAACACACGCTGGTGGTCACCGCCACGGGTTACGAGATTTTCACCCTGCGCAAAGACGACACCATTCCCCGCACGTCGGCCTGATTCAAACAGGAAAGCCAAACAGGAAAGTCACTCGATGCCCCAGGTGGATCCCGAGCTGTTCGATCGTGGTCAGTTCCAGGCGGAACTGGCCCTCAAGGCTAGCCCTATCGCAGCCTTCAAGAAAGCCATCCGTCAGGCGGGCGAAGTACTCGACAAACGGTTTCGCGAGGGCCGCGAGATCCGCCGGCTGATCGAGGACCGTGCCTGGTTCGTCGACAACATCCTGCAGCAGGCCTGGAACAAGTTCGACTGGAGCGATGAAGCCGACATTGCCCTGGTCGCCACCGGTGGCTACGGCCGGGGTGAATTGCACCCTCACTCGGACATCGACCTGCTGATCCTGCTCGACAGCGCCGATCACGAGGTGTTTCGCGACTCGATCGAACGCTTCCTGACCCTGCTCTGGGACATCGGCCTGGAAGTCGGCCAGAGCGTGCGCTCGATCGACGAGTGCGCCGAGCAGGCTCGTGCCGACCTGACCGTCGTTACCAACCTGATGGAAAGCCGCACCATCGCCGGCCCCGAGCGTCTGCGCCTGCGCATGCTGGAGGTCACCAGCACCGCACACATGTGGCCGAGCAAGGAGTTTTTCCTGGCCAAGCGTGCCGAGCAAAAAGCCCGGCATCACAAGTACAACGACACCGAATACAACCTTGAGCCCAACGTCAAAGGCTCTCCCGGCGGCCTGCGCGACATCCAGACGGTACTGTGGATTGCCCGGCGCCAGTACGGCACCCTCAATCTGCACGCATTGGCAGGGGAAGGTTTCCTGCTGGAAAGCGAAAACGCCTTGCTGGCGTCCTCCCAGGAATTTCTCTGGAAGGTCCGTTATGCCCTGCACATGCTTGCCGGCCGCGCCGAAGACCGGTTGCTGTTCGATCACCAGCGCAGTATTGCTGCCCTGCTCGGCTTTGCCGATGAAAACCCCAAGCGCGCCATCGAGCAGTTCATGCAGCAGTACTACCGGGTGGTGATGAGCATCGCCGAGCTCAGCGACCTGATCATCCAGCACTTCGAGGAAATCATCCTCGATGATGACAGTGGTAGCACGCAGCCGCTCAATGCCCGTTTCCGACTGCACGACGGCTACATCGAGGCGGTACGCCCGAACGTGTTCAAGCGTACGCCGTTCGCCATGCTGGAAATCTTCGTATTGATGGCCCAGCACCCGGAGATCAAAGGGGTGCGTGCCGACACCATTCGCCTGCTGCGCGAGCACCGGCACCTGATCAACGACGAATTTCGCAACGATATCCGCAATACCAGCCTGTTCATCGAGCTGTTCAAGTGCGAAATCGGCATTCACCGAAACCTGCGGCGCATGAACCGCTATGGCATCCTCGGCCGCTACCTGCCGGAGTTCGGCCTGATTGTCGGGCAGATGCAGCACGACCTGTTCCATATCTATACGGTTGATGCCCACACCCTGAACCTGATCAAGCACCTGCGCAAATTGCAGTACACGCCGGTCTCGGAGAAATTCCCGCTCGCCAGCAAGCTCATGGGGCGCCTGCCCAAGCCCGAGCTAATCTACCTGGCCGGGCTTTATCACGACATCGGCAAAGGCCGCCAAGGCGATCACTCGGAACTCGGCGCGGTCGATGCCCAGGCCTTCTGCGTACGCCATCAGTTGCCCGTCTGGGACAGTCGCCTGATCGTCTGGCTGGTGCAAAACCACCTGGTGATGTCGACCACCGCCCAGCGCAAGGATTTGTCCGACCCGCAGGTGATCCACGATTTCGCCCAGCAAATGGGTGACGAAACCCGCCTGGACTACCTCTACGTGCTGACCGTGGCCGACATCAACGCCACCAACCCCAGCCTGTGGAACTCCTGGCGTGCCAGCCTCCTGCGCCAGCTCTACACCGAGACCAAGCGCGCCTTGCGCCGCGGCCTGGAGAACCCGCTGGACCGCGAAGAGCAGATCCGCCAGACGCAGACTTCCGCCCTGGACATCCTGATCCGCGAAGGCACCGACCCGGACGACGTCGAACAACTCTGGTCGCAACTGGGCGATGACTATTTCCTGCGCCACACCGCCGCCGACGTGGCCTGGCACAGCGACGCCATCCTCCAGCAACCCGCCGACGGTGGCCCGCTGGTACTGATCAAGGAAACCACGCAACGCGAGTTCGAGGGCGGTACGCAGATTTTCATCTACGCCCCCGACCAGCACGACTTCTTCGCCGTGACCGTGGCGGCCATGGACCAGCTCAACCTGAACATCCATGACGCCCGCATCATCACCTCGAGCAGCCAGTTCACCCTCGACACCTACATCGTGCTCGACAACGATGGCGGCTCGATCGGCGACAATCCGCAGCGCGTCAAGGAGATTCGCGACGGCCTGACCGAAGCCCTGCGCAATCCGGACGATTACCCGACCATCATCAAGCGGCGGGTACCGCGTCAACTCAAGCATTTCACCTTTGCACCGCAAGTCACCATCCACAACGACGCCCAGCGCCCGGTGACCATTCTCGAGCTCAATGCCCCCGACCGCCCGGGCCTGCTGGCGCGGATCGGCAAGATCTTCCTGGAGTTCGACCTGTCGCTGCAAAATGCCAAGATCGCCACCCTCGGCGAGCGGGTTGAAGACGTGTTCTTCATCACCGACGCCGACAACCAGCCGCTGTCCGACCCCCAGCTGTGCAGCCGCCTGCAGGATGCCATCGTCGAGCAATTACGCGTCGACCAGGCCACCGTGGCTTCTGTTTCCCGCCTGACCATTTAACGTTTGACGAGACCTTGTGCCGATGAACACCGATTTGCTCCAGCTTCAGCCCTACCCGTTCGAGAAACTTCGGGCATTGCTCGGCGGCGTCCAGCCTGCCGCCGACAAACGCGCCATTGCCCTGTCGATCGGTGAGCCCAAGCATGAATCGCCTGCGTTCGTCGCCAAGGCCCTGGCCGACAACCTGTCGCAAATGGCGGTGTACCCCACCACCGTCGGCCTGCCGGCACTGCGTCAGGCCATTACCCGCTGGTGCGAGCGTCGTTTCAACGTGCCGAGCGGCTGGCTGGATGCAGACAAGCATGTACTGCCGGTCAACGGTACCCGTGAAGCGCTGTTCGCCTTCACCCAGGCCGTGGTAAACCGCGAGGCCGATGGCCTGGTGATCAGCCCCAACCCGTTCTACCAGATCTACGAAGGCGCAGCCCTGCTGGCCGGCGCCACGCCGCACTACCTGGCGTGCCTGGACAACAACGGGTTCAACCCGGATTTCAACGCGGTGTCGGCCGAGACCTGGAAGCGCTGCCAGATCCTGTTCCTCTGCTCCCCCGGCAACCCGACCGGCGCTTTGGTGCCGATGGAAACCCTGAAAAAGCTTATTGCCCTGGCTGACGAGCACGACTTTGTGATTGCTGCCGACGAATGCTACAGCGAACTGTACTTCGACGAGCAAAGCCCGCCGCCAGGCCTGCTCAGCGCCTGCGTGGAACTCGGGCGTAGCGACTTCAAGCGCTGCGTGGTGTTCCACAGCCTGTCCAAGCGCTCCAACCTGCCGGGCCTGCGCTCGGGCTTTGTCGCTGGCGACGCCGAGATCATCAAGCCGTTCCTGCTGTACCGCACCTACCACGGCTGCGCGATGCCGGTGCAGACCCAGCTGGCAAGCATTGCCGCCTGGAATGACGAAGAGCACGTACTGGCCAACCGTGACCTGTACCGCGAGAAGTTCGACGCGGTGCTGGAAATCCTCGCGCCTGTCCTTGACGTCCAGCGCCCGGACGGTGGCTTCTACCTGTGGGCCAAGGTACCGATGGACGATGCCGAATTCTGTCGCCGCCTGTTCGAAGGCGAGCATGTCACCGTGGTGCCGGGCTCGTACCTGTCGCGGGAAGTGAATGGCGTCAACCCGGGTGCCGGGCGTGTACGCATGGCACTGGTGGCACCGTTGGCCGAGTGCGTGGAAGCGGCGCAGCGCATTCGCGCGTTTCTGAAGGGCTGACGCACGTAGGAGCCGGCTTGCTGGCGATGGCATCACCCAGGTTTCAGTACCGGGCAGTGCCATCGCTGGCAAGCCAGCGCCTACGGGGTTACTTCACCGGCCCCAGATTCGCTTCACTCAGGTCCAGTTCACCCAGCACCTGTCTGACCACATCATCCCCCACCTGATGATGGCGATGCAGCTTGTACAGTTCCAGGCGCTGTGCCCGCAGCGCACGCAGGCGCAAACGCCGCTCCAGCTGGTCCATCTGTTCGGCCAGGGCCTGGGCCTCGGCGCTGTCGTTGAAGTTTTCCAGTTGATGCCGGTACTCAGCCATCAGACGCGCCTTCAGTTCCGCTGCCAGCGCAGCCTGAGCCGCATCCTGTGGCGCACCGGGTTCGGCCAGTTCTTCAGCCTCGAGGGCGTGGATCGCCGCCTCAGCCGTACGCCGCCAGACCTCTTTGGCTTCCTGGCGCAAGGCATCGTCCGGACTGCGGGCCACACCACGCAACAACAACGGCAAGGCAATCACCGCCGATACCAGCGATAGCAGGATCACGCCGGCGGCAATGAAAATCAGCAAGTCACGCTCAGGGAACGCCTTTCCGGCACTGATCAGCAACGGCACCGACATTACACCCGCCAGGGTTACCGCACCGCGCACCCCACCCACGGTCAGCAGCCAGGCCGAGCGGGCATTGGGCAGCAACACCAGGTCTTCCTTGCCGCGCCAGCGCCGGATCACGCCAATCAGGCGCCACACGCTCTGCACCCAGACGAACCGCAGCCCCAGCAGCACCGCAAAGATCGCCACGACATCCAGGCAGCGCCACATCAGAGTGGGCCACAGCGATGCTTCGTGACTGGTCACCGCCTTGATGATGTCAGGCAGTTGCAGGCCCAGCAGCAGGAAAATCAGGCCGTTGAAGCTGAACTCCAGCAGCGACCAGACACTGCGGTTGAGCAGACGGGTGCTGGTCTGACGCGGCAGCAGGTCAAGCCAGCTTTGCATCATGCCGGCGGCCACGGCCGAAAGAATTCCCGAAGCCCCCAGACGCTCGGCCAGTACATAGGCCGCAAACGGCAGCAACAACATGAACACCACATGAGTGGCCGGGTCATCCCAACCACGGGCGATCATCCACGCACGCAAGCGCCCCACCAGCCAGCTCAGGGCCACACCGATGGCCAGGCCGCCGACAGCCACCAGGACAAAAGTGACGCTGGCCTCGGCCAGGGAAAACACCCCGGTAATCGCCGCCACCAGGGCAAACTTGAAGGTCACCAGGCCCGACGCATCGTTCATCAGCGCCTCGCCCTGAAGCATATGCATCAACGGTGTCGGCAAACGGTCCTGGGTAATGGCCGAAACCGCCACCGCATCGGTGGGCGACAGCACTGCAGCCAGGGCGAACGCCACCGGCAAGGGAATACTCGGCAGGATCCAGTGGATGAAGTACCCGGCACCGACCACCGTAAACAGCACCAGGCCCACGGCCAGGGTCAGAATCGGGCCACGCAGGCGCCACAGGTCGCGTTTGGGCATGCGCCAGCCATCGGCGAACAGCAGCGGAGGCAGGAACAAAAACAGAAACAGTTCGGGATCCAGCGCCACGTGCAGCCCCAGGGTCGGCCAGGCCAGTAGCGCCCCTGCGGCGATCTGCACCAACGGCAACGGCAGTGGTATCACGCGACCGACAAGTTTGGAGACACTCACCAGCATCAGCAGGATGAGAACGGTGTAGGCTGACTGCATACGGCGTGTTCCTTTCAATTCATGCACGATCAATGGCGCATCGTCTGCCCATTCTGGACATTGCCATTGAATCGACATAGTAGCCGTTCAGGCTGCTGACGCACCGCTGCACAAAAGTCGCAGAAGGTGCCGAAACCTGTAACACAATGCTACAAAGTGCCCCGGCAAGGCCAACCCAAACCGGTTGACCGTGGCATAATCCTTCACCAATTTTTCCCAGGAGGGGCAAGACATGACCAAACGCGACACGCCATTGCACCTTTATGGAATCAAGGCCTGTGACACCATGAAGAAAGCCCGTACCTGGCTGGAAGACCAAGGCCTGAGCTACGACTTTCATGATTACAAGACCCAAGGCATCGACCGTACCAGCCTGACCCGCTGGTGCGACGAGCATGGCTGGGAAACCGTCCTCAACCGTGCTGGCACCACCTTCCGCAAGCTCGAAGACGCCCAGAAGGCCGACCTCGACCAGGCCAAGGCCATCGAATTGATGGTGGCCCAACCGTCGATGATCAAGCGCCCGGTACTCGACCTCGGCGAGCGGACCCTGGTCGGCTTCAAGCCGGACCTGTACGCAGCCGCCCTTCAATAACGCGGCGTCACGCTTTCACTCTAATTCGCAAGAGGTAACTGCATGTCCACTACCCTGTTCAGCCTGGCCTTCGGTGTCGGCACCCAGAACCGTCAAGGCGCCTGGCTGGAAGTTTTCTACGCCCAACCGCTGATCCAGCCAAGCGCCGAACTGGTCGCTGCCATCACGCCTGTGCTGGGTTACGAAGGTGGCAACCAGGCCATCGCCTTCAGCAATGCCCAAGCTGCACAGCTGGCTGACGCCCTCAAGGGTGTCGACGCTGCCCAGGCTGCACTGCTGACCCGCCTGGCCGAAAGCAACAAACCGCTGGTGGCAACCGTGCTGGCCGAAGACGCTGCGCTGACGTCCACTCCGGAAGCCTACCTGAAGCTGCACCTGCTCTCGCACCGCCTGGTCAAGCCGCACGGCCTGAGCCTGGCCGGTATCTTCCCGCTGCTGCCAAACGTCGCCTGGACCAGCCAGGGTGCCATCGACCTGGCGGAACTGGCCGAGCAACAACTCGAAGCTCGCCTGAAGGGCGAACTGCTGGAAGTGTTCTCGGTGGACAAGTTCCCGAAAATGACCGACTACGTCGTACCTGCCGGCGTGCGTATCGCCGACAGCGCCCGTGTGCGCCTGGGCGCCTACATCGGCGAAGGCACCACCATCATGCACGAAGGCTTCGTCAACTTTAACGCTGGCACCGAAGGCCCTGGCATGATCGAAGGCCGCGTGTCGGCTGGCGTGTTCGTCGGCAAGGGTTCGGACCTGGGCGGCGGTTGCTCGACCATGGGCACCCTGTCCGGCGGCGGCAACATCGTGATCAAAGTGGGCGAAGGCTGCCTGATCGGCGCCAACGCCGGTATCGGTATCCCGCTGGGTGACCGCAATACCGTCGAAGCAGGCCTGTACATCACTGCGGGCACCAAGGTGAACCTGCTGGACGAGAACAACCAACTGGTCAAAGTCGTCAAGGCACGTGACCTGGCCGGCCAGACCGACCTGCTGTTCCGCCGCAACTCGCTGAACGGTGCCGTGGAATGCAAGACGCACAAGTCGGCGATCGAGCTGAACGAAGCGCTGCACGCCCACAACTAAGTGGTACCATCGGGTCTGGCTTACCGCCAGGCCCGATATTCAGGTTCGATCATCATGTTTCAGCCCTCCCCTTGGCGCGCCGATTTTCCGGCCATCGCCGCCCTGCAACGGCAGCACCAGACCTACCTGGACAACGCTGCAACCACGCAAAAACCACAACTGCTGCTCGATGCACTGAGCCATTATTACGGCCATGGTGCTGCCAATGTGCACCGTGCCCAACACCTTCCTGGCGCCCTGGCTACCCAGGCCTTTGAGCGCAGCCGGGAAAAGGTTGCCAGCTGGCTGAATGCCAGCGATCCGCAACAGATCATTTTCACCCATGGTGCAACCTCGGCAATC
This sequence comes from Pseudomonas alkylphenolica, assembly GCF_016009175.1. GTDB lineage: Bacteria > Pseudomonadota > Gammaproteobacteria > Pseudomonadales > Pseudomonadaceae > Aquipseudomonas > Aquipseudomonas alkylphenolica_B. The sequence continues at coordinate 28,186 of NZ_JADUCM010000018.1, forward strand.
AACCTGCTGGCCTATGGCCTGGAGTCGTTGTTCGAGGCAGGCGACGAAATCGTCATCAGTGCCGTGGAGCACCACGCCAACCTGTTGCCCTGGCAACAACTGGCCCACCGTCGTGGGCTGCGGTTAATCGTGCTGCCATTGAACAGCCATGGCGTGATCGATCTTGACGTCGCCTTGCAACTGATCGGCCCACGTACGCGGCTGCTGGCGGTGAGCCAGCTGTCCAACGTCCTGGGCACCTGGCAACCGCTTTCGCCACTGCTGGCCCATGCGCAGGCTCAAGGCGCCCTCACCGTCGTCGACGGCGCACAGGGTGTGGTCCACGCTCGCCAGGACATGCAGTTACTCGGGTGCGACTTCTACGTATTCTCCAGCCACAAACTGTACGGCCCTGATGGGCTCGGCGTGCTTTACGGCCGTACCGAGGCACTGGCACGGCTGCGCCACTGGCAGTTCGGTGGCGAGATGGTGCAGGTGGCTGACTATCAAAGTGCCAGCTTCCGCCCGGCACCACTGGGCTTTGAGGCCGGCACCCCGCCCATCGCCAGCGTGATAGCACTGGGTGCCAGCCTCGACTATCTGGCAGGGCTGGATGAAAACGCGGTCGCCACCCACGAAGCGAGCCTGCATCGCCAGCTACTGCGCGGCCTGGACGATCGCGAAGGCATTCGCCTGCTTGGCACACCGCAATGCGCCCTGGCCAGCTTCGTGGTCGACGGCGTGCACAATGCCGACCTCGCTCACATGCTGACTGAACAGGGCATCGCCGTGCGCGCCGGGCACCATTGCGCCATGCCGCTGCTGAAAAGCCTCGGGCTGGACGGCGCGATCCGCGTCTCGCTGGCGCTGTACAACGACTCCGACGACCTGCAACGCTTCTTTGCGGCATTGGACCAGGCCCTGGAGCTATTGCGATGAGCCTGAACGATCACGCCCAGGCGGCACTCGACAGCTTCGAACAGGCCGCAGGCTGGGAGCAACGGGCACGGTTGCTGATGCAATGGGGGGAACGCCTGCCCCCACTGGAGGCGGCAGAACAGTGTGAAGCCAACCGCGTCCACGGCTGTGAAAGCCAGGTATGGCTGGTAGCGGAACAGCATGGGGGGCAGTGGCGCTTCAAAGGCGCCAGCGACGCCCGGATCATTCGAGGCCTGTTGGCGTTGCTGCTGGTCAGGGTCGAAGGCTTGTCCAGCCGCGAACTGCAACAGCTGGACTTACCCGGCTGGTTCAACCAGCTGGGCCTTGGCCGCCAGCTCTCACCCTCGCGCAGCAACGGCCTTAATGCCGTGCTGCAGCGCATGGCTCAGCTTGCCGCTGAGGCCTGAACCTGCTTGCGCTCGGACGGCCGCCGGGCACCAGCCACCAGTTTTTCCACGGCCTTGCTTGCCGCGACCATGCCAAAGGTCGCGGTCACCATCATCACCGCACCAAAGCCACCCGAGCAGTCGAGCTTGACGCCCTCGCCGACAAAACTTTTCTGCAGACAGACACTGCCGTCACCCTTGGGATAGCGCAGCTGTTCGGTGGAGAACACGCACGGCACGCTGTAGTTGCGGGTGACCGTGCGGGAAAAATTGTAGTCGCGGCGCAAGGTCGAACGTACCCGCGAGGCCAGCGGGTCGTTGAAGGTCTTGTTGAGGTCGGCGACCTGAATCTGGGTCGGGTCGATCTGCCCACCGGCGCCACCGGTGGTGATGATGGTGACCTTGTGCCGCTTGCACCAACCAATCAACGCTGCCTTGGCCATCACGCTGTCGATGCAGTCGATCACGCAATCGATGTGCTCGCCGATGTACTCAGGCAAGGTTTCCTTGGTAACGAAGTCCACCACTGCGTGCACCGTGCACGCCGGGTTGATCGCACGCAGGCGCTCGGCCATCACTTCAACCTTGGAGCGGCCGATATTGCCCTCCATGGCGTGCAACTGACGGTTGGTGTTGCTGACGCAGACGTCGTCCAGGTCGAACAGGGAGATTTCACCCACACCACTGCGGGCCATGGCTTCGGCAGCCCAGGAGCCAACGCCGCCAATACCGACGATAGCCACATGGGCTTCGCGCAGGCGCTGCAAACCGTTGTCGCCGTACAACCGGGCAACACCGGCAAAGCGTGGATCATCTGTACTCATGGCCATACCCCAAAAAACCGGCGCGCATTATAGGCCTCTTGGGGCCCGATGCCACCCTGCTTGAACCCGGAACCCCAGCAGTAATTGGTAAAGTCGGCGCTAATCCTGCTTTAATGTGGGGCGTAACCCCTAGTCCTGGACGACAACTGCACGGGCACAAGAACTTCAACGCTTGAAGTCAATCTAACCTACTGTCGCCGAACTGTTCCTACACAGCATAGGCGTGTAAAGCGCAGAATCCGCGCCCCGAGGCGCTCGCCCGTTCCACCCTTCGGAACCCGTACTATCTATGTCATCGCGTAAATTTGGTATCAACCTGGTGATAGTCATGGCCATTGCCGCGCTATTCACCGGGTTCTGGGCGCTGATCAACCGCCCGGTTTCCGCCCCCAACTGGCCGGAGCAGATTTCCGGCTTCTCCTACTCGCCGTTCCGCCTCGGAGAAAGCCCGCAAAAGGGTCAGTATCCCACTGAGGATGAACTGCGCCAGGACCTCGAACAACTGAGCAAGCTGACCGACAGTATTCGTATCTATACCGTCGAAGGCACACAGGCCGACATTCCGCGCCTGGCTGAAGAGTTCGGCCTGCGGGTGACCCTCGGCGTGTGGATCAGCCCGGACCTTGAGCGAAACGAGCGAGAGATCCAGAAGGCGATCGAACTGGCCAACAGTTCACGCAGCGTGGTACGGGTAATGGTCGGTAACGAAGCCCTGTTCCGCGAGGAAATCACCCCCGAGGCACTGATCCAGTACCTGGACCGTGTGCGTGCGGCAGTGAAAGTACCGGTGACCACCAGTGAACAGTGGCACATCTGGAAAGAACACCCGGAACTGGCCAAGCACGTCGACCTGATTGCGGCGCACATCCTGCCGTACTGGGAATTCATCCCGATGAAGGACGCCGGCCAGTTCGTACTCGACCGTGCCCGCGACCTCAAGCAACTGTTCCCGCGCAAACCGCTGCTGCTGTCCGAAGTCGGCTGGCCGAGTAACGGCCGCATGCGTGGCGGTGCCGATGCAACCCAGGCCGACCAGGCGATCTACCTGCGCACGTTGGTCAACCAGCTCAACCGCCGGGGCTACAACTACTTCGTCATCGAAGCCTATGACCAACCCTGGAAGGCCAGTGACGAAGGCTCGGTGGGCGCCTATTGGGGCGTGTTCAACGCAGCCCGCCAACAAAAGTTCAACTTCGAAGGCCCGGTAGTGGCCATTCCTCAATGGCGTGTGCTGGCCGTAGGTTCGGTTGTACTGGCGATGCTCTCGCTGACCTTGCTGCTGATCGATGGCTCGGCCCTGCGCCAACGGGGCCGCACCTTCCTGACGTTCATTGCCTTCCTCTGTGGCTCGGTGCTGGTGTGGATCGGCTATGACTACAGCCAGCAGTACAGCACCTGGTTCAGCCTGACGGTGGGCTTCCTGCTCGCGCTCGGCGCGCTGGGGGTATTCATCGTCCTGCTGACCGAAGCCCACGAACTGGCCGAGGCGGTGTGGATTCACAAACGTCGCCGCGAGTTCCTGCCGGTGCAGGCCGACAGCGCCTACCGTCCGAAAGTCTCGGTGCACGTGCCGTGTTACAACGAGCCCCCCGAGATGGTCAAACAGACCCTCAATGCTCTGGCGGCGCTGGATTATCCGGACTACGAAGTGCTGATCATCGACAACAACACCAAAGACCCTGCGGTGTGGGAGCCAATCAAGGCGCATTGCGAGATGCTCGGCGAACGCTTCAAGTTCTTCCACGTCTCGCCGCTGGCCGGCTTCAAGGGCGGTGCGCTGAACTACCTGATTCCGCACACCGCCAAGGACGCCGAAGTGATTGCGGTGATCGACTCGGACTACTGCGTGGACCGCAACTGGCTCAAGCACATGGTGCCGCATTTCGCCGACCCGAAAATCGCCGTGGTGCAGTCGCCGCAAGACTACCGCGACCAGAACGAAAGCACCTTCAAGAAGCTTTGCTACAGCGAATACAAGGGTTTCTTCCACATCGGCATGGTGACCCGCAACGATCGTGACGCGATCATCCAGCATGGCACCATGACCATGACCCGGCGCTCGGTGCTTGAAGAGCTGGGCTGGGCCGACTGGTGTATCTGTGAAGACGCCGAGCTGGGCCTGCGCGTGTTCGAAAAGGGCTATTCCGCAGCCTATTCGCACGAAAGCTATGGCAAGGGCCTGATGCCCGACACCTTTATCGACTTCAAGAAGCAGCGCTTCCGCTGGGCCTACGGCGCCATCCAGATCATCAAGCGCCACACCGCCAGCCTGCTACGCGGCAAGGACACCGAGCTGACCCGTGGCCAGCGCTATCACTTCCTCGCGGGCTGGCTGCCGTGGATTGCCGATGGCATGAACATTTTCTTCACCGTCGGCGCCCTGCTCTGGTCGGCAGCGATGATCATCGTGCCGCAACGGGTCGATCCGCCCCTGCTGATCTTCGCGATCCCGCCGCTGGCGCTGTTCGTGTTCAAGGTTGGCAAGATTGTGTTCCTCTACCGCCGCGCGGTCGGGGTCAACCTCAAGGACGCCTTCGCCGCAGCCCTGGCTGGCCTGGCGCTGTCGCACACCATTGCCAAGGCTGTGCTCTACGGTTTCTTCACCTCGAGCATTCCGTTCTTCCGCACGCCGAAGAACGCCGACAGCCATGGCTTCATGGTGGCCCTGTCCGAAGCCCGTGAAGAGCTGTTCATCATGTTGCTGCTGTGGAGCGCCGCAGCCGGTATCTACCTGGTCCAGGGGCTGCCGAGCAATGACATGCGCTTCTGGGTGACCATGCTGCTGGTGCAGTCGCTGCCATACCTGGCGGCGCTGATCATGGCGATGCTGTCGTCGCTGCCCAAGCCCGTGGATGCCGCTCAACCGGCGCAGGCCTCCTGACCTTCTGGGCGGCCTTGCCGCCCTTTTACCGGCAAGGCCGGCTCCCACAGGAATGTCATACACCCAGCCTACTGTGATGACATACACCCCACCTGTGGGAGCGGGCCCTGCCAGCAATGAGGCCCGGACAGACAGCATCGATCCACAGTCCTCACTCCCGCCGAATTGCTATAAGATAACGCCCCTCGAATTCGTGCCCCTGCCTTGCCCCCGGAGTTCCTTCAATGACGGCCCCAGCCGACCTCTCGCCTACCCTCGCACTGGCCTGCGACCTGATTCGTCGCCCCTCGGTGACCCCGGTTGACGCCGACTGCCAGAAACAGATGATGCAACGCCTGGGCGATGCCGGTTTCATGCTTGAGCCGATGCGTATCGAAGACGTCGACAACTTCTGGGCCACCCACGGCACCCAGGACGGCCCGGTACTGTGCTTTGCCGGTCACACCGACGTCGTTCCCACCGGCCCTGTACAGGCCTGGCAGAACGACCCGTTCGATGCCCTGATCGACGCTGACGGCATGCTCTGCGGCCGTGGTGCCGCCGACATGAAAGGCAGCCTCGCGGCAATGGTCGTGGCGACCGAGCGTTTTGTTGCCGACTACCCGAACCACCGCGGCAAAGTCGCGTTTCTGATCACCAGCGACGAAGAAGGCCCGGCCCACCATGGCACCAAGGCCGTGATCGAGCGCCTGGCAGCGCGCAAAGAGCGCCTGGATTGGTGCATCGTCGGTGAGCCATCGAGCACCAGCCTGGTCGGTGACGTGGTCAAGAACGGCCGCCGCGGCTCGCTCGGCGCCAAGTTGACCGTGCGCGGTGTGCAGGGTCACGTGGCCTACCCGCACCTGGCGAAGAACCCGATTCACCTCGCCGCCCCGGCCCTGGCGGAACTGGCAGCCGAGCACTGGGACGAAGGCAACGCCTTCTTCCCGCCGACCAGCTTCCAGATCTCCAACCTCAACTCCGGCACCGGCGCCACCAACGTCGTCCCTGGCGAGCTGACGGCGCTGTTCAACTTCCGCTTCTCCACCGAGTCGACCGTCGAAGGCCTGCAACAGCGGGTGGCGGCGATCCTCGACAAACATCAGCTGAACTGGCACGTAGACTGGGCATTGTCCGGCCTGCCGTTTCTCACCGAGCCGGGCGACCTGCTCGATGCCGTGTCGGCCAGCATCAAAGCCGTAACCGGCCGCGACACCCAGGCGTCGACCAGTGGTGGCACTTCCGATGGCCGCTTCATTGCCACCCTTGGCACCCAGGTGGTCGAGCTGGGCCCGGTCAACGCTACCATTCACCAGGTCAACGAACGCATTCTGGCCAGTGACCTCGACGTGCTGACCGAGATCTACTACCAGACCCTGACCCGGTTGCTTGCCTGATGCTCATCTGCCCGCTCTGCAGTGCACCGCTGAACACGCTCGACAACGGCGTGGCGTGCCCTGCCGGCCATCGTTTCGACCGTGCCCGCCAGGGCTACCTGAACCTGTTGCCGGTGCAGCACAAGAACAGCCGCGACCCGGGCGACAACCAGGCCATGGTTGAAGCCCGCCGCGACTTTCTCAATGCCGGCCACTATGCCCCGGTGGCCCAGCGCCTGGCGCAACTGGCTGCCGAGCGCGCGCCTGCGCGCTGGCTGGATATCGGCTGTGGTGAAGGCTATTACACCGCACAGATCGCGCAGGCGCTGCCGACGGCCGACGGTTACGCCCTGGACATCTCCCGTGAAGCGGTCAAACGCGCCTGCAAGCGCAACCCGGCGCTGACCTGGCTGGTCGCGAGCATGGCCCGTGTGCCGCTGGCCGACGCCAGCTGCCAGTTCCTGGCCAGTGTCTTCAGCCCGCTGGACTGGCAGGAAGCACTGCGCCTGCTCGCTCCCGGCGGCGGCCTGATGCGTGTCGGCCCGACCAACGAACACCTGATCGAGTTGCGCCACAAGCTCTATGATGAGGTGCGCGATTACGCCGACGACAAACACCTGGCCCTGGTCCCGTCGGGCATGCAGCACGCCCACAGCGAAACCCTGAAATTCCGCCTGAGTCTTGTCGATGGCAAGTCTCGCGCCGACCTGTTGGCCATGACCCCTCATGGCTGGCGTGCCAGCGCAGAAAAACGAGCCCGCGTCATCGAGCAGGCCGAGCCTTTCGAGGTCACGGTATCGATGCGTTACGATTATTTCGTGCGCCAAGACTGAGCACACCCGGAGCCCCTTCATGCGCCAACCCGATATCGAGATTTACCTCAAAGACGCCGACGTCGATCACAAACAGATCGCCGCCTGGCTCGGCGAGTCCCTGGGCCCATGCAGCGACTGGGTACAGAAAGGCCAGACCTATAAGTGCAAGGCCGGTAACATTCCGGTTACCTGGTTACCGAAGGCTGTAGGCAAATGGAACAGTCTCTACCTGGAAAGCGATCAGACGCCTTGGGAAGACGACATCGCCTGTGCCCGCGCGGCCTTTGCTGCACTGAACGTCGAAGTGCGCTGCGCCCCGGGAAGCTGGGTCGAGGAAGAAGGTGAGGAAGATGCCGACCGCTGGATCCGCATCAGTGCCGACGGTGAAGAGGAAATCACCTGGCGTACCGGCTGAACCGGCTTCTACGAAAAGGCCCGTCCCGGTCGTCCGGCGACGGGCCTTTTCGCGTGTGGACCCAGGCTCTAGGCCCGTGGCCCGGCGCTTACAGACCGATTACGTCTTCTGCCTGCAGGCCTTTCTGGCCCTGAGTCAGACTGTATTCGACCTGCTGCCCCTCAATCAGAGTGCGATGCCCTTCACCACGAATGGCACGGTAGTGAACGAACACATCCGCGCCACCTTCACGCTGAATGAAGCCATAACCTTTGGCGTCATTGAACCACTTAACACTTCCAGTCTCACGAGACGACATCTGAACTACTCCGGATTTTTATTTTGGAATCGCCTTGCAAGCGGAGAATCACCCCTCCGCCGACACAGCTTGAGGATTAACCCTGCAAGCTGCGGACCGAGTATATGACAGGCCACAAAGATTTTTTATGACCGGCCGGCTTTTTGCTGAACTTGCGCATATACGTCACACTAACCGACTGAGCCACCACTCGAAAAATCACCCAGAGCACACACTGTATGACCCGTTCCCCCCTGCGCCGCCTGATCTTTGGCGCCCTGCGTCGCCTGTTGTACTTGTGGGTTCGCTCCGAGACTATCAATCAGTCGTCCTTCACCCTGAACCTGGACCGTAGCCGTCCGGTGTTCTACGCCCTTCAGTCGCCTTCGTTGACCGACCTGGCCGTACTGGACCGTGAATGCACCAAAGCCGGGCTTCCGCGCCCGGTACTGCCGGTTGCGGTGGGTACCCTGCAGGAGCCCGCGGCGTTTTTCTACCTGACGCCCGAGCCGGACTGGCTGGGCCGTCAGGACAAACGCGGCGCACCACCGACCCTGGCACGCCTGGTCAATGCCGTTAGCCAGCACGCCGAAGAAGACGCGCAGATCATTCCCGTCAGCGTATTCTGGGGCCAGTCGCCGGCCAGCGAGTCCAGCCCGTGGAAACTGCTGTTTGCCGACAGCTGGGCGGTGACCGGCCGCTTGCGCCGCCTGCTGACCGTGCTGATCCTCGGCCGCAAGACCCGCGTGCAGTTCTCTGCACCGATCCACCTGCGCGAACTGGTGCAACACAACAAGGGCCACGAACGCACCGTGCGCATGGCCCAACGCATGCTGCGCGTGCATTTTCGCAACCTCAAGACCGCAGTCATCGGTCCGGACATCTCGCACCGACGCAACCTGGTCAAAGGCCTGGTCCACGACCCGCTGGTACGCCAGGCCATCGCCGATGAAGCCGAGCGTGAGAAAATCCCCCTGGCCAAGGCCGAAGCACAGGCCTTGCGCTATGGCAACGAGATCGCCTCGGACTACACCTATACCGCCATCCGCTTCCTCGAAGTGGTGCTCAGCTGGTTCTGGAACAAGATCTACGACGGCATCAAGGTCAACCACATCGAACAGGTGCAAGGCATTGCCCCCGGTCATGAGGTGATCTACGTGCCCTGTCACCGCAGCCACATCGATTACCTGCTGCTCTCCTACCTGCTGTTTCGCAACGGTCTGACCCCGCCGCACATTGCCGCCGGGATCAACCTGAACATGCCGGTCATCGGCGGCTTGCTGCGCCGCGGCGGGGCGTTTTTCATGCGCCGCACTTTCAAGGGCAACCCGCTCTACACGGCGGTGTTCAACGAGTACCTGCACACCCTGTTCACCAAGGGCTTTCCGGTCGAGTACTTCGTCGAGGGCGGTCGCTCACGTACCGGGCGCATGCTGCAGCCCAAGACCGGCATGCTGGCCATCACCTTGCGCAGTTACCTGCGTTCGTCGCGCACCCCCATCGTCTTCGTGCCGGTTTACATTGGCTACGAGCGGGTGCTTGAAGGGCGTACCTACCTGGGCGAACTGCGCGGTGCGAGCAAGAAGAAAGAGTCCATCTTCGACATCTTCAAGGTCATCGGTGCACTCAAGCAGCGCTTTGGCCAGGTGGCGGTGAACTTTGGTGAACCGATCCGCCTCGGCGCCTTCCTCGACGAACAGCAACCCGGCTGGCGTGAACAGTCGCACGCCCCGCAGTTCCGCCCGGCCTGGCTCAACGAAACCACCTCGCGCCTGGGTGAAAAGGTGGCCCGCCACCTGAACGAAGCCGCTGCGATCAACCCGGTCAACCTGGTCGCCCTGGCCCTGCTCTCCACCAGCCGCCTGGCTCTGGACGAGCGCGCCCTGGCGCGCGTGCTGGACCTGTACCTGGCATTGCTGCGCCAGGTGCCCTATTCGCCGCATACCACCCTGCCGGAGGGTGACGGTCTGGCCCTGATCAGCCACGTCAAAGGCATGGACCTGCTGGCCGAGCAGAGTGACGCCCTGGGTAAAATCCTTTATCTGGACGAGCAGAACGCCGTCCTGATGACCTACTACCGCAACAACGTCCTGCATATCTTCGCCTTGCCGGCATTGCTGGCGAGCTTCTTCCAGAGCAGCTCGCGCATGAGCCGCGACCTGATCCTGCAGTACACCCGGGCCTTGTACCCGTACCTGCAGTCGGAGCTGTTCATTCGCTGGGACCCGGAAGAGCTGGACGCGGTGATTGACCAATGGCTGCAGGCGTTTGTCGAGCAAGGCCTGCTGCGCTTCGAAAATGACGTCTATCTGCGGCCGGCGCCAAGTTCACGCCAGTTCGTGCTGCTGACCCTGCTGGCCCGGGCGATTACCCAGACACTGCAGCGCTTCTACATGGCCACCGCGCTCTTGCTCAACAGCGGCCAGCACACCCTGAGCGCCGAAGAACTCGAAGACCTCTGTGTGGTCATGGCCCAGCGCCTGTCGATCCTGCACGGTCTGAACGCGCCCGAGTTCTTCGACAAGACGCTGTTCCGCCACTTCATCCAGACCCAGATCGAGCAAGGCGTGTTGCGTCCGGACACGCACGGCAAGCTGGGCTACCACGAGAAACTGAGTGAGTTGGCCGAGGGGGCGGCCAAACGTGTGTTGTCGGCGGAGATTCGCCTGTCGATCCGGCAGGTGGCTTTGCATCGCAACGAGGAAACTACCGATACATCGGCATAGTCCATACTGGCCTGTGCCCTGGAGCCATACGACTTTACCTGGACGGCCGCCGACACTGTGGCACCGTCCTCAAGGAGCTTTACATGAAAAAACTGTCCCTGGTTCTACTCGGTGGCCTGCTGGCCGCTTGCAGCAGCACCCCGCCCGCCTCCAAGGTCAGCCTCGACGGTGAGGTGTTCTACCTGCAGCGCATTGCCCTGCCACCCGCGGCCACGTTGAGTGTCAGTCTGCAGGACGTTTCGCTGATGGACGCCCCCGCCGTCACCCTCGCCAGCCAGAACGGTCCGGTAAAGGGCAACGTTCCGCTGCCTTTCCACCTGAGCTATGACCAGGCCCAGGTCAAGCCAGGCCATCGCTACGCGATCAGCGCGCGGATCGAACTGGACGGCAAGCTGCTGTTCATCAACACCGAACACCATGGTGTCACGCTCGATGGCAAGGACCAGCAGTCGCTGCGCATTAAAGTCGATGCCGTTCGCTGATCGCCGTTCTGATTACTGATAAGGATGCTGCCATGTTTCGCCCTGCTCTCACCTTCACCGGCCTGTGTGCCGGCCTGCTGCTTTCGGCCAGCGCACTGGCACTGTCGCTGAGCGACCTGTCGCAAAAAGATGCAACGGGGGGACTCAAGGATGCCCTGACCCAAGGCGCCCAGGTGGCTGTAAAGCAGCTCGGCACACCGGGTGGTTTCAGCGCAAACCCGGACGTACGCATCGAACTGCCGGGCAACCTCGGCAAAGTTGCAAAAAAAATGAAACAGTTCGGCATGGGTGATCAGGTCGAGCAACTGGAAGCCAGCATGAACAAGGCCGCCGAAGCTGCCGTGCCGCAGGCCCAGGCGCTGCTGGTCGATGCCGTGAAGAAAATGACCGTCGATGATGCCAAGGGCATTCTTGCCGGTGGTAACGATTCGGCGACCCAGTACCTGAGCAAAACCAGTCGCGAGCAGATCCGCGCCAAGTTCCTGCCAATCGTCAAGCAAGCTACCGACCAGGTCGGCCTGGCCAAGCAGTACAACAGCTTCGCCGGGCAAGCCGCGACCCTGGGCGTGCTGGATGCCAAGAACGCCAATGTCGAAGGCTACGTGACCGAACAGGCACTCAACGGCCTGTTCGAGATGATCGCCAAGCAGGAAGAAGGCATTCGCCAGAACCCGGCGGCGGCAGCCACCGGCCTGGCCAAGAAGGTGTTTGGCGCGCTCTAAGCGCTCTCTGCAGGAGCCGGCTTGCCGGCTCCTGCAGTTTCAGGCAACGCCCATTCAAGCCTTTTTCACCCGGAACCACGCCGCATACAGCGCCGGCAGGAACAATAGCGTCAACGCCGTCGCCACGATCAGCCCGCCCATGATCGCTACCGCCATCGGCCCGAAGAACACACTGCGCGACAGCGGTATCATCGCCAGCACCGCCGCCAGCGCGGTCAGCACGATCGGCCGGAAACGCCTCACCGTCGCCTCGATAATCGCCTGCCAGCGGTCCAGCCCGGCCGCGATGTCCTGTTCGATCTGATCGACCAGGATCACCGAGTTGCGCATGATCATCCCCGACAGGGCGATGGTCCCGAGCATGGCGACAAAGCCGAACGGCTGACGAAACACCAGCAGGAACAAGGTCACGCCGATCAAGCCCAACGGCGCCGTGAGGAACACCATCACCGTGCGCGAGAAGCTGCGCAATTGCAGCATCAACAGCGTCAGCACCACGACGATGAACAGCGGCACACCGGCATTCACCGACTTCTGCCCACGCGTCGAATCTTCCACCGTGCCGCCCACTTCCAGCAGGTAGCCATCTGGCAGTTCGGCGCGCACCGGGTCCAGGGTCGGCAATATCTGTTTGACCAGGGTTACCGGCTGCTCCTTGCCGTAGATGTCGGCCCGCACGGTGACGCTAGGCAGGCGGTTACGGTGCCAGATGATGCCTTCTTCAAAGCCGTACTCCAGGGTAGCCACCTGCGACAGGGCGACACTGCGGCCATTGTCGGTAGGCACCGCCAGACTTGGCAGGTTGGCAAGCTCGGTGCGTTCCTGTTGCGTACCGCGCAACAGGATCTCGATCAGCTCGTTGTCTTCACGAAACTGGCTGACCGAGGAGCCGGTCAACGAGCTCTGCAGGAACTTGGCGAGGTTGGCCGTACTGACCCCCAAAGCACGGGCACGGTCCTGGTCGATGTTGAGATAGACCACCTTGCTCGGCTCTTCCCAGTCCAGGTGCACGTTGACCACATGCGGGTTCTCGCGCACCTTGACCGCCACCTTGCGGGCCAACGCGCGCACCTGTTCGATGTGCTCGCCGGTTACCCTGAACTGCACCGGATAGCCCACGGGCGGGCCGTTCTCCAGGCGCGTGACCCGTGAGCGCAGGTCCGGGAACTGCTCATCGAGGGTGGCAATCAACCAGCTGCGCAAGGCTTCGCGCTCTTCGATGGTTTTTGCCAGCACCACAAACTGGGCAAAGCTGGCTGCAGGCAGTTGCTGGTCCAGTGGCAGGTAAAAACGCGGCGAACCGGTACCGATGTAGGCCACATAGTTGTCGATGCCCGCACGCTCCTTGAGCATCGCCTCCAGCCGTTTGACCTGCTCGGTGGTATTGCTCAGCGAAACACCTTCGGCCAGTTTCAGGTCGACCATCAGTTCAAGGCGCCCGGAGGCCGGGAAGAACTGCTGTGGCACGAAACGAAACAGCAGGATGCTGCCAATGAACAATGCCAGCGTCGCCACGATCACGGTCTTGCGATGCCCGACACACCAGCCGACCAGGCCTCTTACGCGCTGGTAGAACGGGGTGCCATACGGGTCCGGGCCACCCTCGGTGGTACCGTGTTTGGCCGCGTGCAGCTTGGCCAGATCGGGTAACAGCTTTGCCCCGAGGTAAGGCACAAAGACAACCGCAGCGACCCAGGAGGCGAGCAAGGCGATAGTGACTACCTGGAAGATCGAACGGGTGTACTCGCCCGTGCCCGACTGAGCCGTCGCAATCGGCAGAAAACCCGCAGCGGTGATCAGCGTACCAGTCAGCATCGGGAAAGCGGTACTGATCCAGGCGTAGCTGGCCGCCTTGAAGCGGTCGAAGCCCTGTTCCATCTTGATTGCCATCATCTCGACGGCAATGATCGCGTCATCCACCAGCAAGCCCAGGGCCAGTACCAGCGCGCCCAGGGAAATCTTGTGCAGGCCGATCCCCAGGTAGTACATGGCGGCGAAGGTCATCGCCAGCACCAGTGGAATCGCCAGGGCGACAACCAGTCCGGTACGCATGCCGAGGGAGAAGAAACTCACCAGCAACACAATCGCCAGGGCCTCGACCAGTACCTGGACGAACTCACCCACACCGGTCTTCACCGCCGCTGGCTGATCCGACACCTTGCGCAGCTCCATGCCCACCGGCAGGTTGTGGGCAATCCGCGCGAACTCGGTCTCCAGCGCCTTGCCCAGTACAAGGATGTCGCCACCCGCTTTCATCGACACCGCCAGACCGATCGCATCCTGCCCCATGTAGCGCATGCGCGGTGCGGGAGGATCGTTGAAACCACGGCGTACCGTGGCAACGTCACCGATACGGAAGGTGCGTTCACCTACACGGATGGGAAACTGCTCGATCTGCTCGACAGTATCAAAGCGACCGCTGACCCGCAGTTGCAGACGCTCGCTGGGCGTCTCGAAGAAGCCCGCGGTACTGACCGCGTTCTGCTCCTCGAGGGCCTGCTGCACGGCAGCCAGCGGCAAACCCAGCGTCGCCAGCTTGAGATTGGACAGTTCGATCCAGATCTTCTCGTCCTGCAACCCCAGCAGCTCGACCTTGCCGACATCCTTGACCCGCTGCAGCTGTATCTGCACCCGGTCGGCATAGTCCTTGAGCACGGCATAGTCGAAGCCATCGCCGGTCAGCGCGTAGATGTTGCCAAAGGTGGTACCGAACTCGTCGTTGAAGAACGGCCCCTGGATACCCGGCGGCAAGGTGTGGCGGATATCGGCCACCTTCTTGCGGATCTGGTACCACAGCTCGGGAATCTCCACTGAGTGCATCGAATCGCGGGCGACAAAGGTGACTTGCGATTCGCCAGGGCGCGAGAACGAGACGATTTTCTCGTACTCCCCCGTCTCCATCAGCTTCTTTTCAATGCGCTCGGTGACTTGGCGCGAGACTTCCTCGGCGCTGGCGCCTGGCCACTGGGTGCGAATCACCATGGCCTTGAAGGTAAAGGGCGGGTCTTCACTCTGCCCCAGTTTGGTGTAGGACAGTGCGCCGACCACAGCCAGGAGAATCATCAGGAACAGCACGATCTGCCGATTGCGCAGGGCCCAGGCGGAAAGGTTGAAACCCATCGGGACTTACTCCTTGGCCGCCAGATTCACCACACGATTGGAACGATCCACCGGTCGTACCTGCTGCCCCTCCTGGAGCACATGCACGCCAGCCGCCACTACCCAGTCCGAGGCATTGAGCCCTTCGAGCACCGGGACACTGTGTTCACCATAAGGCCCTACCCGCACCGGAACGCGCTTGAGGGTATTGCTGGCGTCCACCCGCCAGACATAGGTCTGGCCGTTTTCGGCAGTCAACGCCGACAGCGGTACCGCCAGGGGTGCCTGTTGATCATGCTGGATATAAACGCGGGCGCTCTGTCCCAGCTCTGCCGGCACCTTGCCGGCGGTGAAGGCAATGCGTGCGGCGAATGTCCGCGAACGCGGGTCGGCCGACGGCGACAACTCGCGGATGCGCCCGTTGAAACGCTGGTCCGGTTGCGACCACAGTTCAACCGAGACCGGTTGGCCCACCTTGAAATGCCCGAACTGCTGCTCAGGCAGGCCGATCAGTACTTCGCGCTCGCCATCGGTGGCCAAGGTAAACACCGTCTGGCCTGCCGAAACCACCTGCCCCACTTCAACCTGGCGCTTGGCAATCACGCCATCCTGGGAGGCTCGCAGCACCGCGTATTCGGCCTGGTTACCGGCCACATCAAACTCTGCCCGCACCTGCTTGAGCCTGGCCAGGCCTGCGCGGTAGAGGTTTTCCGCGTTGTCGTACTGGGAGTGGCTGACCATTTGCCGGTCGAGCAGGGTTTTGTAGCGATCACGCTCGGCCTTGACCAGGGACAGGTTGGCTTCGGCTGCGGCCAACTGGGCGCGACTGGCTTCAAGCTGCAGACGCACGTCTTGCGGGTCCAGTTCGGCCAAGGGTTGTTCGGCCTTGACCCGTTGCCCCTCCTCCACCAGGCGCTTGCTGACCTTGCCACCGATCCGGAACGCAAGGTCCGGCTCGAAGCGTGCATGCACCTCGCCGGGGTAGCTGTCGGCAGCAGAGCTGGCGGGTTGCGGCTGCACCACCATGGCGGGACGCAGGGACGTCTGCGGCTCGCTTTCCTGCCCACAGGCGGAAAGCAGCAAGACAAGGCTGACGGGCAAAGCGAGGGGCAAGGCATGGCGCAACATGATGAATGACCTTTCGCGAATGGCGCTTTGAATATTTATACTGGCGAGTATATTAAATCAGCACGCAAGAGCGGGGAAGCCGCAGCCCAAGAGAAAAAACGCATTAACAATTACGCGTTATGACGATATCGGCCAGCCAGGACCGGGCTGGCGATGTACCCTATGCACTTACTGAAACGTGTAAACAGAGAACCATGCCCAACGATCTCACCGCTCCCGTCGGCCCCGGCCGGCCCAAGGATCTGGCAAAGCGCCAGGCCATACTCGAGGCGGCCAAGCAGCTATTTCTAACCCTTGGCTATGCCAGCACCAGCATGGATGCGGTCGCGACAGCGGCAGGTGTTTCAAAATTGACGGTCTACAGCCACTTTACGGACAAGGAAACGCTGTTCACCGCAGCCATCTCGGCCACGTGCACGGCGCAGTTGCCCGAGCTGATCTTCGACCTGCCTGACGATGTGCCACTGGAGCAGGTGCTGCTCAATATTGGCTGCGGGTTTCAGGCACTGATCAGCAGCGAACAGTCGGTGCAACTGACGCGGCTGATCATGACCCTGGGCAGCCAGGATCCGAAGCTGACGCAGATCTTCTTCGAAGCCGGGCCGCTACGGGTGCTGGGCGAGATGGAGGCATTGCTGCAGCGCGCCGACCAGCGCGGCCTGCTGCGCATCGAACATGCGGACAAGGCGGCGGAACATTTCTTCTGCCTGCTCAAGGGCGCGCCGAACTATCGTCTGCTACTGGGCTACGCCCCTGCACTGAATGCACAGGAGGCGCAGACGCACGTGGCAGAAGTGGTCAGCATGTTCCTGCGCGCCTATCGCTGCTGATCACGCCTTGAGGGCTTTTTTCGGGTAGATGTCGTAACGGCTCGACTTGCCCTCAAGACTATGGCTCGGCTTGGGCCCGTCGATGATCGGCGCCTTGCGTGGACGCTTGACCACCACCCGGTGGCTGGCCAGCGCCAGTGCCGCTTCCAGCAGTGCCGGGGCGTCCAGGTCGTCGCCCACCAGCGGACGGAACACGCGCATTTCCTTTTTCACCAGGGCGCTCTTGTCCCGGTGCGGGAACATCGGGTCGAGGTAGATCACCTGAGGCGGCTCGCCCTGCCAGTTGCGCATGCGCTCGATGGCATTGCCGGTGAGCAGCTGCATGCGCGCGACGATGGGGCCGACCTCGGCATCGCTGGCCGCCCGTGCCAGGCCGTCCTCAAGCAAGGCAGCGACCAGTGGCTGGCGCTCGATCAGGGTCATCTGACAACCAAGGCTTGCCAACACGAACGCGTCCTTGCCCAACCCCGCCGTGCAATCGAGCACTTGTGGCCGCACGCCCTGGGCAATGCCCACGGCCTTGGCAATCATCTGCCCGCTGCCGCCACCAAACACCCGACGGTGCGCAGCCGCGCCTTCGACGAAGTCGACACGCACCGGGCCGGGTGCCTGCGGCCCCAGTTGCTGGATCTGCAACCCGGCGGCACCGACCTGCACCGCAAATGCGGCGGTGTCATCTGCCAGCGGCAGTTCCAGGCGCTGCGCCCACTGCTCGGCTGTGGCCTGATAATCGGCCGTCAGTGCCTCGACCCGAATGCCGCCGTCCGCCAGTTGCTCCACCATCACATCCCGTACTCAAAAAAATTAAATGATCGCCGGCCACGGCCGATATACGAAGTATTCGCCATTTTGCCAGACCTTCACGGCCCGCGACTGCCATGACCGATATTCTTCAGCTCAGCTCAGGTTACTTATCGCCCGTCGGCGATTATGGCCGGCACAATACCCAGGAACTGGGCGGCGTCAGCCACCTGTGGCAGGATTTTTTTGCCCGCGCCCTGGCCGAGCAACAAGAAGCGCAAGGCAGCGAAACAGGCAGCGTTGCCCCCGAAACTGTCGACAAGACTACCGGTGAACCCCTGGGTGGCAGCCAGGTGCTGGCGCAGATCCACAACCAGCGTCTGTGCAACGTGCACGACACCGAGGTTGTACCGCCCGAACCGTTGTTCCTGCCGATTGCCGAGCTCGAACCACAACTGCTGGAAAAACTCGCCCCACCCTTCAGCGACGTCGAACTGATCGAGCAGCAGCGCCAGCTCGACATCAGCAACACCTGGGTGCGTCCGGTGGTCATGAGCCAGGGCCATCCGCTGCCTGAGCCAGGCCCTGGACCGGCGCCTAAAGCCCTGTACCTGCCGATCGCCGAGTTTGAAATGGATCTGCTGGACAAAGCACCCGAGCCGTTCGATGAACCAACCCTGGTTGCCCAGCAATCGGCGCTGGACTTCGACACCCGTTGGGCCCGCCCGGTGGTGCTGAACAACGTGCGCATCGCCGCCTGAGCCTCAGCGACAGATCTGCCAGAACCCCATGTCCAGGTGGAAGTGATTGCGGTGCGCGGCGTTGTAGTCCGGCCCCAGCACGGTATTGAAGCTGTCACAGGCACTGGCGTGCACATCCCTCAGAAAGCGTGCCTTGGCGCCCTCCCCCGGCCAGTCCTTGAGCAACTGGATACGCTGACCGTCAGCCAGCCGAAAGCCGGCAATGTCCAGCGCATTGGCCGAGGCATGCTGACTGAGCCGGCCGTTCTTGCGGTTGTACAGGTTGCGACAGGCAAAGCTGCCGAGGTGATCGACCTGCACCACCGTTTGGGAAAACGCCCGTTGCGCCGCCGGCTGCAGGGCATGGCGCTCAAACAGGGCGTACGCGACCGCCAACGGACAGCTGGCCAGAAAGCTGCTGCTCAGGCGCACCGAGGAGCCTTCGACACGTACCACGTTGACCAGTGGACAGGGCGTATCTGCCGGGCTGTCCGCTTGCTGGCGATAACGCAGGCCGGAGGTGGCCAGCGCCTGTTCGCACAGCTGCGGGTTGTCTTGCAGGCGCCCGAGCTTGTAAGGCGTCAACAGGTTCGGCGGCTCACGCACATCAAGTACGGCCCAGGGGTTCCAGGCATCCGGCAAGTGCCAACCCAGGCGCCAGGCATACACCGCCAGTGCCACCACTACCAGGCACAGCACCAGCATGCCCTTGCGCATTCGGCTCAACGCCGGAACAGTTGATTCAACCGGTCAAAGGGCAGCGCCTGTTCGCCATAGGAGAACGTGCCCTGGCCCAGAATTTCCTCGGCGCCCCGGTAAAACGCGCCGAAGGCTGCACGCATCAGCGAAGAACCGACACTGATGCGCCGCACACCCAGGTCCTGCAACTGGTTGACGCTCAGGTTCACGCCACTCATGCCCATCAGCACGTTCACAGGTTTGGGCGCGACGGCCTGGACCACGGCACGAATTTCATCGGCTGTGCGTAATCCGGGTGCATACAGCACATCGGCGCCCGCCTCGGCGAACGCCTGCAAGCGGGCGATGGTGTCGTCCAGGTCCATGCGCCCATGCAGAAGGTTCTCGGCACGCGCACAGAGCATGAACGGGAACTCAAGGCTGCGCGCAGCCGACACTGCCGCTTCAACGCGCTCGACCGCATGGTGGAAGCTGTAGATTGGCTCGTCTGGATTACCGCTGGCATCTTCAATGGAGCCACCTACCAGCCCCGCCTGTGCGCCTTGCAGAATTGCCTCGGCGCAGCCTTTGGGATCGTCGCTGAAACCGTTTTCCAGGTCAGCAGCCACCGGCAGCGCCGTGGCATCGACGATGGTGCGGGCGTTGTCGAGGGTCTCTTCCAGGGTCATGGCACCTTCGGCATCCGGCCGCCCCAGGGAGAACGCCAGACCGGCACTGGTGGTGGCCAGGGCCTCGAAGCCGAGGCTCGCCAGCAACTTGGCGGAGCCGGCATCCCACGGGTTGGGAATGACAAAAGCGCGTTCGCGCTCATGCAGGGCTTTGAACGCTTCGGCACGCAGGGTTTGTACATCCATGATCACGGCTCCCGGGCAGGCGGCAGGGCGCGTTCAAAGCAGACCGAGCTGTTCGGCCTCAGGCGTCCTGTCCAGTTCAGGCAAAGCCGGCAATCCGGGCAAGCGCTCCATCAGTCCACGATGAAAACGCTGCGCCAGGGCAGCGGCCAGGCGATTATCGGCAGTATGCAGGAAAACATAGGGGCTGCGACCCTCCTCGATCCAGGCCGCAACCTTGTCCAGCCATGGCAGCAGAAAGGGTTCGTTGGCCGCCAGTTCCGGATGGCCGATAAAACGCACCTGCGGATGCTGACTGAAGGCGGTCGGCCGTGGCGGCACCCGCGGCTTTTTCGACTGGGCATGCAACACGCCCGGGTCACGTAAGGTACAGCTGAACAAGGCCCGCGGGTCCAGGCAGATACGCTCCACGCCACGGCCCTGCAGCAGCCGATTGAGCAGGCGCTCCTCCTCGCCCTTGGCGAAGAACGCGCGATTGCGCACCTCGACGGCGATCGGCACGTTGATTTCGTCCAGAAAGGCCACGAGCTCGCCCAGCCGCGCCGGACCAAACGTCGCCGGCAATTGCAGCCAGTAGGGAGCAACCCGTGGCCCCAGCGGCTTGAGCAATTCAATGAAGGTTTGCGCTGCCACCCACTGCTCGCGCAGGTCACCCGCGTGGCTGATATCGCCCGGAAACTTGGCGGTAAAACGAAAGTGCGCCGGCATGATCTGCGCCCACCGTTCGATAGTTGCTGGCGCCGGTCGGGCATAAAAAGTGGTATTGCCTTCTACGGCATTGAAGACCTGGCTATAGAGGCCAAGAAACTCGCCGGTTTTGGCATCTGCAGGGTAGAGGTAATCGCGCCAGGCGCTCTCACTCCAGGACGGGCAACCGAGAAAATAGGGAAGCGTGGACAGGTTCATCCATCAAATGTACAGGTCCAGCCCCAGCACTTCCATCTCCCAGTCAACGAACCCTGCAGTGGTCAGGTAGCTGGCCAGGGCCTGGGCGGTGCGCTTGTCGCGCGCACGGGGAAAAATCATGTCCTGCTGACGGGCAGGCAGCCCGCCGCTGCGCGCCTGGCCGGCAGTGGCCTGCGGCTGCACTTCTAACTCGCCTGGCAGATCCTCGTCCACGTCATCGTTACGAACGGGCGCTTTGCGCGGCGCACGCTTGATGGGATAGGACTGTGAGGAAAAGCCGTCGATACGCATGGCGATCTACTCAGGAGCAATGATGGCAATTTAGCAGCATCAGAGATCCTTCGCTAATGCCCGACTGATAACTGGACCACAGTTCGGGCAAAAGGTTTTATTTGCCTTGGGAATAACCGACGAACTGCACTCAGCGCGCTTTTGGCGTCGCCACGTTGTCACGCAGGTACACCGGCTGGGCGAGGTCGGCGGCAATCGCCTCACCGCGTTCCCAGGCAAAGGTGGCCAGGGTCAGCAGGTCCTGTGCATGCGGCAGCAGGCTGGCATCCTGGCCGCTCGGCGCGACCGCAATGCGCTCAGCATAGCCCCAGCCAGTACCGGCGCCAAACCAGTCGCCGCTGGCTCCGCCAGGCAGCACCGCGCGCTCCGGGGCCAGCACGGCTTCGTTACCGAGCAGGCGCATTTCGCCGGCAACGTTGTGATAGCAACCCCAGTACACCTCATCCATGCGAGCATCAATGGCAGAAGCGACCTGATTGACACCATGCTCACGCAGCGCGCGCTGGGCCAGTACCGCCAGGTTGGACACCGGCAGCACCGGACGCTCCAGGGCGAAGGCCAGGCCCTGAACCACGCCTATGGCAATGCGCACGCCCGTGAAGGCCCCAGGCCCACGGCCAAAGGCAATGGCATCGACCGCCGCCAGGCTGGTGCCAGCGTCTGCCAGCAACTGCTGGATCATCGGCAACAGCTTCTGCGCATGCAGGCGCGGGATCACCTCGTAGTGGCTGGAAACCTTGCCGTCATGCAGCAAGGCAACGGAGCAGGCTTCAGTGGCGGTATCCAGGGCCAGCAAGGTGGTCATCGGTGTATCCAGGCAAAAGAAAAAAGAGCGGCATTATAAACAACAACGGCCCGCAAGCGGGCCGTTGTCTTCACCTTCAGGTACCGATCAGCTCAGGGCTGCGAGGACCTTGGCAGTGATTGCATCAACCGAGCCCACACCTTCGATGTGCGAGTACTTCGGCTTGCCACCATGGGCAGCGGACAGCTTCTGGTAGAAGTCTACCAGTGGCTTGGTCTGCTCGTGGTAAACCGCCAGGCGGTGACGCACGGTTTCTTCGGTGTCGTCTTTACGCTGAACCAGCGCTTCACCGGTTTCATCGTCCTTGCCTTCAACCTTCGGCGGGTTGTAGACCACGTGGTAGACGCGGCCCGAACCTTCGTGAACGCGGCGGCCGGCGATACGCTGAACGATCTCTTCGTCTTCAACGGCGATTTCAACCACTGCATCCAGCTCGACACCGGCAGTCACCAGGGCTTCAGCCTGAGGAATGGTGCGCGGGAAGCCGTCGAACAGGAAGCCGTTCGCGCAGTCTGGCTGGGCGATGCGGTCTTTGACCAGGTTGATGATCAGCTCGTCGGAAACCAGCTTGCCAGCGTCCATGATCGCCTTGGCTTCCAGGCCCAGCGGAGTGCCGGCCTTGACCGCCGCACGCAGCATGTCGCCGGTGGAGATCTGTGGAATGGCGAATTTTTCGGTGATGAACTTTGCCTGAGTACCTTTACCGGCCCCGGGAGCTCCCAGCAGAATCACGCGCATATTGTGCTCCTCATTTTTGTAAGCAAATCAATGGAGTCGGCGCAGAGGGCCAAGTCCGGAATTTGGGTCATGACCACAAATCGGTCAAAAGGCTGCTCAAGATACACAGCGCCTTCAAGCCACACAAGCGGTCGAAAGTTGGAAAAAACCCCACACACTACTGCTGCAAAGCACAGGTTGCGCCCGGCGCAACCTATTGCTTTGCAAGCATTCTTCCCACCCCCGAGACGCGATTGAGGCGGCGCTGCAATCACTCAACCGGTGTTGCGCAAGCCTGCCGCAATACCTGCCACAGTGACCAGCAGGGCCTGCTCCAGCGGGCTGTCCAGAGCGGCTTCGCGCTGTCGCGAGCGTGCCAGCAGCTCAGCCTGCAATAGATGTAGCGGGTCCAGGTAGGTGTTGCGCAAGCGGATGAATTCCAGCGTTTCCGGGCTGTGCGCCAGTAGCACCCGCTGCCCGGTCAGGCCCAGCACCACCTGGCACGCCTGCGACAATAGGTCGCGCAAATGTGCACCCAAAGGTCGCAGTTCTGGTTGCACTAGACGTT
This sequence comes from Pseudomonas alkylphenolica, assembly GCF_016009175.1. Classification (GTDB taxonomy): domain Bacteria; phylum Pseudomonadota; class Gammaproteobacteria; order Pseudomonadales; family Pseudomonadaceae; genus Aquipseudomonas; species Aquipseudomonas alkylphenolica_B. The sequence goes on from NZ_JADUCM010000018.1 coordinate 51,362, forward strand.
CGTCGTAGGAGCGCGCGATGTCCGCATCCGCCTTGGCCAGGACCATTTCCAGCATGTCGATGCGGGTGCGGAAAAACGGCCACTGCTCGCGCATTTCGGCCAGCAGATCGCCCTGCCCGCGCGCCAGAGCGTTGTTCAGCGCCGCTTCCCAGCCTAGCCAGGCGGGCAGCATCAGGCGAGTTTGCGTCCAGCCGAAAATCCACGGAATAGCCCGCAGGCTTTCGATGCCGCCAGCCCGGCGCTTGGCCGGACGACTGCCCAGCGGCAGGCGGCCGAGCTCCTGCTCGGGCGTCGACTGGCGGAAATACTCGACGAACTCGGGGTTATCGCGAACCACCCCGCGGTATTGCGCGACGCCATCGGCCGCCAACTCATCCATCAGCGCCCGCCAGGCCGGTTGCGGTGGCGGCGGTGGCAGCAAGGTCGCTTCGAGTACGGCGGCCAGGTACAGGTTGAGGTTCTGTTCGGCGATGTCCGGCAGGCCGAATTTGAAACGGATCATCTCGCCCTGTTCGGTGGTACGGAAGCGCCCTGCGACCGAGCCCGGTGGTTGCGACAGAATCGCCGCGTGGGCGGGGCCGCCGCCACGTCCGACAGTGCCGCCACGACCGTGAAACAGCAGCAACTCGACCTGTTGCTCGTGACAGATGCGCACCAGGGTTTCCTGAGCCCGGTACTGCGCCCAGGCGGCCGCCGTGGTGCCGGCGTCCTTGGCCGAGTCGGAATAGCCGATCATGACCTCCTGCGGGCCATGCAAGGCGCTGCGATAGCCCGGCAGGCCGAGCAGGCGCTCCATCACCGGGCCAGCGTTGTCGAGATCGGCGAGGGTTTCGAACAGGGGCACGACGCGCATCGGGCGCAGCACACCGGACTCTTTGAGCAGCAGTTGCACGGCGAGCACATCGGAGGCGGCTCCCGCCATAGAGATCACGTAAGACCCCAACGATGCCGCCGGTGCAGCGGCAATCTCACGGCAGGTGGCGAGGACCTCGGCGGTGTCGGCCTGGGGCTTGAAGTAACCCGGCAGCAGCGGCCGGCGGCTGCCGAGCTCCTGCTGGAGGAAGGCGATTCGCGCTTCTTCGTCCCAGTCCGCGTAACGCCCCAACCCCAGGTACTCGGTGATTTCGCTCAGCGCGGCGGTGTGCCGGGCGGCGTCCTGACGTACGTCCAGGCGTACCAGAAACAGACCGAACGTCACTGCCCGGCGCAAACAGTCGAGCAACGGACCATTGGCGATCACGCCCATGCCGCAGGCATGCAGCGACTCGAAGCACAGGTGCAGGGGTTCGAACAGTTCGTGGTTATGCTGCAACACCAACGGCGACGGCGTTTGCGGCGATTTCAAGGCACTCTGCGCCCAGGCGCGGGTTTCCCGCAGGCGATCACGCAGTTGCTTGAGCAGTACCCGATACGGCTCGGCCGCATCGCCCACCTTGGCCCTCAGTGCCTCGCTGGCCTGCTGCATGGACAGCTCGGCTGCCAGGGCATCGATATCACGCAGGAACAGGTCAGCGGCCATCCAGCGCGCCAGCAACAGCACCTCGCGGGTTACCGGGGCGGTGACATTCGGGTTGCCGTCGCGATCGCCGCCCATCCACGAAGCAAAGCGAACAGGCGCGGACTCCAGCGGCAGATGCAGACCGGTAGCTTCATGCAACGCCTTGTCGACTTTGCGCAGGTGATGGGGAATGGCATGCCAGAGCGAATGCTCGATGACCGCAAAGCCCCATTTGGCTTCGTCTACCGGGGTTGGCCGGGTACGGCGGATTTCCTCGGTGTGCCAGGCTTCGGCAATCAGCCGCTGCAGGCGCTCGCGGATCTGCTCCCGTTCGGAAGGGGTCAGGTCGCGATGATCCTGGGCCGCCAATTGCGCCGCAATGGCATCGTACTTCTGGATCAGCGTACGGCGCGCCACCTCGGTGGGGTGCGCAGTCAGCACCAGCTCGATGTTCAGCTTGCCCAGCTGACGTGCCAGGGCATCGTCAGTGTGCCCGGCAGCCTTGAGCCGTGCCAGCAGTTCAGGCAACACCCGTGACTCGAATGGCGCGGCCTGGCCGGAATCGCGGCGGCGAATCAACTGGTACTGCTCGGCGATGTTGGCCAGGTTGAGAAACTGGTTGAACGCCCGCGCGACCGGCAGCAACTCATCATCAGCCAGGTCATTGAGGGTCGAGCTCAACTGCTCGGCAGCGCCGCTGCGGTCGGCCTTGGCACTGCGGCGGATATCTTCGATTTTCTGCAGGAACGCTTCGCCGTGCTGCTCACGAATGGTGTCCCCCAACAACTCGCCCAACAAATGAACATCTTCACGCAAGCGCACATCGATATCAGTCATCAGCCTTGTCTCCGGCATTCCAGAAAAACAGCTCTGGCTTCAGAGTGCCCCAGTACCGGTCGTGCTTTCAAGGCAGACCAAAGGCTGTGCAGTGACTACGCTGAAATGAGACACACGAGGATCAATGAGGACATCATGAAAATTCGTGACCTTGCCCAGTACTGGGAACAAAACGCCAAGGGTCGTCTGAGCCCCACCGGCCATGTCCTGCACCTGGATGTGGAGTCGGCGGCGCGCCTGGCCGCCCTGGCCGAAATGTACCCCAAGCGCCGCCCCGAAGAACTGCTCGGCGAACTGCTCGGGGCGGCCCTGGAAGAGCTCGAAGCGAGCTTTCCCTACATCCGCGGGCAGCAGGTGATTGCCACCGATGAGGAAGGTGATCCGCTGTATGAGGACATCGGCCCGACCCCGCGCTTTCTTGCCTTGTCACGCCGTTACCTGCACGACATGAGCAGCCGCAAAGACGAATCGACCCACTGACGCCCCGCCACCAGGCCGATACCGGGTGCCCGCTCGGGCGCCCGCGTACACCGCCCAGCACCTGAAGTTCCGGAAAAAAACTTGCTGACCGGTCAGCCAGCAAATGCCGCACAGCAGCGGCAATTTTTCTGAACTATTGAAAAAACGTTTCGGTCACAGCCAGTAGCCATCACGGTACAACCCGCCTCCTCGAGTCGGTGGGGTTGCGCCGATGGACTGTTACGGAATTCGTTGTTCATCAGGAGTGATCCAATGGAGTTGACCACCATGAAGACCCGTCCCGTTAACACCTCATCCACTCACCTGCGCAGGTTCAAGCTGGCCGCCCTGGCGCTGGGCAGCAGCCTGGTACTGGCTGGCTGCGCCGGTAACCCGCCCACCGAGCAGTACGCCGTGAGCCAATCGGCAGTCAACTCGGCCGTCACCGCCGGGGGCACAGAGTTTGCCGCCGTGGAAATGAAAGCCGCCCAGGACAAGCTCAAACAGGCTGAAATCGCCATGCATGACAAGCAATACGATGACGCCAAGCGCCTGGCCGAGCAGGCCGAATGGGATGCCCGCGTTGCCGAGCGCAAGGCGCAGGCCGCCAAGGCAGAAAAAGCCCTGCAGGATGCCCATCAAGGCGTTCAGGACCTGCGTGAGGAAGGCTTGCGCAACGCTCAGTGAAGCGGCGCTAACGCCCCATGCATTCGTAACTGATCAAAGGATGAAGACCATGCGCAATCACTTGATGATCCCCACCCTGCTGGCCCTGAGCATTGGCCTGAGCGCCTGCGCCACACCGCCCAACGCCAACCTGGAATCGGCCCGGAGCAATTTTTCTGCGCTGCAGAGCAACCCGCAATCGACCAAAGTGGCTGCCCTTGAAACCAAGGATGCCCAGGAATCGTTGAACAAAGCCGACGCGGCCTACCTGAACAAGGAGGACCCGAAGAGCGTCGATCAGCTTGCCTACCTGACCAACCAGCGCGTTGAAGTGGCCAAGCAGACCATCGCCCTGCGCACGGCCGAAGGCAACCTGGAGGATGCCTCCGCCCAGCGTACCCAGGCGCGCCTGGATGCACGCGATGCACAGATCAGAAAGCTGCAGGACAGCCTGAATGCCAAGCAGACTGATCGCGGCACCCTGGTGACCTTCGGTGACGTGCTGTTTGATTTTGACAAGGCCACGCTCAAGAGCAGCGCCCTGCCCAACGTCACCACCCTGGCGCGTTACCTTCAGGAAAACCCTGATCGCAAGGTGATTGTCGAGGGCTATACCGACAGCAAAGGCAGCGCCAGCTACAACCAGTCGCTGTCGGAGCGCCGTGCAGCCTCTGTGCGCGCGGCGCTGGTGCGTGCCGGGGTAGAGCCTACCCGGGTTGTTGCCCAGGGCTATGGCAAGGAATACCCGGTGGCCGACAACACGAGCAATTCCGGCCGGGCGCAAAACCGTCGGGTGGAAGTGACGATTTCCAACGATAACCAACCGGTGGCGCCGCGCTCGGTGAGCCAGGCGTATTGAAGGTAGCTTCGCCGGCAAGCCCGGTTCCTACAGGTGATCGCCGCCTGTAGGAACGAGGCTTGCCCGCGATGAACCCACCGCCTACTGGACTTGCTGCGGTGTCTCTTCACCCAGGCAACGCACCGCCTGTTTCTTGTTGTTCACCAGCACACCGGTCAAGCCTTTTTGCGCGGTATCGAACAGCACCAGCACGCCATCGACGCACTGGGCAACCTGCGTCGCCGGCTGCAGGGAAATCTTGTAGTCCTCCCCCGGCACCGTCTTGAGCATGGTGAAATCGGACAACAGCAGCGCGTCCTGTGGCTTGGCGAAATGCAGATAACCGTAGTACCACAAGGCACCGACAGTACCGATGATGCTGCAGACACCGGTGATGATCAGGGGGATCGCGTTGCGTTCTTCACTCATTGTGACGTCTCGTCAGGGTAATTGGGGACCTCGGCCAGACGCCGCAATCCATTGAAATGTTCAGGGTCATCGAGAAATTTCAGCATCACCTGGCGCCAGGTACGGTCGGCAAAGGTCTGTACGTGCCCGCCGCGGGTCAGTTGCAGCACCCGCGGCGGTGGCGCCGCCTGGTACAGTTCGATGCCGTTGCGCAGCGGTACGATCGGGTCGTCAATGCTGTGGAAAAACAGTTTGGGTGGCGTCTTGATCTGCGCAATCGAACGAATCGCACTGTCGCCATCAGGCACCAGCCAGGACAGCGGCACCTGCAGCGGCCAGGTCAGCCATGAGTTGCTCAGGGCAAATCGCCCGACCTGGCGGTAGCTGGCGGGCACACCGTCGAACACCAGGGCCTTGAAACGTTGCGCCTGTTGCGGTTGCTGGGCCAGGTAATGAATGGCCATGGCGCCGCCCAGGCTTTGCCCCAGCAGCACCTGTGGCTTGCCTTGCACCTCGGGGGCCTTGTCCAGCCAGTCGAGCGCTGCAGTAATGTCCTGGTAGACCTCCGGTAAAGTCGGCTTGCCTTCGGACAAGCCGTAACCGCGATAGTCCAGCAACAGCACCTGATAACCCTGCTCCGGCAGCCACCAGCTTCCGCCCAGGTGCATCGGCAGGTTGCCACCGTTGCCGTGCAGGTGCAGCACCGTGCCCTTGACCGCCACGCCCGGCTTGGCAGGCAGCCACCAGGCGTGCAGGCGCGTACCGTCCGCTGCCGTAAGGGTCAGGTCGCGGTATTCAAGCTTGGCTTTCTCGGGCGTGAACAGCTGGCCGGGCTCGGGGTAGAACAGCAGTGAACTGCAGCCGCCCAGACTCAACAGCACCAGCAGCAGGCCCAGGGTCCTGCACCATGCGTCAGAGAATGTTCGAATAATCGGCTTCAATCCGGTCCAGGCTCAGGTGGTTAAGGAAGTTGGAGAAACACATCCAGGCCGACAGTGCGTTGAGGTCGCGAAACTGCTCCGGCAAATACTTGGGCGGTTCCACCAGACCTTCATCGACCAGTTGACGCAAGGTGCGCATGTCCTCAAGGGTGGTCTTGCCACAGAACAGCAAGGGGATCTGTTCGAGCTTGCCCTTGCGCACGGCCAACTGAATATAGTTGTAAACCATGATAAAGCCCTTGAGGTAGGACAAGTCCTTGGTAAACGGCAAGCCATTGGGTACCGAACCACGAAACACCCGGCTGGCATTGCCGTAACTGGCTGCCATGTCGAAGCCCTGTGCGCGGAAGAACTCGTAGATCTGCATGAAGTCCGCCCCCTCCTCGACCATGTGAATGGCCCGGGTACGGTTGGTCAGCTTGCGCAAGCGACTTGGGTAAGAGGCAAAGGCGATGACCTCCATGAGGATCGCCAGGCCTTCCTGGGTCACCGTCGACGAGGGCGGCCCCTTGGCCAGGAAGGTACAGATCGGCTGGTTCAGGCCGTTCAGGGTGGTGCCAACATGCACCAGCCCTTCATGCACTTCCAGCGCGCGCACATCGCGGCTGTTGAACATCGCATCGCTGCGGATCTTGATGTAGTCCGCGCCGGCGGCGGCATCGGCGACGATACCGTCGGACTCGAACACCCGGATGGTGTCCTCGGCCTCGTTGAACACCTTGTTCAATCGCCCCTGGAGCATCTCCACCGCCTGCTTGGCGGTCAGATCCTTCGGTTCGTCCTTGAGGTCGCCGCGGCCGTCGATGTTGTTCAGGTAGTCCGAAAGCATCAGCCCCAGGTCTGCCAGGGTCGGGTCACCGGCATGAAACGCATCGGAGGCGGCGCCATACAACTCCTGGGAGATCAGGCCGAAATCCTCGGTGCCGCGCGCTTCGAGCATGCGCACCACCATGCGGTACTCCTTGCACATGCGCCGCATGATCTGCCCGACCGGGTTGAACTGGCCCAGTTGGCGGGTGATGTCGCGCTCGATGTTCTGGAACTCGAGCTTCACCGCCGCCGAATCGAACGACAGTGGCCGCCCCAGGTAATAGGCACGGTCCACCGCCGGTGGCTCCTTGCCTTTGGCCTTGAGGAAACCCTGGCGGATGCTGTCGTCCCATTTCACCGCATCGAGCACGCGAATGGGCGTTTGTGCCAGGACAATGCGATCAGACAGGGCACGTATCGTCTGCTGGTACTCGTCCACCCTACACTCCTTGATTGGTCTGTATTACTTGCCGGCCCGCTGGAACCGCGCCACTTCGATAAACAGGTCGGAATTGGCCGGATCGTCCAGATACGCCAGGACGCGCTCGGCCGGGCTGTCGATCAGCACGCCTTCACCGTGATCCGCTGACACCTCATAGGTGCGCCCGCTGAGCTCTTTCTTGTCCACGGCCTGGCTGACCTGTTCGACATCGAGGTTGTATACCACCAGTTCCTTGCGATCGGTGATTTCGAACCCGCCAATCAGGAAGTTGCCCCCCAGGCGCTTGGGCACACCGGCCGAGAGGTACCAGCGACTACCGTGACGAGATACGGTGAAGACGTACTCATCACGTTTTTTGTCCTTGCCGATGGCCACTGCCTTGTAGGCATCGCCACCGCTACGGCTGATCTGCAGCGTCAGCGGCTCTCCCCAGGCATCTTTGCTGGTCCATTTGCCGAGCAGGGCCTTGGGCGCCGCCTCATTGGCCGGCATGGGCTCGTTGAAGGTCACCAGACAACCGCCAAGCAGCAAAAACGACAGCGCCAACAGCAGACTTCTGGCTTTCATCAGGTTCTCCTTGAAATAGGGTCGCGTCTCACACGGCAGCCAGCACCAGATGCAGGTACCGGGTAAGGATAGCGAGCATCTGCGCATGCGCATCGGCCTGTGAGCCGTCGAGCAGGCCCTGATATTCCATCTGCTCGATAATCGCCGTCAACACCAGCGCATCCTGCTGAGGCTGGCGCGAACCCACGACCTGAAGCAGCTGGCAGGCACCGCGCAGCAAAATCTGCTCGTGCAGCTTGACCAGTTCAGCCAGCCGCGGGCACAACAGGGCCTCCTGGCGAAACGCCTGTTCGGCCATGAGAAAGTCGCGGCGGTTGTGCAATTGGCGCTGCACGTACTCAGCCGTCATCCTGGCCACTTCATCGGCCAGCTGCGCCCGCCATTGCGGGCTGCCATCGCCTTGGGACAGCAACTGGCGCAACAGCACTTCGCTGTTCTCCCACAGTTTGGCCATGTACGCGGCACTGCGTTCTACATACTGGGCGAAGGTATCGGTGAGCAGGTCCTCGATATCCTTGAAGTAGTAGGTGGTCGCCGACAGCGGTACCCCGGCTTCGGCAGCCACCGCGCGGTGACGTACACCGCGTACACCTTCGCGCACGACGATGCGCATGGCGGCATCGAGGATGTCCTGGCGCCGTTGTTCACTGCCCTGGCGACTGGCCTTGCGCCCTTGGTACTGCACACTTTCGGCAACCGCGGTGGCAACGCCGGCGGCACCCTGTTGAGCCATTGCAGGAGTCACTGCTGATCTACCCCCCAAAGTTGGATCCGATAAAGGAATTTTCTACAGGCATGAAAAAGCCGCCCCGGAAGGCGGCTTGTTCAGGTTACTCAGGCCTGTGGACGCATGTGCGGGAACAGGATCACATCACGAATCGATGGCGAGTTGGTCAGCAGCATGACCAGACGGTCGATACCAATGCCTTCACCGGCCGTTGGCGGCATGCCGTACTCCAGGGCGCGAACGAAGTCGGCGTCGTAGTGCATGGCTTCGTCGTCGCCGGCGTCCTTGTCGGCCACCTGGGCCATGAAACGCTCTGCCTGGTCTTCCGCGTCGTTGAGCTCGGAATAGGCGTTGGCGATTTCACGGCCACCGATGAACAGCTCGAAGCGGTCGGTGACGTTCGGGTTCTCGTCATTGCGACGTGCCAGCGGCGACACTTCGAACGGGTACTGGGTAATGAAGTGCGGCTGCTCCAGCTTGTGCTCGACCAGCTCTTCGAAAATCATCACCTGCAGCTTGCCCAGGCCTTCGAAGCCCAGGACCTTGGCACCGGCTTTCTTGGCGATCGCGCGGGCCTTGTCGATGTCGTTGAGGTCATCGGCAGTCAGATCGGGGTTGTACTTGAGGATCGAGTCGAACACCGACAGGCGTACGAACGGCTCGCCGAAGTGGAACACCTTGTCACCGTACGGCACGTCGGTGCTGCCCAGCACCAGCTGCGCCAGTTCACGGAACAGCTCTTCGGTGAGGTCCATGTTGTCTTCGTAGTCAGCGTAGGCCTGGTAGAACTCGAGCATGGTGAACTCGGGGTTGTGCCGGGTCGAAACGCCTTCGTTACGGAAGTTGCGGTTGATCTCGAAGACCTTTTCAAAACCACCTACCACCAGACGCTTGAGGTACAGCTCCGGCGCGATACGCAGGAACATGGCCATGTCCAGGGCATTGTGGTGGGTTTCAAACGGCTTGGCTGCTGCGCCACCGGGGATGGTCTGCAGCATCGGCGTTTCCACTTCAAGGAAGTCGCGCTTGATGAGGAAATTGCGGATGTGGTTGATGACCTGCGAGCGGACGCGGAAGGTATCGCGAACTTCTTCGTTGACCATCAGGTCGACGTAGCGCTGGCGATAGCGCTGCTCGGTGTCGGTCAGACCGTGGTGTTTGTCCGGCAGCGGGCGCAGCGACTTGGTCAGCAGGCGCACGTTGGTCATTTCGACGTACAGGTCGCCCTTGCCGGAACGGGCCAGGGTGCCTTCGGCGGCGATGATGTCGCCCAGGTCCCAGGTTTTCACGGCGGCCAGGGTTTCTTCCGGCAGGGTCTTGCGGTTGACGTAGACCTGGATACGCCCGGTCATGTCCTGGATCACCATGAACGAGCCACGGTTGAGCATGATGCGCCCGGCAACCTTGACCGGAATCGCTGCAGCTTCCAGCTCTTCCTTGGTCTTGTCGACATACTTTTTCTGCAGGTCGTTGCAGTAGCTGTCACGGCGGAAGTCGTTGGGGAAGGCATTACCCTTGGCGCGCTCGGCAGCAAGCTTTTCCTTGCGCAGCGCGATCAGGGTGTTTTCTTCCTGTTGCAGGTCTTGCGGGTCGAGTTTGAGGTCGCTCATGTCGTTACACTTTCCATCTGGGGTTCATTGCCCCCGCCCGCAGGCGAGGGTCTTATAGCGGGTCGGGAAACTTACAGCCCCTGCTTGAGGCTGGCTTCCAGGTACTCGTCGAGGTCGCCGTCGAGCACCTTGTTGCAGTCGCTGCGTTCAACGCCGGTACGCAGGTCCTTGATGCGCGAGTCATCAAGCACGTAGGACCGGATCTGGTGGCCCCAGCCGATGTCCGACTTGCTGTCTTCCAGTGCCTGGGAGGCGGCGTTGCGTTTTTGCATTTCCAGCTCGTACAACTTGGCCCGCAGCATTTTCATGGCGGTGTCCTTGTTCGCGTGCTGGGAGCGTTCGTTCTGGCACGCCACCACGGTGTTGGTCGGCACGTGGGTGATACGTACGGCCGAGTCGGTGGTGTTTACGTGCTGACCGCCCGCGCCCGAGGAGCGGTAGGTATCGATGCGCAGGTCCGATGGGTTGATGTCGATCTCGACCTTGTCGTCGATCTCGGGGGACACGAACACCGCCGAGAACGAGGTGTGGCGACGGGCGCCGGAGTCGAACGGGCTCTTGCGTACCAGGCGGTGCACGCCGATTTCGGTGCGCAGCCAGCCGAAGGCGTATTCGCCCTTGATGTGCACGGTGGCGCCCTTGATGCCGGCAACCTCACCTTCGGAAAGCTCGATGATGGTGGCGTCGAAGCCACGCTTGTCGGCCCAGCGCAGGTACATGCGCAGCAGGATGTTGGCCCAGTCCTGGGCCTCGGTGCCGCCGGAGCCGGCCTGGATGTCCAGGTAGGCGTTGTTCATGTCCATCTCACCGCTGAACATGCGGCGGAACTCGAGCAGTGCCAGGGCCTCTTCCAGGCCTTCCAGCTCGGTCACGACGTCGGCTACGGCGCCTTCATCGTTTTCGCCGACGGCCATGTCGAGCAGGTCCTGGCAGTCGGCCAGGCCACCGGCCAGCTTGTCCAGGGTCTCGACGACCTGCGCCAGCATGGCGCGCTCGCGGCCGAGTGCCTGGGCGTATTCAGGCTTGTTCCAGACGTTCGGGTCTTCGAGTTCGCGGTTGACTTCGATCAGGCGGTCATGCTTTTGATCGTAGTCAAAGATACCCCCGAATGGACTCGGAGCGCTCGGTCAGGTCCTTGATGGTGTTCAGGATCGGTTGGATTTCCATGGGCGGGCAACTCTCGTGCGTAATCGGTAGAAAAGCGGGAGAGTATAGCTGAGTTACACGCGCAAGCGCCAAGCCGCAAGCGACAAGAGGCCAGAGAAATACCGGCCGGCCGTGCCGTTACCTTGCCGCTTTTAACCTACAGCTGCCGTCAATTCACCCCGACCTGATTGCGCCCGTTGTTCTTGGCCTGGTACAGGCCCTTGTCCGCCGCCGAGATCAGTGACCGGCAATGGCTGCCGATGCTCGGTGTCTGGGTTGCCAGGCCAATGCTCACGGTCAGACGGGCATTGGCCTGCGGCATGTTGTGGGCAATGTTCATCGCCTCGACGCTCTGGCGCAGTTTTTCCGCGACCAGCCGCGCCCCGCCCGGTGAGGTGTTGGGCAACACCAGGACGAACTCTTCGCCACCATAGCGCGCCGGCAGGTCGCTTGGCCGGGAACACGAGCCACGGATGGTCTCGGCCACTTTGCGCAGGGCTTCGTCGCCGGCCAGGTGGCCGAAGGTATCGTTGTAGGCCTTGAAGTAGTCGACGTCGATCATCAGCAATGACAGCTGGGTCTGCTCGCGCATCGCCCGACGCCATTCCAGCTCCAGGTACTCATCGAAATGCCGACGGTTCGACAAGCCGGTTAGGCCGTCGGAGTTCATCAGGCGCTGCAGCACCAGGTTGGTATCGAGCAACTGCTGCTGGCTGACACGCAGGGCCCGGTAGGCCTCGTCACGCTGCAGCAGGGTCAGGTAGGAGCGCGAGTGATAGCGAATGCGCGCCACCAGCTCGATGTTGTCCGGCAGTTTGACCAGGTAGTCGTTGGCACCGGCGGCAAAGGCCGCGCTTTTTACCAGCGGGTCTTCCTTGGTCGACAGGACGATGATCGGGATGTCCTGGGTTGCCGGGTTGCTGCGGTAGGCGCGCACCAGGGTCAGGCCGTCGAGCCCGGGCATGATCAGGTCCTGGAGAATGACCGTCGGCTTGATCCGGATCGCCTGGGCCACCGCCTGGTGCGGGTCGGCACAAAAGTGGAAGTCGATGTTCTCTTCATGCGCCAGGCCACGACGCACCGCTTCGCCGATCATGGCCTGATCGTCGACGAGCAGGACCATTGCCGAGTTTTCGTTCGCGGCCGGGAAACCCTCGAGCGGTAATTCATTCATGCGCTGTCACCTGGTCACTACCGGCAGACCGGCGTGCCACAATACATATCGTCATTTAGGAAAAATTTCCATCAATCGTGCAGCAATGCGCTCCAGAGGGCGAATTTCCATTGCTGCATCTATTGCGGCCGCAGCCTTGGGCATGCCGTATACGGCACTGCTGTGTTGGTCCTGAGCGATGGTCAGGAAGCGCTGCTGGCGCATCAATTTAAGGCCCTGGGCACCATCGCGCCCCATCCCGGTCAGCAGGACGCCAACCGCGTCGCCACGCCAGTAACGGGCCACACTCTCAAAAAACACATCGATCGAAGGCCGGTAGATCTCGTTTACCGGCTCCGCGGTGTACGCCAGGCTGCCATTATCGAGCAAGCGTATGTGGTGATTGGTCCCTGCCAGCAGCACTTGCCCGGGTTGCGGCGGCTCACCTTCGCGGGCCAGCCGTACTGCCAGGCCCGAGGCACTGCTGAGCCATTCGGCCATGCCGGCGGCAAAGACCTGGTCAACATGCTGGACCAGCACAATGGCGGCAGGAAAGTCACGCGGTAACCCCTTGAGCAAAACCTCCAGGGCCGCCGGCCCTCCCGCCGACGATCCAATGGCCACCAGCGCCTGGCGCTGCGCAGCCTCACGCAACGGTGTAGCCAGGGGCCGCGGGGTATTGGTGCGCTGCTGGCCGACCAACCAGCCGATGTTAAGGATCTTGCGCAGTAGCGGTGCTGCGGCCTGCCGGGGGTCGCCGGCGCCCAGGGCGGGGGTGTCGACCACATCCAGCGCGCCGTAACCCATGGCTTCGAACACACGGTGGACATTCTGCTGACGGTCGACCGTGACGATCACGATCGGACAGGGTGACTCGGTCATGATGCGCCGGGTCGCCTCGACCCCGTCCATGACCGGCATGATCAGGTCCATCAGAACCAGGTCCGGGGTCTGCTCGGCGCACAGGCGCACGGCTTCGGCGCCGTTACTGGCAACCCACACCACCTGGTGCGCAGGCTCGAACGCCAACGCCCGGCGCAAGGCCTCAACCGCCATGGGCATGTCGTTGACGATAGCGATCTTCATCCCTGGGCTCCCCCGATCAGCTCGACCACGGCATCAAGCAAGGCGTCATCATGAAAACTGGCTTTTGCCAAATAGTAGTCGGCTCCGGCGTCCAGTCCACGACGGCGATCCTCTTCACGGTCCTTGTAAGAGACCACCATGACCGGCAGCGACTGCAAGCGGCTGTCGCGACGCAACAAGGTGACCAGTTCGATACCATCCATGCGCGGCATGTCGATGTCCGTGATGAGCAGGTCGAAATCCTCGCTGCGCAAGGCATTCCAGCCATCCATGCCATCAACCGCGACCGCCACCTCATAACCACGGTTGCTGAGCAGCTTGCGCTGCAACTCACGCACGGTGAGCGAGTCATCCACCACCAGAACACGCTTACGCGCCGCCTCACGTGCTGCCGACTGGCCGCGTTCGATGCGCTCCAGGCGCCCGGTGCTCAATAGCTTATCGACCGAGCGCAGCAAGTCTTCAACATCGATGATCAGTACAACGCTGCCATCATCGAGCAACGCACCGGACGAAATGTCCTGAACCTTGCCCAGTCGCGCATCGAGCGGCATGACGACAAGCACACGTTCACCGATCAGGCGTTCAACTGCCACACCATACAAGGTCTCGCGCTCGCGGATGACCACCACCTTGATGGTCTGGCCGTCGGCCTGGCTCGGCGGGCGATTGAGCAACTGACTGGCAGCGACCAGGCCGATGTGCCGGCCGTCGTGCCAAAAATGCTGGCGCCCCTCGATCTGGACGATGGCCTCGGCGGGCAGCTCCAGCGTGCGTTCGATATGCGCCAGAGGGAAGGCATAGGCCTCCTCCCCGACCTCAACCACCAGGCTGCGCACCACCGACAGCGTCAACGGCACCTCCAGGTGGAAGCAACTGCCCTGTTCGCCGGTATGGGTCATCACGATCGCGCCGCGCAGCTGGCGGACCATATGCTGCACCGCGTCCAGCCCGACACCGCGCCCGGACACTTCGGTAACCTCGTCACGCAAGCTGAACCCCGGCAGGAAGAGGAAGGTCAGCAGCTCCGCCTCGCTCATCTGCGCCACGGTTTCAGCAGGCGACAATTGACGGTCGACAATGCTCCGGCGCAAACGCTGTAAATCGACACCACCGCCGTCATCACTGATTTCAAGCACCAGCAGGCCGGCCTGATGAGAGGCGCGCAAGCGCACCTGGCCTTCCAGCGGTTTACCCGCCAGCAGCCGGCGCTCAGGCAACTCGATACCGTGATCGACCGCGTTGCGCAGCAAGTGGGTCAACGGCGCTTCAAGTTTTTCCAGGACGTCGCGATCAACCTGGGTCTTCTCACCCTCGATGTCCAGCCGCACCTGTTTGCCCAATGAGCGCCCCAGGTCACGGACCATACGGCTTTGCCCGGTCAGCACGTCGGCAAAGGGGCGCATGCGGCACGCCAGGGCGGTGTCATACAGCAACTGGGCGCGCTGGCTGGCTTGCCAGCCGAACTCATCAAGGTCGGCGGCCTGTTGCAGGAGGATCTGCTGGGTCTGCCCCAGCAACTGCTGGGCCTGGGCCAGCGCCTCCTGCACTTCGGCGCTCTGGCCACTGGCCTCGAGCTGGGTTTTCAACCCGTCCAGGGCACGGATGCTTTGGCTGTGCATGCGCTTGAGGCGCTGCAACGTAGCCAGGTACGGCTTGAGCCGCTGGGTTTCAACCAGGGATTTGCTCGACAGGTCGAGCAGGCTGTTCAGGCGCTCGGCCGTAACCCGCAAGACCCGCTCGCCACCTTCACCGCTACGCTTGCCTTTGCGTGGCGCGGTAGGTTCGGGCTCGGTATCAAGATGAGCAGCTTCGACCACGGCCTCTTCCACAAGCGGCATTGCCTGCGGTACCGGCATGGCGAGCGGCGCAGCAGGCGCCGCAATAGTCGCAGTAGCAGTCGGGTCCAGCAATGTGGCCATTTGCAGCAAAAAAGCCTGTACCGCAGGTTCAAGGGTGTCATCACCCGGCGTGGCAATGCGCATGAGCAGGTCGGTGCCTTGCAGCAAGGCATCGATGTGTTCTGCACTCAAACGCAGACGGCCTTCCTGGGCACCGACCAGGCAATCTTCCATTACGTGGGCAACACTGACCCCGGCATCCACTCCGACGATACGTGCCGCCCCTTTCAGGGAGTGCGCCGCACGCATGCAGGCTTCGAGCTGGTCGGCCTGTGTCGGGTTACGCTCGAGGGCCAACAGGCCGGCACTGAGCACCTGGGTCTGGGCATCGGCCTCCAGGCTGAACAGCTCGAGCAACGAAGCGTCGCGCATTTGCTCTGGGGTCATGTCAGGCTCCGGTTCACGGCAGACAGCACTTGTTGTTCATCCAGCACACGCACACTGCGTCCGCGCCACTGCAGCACCGCCGCAGTAAAGCGGGCCTCGCCCTGTTCGTGCTCCAGGCGCTCGGGATCCAGGCCATGGATGCCGTCTACTTCATCAACCCGGACCACCACCGCACCACCGGTGGCGGCAATAATCAACATGCGCGGCATGACCCGGCTGGAGGCGCTGGCCGAGGCGAGCACACCCAGGCCTAACAGCTCTGCCAGCGACAGGCACGGCACCAGCGCCCCACGCACATTGGCTACCCCTTGCAGTACCCGCGAGCGTTGGTGGGGTAGCGAATGCACCGGCTGCAACGGCGCGACTTCGACCAGGCAAGCGGTAGGCAGGGCCAGCCATTCTTCGCCCAGGCGGAACAGCAACATCGAGCGGCCACTCCCCTCCTCTTGCACCTGAACCTGTGCATGGCTGTCCTGAGACAGCGAGTAACGGTCCAGCAGTCGCGTTGCCGCACTGGCGTAGGTGGCACAGTTGCGGCAGTGAATATGCTCGACCAGCAAGGGGCAGCTTTTATCGCCGCGCACACCAATACGGTTCCAGCAGTCATCAATGGCAGCGGCATCCGTTGCAACAACCTGCACCTGGTTATCTCCAATCATTGTTCAGGCTCCCGGTCGAGCCGGCGTGCGGCGCGCTCCTGCAGACGGCGAGCACCTGCGCTGTCGCCCCGTGACTCAAGCAGTGCAGCCAGATGAACCAGGGCCTCGGGATGCTGAGGTTCAAGGTAGAGCGCCTTGCGGTAATGGCCCAGTGCCGCGTCGGCCTCGCCTGCCGTATCACTGAGCAGGCCCAGCCAATAGAACACCTGGGCATGCGGCGGATAGTGCTGCAAATAACGCGCGCAGGCCGCCTGAGCCTCGACGCTGCTGCCGGCGTTGGCCAGGCGCGCTATCTGTGCCAGCAACTCGGCGCTGTTGTCTGACGCCAGCACCCGGGCCGCCACAGGCGGCGTGATCGCCGTGCGTTTGCGCGCAGGCACAGGCAACGGTCGCGCCACGTTGGGCGCCGACGCCATGATTGGCACGACGTTCAGCGGTTTGGGCTCGATCACAGGCGCCGGCTCGGCCTGATGCACAAAAGCAAAGGACTGCGAGATGCCCAGCGGTCGCATGCCCAGGCGCGCCAGCAGGCTGCCTTCGGCAGGCCCGATAAACAGCACACCCTGAGCGTGGATCAGGCTTTTGAGCACCTCAAAGACCCGTTGCTGGGTGGGCACATCGAAATAGATCAGCAAGTTGCGGCAAAAGACAAAATCATAACTGCCTTCGCGCGACTTGAGTGCCGGGTCCAGCACGTTGCCCACCTGCAAATCGACCTGCTGGCGCACCCGCTCATGCAGACGATGGCCTTCATCGGTTTCATCGAAGTGCCGTTGACGGAAATCCAGGTGCGCCCCGCGAAAGGCGTTGCGGCCATACAACCCTTGCTCGGCACGCTGGACCGAAAACGGGCTGATGTCCATGCCGTCGATCCGGAACGAATGCCCGGCGATGCCTGCGTCGAGCAGGGCCATGGCAATGGAATATGGCTCCTCGCCAGTGGAGCACGGCAGGCTGAGGATACGCAGTGGCCGGAGTCCGCCAAGTTCTGCCAGGCGTTTGCGGGCAAGATCGGCCAGCGCCGTGAACGACTCCGGATAACGGAAAAACCAGGTTTCCGGAACAATCACGGCCTCAATCAGTGCCTGCTGCTCTTCGTTCGACTGCTGCAACCGCAGCCAGTAGTCGTCGAGGTCAACGGCGTTCACGGCGGCACAGCGTTGGCGCAGGGCCCGCTCGACCATCGGTGCGCCCACCGAGGCAACGTCCAGGCCGATACGCTGTTGCAAGAAGCTGAAAAAACGCTGTTCTTTACTCATGGCGACTCCCGCTGTTCACCTGCCTGCGGATCCGGCAAGGGGTACAGCAGCGCGCGCACAGAATCGCTGAGCAAGTCCTGCACGCCGATGCGTTGCACGAGCCCGTGCGCATCCTCGCGCACCGGGCCCAGGTAAGGCGCTTGCTGGTTATCCAGGCCGTAAGGCTGGAACTCCTCCGGCAGGCAACGCAAGGTGTCGGTCGCCTGCTCAAGAATCAGCCCCAGCAACAACTCCGGGCGCAGCGGGTCGGCCCGATAGTGCACCAGCACCAGACGCGTACTGGT
This sequence comes from Pseudomonas alkylphenolica, assembly GCF_016009175.1. Classification (GTDB taxonomy): domain Bacteria; phylum Pseudomonadota; class Gammaproteobacteria; order Pseudomonadales; family Pseudomonadaceae; genus Aquipseudomonas; species Aquipseudomonas alkylphenolica_B. The sequence continues at coordinate 69,040 of NZ_JADUCM010000018.1, forward strand.
GCGCACCGGTGCCGGCATGCCAAAACTCAAGGCACCTACGTCAATCACCGGCACCAGCGCGCCGCGATGGGCCAGCACACCGGCCACCCAGTCAGGGGCATGAGCAATGGGCTTGAGTGGCAGGCGTGGCAATACTTCGACCACTTCATGAGCATCAAGGGCGAAGCGGTGCTCAGCGATCCTGAACAACAGGTACAAGGTCCCGTGAGCAGTCGCGTTCTGGCCACGGCGAAGCGGAAAGTCGGTCATCGGCGCGTCAGACTTTAAACCGCGATACACCGCCACGCAGGCCGGTTGCAACCTGGCTCAACTCATCGATGGCAAAGCTGGCCTGGCGCAGCGACTCGACGGTCTGGCTGCTGGCATCGCCCAGTTGCGCCAGGGCGTGGTTGATCTGCTCAGCGCCGGTGGCCTGCGCCTGCATCCCTTCATTGACCATCAGCACCCGCGGCGCCAGGGCCTGGACCTGATGAATGATCTGGCTCAGTTGTTCACCGACCTGCTGCACTTCGAACATGCCGCGGCGCACTTCTTCGGAGAACTTGTCCATACCCATGACCCCGGCTGACACCGCCGACTGGATCTCGCGGACCATCTGCTCGATGTCGTAAGTGGCCACGGCGGTCTGGTCGGCCAGGCGCCGCACTTCGGTGGCGACCACAGCAAAGCCACGCCCGTACTCACCGGCTTTTTCCGCCTCGATGGCGGCGTTGAGCGAGAGCAGGTTGGTCTGGTCGGCGACCTTGACGATGGTCACCACCACCTGGTTGATGTTGCCGGCCTTCTCGTTGAGGATCGCCAGCTTGTTGTTGACCAGGTCGGCGGCGCCCATCACCTGATGCATGGTCTCTTCCATGCGCGCCAGCCCCTGCTGCCCGGAACCGGCAAGAATCGACGCCTGATCGGCGGCCGAGGTAACTTCGGTCATGGTCCGTACCAGGTCACGCGAGGTGGCGGCAATTTCCCGCGAAGTAGCACCGATCTCAGTGGTGGTCGCGGCGGTTTCAGTGGCGGTTGCCTGTTGCTGCTTGGACGTGGCGGCAATCTCGGTGACCGAGGTGGTCACCTGCACCGAAGAGCGCTGGGCCTGGGACACGAGGTTGGTCAACTCGCCCATCATCTCGTTGAAGCCTGTCTCGACGGCGCCGAACTCGTCCTTGCGGTCGAGGTTCAGGCGCACGCTCAGGTCACCGCCCCTGAGCTTGTCCAGGGCATGCACGATGCGTTGCATCGGCGCGGTAATGGCGCGCATCAGCAGCAAGCCGCAAATGGCTGCGGCAATGATCGCCAGGGTCAGCGAAATGGCCATGCTGAGCTTGGCCGTGATCACTGCACCATCAATCGACTCTGCTGCAGCTTCAGCGGCCTTGCGATTGTGTTCGATCACACCGTTCAAGTGCGTGCGGCCGGTGGTCCAGGCGGGCGTCAGCACCTCGTTGATCAACTGTCGAGCGGCGTTGTAATCCTTATTGCGGTAGGCCCCGACCACGCTATCCACAGCCTTGAGGTAGTTCTGCGCATAACCGCCAAACTCCTCGAAGCGGGCCTGGTCGTCAGGGTCCTGGATGGTGCGCTGGTAGCTGTCCATGTGCTGCTTGAGGCGCGCGTCGAAGCTTTTGTACAGCTCCATGTCAGCCGCAGTGAGCTCGCGATTGTCACTCAAGCCCACCAGTTGCTGGGTGAACAGATAGCTGTCTACCCAGGCACTGCGAATCATCGAGCTGTAGTAGACCCCGGGGATGCTGTCGGTGCGCACCGCTTCCTCACCGGCCTGGATCGTCAACAACCGCGAGTAAGCGGCAACCACCATGAGCAGCATGATGGCAATTATCGCGGCGAAACTCGCCAGTATCCGTTGGCGCAAGGTCCAGTTTTTCACAGTCAGCCCTCAAAGGTTCTACGCGAGCAGAAAAATTGGCTGAGTATAGCCCAGGCACTGCGCGGTTTTTCGCCTGACTTTGCGCACTGTTCGGCACTTATTGAGGGCAATAGTGGCCATTAGCCCGCATTCATTGCGCGGCGGCCATCCGCACCTGATTTTCCAGCTCTGCCTTCAAGGCCGGGTCGAGCTTCAATTGCCGCGCCAGTTCGTCCAGGTAGGCGCGCTCCATGAAGTGTTCCTCGTCCACCATCATGACGCTGGCGATGTACATTTCAGCGGCCATTTCCGGCGTACTCGCAGCCCGGGCCACATCAGCCGGATCCAGCGGCTTGTTGAGTTCGGCGTGCAGCCAGTGCTGAAATTGCGGGTCGTTGTCGAGCCTGACGAACTCACCTTCGATCAAGGCCCGCTCGCGCTCATCGACATGGCCATCGGACTTGGCCGCGGCTACCAGCGCCTTGAGGATCGCCTGGCTGTGCTGTTCGACCTGCGCCGGCGGCAAACGATCGAGAGTCTGCGGCTCACCCGCCGACGTGGCGCCCTGCTTGGACTGCCAGTTGCCATACGCCTTGTAGGCCAATACCCCAAGGGCAGCCAGACCGCCGTAGGTCAGCGCTTTGCCGCCGTACTTGCGTGCTTTTTTGTTACCCAGCAGCAAGCCCATTGCGCCGGCGGCCAGGGCACCGCCACCGGCACCGCTGAGCAGGCTGCCCAGGCCGCCGCCTTTGCCGCCGAGCAGATCACCCAGCCCACCACTTGCGCCGGGCTTTGCAGCCTGGCCTTTGCCAGCCTGGTTCTGCAACAGGTCCTGGCCGGATTTGAGCAATTGATCGAGTAAGCCACGGGTGTTCATCAGAGGTCTCCACTGTAGTCTTCGAGCTAGCTACTCTAGCGCGCTGCCTGTGTTGATCAGCTTGAAATGTATTGCTACACGTGACGAAGCCAATCACCTTCACTACCTGCGCCTTGCTCGCTTCGTCGCATAAATTAAATTTAAATTGAATTTAAACTTAATGAAGATCAATCTCTGCCAACGATCATCCTCTGCGGAGCGCTTCCCATGGCCACCTATCCCCGTGAACCTCGCAAAGACGGCGAAGCTACCCGCACGCGTATTCTCGAGGCTGCCGGCGAGCTCTTCGCCGCGCTTGGCCATGCCGATACCAGCAACAAGGCAGTGGCCGCCAAGGCCGAGGTTGACCTGGCGTCGATCAACTACCACTTCGGCAGCCGCAACGGCCTGTACCTGGCGGTACTGGATGAGGCCCGACGGCGCTTTCTGGATATTGCCGACCTCCAACGCATTACCCGCAGCGCACAACCGGCAGCGGAAAAACTGCGCGAACTGATCGAGCTCGTCGTACGCAAGGCGTCGCGAGGCCGTGAGAGCTGGCACTTGCGTGTGCTGGCGGCCGAAATTCTCACCCCCAGCAGCCAGAACCCGACAGGCCTGCAGACCGAGGCGTCACTGAAACTGACACTGCTCAAAGGACTGTTCAGCGAAATTACCGCTATTGCGGTAGACGACCCTGCACTGACCCGTTGCATCCTCTGCGTTACCGCCCCTTGGGCAATGCTGCTGATCGGCCCACGCGGTGGTTCCGGTGCCCTGCAGGAAATACTCGACATGCCCGGCGATGTCGTTTCTGCCCAGCTGTACAGCTTCGCCCTGGCAGGGTTGCAGGAAGTCGGCCGGCAATACACGCAACGCGAAAGCCGCTGAATACGCACAGCCATCATCGATTGCCCTTTTTTGTTCAGGTCCCCGCATGCAACCGACATCCGAGAACGCTGCCGCTATCGCTACCGCCGCGCCCGTCGAGAAGGCCGAGCACCCGCCCATCCCTCTGTTGCTCAGTGCCTTGCTGCTGGTGATGTTCCTCGCAGCGCTGGACCAGACCATCGTCTCGACCGCCCTGCCGACTATCGTCAGCGACCTGGGCGGTTTGCGCTGGCTGTCCTGGGTGGTGACCGCCTATTTGCTGGCGTCCACCGTGGTGGTGCCGCTGTATGGCAAGTTCGGTGACCTCTATGGCCGCAAGCGCGTGCTGCAGGTTGCCATCGTCCTGTTCCTGGTGGGCTCGGTGCTGTGCGGCGCCGCGCAGAACATGACCGAGCTTGTATTGCTGCGCGCGCTTCAGGGCCTGGGCGGTGGCGGCTTGATGGTGGTGGCGATGGCGGCTATTGGCGACGTCATTCCACCCGCTGAACGTGGGCGCTACCAGGGGTTGTTTGGCGGCGTGTTCGGCCTGGCAACCGTGGTCGGGCCACTGATCGGCGGCTTTCTGGTCGAACAGCTGTCCTGGCGCTGGATCTTCTACATCAACCTGCCATTGGGGCTGCTCGCGCTGCTGGTGATCGGCAGTGTGTTCCGTCCACCCGTGGCCCGGGTAAAGCACGACATCGATTACATCGGCGCGTTCTTCCTGACCGTGGCGCTGGCCTCGCTGGTGCTCATTACCAGCCTGGGCGGCACCCAGTTTGCCTGGGCCTCGCTGGACATCCTGTGCCTGTCGCTGTTCGCCCTCATCGGCCTGGCAGGGTTCGTTCTTGAGCAGCGCCGCGCGGCCGAGCCGATCATGCCGCTGCACCTGTTCCGTCACCGCACTTTTGTGCTGGCCGGGCTGATCGGCTTTATCGTCGGCGTGTCATTGTTTGGCTCGGTGACCTTCCTGCCGATGTACATGCAGGTGGTCAAGGACGCCACCCCGACCAGCGCCGGTCTGCAGATGCTGCCATTGATGGGCAGCCTGCTGGTGGTGTCCGCAATTACCGGGCGCCTGATCAGCCGCTGGGGCCGTTACCGGATCTTCCCGATCCTCGGCACCTTGCTCCAGGTGATCGCCCTGGGCCTGCTGAGCCGCCTGGACCTGGATACGCCAACGGCGCTGATGAACCTCTACATGGGGCTGCTGGGTGCCGGCCTGGGCATGGTCATGCAGGTGCTGATCCTCGCCGTGCAGAACAGCGTGGAGCTGCGCCACATGGGCGTTGCAACCTCGGGCGCGACGCTGTTCCGTTCGATTGGCGGAGCCATCGGTGTCTCGGTGTTTGGCGCCCTGTTCTCCCATAGCTTGCTCGATCGGCTGACCGGTGACTTCCCCGCCAGCGCCGGTGCCCCCGCCAGCTTGTCGCCGTCAGACGTGCATGCCCTCGCCGCGCCCCTGCAACACCTCTACCTGGAGGCGTTCTCCGGCGCCATGCACGGCGTGTTCCTGGTGGCCTGCGTGATCACCGGCGTTGCCTTTGCGTTGTCCTGGCTGCTGAAAGAAGTGCCCCTGCGCAAGGCACAGGGGGTCTGACGCCATAGCCATCGGAAAAAAAGATATACACTCCATCAGGCCGATAAAACTCATAAAAGATCGCCGCCATGATGACCCTGCGCCAGATTCGCCACTTCATCGCCGTTGCTGAAACCGGCTCGATTTCCGCCGCGGCCCAGACCGCGTTCATTTCTCAATCCACCCTGACCCTGGCGATTCAGCAACTGGAGCAAGAGATCGGTGTCAGCCTGTTCAACCGCCACGCCAAGGGCATGACCCTGACCCACCAGGGGCATCAGTTCCTGCGCCAGGCGCACTTGATCCTGGCCACCGTCGACAATGCCAAGCGCAGCCTGCAACAGAGCACCGACCAGGTTGCCGGGCAATTGACCATCGGCGTTACCAGCCTGGTCGCCGGCTATTACCTGGCCGACCTGCTGACCCGCTTCCAGCGCGCCTACCCCAACGTCGACATCCACGTCACCGAAGACGAACGTCCCTATATCGAACACTTGCTGGTCAGCGGCGAAATCGATGTCGGCGTGCTGATTCTCTCCAACCTCGAAGACCGCCTGGCGCTGCAGACCGAAGTCCTCACCCACTCCCCGCACCGGCTCTGGCTTCCGGCCCAGCACCCGTTGCTGGAGCGCGACAGCATCAGCCTGGCCGAAGTGGCACTGGAGCCGCTGATTCAGCTCAACGTCGATGAAATGGAGCAGAACGCCAAGCGCATCTGGGCCGGTGCCGGCTTGCGCGCGCAGATCAGCCTGCGCACGGCCTCTACCGAAGCGGTGCGCAGCCTGGTGGCGGCGGGGCTCGGGGTATCGATCCAGCCCGACATGACCTACCGCCCGTGGTCACTGGAGGGTGACATTATCGAAGCGCGGCCGCTGGCCGACCTGCACCAGACCCTCGACGTCGGCCTTGCCTGGCGCCGGGGCACGGCACGCCCGGCGCTGGTCGACCCGTTCCTCACTGTCGCCCGCGAACAACCGACTGCCGGAAGACGGCATTCGATTTAATCGAATGGTGCCTTCAGTATTTAGCATTTGTCGGGCTGGCTGAGTCGCTCTAGTCTCAGACAACGCATCCAACGTGCCACCATAAAAATAGAGAATCCGCACGATGTCAGGTTCCCCCTCCACTGCGCTACGCACCGCCCTGCTCATTGATGGCGAGCTGGTGAACGGCAATGGCCTGGCCGAGCCCATTCTCAATCCGGCCACCGGCGCCGTGCTGGCACATATCCCCGAGGCCAGCACCGAACAGGTCGAAACCGCGATCCTGGCCGCACACCGAGCCTTTGCCAGCTGGTCACGGACCACGCCACAACAGCGTGCCAACGTGCTCTTGGCGATTGCCGATGCCATCGAGCAGCATGCCGATCAACTGGCGCAGCTGGAGGCCCTGAACTGCGGCAAGCCGTTGCACCTGGCACGCCAGGACGACCTGCCGGCTGCCATCGATGTGTTCCGCTTCTTTGCCGGCGCCGTGCGCTGCCAGACCGGGCAACTGGCCGGCGAATACCTGCCCGGCTACACCAGCATGGTGCGCCGTGATGCATTGGGCGTGGTGGCGTCGATTGCGCCCTGGAACTACCCGATGATGATGGCGGCGTGGAAAATCGCCCCGGCCCTCGCAGCCGGCAACACCCTGGTGTTCAAACCGTCGGAACACACACCGCTGTCGATCCTGGCCCTGGCACCCGCGCTCAATGCGCTGTTGCCGCCCGGTGTACTGAACATCATCTGCGGTGGCGGCGAAAGCGTCGGCAGTCACTTGGTCAGCCATGCCAAGGTGCGCATGGTGTCGCTGACCGGCGATATCGTCACCGGCCAGAAAATTCTGCAGGCCGCCTCGAAAACCCTCAAGCGCACCCACCTTGAACTCGGTGGCAAAGCGCCCGTAATCGTCTGTGACGATGCCGACTTGCAGGCGGTGGTCGAGGGGGTTCGCACCTATGGTTACTACAACGCCGGGCAAGACTGCACCGCCGCCTGCCGCATCTATGCCCAGGCTGGCATCCATGATCGCCTGGTGGCCGAACTGGGTGCCGCGGTCGCCAGCCTGCGTTTCGCCGGCAAGCGCGACAGCGACAACGAAATCGGCCCGTTGATCACTGCCCGCCAGCGCGACCGGGTTGCCAGCTTTGTCGAGCGCGCGCTGAGCCAGCCGCATATCGAGCGGATCACCGGCGCCGCCGTGCACTCAGGGCCTGGCTTCTATTACCAGCCAACCTTGCTCGCCGGCTGCAAGCAAAATGACGAGATCGTCCAGCGCGAGGTGTTCGGCCCGGTCGTGACCGTGACCCGCTTCGAGGCGCTGAGCCAGGCGGTTGACTGGGCCAATGACTCCGAGTACGGCCTGGCCTCCTCGGTGTGGACGCAGAACCTCGACAAGGCCATGCAGATCGCCGCCCGCCTGCAGTACGGCTGCACCTGGATCAACAGTCACTTCATGCTGGTCAGCGAAATGCCCCATGGCGGCCTGAAGCGCTCCGGGTACGGCAAGGATCTGTCCAGTGATTCGCTGCAGGACTACAGCGTGGTCCGCCACATCATGGCGCGCCACGGCGAGCATTTGGCCTAGACCGGAACAACAGCACTACGCTTATAAGAGTTGTGTCACCGCTTTCACTACTGCCCCGACCATAATTTGAACAAGAGGGAATACCATGTCAGTGCACAAGAACGCTCTGCTCAGCGCCCTGAGCACCGCCCTGCTGGCCAGTGCCGCGGTCCAGGCCGCCGAACCGCTCAAAGCCGTGGGCGCTGGCGAAGGCCAGCTGGATATCGTGGCGTGGCCTGGTTATATCGAGCGCGGTGAAAGCGACAAGGCCTACGACTGGGTCACCGGCTTCGAAAAGGAAACCGGCTGCAAGGTCAGCGTGAAAACCGCTGCCACCTCCGACGAAATGGTCAGCTTGATGGCCAAGGGCGGCTACGACCTGGTCACCGCCTCGGGCGACGCCTCGCTGCGCCTGATTGCCGGCAAGCGCGTACAGCCGATCAACACCGCGCTGATCCCCAACTGGAAGAACGTCGACCCGCGCATGCAGAACGGCGACTGGTTCGTGGTCAACAAGCAGGTTTATGGCACCCCTTACCAGTGGGGCCCTAACGTGCTGCTGTACAACACCAATGTATTCAAAGAAGCGCCGACCAGCTGGAACGTGGTGTTCGAGCCGCAGAACCTGCCTGATGGCAAGCCGAACAAGGGCCGTGTGCAGGCCTATGACGGCCCGATCTACATTGCCGACGCCGCGCTGTACCTGAAGTCGGCCAAGCCGGAGCTGGGCATCCAGAACCCCTACGAACTGAACGAAACCCAGTACAAGGCCGTGCTTGACCTGCTGCGCCAGCAACAACCGTTGATCCACCGCTACTGGCACGACGCAACCGTGCAGATGAGCGATGTGAAGAACGAAGGCGTCGCGGCCTCCAGCTCCTGGGGTTACATGGTCAACGGGCTGAAGGCCGACAACCAGCCGGTGGCTTCGACTGTGCCGAAAGAAGGTGCCACCGGCTGGGCCGACACCACCATGCTGCACACCGACGCCAAGCACCCGAACTGCGCCTACAAGTGGATGGACTGGTCGCTGCAACCGAAGGTCCAGGGTGATGTCGCCGCCTGGTTCGGCTCTCTGCCAGCGGTACCGGCAGCCTGCACCGGCAGCGAGCTGCTCGGCGCCGAGGGCTGCAAGACCAACGGCTACGACTTGTTCGAGAAGATCGCCTTCTGGAAAACCCCGCAGGCCGAGGGCGGCAAGTTCGTGCCGTACAGCCGCTGGACCCAGGACTACATCGCGATCATGGGCGGCCGCTGAGTCCCCGTTCCCCTGTAGGAGCGGATTCATCCGCGAAGGCCCGCAGCGCGGGCCCAACATGGGGCTGCTTCGCAGCCCATCGCGGATAAATCCGCTCCTACAGGAAATTGCGCCCACACAAACAACCCGCAGTCCGGAGCAACACCATCATGACCCTTGCAGTCCAGTTCACCCAGGTTTCCCGCTCGTTCGGCGAGGTCAAAGCCGTCGACCGGGTTTCCATCGACATCCAGGACGGCGAGTTCTTCTCCATGCTTGGTCCGTCGGGTTCGGGCAAAACCACCTGCCTGCGCCTGATCGCCGGCTTCGAACAACCCAGCAGTGGCTCGATCCGCATTCATGGCGCCGAAGCCGCCGGCCTGCCGCCGTACCAGCGCGACGTCAACACCGTGTTCCAGGACTACGCGCTGTTCCCGCACATGAACGTGCGCGACAACGTCGCTTATGGCCTTAAGGTCAAGGGCATTGGCAAGCAGGAGCGTCATGCCCGCGCCGAAGAAGCCCTGGCCATGGTGGCCCTGGGCGGCTATGGCGAGCGCAAGCCGGTACAGCTTTCCGGTGGCCAGCGCCAACGGGTGGCCCTGGCCCGCGCGCTGGTCAACCGTCCGCGTGTGCTGCTGCTGGACGAACCGCTCGGCGCCCTCGACCTCAAACTGCGCGAGCAAATGCAGAGCGAGCTGAAAAAGCTCCAGCGCCAGTTGGGCATCACCTTCATCTTCGTCACCCACGACCAGACCGAAGCGCTGTCGATGTCCGACCGCGTGGCGGTGTTCAACCGCGGGCGCATCGAACAGGTCGACACCCCACGCAACCTCTACATGAAACCGGCAACCACCTTTGTCGCCGAATTTGTCGGCACCTCCAACGTCGTGCGCGGTGAACTGGCCCAGCAACTGAACGGCAGCCAGCTGCCCTTCTCGATCCGTCCGGAGCATATTCGCCTGGGCGATCAGGCCGCGGCCAGTCACGAAATCCAGGTCAGCGGCCTGCTCCACGACATCCAGTACCAAGGCAGCGCCACCCGCTTCGAGCTCAAGCTGGACAACGGCCAGCTGCTGGCGGTGAGCCACGCCAACAACCAATGGCAAGAACACGCCCAGCCCTGGCAAACCGGCCAGCGCGTTCAGGCGCGCTGGGCCCGCGCGGCGATGACCGCGTTGCAGGAAACCGTGCTGAGCGAGGGCCACTGAAATGAGCCTGGCCCTCGAAAAACCGGGCTTGCGCCCCGTAAACTCGCCGTTGCGGCGTTTCTCCAACCTGCTTTATCGGCGACCGAACCTGTACTTGCTGATGCTGCTGATTCCGCCGCTGATCTGGTTTGGCGCAATCTACCTCGGCTCGTTGCTGAACCTGCTGTGGCAGGGCTTCTACACCTTCGACGACTTCACCATGGCGGTGACGCCGGACCTGACCCTGGCCAACTTTGCCGCGCTGTTCAATCCGGCAAACTTCGACATCATCCTGCGCACCCTGGGCATGGCCATCGCCGTGTCCATCGCCAGCGCCGCGCTGGCCTTTCCCATCGCCTACTACATGGCGCGCTACACCACGGGCAAGACCAAGGCATTTTTCTACATCGCGGTGATGATGCCGATGTGGGCCAGCTATATCGTCAAGGCCTACGCCTGGACCTTGCTGCTGGCCAAGGGCGGGGTCGCCCAGTGGTTCGTCCAGCAACTGAGCCTGGAGCCGGTGCTGCACTTCATCCTGACCATCCCGGGGGTTGGCGGCAGCACCCTGTCGACGTCGCACCTGGGACGCTTCCTGGTGTTCGTCTACATCTGGCTGCCATTCATGATCCTGCCGATCCAGGCTTCGCTGGAGCGCTTGCCACCATCATTGTTGCAGGCTTCCGCCGACCTCGGTGCCAAGCCCCGGCAAACCTTCATGCAGGTGATCCTGCCGCTGTCGGTGCCGGGCATTGCCGCCGGCTCCATCTTTACCTTCTCGCTGACCCTGGGCGACTTCATCGTGCCGCAACTGGTCGGCCCGCCCGGCTATTTCATCGGCGGCATGGTCTACGCCCAGCAAGGCGCGATCGGCAACATGCCGATGGCCGCGGCGTTCACCCTGGTGCCCATCGTGCTGATCGCCGTGTACCTGTCCATTGTCAAACGCCTGGGGGCCTTCGATGCACTCTGAAAAAGCCTCGCTGGGCCTGCGCCTGGCCGCCTGGGGCGGGCTGGTGTTCCTGCACTTCCCGATCCTGATCATCTTTCTCTACGCCTTCAACACCGAAGACGCGGCCTTCAGCTTTCCGCCCCAGGGCTTCACCCTGAAGTGGTTCAGTGTGGCGTTCTCGCGGCCCGACGTGCTGGAGTCGATCAAACTCTCGCTGCAGGTGGCCTGTCTGGCCACCCTCATCGCTCTGGTACTCGGCACCCTGGCGTCGGCCGCGCTGTACCGCCGCAGCTTCTTTGGCAAGGAAGGCATCTCGCTGATGCTGATCCTGCCGATTGCCCTTCCCGGGATCATCACCGGTATCGCCTTGCTCTCGGCGTTCAAAAGCCTGGGCATCGAGCCGGGGATTTTTACCATCGTCGTCGGCCACGCCACATTCTGCGTGGTGATCGTCTACAACAACGTCATCGCCCGCCTGCGCCGCACCTCCCATAGCCTGATCGAGGCGTCGATGGACCTGGGTGCCGACGGCTGGCAGACCTTCCGCTACATCATCCTGCCCAACCTCGGCTCTGCCCTGCTGGCGGGCGGCATGCTGGCCTTTGCTTTGTCGTTCGACGAAATCATCGTCACCACCTTCACCGCCGGCCACGAGCGGACCCTGCCGATCTGGCTGCTCAACCAGCTCAGCCGGCCTCGGGATGTGCCGGTGACCAACGTGGTGGCCATGCTGGTGATGCTGGTGACCATGCTGCCGATCCTTGGCGCCTATTACCTGACCCGCGGTGGCGAAAGCGTCGCCGGTAGCGGCAAATAACTCTAGGAGGACCGAACGATGCAAACCCGACTGCTGATCAATGGCCAACTGGTTGCCGGTGAAGGCAACGCGCTGGCGGTACTCAACCCTGCGCTGGGCAGCACGCTGGTCGAGATCAACGAGGCCAGCGAGGCTCAGGTCGACGCCGCCGTGCGCGCCGCCGACCAGGCGTTTCAAAGCTGGTCGCAAACCACGCCCAAGGACCGCTCGCTGTTGCTGCTGAAACTGGCAGACAGCATCGAGCAGCACGGCGAAGAACTGGCGCGCCTGGAATCGGACAACTGCGGCAAACCCTATGCCGCGGCGCTCAATGACGAAATCCCGGCCATCGCCGACGTGTTCCGTTTCTTTGCCGGTGCAACCCGCTGCCTGAGCGGCTCGGCGGCAGGCGAATACCTGCCGGGCCATACCTCGATGATCCGTCGCGACCCGCTGGGCGTGATCGCCTCCATCGCGCCGTGGAACTACCCGCTGATGATGGTGGCCTGGAAGATCGCGCCAGCACTGGCCGCCGGCAACACCGTAGTGCTCAAACCCTCGGAACAAACGCCGCTGACCGCCCTGCGCCTGGCGCAACTGGCCAACGACATCTTCCCCGCCGGCGTGCTCAATATCCTCTTTGGCCGTGGCCCGAGTGTCGGCACGCCACTGGTGACCCATGCCAAAGTACGCATGGTGTCGCTGACCGGCTCCATCCCCACCGGCGCCAACATCATCTCCAGTACCGCTGACACAGTAAAACGCATGCACATGGAGCTGGGCGGCAAGGCCCCGGTGCTGATCTTCGACGACGCCGACATCGACGCGGCGGTCGAGGGCATCCGCACCTTCGGCTTCTACAACGCCGGTCAGGACTGCACAGCTGCCTGCCGGATCTATGCGCAAAGCGGCATTTACGAAAAGTTCGTGGAAAAGCTAGGCGCGGCGGTCAGCACGATCAAATACGGCCTGCAAGACGATTCTGAAACAGAGCTCGGACCGCTGATCACCGCCCAGCACCGCGACAAGGTTGCCGGCATGGTCGAACGGGCGATTGCCCAGCCGCATATTCGCCTGATTACCGGGGGTAAAGCAGTACCGGGCGACGGTTTCTTCTTTGAGCCGACCGTGCTCGCCGATGCCCAGCAGGACGATGAAATCGTGCGTCGCGAGGTATTCGGGCCGGTTGTTTCGGTCACCCGTTTCGACGCCGAAGAGCAGGTACTGGCCTGGGCCAACGACTCCGACTACGGCCTGGCGTCGTCACTTTGGACAAGCGACGTGGGTCGCGCACACCGCCTCTCGGCGCGCCTGCAGTACGGTTGCACCTGGGTCAATACGCACTTTATGCTCGTCAGCGAGATGCCCCATGGCGGCCAGAAGCTGTCGGGCTATGGCAAGGACATGTCCATGTACGGCCTGGAAGACTACACCTGCATCCGGCACGTCATGTTCAAACACTGACTTTCACACAGGTACGGAAACCTATGGACATCACCCGGCGCGACTTCATCAATGGAGTGGCCATCGGCGTTGCAGCGGGCCTGACCCCGCTGCAACTGCTTCAGGCAGCACCTGATGGGCGCTACTACCCGCCCGCACTGACCGGTTTGCGCGGCAGCCATGTCGGCGCCTTCGAGGTCGCGCACCAGATGGGCTGGGAGAAAAAGACCTTCGCCACCGACGACCTGCCGATCAGCGAGACCTACGACCTGGTGGTCGGCGGCGGCGGGATCAGCGGTCTCTCGGCGGCGTTCTTCTATCGGGAAAAGCACCCCGAGGCGAAGATCCTCATCCTCGAAAATCACGACGACTTTGGCGGTCACGCCAAACGCAACGAGTTCAGTGCCGGTGGCCGGATGATTCTCGGTTATGGCGGCAGCGAAGCGTTCCAGTCGCCCAATCACCTGTACAGCCCCGAGGTCAATGGCCTGCTGAAAAAGCTCGGGGTCGACATCAAGCGCTTTGAAACCGCTTTCGACCGTGGTTTCTATCCCGGAAAAGGCCTGTCGCGCGGCGTATTCTTCGACAAGGAAACCTTTGGTGCCGACAAACTGGTCACTGGCGACCCGACGCCCATGGTCGCCGACGACATTGCCCCCGGGCAGCTCAACGCCCGTTCGCCACGCGACTTCATCAACGATTTTCCCCTGCCGGAAGCTGACCGCACGGCGTTGATCGACCTGCACGAAGCACCCCGGGACTACCTGAAAGGTAAATCGGTGGAGGAGAAAACGGCGTATCTGGAAAGCACCAGTTACCAGGATTTCTTGCTCAAGGATGTCGGCCTGTCCGCGACAGCGGTGAAGTACTTTCAGGGCCGCACCAACGACTTCATGGCCCTGAGCATCGACACCGTGGCTGCCGCCGACGCCTACTATGTCGGCTTTCCCGGCTTTGCCGCGATGAACCTTGAGCCCATCGGCGAAGAAGCCCAGGCGGAAATGGAAGAGCCGTACATCTACCACTTCCCCGATGGCAACGCGTCGCTGGCCCGCTTGCTGGTCCGCAGCCTGATCCCTGCGGTGGCACCCGGTAAGAATATGGACGACATCGTCCTGGCCAATTTCGACTACAGCCAGCTCGACCGCGCCGGCCAACCGGTGCGCCTGCGCCTTAGCAGTACGGCGGTAAGCGTACGCAACGTCGATGGGGGTGTGAATGTCGGTTTCAGCCGCGCCGGGCAACTGGCCCAGGTGCGCGGCAAGCACTGCATTCTGGCCTGCTACAACATGATGATTCCCTACCTGTTGCGCGACCTCTCCACCGAGCAGGCCCACGCCCTGAGCCAGAACGTGAAGTTCCCGCTGGTGTACACCAAGGTCATCGTGCGCAACTGGCAGGCGTTCCAGAACCTTGGCGTGCATGAGATCTACGCCGCCACCCAACCCTATAGCCGCATCAAGCTGGACTATCCGGTGAGCATGGGCGGCTATGAGCACCCGCGCGACCCGGCGCAGCCCATTGGCCTGCACATGGTCTATGTGCCCACCAGCCCGGGCAGCGGCATGAACAGCCGCGACCAGGCGCGTACCGGCCGTGCGCTGCTGTATGGCACGCCCTTCGAGGTACTGGAAAGCCAGTTACGCGAGCAACTGCAACGCATGCTCGGCCCCGGCGGCTTCGATCACCAGCAGGACATCCTGGCGATCACCGTCAACCGCTGGCCGCATGGTTATGCCTGCTTCACCAACACGCTGTATGACGATCCGGAACAGACCGAACAGTGGATAACGCTGGCACGCAAGCCGGTTGGCAATGTCAGCATTGCCAACTCCGATGCTGCCTGGAGTGCGTATGCCCATGCCGCCATCGATGAAGCCTGGCGGGCGGTTGGTGAGCTGACCTGAGCATCCTGTAGGAGCGAGCGGGCGGCGCTCCGACTTGCCCGCAGCGCCTGGTTCGCCGGCAAGCCGGGGCTTTAGGAGCGAGGCTTGCCCGCGATGAACGATAATGCGGTCTGCCGACACACCGCGGCGTCTGGTTCGCCGGCAAGCCTGGCTCCTACAGGAGCGATAGAACGATCAGTCGCGCAGATCCGATTCGTGAATCGGGTTTGCCCGGCTGGTCGCCCGTTGGTACTGGGCAGGCCAGGTGGCTTTGTTACCGCCCAGATCATCATCGGCATGCAACGGCCAGTAAGGGTCGCGCAACAGCTCACGGGCGAGGAAGATGATGTCGGCCTGCGCCGTACGCAGGATGGTTTCCGCCTGCATGGGCTCGGTAATCATCCCCACCGTGCCGGTGGCAATCCCCGACTCCTCGCGGACCTTGGCGGCAAACCGGGTCTGATAGCCGGGGCCGGTCGGAATCTCGGCGTTCACCGAGGTACCACCCGACGACACATCGATCAGGTCGACACCCAGCGCTCTCAAGCGCTTGGCCAGCGCCACGGTTTCATCCGGGTTCCAGCCATCCTCCACCCAGTCGGTGGCCGACAGCCGCACAAACACCGGCAACTCCTCCGGCCAGACGTTACGTACCGCTTCGGTCACCTGCAGGGTCAGGCGAATGCGGTTTTCGAAACAGCTGCCGTATTCGTCACGGCGCTGGTTGCTCAGGGGCGAAAGGAACTGGTGCAGCAAGTAGCCATGCGCGGCATGCACTTCAACGACTTTGAAACCGGCATTCAATGCCCGATGTGCAGCGTCGACAAAGGCCTGGATCACCTCGTCGATCTGCGCCTTGGTCATTTCGATCGGAGCGGTGTGCTGCGGGTCGAAGGCAATGCTCGACGGGCCGATCGGTGTCCAGCCGCCGTCTGCCGGCTTGATGCTGCCCTGTTTGCCCAGCCACGGCCGGTAGGTACTCGCCTTGCGACCGGCATGAGCCAGTTGAATGCCGGGCACAGCGCCCTGGGCGGTGATGAAACGGGTGATGCGCTGCAACGGCGCGATCTGCGCGTCATTCCAGAGGCCCAGGTCCTGGGCGGTAATCCGTCCGTCGGCAGTGACCGCCGTGGCTTCAGTAAACACCAGACCGGCACCGCCCACGGCGCGGCTGCCCAGGTGAACCAGGTGCCAGTCATTGGCCAGGCCATCGACACTGGAATACTGGCACATGGGCGAAACAGCGATTCGGTTCGGCAGGGTCAGATGACGCAGGGTGTAGGGTGCAAGCAGCAGGCTCATGGGGCACCTCTCAAATCAAGTGGTAAGGCTCCAGATGGTTGACCGGCCGACCACAGAATCTTCCCCGCAGGTTCATCGACCAATCTTTTTGAGCCTAGACCACTTTGCTCCGAAGGTTCAGCGCGGCTCGATATGCACGATCATCAGCTGCACGCTCTCCTGGCCACGGAACTCGTTGACATCCAGCTTGTAGGCCAGCTCAACCCAACGCACTGTCGGGTTGGGCCACACCTCGCGATCGACGCCGAATGCGATGCCATCGAGCTTGACCGAGCCACACTCGCTCTTGAGCACTACCTTCAAGTGCCGTTCCCCCACAACCCGCTGCTCGACCAGCTGAAACACACCATGGAACAGTGGCTCCGGGAAGTGCTGACCCCAGGGGCCGGCATTGCGCAGAGCGCGGGCAAGCTCCAGGTGGAACTCCTCGGCAGACAGGCTGCCATCCGACAACAGGCGCCCGGTGAGGTCGTCCTCGCGCAGCTGGCGGCGCACTTCTTCGTCGAACGCCTGGGCGAACGCCGGAAAGTTATCCGCCGGCAACGACAGCCCGGCGGCCATGGCGTGGCCGCCAAACTTGCTGATCAGGTGCGGGTGCTGCGCCGCCACGGCATCCAGCGCGTCGCGAATGTGAAAGCCTGGCACCGAACGCGCCGAGCCCTTGAGCATGCCCTCGCCTGCATCGGCAAAGGCAATGGTCGGCCGGTGGTAACGCTCTTTGAGGCGCGAGGCGAGGATGCCGATAACGCCCTGGTGCCAGTCCGGTTCGAACAGGCACAGCCCGAACGGCATCGACTCCAGCGGCAAGTCCTTGAGCTGGGCCAGCGCCTCGCGCTGCATGCCCTGCTCGATGGATTTGCGGTCCTGGTTCAGCTCATCGAGCTGCACCGCCATGTCCCGTGCCAATTGCTGATCGTCACTGAGCAGGCATTCGATCCCCAGGCTCATGTCGTCCAGGCGGCCGGCCGCATTGAGGCGCGGACCGAGGATAAAGCCCAGGTCGGTAGAAGTGATGCGCGCGGGTTCGCGCCGGGCCACTTCAAGGATGGCCTTGAGCCCGGGCCGGGCACGACCGGCGCGGATCCGCTCGAGGCCCTGGTGAACCAGAATGCGGTTGTTGGCATCCAGCGGCACCACGTCGGCCACACTGCCCAGCGCCACCAGGTCGAGCAACTCGCCGATGTTCGGTTGCGGGCGGGTTTCATAGTGGCCCAGGCTGCGCAGGCGCGCGCGCAGGGCCATCAACACGTAGAAAATCACCCCGACCCCGGCCAGGGACTTACTGGCAAAGGTGCAGCCCGGCTGGTTGGGATTGACGATTGCATCGGCGTCGGGCAGTTCATTGCCGGGCAAATGGTGATCGGTCACCAGCACCTTGAGCCCGGCTGCCTTGGCCGCCGTCACACCCTCGACACTGGAAATGCCGTTGTCCACGGTGATCAACAGCTCGGGCTGGCGCTCCAGGGCGACCTTGACGATTTCCGGCGTCAGCCCGTAACCGTATTCAAAGCGGTTGGGCACCAGGTAATCGACATGCGCGGCGCCCAGCAGGCGCAAACCCAGTACGCCGACGGTGCTGGCCGTGGCGCCGTCAGCATCGAAGTCGCCGACGATCAGGATGCGCTGACGCTGCGCCAGGGCCTCGACCAGCAGGTCGACTGCAGCATCGATACCCTTGAGCTGTTGAAACGGCAGCAACCGCGCCAGGCTTTTGTCCAGTTCATCTGCCGACTGCACACCACGGGCGGCATACAGACGGGTCAGCAAGGGTGGTAATTCACCCAGAAATGGCAAGGTCGACGGCAGCGGACGGGGTTCAATACGCATGGGCAGTGGTGAGCTTCTCGTGAATCAGGAATAGTTGATTGTCAACAAACCGGCCTCAGCCGCGCTCGCCGAGCAACCATTGCAGCTGGACTTCGTGCTGACCACGGTCGTCGGTGACGAACACCGTCCCTTCGCTGATCATCACATCCCACTTGATCGCCCGTGGCATGTCGGTGGCCAGGGTCTCCAGCACCTCTTGCGGAACGGCCGCAATGTTCAGGTTCTTGAGGTTTTTAACCGCCGGGACCACCTTGGTCTCCCACACGCGCAGGCTGCCGTAGGCCAGCAGGCTGGTGCGCTCGGTACGGCGCGAGCACCACGTCAGGCGCTCGGCATCCGGTTGGCCAACCTCGATCCAGTGCAGGATGCGATCATCCAGGCTCTTTTCCCACAAGGCGGCCTCATCAACGTCCGACAGGCCACGCCCGAACGTCAGTTGCTCGTTGTACCACAGGGCATAGGCCAGCAGGCGCACGGCCATACGCTCTTCGGTTTCCGAAGGGTGGCGGGCAATGGTCTGCTTGACGCTTTCGTAGACACCGCGGTCAAGATCGGTGAGGTTCAGTTCAAACTTGTAGGTCGTGGAAGGCTGGGCCATGGCGGGCGTCTTGCGCTGAGAAAAAGTCGCCCAGTCTAACCGATCCGTACAATCCTTGCCCCGCAGCAGTATCTGAGCGCGTCGGCGTGTGATAAAAACGGGAGCTCTGACCCGCCGCCACGGACGCCCCATGCCTACACCCAGCAAACCCCTCGCCGGACTGAAAGTCATCGAACTCGGCACCCTGATCGCCGGGCCTTTTGCTGCGCGCATCTGCGCGGAATTCGGCGCAGAGGTGATCAAGGTCGAGTCCCCGGATGGCGGTGATCCCTTGCGCAAATGGCGCAAGCTCTATGAAGGCACGTCGCTGTGGTGGTTCGTCCAGGCCCGCAACAAACAGTCGCTGACCCTCAACCTCAAGCACGCCGACGGCATCGATATCCTCAAAAAGCTGCTGGCCGACGCTGACATCCTTATCGAGAACTTCCGTCCCGGCGTGCTGGAAAAGCTCGGCCTGGGCTGGGACACCCTCCACGCGCTGAACCCGAAACTGGTCATGGTGCGGCTGTCCGGCTTCGGTCAGACCGGGCCGATGAAAGACCAGCCCGGCTTCGGCGCTGTCGGTGAGTCCATGGGCGGCCTGCGGTACATCACCGGCTTTGAAGACCGTCCCCCCGTGCGTACCGGTATTTCCATCGGTGATTCGATCGCAGCGCTGTGGGGCGTGATCGGCGCCTTGATGGCCCTGCGTCATCGCGAGGTCAACGGTGGTACGGGTCAGGTGGTCGACGTGGCCTTGTACGAGGCCATCTTCGCGATGATGGAAAGCATGGTGCCGGAGTTCGACGTGTTCGGCTTTATCCGCGAGCGCACGGGCAACATCATGCCGGGCATCACGCCCTCCTCTATTCATACCAGTGCCGACGGCAAGCATGTACAGATTGGCGCCAACGGCGATGCGATCTTCAAGCGTTTCATGCTCGCCATCGGCCGCCAGGACCTGGCCGACGATGCGCAACTGGCCAGCAACGATGGCCGCGATCAGCGCCGCGACGAACTGTATGGCGTTATCGACCGCTGGGCCCGCAGCGTACCGCTGGATGAGCTGATGCAGGTGCTCAACGAGGCTCAGGTGCCGGCCAGCCGCATCTACAGCGCCGAAGACATGTTCAGCGACCCGCAGTTCCTGGCCCGGGAAATGTTCCTGCAAGCCAAACTGCCTGACGGCAAGCCGTTCAAGATGCCGGGGATTGTGCCCAAATTGTCGGAAACACCAGGTTCCAGCGAATGGGTCGGTCCGGAACTCGGCGCGCATACCGAGCAACTGCTTGGCGCACTGGGCTACGACGCGGCACACATAGCACGCCTGCGCGAGCAAGGGGCGATCTGACGCATTACGCCTCACCCTGTTACCGGCTGGACGGTGGAGACTCGCACATGATCGAACGCAGGCGGCAGCGCGTTGGTACCCTGCTGGCACTACTTTTCTGTGCAGTGGGCGCCAGCCTGCCCGGTACTGCCTGGGCCAAGGAGCGCTTGCTGTGGCTGCTACGCGACCTGCCGCCATTGACCGTCTTCGAAGGCTCCGGCAAAGGCCAGGGGGTGGTGGATCAACTGCTGCCGATGCTGATCGAGGCCATGCCCGAATATGACCACAGCATCATCCGGGTCAATCGTGCACGGGGCACGCAAATGCTTCAGGAAGGCCGCTTTACCTGTGACCCCACCTTGCTCTGGACCCCTGAGCGCGCCCGCTATGTGCACTTTGCCAAGCCGAGCCTGGGTGTGCTCAGCAGCGGTGTGGTGGTACGCAAGCAGGACCAGGCGCTGCTGACACCCTATGTAGAAAACCAGGCACTTGATTTGCGCGGTCTGCTCGAAGGCACGTCACTCAAACTGGGGGTAGTGGCTGAACGCAGCTACAGCCCACCTGTCGACGCCTTGCTCAAGACCCTGCCAGAGCAGACCCTCAGCCGCCACTATGGCAACGATGCGGTAACCAACCTGCTGCAGATGCAAAAGCGCGAGCGCCTGCAACTGCTGCTGGGCTACTGGCCGGAAGTCCGCTACCTGGTCCAGCAGCAGCACTGGGCAACCGAAGACTACCGGTTTTACCCGATCCAGGGCGTCACCCGCTACCAGTTCATCCACATCGGCTGCTCCGACACGCCACTGGGGCGCGAAGCGGTCAGCCACATCAACGAACTGCTCATGCCCTTGCGCCGAGACGTCCTGCCAGCGCTCTATGCACACTGGCTTGATCCGCACATGCGCGAGCAATACATGCAGGAAAGCCAACAGTTTTTCATCGCCCCCCAGTGAGCAGGCAAAAAGAAACCCCGGGCGTTGGGGAGCCGACCGGGGCTAAACAAAAGTCCCGCAGGACTTTTTTGCGACAGTTGAAAGGCATCGGAGCAAAACGCCAGTCAACCGCTCTCGTCAGATCTGAGTGCCCGCCGAACCAAAGGTTCCTTACAGGCCGAGTGTTTGTCCGCGCTGATGCTGTACCTGCTGCAGCGCTGCAATCATCGATGGCTGCAGTCGCCCTTCGACCACCCGTAAATCACGCTGCAAACCATCAACCAGGTCGATCAGCAGGCGCTGGTCTTCAAGCTCGCCAAGCGACACCGAGCGCTGTACAACGGGGTGGCTAGACTCATCAAAGACCTGCAAGGTGAAATGGCCGGGCTGTTCGTGTCGAACCAGCGTGACGTGATACGGTGCCAATGCTTCAGTTAGCAACAAGCCAATACGTTTCATCTTGTCCACTGCTCACCTACCTGTTTTCAAGGGATACACGAATGACCCCGAACCTTGCGGGAAAGTTCTATCGGTTTGGTTCACTGTCCGTTCACCGAGCATGACTGCCAACAATGACAGTTTGAATCAGCCAATGGTCTTACGGAGACTGCTTTGAGTAATTCCCCCACGCGCCCCTTGCGCATTGTCCTGGCCGACGACCATCCGATCTTTCGCATCGGCCTGCAGGCTGTGCTCGAGCAGATCCCCGGTGTGCGTGTCGTCGCTCAGGCCGGCAGCCCGACAGAACTGTTGGGCCACCTGCAGGCGACGGAATGTGATGTGGTCGTGACCGACTTCATGATGCCGGTAGAACAGCAGAACGATGGTTTGAAACTGCTCGAGCAAATACGCCGACAGTTTCCGACGCTGCCCATCCTGGTGGTGACCATGCTCAACAACGCCGGGTTGTTCCGGGCAATGCTCACCCTGGGGGTCAACGGTCTGCTGAGCAAGGCCAGCCTGGCTGACGAGCTGCCCCAGGCGATCGGCTGCCTGCGGCGCGGCAGGAACTACCTGGCCGCCTCGGTGCAACACCTGCTGCTTCAGGATGGCGCGGTACGCGAAGACATGATCGGTGTACAGGAGTCCCTGTCACCCAAGGAGCTGGAAGTCACCCGACTGCTTGCCGCAGGCCATACGGTGAGCCAGATCGCGGCCCTGCTCAATCGCAGCAAACAGACCGTCAGTACCCAGAAGGTCAGTGCCATGCGCAAACTCGGCCTGGCCAATGATGCGGCACTCTTTCTTTACCTGCAGGAACACGGCCTGAGCTGATCAGGCCGTGGCCAGCTGGGCGATACTGGTCTCATCGCGCTTGCCAACCCACTCCAGCAATTCGGCCCCCGGCATGGGCCTGGCAATGAAGTACCCTTGCATGACGGGCTGCCCCAGCGCCTTGATGGCCTGCAGATCCTCTCCCGTCTCAACCCCTTCGACCACCACCCTCAGGTTCATGCGCCGCGCCATGATCAAGGCACCGGCAACCACGGCGGCCTTGCGTCCGTCAGTGGCCATGCCGCGTACGAACTGGCTGGGCAGTTTCAACTCACTGAACGGCAGCTCCAGCAAACGCTGGACGTTGGAACCGTCCATGCCGAAATCGTCAATGGACAGCTGACAGCCAAGGATGCGCAAGTGCAGGAGGCCTTCAAGCTGATGCTCGTCCGGCGTGCAGCCGACGGTTTCGATCATTTCCAGGGTCAGGGCGCTGGCGGCAACAGCGTGGCGCTCAAGCGCCGCTTTGACCTGATCGTGCAAATCGGGGCGAGCCAGCATGTGCGGCGTGATGTTCACGGCCACAGGCAGCGCATTGCCGGTTTGTGCTTTAAAGCGCGCGCTGAACGCCAGTGCCTGGTCCAGCACATGCAAACTCAAGGTGTCGAGCAGACCGGCGCGCTCGATCAGCCGAAGAAACTGCCCGGGGTACAACAAGCCAAGGCAGGGATGCTGCCAACGCACCAGGGCTTCGACGCCCACCAGCTTGCCGTCGTGTGCCACCTTCGGCTGATAGTGCGCCCCCCACTGATTCTGGCCCTCGGCCAGTTGCGCGGCTGTCAGATCCAGCAGCTCGGGATACTGTGGCAGCCTCACCACCGCGGGCGGTGTGCAATCCTGCTCCAGGTACCGACGCAGCAGCTGATGCAGAACGATGCTGCTGGCCGGCTTTTGCACACAGCCCAGGACATTGACGCCCATGTGCCGGGCCAGTTTGCCAACGCTATCGATTACACAGGCCTCGGCACCGCTGAGGATGATCACCGAGGCCGCCAGGCCACTTTCAGCCAGGTGACGGATGAACGCCAGGCCGTCCGGACCCTCCATGTGCAAATCACAAATGGCGATATCAACCGGCCCGCGGCGTGACAGCACCTGGCAGGCGACATCGACGGACTCGGCGGTCAACACATCGAACACGCCATTGGCATTGAGCATTTGATGCAATGCCATGAGCTGGAAAGGATGATCCTCCAGAATCAGAACTTTGAGTGAATGCATACTCGCTACCCCCGCAGTTGCCGTCATGTGCGACAGCACGGGGGCTACTTTAGGCAACTATGCCCTGCCAACCTATCGGACAAGTCCTAAAGTACTCAAGGCGCTTTCGACAGCTCCCGCTCTACATCTGCATCAAGCTGCAACAACACCTGCTCCAGCGCCGCCCAGGCAGTCTCTAGCTCATCCGGGCCTGGTGCCTGGGATGCCTGGCGCAATGCCGCACACGCCTGAGCCAAAGGCACCGCATCAATCAGGCATGCCACCCCCTCAAGGCGATGCAACGAGGCCCGCACAGCATCCACGGCAAAAGCTGACACGGCCTTGTTGAGCATCACCTGCTCTTCACCGAGGTTCTTGTGCAACTCCAACAACATGCGGCGCATGATGACCGGATCGGCCTGGGTCATTTGCTGCAGCGCCTGCATCCTGAAACTGTGCAGGGGCGCCCACGCCGAGATGGTCCCGGCCAGCCGATCCAGCGAAACAGGTTTGACCAGCAAATCGTCCATTCCCGCCTCCAGGCACCGGTCGCGCTCGTCTTTCAAGGCGTTGGCGGTGTAGCCGATGATCGCGGTTGCCGCCCGCTGCTGCTCGCTCTCCAGGTGCCGAATGGCTCGCGCCAAGGCATACCCACTCATCACCGGCATGTTGCAATCGGTCAGGAGCAGATCGAATTGTTCGTGCTGCCAGCACTCCAGTGCCGCCTGGCCATTGTCCACCGCCACCACTTGATGCCCAAGAAACTCCAGCTGTTGCATGAGCACCAGGCGACTGGCAGAGAGATCGTCTACCACCAGCACACGTCGTGCGGGGGTATTCTGGCGCAGCGCAGCCACGGGGGTGGACCGCTCCTGCTTCTGCTGCACCGGCTCCAGCATCAGCGTCACCTCAACCTCAGTACCCTCGCCCAACACGCTGTGCAGGCTGATCGAACCGCCCATCAGTTCTACCAGCTGTCGACAGATACTCAGGCCAAGGCCACTGCCTCCGTACTCTGTGGCCGAGGCGGCGCTGGCCTGGGTAAAAGGCGTGAACAGCTCACGCTGCTGCTGGTCACTGATGCCTATGCCGGTGTCTCGCACACAAAGGCGCAGCCCGACCGCCAATGGGGAATCCTCCCCGGTACGGCTGATTTCGACAGTCACCTGGCCAAGGTGGGTAAATTTCAGGGCGTTGCTCACCAGGTTGATCAACACCTGGCGCAAGCGCACCGGGTCAAACCAGTAGGTGCCTTGCGTGTCATCGGCGACTTGCAGGCGCAGTGCCAGTCCTTGTGCCAGCGCCTGGCTGCGAAACTGGGTGATGACACTTTCGGCAAACGGCACCAGCGCCACTGCCTGTGGCGTAAGCTGAAGGCTGCCAGCCTCGATGCGGGCCAGGTCCAGGCTGTCACCGATCAGGGCGATCAGTTCACGTGCCGAGCGATACGCGGTCTCCAGCCTCGACGATGGCTCCTGCCCGAGCGCCAGGGCGCTTTCGCGCTCCAGTTCCAGCAAGCCAATGATCACCGCCATCGGTGTACGGATCTCGTGGCTCATGGTGGCCAAAAATGCACTTTTTGCCTGGTTGGCCTGCTCGGCATGCTGGCGGGCCTCTACCAGGTCCGCCTCCAGTCGCTTGCGATCGGTGATGTCGATCCAGCCGCCGAGCAAGCCCTGCAATTGGCCATCGGCATTGTAAAACGGCACGGTCCATTGATAGGCGTCGATCGGCACGCCTTGCAGCTTGATCCGGCGATCGACGAACACCGGCTTGGGGTCTTTGAGCAGGTTCAGGTAGTCGGCGTGCATTTTCGCCGACAGGTGCGGGGGAATCGACGCATTATCGGTTACTCGAAGCCCCCTGACCTCATCCAGGCGCACCGAAAACGCCTCTTCATAGCTTCTGTTGCACGAGAGCAGCCGCCCTTCCAGGTCACGCACATAGATCGGGTTGGGGATACCGTCGAGCAGTGCACGCTTGAACGCCAGCTGATCATTGAGCGCCGCCTCGGCTTTCTCGCGCTGCATGATCTGTGCACGCAGGCGGCTGCTCCATACAAACGATGCCACACCAAACAGCAGTGCTGCGGCGACGGCCCAGAACACCCAGGGCGGAATCCGTTGCCACACCGGCGCAGGCGGCGCCAAGGCCCCCAGCCATTTCATCCGCAAGGCGCGCAAGTCGGCAACCGGCATGGCCTCCAGTGCCTTGTTCAGAATACTCTCAAGCTCCGGTGCGCTGCGCCTGACCGAAAACCGGTCCGGCGCCCACTTGCCTTCGACCCCGCGCCCGACCTTCAGTACCGGATCACTGTTCAGTGCGCCGTATGCCCCGACCTCACTGTCGATGGTCGCCATGGCCTGGCCATTGCGCACTTTCTCCCGGGCTTGCTCCAGCGATTCCACCAGCAACAGGCGGATGCCGGGATGGGACTGGCGAATGCTGGCTTCCAGGGCATGCTCGGCGGGCAGCGCCAGGGTTTCGCCGTTCAGTTCATCGAGCGACGCCAATCCCAGGTTCGCCTGGCGCACGATGAACACCCAGCTTTGCCCACCCAGCGAATGGGTAAAGTTGAGAAACACCCTTCGCTGCGGCGTCTCGCTCAGCGTGGTGCTCATGTCCGCCTGCTCCTGCTCCAGCAGGGCCAGGCTCTGGGCAATGGATGAAGACGGCTTGAACACGAACTGCAGCCCGGTCAGCTGCGCAATCGCCGCCAACACGTCACGGTTCAGCCCGACCCAGGCGCCCTGACGATTGCGGAACAGGTACGGCGGATACTGGCTGCCGACGACCGTTACGGTCGGATGCTGGGCAATCCATTGGTGTTCCTGCGCGCTCAGCTGGACACGCCGGTGGGCCACATCAGAACCCAGTCCGGAGGTCCAGCGCTGGAGGATTTCGCGCCGTACCGGGTCGTCGATACTGCTCAGCGCACGGTCGAACATCCCTTGCAGCAGATGGTCCTGGGCGCGCAGGGCGAAGGCAAAGCCGATCGCCGGCAGCTCGCTGGGACCGACCACCTGCAAGCCCAGGTAAGGTCGCAGCGTACTGTAGGCGCGAACAATGATTTCGTTACCGATAAACGCATCCACCTCGCCCTGGTTCAACGCTTCCAGGGCGCTACTGAGGTTGGGCGCCAGAATTACCTGGCTGCCGGGATACACCTGATGCACCACACGCGTGTCGGCATAGCCGTCGAGCAGCACGATTTTCATGCCGTCGAGTGATTTGGCGGGTAAAGGGGCGCCGCCGCGTACTACCACCATGGAACGATCGGGAATGTAGTCATCGGTAAACACCAGCTCCGGCACACTGCGCTCAAAGCCATTGGCGCTGGTCAGAACATCAATCGAGCCCTGGTGCAGGGCTTCGATCGCTTCTTCGCGCCGGGTGAAGGCCAGCACCTGGGTCTTGACCCCCAGGCGCGCGGCCACCAGACTCAGGTAGTCGGCGCTGATGCCCTGATAGCGATTACGGTCAATGGTGATGTCTACCGGCTCATAGTCGGCCGAGGAGATCCCTACCCGTAACAGCCGTGCAGGGCCGAGCCACCGCTGTTCTTCCAGGCTCAGCGCAAAGGGCTCGAGCGTGGTGAACGGTGGTGCCAGGGTAAATGGCAGGCTCTGCGCAGCATGCGCCCAGCCTGCACTGAGAACCCATAACAGGCAGGCCAGCACAAGCCCGGCTGTTCGACTGCATCCTGTGCTCATTGCTGCATCATCCGTGTTTCTGACCTTGGCCAGTGTAGAAACAAAAAAGCCCGTCAGGGACGGGCTTTTTCGTGTGCCTATCGAGGGGTCAGAGCGGCTTGCCGCGATTGCCATGCTGACTGACGAAGGCTTGTACCGCTTTCAGATCGTTGGCCAGGACCGTGCAGCGCTCTTCCCGGGCGAACAGGTCGCTCAGGTGGGCTGGCAGCTCCAGCGCCTTGCCGACGCCGGCCTTCTCCACCGCTTCCGGGAACTTGACCGGATGCGCGGTACCCAGCACCACCATCGGCGTATCCAGGCTGCGGCGGCATTCGCGTGCGGCCTTGACCCCGATCGCGGTGTGCGGGTCGAGCACTTCGCCGGTCTGGGCGAAGACTTCGGCGATGGTTTCGCAGGTTTGCGCATCATCAACGGCCAGCGAGTCGAAGAGCTTGCGCGCTTCTACCCAACGGTCCTGCTCGACGCTGAAACCGCCACCTTGCTTGAAGTTGTCCATCAAGCCGGCGATGGCAGCACCGTTGCGGCCGTGCAGGTCGAACAGCAGGCGCTCGAAGTTGGACGAGACCATGATGTCCATCGACGGCGACAGGGTCGCGTGCAGGGTTTCCTTGACGTACTGGTTGCCGCTCATGAAGCGGTGCAGGATGTCGTTGCGGTTGGTCGCGACGATCAGCTGGCTGATCGGCAGGCCCATGTTGCGCGCCAGGTAGCCGGCGAAGATGTCGCCGAAGTTGCCGGTCGGCACCGAGAACGCCACCGAACGCGCCGGGCCGCCCAGCTGCAGGGCTGCGTGGAAGTAGTAGACGATCTGGGCCATGATCCGCGCCCAGTTGATCGAGTTGACCGCGACCAGGCGCGTGCCCTTGAGGAAGCCCTGGTCAGCGAAGCTGGCCTTGACCATTTCCTGACAGTCATCGAAGTTGCCTTCGATGGCGATGTTGTGGATGTTCTCACCGAAGATGGTGGTC
Organism: Pseudomonas alkylphenolica; assembly: GCF_016009175.1. GTDB lineage: Bacteria > Pseudomonadota > Gammaproteobacteria > Pseudomonadales > Pseudomonadaceae > Aquipseudomonas > Aquipseudomonas alkylphenolica_B. The sequence goes on from NZ_JADUCM010000018.1 coordinate 97,381, forward strand.
ATCTGCCGGCGCTGCACTTCCGACACACGCTGGTGCGGGTGCAGGATGAAGATGTCGACGTTGTCGCAACGGCGGCAGCCTTCGATGGCCGCCGAACCGGTGTCACCACTGGTGGCGCCGATGATCACCACACGCTCGCCGCGCTTGGCCAGCACGTGGTCAAGCAGACGTCCGAGCAGTTGCAGGGCGAAATCCTTGAACGCCAGGGTCGGGCCGTGGAACAGCTCCAGCACCCATTCGTTGCTGTTCAGCTGACGCAGCGGGGCGACCGCGGCGTGGGCGAACTCGCCGTAGGTTTCTTCAAGAATCTTTTTGAAATCGGCATCGGCAATGCTGCCGGTAACGAACGGACGCATCACCCGGAACGCCAGTTCGTGGTATGGCAGGCCGGCCCACGAAGCGATTTCTTCCTGGGTGAAACGTGGCAGGTTTTCCGGCACGTACAGACCGCCATCGCTGGCCAGGCCTGCGAGCAGGACGTCTTCGAAATTCAGGGCCGGTGCCTGGCCGCGGGTACTGATGTAGCGCATTTGTGCAAACCTTTGGTTAAAGCTTCAAGTGTCGGGCGCCGAGCTGCAAGTCACCGCCGTTGGGCGTCTGCCTTGCAGCCGGCAGCCTGGCGCTTGCCGCTGTTATCAATTCAGTTGTTCGACGCGGATACGCACCACGTTGCCGATCACGTCCTGCAGACCTTCCAGGGCGGTGATGGCGTCGTTCATGCGTTGCTCAAGCACACGGTGAGTCAGCAGGATCATTGGCACCAGGCCGTCTTGCTCCTCGACTTCCTTCTGCATGATCGATTCGATATTGATGCCGCGCTCCGAAAGGATGCTGGCCACCTGGGCAAGCACGCCCGGGTGATCCTTGGCCTGAATCCGCAGGTAGTAAGCAGACTCGCAGGCCTCGATCGGCAGGATCGGGTGCGCCGACAACGAATCCGGCTGGAAGGCCAGGTGCGGTACACGGTTTTCGGGGTCGGAGGTCATTGCGCGGACCACATCCACCAGGTCGGCAACCACGGACGAAGCGGTCGGCTCCATGCCGGCACCGGCGCCGTAGAACAGGGTGGAACCGGCAGCGTCGCCGTTGACCATCACCGCGTTCATCACGCCGTTGACGTTGGCGATCAGGCGGTCGGCCGGGATCAGTGTCGGATGAACCCGCAACTCGATGCCGTTGACCGTGCTGCGCGCCACCCCCAGGTGCTTGATGCGGTAGCCCAGCGCTTCGGCATAGTTGACGTCGGCGGTGGTCAGCTGGGTGATGCCTTCGGTGTAAGCCTTGTCGAACTGCAGCGGAATACCAAAGGCAATCGAGGCCAGGATGGTCAGCTTGTGGGCCGCATCGATACCTTCGACGTCGAAGGTCGGGTCGGCTTCGGCATAACCCAGCGCCTGGGCTTCGGCCAGCACGTCAGGGAAGGCCCGGCCTTTCTCGCGCATTTCGGTGAGGATGAAGTTACCGGTGCCGTTGATGATACCGGCCACCCAGTTGATGCGGTTGGCCGAGAGGCCTTCGCGGATCGCCTTGATTACCGGGATGCCACCGGCCACGGCCGCTTCGAAGGCGACGATTACGCCCTTCTCGCGCGCCTTGGCGAAGATCTCGTTACCGTGCACGGCGATCAGCGCCTTGTTGGCGGTGACCACGTGCTTGCCATTGTCGATAGCCTTGAGTACCAGATCGCGGGCCACGGTGTAGCCGCCGATCAGCTCGATGACAATGTCGATTTCCGGGTTCGTTGCGACCTCGAATACATCAGCGGTAATGGGGGTACCGGTAATCTGGCAATTCGGGTTTGGCGAACGCATGGCAATCTGTGCCACTTCGATACCACGCCCGGCACGGCGGGCGATTTCCTCGGCGTTACGCTGAAGTACATTGAAGGTACCGCCACCGACGGTCCCCAACCCACAGATGCCTACTTTGACCGGTTTCACTGTGAACTCCCCATTGAACGAACGGCGCGAAGCCGTTCGTGAAAACAGCCGTCTCCCCATGGTGACGGCTAGCTTGTTGATTTATTTGCTGCCGGCGAGCGCCAGCTTGGCTACCTGTGGAGCCGGTTGATAACCCGGAATCACCTGGCCGTCTTCAAGCACGATGGCCGGGGTGCCGTTGACACCAATCGACTGACCCAGCTGGAATTGCTTGCTGACCGGGTTGGCGCACTTGGCAGCCTTGATTTCTTTGCCGTCGATCATTTTGTCCAGCGCCGCTTTACGGTCGCTGGAGCACCAGACGGCTTGCAGCTGTTCATCGCCCGGGGAGCCGAGGCCTTGACGCGGGAAGGCAACGTAACGCACTTCGATACCGCGGCGGTTCAACTCAGGCACTTCGGCGTGCAGCTTGTGGCAGTACGGGCAGGTCGTGTCGGTAAACACAGTGATGTGCGATTTGGTTTCGCCCTTGGCAGGATAAACCACCATCTCGGCGGCTGGAATAGCATTGATGCTCTTGGCGATGGCCTGACGCTCGGTTTTTTCCGTCAGGTTGACCGGCTTGCCGTCCTGGATCTGGTACAGGTAACCCTGCATGACGAACTGACCGTCGGGGCTGGCGTACAGCACGCGGCCACCTTCGAGCTTGACTTCGTACAGCCCGTTCAGCGGACTGGAGGCAACGCTGTCGACCGGCACACCCAGCTCCAGGGTTTGCAGGGTCTTGCGGATCGCCTGCTCGGCGGTGTCGGTGGCAGCGGCAAAAGTACTGACCAACGCCAGGGCGGCGGTGGCGATAATCTGGGTCACGCGCATGGGAACTCCTGAAGGCGGGCAAAGGGCCGATCAAGCAACGCAGGTCTGAAACGACGGCGGCCAGACGGTCCTTGATGCAAACCGCCCAAGCCTACCACATCATGCCCGCACAGACCGCCCCCGGCCGATACAAGCCCTGCAGGTTCAGCCACGCGGGTGATGGCGCGCGTGCATCTCCTGCAGCCGGGCGCGGGCGACGTGGGTGTAGATCTGCGTCGTTGACAGGTCGCTGTGGCCGAGGAGCATCTGCACCACCCGCAAATCGGCGCCGTGGTTGAGCAGGTGAGTGGCAAAGGCGTGGCGCAAGGTATGCGGCGACAGGCTCTTGCCAATGCCGGCCACTTGCGCCTGGTGCTTGATCCGGTGCCAGAATGTCTGCCGGGTCATCTGTTCGCCGCGCTGGCTGGGAAACAGCACGTCACTCGGGCGTCCACCCAGCAGCTCATTGCGCCCGTCCCGCACATAGCGCTCCAGCCAGACCACCGCCTCTTCGCCCATCGGCCCCAGACGTTCCTTGCTGCCCTTGCCCATTACCCGCAGTACGCCTTGGCGCAGATTGACCTGATCCAGGGTCAGGCTGACCAGTTCAGTCACGCGCAAACCACAGGCGTAGAGCACCTCAAGCATGGCGCGGTCACGCTGGCCAATCGGCTCGCTCAGGTCGGGAGCCTGCAACAGCGCCTCCACGTCCTCTTCTGAGAGGGACTTGGGCAACGGACGCCCCAACTGCGGCATCTCGACCTGCAACGTCGGGTCAACGCCAATCAGTTTCTCCCGCAGCAAATACCGATAAAAACCACGTACACCGGAGAGAAAGCGTGCTGTTGAGCGCGGCTTGTAGCCCTGGTCCAGGCGCCAGGCGAGGTGATCGAGGATCAACTCGCGCCCGGCGTCCGGCAATGCCACGTGTTGTTCCTGCAACCAGCCGTTGAACAAGGTCAGGTCGCTGCGGTACGACTCGCGGGTGTTGTCCGCCAGGCCTTTTTCCAGCCACAGGGCGTCGAGAAACTGATCGATCAAGGGGTGTTCAATGGCAGGCATGACAACTCGGCGGCATATAACAAAACAGAAATTAGCCGCTAGTCTTCCATAACACGGTCAGCATAGGGAGCTTGAATGAACGAACAACAGATATTGCTGACTTTCGGTGGCATCGGAGCCGCCGCCCTCGCCTGCCAATGGCTGGCCTGGCGCCTGAAGTTACCTGCCATCCTGTTTCTGTTGCTCAGCGGCATTCTCGCCGGGCCGATCCTGGGCTGGCTCGACCCGCAGGCCATGTTCGGCCCGCTGCTGATGCCGCTGGTGTCCCTGGCGGTCGCCCTGATCCTTTTCGAGGGCAGCCTGACCCTGCACCTCTCGCAATGGCGCGAAATAGGCAGCGTTGTGCGACGCATGGTGACCCTCGGCGCCCTGTCGACCTGGGTGATCATTACCGTCGCCACGCACTGGCTGCTCGGTTTCGACTGGCTGCTGGCGACCTTGTTCGGCACCCTCACCCTGGTCACCGGACCAACCGTGATCGTACCGATGCTGCGCGTGGTGCGGCCAAAGTCGACGATTGCCAACATTCTGCGCTGGGAAGGTATCGTCATCGACCCCATAGGCGCACTGCTGGCCGTTGTGGTGTACAGCTTCATCATTGCCAGCGCCGAAGGTAACGGCCTGAGCCAGAGCCTGATGACCTTTGCCGGGGTGATTGTCTGCGGCAGTGCGTTTGGCGCTGCGGGTGGCTGGGTGCTGGGGACTATCATGCGCCGGCAATGGCTGCCCGAGTACCTGCACAACCTGGCCTCGCTGGCTGCAGTGCTGGGCATTTTCATCGCGGCCAATGAAGTGACACATGAATCAGGCCTGCTGGCGGTCACCATCATGGGCATGTGCCTGGCCAACATGAAGGGTGTCGATGTTCGGCAGATCCTGCACTTCAAGGAAAACCTCAGCGTCTTGCTGATCTCCGGCCTGTTCATCCTCCTGGCGGCGCGCCTCGACCTCAATGCCCTGCTCGGCCTTGGCCCCGCGGTGCTGGCATTGCTGCTGGTGATTCAGCTGATCGCCCGGCCGCTCAACGTGGCGCTGTCTACCTGGGGCTCACAACTGAACTGGCGTGAGCGCACTTTGCTGAGCTGGATTGCCCCGCGCGGCATCGTCGCGGCGGCCGTGTCGGCCATCTTCGCCATCCGCCTGCACGAGGCCGGTCATGAAAGTGCCTTGCTGCTGGTACCGCTGACCTTCGCCGTGATCATCGGCACGGTGGTACTGCAAAGCGCCACCGCCCGGCCTCTGGCCAGGCTGCTGAAGGTCGCCGAGCCCGCCCCCAGCGGTTTTTTGATCGTCGGCGCGAACCCGCCGGCGCGGGCGATTGCCAAAGCCTTGCAACAGCTGGATTGCCGGGTACTGCTGACCGACTCAAGTTGGGAAAACATTCGTGCGGCACGCATGGAGGGCCTGCCCACCTACTTTGGCAACCCGGCTTCGCAACACGCCGACGCCCACCTCGACCTGGTAGGCCTGGGCCATCTGCTGGGGCTCTCTCCTTCCGGGGAGCTGAACACCCTGGCTTGCGCGCGCTTTCGCCATGATTTCGGTCATGCCCGCCTGTTTGTCCTGGCCAGCGGCTTCGAGGCGCAACGCAGTGACAAACACCGCGCCAGCGATGAACATCGCGGGCATGTCCTGGGTAGCCAGGCACTGACCTATGGGCAGTTGGCCAGCCAATTGATCGAGGGCGCCGAGCTGTACAGCACCAACCTGACGGATGAGTTTGACTGGGACGACTACCACGCTCTGCACGCTGAGCGCGCCAATGTGCTGTTTGCCCGGGACGCGAGTGGCTGGGTGCATGTGATCGGCCCTGACAGCCGCCTTAAACCTGCGGCGGGGTGGACGCTGGTGGCCCTGATTCGACCGCAAACTGCCTGAACCGGCCTGGCTTCGTTGCTAAACAATACGGCGATGAAGCCAGGCCACTTGCTCAGAACCCGGGCAGCACAGGCACGGGGCGCTTGTCTTCGTCGATGGCGACAAAGCTGAACAGGCCATGAATGGCTTTTTCACGGCTGTCGCAGCTCATGCTTTCGACAAACACCTCGACTTCGACCTTGAGGCTGGTGTTACCCACACTGGCCATCCGCCCTACCAGCTCGACAATGGAACCCGCCGCAATCGGGTGCTTGAAGTCGATGCGGTCGGTGGACACGGTCACCAGCGGCAAACGGCAGAACCGGGTGGCGGCGATGAACGAGACTTCGTCCATCCAGGCCAGGGCGGTGCCGCCAAACAGGGTGTTGTGGTGGTTGGTGGTAGACGGGAATACCGCCTTGGTCACGCGGGTCACCGACAGTTCGGTGCGGCGTTCGATTTCCTGCTCTCTGGGACTCATTCACTTCACATCTGGGACAAATTGCAGACAACAAAAAAGCAGCCCGAAGGCTGCTTTTTTCGCATGGCGGCCGAAGCTGCCGGTCAAACTGTCATCAGGACAGTTTTTCCTTGATGCGAGCGGCTTTACCGGACAGGTCGCGCAGGTAGTACAGCTTGGCTTTACGCACGTCACCACGACGTTTCACGGCCAGGCTGTCGATTTGCGGGCTGTAGGTCTGGAAAGTACGCTCAACACCAACACCGTTGGAGATCTTGCGAACAGTGAAAGCGCTGTTCAGACCACGGTTGCGCTTGGCGATGACAACGCCTTCGAAAGCCTGCAGACGCGAACGATCGCCTTCCTTCACTTTCACCTGAACGACAACGGTGTCGCCCGGGGCAAAGGTCGGGATCTCTTTGGACATCTGCTCAGCTTCGATCTGCTGAATGATTTTGTTGGTCATGCTGTGCTCCTAAGGTAAATCGTCGGATCTACCATCGATACGTTAACTATCGTCCCGCTCTCGGAGATACTCCTCGAGCAGCTTCTTCTCTTCTCCAGAAAGTGAGCGACTTTCCAGAAGATCGGCGCGTCGTTCATAGGTCCGCCCAAGGGACTGCTGTAAACGCCATCGCCGGATGTGTGCATGGTTGCCACTAAGCAACACGTCGGGAACACGCTGATCCGCATACACCTCCGGTCGGGTGTAGTGCGGGCAATCAAGCAGACCATCGGTAAAGGAATCTTCCTCTGCCGAGTCCGCATGCCCTAAAGCTCCGGGCAGCAGTCGCGTAACCGCATCAATCAGGACCATTGCTGGTAGCTCACCACCAGACAATACGTAGTCCCCAATCGACCACTCTTCATCGACATGAGCTTCAATAAAGCGCTCGTCAATGCCTTCATATCGACCGGCTATCAGAATCAACGACTCTTGACTCGCCAGGTCTTTGACCGCCGACTGACTCAGCTTGCGGCCTTGCGGGCTCAGGTAGATCACCTTCGCCGCCTCTCCGGTTGCCTGCCTGGCATGGACCAGGGCGTCTTCCAGAGGCTTGATCTTCATCACCATGCCCGGACCACCGCCAAAAGGCCGATCATCCACTGTATGGTGGCGATCTGTGGTGTAGTCCCGCGGGTTCCAGCAGGTCAATTGCAACAACCCCTGTTTTACCGCTCGGCTGGTAATGCCGTACTCACTGATGGCCGAGAACATCTCGGGGAACAGCGTGATGACGTCTACGCGCAGGCTCGCCATTGCTTAGAAGTCCGCGTCCCATTCCACCCTCATCACGCCTGCATCCAGGTCGATTGCCAGCACGCATTGCTCTGTATAGGGCAACAACCGCTCGCGATCATCCAGGCTGCCCGCGCAGGGCTTGACCACCATTACATCGTTCGCGCCGGTCTCCAACAGGTGATCAACCGTGCCGAACAGCTGTTCGTCCTGATTGATGACTTTCAGACCCACCAACTGGTACCAGTAGTACTCGTCGACAGGCAGGTTGGGCAAAAGGCTACGCGAGATACAAATCTCATAACCGCTCAGAAGACGGGCTTCATCACGATCGTCGAGGCCTTTGAGCTTGGCGACCAGATCCTTTTGAGTGGAACGGCCACTGACCAGCTCTACCTGTTTAACCACGCCTTCGCGCCGAAGCGTCCAGTTGCGGTAATCCAACAGGTTTTCAATCGGATCAGTAAAGGAATACACCTTCACTTCGCCGCGAACGCCGTGAACCGAGAAAATCTTGCCAACAACGATTAAATCGTCAGCACTTTCTGGCGTCGCGTTCATATTGCTCAGGCAGCAGCCTTGGCAGCTTGCTTCAGCAGTTGAGCAACGCGCTCGGACGGCTGTGCGCCAACGCTCAGCCAGTGAGCAACGCGGTCTTGTTTAACGGACAGACGAACTTCCTGACCACGAGCGATAGGGTTGAAGAAACCAACCTGCTCGATGTGCGAACCGGTAACCGGGTTACGCGAGTCGGTCACGGTCAGGGTGTAAAATGGGCGCTTTTTAGAGCCACCACGGGCAAGACGGATGGTTAGCATTGAACATCGTTCCTGTAGTCGGTGCTGCAAATCATAATGCACAGCGGGCACACGGGTGCCCGAAAGGCCGCATATTCTCAAGGAATACACGGACTTTTGCAAATGCCTTTTTACGACAAGGAAAAAGGCCAGCCTGCAGATTTGCGAATAACGCTGCCTTATATAAAGCAGCAGTGTCCCGCCGAAGGCGGGGTTCCGATCAGCAGCCCGGTTTCAGGCCGCTGATCTGAATCGGGTTACAGCTTGGGCATGCCGCCACCAGGCATCATGCCGCCCAGGCCGCGCATCATTTTGGCCATGCCGCCCTTGGCAGAAAACTTCTTCATCATCTTCTGCATTTGCTTGTGCTGTTTGATCAAGCGACCGATGTCCTGCACCTGGGTGCCGGAACCCATGGCGATACGGCGCTTGCGCGAACCGCTGATCAGGTCAGGGTCGCGGCGCTCGGCCGGGGTCATGGAGTTGATGATCGCTTCCATCTGCTTGAACTGCTTCTCGGCCGCACCCTGGGCATTGCCCATCTGTGCCAGGTTGACGCCACCGATGCTTGGCAGTTTGTCCATCAGGCCGCCGAGGCCGCCCATGTTCTTCATCTGTTGCAGCTGGTCACGGAAGTCTTCGAGGTCGAAGCCCTTGCCCTTCTTCAGCTTCTTGGCCAGTTTGTCGGCCTTTTCCTTGTCGAGGGTCTGCTCGGCCTGTTCGATCAGGCTGAGCACGTCACCCATGCCCAGGATGCGCGAAGCGATACGGTCCGGGTGGAACGGTTCGAGCGCTTCGCTCTTCTCGCCCATACCGATGAACTTGATCGGCTTGCCGGTGATCGCACGCACCGACAGCGCCGCACCACCACGGGCATCGCCGTCGACCTTGGTCAGGATCACACCGGTCAGCGGCAGCGCGTCACCAAACGCCTTGGCGGTGTTGGCCGCATCCTGACCGGTCATGGCGTCAACCACGAACAGGGTTTCGATCGGCTTGACCGCGGCGTGCAGGTCCTTGATCTCGGTCATCATCTCGGCATCGATATGCAGACGACCGGCGGTGTCGACGATGACCACGTCGATGAATTTCAGTTTGGCTTCGCGGATGGCCGCTTCAGCAATGGCCACTGGCTTCTGGCTGATATCGGACGGGAAGAAGGTCACGCCGATGTCGCCCGCCAGCGTTTCCAGCTGCTTGATCGCCGCCGGACGGTAGACGTCAGCCGACACCACCATCACCGACTTCTTCTTGCGCTCTTTGAGGAAGCGCGCCAGCTTGCCGGCGGTGGTGGTCTTACCCGCACCCTGCAAACCGGCCATCAGTACTACAGCCGGCGGCGCGGCGTTGAGCGACAGCTCTTCGTTGGCCGCGCCCATCATGCCTTCGAGCTCGGCCTGGACAATCTTCACGAATGCCTGGCCCGGTGTCAGGCTGCGCGACACCTCGGTGCCGACGGCACGCTCTTTGATCTTGTTGACGAAATCCTTGACCACCGGCAGGGCGACGTCAGCCTCGAGCAACGCCATGCGCACTTCACGCAGGGTGTCTTTGATGTTGTCTTCGGTCAGCTTGGCCTTGCCGGTGACATGGCGCAGCGTCTGTGACAGACGGTCGGTCAGGTTTTCAAACATGGTGATCCTTTCTGGCTCTGTAGAACCGAGGTTTATCAGCTGCCTCTGGCGTGTTCGACGGGCCTTGGGCAGGGGCAGGTCGGCGATTATAACGAAGACTCGGGCAAGCGCACACCTCGCCGTCGGCTGGCAGTCTTCCTTGGCGGGCGCGTTCTATGCCAAACTCAGCTCTTTTCGGGCTTGCCTAACAGGACTTATGCTCCCTTTGTCACCCAGCTTGCTACCCAACCTGATCGCCGCCTGCCTGTATGCCGCCGCGACTCTCTATCAAGGCTCGCGCCTGGCGCAAGGCGCCAAGGCCGACAAGCGCCTGCTCGGCCTGCTCGGCGCGCTGGCGGTCATTGCCCAGGGCACTGCGTTGTGCTGGCAACTGATCACGCCGCTGGGCCTGAGCCTGGATTTTTTCAGCGCCGCCAGCCTGATCGCCACCGCGGTCATCGCCCTGACCCTGCTCGCCTGCCTGCGCATCCCGGTAGAAAACCTGCTGGTGCTGCTGTTTCCGCTGGGCATGCTCACCGCGTTGACCGCGCAGTTCGCGCCACCCGGCACGGTGCCGCTGATCGACGAAGAGCCCGGTATCCTTGCGCACATCCTGCTGTCGATCCTGGCGTACGGGATGTTCACCATCGCCGTGTTCCAGGCGCTGTTGCTGCTGCTTCAGGATCACCAGCTCAAGCACAAGCACCCGTCGGGGCTGATCAAGAACTTCCCGCCCCTGCAAACCATGGAAAGCCTGCTGTTCGGTTTTCTCTGGGCTGGCTGGGGACTGTTGTCGCTGTCGCTGATTTCCGGCTGGCTGTTTCTCGACAACCTGTTTGCGCAACACCTGGCGCACAAAACCCTGCTGGCCTGTGTGGCCTGGGTGGTGTTCAGCGTGCTGTTGTGGGGCCGCACCCGCCTGGGCTGGCGCGGACACAAGGCCATTCGCTGGACCCTCGCCGGTTTCTGCCTGCTGATGCTGGCCTACTTCGGCAGCAAGCTGGTACGCGAATTCATCCTGCACATCTGACGGGCACAGGTAAATGGACGCTCTGCCGTTAGGCCCCTTGCTTGGCATATTGGCACTGGCCCTGCTCTGGTCGGCACTGTTCACTGCGGTGGACGCCGCCCAGCAGCAACTCAATCACCTGCGTCGCAACAGCGTCACCGGCGAACACCCTGAGCTGGCTTTCACCCCGCAATCGCTGGTGCTCTGCTCGACCCTTGGAAAGTTGCTGGTCATGGCCCTGGCCTGCCTGCTGGGGCAGCGCTACAACGGTGAGCAGGGTTTCTGGCTGGCCGGGCTGGGCGCCGCCGTGCTGCTGCTGGTACTTTCCGAGTACCTGCCACGCCAGCTGGCCCGTCGCAACCCGCTGACCTTCATCAGCCTCGGCAACAGCCTGCTCAAAGCCCCGCTGACACTGCTTCGCCCCCTGGCCTGGCTGCTCGATGGCTGCGCCCGCGTATTGCTGCGCCCGTTCCGCATTCAGCCACACGCTGTTGCCCTGCACGATCAAACCGATGCCGACGACACCGAAGACGACCTGCAGGCCGGGCACCGCCTGAACCTGCCTGAGAGCCTGTTGGCCCTGGACAAGATCACCGTCAACGACATCCTGGTGCCACGCAACGATGTCGACGGCATCAACCTTGATGATTCCATCGAGCAGATCATCGAACAGCTGATCATCAGCCGCCACACCCGTCTGCCGGTGTATCACAGCGACATCAACCAGGTCGAAGCCATCCTCAACACCAAGCTGATCAGCCACCTTTTGCCCAAGGCCGAGCTGACCCGCGAAACACTTCAGGCAGCTTGCTACGATCCATATTTCGTGCCGGAAAGCACCCCGCTGCAACTGCAACTGCTCAATTTCCACAAGCAACAGCGCCGCCTGGGCGTCGTCGTCGATGAATACGGCGAGGTACAGGGCATTGTCACGCTCGAAGACATCCTTGAAGAGATCGTCGGCGAGTTCGAAGACGAACACAGCCTGGACAACCCGCACATCCACCCACAGGCAGACGGGCGCTTCGTCATCGAAGGCAACGTTGCCATCCGTGAGCTCAATCGCAGCCTGGGCTGGCACCTGCCAAGCGACGGCCCGAAAACCCTCAACGGCCTGGTGACCGAGGCCCTTGAGAGCATACCGGCCAGCGCGGTTTGCCTGAAAATTGGCCGTTATCGCCTGGAAATCCTCGAAACTGAAGACAATTGCGCCAGCCGCATACTGGTCTGGACCGTAACTCGCTAGTTATACTCAAGCCACGCTTACCCAGCCCAGCCGTCGCGCCCGCTACCCGCATTTGGCGTTTCTCGGCCAGTCCGCTCGACCGAATACTGCGCGCCCAGTACGCACTGGTTCACACCCCGAACCGTGCCCGCGCCGCCCCTATCCCCAACGGGCGTATGCTCAGTCACGCGACCAACAACAATACGCTTCGGCGCCTGCCCGCCTGGGCCTGCCTGTGCAGGTCGGCGGCTACGCCAAGGGAGCACTCGACTGTCAGGGATAATCGCATGACAACCAGCAGCACCTACTCAGACACGGCACCGGCCAGCACCGGCAACTCCCCGGCAAGGGTGGCCACCGCCAGCTTTATCGGCACCGCCATCGAGTTCTACGACTTTTACGTCTACGCCACTGCCGCCGCGCTGGTCATCGGCCCGGTGTTTTTCCCGCAAACCTCCGGCACCGCACAGATGCTCTCGGCGTTCCTGACCTTCGGTATCGCCTTTCTGGCCAGGCCCCTGGGCTCGGCGCTGTTCGGCCACTTTGGCGACCGCATCGGGCGCAAGTCGACCCTGGTGGCCTCCTTGCTGCTGATGGGCGTGTGTACAACCCTGATCGGCGTGCTGCCGGGATACGACAGCATCGGCGCCTGGGCACCGATCCTCCTGTGCGTACTGCGTTTCGGCCAGGGCCTGGGCCTTGGCGGCGAATGGGGCGGCGCTGCCTTGCTGGCCACGGAGAACGCCCCGAAAGGCAAACGCGCCTGGTTCGGCATGTTCCCGCAACTGGGTCCTTCCATCGGCTTTTTGGCGGCCAACGGCCTGTTCCTGACCTTGGCCATGGTCCTGACCGACGAGCAGTTCCGCAGCTGGGGCTGGCGGATTCCCTTCCTGCTTAGCGCTGCACTGGTCATCGTTGGCCTGTATGTGCGACTCAAGCTGGAAGAAACGCCGATCTTCGCCAAAGCCATTGCCCGCCATGAGCGGGTGAAAATGCCAGTGGTCGAACTGTTCTCGCAGTACTGGATGCCGGTGTTGCTCGGCGCCGCCGCCATGGTCGTGTGCTATGCGCTGTTCTACATCTCGACGGTGTTCTCGCTCAGCTATGGCGTGTCAACGCTGGGCTACAGCCGTGAGACGTTCCTCGGCCTGCTGTGCTTTGCAGTGTTGTTCATGGCGCTGGCTACCCCGCTGTCGGCGTGGCTCAGCGACAAGTACGGGCGCAAGCCGGTGTTGATCGTCGGTGCGATCCTGGCGATTCTCTCGGGCTTCACCATGCAGCCGCTGCTGACCTCAGGCTCCACCACCGGTGTCGCGCTGTTCCTGGCCATCGAGCTGTTTTTGATGGGCGTGACCTTCGCGCCGATGGGCGCGTTGCTGCCTGAACTGTTCCCCACCCACGTACGTTACACGGGGGCATCGGCAGCCTATAACCTCGGCGGCATCGTCGGCGCTTCGGCAGCACCGTTCTTCGCCCAGAAGCTGGTGGCGATGGGTGGTTTGAGCTGGGTGGGCGGTTATGTGTCGGCAGCAGCGCTGCTGAGCCTGATTGCCGTGCTGTGCCTGAAAGAAACCCGCCACTCGGAGCTGTGACGGGATGAGCCGCAAGCTGCAAGCCACACAGCTTGCGGCTTGCAGCTATCGGTCAGTCAGAACTCGACGCTGACTGCCTGCGAAGCGCGGGTCGCTTTGGCCCGCGCAGCCTCGATCGACTCGTCGCGCGCCAGGCACACGCCCATACGGCGCTGGCCATTGACCTCAGGCTTGCCGAACAGACGAATCGCCGTATCCGGCTCGCTCAGGGCCACGCCCAGGTTGGCGAACGCCGTCTGCTGCGATTGACCTTCCACCAGAATAACTGCCGAAGCCGAAGGCCCGAACTGACGGATCAATGGAATCGGCAGGCCAAGAATTGCCCGCGCATGCAGGGCGAACTGCGACAGGTCCTGGGAAATCAGGGTCACCAGGCCAGTGTCGTGCGGGCGCGGCGACACTTCGCTGAACCACACCTGATCCCCCTTGATGAACAGCTCAACGCCAAACAGGCCGCGGCCACCCAGCGCCTCGGTGACAGCCTTGGCCACACGCTCGGACTCAGCCAGGGCCTTGGGACTCATGGCCTGAGGCTGCCAGGATTCCTGATAGTCACCTTTCTCCTGACGGTGCCCGACCGGCGCACAGAACGTGGTACCGCCGACGTGACGCACGGTCAGCAGGGTAATTTCGTAGTCGAAGTCGATGAAGCCTTCGATGATCACCCGGCCCTTGCCGGCGCGACCACCCTCCTGGGCGTACTCCCAGGCCTTGTGCAGGTCACCGGCGCTGCGCAGCAGGCTCTGACCCTTGCCCGACGAACTCATCACCGGCTTGACCACGCACGGGAAGCCCAGGTCCTCGACGGCCTTGGCATAGTCTTCGAAGGTGTCAGCGAAGTGGTACGGCGAAGTCGGCAGGTCCAGCTCTTCGGCAGCCAGGCGACGGATACCTTCGCGGTTCATGGTCAACTGCGCAGCACGCGCCGTCGGTACCACGGTGAAGCCTTCGTTTTCCAGCTCGACCAGGGTCGCAGTGGCAATGGCTTCGATCTCCGGCACGATGTAGTGCGGCTTTTCCGCCTCGATCACCGCACGCAGTGCTGCGCCATCAAGCATGTTGATCACATGGCTGCGATGGGCCACCTGCATGGCCGGGGCATTGGCGTAACGGTCCACGGCGATCACTTCAACACCCAGGCGTTGCAGCTCGATCACCACTTCCTTGCCCAGCTCGCCGCAGCCACACAGCAGTACGCGGGTCGCTGTTGGCGACAATGGGGTTCCGATACGGGTCATTTCAGGTCCTCAAGAGGAAGGAATCCAGGGCCGCCCCGTGCTCGGTGCAACCCGGTGAAAAGGAGCGCCATTTTACATGAACCGTGCCGCCCGGCCTCAGCCGATGGCAGCACGCTTGCGCAAACGCCAGGCCATGATCAGCCAGACCGCCGTCACCCCGGCAAATTTAGATGCCAGTGCGGTGCCGACCACCGCCGGGGTCAACGCCCCGATCATGCCGAAAAAGATAAAGGTATCGACCGGAATGCTCAGCGCCGAACTCAACCACAGACGGTCATGCAAGGGGCGCCGGGTAATGCTGAAGACCAGCCAGTCGATCAGCTCGGAAACGGCAAACGCCGTGGCACTGGCCAGGGCAATGGCAGGCTCGGAAGTGATGTACGACAGTGCCAGCGCCACCAGCATGGCGATCAGTGCGCCATGACCAAAGCGGGTCTGGACCATATCGCGCAGGATGAACACCAGCCCGCCCCAGGCAGACCAGATGACATCAAGGTGCGGGGCGCTGGAAAAGGCGTAGTTGATCAGCACGACACTGCTGATGTAGGCAATCAGAAAGGGCATGGGCATTACCGCTGGACAAGCCCTACAGGGTACTTGAGCCGCAGCCTGCGGCCAAGTACCCGCTCAACCGGCAATACTGTTCGCGTTGAAGATGAGCCCGGCCGCCAGCGCCCGCTCATGGCACAACTGGAGCACCTGGCGCCGCTCGGTGTTGTCCATACGGCCCCAGCGGGTGATTTCCATGGCCGTGCGCTGACAGCCCGTGCAGATATCCGCTTCATCCAGGGCACAGATCTGCACACAGGGCGAGGCGACCGGGCGTTCACTGCTGCTCATCAGTCCTCCTGAGGTGCGAGGTCGCGGGCATAACGCTCGGCATTGTGCACATAGTGCGCCGCGCTGGCCTCGAGCATGTTCTTCTGCGCGTCGGTGAGTTCGCGCACCACCTTGCCCGGCGAGCCCATTACCAGTGAACCGTCGGGGATTTCCTTGCCCTCTGGAATCAGGGCATTGGCGCCGATGATGCAGTACTTGCCGATTTTCGCGCCATTGAGAATGACCGCATTGATCCCGACCAGGCTGTAATCGCCCACGGAGCAGCCGTGCAGCATGGCGTTGTGGCCGACAGTGACGCCCTTGCCCAGGGTCAGCGGCGAGCCCATGTCGGTGTGCATGACGGTACCGTCCTGGACATTGCTGTTCTCACCGATGTCGATCAGCTCGTTGTCGCCGCGCAGCACTGCGCCAAACCAGACACTGGCGCCGGCCTGCAAGCGCACCTTACCAATCAGCGTGGCAGTGGGCGCCGCCCAGCTGCGTGGATGGGTTTCGACCCGCAGGTCGCCCAGACGGTATTTCATGCGTGGTTCCTCACGGTGCGGCGGTCGTGGCGGGTGGGCCCGCTCAAATTGGGGTAAAGCGTTCAGGCGGCTGATGCAGGCTGATCCGGGCATCGTAAAGCAAGTTGACCAACTCGACGATCATGATCGCCGACAGCCCCCAGATCTTGTACTCGCCAAAGCGGTAGCTGGGCACATACCAGCTGCGCCCCTGGTAATCGATACGGTGGGTGTGATCGCGCGGGTCCTGGCGAAAGAATTCCAGCGGCACGGTAAACACTGCAGCAATTTCCGCATCGTTGGCCTGGTACTCGACAAAATCGGGGATCACCCCGACAAAGGGCGTTACCTTGATCCCGTGCAATGAAATCAACGGGCTCAACGGACCGATGATCTCCACCAACCCCGGTGGCAGGCCGATCTCTTCCTCGGCCTCACGCAAGGCCGTGAACACCAGGTCGGGATCTCCCGGGTCGCGGCGCCCGCCAGGGAAGGCCACTTCGCCACCGTGGGTCGACAGTCCCTTGGCGCGCAGGGTCAGTACCAGTTCAGGCGCTTCGCTGCGGGTGATGGGCAATAACACTGCGGCCTCGGGAAAACGATGATCGGTCTCCAGGGTGCTCGGCGTATGACTGCTTACGCGGCGAAGTAGCTCGTCCAGCATTGCTCTCTCTCGATTCCAAAGCCTGATCAGCATGATGCACCAAAGCCGCGGGCCGCCCAAGCCCCGATACGAACCGGCTTGCAGGTGCAGTGAAAGTCGCGCCAAGATAAGCGCTACTTACAGGAATAAAAGCATGAAATTCTGCAGCGCGTGCGGCAAACCGGTAAATCAGCGTATTCCCGAAGGCGACACACGCCTGCGCTACGTCTGCGACCACTGTCAGACCATCCATTACCAGAACCCCAATATCGTCGCCGGCGTCCTGCCGACCTGGGGTGGCCAGGTGCTGCTGTGCCGCCGCGCCATCGAGCCGCGCCTGGGTTACTGGACCTTACCTGCCGGTTTCATGGAAAACGGTGAAACCCTGGAGCAGGCTGCCCGCCGCGAAACGGTCGAGGAAGCCTGCGCCCGTGTCAGCGAGATGACCCTCTACCAGCTGTTCGACCTGCCGCACATCAACCAGGTGCATGTGTTTTTTCGCGCAGAACTGGCTGACCTGGACTTTGCCGTGGGTGCCGAAAGCCTGGAAGTGCGACTTTTCGACGAAAGTGAGATCCCGTGGGACGAGCTGGCTTTCCGCACCATCACCCGTACCCTAGAATGCTATTATCGTGACCGCATCGAGCAACACTACCCGATTGGCAATGAATGCCTGTCACCGATGCCCGTCTCGTCATCCAACAACTAATTTCCGGGATACCGCTTCATGCGCTGGTTGCTTGCCCTTTTCTGCCTCAGTATGGCTTCGGTTTCCCAGGCAGCGTTTACCGAAACAATCGTGACCCGGCCGGTCGACAAGATCGCCCCTTCTCCTCTCCAGCTAAAACCTCAACCGGCAGTGCCCATCGACAAGATCCTGGTGGTCAAGTCTGAGCGACGCCTGCAGCTGATCAGTGGCGGCGCACCGCTGAAAACCTACCGCATCTCCCTGGGCAAGCAGCCCAAGGGCCCGAAAATGCGCGAAGGTGACAAGCGCACCCCGGAAGGCTTCTACTGGATCGACTGGCGCAAGGAGAGTGACCGCTACAACCTGGCCATGCACGTCTCCTACCCGAACATCAGCGATTCGGCACGGGCCCGGCGTGAAGGCGTACCCCCTGGCGGCATGATCATGATCCACGGCACGCCGCTGGACGAGGAGTACCCTGAGGAGTTCTTCCACACCCTGGACTGGACCGAGGGCTGCATTGCCATGACCAACCGCGACATGCGCGAAGTCTGGGACATGGTGCCCGACGGCACGATGATCGAAATTCGTCCCTGAGGGCTTTGCCCCGGGCACAAAAAAGCCGCGGCCCGGGGGACCCCGGGGGGGGGGGTTTTGTGGGGAGCGGCGGGGGGGGGG
>NZ_JADUCM010000019.1 GCF_016009175.1 Pseudomonas alkylphenolica
TCCTCAAGCGCCGTTATGCCCCCCTTATGAGCTAGGGCCTCTGATGTTAGGTATGCGGCCGGGGCTGCTTCCCAGCCCATCGCCGGCAACGCCGGCTCCCACGGGAAAGGGGTCACCACCAGACCTGTAGGAGCTGGCAACGCCTGCGATCGAGCGCAAAGCGCTCGCAAAAGAGGCACCTGCAATGATTGACCTCTACCCAAGACTTACTCCCTGGCTCCAAGCCCCCGCCTGGTGCGTCGCGCTCTCCGGCGGCCTCGACTCCACGGTCCTCCTGCATCTGCTGGCACGTCTGCCCCGTCAGCACCCGTTACCGCCCCTTCGCGCGATCCACATCCACCACGGCCTGCAAGCCGCGGCTGACGCCTGGCCGGCCCATTGCCAGCGACTGTGCGACGATCTCGGCGTCGATCTGCAGGTCATCCACGTCACGGTCGCCCCCGGTGCCAGCCTCGAGCAGGGCGCTCGCGATGCACGCTACGCGGCCTTTGCCCAGAATTTGCGTCCAGGCGAAGTGCTGTTCACCGGACAGCACCGCGAAGATCAGGCCGAAACCCTGTTGTTCCGGTTGCTGCGTGGGGCCGGAGTGCGCGGTCTGGCAGCCATGCCTGCGCAGCGTGGGCTGGGGCAGGGGGGGCTGGTGCGGCCTTTGCTCGACGTATCGCGTACGGCGCTGGAGGCCTATGCCAATACGCAGCATTTGGCGTGGGTGGAAGACCCCACCAATGCCGACACGCAGTTCTCGCGTAACTATTTGCGTCACGCGGTGTTCCCGCTGTTGCGCCAACGCTGGCCGCACGCCGCGCAGAACCTGGCACGCGCCGCCGAGCATCTGGGCGAGGCTCAGGGATTGCTGGATGAATTGGCAGTCGCGGACCTGAAGCAGGCCTCAACCCCCAGTGGTTTAGACTGGTTGTGCCTGGCTTCGCTGGACCTGACGGTGCTACGTGGGTTCTCTGCGGCGCGCCAGCGCAATGCGTTGCAGTATTGGCTGGCGATGCGCACGCGCCTGCCTGATACCCGGCACTGGGCTGGCTGGGAAGACCTGCGTGATGCCTCAGGCGACGGGCGGCCGTGCTGGCGCCTGACCGACGGTGAACTGCACCGGGGCAATGAGCGCATCTGGTGGCTGTCCGACGACTGGTTGAAGGCGCCTCTGGGGCAGGATTGGGAAAGTCCTGCGCAACGGCTGGCACTGCCGGGCAACGGCAGCCTGCACCTGAGCGGCATGATGCCGCAGGGCCCGTTACGCATCGCTTATCGCCAAGGCGGTGAAAGCCTGCAGATTGCCGGGCGTGGCAGGCGTGATCTGAAGCGCTTGCTCAACGAGCGGCAGGTGCCCGCGTTTGTTCGCTCGCGCCTGCCTTTGCTCTATCGCGGCGAACAACTGCTGGCGGTGGCCAACCTGCCGGAACTGAGTCAGGGCGACTGGCAATTACATTGGTGTGTACCGACGAGCGCGCAAGGTTTGAGATGAAAGGCACATTCCGGTAGACTACGCTCCCTTCTTGATACAACTTCTGTGGCTTCCCTGAAATCACGGCAGTTGCCGATTACCAAGCAGTTTTTTGCTGGGCGATTCTAAAAATGTGTAGCGAGCTCCGTACCGGGTCGAAAACCCCCGGTCTGTCCAGACGCGGCAGTTTTTTAAGTAGCACTGTGATTGACGCAGGTGATCGGGGGCTTCGGCCTTCCTTCGCTTTCCCCGGCGGCGCAGACCGCTTTAACGCAGACTTCTAGGGTTTTTCATGACGCGCTACATATTCGTCACGGGCGGTGTTGTTTCTTCATTGGGGAAAGGCATTGCCTCGGCTTCATTGGCGGCCATCCTGGAGGCGCGGGGGCTCAAGGTCACCATGCTCAAGCTGGACCCGTACATCAACGTCGACCCCGGCACCATGAGCCCGTTCCAGCACGGTGAAGTGTTCGTCACCCACGACGGCGCCGAGACCGACCTGGACCTGGGGCACTACGAGCGGTTCATCCGCACGACCATGACCCAGAACAACAACTTCACCACCGGCCGTATCTACGAGCACGTGCTGCGCAAAGAGCGTCGTGGTGATTATCTGGGCGCGACCATCCAGGTCATTCCGCACATCACCGACGAGATCAAGCGCCGCATCATCAAGGGTGCCGGCGATGCCGACGTGGCCCTGGTGGAAATCGGCGGTACCGTGGGTGACATCGAGTCGCAACCGTTCCTCGAAGCCATCCGTCAGCTGCGCGTTGAAGTGGGCTCCAAGCGCGCCATGCTCATGCACCTGACCCTGGTTCCGTACATCGCCACCGCAGGCGAAACCAAGACCAAGCCGACCCAGCACTCGGTCAAGGAGCTGCGCTCCATCGGCCTGCAGCCTGACGTGCTGATCTGCCGTTCCGACCACCCGGTCGACGTCTCGTCGCGCCGCAAGATTGCCTTGTTCACCAACGTTGAAGAGCGTGCGGTGATCTCCCTGGAAGACGTCGACACCATCTACAAGATCCCGGCCGTGCTGCACGCCCAGGGCCTGGATGATTTCGTCGTCGAGCGCTTTGGCCTGCAGTGCAACGGCGCCGACCTCTCCGAGTGGGAAAAGGTCGTCGATGCCAAGCTCAATCCAGAGCACGAAGTGACCATCGCCATGGTCGGCAAGTACATGGAACTGCTGGATGCCTACAAGTCGCTGATCGAAGCGATGAGCCATGCCGGTATCCAGAACCGTACCAAGGTCAACCTGCGTTACATCGACTCCGAAGACATCGAGAACCAGGGCACCAGCCTGCTCGAAGGCGCCGATGCCATCCTGGTGCCGGGCGGCTTCGGTCTGCGTGGTGTCGAAGGCAAGATCACTGCCGTGCAGTACGCTCGCGAGAACAAGGTCCCTTACCTGGGTATCTGCCTGGGCATGCAGGTAGCGGTCATCGAGTTCGCCCGTAACGTCATGGGTTGGAAAGACGCCAACTCCACCGAGTTCGATCGCAACAGCGGTCATCCGGTCGTCGGCCTGATCACCGAGTGGGAAGATGCCACCGGCGCGGTCGAAACCCGTACCGAAGCGTCCGACCTGGGCGGCACCATGCGTCTGGGTGCCCAGGAATGCCAGCTGGAAAGCGGCTCCAAGGTCCATGATTGCTACGCCAAGGACGTGATCGTCGAGCGTCACCGTCATCGCTACGAAGTGAACAACAAGCTGCTGCCGCAACTGGTTGACGCCGGCCTGAAAGTCTCCGGTCGTTCCGGTGACGGCGCGCTGGTCGAGGTGGTTGAATCGCAGGATCACCCATGGTTCGTCGCTTGCCAGTTCCACCCGGAATTCACCTCGACCCCGCGTGACGGCCATCCGCTGTTCAGCGGTTTCGTCAAGGCGGCACTGGCTCAAAAGAACAAGGCCTGATTCATGACCCAGAAGATCATTCGCGTCGGTAACATCGAGATCGCCAACGACAAGCCGTTCGTTCTGTTCGGCGGCATGAACGTCCTGGAATCCCGTGACCTGGCCATGAAGGTCTGCGAGGAATATGTACGGGTTACCGAGAAGCTCGGTATCCCTTACGTGTTCAAGGCCAGCTTCGACAAGGCCAACCGTTCGTCGATCAACTCGTACCGTGGCCCTGGCCTGGAAGCGGGGATGAAGATCTTCGAAGAGATCAAGCGCACCTTCAATGTGCCGGTGATCACCGACGTGCACGAGCCGCATCAGGCCCAAGCCGTGGCGGACGTCTGTGACATCATCCAGCTGCCGGCATTCCTGTCGCGCCAGACCGACCTGGTTGTGGCCATGGCCAAGACCGGTGCGGTGATCAACATCAAGAAGGCCCAGTTCCTCGCGCCGCAGGAAATGAAACACATCCTGACCAAGTGCGAAGAAGCCGGTAATGATCAGTTGATTCTCTGCGAGCGCGGATCGAGCTTCGGCTACAACAACCTTGTGGTCGACATGCTGGGCTTCGGCATCATGAAGCAGTTCGAATACCCGGTGTTCTTCGACGTTACCCACGCCCTGCAAATGCCGGGCGGTCGCGCCGATTCCGCCGGAGGCCGTCGTGCCCAGGTCACCGACCTGGCCAAGGCGGGCCTCAGCCAGGGCCTGGCCGGGCTTTTCCTCGAAGCCCACCCGGACCCGGACAACGCCAAGTGCGACGGTCCATGCGCCCTGCGCCTGGACAAACTGGAGCCATTCCTGGCCCAGCTCAAGCAACTGGACGATCTGGTGAAGAGTTTTCCGACGGTAGAAACCGCGTAATCCTCATTTCTCCGGTAAAGTACCGCCCGTTCAACCCCTGACCTTCGGGTCAGGGGCACGCCATCGTCAGGCCTGCCCGTTTTCAACAGCCAGGCGAACGGCAAAGATTTTTTTCAGCTGCGTTGTTTTCGTCAATTCTGGAGTGCTTACAACAATGGCAAAAATCGTCGACATCAAAGGTCGTGAAGTTCTCGATTCGCGTGGTAACCCTACCGTAGAAGCGGACGTACTGCTCGACAACGGCATCATCGGCAGCGCTTGCGCGCCGTCCGGTGCTTCCACTGGCTCGCGCGAAGCGCTGGAGCTGCGTGATGGCGACAAGAGCCGTTACATGGGTAAAGGCGTACTGAAAGCCGTTGCCAACATCAACGGCCCGATTCGCGACCTGCTGCTGGGCAAAGACCCGGTTGACCAGAAAGCCCTCGACCACGCCATGATCAAGCTGGACGGTACCGAGAACAAGGCCAACCTGGGCGCCAACGCCATCCTGGCAGTTTCCCTGGCTGCAGCCAAAGCCGCAGCCCAGGATCAGGACCTGCCGCTGTACGCACACATCGCCAACCTGAACGGCACCCCGGGCCAGTACTCGATGCCGGTTCCGATGATGAACATCATCAACGGTGGCGAGCACGCCGATAACAACGTCGACATCCAGGAGTTCATGGTTCAGCCAGTTGGCGCCAAGACCTTCTCCGACGGCCTGCGCATGGGCACCGAAATTTTCCATCACCTCAAAGCCGTGCTCAAGGCCCGTGGCCTGAACACCGCCGTGGGTGACGAAGGTGGTTTCGCACCAAACCTGGCTTCCAACGAGGACGCCCTGGGCGCCATCGCCGAAGCCGTTGCCAACGCTGGCTACAAGCTGGGCACCGACGTGACCCTGGCCCTGGACTGCGCGGCCAGCGAATTCTACGAAGACGGCAAGTACAACCTGTCTGGTGAAGGCAAGTCGTTCGACGCTGAAGGCTTTGCCGAGTACCTGAAAGGCCTGACCGAGCGCTTCCCGATCATCTCGATCGAAGATGGCCTGGACGAGTCCGACTGGGCTGGCTGGAAGATCCTCACCGACAAGATCGGCGCCAAGGTGCAACTGGTCGGCGACGACCTGTTCGTGACCAACACCAAGATCCTCAAAGAAGGCATCGACAAGCAGATCGGCAACTCGATCCTGATCAAGTTCAACCAGATCGGCTCGCTGACCGAAACCCTGGAAGCCATCCAGATGGCCAAGGCTGCCGGTTACACCGCGGTGATCTCGCACCGTTCGGGCGAAACCGAAGATTCGACCATCGCCGACCTGGCCGTCGGTACTGCTGCTGGCCAGATCAAGACCGGTTCGCTGTGCCGTTCCGACCGCGTTTCCAAGTACAACCAGCTGCTGCGTATCGAAGAGCAACTGGGCAGCAAGGCTGTGTACCGTGGTCGTGCCGAGTTTCGCGGCTAAGCAAGAGATGGTAAAAAGACAGCAGCTAGCGTTCGCTGAACAGCCATACTGACGGTTCAGCGGCGTTATGCAGCAGGTCTGACTTCACAAAGCCTGGCTTCGGCCAGGCTTCGTGCCATCAGAGCCCTGCTGAGGCAGCGGTTTTTTTCCACTGGATACCCTGATGCGCAGTCCCTATTGGTTGTTCCTCGTCCTGCTTCTGCTGCTCGGTGGCTTGCAATATCGCCTGTGGGTGGGCAATGGCAGCCTGGCCCAGGTCACCGAACTCAAGCAACAGATTGCCGACCAGCACGCCGAAAACGAGCGTCTGCTGGAACGTAACCGTGTGCTTGATGCAGAAGTTCTGGAGTTGAAGAAAGGTATGGAAACCGTCGAAGAACGGGCTCGCCATGAATTGGGTATGGTCAAAGAGGGCGAAACCCTCTTCCAGCTGGCCCAATGATCCAGACCTTGCCGGCCTTCTGGGCCGTGATTCCCGCCGCGGGCGTTGGTGCCCGCATGGCCGCCGACCGTCCCAAGCAATACCTGCAACTGGGCGGGCAGACCATCCTCGAGCATAGCCTCGACTGTTTTCTTGACCATCCCTGCGTCAAAGGGGTGGTGGTCAGTGTCGCTGCTGACGATCCTTACTGGCCGGGCCTGCGTTGTGCCACTGATCCGCGTATTCAGCGCGCAGAGGGTGGCCAGGAGCGCGCCGACTCTGTCCTCAATGCCCTGCTGTTGCTGCATGCCCAGGGGGCAGCCGACAGTGACTGGGTGCTGGTGCACGATGCTGCACGGCCCAACCTTGCGCGTAGTGATCTCGACCGGCTACTGGGCGAACTGGCCGACGATCCTGTCGGCGGGCTACTGGCGGTACCGGCGCGTGACACCCTCAAGCGGGCCAACGCCGATGGCCGTGTGAGCAAAACGATCGACCGCAGTACCGTCTGGCAAGCTTATACCCCGCAGATGTTTCGTCTTGGCGCCCTGCATCGCGCGCTTGCTGATAGCCTGGTGGCGGATGTGGCAATTACCGACGAGTCCTCGGCCATCGAATGGGCAGGGCAGTCGCCACGTTTGATCGAAGGACGTAGCGACAATATCAAGGTTACCCGCCCGGAAGACCTGGAGTATTTGCGTCAGCGCTGGGCCAAGCGCAGCTGAAGCACGTCAGGCGACCCGGTATTCTGGCAAGCCAGCCAATCCCTCACGCAGGTAATCCACCAGTTTGCGTACTTTTGGCGACAGATGCCGCTGTTGCGGGTAGAGCGCCCATACTGCTGTGTTAGGTGGCTGCTGGGCCTCAAGCAGAGAAACCAGCGCCCCGGTGTTCAGATGCTCAAGCACGTAGTAGTCGGGTAACTGACACAACCCCATCCCCTGCAATGCCGCATCCAGCACCGCCTGACCGCTGTTGCAGCGCCAGTTGCCCTGTACCCGCACGCTGTGCTCGCGCCCCTCTTGCTGCAATGTCCAGGTATCCGAGCTGCCGATCAGGCAGTTGTGCCGGGCCAGCTCTGACAGGCTGTGAGGCCGTCCATAGCGCTCAAGATAAGCCGGTGAGGCGCACAGGTACATGCGCCGCGGGGCCAGGCGAGTCGCCACCAGACGCGAGTCCTGAAGGCGGCCGAGGCGAATGGCCAGGTCCATGCCTTCGTGAAGCAGGTCGAGCGTGCGGTTGCTCAGTTCGATATCCACGCGCAGCTGCGGGTAGGCCGCCATGAAGCGTGTCACCAGCGGCACGATAAAGCGTTCGCCATAGGCCACAGCACAGGTCATGCGCAGCAAGCCTTTGGGTTCGCTGGTGAGGTCACCCATGGCACGCAGGGCTTCCTCACGGCCATCTTGAAGGCGCTGGCAATGCTGCAGGAAGGTGTGCCCGGCTTCGCTCAGGGTCACTTTACGCGTGCTGCGGTAGAGCAGGCGGGTTTGCAGGCGGTCCTCCAGGCGGGCGATCTGGCGGCTGATATGCGACGACGACACCCCCAGGCGCTCTGCGGCGGCGGTGAATTGTCCCGATTCGGCCACGGCAACAAACTCATCGATGCCTTCCCAGCGACTGCTCATTGATTATCCCTGAATGGCAATAATGTTTTGTCTTCGGCCTGATTATTAATCAAATGGCGATGAATTACACTTTGAGCTTGAACTGAACCCTTGCTGGAGAAGATTGATGATCAAGTCCCGTGCCGCCGTTGCCTTCGAGGCCAAGAAACCGCTGGAGATCGTTGAAGTCGACGTGGCCATGCCCAAGGCAGGCGAAGTGCTGCTGCGCGTTGTCGCCAGCGGTGTTTGCCACACTGATGCCTACACGCTTTCTGGCGCGGACCCTGAGGGTATCTTCCCGTCGATTCTGGGCCACGAAGGCGGTGCTGTCGTCGAGGCGATCGGTGAGGGTGTTACGTCGGTGGCGGTGGGCGATCATGTGATCCCGCTGTACACCCCCGAATGCGGCCAGTGCAAATTCTGTCGCTCCGGCAAGACCAACCTGTGCCAGGCGATTCGCGCCACGCAAGGCAAGGGCCTGATGCCGGATGGCACCACGCGCTTCTCCTACAAAGGCCAACAGCTGTTCCATTACATGGGTACGTCGACGTTCTCCGAGTACACCGTGCTGCCGGAAATCTCGGTTGCCAAGATCCAGAAAGAAGCTCCGCTGGAGAAAGTTTGCCTGCTGGGCTGTGGCGTTACTACCGGGATCGGCGCAGTGCTGAACACCGCCAAGGTCAAGCCGGGCGATACCGTTGCCATCTTCGGCCTGGGCGGCATTGGCCTCTCGGCGATCATCGGCGCGGTCAAGGCCAAGGCCTCGCGGATCATTGCCGTGGATATCAACCCGGGCAAGTTCGAGATCGCCAAACAGCTGGGGGCCACCGATTGCGTCAACCCGAAGGACTACGACCGTCCGATCCAGGACGTTATCGTTGACCTTACCGACGGCGGTGTGGATTTCTCCTTCGAGTGCGTAGGCAATGTGCAGCTCATGCGCGCGGCGCTGGAATGCTGCCACAAGGGTTGGGGCGAGTCGGTGATCATTGGCGTCGCAGGCGCTGGTCAGGAAATCGCGACCCGTCCGTTCCAGCTGGTGACTGGTCGCGTATGGCGCGGTTCGGCGTTTGGTGGCGTGCGTGGCCGCAGCGAGCTGCCGAGCTACGTGGAAATGTCGGAAAAGGGCGAGATCCCGCTGGATACCTTCATCACCCATACCATGGGCCTGGAAGACATCAACAAGGCCTTTGACCTGATGCATGAAGGCAAGAGCATCCGTAGCGTCATCCATTTCTGAGGTTTGCCATGAGCCTGGAAAACATTTCCTGCCAGAAAAGTTTCGGCGGCTGGCACAAGCGATACCGTCACCGCTCCGAGGTGCTCGGTTGCGACATGGTGTTTGCTGTCTACCTGCCGCCGCAAGCAGAGCAGGGCGGCAAGCTGCCAGTGCTGTACTGGCTGAGCGGTCTGACCTGCACTGACGAGAACTTCATGCAGAAGGCGGGGGCGCACAAGCTGGCGGCCGAGCTCGGGTTGATCATCGTCGCCCCCGACACCAGCCCGCGCGGGCCTCAGGTGCCGGGTGATCCGGACGGCGCCTGGGACTTTGGTCACGGCGCCGGCTTCTACCTGAACGCCACCGAACAGCCCTGGGCGCAGCACTACCGCATGCACGACTATGTGGTGCACGAGCTACCGAAGCTGGTCGAGGCGCATTTCCCCGCGTCCGATCGTCGCGGTATCAGTGGGCACTCCATGGGTGGCCATGGGGCGTTGGTTTGTGCGCTGCGCAACCCCCAGCGATACCAGTCGGTGTCGGCGTTCGCCCCGATCAGCAATCCGATGGATTGCCCTTGGGGGCAGAAGGCCTTCTCCCGCTACCTGGGTGAAGACCGCACGCGCTGGCGTGAATGGGATGCCAGTGTGTTGATTGCCGAAGCCGGGGAGCGCCTGCCGTTGCTCGTGGACCAGGGTGATCGTGATGATTTCCTCGAAAACCAGCTCAAGCCCCAGGTGTTGATCCAGGCGGCGAAGGCTGCCGGTCATCCGCTTGAGCTGCGTCTGCAGCCAGGTTATGACCACAGTTATTACTTCATCGCCAGCTTCATCGATGAGCACCTGCGCCATCACGGCGTGGCCCTGGGTTTGTTGTAGGCACCGCCCTACAAATCAGCCAAAGGCCCGGCAAAGCAGGTAGAATCACGCCCTGACTCAATCAGGGCGTTTTTTATGCGTATTGGCCACGGCTACGATGTGCACCGCTTCGCGGAAGGCGATTTCATCACCTTGGGTGGGGTGCGCATTGCGCACAAGTTCGGGCTGCTGGCCCATTCCGATGGCGACGTCCTCTTGCATGCCCTGAGCGATGCCCTGCTGGGTGCTGCTGCGCTGGGCGATATCGGCAAGCACTTCCCCGACACCGACCCGCAGTTCAAAGGCGCCGACAGCCGAGTGCTGTTGCGTCACGTGGTACAGATTGTCCAGGCCAAAGGCTGGAAGGTCGGTAACGTCGACGCCACCATCGTTGCCCAGGCACCAAAAATGGCTCCGCATATCGACACCATGCGCACGCTGATCGCCGAAGATCTGCAGGTTGAACTGGATCAGGTCAACGTCAAGGCCACCACCACCGAGAAACTTGGTTTCACCGGTCGTGAAGAAGGCATTGCCGTGCATGCCGTTGCCTTGTTGCTGCGCGCATGACGGAACTTGAACTCCTCGGCCCGCGCGCATCGGGCCCGGCACTGGGTAGCGCAATTCTCAAGGCCACTGCCGAAGACTTCCAGGTGGATGAGGTCCTCGATATTCCCTTGTCCGGTACTGGCGAGCACCTGTGGTTGTGGGTCGAAAAACGCGACCTCAACACGGAAGAGGCTGCCCGCCGCCTGGCCCGCGCCGCCGGTGTGCCGCTGCGCAGTATCAGCTATGCCGGCCTCAAGGACCGTCAGGCCCTGACCCGCCAGTGGTTCAGCCTGCATTTGCCGGGCAAGGCCGACCCGAACCTGAGCGCTGCTGAAAACGAAACCCTGAGCATCCTCAAGCAGACCCGGCATTCGCGCAAACTGCAGCGTGGCGCTCACTCGGCCAACGGTTTTACCCTGCGCCTGACCGGCTTGAGCGCTGACCGCGCTGCGCTGGATGCGCGCCTGGAACAACTGCGAAGCCAGGGCGTGCCGAATTACTTTGGCACCCAACGCTTCGGCCATGCCGGCGGCAACATTCACGACGCCCGTGACTGGGCGCAGCGCCAGGCGCTGCCGGAGCAGCGCAATGTGCGTTCACGGTTGCTCTCCAGCGCGCGCAGTTACCTGTTCAATCAGGTGCTTGCCCAGCGTGTTGCCGATGGCAGCTGGCAGCGTGCTCAGGTCGGTGACCTGCTGGCCTTTACCGATAGCCGCAGCTTTTTCCCGGCGGGCGAAACCGAGTGCTCCGATCCTCGCCTGGCGATTCTCGACCTGCACCCGACCGGCCCGCTGTGGGGCGAAGGTGTGTCGGGGGCCACTGGCGCTGCCGGGGTGCTTGAGCAAGCGATCGCCGAACAGCACGCCGCGTTGTGCCAATGGTTGGCGCGGGCGGGCATGAGTCACGAACGTCGCATCCTGCGACTGCCCATTGGCGGCCTGACGTGGCATTATCCCGAGCCTGATATCCTGCAACTGGAATTCGTCCTTCCGGCCGGATGCTTTGCCACCGTCGTGGTGCGCGAGCTCGTTGATCTGGTGCCGGCAGGGCAGACGGACAGCCCATGCGTATTCTGATTTCAAATGACGACGGGGTCACCGCACCCGGAATCGCCGCGCTGCATGCTGCGCTGGCGGATTATGCCGACTGTGTGGTCATCGCGCCGGATCAAGACAAAAGCGGCGCCAGCAGTTCGCTGACGCTGGATCGGCCGCTGTGCCCGCAGACGCTGGCCAACGGCTACATCAGCTTGAACGGTACACCGACAGACTGTGTTCATCTGGGGCTTAACGGTTTGCTGGAGCACACGCCGGACATGGTGGTGTCGGGGATCAACCTCGGCGCCAACCTCGGTGATGACGTGTTGTATTCCGGCACGGTCGGCGCTGCCCTTGAGGGGCGTTTTCTGGGGGGCACTTCCTTTGCGTTCTCATTGCTCTCGCGCCTGCCCGACAACCTGCCAACCGCGGCCTATTTCGCGCGCAAACTGGTTGAGGCGCACAAGAGCCTGGAATTGCCGCCGCGAACAGTGCTCAATGTGAATATCCCCAACTTGCCGCTGGAGCACATCCGCGGCATCCAGTTGACGCGCCTTGGGCATCGCGCCCGTGCGGCGGCGCCTGCCAAGGTGGTCAACCCGAGGGGCAAGGAAGGCTACTGGATCGCTGTGGCCGGTGACGCCGAGGACGGTGGCCCCGGCACCGATTTTCATGCGGTGATGCAGGGCTATGTCTCGATCACCCCATTGCAGCTGGACCGCACGTTCAATGACGCCTTTGAGCGTCTGGATGGCTGGCTGGAGGGGCTGCTCTGATGCGTGAACAGGAGGATCTGATGCGCCATGGTATCGGTTTTACCTCTGAGCGAACCCGTGAGCGGCTGATCAAGCGCCTGATCGAAGAAGGGGTATCCAACCCCAAGGTGCTCGATGTGCTGCGTCGCACACCGCGCCATCTGTTTGTAGACGAGGCGCTGGCGCACCGTGCCTATGAGGACACGGCACTGCCGATCGGCAATAACCAGACGATCTCCCAGCCGTTCATGGTCGCGCACATGAGCGAACTGTTGCTCCAGGCCGGGCCGCTGGACAAAGTGCTGGAAATTGGCACGGGCTCTGGTTACCAGACCGCGATTCTGGCGCAACTGGTCGAGCGGGTGTTTTCCGTGGAGCGCATCAAGGTGCTGCAGGATCGTGCCAAGGAGCGCCTGAGCGAACTCAATCTGCGCAATGTGGTATTTCGTTGGGGCGACGGCTGCGAAGGATGGCCGGCACTGGCGCCCTACAACGGTATCATCGTCACCGCAGTAGCGCCGGAAGTGCCTCAGGCCCTGCTTGACCAGTTGGCCCCGGGCGGGCGAATGGTGATTCCTGTAGGGCCGGCAGGTGAGGTTCAGCACCTGATGCTGATCGTCCGTGAAGAGCACGGTTTTTCACGACGGGTGCTGGGCGCTGTCCGCTTTGTACCGTTATTGACCGGCCCGCTCGCCTGATCAGGACTTTTTTTCGCAGCGGGCGAATTCCTCCGACATTGCCCTGTCTATCTGGCGGGCTACCCTGCACTGTCAGGGTTCACAATTTGCGAATGTCCGGCGTCCGCAAGGTGTAGGCGCTCGGTTATAATTGCAACAATATTGCATTTTTACAGCAGTCACCATGAGAGGGAGCGGCGGGTGGGGCACACAATCATTCGGCAGCGCAGGGGATTTTCGAGCGTCAGGCTTGTGTTGATTGCGCTTGCCGTGGGGTCGATGGTGACGGGTTGCTCCAGCACCTCCAGCAACAGCGCCCGGGTAGTCGATCGCAATGCACCTGCGGTGGCCAAGCGTCCTGCCACCACCAGCGGTCAGTATGTGGTGCGCCCTGGCGATACCCTGTTCTCGATTGCCTTCCGTTATGGCTGGGACTACAAGGACCTGGCTGCCCGCAATGGTATTGCTCCCCCCTATACCATCCGCCCAGGGCAGGCGATTCGTTTTGACAGTCGCTCCGGTACCGCTACGCGGACTACCACCGTTGTCACAAGCTCGTCATCGTCTTCAAGCAAAACTACCGTAACCACACGCCCTGTAGGCACGCCAGCCAGCAAGCCCGTGACGACCGCGCCAGCGACAGTTGCAACACCCGCGCCGGTGGTAGCCACCCCAACTCAGGTGCCTGCCGCAGAGCGTGCAGTGGGCGGCTGGGCATGGCCGGCCAACGGCGTGTTGATTGGTAAATTTGCTTCAAACGGCAGTTTGAATAAAGGCATTGATATCGCCGGTGATTTGGGACAGCCTGTTTTTGCTGCGTCTGATGGTTCGGTGGTCTATGCCGGAAGTGGCTTGCGGGGCTACGGCGAGTTGGTAATCATCAAACACAGCGACACCTACGTCAGTGCCTACGGCCACAACCGCAGGCTTTTGGTTCGGGAGGGACAGCAGGTCAAGGTTGGGCAGACAATTGCCGAAATGGGTTCCACGGGCACAGACCGGGTGAAGCTGCATTTTGAGATTCGCCGCCAGGGCAAACCTGTAGATCCGCTGCAATTCCTGCCGCGTCGTTGATTGCTAGTACCCGGCCTGTTCCTCGCGTAGAGGGGACAGGCTCCAGCGCTGCCAAGGATATCGGCGCCGCTCGAGTCTGAGTTCGAACTCAGCAAAGGACTATAACAATGGCTCTCAGTAAAGAAGTGCCGGAGTTTGACATCGACGATGAAGTGCTCCTGATGGAGACGGGCATCGTTTTGGAAACGGATGTGGTGTCAGACGAACCTGCTGTACCTTCGGTTCGGACCAGAGCTAAACAAGGCTCTACGCTCAAGCAGCACAAGTATATTGATTATACCCGTGCGCTTGATGCGACCCAGTTGTACCTTAATGAAATTGGTTTCTCACCGCTGCTCTCGCCAGAGGAAGAAGTCCATTTTGCGCGCCTGTCGCAAAGTGGCGATCCGGCAGGGCGCAAGCGCATGATCGAAAGCAACTTGCGTCTGGTGGTGAAAATCGCCCGGCGTTATGTGAATCGGGGGCTTTCGCTGCTGGACCTGATCGAAGAGGGCAACCTGGGCTTGATTCGTGCGGTCGAGAAATTCGACCCTGAACGGGGTTTCCGTTTTTCCACTTACGCCACCTGGTGGATTCGGCAGACCATCGAACGGGCGATCATGAACCAGACCCGTACCATCCGCTTGCCCATTCACGTGGTCAAGGAATTGAACGTATACCTGCGTGCCGCGCGGGAGCTGACCCAGAAGCTCGATCACGAACCGTCCCCGGAAGAGATCGCCACCCTCCTGGAGAAGCCGGTCAATGAAGTCAAGCGCATGCTCGGTCTCAACGAGCGAGTCTCCTCGGTGGATGTGTCGCTTGGGCCAGACTCCGACAAGACGCTCCTTGACACCCTGACTGACGATCGACCCACCGACCCGTGTGAGCTGCTGCAGGATGATGACTTGTCCCAAAGCATCGATCAGTGGTTGAGCGAGTTGACCGACAAGCAGCGTGAAGTGGTGATTCGCCGGTTTGGCTTGCGGGGGCATGAAAGCAGTACGCTGGAAGATGTTGGTCTGGAGATCGGCCTGACCCGTGAACGGGTTCGTCAGATCCAGGTAGAGGGGCTCAAGCGTCTGCGCGAGATCCTTGAAAAGAACGGTCTGTCCAGTGAGTCGTTGTTTCAGTAATTGTTGTTCCGTTAACTTCGGTTAACCGCAAAAGACGCCTCGATATGATCGAGGCGTTTTTGTTTGTGCACGAAAAAAGTGGGCCTATGTTTCGTGCTATTGCTATACAAACATCCGGTTTCACTCAGCGCGACCATGTGTTGTTCCTCTGGTTATATTCTGTGTAAGCCTTTGCTTACCTGTTATGTAAGTCATCGCTGTAAAGCTCAGTAAACCGAAGTCGCTTTTTCTGTATGCGATTTAGTAAACTATTGATAAATAGATGTTTTTTATTTATTTCACTAATGCTTCAGCAGCTTTTTGAGAGCTTTAACCAGTTGCTGGAAAATTCGCAGGCGCTAGTATCTGAACTGTGTCTACGGACTGACACAGGCTTTCAAGGATGAAGGTCAAGGACATCGCAGGATGCGATTCATCAGGATGATGAAAGGGAATAAAGGGACTACGGAAAAAATGTGGGCGGGTCATACCGCCCCTTTTTTTTGCCCGCACCACATACGAAAAAAGGCCCTTGAAGGGCCTTTTTTGTGATCCGCGAGCGCTTAACGCTCCAGATCGGCGATCTTGCCTGGCTTGCCATCCCACTCTTCAGCGTCTGGCAGGGCATCCTTACGCTCGGTGATGTTTGGCCATACTTCTGCAAGCTCGGCGTTGAGCTCGATGAAGTTCTCCATGCCAGCCGGGATTTCATCTTCCGAGAAAATGGCTTGGGCGGGGCATTCAGGCTCGCACAGTGCACAGTCGATGCACTCATCCGGGTGAATGACCAGGAAGTTCGGGCCTTCGTAGAAGCAGTCCACCGGACAGACTTCTACGCAGTCGGTGTACTTGCACTTGATGCAGTTGTCGGTGACGACGAAGGTCATTTCTAATTCTCTCCTCAGGCGACGGCAGCGATACCCTTCCAGACAGGGTCGCTCGGCTTGGTCGTTGGGCTGCAGGCCAGGCTAGTAACCTGCAGCTTCGCCAAACCGCGCGGGATTCTATCAGCTTGTGCGGGCTCGCGTTATAACAGAGTCTTCAGTGTATAGAGCATTTCGATAGCTTGGCGTGGCGTCATGTTGTCCAGGTCGAGCCTCCCGAGCTTCTCGATGGCCGGGTGAGGCAGGCTGGCGAACAGGTCGCTCTGGTGCGGAACATCGGCTGCACCTTTGGCTACTACTGGCATTTCGTGCGGCAGGCTGGCGGTTTCCAGGCGGCCCAGGTGTTCACGTGCGCGCTGGATCACCGGTGTCGGTACACCCGCCAGCTGCGCAACAGCCAGGCCATAACTCTGGCTCGCAGGCCCCGGCAGCACATGGTGCAGGAACACAATGCGCTCGTTGTGCTCGGTGGCATTCAGGTGCACGTTGGCAACCAGCGGCTCACTGTCCGGCAATACCGTCAGTTCGAAGTAATGCGTGGCGAACAGGGTATAGGCACGCAGTTGCGCCAGGCGCTCTGCTGCGGCCCAGGCCAGGGACAGCCCGTCGAAGGTGCTGGTGCCGCGGCCCACTTCGTCCATCAGCACCAGGCTGCGGTCGGTGGCGTTGTGCAGGATGTTGGCGGTTTCGCTCATCTCGACCATGAAGGTCGAGCGCCCGCCGGCCAGGTCGTCGCTGGAGCCGATACGGGTAAAGATCCGGTCGACCAGTGACAGCTCACAACTGGCGGCAGGTACGAAGCTGCCGATGTGCGCCATCAGTACGATCAACGCGGTCTGGCGCATGTAGGTGGATTTACCACCCATGTTCGGCCCGGTGATGACCAGCATGCGGGTGTTGTCGTCCAGCGCCAGGTCGTTGGCCACGAACGGCGTGGTCAGTACCTGCTCTACAACCGGGTGGCGACCCTGGGTGATGCGCATGCAGGGCTCGTCAACAAAAGACGGGCAGTTCAGGTCGAGGTTCAACGCACGCTCGGCGAGGTTGCTCAGCACATCCAGTTCGGCCAAGGCAGCGGAGGTATCTTGCAGGGGCGCCAGATGACCGATCAGGGTTTCCAGCAGTGCGTCGTAGAGCATCTTTTCGCGAGCAAGGGCGCGACTCTTGGCCGACAGTGCCTTGTCTTCGAAGACTTTTAGCTCGGGGGTGATGAAGCGTTCGGCACCTTTGAGCGTCTGCCGGCGGATGTAGTCGGCAGGGGCCTGCTCGGCCTGCTTGCTGGGCAGTTCGATGAAGTAGCCATGCACGCGGTTGTAGCCGACCTTGAGGTTGGCCAGGCCCGTGCGCGCTTTTTCCCGTGCTTCGAGGTCAATCAGGAACTGGCCGGCGTTCTCGCTCATGGACAGTAACTCGTCCAGTTCGCTGTCGTAGCCGGTTTTCAGTACGCCACCGTCGCGGATGACCGCGGGCGGGTTGTCGATGATGGCCTTTTGAAGCAGGTCGGCCAGCTCCGGGTACGTGCCGGTGATGGCCGCCAGGCGCGCGAGGTGCGGCGCTTCAAGCTCGGCCATGGCGTTTTGCAGTTCAGGCAAGGCGCCGAGGGCATCGCGCAAGCGCGCCAGGTCCCGAGGGCGGGCGTTACGCAGGCCGATACGGGCAAGGATGCGTTCGAGGTCGCCGATTTCCTTGAGTTGCGGCTGCAGCTTTTCGAAACGGTAGCCATCGAGCAAGCAGCGGATGGAACCCTGGCGCGCCTGCAGTACTTTCAGGTCGCGCAGCGGACGGTTCAGCCAACGGGTCAGCAAACGGCTGCCCATGGCCGTCTGGCAGCGATCGATGACTGATTGCAGGGTGTTGTCGCGTCCGCCGGCCAGGTTCACATCGAGTTCGAGGTTGCGACGGCTGGCGCCGTCGAGCACCACGGTGTCGTCCAGGCGCTCGTGCTTGAGGCTGCGCAGGTGGGGCAGGGCGGTGCGCTGGGTTTCCTTGGCATAGCCCAGCAGGCAACCGGCAGCGCCGATGGCCAGGGTCAGCTTCTCGCAACCGAAGCCCTTGAGGTCCTGGGTTGCGAACTGCTGGCACAGGCTCTTGCGAGCCGAGTCGCGATCGAAGTCCCAAGGTGCACGACGACGGGCGCCGCGGCGCTTCTCCGCAGGCAAGCCTTGCGGCCAGTCATCCGGGATCAGCAGCTCGACCGGGTTGATGCGTTCGAGCTCGGCCAGCAGGTTCTCCCAGCCTTTGATCTCCAGCACGGTGAAATTGCCGCTGGTGATATCCAGAACGGCCAGGCCGAACAGGCGCTCGTCACCCAGTACGGCGGCGATCAGGTTGTCGCGGCGCTCGTCGAGCAAGGCTTCGTCGCTGACCGTGCCGGGGGTGATGATACGCACCACCTGGCGCTCCACCGGCCCTTTGCTGGTGGCCGGGTCGCCGATCTGCTCGCAGATCACCACCGACTCGCCCAGCTTCACCAGCTTGGCCAGGTAACCTTCGGCCGCGTGGAAGGGGATACCGCACATGGGAATCGACTGGCCAGCCGACTGCCCGCGGGCGGTCAGGGTGATATCCAGCAGTTTTGCGGCTTTCTTCGCATCTTCATAGAAGATCTCGTAGAAGTCGCCCATGCGGTAGAACATCAGCTGGTCCGGGTGCTGGTTTTTCAGCTTCCAGTACTGCTGCATCATCGGGGTGTGTGCGGAAAGATCGCTCATTACAGAAACTTGGCTCGCAGTGTCGTTTAGACCAAAGGCAAGCGCGCAATGGTACAGGGATTTTGCCGGCGATGCCGAGGTGAACCGCCTTGTCGTGACCATTTATCCATGCATTTCCGTGCATATCGGCTGTTGCGTTTTGCAAAAACCGGTTGCACTATGCAATTTATGCAAAAACGCAACGTAGCATCTGTCTTGAGAGCATTGCTCGACCGCCACGGTATCTCCCCTACGGAACTGTACCGGCGTACCGGCGTGCCGCAATCCACCCTGTCGCGCATTCTCAGCGAGAAAATCGTCGACCCTTCCGACAAGCATGTGTCGAAGATCGCCGAGTATTTCGGTGTGAGCACCGATCAGTTGCGGGGACGCGTCGACCTGGGCGAAAGCCGCGAAGCTGCGCCCGGGCGCAGCCATGCCGAACTACGTGACATCAGCTTGTGGGATGACGACACCCCCGTCGATGACGACGAAGTGTCCATTCCTTTTCTTCGCGAAGTCGAGTTGGCTGCAGGATCAGGGCGGTTCGTCATCGAGGAAAGCGAGAAGGCCAGCCTGCGTTTCGGCAAACGCAGCCTGCGGCACAACGGTGTCCAGTTCGACCAGGCCAAGTGTGTCACGGTACGCGGCAACAGCATGTTGCCAGTGCTGCGTGATGGCGCGACGGTCGGGGTCAACTCCGGCAAGAACGCTATTGGCGATATCGTTGACGGCGACCTCTACGCCATCAACCACAATGGCCAGTTGCGGGTGAAGCAGCTCTACCGCCTGCCTACCGGTATCCGACTGCGCAGCTTCAACCGCGATGAGCATCCGGATGAAGACTACAGCTTCCAGCAGATGCAGGAAGAGCAGATCAGCATCCTTGGTCATGTGTTCTGGTGGGGCATGTACGCCCGTTGACCACTACCCCGATCATCAGAGAACCCGCTTCGGCGGGTTTTTTTTCGCCTGCTGAAAGTACTTCAAACCCCGCGACGCACGGCTTACATGCACATGCGCATTTTCCTGTGCATAAATATTTCCATAAACGCATTGACTGCATATGCATCAATGCATAATCTTCATCTCAAGCCGGTCGACACCGGCGGTGACAAAGGCAGCGATGAACAGGCCTGAACTGTTCAGAGGGTTGGCAACTGGCCCGGGTGTGCAGCGTAAAGCACCACAAGCAGTTATCTGGCGGGTAGGCGGCCGCGGTCGGAGGAACAATGTGAAGCGGAGTTGCCCGGGCACCATGCGTGGCGGGCTTTCTAGATAGCGAGGTAATCGGTTTTAACGCTTACGCCGCAGGCAAGGTGTCGTGCGGAATGACTCAAGGAGACAGGGCAGTGACAAGTGAGCAATTGACGTTACTGGAAATGCCGATCTGGCCGGTGGTGATTCTGGCCTTGCTGGGCGGCCTTAGCGGAGAAATGTGGCGTGCGGACAAGGCCGGTGCCCGGGGATGGGCGCTGGTTCGACGTCTGCTTTTGCGTTCGGGCGCCTGCATGGTCTGCGGCGTGTCGACGGTGATGCTGCTGTATGCCAGCGGCATGTCGATCTGGACGGCCAGTGCCTTTGGCTGTTTGACAGCCATGGCCGGGGCTGACGTGGCAATCGGGCTCTACGAGCGTTGGGCGGCGAGACGCTTGGGTGTTGAAACGAGGGCGCCTGAGTGGAACCGCCAGGACAACAAGGAATGAGCAGATAAAGAGTCAGGTGCGAAGAGCGGTACTGCTTGCTGAAAGGGCATGATGGTGAGGTCTGTATGGAAATGACTGAAAAGACGTTGTTATTGATTTTCCCCAACGCCCGCCAGCAAGCGGGCGTTTTTGTTCCTGCCCTGAACGCCGCCATGCAGCGCTGGGAAATCGACTCTCCGCGACGCGTGACGGCGTTCCTGGCACAGATTGGCCATGAATCGGGGCAGCTGCGCTATCTGAAGGAACTGGGCAATGACCGCTACTTGTCGCGCTATGACACTGGCAGCCTTGCCTTGCGTCTGGGTAACAGCCCGCAAGCCGATGGCGACGGTCAGCTGTATTGCGGGCGGGGTCTGATCCAGGTCACCGGCTGCAATAACTACCAGGCCTGCAGCATGGCGTTGTTCGGCGACGAGCGTTTGCTGGCGCTGCCACAGCTGCTGGAGCAGCCACGCTGGGCATGCGAGTCTGCGGCCTGGTTCTGGCATTCGCGCGGGCTCAACCAGCTGGCCGACCGTGGTGAGTTCAATCGCATTACCCGTCACATCAATGGCGGGCTCAATGGCCTGGAAGATCGTCTGAAACTCTGGGCAAGGGCCCGTGAGGTGTTGGCGTGAGTCGGTTGCGGGTGGCACTGCTGGTGACCCTCTTGTTGGTGATGGCCGCGGCAACCTGGCAGCTCCAGGCCTGGCGATACGGCCGGC
The DNA here is from genome assembly GCF_016009175.1 of Pseudomonas alkylphenolica. Taxonomy (GTDB): domain Bacteria; phylum Pseudomonadota; class Gammaproteobacteria; order Pseudomonadales; family Pseudomonadaceae; genus Aquipseudomonas; species Aquipseudomonas alkylphenolica_B. Next base: position 20,945 of record NZ_JADUCM010000019.1, read on the forward strand.
AGTTGGCCGAGCAGGCAAATCTGCATGCTCAAGAACGCCAACAGAAGGCCGAAGCCACCACGCGCGCCCAACTTGACCCGGCGCATGCTCGGCGAATTGTCGCCATCACCGACGCGGGCGATCAGGGATTGATCGCGCTGCGCGCCTGTCAGGCGTATGTGCGGGCGTTACAGCGCTGAAGCAGCTGGTGTAGGGTAGGCGACAGTCTTTCAAGGAGCTTGTCATGGACCCGATCACTGCGCTTTCAGCCCGCCTGGGGGAACACCTGCGCCGCTTCAACGCCCAGGTGACCACGGCCGAATCCTGCACCGGCGGCGGTATCGCCGAAGCCATTACCCGGATTCCGGGCAGCTCGGCCTGGTTCGAGGCCGGGTATGTGACCTATTCCAATAAGCAGAAAACCCGCCAGCTGGCGGTACCCGAGACGCTGTTCGTTCAGGTTGGAGCGGTCAGCCAGGAGGTGGTCGAAGCCATGGTTCGCGGCGCCCAGATAGCCAGCGGGGCACGCTTTGCCGTGGCGGTCAGTGGCGTGGCCGGGCCCGACGGCGGTTCGCCGGCCAAACCGGTGGGCACGGTCTGGCTGGCCTGGGCTGATGGCAGCCATGTCAGCAGTGAGCGCAGGCACTTCGACGGTGACCGTGATGAGGTGCGCCGACAAACGGTAACCGCCGCGCTAGAGGGCTTGTTACAGCTTGGCGCAGAGTAAATCGCACATCGGGGGTAGGCGGGAAGAAAACCCTGTGGAATAATACTGGCTACTTATACAGGTGTTCTGGCCGTCAGGCCCTATCGATTACGTGAGGACTTCAATGGACGACAACAAGAAGCGCGCCTTGGCTGCGGCCCTGGGGCAAATCGAGCGTCAATTCGGTAAAGGCGCGGTCATGCGCATGGGCGACCACGAGCGTCAGGCGATTCCGGCCATTTCCACCGGCTCCCTGGGCCTGGACATTGCCCTGGGCATTGGCGGCCTGCCAAAAGGTCGTATTGTCGAGATCTACGGCCCTGAGTCGTCCGGTAAAACCACGCTGACCCTGTCGGTGATCGCCCAGGCTCAAAAAATGGGTGCAACCTGCGCCTTCGTCGACGCCGAACATGCGCTCGATCCGGAATACGCCGGCAAGCTGGGTGTCAACGTCGACGACCTGCTGGTCTCGCAGCCTGACACCGGCGAACAGGCACTGGAAATCACCGACATGCTGGTGCGCTCCAACGCCGTTGACGTGATCATCGTCGACTCCGTGGCCGCATTGGTACCCAAGGCTGAAATCGAAGGCGAAATGGGTGACATGCACGTGGGCCTGCAAGCCCGCCTGATGTCCCAGGCTCTGCGTAAAATCACCGGTAACATCAAGAACGCCAACTGCCTGGTGATCTTCATCAACCAGATCCGTATGAAGATCGGTGTGATGTTCGGCAGCCCGGAAACCACCACTGGTGGTAACGCGCTGAAGTTCTACGCGTCGGTCCGCCTGGACATCCGCCGTACCGGCGCGGTGAAGGAAGGCGACGAAGTAGTCGGCAGCGAAACCCGCGTCAAGATCGTCAAGAACAAGGTGGCTCCGCCTTTCCGTCAGGCTGAATTCCAGATTCTCTACGGCAAGGGTATCTACCGTAACGGTGAGATCATCGACCTCGGCGTGCTGCATGGCTTCCTGGAAAAATCCGGTGCCTGGTACAGCTACCAGGGCAGCAAAATCGGCCAGGGCAAGGCCAACTCGGCCAAGTTCCTTCAGGACAACCCGGAAATTGCCGCCACGCTCGAGAAGCAGATTCGCGACAAGCTGCTGAGCGCGGGTGCCGTTGACGCCGCGGCCAAAGCTGCAGCCGTCAATGCCGAGCCTGAAGACGATCTGGCCGACGCTGAAGCCGGCTACTGATCGCACCCATGTCCGCCGTACTCGACACCCCCGTCGCCGTAAGGCGGACAGCCATGGACCTGCTCGCTCGCCGCGAGCATGGTCGCGTAGAGCTGACGCGCAAATTGCGTCAGCGCGGCGCTCCCCCCGAATTGATTGACCAGGAACTCGACCGCTTGACGGAAGAGGGCTTGCTCAGCGAAGCCCGTTATCTGGAAAGCTTTATCAGCTATCGCTCGCGCTCTGGTTACGGCCCGGCGCGTATACGCGAAGAGCTGAGCCAGCGTGGCCTGCAACGCGGCGACATCGATCAGGCGCTGCGCGAGAGCGGGGTGGACTGGGCGAGTCAGCTGCAGGATGTCTGGCAGCGCAAGTTTTCTGGTCAGCTACCTACCGATCCGCGCAGCCGCGCCCAGCAAACCCGCTTTCTGGTCTACCGGGGCTTTTCCATGGAAATGGTCGGCCGCCTGTTGAGCGGCCGAGGGCTGGACGACTACTAGCGCACGCGCCTCAGGTGACCTTGAGTGCTTCGCGGGCACGTTGTGTCGTGTGCATCGGTTCGGGTTTGGCCCAGTTTTCCGACAGATTGATGAAGTCCACCAGTTCGCGCAGGCGCCCTTGATCACGTCCGTTGAAGGCGAAGGTCAGGCGCGTCAGGTGACTGAACCTGAGCTCATCATGGTGTTCGCCGGCATAGGCGTGCTGATGGTAATGACCGCTCAGCCGCAAGTCGGCAAAGCCCTCCTGCAGATCAAGTAACGCACCTTCGCTGAGCGGATGGTGCATGCGGATCACGAACTGGTTTTTCAGCCAGCGGCTGGAGTGGTAGTTGCTGTAGAACTGGTTGATTTCCTCCACGGCGTCTTCGGCGCTGTGCACCAAACGCAGCAGTTTCAGGTCGCTGGGCAGGATGTAGCGGTTCTCTTCCAGTTGCCGGGTAATGAAGTTCAGCGCGTCCTGCCAGAAGGTGCCCCCCGGAGAATCCAGCAGCACCACCGGCACCAGCGGGCTCTTGCCGGTCTGGATCAAGGTGAGTACTTCCAGTGCTTCGTCCAGCGTGCCAAAGCCTCCTGGGCATAGCACCAGGGCGTCGGCTTCCTTGACGAAGAACAACTTGCGAATGAAGAAAAAGTGAAACGGCAGCAATTTGTCGGTGCCATCCACCGTCGGGTTGGCGTGCTGTTCGAACGGCAGGGTGATGTTGAAACCCAGGCTGTGGTCAACGCCAGCGCCTTCGTGGGCGGCTGCCATGATGCCACCGCCGGCACCGGTGATGACCATCAGGTCGGAACGGGCCAGTGTTGCGCCAAGCTCACGCGCCAGCGCATACATGGGGTGTTCGAGTGGAGTGCGGGCCGAGCCGAAGACGGTGACTTTGCGGCGTCCTTTGTACTGTTCAAGGGTGCGGAAGGCATGGTCAAGTTCGCGCAGCGCCTGCAGGGTAATCTTGGCGTTCCAGCGGTTGCTGTCGTCCTCGGCCATGCGCAGGACGGTCAGCATCATGTCGCGATACAGCGGCAGGTTAGGGCTTTGCGGGGCAACCAGTTGCAGTTGCTCGTCCAGCTTGCTCAGATCGATTCCGTTACGGGTGAAGTGACTCGCTAGCAGTTCATTCGGTTGGTACGGCATTCAACGTCTCCTTCTGCAGCAAAACCTCTGACCGGGCCTGATGCGGCTTCCGGCCGCGACACTGCGTGTGTCGCTGGCTGCCATGGCTCGAGTGTACGCCTCGAGCGTTGCAGTAGACCTGCAAGGTCTTAGTGCAGTGATGATGGGCTCTTTGTAATTGTCGCTCGGCCGTGCATGCAAGGCGTCGGCGGGCATCCCCCTGTGCGAGCCCTGAAACGGGCGGGCGCTTGCTATCAATCTAGACCCTGGCGGCTGTTTATGCTGAAACGATCTTCGTTGAACCCAACAATCGCGAAGGTCCGCAGTAGACCGCTCGTCAGCCGGGATCCAGGCCAGGTGAGGGTCTGGTTAACTGGAGGCCTGAGCGATTGTCGCGGTGCAGGGAGGCTGTCACATGCAACGGCTTAATCTGGAGCTCGATGCTCAGCTGTTTGAGTTACTCGAGCGATCGGCCCAGGCCAATCACCTGAGCCTTGAAGAGGAGTGCCTGCGTCGCTTGGGGGGAGGAGAGCGGCACTCACGTTATGTCCAGGCCCTGGTGGCCGAACTGCGCGCCGATGAAAAACAGCGACGCGATAGCGAGCAGGTGGCCTAGGCTTACTTGCTTAGCTTAATGCCGCAACTCTTGGCATCGAACGCCTGCTCGCTGACTGGGCGGTTCGTCTTGTACTCGGTGAAGCGGTAGGTCAGCACTGCGCCTTTGGCCATCAACTGACGGTAACCGGAATTCTTGCAGACGCTGTCACCCAATTGGCTGCGCACCCGGTTTGGGTCAGCCTTCATTTTTTCAGCGTGGCTTGGAAGTACGCTCAGGTGATTGATCAGCTGCTTGCCTTCAACGGTGTAACCCTGGTCGAGGATGTCTTCGTTGATCGCACGCGGTGTACCTACACTGCTCTCGGTGGCAACTTTTTGCAGCATCTGGCTCAGCTCGTATTCCTGCTTGGAGGCTGCGTTGGCGGCCAGGGGCAGAGCGAGCAACAGGCTCAGGGACGGGGCGATGAAGCGCAGCATGAATTTCTCCTGGGTCGGTAACTGGCGATTGGACCGGCAACACGGCACGGTGTTCCGCCACGTACGTCGTTGCGGTGCCAGCGGGTAGCATCAGGGGGACGATTATAGGGGAGACGGCGCTGTGGCTGCACGGCAAATACCGTAAGTGCGTAAGCTGTCTCTGATAAACTGACCGGGTTTTCACGTCTTGCTGAGTCCGTGCAGTGCCATCCTTCCTTTACCGCCTAAGACTGCTGCCATGAACCATGCTGTTTCGCGCCTGCGGGCCGAGCGCCTGGCGCGCAGTGTCAAACCCTTCGTTGCCCGCGGATCCCGGGCGCCACGCTGCCCGCAGTGTCGCGTTATCTTCAGCCATTGCCTGTGTGCCTGGCGTCCACAGGTGCCAGCCGATTCGGCCATGTGCCTGCTGATGCACGACACCGAGCCATTGAAGCCGAGCAATACCGGCTGGCTGATTGCCGACCTGATTGCCGACACCTCGGCATTTGGCTGGCAGCGCACCTCGGTCGATGAAACTTTGCTGGCCTTGCTCGATCAGCCTCACTGGCAGCCGTACATTGTGTTTCCCGGTGAGTTTGTCGCTCCGCAACGGGTGGTCAGTGAAGTGGTCCGCGAGCCTGGCAAGCGGCCCTTGTTCATCCTTCTGGATGCAACCTGGACCGAGGCGCGCAAGATGTTTCGCAAGAGCCCGTACCTGGATCGCTTCCCCGTACTCAGCCTGCAGCCCGAGCAATTGTCACGTTATCGACTGCGCCGTTCCAAGCGCGACGATCACTTCTGCACCGCCGAAGTGGCCGCCATGTGCCTCGAACTTGCCGGCGATCAGCGTGCTGCCGAGGCGCTGGACGCCTATCTGGATGTGTTCAGCACCCACTACCTCAGCGCCAAGCACCAGTGGCCGCTGGATGAACAGGATACAGTGCATCAGCGTTTGCACACCTTCCTATAGTCCAAGGGGCAGCCAGCGCACATTGGTTCATAATAGATAGCCAGGACGTCCAGATCGTGCCTGCCGTGACCGGGTAATCAACTTGACCACCCGGTTCTGGCTCGGCATCCTTGGCGCCGGTTCAGGCATATCCAGGGCTTGAAACACTATTTTTCTGGCCTTGAAGTGCCTTTTGGGTGGCTGACACTGCTGTCAGCACCTTGAGTTGCCCGCCAGGCGCCCCTTCTTCCTCCCCGCGCCTGCACAGAACAGGATCATTAGATCGATGGCCACGTACGAAATCCTGATAGCCGATGACCACCCGCTGTTTCGCAGTGCCCTGCGCCAGGCCGTTACGCTGGGGCTTGGCCCAGACGTTCGCCTGGTAGAAGTCGCCAGTATTGCCGAACTGGAGACCCGTCTTGCCGAGAAGGCTGACTGGGACCTGGTGTTGCTGGATCTGAACATGCCGGGCGCCTATGGCTTTTCCGGCCTGGTCCTGCTACGTGGCCAATACCCGCAGATTCCGGTGGTGATGGTGTCGGCTCAGGAAGAGGCCGCAGTGGTGGTGAAATCGCGCGAATTCGGTGCCAGCGGTTTCATACCCAAGTCGAGCTCCCTTGAAGTCATTCAGGATGCGGTGAAGAAGGTGCTCGACGGTGACGTCTGGTGGCCGCCACAAGCCTTCGAAAAAGTCGACGTGTCAGCGGAAGCCAAGGCTGCCAGTGAGGGCTTGGCCAGCCTCACGCCTCAGCAGTTCCGGGTACTGACCATGGTCTGTGAAGGCTTGCTGAACAAACAGATCGCCTATGAGCTGAATGTCTCGGAAGCGACCATCAAGGCCCATGTTACGGCGATTTTCCGCAAGCTTGGTGTGCGTACGCGAACCCAGGCCGCGCTGTTGCTGCAACAGTTGGAATCAGTTCCAGCGAGCTGAGGGCCTGGCCTTCACGCTTTTTTGACTGTGCCTACATTAGGCTGCAGCGCATTTTTCAGTGGACGAAGTGATCTTCTATGTCATCGCCTTTCAAGGGCCAGACCGGCCTTAAACGTATTTTCAACGCCGCAGGCTATTCGTTTGACGGTCTGCGAGCAGCTTTTACCGGTGAAGCCGCGTTCCGTCAGTTGGTGCTGCTCAATGTCGTGCTGATCCCGGTGGCGTTCTGGCTGGATGTCAGCCGCGCCGAGCGCGCCATTCTGATTGCCGTGTGCCTGTTGGGCCTTATCGTCGAGTTGCTCAATTCGGCTGTCGAGGCGGCAATTGACCGGATCTCCCTGGACCGCCACCCCCTGTCGAAAAACGCCAAGGACATGGGCAGCGCTGCCCAGTTCGTGGCGTTGTCGATGGTGGCGGTGATCTGGGCGGTGATTCTGCTCTAGGCAATGTTGGGCAGGACGATTTCGTCACTGCGTTGCACGCCGGCGGTAAAGCTGCGGCACAACTCGAGGAACTCTCGCATGGCTGAAGTCTGGTACTTCTGTTTGTGCCAGATGAAGTAAAACTGCCGGGCGAGATCAAGCTCGGGTGTTTCTACCGCCACAAGGCTGCCGCGGCGAAAGGCGTCGCGCAATGCCAGGCGTGAGATACAGCCGATACCCAGCCCGGACTCCACCGCGCGTTTGATCGCTTCGGTGTGTTCAAGCTCCAGGCGAATGTTCAGGTGTGAGCGGTGATGGCGCATGGCCTGATCGAAGGTCAGGCGTGTGCCTGAACCCTGTTCGCGCAGAATCCAGGCCTCTTGGGTCAACTCTTCCAGGCTGGCCTGGCCACGCCTGGCCAGTGGATGTTGCGGGGCGCAAAACACCACCAGTTCATCTTCAACCCAGGGTTGCACTTCAAGGTCCGGATGATTGCAGTCGCCTTCGATTAGACCCAGATCAATTTCATAGTGGGCCACCTGTTGCACTATATGCGCAGTGTTCTGCACATGGAGCTTGACCTGACTCTCCGGGTGGATCTGCATGAAACTGCCGATCAGCAGGGTAGCCAGGTAGTTGCCGATGGTCAGTGTGGCACCCACCGCCAATGAGCCGAAACCGGACTTGCCGTTGAGCAGGTCTTCGATTTCCTTGGCCTGGTCGAGCAGTGCCACCGCTTGTGGTAGTAGCTGATGGCCCAAAGCGTTGAGGCTCAGGCGTTTACCCGCGCGGTCGAACAACTGACAGCTCGATTGGCGCTCAAGTTCGGTGATCGATGTACTGGCGGCCGACTGCGATAGCGCCAGTATGCCAGCGGCTCGCGAGACGCTTTGGTACTGGGCTACGGCAACGAACACCTGGAGCTGACGAAGTGTAAATCGCATATCTATATAACCGATAAGACATATCTTGATAATTCATTTAACAGATATTGTCGCTCGCACTAAACTATCGCGCAATCGCGCTCTAGGTTAGCGCTGCGTTTTATTTCAGGAGCCCGTACATGAGCAACATGAACCACGAACGTGTCCTCAGTGTTCACCACTGGAATGACACCCTGTTCAGCTTCAAGTGCACCCGTGATCCGGGGCTGCGCTTCGAGAACGGTCAGTTCGTGATGATCGGCCTGCAACAGGAAAACGGCCGCCCGCTCATGCGTGCCTACTCGATCGCCAGCCCGAACTGGGAAGAGCATCTGGAGTTCTTCAGCATCAAGGTGCCGGACGGCCCGCTGACCTCCCAGTTGCAGCACCTGAAGGAAGGCGATGAGATCATCATCAGCAAGAAGCCTACCGGTACGCTGGTGCTGGACGACCTGAACCCGGGCAAACACCTGTACCTGCTCAGCACCGGTACTGGCCTGGCGCCGTTCATGAGCGTCATCCAGGACCCGGAAACCTACGAGCGCTTCGAAAAAGTGATCCTGGTTCACGGTGTCCGCTACGTAAACGAAGTGGCCTACCGCGAATTCATCACCGAGCACCTGCCGCAGAACGAGTTCTTTGGCGAGGCGCTGCGTGAGAAGTTGATCTACTACCCGACCGTTACCCGTGAACCGTTCGAGAATCAGGGCCGTCTGACCGACCTGATGCGCAGCGGCAAACTGTTCAGCGACATCGGCCTGCCACCGATCAACCCGCAGGACGACCGTGCGATGATCTGCGGTAGCCCGAGCATGCTCGACGAAACCAGTGAAGTGCTCGACAGCTTCGGCCTGAAAATCTCGGCCCGTATGCGTGAGCCAGGTGACTACCTGATCGAACGTGCATTCGTCGAGAAGTAAGCAGCGCTGAACACAAAAAAGCAGGCCTTGGCCTGCTTTTTTTATGCCCGAACCCAATCCCTACAGGTCTGCCACCACTTCCAGCACCCGGATCCGATCCCGCTGAGGGTAGTGCCAGCGCACCTGTACATCCCAGAACTTCACCCCGTACACACGCTCGGGTGGTGGTACCTGGTAAGCCGGGCGCGGGTCTTGGGCCAGGCACTGCTCGATCAACTCCGTGAGGGGCTCTCCGAGGCGCAGCGCGTGTTCGTGGGCCTGCTGCAAGGCACCATCGCCCCAGGCGACCGGAATCGGTGCTGGCGGCGCGCTGGCCATCTGGTTGGTTGCGCTGCTGACCGCGTCGGCATAGGGCACATAGGGCTTGATGTCGATCACCGGCGTGCCATCGAGCAGGTCGATACCCGACAGTATCAGCCGGCCCGGCTCTATCTTCTCCAGGCGCACCACCGATTGGCCAATGCCGTTGGGGCGGTGGGTCGCACGGGTGGCGAACACGCCCATGGAGGTGTTGCCGCCCAGGCGTGGCGGGCGCACTTTGAGCCGCGGCTTGTCTTCCAGTGCCTGGTGGAACAGGAACAGCAGCCAGACATGGCTGACCTGCTCGAGCCCCGCCACCGCATCAGCGCTGTCGAACGGCGGCGTCAGTTCCAGCACGCCCCGGGCGGCAGGCGCCAGTTGCGGCTGGCGCGGGATCGCGAACTTTTCCTTGAAGCAGGAGCGGACGAAGCCGATCGGCGTGACACTGTAGTTCATCGCCGGCTCAGCCACGAACCCGCAGGGTCAGGCCCTTGAGGAAGTTGCGCAGCAGCTGGTCGCCGCAAGGGCGGTAGTTGTTGTGGCCGACTTTACGGAACAGGGCGCTGAGTTCCGGCTTGGAGACCGGGAAGTCGGCAGCCTTGAGAATCGCGTGCAGGTCGTCTTCCTTCAGTTCGAAGGCCACACGCAGCTTCTTCATGATGATGTTGTTGGTCACCGGCAGTTCGATCGGCAGCGGCGGGCGGCTGTCGTCCTTGCCACGCTTGAAGATCACCAGGCCGTCAAGAAAGTGCGCAATGACTTCGTCGGGGCAGCGCTCGAAGCCTTCTTCGTCTTCTTTCTTGAGGTAGGCGACGATATCGTTTTTGGCGACCTCATAACCGCCGAGCTTGATGATATCGGAGAGCTTGGCGTCGTTGACGTCGAGCAGGTAGCGCAGGCTACGCAGCACATCGTTGTGAATCATGGTGAAAATCCTGTTCGGGAGGCGCAGCCCGGTTGGCGGCGCCTTGTTGCTAGAATCTTTCGCTGGTGGCCAGGTAGCGCCATTGGCCCAGGGGCAGCTTGCTCATCGATACGCCACCGAGGCGAATCCGGCGCATGCTCAGCGGGGTCACCCCGACGCTGCTGCACAGCAGGGCGATCAGGCCGGGCTGCGGATTTTTCAGGACCATGCGCAAGCGCGTTTCGTTCTGCCAGCTGGCCTTGATCTTCGGCAGCTCGTTGCCTTTCCAGATGAAGCCGCGGTTCAGCCGCTCCAGGCCGTGGGCGATCATGTCGCCGCTGACTTCAACCACGTATTCCTGCTCAAGCTTGGCCAGGTCGGCGTTGAGTTTGCGGGTAACCCGCCAGTCCTGGGTGAACACCTGCAAACCGCTGGCGCCCTGTTGCAAGGGGGCCACGCAGCTCAGGCGGGCGAAGTGGCCCTTGAGCGGGCGACGGCCCTCGCTGTGGGCTTCGGACAGGCTGGCAGCGGTGATGCTGTTGCAGGCGCTGTCGAGGTCTTGCCCGGCCGGCTGGTGAAGCAGCAGCGTGACCGGTTCCAGGGCCTCGGCGCGGGCGCCGCCCTGCAGTTCAACCTTCTGTTCGGTGACCTTGAATTGCGGCTCGTCGATGACCGTGCCGTCGACGGTGACCCAGCCGCCCTCGATGTACAGCTCGGCCTCCCGTCGGGAACAACCGACCAGTTCAATAAGGCGTTTGGAAAGACGAGTGGGTTCAGACATGACGACAGCCGTAGACGCAGGGAAAGGTTGTCATTGTAACCGCCTGGGCGGTCTCAGGTCCGGCAACATTCGGCCCCGGGGCAATTATTCTGCGATTTCGCTACATTTCAGAAGGAACTGACGTTATCTGTCAGCCGATCTGCGCTGCTTTTGTCTGAATAAGCCTCAGGTGCAGTAAAGGGTAAGGCTGGCCCATGCCGTCTGTTTCCGAGCGGCCGACTACTTCGAAGCCTTGGCGCAGGTAAAACCCCAGCGCCTGTGCATTCTGCTCGTTGACATCCAGCTGAACGGCGTTGAGTTCTTCGATGGCGTAATGCAAAAGCCTTGTGCCCAGCCCCTGGCCACGTACTGCCGGGTCGATGAAGAGCATCTCGACCCTGCCGGCTGCGACGCCGGCAAAGCCGGTTATGCGCTGCCTGGCGTCCTTGCAGCAAATCAGCATGACGGCATCCAGGTAGTGGCTCAGCAGCAGCTCGCGCAACAGGCTGATGTAGCTGTCGGGCAAGAAATCATGGGTGGCACGCACCGACGCCTCCCAGACCTGCGCCAGCTCTGGATAGTCGCTGAAACTGGGGGTTTGTACGCCATTGTGCCTGTACATCGTTCTGCTCTCCCTGGGCAACAGAGAAACGATAGTTGCAAAAAAAAGCCCCGCCAGGGCAGGCGGGGCTATTTTTCAGCGGGGACCGATCAGATCGGTTCGGCCCACATGTCGTACTCGTCGGCGTCGGTGACACGGCAGCGTACGGTGTCACCCGGCTTGAAGCCGTGGTTGCCATCGATGAAGACGTTACCGTCGATTTCCGGCGCGTCGAAGTAGCTGCGGCCAACCGAGCCTTCTTCTTCCACTTCATCGATCAGCACGTCGATTTCACGGCCGATGCGCAGTTGCAGGCGGGCGCTGCTGATCGCTTGCTGGTGGGCCATGAAGCGGTCCCAGCGGTCTTGCTTGACGTCGTCTGGCACTACGTCAAGCGCCAGGTCGTTGGCCGGAGCGCCTTCGACCGGGGAGTACTGGAAGCAGCCGACGCGGTCGAGCTGAGCTTCGGTCAGCCAGTCGAGCAGGTACTGGAAGTCCTCTTCGGTCTCGCCCGGGAAGCCGACAATGAAGGTGGAGCGGATGATCAGTTCCGGGCACTGCTCGCGCCACTGCTTGATACGCGCCAGGGTGCGGTCTTCGAACGCCGGGCGTTTCATCGACTTGAGCACTTTCGGGCTGGCGTGCTGGAACGGAATGTCCAGGTACGGCAGGATCTTGCCGGCCGCCATCAGCGGGATCACGTCATCGACGTTCGGGTAAGGGTAGACGTAGTGCAGGCGTACCCAGGCACCCAGGCTGCTCAGCGCTTCACACAGCTCGAGCATGCGCGTCTTGACCGGACGACCGTTCCAGAAATCGGTCTTGTACTTGACGTCGACACCGTAGGCGCTGGTGTCCTGGGAGATCACCAGGATCTCCTTGACGCCAGCCTTGACCAGGCGCTCAGCCTCGCTGAGCACGTCGCCCACCGGACGGCTGACCAGCTTGCCACGCATCGACGGAATGATGCAGAAGCTGCAGCTGTGGTTGCAGCCCTCGGAAATCTTCAGGTACGCGTAGTGGCGCGGGGTCAGCTTGATGCCTTGCGGTGGTACCAGGTCGATCAGCGGGTTGTGATCCTGGCGCGGCGGTACCACTTCGTGCACGGCGTTGACCACCTGCTCGTACTGCTGCGGGCCGGTAACGGCCAGCACGCTCGGGTGCACGTCACGGATATTGCCTTCTTCGACACCCATGCAGCCGGTGACGATGACCTTGCCGTTTTCCTTGATGGCTTCGCCGATCACTTCCAGGGACTCGGCCTTGGCGCTGTCGATGAAGCCACAGGTGTTGACCACCACCACATCGGCATCCTGATAGGTGGGCACGACTTCATAGCCTTCCATGCGCAGCTGGGTCAGGATGCGCTCGGAATCGACCAGGGCTTTGGGGCAACCCAGGGAAACGAAGCCGACCTTGGGCGTGGTGGGCGTAGGGGTGGTGGACATGACTAACCTCGGTATTGAAGAGCTTGCCGGGCGGACGGCCGGGCAACCTTTGGCGGGCGTTGGGAGCGCCTCTGATCAAAAAGTGCGCAATTCTAGCGAGCGCAATGTCACTTGACCAGCAGAAAAGCGACGAACGCTCAGCTATGCTTCGCGGCGATATGCCTGCATTTCTATCGAATCCCCGTCACAGCAGTGGTGAGGTAGTGGAAATCATAGTGACTGGCGTGAATTTAACCGACCCCAAGGGTCTTGGTTGCGGGAGTGACGGATGGTTCAGGCAAGCAGTCAGGCGGACTCCGGGCAGTCAGTGGCGAAATCGGCGAGTTTGCTGGTGGCGGCAGTCGGGGTGGTGTTCGGTGATATCGGAACCAGTCCGTTGTACACCCTCAAGGAAGTGTTCTCCGGCGGTTATGGCGTACCGGTCAACCATGACGGGGTGCTGGGTATCCTGGCGCTGATCCTCTGGTCGTTGATCTGGGTGGTGTCGATCAAGTACGTGGTGTTCATCCTGCGTGCCGACAACCAGGGCGAGGGTGGCACCATGGCCCTTACCGCGCTGGCACGTCGCGCTTCGGCGCCTTATCCCAAGCTGCGCTCGATGATGGTGGTGTGCGGCCTGATCGGTGCTGCGCTGTTTTATGGTGACAGCATGATCACCCCGGCGATCTCCGTGCTGTCGGCGGTCGAGGGCATGGAGCTGGCCTTCGAGGGTATTGACCATTGGGTAGTGCCGGTGGCCCTGGTGGTGCTGGTGGGGTTGTTTCTGATTCAGAAACACGGGACCGCACGGATCGGCATTCTCTTCGGGCCAGTGATGGTCACCTGGTTCGTGGTGCTGGGTGCACTGGGCGTGCACGGCATTTCCCAGAGCCCGGAAGTACTCAAAGCGTTCAACCCGGTCTGGGCCGTGCGCTTTTTCATCGTCCACCCGGGCATGGGCGTGGCGATTCTCGGTGCGGTGGTGCTGGCCTTGACCGGCGCCGAAGCGTTGTATGCCGACATGGGCCATTTTGGCCGCAAGCCGATCGCCCGGGCCTGGTTTCTTCTGGTATTGCCTGCGTTGGTGCTGAACTACTTCGGTCAGGGCGCCATGCTCCTGCAAAACCCCGAAGCTGCGCGCAACCCGTTCTATCTACTGGCGCCGGGCTGGGCCTTGATCCCGTTGGTCGGGCTTTCTACGCTGGCCACGGTGATTGCCTCGCAGGCGGTGATCTCCGGTGCGTTCTCCCTCACACGCCAGGCCATCCAGCTTGGTTACGTGCCGCGCATGCAAATTCAGCACACCTCAAGTGATGAGCAGGGGCAGATCTACATCGGCGCAGTGAACTGGGCGTTGATGGTCGGGGTGATCTTGCTGGTGCTCGGTTTCGAGTCGTCCGGGGCGCTGGCCTCGGCCTATGGCGTGGCGGTGACGGGCACGATGCTGATGACCACCTTCCTGGTGTCCACCGTCATGCTGCTGTTGTGGAAGTGGCCGCCCGTGCTGGCCGTGCCGGTGTTGCTCGGCTTTCTGTTTGTAGACGGCCTGTTCTTTGCCGCCAACGTACCGAAGATTGTGCAGGGCGGGGCCTTTCCGGTGCTCGCGGGGATTGCACTGTTTGTGCTGATGACCACCTGGAAGCGCGGCAAGCAGATTCTGGTTGAACGCCTGGACGAAGGCAGCTTGCCGTTGCCGCTGTTCATCAGCAGCATTCGTGTGCAGCCTCCACACCGGGTGGAAGGGACCGCCGTGTTCCTGACCGCGCGTCAGGATGCCGTTCCCCATGCCTTGTTGCACAACATGTTGCATAACCAGGTGCTGCATAACCAGGTGGTACTGTTGACGGTGATCAGTGAGGACATGCCCCGTGTGCCGGCACAACAACAGTTTGAAATCGAAGCCTATGGTGAAGGGTTTTATCGTGTGTTGCTGCACTTTGGCTTCATGGACGAGCCTGATGTACCTGCGGCACTGAAGTTGTGCCACCTGGACGGGGTCGATTTCAGCCCGATGCGCACCACCTTCTTCCTCAGCCGCGAGACAGTGATTCCTTCGCGGCTGGTAGGCATGTCGCGTTGGCGCGCGGTGCTGTTCGCGTTCCTGTTGAAGAACGCCAACGGCACCTTGCGGTTCTTCAACCTGCCACTGAATCGGGTGATCGAGCTGGGAACGCAAGTTGAAATATAAGTAGCAGACAGGCGCGCTTCAATTCTGCTCGGCAACGCTGGTCTTGCCCTGGCGACTCTCGATATCGCCGATCAGGCGCTTGGCCAGTGCCGGGTAGTTTTCGTCGAAGTGGTGGCCGCCGGGCAGCTTCAGGCGTTCACCTACGGCAGTATGGTCGGTGCAGCCGCTCTCGTCGGCTTCTTCCTCGCCATAGATGCATATCACTTTCGCCGCTGGCAGCTTGGCCATTTCCGGCCCGGTAGGTGCTTCCTTGCCGGCATTGCCCAGCCAGCCTTCGACTTCGATCTCAAAACTGCCACTGCGGGCAAACGCCAGCAGTATCACCGCATCGATGCGTTTCTGATCTTCCGCCGGAAGGCGGTTGTAGATGGCCGGCAGCACATCGGCACCGAAGGAGTAGCCGGTCAGCACGAAACGCTTGGTGCCCCATTTCTGACGGTAGTGCTGCATCAGTTCCGACAGGTCGATGGCGCTCTGTTCGGGCGTTTTGTGCTGCCAGTAGTAGCGCAAGGTGTCGATGCCGACCACTGGATAGCCCAGCTTGGCCATCTCGCCGGCGACATCGCGGTCGAGGTCGCGCCAGCCGCCATCGCCAGACAGGAACAGGGTTACGGTGTCGGTGGTCTGGCCGGCGGGCACTTCCACCACCGGGATGCTCATGGCGTTGCCATCTTCACCTACCAGGGCCTGGGTCAGCTGCGCCTTGAGCACCTGTGGCAGGTGGATGTCGTAGTCGCTGATGCTGGTTTCGGCATTGGGCTGGTCACGCACGAAGGCTGCGCTGGCATCGTCTGGGTTGTCGTTCCAGGCCACGCTCCAGTGGCCGTGGGCCGCTGATTTGGGCAGTGCAGTGTTACAGCCAGGCTGCTCGATATTGAAGTCGACCGAAATGGCCTGGGCCTTATCGTCGTTCTGGTTGGCCAGCCAAGCCCAGGCCTGGGCCGCGCCCGGGCCGATACCGGCAACCAGCGTGGCCGGGCCCTGCAACTGTTGCAGGGCCTGTTGCACAGACGTTTGCTGCAAGGTGCAGTCGGCGGGCGGCAGGATCACCTGAACCATTTGCGCCTGGCCGCTTTGGCTCAGGTTCAGCAGTTGCTTGTCGGTGAGGGCCTGATCCTGTGGGACGGCAATGGCAACCCTGGCTTTGGCGTGCACACCTGGGGTAACCCGCGTCAGGCTGCTGCCATCGCCGAGGGTCAGGTGTTCAAGGCTCGGCTCGGGCGCCGGGCGGGTCCAGAGCCAGAAAACCGCTGCGGCGGCCAGCAAGCCCGCGGCCAATATGGCCAGAAGGTACAACCAGTAACGTCGAATCATCAGCGTTTCACCAATCCGGTCAGGCCGCCAGCAATCAGGGCGGCAGTATCGGCCAGTGCCACCAGCGGATCGAGTCCGGCAGGCACGGCCATATAACGAGGTTCCCAGTCAGGCTGGAATTTGTCCTTGAAGCGGCGCAGTCCCTGAAAGTTGTAGAGCTGTTCACCGCGCTGGAACACCATCGAGCCCAGGCGTTGGGTCAGCGGTGCACCACGGCGAGGTTGCAGGCCCGAAAGCGGCACCATGCCGAGGCTGAAGCGCGCGTAGTCATGACGCTTATAGTGTTGGATCAGGCCAACCATCATGAATTCCATGGTCAGCTTCGGCGCCTGCGGGTGTGCGCGCATCAAGTCGAGGCTCGCCAGTTCGCGGCTATGGGTTTCCAGCAGGTTGGCAAACGCCACCGGGCGACCCTCGAAACGGATCAGGGCGATACGAAAATGCTGCAGGTATTCGGGGCTGAAGCGGCCCAGGGAAAAGCCTTTCTCGCGCACATTCTTGCCGGTCAACCACGCGTCGGAGATGGCTTTGAGCTCTTCAAGGGGCGCTTGTCCCGGTTCGTGTACTTCCAGGCTCAGGCCATCCCGGCTGCCACGGTTCCATGTGTAACGCAGGTCTTTCATTTCCTTGCCCTTGGCGTCCAGGTCAAAGCGCTTGAGGTCGACTCGCGCCTCTTCGCCCAGTTTGATCGCGGTCAGGCCGATGTCCATATAAAAAGGCAAGTTCTCGGCTCGTACCTGGTAGAACACCGGGCGGGCGTGGTGTACGTCGCACAGGTCGCGGAACTGCCAGATCATTTCGGCGCGCTTGTAAGCCGGCCCGATGGGGTCGTACAGGGCGACCAGGCTGCGGCCGCGCCGTGCATACATGAGAAAGGCATCGTCGTCGCTGTGAAACAGCAGGGCCTTGTCGCCGGTTAACGCCAGGCCGCCATCCGGTTGGTCGGAGGCTTGCAGAATGCGGTTGGCACGCTGTAACTCTTCCGCGTTGGGCAGGTGAATGACCGGGCGGGCGGTGCGTAGCAACCACGTCAGGGAGATCACCACCAGCAGTACCGCGCTGCCCAGAAGAGAGCGCAGGCCTCGGGGGGCATCGGCATCCAGGGTGAATTGCCACCACAGTTGATGACTGTAGGGCACATCCTGGTAGGCAAACAGCAACAGCCAGATGGAGGCTCCCAATACACAGGCACTTGCGGCCAGATAGACCGGGGAGAAAGGCAGCTCCAGCAGGCGGCTGGGGCGGTAGAACGAGCGGCGGAACAGGGCCAGCAGGCAGGCGGTCAGCGTCAGGATGCTGGCCTCCTCCCAGTCAAAGCCCTTGAGCAGCGAGAGCAGGGCGCCTACCAGCAGCAATACCGTGGTCAGCATCCAGGCGGCGGACAGGCGCCGGCGAAGGCCTTGCGCGAGCAGCAGGCACAGTACGCCGATCAGGCTTGCGCCGAAATGCGAGGCGTCGATAAGTCGATGGGGAATCAGGAAGCCCAGGTGTTCGAGGCGTTCATCGATCTCCGGGGTGGCACCGGAAAACAGCAAGACGACACCGGAAAGAAATACCAGCACTGCCAGTACCGGAGCGGCAAGGCCGGATGCTGCCTTGATGGCCTGGCGAGTGAGCAGAAAACGCCTGGCTTCGCTGGCCAGCAGTAACGCACAGGCCAGCAACAGCGGCAGCACCACGTAGATCAGGCGGTACAGCACCAGGGCTGCAGCCAGCGGTGCGGCACCCAGTTGATCGGCGAAGGCCGCCAGCAGAATGGCCTCGAATACCCCGACACCACCCGGCACATGACTCAACACCCCTGCTGCCAGAGCCAGCAGGTATACCAGCAGGAATGCACCGAAGGGTGGTGCCTCCGGCAGCAGCAGATACAGCACGGTTGCCGCTGCTGCGACATCCAGGGCAGTGATCAGCAATTGCAGAAGCGTCAGGCGAGCACCCGGCAGGCGCAGGGTTCTGCGGCCGACGCGCACCAGCAGGTTGTCGGCCTGGGGCTGTTCCGGCAAGCGCCGCCGGTACAGGCCGTACGCCAGAAGCGCAGTCAGTCCCAGTACAGCCAGAGCGACTCCTGCCAATAACGTTTCGGGAAGATGCAGGGCAGTGGCGGCTGCGGGCAGATTGCTCAAGGTGGCGAGGGCAGCCAGAGGCGGCAGCGCACAGCCCAGTGACAGGCTGGCGAACAGGGTCATGCGCGCGACTTCGGCGGCGCCGACACCTTGACGTGCATAGAGCCGATAGCGCACCGAGCCGCCCGAAAGCAGTGACAGGCCGATGGCATTACCAATAGCGAAGGCGCTGAACCCACCCATGACCAATGCCTGTGGTGGTAACTGGACGCCAGCGTAACGACTGGCCGACCATTCGTACCCGAGCAGAATGACAAAGCCGGCAACGGTTGCCAGCAGCGCCCCGCCCAAGGCTGCGGGTGGCACGCTGAGTAGCGAGTCGTGCAGGGCATAGATGTCCAGCTCGCTGAGCAGGTGACGGCAGGCGATCAGGGCGATGGTGAACAGCAAAAGGGTTACTGCCAGGCCAATGGGCTGGCGATAGCGGCTCAAGCGGTCGAGCCAGCGTAAATGCTGGGCGGCGTTGGGCAGGGCAGTAGTAACAGGTGCTTCGGATTCAGGCGTCTGGCTGCGCATCAAATACCTCGCGGATGGTGCACGCCAGGAGGAACGTATCCAGCCAAGGTACCAATCCCTATGGAAAGTAGTAGCGGCTATGATCGGGCCGCTGCCTGCCTAGAGGATAGTTAAAGATAATTTATTTTGCCGGCAGGCCGGAGGGGAAAGCGGGGAGAGGGTTGAATCGCAGATGCAAAAAAGGCCACTTTTTTCAAAGTGGCCTTTTCTGTTGTATGGTTGCGGGAGCCGGATTTGAACCGACGACCTTCGGGTTATGAGCCCGACGAGCTACCAGACTGCTCCATCCCGCGTCTGATGTGGCGGATTCTACAGCCTTTGACCAGGCTGTCAACCTTAATCGTTGATTTACAATAAATTTCTGCCAGGCCATTTTTTTCAGGCAAAGAAAAAGGCCACTCCGAAGAGTGGCCTTTCCTTAATCTGGTTGCGGGAGCCGGATTTGAACCGACGACCTTCGGGTTATGAGCCCGACGAGCTACCAGGCTGCTCCATCCCGCGCCTGTGAGATGAGATTCTACAGTTATGCGCTGGGGTGTCAAGCGTTCATTTGAAGAAATCCTTTTTTCTTCAAATGCTTAGCGCTCTCACTTGGGAACTGAAGGCAGACTGGCCGGGGATCCTGGCTTGTCGGCGTGTATGTTTATCCAGTATTCAAGGTGCCAAGGTGATGCGGGAGTGAGATACTGCCCACACGATCTTCTACCTTTACCTATAGCTGCCGATGTCCCAGCGCAAAATCATTCATATCGACTGTGACTGTTTCTACGCCGCCATTGAAATGCGCGACGACCCGCGCCTGGCTGGGCGACCGCTGGCAGTGGGGGGCTCGGCTGAGCGGCGCGGCGTGATTGCGACCTGCAACTATGAGGCGCGGGCCTACGGCGTGCGCTCGGCGATGTCGTCCCGGCACGCGCTTAACCTGTGCCCCGATCTGTTGATCGTAAAGCCACGCATGGATGCTTATAAAGAAGCATCCCGGGAAATTCACACCATCTTTCGCGACTACACCGAGCTGATCGAGCCGTTGTCGCTGGATGAGGCCTACCTGGATGTCTCGGACAGTTCCTGGTTTGCCGGCAGTGCGACACGAATTGCGGCCGATATCCGTCGGCGGGTTGCCCAACAACTGCACATCACAGTATCGGCCGGGGTGGCGCCCAACAAGTTTCTGGCCAAAATCGCCAGCGACTGGCGCAAACCCAATGGCCTGTTTGTCATCACCCCTGACGAAGTCGAGGCGTTCGTGGCGGCGCTGCCTGTCAGCAAACTGCACGGCGTGGGTAAAGTGACGGCAGACAAACTGGGACGCCTGGGGATCAGCAGTTGCCTGGACCTGCGCGACTGGAGTCACGTGGCACTGGCGCGTGAATTCGGCAGTTTCGGTGAGCGGCTGTGGGGGCTGTCGCGCGGTATCGACGATCGGGCGGTGCACAATGACAGTCGTCGGCAGTCGGTCAGCGTGGAAAACACCTACGACACGGACCTTCCGGACCTGGCCAGTTGCCTGGCGAAATTGCCTGAACTCATGGAAACCCTGGCCGCGCGCATGGCGCGAATCGACGACAGCTACCGGCCGGGCAAACCTTTCGTCAAAGTGAAGTTCCATGATTTCACCCAGACCACCCTGGAACAGTCCGGGGCCGGTCGTGACCTGGGCAGCTACCAGTTGCTGCTCAGTCAGGCGTTCGCCCGCGGAGGAAAGCCGGTAAGGCTGCTGGGCATTGGCGTGCGATTACAGGATTTACGCAGCGGCCATGAGCAACTGGAGTTGTTCGGGCGCGATTGAATGAAAAAACGCCAGCAAGCTGGCGTTTTTTCAAGGCAGGGCAGGAGAATCAGTGCACGCCAGGGTCAGCGGCCAGGCGGCCGGCATCCTTGTTCAGTGCCTGGAGAAACTCCTGTTGCAGCTCTGGGTCATTGCGCGTGAGCTCGATCAGGCTCTGCTCCAGTTCGCTGGCTTCCTCTTCCATGCCCAGTTCGGCCAGGCGCTTGACCCGATGCACCCACTGGCTGACGTCGTCATCCTCGAGGTCATCGAAAATCAGGTCGTGAGCCTCCACCAGCTTGCCGCGCAGGGCACTGCTGATGAGCAGGCTGGCGTCACCACGCACGGTGTTGTCTTCGTCGGCCACCTGCAGGTGCAGGGTGCCGATGTGCGTCAGGTTCTGCTCGGAGAACGGGCTGTCGAGCAGGTTCAGGTGCAGAACGCCGTTACGGTCAGTGGTCAGCGTGTGGTTGACCTTGCCGGCTTTTACTTCAACCGGACGGTCGCTCCACGGCAGGCTGGTGTATTCCTGGCGTTTATCTTTCTGCACCTCGGTGATGCCGGCAAGGTTCTGCTGGGATCGGCCATTGGATTGCGCATTCATGAACGGGTTGAGGCCATCGATGCCGTAGCTGAACCAGTCATGGGTGACGCTTTCGGGCAGATTGCCCAAGGCGAAGATGTTGACCACGTTGGCGCCAACGCCGGCGACCACTGCCACCGCACCCAGCGGAATCTCGTAGATTTCCCGCCAGGGCTGGTAGGGCGTGTAGCGGTCGTAGCGACGAGTCACTTCGAATTCGGTTACTTCGAAGTTCTTTTGCTCTTGAATGCGCACACGCCGCTGGGGCAGCTCGAGTACCTTGGGGTCCCCGACATCGATCTGCAGGCTGTGTTCGAGCAGCTTGCGCTCGATGCGTTCCTCATGCTCGCTGCGCTGGGACATCTGGTTGGCGCAGCCGCTGAGCAACAGGGCGCCGCACAGTGCGGCGCCCCCTTGGGTTAAGGTACTTCGCTTGAACATGATTACTCTTGTTTGACTATCAGCGACGAATACGGGCCTGCAGGAACGACAGGACATCGGCTACCGGCAAGGACTGGGCTTCGCTTTCGGTACGTTGTTTGTACTCCAGCTTGCCTTCGGCCAGGCCGCGATCGCTGACGACGATGCGGTGCGGGATACCAATCAGCTCCATGTCGGCGAACTTGATGCCGGGGCTGGTCTTCTTGTCGCGGTCGTCCAGCAGGACTTCGAAACCTGCCGCGGTCAATTCGGCGTACAGCTTGTCAGTGGCCTGACGGACTTCCTCGGTTTCATAACGCAGAGGCACCAGAGCGATCTGGAACGGTGCCAGGGCGTCACTCCAGATAATGCCCTTGTCGTCGTAGTTCTGCTCGATGGCGGCGGCTACCACGCGGGAAACGCCGATGCCGTAGCAACCCATGCTCAGGGTTACCGGCTTGCCGTTTTCACCCAGTACCTGGCACTTGAGCGCCTCGCTGTACTTGGTGCCGAGCTGGAAGATATGGCCGACTTCGATGCCGCGCTTGATCACCAGGGTGCCCTGGCCATCCGGGCTCGGGTCGCCCTCTACGACGTTGCGCAGGTCGGCGACCTGTGGAACCGGCAGGTCACGTTCCCAGTTGACGCCGAAGTAGTGCTTGTCATCGATGTTGGCACCGATGCCGAAATCGCTCATCAGTGCGACCGAGCGGTCGATGATGCAAGGCAGCGGCAGGTTCAGCGGGCCGAGAGAGCCTGCGCCGGCGCCGATGGCATCGCGCAGCTCTTCGTCACTGGCCATGACCAGTGGGCTCGCGACTTCTGCCAGGTTGGCAGCCTTGATCTCGTTCAGTTCGTGGTCGCCACGAACGATCAGGGCAATCAGCTTGCCTTCTTCGGCAGCGTGGACAATCAGGGTCTTGACGGTCTTTTCGATCGCCAGGCCGTAGTTTTCTACCAGCTGGGTGATGGTCTTGGCGTCCGGGGTGTCGACCAGACGCAGCTCTTCAGTTGGCGCCGGGCGCACGGTTTCCCGTGGAATGGCCTCGGCCTTTTCAATGTTGGCGGCGTAGTCGGAGCTGTCGCTGAAGATCACATCGTCTTCACCAGAGTCGGCCAACACATGGAATTCGTGGGAGTAACTGCCACCGATAGAGCCGGTGTCTGCCTGCACTGGGCGGAAGTCCAGGCCCAGGCGGGTAAAGATGTTGCTGTACGCCAGGTGCATGCGGTCGTAGGTTTCCTGCAGGGAAGCCTGGTCGGCATGGAAGGAGTAGGCGTCCTTCATGATGAACTCGCGGCCACGCATCAGGCCGAAGCGCGGACGGATCTCGTCACGGAACTTGGTCTGGATCTGGTACATGTTCAATGGCAGCTGTTTATAGCTGTTGAGCTCGTTGCGCGCGAGGTCGGTGATCACTTCTTCGTGGGTCGGGCCCACACAGAAGTCACGACCATGGCGGTCTTTCAGTCGCAGCAGCTCAGGGCCGTACTGTTCCCAGCGGCCGGACTCCTGCCACAGCTCGGCGGGCTGGATGCTTGGCATCAGCACTTCCAGGGCGCCAGCGGCATTCATTTCCTCGCGGACCACGGTTTCAACCTTGCGCATCACCCGAAGGCCCATCGGCAGCCAGGTATAAAGGCCGGAAGCGAGCTTGCGGATCATGCCGGCGCGCAGCATGAGCTGGTGGCTGATGACGACTGCGTCGGACGGGGTTTCTTTCTGGGTAGCGAGCAAATATTGACTGGTGCGCATGGTAGGCCGTTGTCGGTTGCTTAAGACTTTAAATGACCCCGCATTGTACGGGGGCGATTCGATGGCGTACAGGATGCCGGAGCGTGAAGCCGTTGTCAGCCCGAATCGAGACAAGAAAAAGCCCGGCAGTGCCGGGCTTTTTGTGCTGGGAGTACTGAAAGCCCGGGGCTTACAGGATGCTCAGCGGGTATTCCACGATCAGACGCAGTTCGTCGATCGATGGCGAACCGTAGTAAACGCCGTCGCCGGAACGGTAGGTCGCTTGACGAACGCGCAGGCTCAGGTCCTTGGCAGGGCCTTCTTGCAGCACGTACTTCACGTCGATGTCGCGTTCCCATTCCTTGCCGTCGTCGGTGGTACGGGTCTTGGCGTCGGTACCTTTGACATAGCGGGTCATGAAGGTCAGGCCTGGAACGCCGAACTCGGCGAAGTTCAGGTCGTAACGTGCCTGGTAGGACTTCTCGTCTTCGGCGTTGAAGTCGGAACGGGCGATGGAGTTGGCCAGGAAGATGGAGCCGCCGCCGTCGATGCCGTAGGCATAGTCGCCGTCGCCGCTCAGCGCCTGATAGGCCAAGGTGAAGGTGTGAGCGCCAATGTTGTAAGCGCCCGACAGGCTGAACGCGGTGTTGTCCAGTTCGCCGCCGAAGGTGCGGTAGGCACCGGTGCGGTTCTCGCCCTGGGACTTGGTGTCATAGATGTTGAAGTCGAACACCAGGCCCTGGTTGTCGTTGATCGGCAGCGCCCAGTTGATGTTGCCGTACCACTTGCGGAAGTGATCTTCGACGTGGGAGTAGTAAACGCTGGTGGTCAGGTTGTCGGTGAAGCCGTAGGTGCCACCGATGACGTCAGCCTGGGTCAGGCCAGGGTTTTTGTTACGGTCATCGTCCAGGCCACCGATGCTGTCGTGGTACGACTGAGACTGGGCGTTCAGCGCGGTGAAGTGACCGGCGTTCAGTTCAAGGCCTTTGATTTCCTTGCTGGTCAGCAAGAAGCCTTCAACGGTTTCAGGCAACAGACGGCTGTCGTCGGTGGCCAGGACCGGCATAGCGGTGAACTGGGTGCCGTATTTGAGTACGGTGTCGGAGATGCGCATCTTGACCGCGCCGCCGCCTTCAGAGAAGGAGTCTTCGGAGCGACCGTCGGCGCCAGATGGGAACTGGCCAGTACCGGCGCGACCTTTGCCGCTGTCCAGTTTCAGGCCGAGCATGCCGATGGCGTCAACGCCGAAGCCTACGGTGCCTTGGGTGAAGCCGGACTCGTAAGTACCGAGGAAGCCCAGGCCGGTTTCTTCAACGCGGCTTTGATCATCGTGGTCTACGTTACGGAAGTCGCGGCTGAAATACAGCATGCGGGTTTTAACATCGAGCTTGCTGTCTTCGAGAAACCCTTTGGACTCATCTTGAGACGAGGCCATTGCCATTTGCGAGGTGCCGGCGGCAACAGCCAGGGCGAGAACGCTCCACTTCATCACGCGCATCGTGATTTGCTCCTTTGGTTTTTAGGAAGAGTACTGCCGTCGTCGATTGGTTTTTTTATACGACGCGGCTCTTTCTTTTTGTGTCGGCGGAAATGTATATCACGCAGACTGTTGTTGGCGATATGGGGGAGTAGATCCTTTCGGTAACTTTACGGCCATGTCGCTAACGGTTAAATCCCTGTCGCAAATCACGTCCCGGTTTTATGCGGGTCGTACAACGCCAGCGCTGTTCTGTGCGGCTTAAGGGTAGGTAAAAAAAATCTAACCCCGACACGCCGAACTCCCTGGTTCACCCATGCAGCTGTGTTATTTGTCGCGCTTCACCGCAATGCAGGTGTCGTGCCGACTGTGGCAGAGGAGGATGCAACAAGCGTGCACAAACGCTAGACCAGTTCACGAATTTTTCACGCTGGAGCCGATGAAAGGCGCAAAACACCGTAAATCCGGGGGGCTAAGATCCATTGGTTTGCGCAGACAGGTTGTTTGGGAATAAAGGTAGAAACTGTCTTTACGGTCAAATCGTTACCGTGCAACCGCTCTGCTGGGTAGTTTCCGGATGTTTACGGGGCCGCCTGTGGTTGGCAAGCCTCATTTTGGTGCGAAAAGTAGCGTTTCATTCTCCCGCAGGTTGTTACCTGCTCGTTTAGCGGAAACACCACTGTAGAAGTAGCCAAAACGGTGCGTTTCGACGTGTTGGCGCGGGCTTGGCCATGTACCGGTGGGCGAACGGCGGTATCCTGATCACCTGTGGCCTGCTGCGCGGGTTAAACTGGCGCGGGCAACGTACTAAATAGTTTCAGGAGAGCTCCCTGTGTTTGCTTTGGATCTGCGTCTTAAAGACGACACCTATGTGCTTGGGGATTTTCCTCTTTGCCGATTGCTGTTAAGCAAGGATGCGAACTATCCCTGGTTCATCCTGGTGCCGCGCCGTGCCGATATCAGTGAGTTGTTTCAATTGAATGACGCCGATCAGGCGCAGCTCTGGAAAGAAACCACTTTTCTGGCCGAAGTCCTGAAAGATGGTTTTGACGCCGACAAGATGAATGTTGCAACCCTGGGCAATGTTGTCGCGCAACTGCATATGCATGTCATTGTTCGTCGGCGTAACGATCCTGCCTGGCCGTCTCCGGTATGGGGGCACACGCCAGCCACTGCTTACACCAATGAACAGGTTGCTCAGTTGCGCGAGCGGCTGAAAGCGTTACTCAATGATGACTTCACAGTTGCCGAGGTGTGAGCAATGACACTTGAAGCGCGGGTAACCGAGTTGGAGAGTCGCCTGGCATTCCAGGACGATACGTTGCAGGCCCTGAACGATGTGCTGGTCGATCAGCAGCGCGTGGTGGAGCGTTTGCAGTTGCAGATGGCGGCCTTGCTCAAGCGTTATGAGGAAATGGTCGGCCAGTACCAGAGCAGCGAAGAAGAAGCGCCGCCGCCTCATTACTGATCTGCCCGGCGTGCAGGCAATAAAAAACCGCGGTCGCCAAGGCGCCGCGGTTTTTTATTGCAGCACGATCAGCGGCGGGGCGCGGCAATCACGTCTTCGGCCTGCAGGCCTTTGTCGCGGTTCATTACCGAGAACTCCACGCGTTGACCTTCGACCAGCACGCGATGGCCTTCACCGCGGATAGCGCGGAAGTGAACGAAGATGTCATCCCCTGAGTCGCGGGAGATGAAACCGAAGCCCTTGGAGGTGTTGAACCACTTGACCGTGCCGGTATCTCGGTTGGTCATGTCGTACTGGGTGTGCTGCTGGCTGCGCGCGCTACCGGTTTTGAGGAAACCGGCAATCAGGTGCAGGAGTACTGCCAGCAGGGTGCTGCCCAGGGCGGGCAGGTTACCCAGTTCCGGGCGCGCCAGCAGGGTCAGTGTCTGCAGTACCACCGCCGCCACCAGCAAGACACTGGCCGCGCGCTGCAGGTGCAGGCGTGTGCCTTTATAGTGCTGTGGCAGTACCGGGGCGAGGAGCAGGTTGAGCAGCCCGAAAAGTGCCAGGTAGACGGCCTCCGGTTGCTGCAGCAGGGGCGCTGCGTCGGTACGCAGGCTGGGTATGAAGGACAGCAGCAAGGCTGCAACGCCCGTCAGCAAGTGGACGATCTTGAACATGTTGGTTGGCTCACATTAATAAGGCATATCACAGGAAGAGCTGACATCACGGCGCGCATCGGCTTAAAAAGCGCAAAAACGTGAGAAAAGGTCAGCCTATGCGCCTCTGGTTTGACTATCGTCAGAGGCGGCACGCTGCCTATTTAACAGCAAAGCCCAAGGCATCTCAAATCATCGGCAAACCGTGTGTCGATTGCTGTGGGCACGGGCCTGCGGTACCTGCAGCACTGTGTCGCGGTCAGAAGGCTGCGGTGCCGGGAAAGTATTGATACAGTGAGACGGACCTGCTTGATGATCAAGCATCATGGAAAGGGGAATGGCATGGCTATTGATATCGGTATCAGCGAAGAAGATCGCAAGTCCATTGTCGATGGGTTGTCGCGACTGTTATCGGATACTTATGTACTTTATCTGAAGACCCATAACTTTCACTGGAACGTGACTGGCCCGGCCTTCCGCACGTTGCACTTGATGTTCGAAGAGCAATACAACGAACTGGCCCTGGCCGTGGATTCGATTGCCGAGCGCATTCGTGCGCTGGGCTTCCCGGCACCGGGTGCCTATTCGATTTATGCCCGGCTTTCTTCCATTAAAGAGGAGGAAGGGGTGCCGGCGGCCAACGAGATGATCAAGCAGCTGGTCGAGGGGCAGGAGGCGGTGACCCGCACCGCCCGCAGTATCTTCCCGTTGCTCGACAAGGTCAGTGATGAGCCGACGGCCGACCTGCTGACCCAGCGCATGCAGGTGCACGAGAAAACTGCCTGGATGCTGCGTTCGCTGCTGGAAGGCAAGTAACCCGGCAGCCTCCGGACAGAAGCAGAATAATTGCCCGGATTAACCGCAGGTTCGGGCAATTTTTACTATCAGGGAAAGCATTCTACCGTTGCAATAAACCTGCTCACTTGCCGAGTAGTCCTACAGACAGAGTAAGCCAGTCTGCTGGAAGCAATAAATACGTCAGCGCTTTATTAGGGGACGCTCCTGAGTGAAGGCAATCGCTCGGGGTTATTTCCCTGTTAATCAGCGCGAGTGGTGGTTGTATGTCTTCATGGATGAATCGCGGAAGCCGGGTGTCGGGTAAGGCGGGCACGAAAGGCGTCGATCCGTTCGACGCAGGCTTTAATATGGGGCTGGCCCAGCCGTTGTCGCGCTCGGTGCGCTTGAACGGATTCGCGACCTGTTTGCGCCTGGAGGAAATCTACTGGCGCATTCTCGAGCGAATCGCCGAGGCCAATCAGTGCTCGGTCAACGCGGTGTTGTCCTATGTCGACCGTGAAGTGCACCTGCGTCATGGCGGGGTTAAAAATTTCAGCGGCCTGATCCGGGTGGTCTGTGTGGCGTATCTGCTCGGTGGACAGGTGGCACGCTAGTCGGTTGCCGGGCTGCACAGCACTCCTTAACCATATATAATCCCGCTCTTTACTGCCTGAATCAGCCTGTGCTGTGGTTAACGAGACGCGCCTATGCCCCTGTACGACTATCAATGTGCTTCCTGTAATCACCAGATGGAAGTCCTCCAGAAGATCAGCGCCGCAGCGCTGACCGATTGCCCGGCGTGTCAGAAGCCCGAGCTGAAGAAACTGATTTCTGCCCCGGGCTTCCGCCTGGGCGGTACCGGCTGGTACGAAACCGATTTCAAGACCGGCGCGAAAAAGAACCTTGCAAGCGGCGACAAGGCCGACTGAGTTGAATTGCACCGGCAGGGTCTTGCACTATTAGCCCTTTGGGGCGCCAAGGCCTCCACTGAACACACGAATGACGAGAAGCGAAACCACCATCATGATGCGCAGCCATTATTGCGGCCAACTGAACGAGAGCCTGGAAGGTCAGGAAATTACCCTTTGCGGATGGGTCCATCGTCGCCGCGACCACGGCGGGGTGATTTTCCTCGATATCCGTGACCGCGAAGGCATGGCCCAGGTCGTCTTCGACCCGGATCGCGCAGAAAGCTTTGCCGCCGCCGACCGCGTGCGCAGCGAATACGTGGTACAGATCACCGGCAAGGTGCGTCCGCGTCCGGCTGGCGCTGTGAACGCCAACATGGCCTCCGGTGCCATCGAAGTACTGGGTTACGAGCTGACCGTTCTCAACGAGGCCGAAACCCCGCCGTTCCCGCTGAACGAATTCTCCGATGTTGGCGAAGAAACCCGCCTGCGCTACCGCTTCATCGACCTGCGTCGTCCGGAAATGGCCGAGAAGCTGCGTCTGCGTTCGCGCATCACCTCCAGCATCCGTCGTTACCTCGACGAGAACGGCTTCCTCGACGTCGAGACGCCGATCCTCACCCGTGCCACGCCAGAAGGTGCGCGTGACTACCTGGTGCCAAGCCGTACCCACGCCGGCAGTTTCTTCGCCCTGCCGCAATCGCCTCAGCTGTTCAAGCAGCTGCTGATGGTCGCCGGTTTCGACCGCTACTATCAGATCGCCAAGTGCTTCCGTGACGAAGACTTGCGTGCCGACCGTCAGCCGGAATTCACCCAGATCGACATCGAGACCAGCTTCCTCGACGAGTCCGAGATCATGGGCATTACCGAGAAGATGATCCGCAAGCTGTTCAAGGAAGTGCTGGACCTGGAATTCGGCGAATTCCCGCACATGACCTTCGAAGAGGCCATGCGCCGCTACGGTTCCGACAAGCCTGACCTGCGTAACCCGCTGGAATTGGTAGACGTCGCCGACCAGCTCAAGGACGTCGAGTTCAAGGTCTTCAGTGGTCCGGCCAACGATCCTAAATGCCGCGTTGCCGCGCTG
Source organism: Pseudomonas alkylphenolica (assembly GCF_016009175.1). Lineage (GTDB taxonomy): Bacteria > Pseudomonadota > Gammaproteobacteria > Pseudomonadales > Pseudomonadaceae > Aquipseudomonas > Aquipseudomonas alkylphenolica_B. The sequence continues at coordinate 50,574 of NZ_JADUCM010000019.1, forward strand.
CGCGTGCCGGGTGCTGCGAGCATGCCGCGTAGCCGCATCGACGAATACACCAAGTTTGTCGGCATCTACGGTGCCAAAGGCCTGGCGTACATCAAGGTCAACGAGCGCGCCAAGGGCGTCGAAGGCCTGCAGTCGCCAATCGTCAAGAACATCCCCGAGGCCAACCTGAACGTGATCCTCGATCGCGTTGGTGCGGTCGATGGCGACATCGTGTTCTTCGGCGCCGACAAGGCCAAGATCGTCAGCGAAGCGCTGGGTGCGCTGCGTCTGAAGGTCGGTACCGACTTCAACCTGCTCACCTGCGAGTGGGCGCCGATGTGGGTCGTCGACTTCCCGATGTTCGAAGAGAACGACGACGGCAGCTTCACCGCGTTGCACCACCCGTTCACCGCGCCGAAGTGCTCGCCTGAAGAGCTGGAAGCGAACCCGGCAACGGCGCTGTCGCGTGCCTACGACATGGTCCTCAACGGTACCGAGCTGGGTGGCGGTTCGATCCGTATCCACCGCAAGGAAATGCAACAGGCGGTCTTCCGTCTGCTGGGTATCGAGGCGGCCGAACAGGAAGAGAAGTTCGGCTTCCTGCTTGACGCCCTGAAGTTCGGTGCACCACCGCACGGTGGCCTGGCCTTCGGCCTGGACCGTCTGGTCATGCTGATGACCGGCGCCCAGTCGATTCGTGAAGTCATCGCCTTCCCGAAAACCCAGAGCGCTGCGTGCGTCATGACCCAGGCGCCTGGCCTGGTCGACGCCAAGGCCCTGCGTGAGCTGCATATCCGTCTGCGCGAACAGCCCAAGGCTGAGTAAGCGGACCCCGGGCGCATCCAAATGGATGCGCCTTTGCGTTAAGCAGTACTGATTTTATGGTTCCTGCCGGGTTTGTGCCGGGCAGGGGCATGGCATTGTTTCAAAGGATTCGGAGTCGTTATGGCTGGTCATTCCAAATGGGCAAACATCAAGCACCGCAAAGAGCGTCAGGACGCCAAGCGGGGCAAGATCTTCACCAAGTGGATTCGTGAGCTGACCGTTGCCGCCAAGCAAGGCGGTGGCGATCCGGGCTCCAACCCGCGTCTGCGTCTGGCTCTGGACAAGGCCCTGGGTGCCAACATGAGTCGCGACATCATCGACCGGGCCATTGCCCGCGGTGCTGGTGCGACCGAAGCCGATAACGTTGAAGAGCTCAGCTACGAAGGCTACGGTCCGGGTGGCGTGGCGATCATGGTCGAGGCCATGACCGACAACCGCAACCGTACCGCTGCTGCCGTGCGTCATGCCTTCAGCAAGTGCGGTGGCAATCTTGGCACCGACGGGTCCGTGGCTTACCTGTTCGAGCGTAAGGGGCAGATCAGTTTTGCGCCGGGCGTCGATGAAGATGCGCTGATGGAAGCGGCGATGGAGGCCGACGCTGACGATGTGGTCAGCAATGAAGACGGCTCCTTCGACGTGTTCACCTCGTTTGCCAGCTTCTATGCCGTGCGCAATGCGCTGGAAGAGGCCGGCTTCAAGGCGGCGGACGCGGAAATCGTCATGCAGCCGACCACCAGTGCCGAACTGGACCTGGACGGCGCACAGAAGGTGCTCAAGCTGATCGACATGCTTGAAGACCTGGACGATGTACAGAACGTCTACTCCAATGCCGAGATTTCCGACGAAATCATGGAAAGCCTCGGCTAAAGTACAGCCCTGGCTGGTTGGAAGCCGGATCCGCCTGCAGTCGTGTTACGACTGACGGCGGGTCCGGCTTCTGTCTTTACAACGACGCGACGCGCGTCAATGAATACGCAGGCGTTATGACTCTGATTCTTGGCATCGACCCTGGCTCGCGCATCACCGGCTATGGGGTGGTGCGCCAAGGGGCACGGGGCTGCGAGTATGTGGCTTCCGGCTGTATCCGTACCGGCAGCGGCGAGTTGCCTGAACGTTTGCAGATCGTGTTTCGCGGTGTCCGCGAGATCATCAGCCAATACGGGCCGGTAACCATGGGCATCGAGCGGGTGTTCATGGCCCGTAATGCGGACTCGGCACTGAAGCTGGGGCAGGCCCGCGGGGCGGCGATCGTCGCGGCGATTGAAGCAGGGCTGGAAATCGCCGAATACAGTGCAACCCAGGTCAAACAGGCGGTTGCCGGTACCGGTGGGGCCAACAAGGAGCAAGTACAACTGATGGTCATGCACCTGCTCAAGTTGACGCAAAAGCCCCAGATTGATGCCTCGGACGCACTGGCAATTGCCCTGTGCCATGCGCATACGCGCTCCAGTTTGCTGCCGCATGGCCTGGGCACTGCACGCAGTCGCAGCGGGCGCCTGCGGCTCTGATAGCATCATGCGCTGAAACAAATTTTGACCGCGCAATGCCTTGGCGCATTGCATTTGCTGTTAGGGTTGACCGGTTGTTTGCCGGCGCCCATGAGGAAGGATGGCAACGTGATTGGACGTTTGCGCGGCACCCTGGCTGAAAAGCAGCCGCCGCACCTGATTGTTGATGTCAATGGCCTGGGCTATGAGCTCGAAGTGCCAATGACCACCCTTTACCGCCTGCCCAAGGTCGGCGAGGCGGTGACCCTGCACACCCACCTGGTGGTGCGCGAAGACGCTCACCTGCTTTATGGCTTCCATGAGAAGCGCGAGCGGGAGCTGTTCCGCGAGCTGATCCGCCTCAACGGCGTCGGCCCCAAGCTGGCCCTGGCATTGATGTCGGGCCTGGATGTCGACGAACTGGTACGCTGCGTCCAGGCACAGGATGCCTCGGCACTGGTCAAGGTGCCCGGCGTTGGCAAGAAGACCGCTGAGCGCTTGCTGGTCGAGCTCAAAGACCGCTTCAAGGCCTGGGAAACCTCGCCGGCCATGTTTGCCCTGGTGCCCAACGGGCCGCTGCCACTGGCAACGGTTTCCAGCGCCGAGGCCGATGCCGTCAGTGCCCTGATTTCCCTGGGCTACAAGCCCCAGGAAGCCAGCAAGGCGGTGGCTGCTGTCGATGCCAAGGGCCTGAGTAGCGAAGAGCTGATCCGCCGCAGCCTGAAGGGAATGATCTAAGTGATTGAAGCCGATCGATTGATAGCCGCCACCGGGCGTGACCGCGAAGAGGTCCAGGACCGGGCGATTCGCCCGCTGCGCCTGGCCGAGTACATCGGTCAGCCGGTGGTGCGCGAGCAGATGGCCCTGTTCATCCAGGCTGCCCGCGGGCGCAGCGAGTCGCTGGACCACACCTTGATCTTCGGCCCGCCCGGGTTGGGCAAAACCACCCTGGCCAACATCATCGCCCAGGAAATGGGCGTGTCGATCAAGAGCACCTCGGGGCCGATCCTTGAGCGCCCGGGCGACCTGGCGGCCTTGCTGACCAACCTCGAGCCGCACGATGTATTGTTCATTGACGAAATTCATCGGCTATCGCCGATTGTCGAAGAAGTGCTGTACCCGGCCATGGAAGATTTCCAGCTCGACATCATGATCGGTGAGGGACCGGCAGCGCGCTCGATCAAGCTCGACCTGCCTCCGTTCACCCTGGTGGGTGCAACCACGCGTGCGGGCATGTTGACCAACCCGTTGCGCGACCGCTTCGGCATTGTCCAGCGCCTGGAGTTCTACAACACCGAAGACCTGGCGACCATTGTCAGCCGGTCTGGTGGCATCCTCGGTTTGCCGATCGAAGACGAAGGCGCCTTCGAGATCGCTCGCCGTGCACGAGGCACGCCGCGGATCGCCAACCGCCTGCTGCGTCGGGTACGGGATTTTGCCGAGGTGCGTGGCAAAGGCCATATCACCAAGTCGATTGCAGACCTGGCGTTGAACCTGCTGGACGTCGATGAACGCGGCTTTGATCATCAGGACCGGCGCCTGCTGTTGACCATGATCGAGAAGTTCGATGGCGGACCGGTGGGCGTCGACAGCCTGGCTGCAGCGATCAGCGAAGAGCGTCATACCATTGAGGATGTGCTCGAGCCCTACCTTATCCAGCAGGGTTACATCATGCGTACGCCGCGGGGCAGGGTGGTAACGCGGCACGCCTACCTGCATTTCGGTCTGAATATCCCCAATCGCCTGGGCGAGTCGGTCAACGGCGAGGGTTTTTCTGCGCCGACCGATGAATGACAGATTTATCCGGTGTTTTTGTGGTCCTATCGGCTGTCACGGAAGGACCACGCTGGCAATACGACATAATCGATGAAAAAACAGTTGCCGGGGCGGATTGGCAAGCTGAGGAGTAAGCACTAGAGTATGCGCGCGCAAAATGGGCTTGAGCCGTTCGCACACCGTTGTCGGGTCTACTACGAAGACACCGATGCGGGCGGCGTGGTGTATTACGTCAACTACCTGAAATTCATGGAGCGTGCCCGCACCGAGCGGTTACGCGCACTGGGCTTTGCCCAGTCGGCATTGGCGCAGGACAACCTGCTGTTCGTGGTCCACTCCAGCGAAGCGCGCTATCACGCGCCTGCGCGGCTGGACGATGAACTGCGGGTTACCGCACACGTGCTTGAATTGAACCGCGCCAGCCTGCGCTTCGTACAGCAGGTCTGGCGTGAAAGCGATGCAACGCTGCTCTGTGAAGGGCAGTTCCTGGTGGCCTGTGTGCGCGCCGATACTTTCAAACCCCGGGCCATTCCCCCAGCGCTGCGTACGGCATTTGCCGAGGCTGGCGATCCGGGTACTCATTCAAATGCAGGAGATTAAGCGTGGAAGCTAACGTCGTCGACCATACCTCCATGTGGAGCCTGGTCAGCAATGCCAGCATCGTGGTGCAGCTGGTCATGCTGGTTCTGGTTGCCGCATCGGTAACGTCATGGATCATGATTTTCCAGCGCAGCACCATGCTGCGCGCCGGTCGTCGAGCCCTGGACAGCTTCGAAGAGCGCTTCTGGTCGGGTATCGACCTGTCCAAGCTGTACCGTCAGGCCGGTAGCAATCCGGACCCGGACTCGGGTGTCGAGCAGGTGTTCCGTGCCGGCTTCAAAGAGTTCTCGCGTCTGCGCCAGCAACCGGGCGTTGATCCTGATGCGGTCATGGAAGGTGTCGGGCGTGCGATGCGCGTTGCGATCTCCCGTGAGGAAGAGAAGCTCGAGCAGAGCCTGCCGTTCCTGGCAACCGTGGGTTCCACCAGCCCGTACATCGGTCTGTTCGGTACCGTATGGGGCATCATGAACTCCTTCCGCGGCCTGGCCAGTGCTCAGCAGGCCACCCTGGCCACCGTTGCCCCGGGTATCGCCGAGGCGCTGATTGCCACCGCCATCGGCCTGTTCGCCGCGATTCCAGCGGTTATTGCCTACAACCGTTTCGCTGCCCGCAGTGAAGTCTTGATCGGCCGTTACTACACGTTCGCCGACGAGTTCCAGGCCATCCTGCACCGTAAAGTGCACACCAGCGAAGAGTGATCAGGTAAAAGCCCATGGCCCGAGTTCGCCACAAACGCAAGCCGGTCGCCGAGATGAACGTGGTGCCTTACATCGACGTGATGTTGGTACTGCTGGTCATCTTCATGGTGACCGCACCCATGCTCAACCAGGGCGTCAAGGTTGATCTGCCCAAGGTTTCCAGCGAAGCCTTGCCGCAGGACAACAACGTTCAGGTCCTGACCATTTCGATCAAGGCTGACAAGACCTATTACTGGAACCTTGGCAGCGAAGTCGACACCGACAAGCAGATGGACAAGGCCATGACCTTGCCGCAAATGACCGACGCCGTGACCAAGATCATTGCCGCCGGACGTGATCAGGGCAAACAGACCCAGGTCTTCATCCGTGGCGACAAGTCTGTCGACTACGGCGCGGTCATGGGTGCCATGGGCGGGTTGCAGAAGGCTGGTGTCGGTAACGTTGGCCTGATTACCGAGGCGCCCTGATGCAACAGCGAGAGCCATCCGCCTCGGAAAGCTATTTCTGGCCCAGCGTCTGGGCCATTGCGCTGCACGTTCTGGTGTTCGGCATGCTGTTCGTCAGTTTTGCCATGACCCCTGAATTGCCGCCGGCCAAGCCTATTGTCCAGGCAACCCTGTACCAGCTGAAATCGAAAAGTCAGGCCACCACCCAGACCAATCAGAAGATTGCGGGTGAAGCGAAGAAAACCGCTTCGCGCCAGACCGAAGAAGAGCAGATGGAGCAGAAGAAGGTCGAGCAGCAGGCAGTAAAAGCTGCGGAACAAAAGAAAGAAGAAGCTGCTCAAAAGGCGGAAGAAGCGCGCGCCGAAGCCGAAGCGAAGAAAGCCGAGGAAGCCAAGAAGGCTGACGAAGCGAAGAAAACCGCCGAAGCCAAGAAAGCCGAAGAGGCGAAAAAGGCCGCCGAGAAGCAGCAGGCAGACATCGCCAAGAAGAAGGCCGAAGAGGAAGCCAAGAAACAGGCTGAGGAAGAGGCCAAGAAAACGGCGGCAGAAGAAGCCAAGAAAAAAGCAGCCGAGGACGCCAAGAAGAAGGCGGCCGAGGATGCCAAGAAGAAAGCAGTGGCCGAAGAGGCGAAGAAAAAGGCTGCTGAAGACGCGAAGAAGAAAGCCGCAGCCGATGCGGCCAAGAAGAAGGCACAGGATGCAGCCCGCAAGGCGGCAGAAGACAAGAAAGCCCAGGCTTTGGCCGAGCTGCTGTCTGATACCACCGAACGGCAACAGGCATTGGCTGACGAGCAAGGCGACCAGGTAGCCGGCGATTTCGACGACCTGATCCGTGCGCGTGCAGCTGAAGGCTGGGCACGTCCCCCTTCTGCGCGCAAGAACATGACGGTGGTTCTGCAGATCGGCATGTTGCCAGATGGCACCATTACCTCGGTGAGCGTAGCCCGCTCCAGTGGTGACGGTCCGTTCGACAGCTCGGCTGTTGCAGCGGTGAAGAACATTGGTCGCCTAACCGAAATGCAGGGCTTGAAACCGAGCGAATTCAATCCCTATCGTTCATTCAAGATGACATTCACACCTGAGGATCTAGCCTTGTGATTAAACTTCTTCGAGGACTGCTGGTCGCTCTCTGCTGCGTAGCAGGGATCGCCATGGCAGAAGAAAAGAACATTCTGGTCACCAGCGGTAGTGACCGCGCCACGCCGATCGCGGTCGTGCCGTTCGGTCTGCAGGGCGGCAGCGTGCTGCCGGAAGACATGGCTGACATCATCGGCAATGACCTGCGCAACTCTGGTTATTACTCGCCGATTCCGCGCCAGAACATGATCAGCCAGCCAAGCCAGGCCAGCGAAGTCATCTTCCGTGACTGGAAAGCGCTGGGTGCCCAGTACGTGATGGTCGGCAGCATCGTGCCGGCAGGCGGTCGCCTGCAGGTGCAGTACGCGCTGTTCAACGTCGCCACCGAGCAGCAAGTGCTGACCGGCAGCGTCTCGGGCAGTGTCGATCAGCTGCGCGACATGTCGCACTACATTGCTGACCAGTCGTTCGAGAAACTCACCGGCATCAAGGGTGCGTTCTCTACTCGCATGCTGTACGTGACGGCCGAGCGTTTCTCCACCAACAACACCCGCTACACCCTGCAGCGTTCGGACTACGACGGTGCGCGTGCGGTGACCCTGCTGCAGTCGCGTGAGCCGATCCTGTCGCCACGTTTTGCACCTGATGGCAAGCGTATTGCCTATGTGTCGTTCGAACAGAAGCGTCCGCGTATTTTCGTACAGCACATCGACACTGGTCGTCGTGAGCAGATCACCAATTTCGAAGGCCTCAATGGTGCACCCGCCTGGTCGCCGGACGGTTCGCGCCTGGCATTCGTGCTGTCCAAGGACGGCAACCCGGACATCTATGTAATGAACATGGGTTCGCGTCAGCTGTCGCGCGTTACTGCAGGCCCGGGTATCAATACCGAGCCGTTCTGGGGTAAGGATGGTTCCACCATCTACTTCACTTCCGACCGCGGTGGTAAACCACAGATCTATAAAACCAGTGTTTCTGGTGGTGGTGCCGAGCGTGTAACTTTTGTAGGCAACTACAACGCCAACCCTAAACTTTCGGCGGATGAAAAGACCCTGGTGATGATTCATCGTCAACAAGGTTTCACCAACTTCAAGGTGGCGGCGCAAGATTTGCAACGCGGTAGTGTAAAGATTCTCTCGGAAACAAGTCTTGATGAGTCTCCTACTGTTGCGCCCAACGGCACCATGCTAATCTACGCCACCCGCCAGCAGGGCCGGGGAGTCTTGATGCTCGTCTCTCTCAACGGACGCGTGAGGCTCCCGCTTCCTACCGCTCAAGGCGAAGTCAGAGAACCGTCCTGGTCCCCTTACCTGAACTGATGCGGCGCTTCACGCTTTACGCTTTACGTTGTACTTAACACATTGGGGTTCATTAGGAGTTTCACGATGGAAATGCTGAAGTTTGGTAAGTTTGCTGCGCTGGCTCTGGCCATGGCCGTAGCCGTAGGTTGCTCTTCGAAAGGCGGTGACGACGCAGGTCAAGGCGCTGTCGACCCTAACGCTGGTTACGGTGCCAACACTGGCGCTGTTGACGGCAGCCTGAGCGAAGAAGCTGCTCTGCGCGCAATCACCACCTTCTACTTCGAATACGACAGCTCGGACCTGAAGCCAGAAGCCATGCGCGCTCTGGACGTTCACGCCAAGGATCTGAAAGGCAACGGCGCTCGCGTCGTGCTGGAAGGCAACACCGACGAGCGCGGTACTCGCGAATACAACATGGCTCTGGGCGAGCGTCGTGCGAAAGCCGTTCAGCGCTACCTGGTACTGCAAGGCGTTTCTCCTGCCCAGCTGGAACTGGTTTCCTACGGCGAAGAGCGTCCAGTTGCCACCGGCAACGACGAGCAGTCCTGGGCTCAGAACCGTCGCGTCGAACTGCGTAAGTAATTCGATATGCGAATGTGCCGTCGTGCTGTAACCGTCCTGGCGCTCAGCCTGCCACTCGTGGCATGGGCTGAGGTTCCTGTTGTTGATGACAACGCTGGCTATAGCGGCGCAAGCAGCTATCCGCCATCGGGTTATGGTACGAACGGCGCCTACGCCGGGGGAGGGGTTACGGCCCCTGCCTCGGCGCAGGGTCAGCTGTTCATGCAACTGCAGCAGATGCAAGATCAGTTGTCGCGTCAACAAGGCATCATCGAAGAGTTGCAAAACGATGTGGCACGCATGAAACAGGAGAGCCTGGAGCGTTACCAGGACCTGGATCGGCGTATTGGAAGCGGTGTTGCACCTGCCGCCACTCCTGATAATTCCGCTGCCGGTGGCGCTGCCGCCGCCGGTGCTGCTGCAGGCGCTGCCAGCGCGCAAGCTCCTGCAGCCAGTAGCGAACCTGGCGATCCGGCCAAAGAGAAGCTCTATTACGACGCTGCCTTTGACCTGATCAAAGCCAAGGATTTCGACAAGGCCAGCCAGGCGTTCAACGCCTTTCTGCGCAAATACCCCAACAGTCAGTACGCGGGCAATGCCCAATACTGGCTGGGTGAGGTGAACCTGGCCAAAGGCGACCTGCAAGCTGCAGGGCAAGCCTTCGCCAAGGTCAGCCAACTGTACCCGAAGCACAACAAAGTGCCGGATTCCCTGTACAAGCTGGCTGACGTTGAGCGCCGCCTGGGGCACACCGACCGGGTCAAAGGCATCCTGCAACAAGTCGTGACCCAATACCCGGGTACCTCGGCCGCCCAGCTGGCCCAGCGCGACCTGCAGAAGCTCTGATTCAAGCGTTTCAAAGAAACCCGCGCTCGCCGCGGGTTTTTTCGTTAGAATCTCTGCCCTTTTATTTGAATACGCTGCTGCGAACTGCGCGATGCCGGGTTCTCAGCAGTGCCTGACGGAGGCGGACAGCCTGTTTAGCTGTTACGCCCGTGGCGACTATGCAAGACACATTACGTATTACCGAGGTTTTTTACTCTTTGCAGGGTGAAACGCGTACCGCTGGCCTGCCCACGGTATTTGTCCGTCTCACCGGCTGCCCGCTGCGCTGCCAGTACTGCGACAGCGAATACGCCTTCAGCGGCGGCAGCATTCGCACCCTCGATTCGATCCTTGAGCAGGTTGCCGGCTTCAAGCCGCGCTATGTCTGTGTCACCGGTGGTGAACCGCTGGCCCAGCCCAATGCCATTCCTTTGCTTACACAGCTCTGTGATGCCGGCTACGACGTTTCGCTGGAAACCAGTGGTGCGCTGGATATTTCCAAGGTGGACGCTCGCGTCAGTCGGGTTGTCGACCTGAAAACCCCGGGGTCCGAGGAAGTGCACCGCAACCGCTACGAGAACATCGAGCTGCTGACCGCCAATGATCAGGTCAAGTTCGTTATCTGCTCTCGCGAGGACTACGACTGGGCGGTGTCAAAGCTGATTCAGTATGGTCTGGAGAAGCGCGCGGGTGAGGTGCTGTTCTCGCCAAGCCACCATCAGGTGAGCGCCACGGACCTGGCGGACTGGATCGTGGCAGACAATTTGCCGGTTCGTTTTCAGATGCAGCTGCACAAGCTGCTGTGGAATGACGAGCCAGGGCGCTGACAGGAGTGAATGCAATGACTGAGAAACGTGCGGTAATCCTGCTTTCCGGTGGCCTGGATTCGGCCACTGTGGTGGCCATGGCCAAAGCCGATGGCTATAAGTGCTACACCATGAGTTTTGACTACGGCCAGCGTCATGGCGCCGAGCTCGACGCTGCGGCGCGTGTAGCCCGTGACCTCGGTGTAGTCGAGCACAAGGTGATCGGCTTGAACCTGGACGGTATCGGCGGTTCGGCACTGACCGACAGCAGCATCGACGTGCCCGAGGCCCCGACTGAAGGCATACCGGTAACCTACGTGCCGGCACGCAACACGGTGTTCCTGTCCCTGGCCCTGGGCTGGGCCGAGGTGCTCGACGCACGGGATATTTTCATCGGTGTGAACGCCGTGGACTATTCTGGTTATCCAGACTGCCGTCCAGAGTTTGTCGAGGCGTTCGAGCGCATGGCCAACCTGGCGACCAAGGCCGGTGTAGAGGGGCAGGGCTTTCGCATTCAGGCGCCGCTGCAGAACCTCAGCAAGGCGCAGATCGTTCAGGCCGGCATGGTCCGTGGCGTGGACTACAGCCTGACGGTTTCCTGCTACCAGGCGGACGATGAAGGCCGTGCCTGTGGCAAATGTGACAGCTGCCGCCTGCGTGCCGATGGCTTCAAAGCGGCCGGTGTAGAAGACCCAACACGATATTTTTAAACTTTTTTGCGATGGGGTGTTGATTTCCTGTTAGAAATCAGTATTATACGCGCCATCCAACGGGTCGTTAGCTCAGTTGGTAGAGCAGTTGGCTTTTAACCAATTGGTCGTAGGTTCGAATCCTACACGACCCACCATACGCTGTAAGAGAGAGCCCGCGTCCTGAGAAGGTCGCGGGCTTTTTCGTTTTCGGCCATTTTTCCTTACCAGTGGGTGCGCGCGCCGTGTTGTTCAGATTAATTCTGGTCGCCATGTTGTTGGCGATTTCTGCATGCAGTTCTCAACCCACCGGCTCAGGTGGCGACACCGCCAAAGTGGTGGGCGGTGCCTACAAGGTCAAACGCGGTGATACGCTGTATTCGATCGCTACACGCCATGGCTGGAACTTCAAGGAACTGGCGCGCTTCAATGGCATCAGCCCGCCGTACGCGGTCAATGTCGGCCAGACCATCCGCTTTGGCGGTTCGAAAACCACCACCACACGTACCACGGCCAGCGCCAGCAAAGGCAAACCGGTCGCTGCAACCACCAAGGTAACCTTGCGCGGCTGGGCCTGGCCGCTGCAGGGGCCGGTGATTGGCCGCTACTCTGCCGCCGACAAGCTCAACAAGGGCATCCGCATCGCCGCCACTGCCGGGCAGCCGGTGTTCGCCAGCCTGGATGGCAAGGTGGCGTTTGCGGTGAACATCCGTGGCTATGGCAACCTGATCATCCTCCAGCACGGCGTATCCCACGCCAGCGTGTATGGCCACAACAGCAAAATGCTGGTCAAGGAAGGGCAGACTGTCAGCAAGGGCCAGAAGATCGCCGAAGCCGGGGACCTGGATACCGATCGGGTGCAGTTGTACTTCGAGATTCGCCAGAACGGCAAACCGATCGATCCGTTGAGCGTGTTGCCAGCAGCCAGCTGATGGGCTGCTGCATCTACCAGACGTAGTTCACACGCAATGTCCAGGTGTTCACATCGGGTGACTTGTCCCGCTCCGACACTGTGTCGGTATAGGCAATCATGCCGCCGAACTGCGGCGAGAGCATAAAGCCCATGCTGGCGCCTGCCAGCACGTTCTCCTGCTTGTTATCCTGGTTGACGCCGTCGACCTTGGTTTCGCCGCCGGTGCTGTAGGTGGCGTCCAGCGAGGCCCAGAGGGCGCGGTTGATGGTGTAGCTGTAATGCCCCTCGATGGCATACAGCGGCTTTTGCTCAAGCTTGCTGTCGCCAAGGTAGTCGTCGTTGTCGCCAAACAGTGAGACCCAGGTGTTGACCTCCAGCCAGGTCGGGCCAAACGGCGTGCCAAAGCCGACTTCAGGTTTGAATACCCAACGGTTGGCACCGATGTTGATCACCCGGTCTTTGTCGTAGTCGCCGTTGGGGATCGTCAGCCACATTGCACCGGTCATGAAGGTTTCCGGCGTCCAGGTGGCAAACTCTTCGGCGGTCAGCGCCGGGCCACCAAAAAAGTTGTGGGCGAAGACGATTTGCGTGTCGCCCAGGCCTCCGTTGTGTTTGGTGCCGCTGAAAAAGCGCGCATCGTCGAATGATGCCGCTACATCGGCATAAGGCTGGATCAGCTGGATCGCGCTGTTGCGTCCGGCAATGTCGAATGAGCGTGCCAGGCGCAGCAGGTAGAGGTCGGCATCCAGCGACAGGCCGTCAATCGGCAGGGCAGTATCGATGGGGGTGTTGGTGTCGATACGGTTGTAGTAGCCAAAAACCATGTTCAGGTCGATGGGAATGTTCTGCCAGTCGCGTGCGTTGTCTGCCTGGCTCAGCATCGACATTGTGCTCAGTGCCAGCAGCGATACTGAAAAACTCACCCGTCTTAGATTCATCATGCTTTCCCGGCGATGCTACGCGATCATTTGTATTTGATGACAATGCCCTTGAGCTTGCGCCCATCGATGGTTTGCACGTCACGGCTCCACAAAGGCCCGCTGACGTACGCCGACACTGGCTGGATGCGATCGTAGACCACCACCACCGCGTCGCCACCGATACTGGCGGCCTGCTCACGCAGTTTCTGCTCGACGTCGGTAATTGGCGGGGCCGGTTCGATACTGGCGTCGATGACGATTTCACCGAGCCGTGTATGGGGCCGCAATGGCTCGGTACGCAGTACCTGGACGCTGCTGGCGGAGGTCGGTGCGGCATGCGGCACGCCAACGTACTCGGTGGTGCGCGCGTCGATGCTGGTGCAGCCGGCAATGGCCAGCAGCACTGCGGCGAGAAGTGTGCTCCGGGTGAGGAGCCTGCTACCTGTGATCATCCCGCGATTCCCTCCGGGGTCGGTCATGCGTTGAGACAAAGGCTTAACTGAAAGTAGCTGCAATTAAGGCAGTCGCAAGCGCCCCGGAGAGAATCCAGGTTTTGTGACGTCAGCCCAGTACCTCGCGCAGGCGGTACCACAGCATGCCAAGCGCCAGCAGCGGCGAACGCAGGGCCTTGCCGCCCGGGAAGGTCATATGCGGCACGGCGCTGAACACATCCATGCCGTGGCTGTGACCGGCATCAATGGCCTCGGCCAGCAGGCGTGCGGTCCAGTGCGTGACATTCAGGCCGTGGCCGGAATAGCCCTGTGCATAGAACACATTGGGGTGCTGGGACAGACGGCCAACCTGTGGAAAGCGGTTGGCTGTAATGCCGATCTTGCCGCCCCACTGAAACGCGACGCGGGTGTCTGCCAGTTGCGGGAAGACCTTGAGCATCTTCGGTCGCATGTAGGCGGCAATGTCCAGCGGATCGCGTCCGGAGTAATGGCAGGCGCCGCCGAACAGCAGGCGTCGGTCTGCCGTGAGCCGGTAATAGTCCAGGCCGACTTTCTGGTCGCACAACGCCAGGTTCTGTGGGATCAGCGTGTTGGCCAGCGCCGGGGACAGCGGCTCGGTGGCGATGATGTAGCTGCCGGCCGGCAACACCTTGCCGCTTAGCCGGGGTTCTAGCTCGTCCAGGTGGGCGTTGCAGGCCAGCACCAGGCTGCCGGCGCGCACGCTGCCCTGAGCGCAGCGCACGTGCACGGTGCTGCCGTGGTTGAGTTCGAGCACCGGGCTGTGTTCGAAAATCCTCACGCCCAGCGACTTCGCCACGCGCGCCTCGCCAAGCACCAGGTTAAGCGGGTGCAGATGGCCCGAGCCGCGGTCGATCAAGCCGCCGGCGTACACCGAGGAGGCGACTACTTCATGCATGCGTTCCGGGCCGACCAGCTGCGTTTCGTGGCGGTAGTCCAGGGCGGCGAGGCTCTCTTGCTCGTCACGAAAGGCGGCGAACTGTGCCGGCGTGTTGGCCAGTTCGCAAAAGCCCCAGCGCAGGTCGCACTCGATGCCATGCTCGCGGATGCGGTTGGCAACCACCTCGACCGAGTCGATTCCGGCGCGTTGCAGGTACTTCACCCCTTCCTGGCCTACGTAGCGGGCAAAGCCATCGACTTCATGACCGATGCCACGGATCAGCTGGCCGCCATTGCGACCACTGGCGCCCCAGCCAATACGCCGGGCTTCGAGCAGGATCACCGACAACCCGCGCTGAGCCAGTTCAATGGCGGTGTTGACGCCGGTAAAGCCGCCGCCGATAACGCACACATCGGCGCTCAGCTCACCTTCGAGCACCGGATGTTCCGGCATGTCAGCGACCGTCGCCCGGTAGTAGGAGCTGGCATGTTGTGCAGCAGGGTTCATAGTGGCTTCCCGGTTCATTTGTTCGACTTCACTTTGCTCCAGGAGCGGGTCATCAAGCGCATGATTGCCGGGGTCGGGGTGTTGGAAACATACAGCTTGTCCAGCACTGCCTGCGGTGGATACACCTCGGGGTTGTTGACCAGATCGGCATCCATGTACTGCTTGGCCGGCGGGTTGGCGTTGGCGTAGCCGACGGTGGCGCTGACCTTGGCGATGACTTGAGGGTCCAGCAGGTAGTTGATGAAGGCGTAGGCCTGTTGCGGGTTGCTGGCGTCAGAAGGAATGGCCAGCAGGTCAAACCACAGGTTGGCGCCTTCCTTGGGAATGGCGTAGGCAATGTTGACGCCGTTGTTGGCTTCCTTGGCGCGGTTGGCGGCCTGGAATACATCGCCGGAGTAGCCGAAGGCCACGCAGATATCACCGTTGGCCAGGTCCGAGACGTACTTGGAGGAGTGGAAGTAAGTGATGTACGGGCGCAGGGTCAGCAATTTGGCCTCGGCCTTTTTGTAGTCCTCGACACTATTGCTGCGTGGGTCCATGCCCATGTAATTGAGGATCGCCGGGAACAGTTCATCCGCCGAGTCCATGAAGGACACGCCGCATTTGCTGAGCTTCTTGAGATTCTCCGGTTCGAACATCACCGCCCACGAGTCGATGTGATCGATCCCCAGCACCTGCTTGACCTTGTCAACGTTGTAGCCGATGCCGTTGGTCCCCCAGAGGTAAGGCACCGAATGCTGGTTGCCGGCGTCGTTCTCTTCCAGGGCCTTGAGCAGCACCGGGTCGAGGTTCTTCCAGTTGGGCAATTGCTCGCGGTCGAGTTTCAGGAACGCGCCAGCTTTGACCTGGCGCGCCAGAAAGTGGTTGGAAGGCACGACGACGTCGTAGCCGGTGCGACCGGCCAGCAACTTGCCTTCCAGGGTTTCGTTGGAGTCGAACACGTCATAGATGACCTTGATACCGGTGCTGCCCTGAAAGTCCGTCAGGGTGGTATCACCGATGTAGTCGGTCCAGTTGTACACGCTGACACTGGGCTGGGCCTGGGCCGCGGCGCTGACCAGCAGCGCCAGGGTTGCACTTGCAACTGTTTTCAATGAACGCATATCGACGCCTCTTCGAATTGTTTTATCGATGTGTTGTACGCGGCACGGCTCAGACGCTGAGCAGCAGGAACTCCCGCTCCCAGGAGCTGATCACGCGCTTGAAGTTTTCGTGTTCGGCGCGTTTCACCGCCACATAGCCACGCACGAACTTGCTGCCCAGGTGCTGCTCCACGCTCGGGCAGTCTTCCATGTTGGCCAGGGCGTCTTCGATGGTGATCGGCAGGCGCAGGTTGCGCCGCTCGTAGGCACGGCCTTGCACCGGGGCGCTGGGGTTGATCTTCTCGACCATGCCCAGGTAGCCGCACAGCAGGCTGGCGGCGATGGCCAGGTAAGGGTTGGCATCGGCGCCCGGCAGGCGGTTTTCAACACGCATGGCGTCCGGGCTCGAGGTCGGTACGCGCAGGCCCACGGTGCGGTTCTCTTCGCCCCACTCGACGTTCACCGGTGCCGAGGTATCGGGCAGGAAGCGGCGGAACGAGTTGACGTTCGGGGCGAACATCGGCAGCACCTTGGGGATGTACTTCTGCAGGCCGCCGATGTGCTGCAGGAACAGCTCGCTCATCTGCCCGTCTTCGTTGACGAAGATCGGCTTGCCGGTGGCGATGTCGACCACGCTCTGGTGCAGGTGCATGGCGCTGCCCGGCTCGTCGCCCACCGGCTTGGCCATGAAGGTGGCGGTGACGTTGTGCTTGAGCGCTGCCTCGCGCATGGTGCGCTTGAACACCGTGATCTGGTCAGCCAGGTCCAGGGCGTCACCGTGGCGGAAATTGATTTCCATCTGCGCCGGGCCGTCTTCGTGGATCAGGGTGTCGAGGTCCAGGCCCTGGGCTTCGCACCAGTCGTAGACGTCTTCGAACAGCGGGTCGAATTCGTTGGCGGCATCGATGGAGAACGACTGCCGACCGCTTTCCGCGCGGCCCGAGCGGCCCAAAGGCGCTTGCAGCGGCAGGTCGGGGTCTTCGCAGCGCTGGGTCAGGTAGAACTCCATCTCCGGTGCGACGATTGGCTGCCAGCCCTTGTCGGCGTACAGCTTCAGCACTTTTTTCAGGACGTTGCGCGGCGACAGTTCAATCGGGTTGCCTTGCTTGTCGAAGGTGTCGTGGATCACGATCGCGGTCGGCTCGATCGCCCATGGCACCACGTAGACGGCGGCGGAGTCCGGGCGGCAGACCATGTCGATGTCGGCCGGATCCAGCAGGTCGTAGTAGATGTCGTCGTCGACGAAATCCCCGGTTACCGTTTGCAACAACACACTTTCCGGCAGGCGCATGCCTCGCTCATGCAGGAACTTGTTGGTGGGTGCGATTTTGCCGCGGGCGATCCCGGTCAGGTCACTGACCACGCACTCGACTTCGGTAATCTTGTGTTCTTTCAGCCACGCAGACAGCTGATCGAAAGGGGCATTCATAAAGACCTCGTTATTGGTTTTATTCCGCGCCAGGACCAGCGATCAAGGCCGGTATGCCGTCTGGACGACTTCCCCTGCAGCGCGTTGAGGTCTATCTTGGGTGACGCTTGCGTATCGATCTATCCACTTTCTGCAGGACAAAACGCACCAAAAGAGTGCGTAAAGAGCGACTCATGACCGCGGTAAATCCGTTTCAGGTACAAGCTTTCAGCACCGCCGACGTCGGTGAACAGGTGCGTGCGACCCCCAGCTGGACCCAGCATTATCAGCAAATGTCCCCCGGGCATTTTGCCGGGCAGATCCGCTGCCTGGACCTGCAGGGCGTGGAGATTTACGAGGAGTCGATGAACACCCGGGTCGAGCAGAATTTCAGCGCGCCGGCGGGGGCATTGGCCTTTTGTTTTGATCGCACCGATAACAGCCTGTACCTGCTCAACGGCGAAAGCCGCAATATCTGGATCACCCCGGAGAACTATCAGGAAGTGGCCGTGGTGTTCGGCCCGGAGTTCGTTCAGCGCCATGCCCTCGACATCAACCGTCTTGAAGGCTTGTTCATGGCGCCGCTCAATTCGCTGCAGAATGCGCTGTTCAGCCGCTGGCTGAGCGGTACCCTGACGCGCCTGGGGCAAGCTGTTGACGTGCCGAGCCGTGACGCGCTGGCCGAGCAGCTGTTCGACGACTGCCTGTTCATTCTCGACAACGCCTCGGCGTGCCTTGATCGCGGTGCCCTGTGGCGGCGTTCCGAGGAGCGCACGATCATGCGCCGGGTGGGCGAATGGGCCGCCGACTGTCCCGAAGAGACCCTCAACCTGCTGGAACTGGCAGACATCGCCGGCGTGTCCCTTCGCCAGCTGCAACAAGCGTTCAAGGCCTTTACCGGCATGACCCCGGCACACTGGTTGCGCCTGCGGCGGTTGAACAGCGCGCGCCGCGAGTTGCTCGGTTGCCGGGCAGGCGGCAGTACCGTGGCCGAAGTGGCCATGCACTGGTCGTTCTGGCACTTGGGCCGGTTCTCCAGCAGCTACCAGCAGTTGTTCAAAGAGTTGCCCAGCGAAACGCTAAAACGCGCGCAGCAGCGCAGCTGAACGGGTAAAAGCCGTGCATCTGATGCTGTCGGCGATAGCGCCTGCAGTGGTATGTTCTATCCAATAAATGAAGTCGATAGATTGGAAAGACCATGCCAAGAGCCTCCCACCAAGACCTGCGTCGCGCGTTTCGTAAACTCCTTGCTTCTCCTGCCTGCTACCACACGGCCTCCGTGTTCGATCCAATGTCAGCGCGAATCGCCGCCGACCTTGGCTTTGAGGTAGGCATCCTGGGTGGTTCGGTCGCTTCTCTGCAGGTGCTGGCTGCACCTGATTTTGCCTTGATCACCCTCAGCGAGTTCGCCGAACAGGCCACGCGTATCGGCCGGGTAGCGCAGCTGCCGGTGATTGCCGATGCCGACCATGGCTATGGCAACGCCCTGAACGTCATGCGTACGGTCACCGAACTTGAGCGCGCCGGCATCGCAGCGCTGACCATTGAAGACACCCTGCTGCCGGCCCAGTTCGGGCGCAAATCCACCGACCTGATCAGCATTGCCGAAGGCGTTGGCAAGATCCGTGCGGCGCTGGAAGCGCGTGTCGATCCGGAGCTGTCGATCATCGCCCGGACCAACGCTGCACTGATCCCGGTCGAGGAAGTCATCGCCCGTACCGTGGCCTACCAGAATGCCGGGGCCGACGCCCTGTGCATGGTCGGCATCCGCGACTTCGAGCATCTCGAGCAGATTGCTGCCCACCTGAGCGTGCCGCTGATGCTGGTGACCTACGGCAACCCACAACTGCACGACGACGCACGTCTTGCCCAGCTGGGCGTACGCATTGCCGTGGACGGCCACGGCGCGTACTTCGCTGCGATCAAGGCGACCTACGACTGCCTGCGCGAACAGCGCAAGATCACCAGCAGCGCGTCGGACCTGAGCGCCACCGAACTTACCCATACCTACACGGTGCCGAACGACTACATCGTCTGGGCTCGTGAGTTCATGGATGTCAACGAATAGGCCCGGTGCCTTGTAGCAACACCCTTTAACAAATGGACGAACGGAACAATTCATGAAGAAAACAACAGGTGTACTTGGGCTCGTCGTTGTCGTGGCCGCAGCGTGCACGGCAGGGGCCTGGTACACCGGAAAGCAGTTGCCAGAGGTGCTCAGCCAGGCCGTGGCGCAGGCCAATGCGCAGCTCAAGCTGTCGGCCGGCGATGTCACCCTGGAGCTGGCGTCGGTGGAATCGCACCTGTATTCGAGTACCGTGCATTACCGCATCAAGGCCAACAACCTGATGGTCGGCGAGGAACTGCGCAGTTTCGAACTGGGCTTTGTCGATCGCGTCGAGCACGGCCCTTTGCCATGGTCGCGGCTCAAGGCGTTGAAGCTCATGCCGGTCATGGCCTACAGCAACTATGCCCTGGAAAAGGACGCGGTCACCGCGGACTGGTTCGCCGCCAGCGGCGATGTTCCGCCGATCTACGGCCACAACAGCCTGGGGTACGACGGTTCGACCGACGGCACGTTCATCATGCCGCCAATGGAATTGAGCGAAGCGGGGCAATCGCTGGTGAAGTTCTCCGGGTTGAACGTGCAGGCGACTGGCACGCGCAACGCCGAGCAAGTCACCTTAAGCGGCAACTCGGCGAACTTGAACTTCAACCTGGTTGACCAGCGCGGTGCGCCAATGAAGATCGCGCTCAAGGACCTGAGCCTGGTCGGCACCATGAACAAGGCGGCCTCGGGGTTCTATTTCGGCAAGACCAATATGGCCCTGGGTGAGGTCAGCGTGGCCACGGGACCACAGCAGAAAGTGCTGCTGATGAAGGGCCTGGAGCAGAACAGCCAATCCGAGGCGCAGGGTGCGAAGTTGTCCGGCACTGTTGCCTACAAGGTGGCCGATATCAGCTTTGATGGCCAGCCGGTCGGTTCCAGTGAAATGCTCTGGCGCTTGCAGAATCTTGATATGGACGCCCTGCAGGCGCTGGCCGCCTGGCACCAGAGCCGGCTGCCAGAATTTCAGGCAGCAGCGGCCCAAGGCGAGGTATTCCCGTCGTTGCCGATGACCGAGGCGGAAAAAACCCAGGTTTACGGCAACGTCCAGCAGGTGCTGGCGGCCAAGCCGCAGATTGCCCTGGAGAACTTCTCGTTCAAGACGGCCAATGGCCAGAGCCGTTTCAGCCTGAGCGTCGACCTGGCCAAGCCAGCGTCCCTGGAGCTGCCACCGGCGGAGCTGTACAAGCAGATGATCGCCCAGGTGCAAAGTTCGCTGCAGTTGTCCAAACCGATGATCGGCGACCTGGCTGTGCTGCAGGCCCGGCTGGCCGGTCAGAGCGATGCGCAGGTGTTGTCTGCCCAGGCATCCCAGGCCGGTGAAATGGTCGGCATGATGGCGGTGCAAAGCCAGATGGCCACGGTGCAGGGCAACGATATCGTCACCCGCTTGCATTACGTTGATGGCATGGTCGATTTCAACGGCCAGAAGTTGACGGTAGAGCAGTTTGCCAGTCTGATCATGGCGAATCTTGGGGCCATGCGCCCGAGCGAAGGCTGAGGTGGCACTGCGGGGCGACAGGCGTCGCCCCGCAGTCTGTTTCACTAAAAAAACCTTTTGAATTCATCCGATTATCTGTAGCCTTCGGCATCCCATAAAAACCCGAGGCCGCAGAAGGTCTTTGGTTCTGTCTGCAATGCCATTGAGCGCCTTGCCTGCAGAGCCGCTAACCGATTTGCCAGGGCTCGGTGATACACTCGACTTACGCGCACAAGCGCCTGCAGGTCCAGCGATCATGACCCAGATTTCCGAACGCCTTTTGGTCCAAGCCCACCTCGACGCCAAGCAGCCCAAGCCGCTGACGCCCGAGCAAGAGGCCGACTACCGCGCCGCCATTGCCGCCGAACTCAAGGCGCAGAACGCGGTGCTGGTTGCCCATTACTACTGTGACCCGGTAATCCAGGCCTTGGCCGAGGAAACCGGTGGCTGCGTGTCCGACTCACTGGAAATGGCCCGCTTCGGCAACAAGCACGAAGCCAGCACCGTGATTGTCGCGGGTGTGCGCTTCATGGGCGAGACCGCAAAAATCCTCAATCCGGAAAAGCGCGTGCTGATGCCGACCCTGGAAGCGACCTGCTCGCTTGACCTGGGTTGCCCGGTGGAGGAGTTCTCGGCGTTCTGCGACAAGCACCCGGAACGTACCGTGGTGGTTTATGCCAACACCTCGGCGGCGGTCAAGGCGCGTGCCGACTGGGTGGTGACTTCCAGCTGCGCGCTGGAAATTGTCGAGAGCCTGATGGATAACGGCGAAACCATCATCTGGGGACCGGACCAGCACCTGGGTCGTTATATCCAGAAGCAGACCGGTGCCGACATGCTGCTGTGGGACGGTGCCTGCATCGTTCATGAAGAGTTCAAGTCGCGCCAGCTGGCCGACATGAAGGCGCTGTATCCGGAGGCTGCGATCCTGGTGCACCCGGAGTCGCCGGAGTCGGTCATCGACCTGGCGGACGCGGTGGGCTCCACCAGCCAGCTGATTGCCGCTGCGCAAACAATGCCGAACAAGACCTTCATCGTGGCCACCGATCGCGGCATCTTCTACAAAATGCAGCAGCTGTGCCCCGACAAGGTCTTCATCGAGGCGCCTACCGCCGGCAACGGCGCGGCCTGCCGCAGTTGCGCGCATTGCCCGTGGATGGCCATGAATACCCTGGAGCGCACCTTGCAGTGCCTGCGTGAGGGCAGCAACGAGATCTTCGTCGAGCCGGCGCTGATTCCCCAGGCGATCAAGCCGCTCAAGCGCATGCTCGACTTTACCCAGGCAGCGCGAATGAAGCTTTCGGGCAACGCCTGATACCTGATCGCCAGCAAGCCGGCTCCTCGTAGGAGCCAGGCTTGCCGGCGAATCAGGCGACGCGGATTACCTGCTGGCCAGCGTTATCGTTCTTCGCGAGCAAGCATCGCTCCTACAGGGCCGCGGTGTGATCTGCAGGCGTCAGCGGTGGCTAGCCTTAGTGCATCATGTCCTTGACCATCCGCTGCTGCTCGAGCAGCTCGCGCTGACGCGCATCGATCTTCGACGCTAGCACAAAGTTGTTGCCCGCCCGCTGCTTGGCGTAGTCGAGTTGCTGCAGCGCCTGGTCAAAGTCGCCGACCAGGGCAAAGTATTCGGCACGGGCCTGGTGCAGGCCGATGGTGTTGCCGGACAGCCCGCGAACCTCGGCCACGTCGTACCACACGTCCGGGTCTTCCGGACGGTTCTTGAGCAAGGCATCCAGGGCTTTTTCCGCTTCCGCCGGCCGGTTCTGCTTGAGCAACAGGTCAATGCGCGCCTGCTGCAGCGGGTAGTTGGCCGGGTACAGCGAGCGCATGCGCTCGACCCGTTGCTGGGCATCGGCGAGGCGATTGTTGGTGATGTCCAGGTCGATCTGCGCCAGGTTGTAAGTGACGTCGTTGGGGGCCTTGTCCAGCAACGGCTTGAGCGTGTCGCGGGCCTCGTTGAGGCGGCCGCCCTTGATCAGCGCAAGCGCCAGGCCGTAGCGTGCCGAGTCGAGTTTCGGGTCTTCATCCAGCTGCGCGCGAAAGCGCTTGGCAGCCAGGCCCGGTGTACCTTCGTAGATCAGCGCGACGCGGGCGCGGATCAGTTGATAGCGCGCGCTGTCTTCGGTACCGCCCTTGGGCGCCTGTTCGGCACGGTTGCGGGTGTCGGCGATACGCGATTCGGTTACCGGGTGAGTCAGGAGAAATTCCGGCGGCTTGGCGTCGTAGCGGTACTGGCGCATCAGGCGCTCGAACATGCTCGGCATGTTGCGCGGGTCGTACCCGGCCTTTTCCAGGTTGAGGATCCCGATACGGTCGGCTTCCTGTTCGTTCTGCCGGGAGAAGCGCCGTTGTTCCTGAATGGCGGCGGCCTGGGTCCCGGCAATCGCCGCAATACCGGCATCACCGGCACCGGCGGCGGCAGCGACGATACCGGCCAGCAGTGCCGCCATCATCGGCAACTGCATGCGTTGTTGGGCTTCAACACCGCGGGCAAAGTGGCGTTGCGACAAGTGCGCCAGTTCGTGCGCCAGTACCGAGGCGTATTCGCCTTCGGTCTGGGCATTGAGGAACAGGCCACCGTTGACCCCGACGATCCCGCCGGGGGCGGCGAAGGCGTTGAGTTCGCGGCTGTCGATAAGGATGAATTCAAGGCGGCGGTCTTGCAGCTGGCTGGTTTCGGCCAGGCGATAGACGCTGGTTTCGACATAATCCTTGAGCTGGGGATCGTTCAGTTGATTGACATTGCCCCGCAGCAAACTGAGCCAGGCGCGGCCCAGCTGGTGTTCCTGTTGCGGGGAGACAATGGCAGAACTGGCGTCGCCCAGTGACGGCAGGTCGTCGGCATGGCCAGGCAGCGCCA
Organism: Pseudomonas alkylphenolica; assembly: GCF_016009175.1. GTDB lineage: Bacteria > Pseudomonadota > Gammaproteobacteria > Pseudomonadales > Pseudomonadaceae > Aquipseudomonas > Aquipseudomonas alkylphenolica_B. The sequence continues at coordinate 74,273 of NZ_JADUCM010000019.1, forward strand.
TCAAACAGGCCAGCGTCAGCAGGGTAGGGCGCAGTAAATTCATGCACGAAGCTCTGGTCGACAAAGAACCTTACTGTAGCTGGCTCACACGTTGGCGACCAGTGGCGGTATTCTACGTGGCTTGATCGAGCATGCCTGACTGGAGCCACTGATGAGCGATACCCCGACGTTTGACGCCGAACTCGATGCCTGCGGCCTGAACTGCCCGTTGCCATTGCTCAAGGCGAAGATGGAGCTCAATCGCCTGGCCAGTGGCGCGGTACTCAAGGTGCGGGCCACCGATGGCGGATCGCAGCGCGACTTTCGCACTTTTGCAAAACTGGCCGGTCATACGCTGTTGCTCGAAACAGCCGAAGACGGTGTTTACACCTACTGGCTGCGCAAAGCCTGAGTTTTTCCCTAAGGATCATTAATGTTCAAGGTGCTTCGCGATTGGATGCATCGCTACTTCTCCGATGAAGAAGCAGTGGTGCTGGTGGTCTTGCTGTTTCTGGCCTTTACCGCCGTCCTGACCCTCGGCGGCATGCTCGCACCGGTATTGGCCGGTATGGTGCTGGCGTTTCTCATGCAGGGGCTGGTCAATGCCCTGGAGCGCCTGCGGGTGCCGACCCGCTATGCGGTAGGCGTGGTGTTCACGCTGTTCATGGGCGCCCTGGCGGTCTTCCTGCTGGTACTGGTGCCGTTGCTGTGGCACCAGTTGATTACCTTGCTCAACGAGCTGCCAGGGATGCTGGGCAAGTGGCAGTCGTTGTTGCTGCTGTTGCCTGAGCGCTACCCGCACCTGGTCTCGGATGAGCAGGTGCTGCAGGCCATCGAGGCAATGCGTGGCGAGATCGGCAAGTTCGGGCAGTGGGCATTAACCTTCTCGCTGTCCAGTCTGCCGCTGCTGGTCAACATCATGATCTACCTGGTGCTGGTGCCGATCCTGGTGTTCTTCTTCCTCAAGGACCGCGAGCTGATTGCGCGCTGGGTCAGTGGCTACCTGCCGCGCGAGCGCAAGCTGATGACCCGGGTAGCAGAGGAAATGAACCGGCAGATTGCCAACTACATTCGCGGCAAGGGCATTGAAATCCTCATCTGCGGGGTGGCGACCTATATCGCATTCATCGCCCTGGGGCTCAACTACGCAGCGCTGCTGGCCTTGCTGGTGGGGTTGTCGGTGGTGGTGCCTTACGTAGGGGCGGTGGTGGTCACCGTGCCGGTCACCCTGATTGCGCTGTTCCAGTGGGGCTGGGGCGATCAGTTCATCTACCTGATGGCGGTATACGCGATCATCCAGGCGCTGGATGGCAACGTGCTGGTGCCCTTGCTGTTCTCCGAGGCAGTGAGCCTGCATCCGGTGGCAATCATCTGTGCAGTGCTGCTGTTCGGGGGCTTGTGGGGGTTCTGGGGGATCTTCTTTGCGATCCCGCTGGCGACGCTGTTCAAGGCAGTACTGGATGCCTGGCCGAGGCAGGAGCCAGCAGTGGCGCCGTTACTGTAACCAGACTGCAGGAGCGGATGAGTCCGCTCCTGCGGCGGTTTCAGGCCTTGTTCAACGCCTGCGCTTCAGCGAGCACGGCGTCCACGTGCCCCGGAACCTTCACGCCACGCCACGCCTTGCGCAGCACGCCGTGCTTGTCGATCAGGAAGGTGCTGCGGTCCACGCCCATGTATTCCTTGCCGTACAGCTTCTTCAGCTTGATCACATCGAACAGCTGGCACAGGGCTTCGTCCTTGTCGCTGATCAGCTCGAACGGGAAACCTTGCTTGGCCTTGAAGTTCTCGTGCGACTTGAGGCCATCACGCGACACGCCGAACACTTCGGTGTTGGCCGCCTGGAACGCTGCGTACTGATCGCGAAAGCCCTGGCCTTCGGTGGTGCAGCCCGGCGTGCTGTCCTTGGGGTAGAAGTAGATCACCACCTGTTTGCCGGCAAGGCCGGACAGGCTGACGCCCTGGCCACTGGTGGCCTGCGCCTGGAAGTCGGCGACGGGTTGGTCGAGTTCAACGGCCATGGATGAGCTTCCTTACAGTGGGTTTTGTGGGCGCCAAGGTTCGATCAGTGCATCCAGGTTCAGGGCGTCGGAAAAGTCCAGGAACTGCTCGCGCAACCAGCTGATCTGGGTGCCGGCCGGCAGGGTCACGGTCAGCGTCGCATTGAGCATGGTGCCGCCGGTCTGAGGCGCCTGATAGGTGTCGCAGGTCAGGTTTTCCAGCTCGACATGGTGGTCGATGAAGAACTGGCACAGCTCGTTGATGATGTCCGGGCGGTAGGCGGCACTGACGTAGGCGACATACGGCAGCGACAGCGGGCGGACTTCGAGCTCGGCGCTGCGCACCACGTTCACGGTGAAGGCGTGTTTTTTCGCCAGGCCCGGCAAGGCACCTTCGAAGCGGGCCAGGGCGTCCCAGCTGCCAGCGACCTGCAGCACCAGCGCGCTGCATTCGCCATGACGGGTCAGGCGCGAGGTGACGACCGAGCAGCGATTATCGTTGCTGGCCCGGCACAGGATATTGGTCAGTTCCATCGGATTGGGGCCGAGGGCACTGATGACAAGGAATTGTTCGCGAACGGTGGGGGTGGACATGCAGCATTCCTAAAGCGATGAGCGGTCGGTACCTGACGGGTCAGAAAGGCGTGTGGGCGTGGTCCCGGGGCTCAGGATCGAGGCTTTGGGCACTGCCTGCGCAGGTTGTCGGCAGCCCGGCGGGCCGCTGTGTACCGATCAAAGACAGAAGGGTAGCGAAAATGGCCGCCGAGGGGAATGCTCCAGCCGCCTGCTTCGCTTGTGCAAGGCCGATGGCGCCAGTACCATTACCGCTCTCTTTTTCCGGCAGGAGCAGTTTCATGATTGCGGGCAGTATGGTGGCATTGGTCACACCCATGGATGCACAAGGGCGTCTTGATTGGGACAGCCTACGCAAACTCGTGGACTTCCACCTGGAAAATGGCACCCACGCCATTGTTGCCGTCGGTACCACCGGCGAGTCGGCGACCCTGGATGTCAAAGAGCACATTGAAGTCATCAAGGCTGTGGTCAAGCAGGTCAATGGCCGTATCCCGGTAATCGCCGGTACTGGCGCCAACTCCACCAGTGAAGCCGTGCACCTGACCCAGAACGCCAAGGACGCCGGCGCCGACGCCTGCCTGCTGGTGGTGCCGTACTACAACAAGCCGACCCAGGAAGGCCTGTACCAGCACTTCAAGCACATTGCCGAAGCCGTGGACATCCCGCAGATCCTCTACAACGTACCCGGCCGCACCTCCTGCGACATGCAGGCCGAGACCGTGATCCGCCTGTCCAGCGTGCCGAACATCATCGGCATCAAGGAAGCCACCGGCGACCTGAAGCGCGCCAAGGCCATCCTCGATGGCGTGAGCAGCGACTTCATCGTGCTGTCCGGTGATGACCCGACTGCCGTCGAACTGATCCTGATGGGCGGCAAAGGCAACATCTCGGTTACCGCCAACGTCGCCCCGCGCGAAATGGCTGACCTGTGCGAAGCCGCCCTTGAAGGCAAGGCCGACGAGGCCCGTGCCATCAACGAAAAACTCATGCCGCTGCACAAGCACCTGTTCTGCGAGGCCAACCCGATTCCGGTGAAGTGGGCGCTCGTTGAAATGGGCCTGATGCAACAAGGCATCCGCCTGCCACTGACCTGGCTGAGCGAATCCTGTCACGACATCGTCCGCCAGGCCCTGCGCCAGTCGGGCGTGCTGGTTTAATTGAGGAAGTACACCGCATGAAGCGATTGGCTGGTCTGTCCGCCCTTGCATTGATCATCTCCAGCACCAGCGGTTGCGGCTGGCTGTGGGGTGAAGAGGGTTACTTCCGTGACCGTGGTAGCGATTATCTGGAGGCCACTCAAAAGGCGCCGATGCAGCTGCCACCTGATGTCAGCAGCGCCAAGCGCCTTGATCCACTGCTGCCGATTCCACGCAATGTCGCCGACGACAACGTCAAGGGCGAGTTCGAGGTACCGCGTCCACTGCCGTTGAGCGCCGGTTCCGACATCAGTGATTTCAGCCTGCAGAAAAGCGGCAGTGCACGTTGGGTCCTGGCCCAGCGCGCGCCGGCCGAAGTCTGGCCGGTTGCCCGTCAGTTCTTTGAAGACAACGGCTTCCGTATTGCCGAAGAGCGCCCGCAGACCGGTGAGTTCAACACCACCTGGCAGCGTTTCGACGAGCTCTCCACGTCCATGGCCAAGCGCCTGGCCAGTGCCTCGAGCAGCAGCGACAACGAAGTGCGTGCGCGTATCCGCATCGAACCGGGCGTGCAGCGCAACACCAGTGAAGTCTACATCGTGACCGTCGAGCGTCCGGCTGGCAGCACTGCCGACCAGGCGTTCCCTGCGTCCTCCGACAACACCGGTGTCGATGCCATCCTGGTCGACGAAATGCTCGCCAGCATGACCCGCAGCGCCGAGAAGGGTGGTTCGGTGTCGTTGCTCGCTGCCCGTGATTTCGACGCCCCGAGCCGTGTCAGCCTGAGTGAAGACGGTAGCGGCAACCCGGTACTGAACCTGGGCGCCGACCTCGATCGCGCCTGGTCCAGCGTCGGCCGTGCCCTGGAGCAGGGCGAGTGGCGTGTCGAAGACATCAACCGCAGCCTGGGCCTGTACTACATCAACCTGGCTGAAAAGGCCGATGCCAAGGATCAGGAGCCTGGTTTCTTCAGCCGCCTGTTCGGCAGCGCGCCGAGCAAGGAAGAGCGTGAAGCCCGTGCCGAGCGTTATCAGGTTCGCCTGAGCAAGGTCGGCGACAGCGTTCAGGTCACCGTCGAGAAGAACATCAACACCGTGGCCCCGGCTGACGTCGCCCGCCGCGTGCTGAGCGTGATTCAGGACAACCTGGGTTAAGTGCGCTTCGCCGTACTTGGAAGTGGAAGCCAGGGAAATGGCACGCTGATCGCCAGTGGCAACACGCTTGTCCTGGTCGATTGCGGCTTTTCCCTGCGCGAGACCGAGCGGCGCCTGGCGCTGCTCGGCGTTCATGCCCAGCAATTGAGTGCCGTGCTGGTCACCCACGAACATGCCGACCACGTGCATGGGGTGGGGTTGCTGTCGCGGCGCTACAATGTACCGGTCTACCTCAGCCAGGGCACCTTGCGCGGCATGCGCAAGCCGGTCGAGGCAGCAGGCTTTCTGGCGGCAAACGAGCAATTGCAGATCGGCGGCCTGACCGTTCGCGCCGTGGGCGTGAGCCACGACGCGCTGGAGCCGTTGCAGTACGTGTTTGACGACGGTAGCCGACGCTTCGGCGTGCTGACCGACCTTGGGTCCTACGATACAACCGTACTGGAGCATTACCGCGGCCTGAATGCCTTGCTGATCGAGGCCAACCATTGTCGCGACCTGCTCGGACGCGGGCCTTACCCGATGTTTCTCAAACAGCGGGTGGGTGGCGACTACGGACATTTGAACAACCATCAGGCCGCGCGCCTGGTGTCGGAGCTGGACTGGCAGAACCTGCAGCATCTGGTGCTGGCCCATCTCAGTAGCAAGAACAACCAGCCACAGCTGGCCCGGCAATGTTTCGTCGACACCCTCGGGTGCGACCCGGACTGGCTGCAAGTGGCCAACCAGGATTGCGGGCTCGACTGGCGTGATATCGTCTAGCCCATCTTATTTAGCAAGCGGAGCCCATCATGGAAAAACGTGAAGAACTCTACCGCGGCAAAGCCAAGTCGGTTTACAAGACCGACGACGCTGACCGCTTGATCCTGCTGTTTCGCAACGACACCTCGGCGTTCGACGGCAAGCGTATCGAACAGCTCGATCGCAAGGGCATGGTGAACAACAAGTTCAACGCCTTCATCATGCAGAAGCTTGAAGAAGCCGGCATTCCTACCCAGTTCGACAAGCTGCTGGGCGACAACGAGTGCCTGGTCAAGAAGCTCGACATGATCCCGGTTGAATGCGTTGTGCGTAACTACGCAGCCGGCAGCCTGGTCAAGCGTCTGGGCGTGGAGGAGGGCATCAAGCTCGAGCCTTCGACGTTCGAACTGTTCCTCAAGAACGACGAAAAAGGCGACCCGTTCATCAATGAATCGCACGTGGTTGCGTTCGGCTGGGGTACCGCCGAGCAGCTGGTGAAGATGAAGGCCCTGTCGCTCAAGGTCAACGAAGTGCTGAACAAGCTGTTCGACGACGCCGGCCTGCTGCTGGTCGACTTCAAGCTCGAATTCGGCGTGTTCCACGGCGAAATCGTCCTGGGTGACGAGTTCAGCCCGGACGGTTGCCGTCTGTGGGACAAAGAAACCCGCAAGAAAATGGACAAGGACCGCTTCCGCCAGGGTCTGGGCGACGTGATCGAAGCCTACGAAGAAGTTGCCAAACGCCTGGGCGTGCCGCTGTAAGCGGCAAGTTCACGCAAGCGCCTGATACCACGCGAATTTTTTTCGCAAACAGGCTTTGCCTTTCGGCAAACTGCTGGTATCATGCGCGCCACTGGAGAGATGCCGGAGTGGCCGAACGGGACGGATTCGAAATCCGTTGTACTGGCAACAGTACCTAGGGTTCAAATCCCTATCTCTCCGCCATACATCAAAAAGCCCCTGAATCGAAAGATTCAGGGGCTTTTTGTTTTCCGTCAGATTAATTGCTGCGCCCGTTTTTCAGTCAAGCACAGAAGGTCGCAGACACCCCATCGCCATCGCCACCAGGCTATCAAGCAGCGCTGTTGATTCGAGCTGCGCCGGCATGTCTTCCAGCACTGAGCGGATCACACTACGCAATCCCTGGCCAAGCAAGTAGGCGGACAGGGCATGGTGCTCCGTGGTGATCTCGTGCGCGTACATGTTCAGCAGCGGCAGCCATGTCGCTTCGATGAACTCCCCCGTTGTGCGGTAGGGCGCGCGCCACCTGCCCAGGTGCAGCGCGGAGTGATAACGCAGGTGAAAGGCCCGGTTCAGCTTGAACAGCCGTGTTTCGACGCGAATGATGTTGGCCAGAATATCCCGCAGCGCCGCCTTCAGGGACACGCCGACCAGGCGCTCGCGCACCCTCAGCAATTCCTCCGCTTCCTCGTCCAGCACGCGCTCGTACAACAGGGCAACGATGGCGTCCTTGTTGGGAAAGTACTGATAGATCGACCCCACCGCGACCCCCGACAGTTCCGCAATGCGGTTGACGCTGAGTGCCTCCTCGCCGGCGTCATCAAGAATTTGCAGGCATGCCTGTTCGACGGCCTCGACCAGTGCCCGGGAGCGTGATTGCGTCGGGCGTTTGCGCAACGAAGGGAGTTGCGCCGGCGAGGGTGGGGTGTCCGTTGTCGGTCCGCTGTTTTTCTTGTTCATTCAAACCCGAGTGTTGTTTTAGATGGTGGCTCGCCATCAGTTTTTTATTATAAGAATCAAATAGTTATGTGTAAGTCGGCGCGCGCGGGAATGCGAATATCTGGGCGCCGGTACCTGTGGGTATGATCGTTCCCGTCGACCGGACGACCACTTACTGCGCAGTCTATGCGCCTGACAAGACCTGATGCTGCAACCCTACCGGGAGATTGCCCATGTCGTCATCCTTCATCGTTCGGCCCCTTGGCCCCAGCCTCGGCGCCGAAGTGCTTGATCTGGACCCTGCCTCTGTCGTGCTGCCGCAAACGCTGGCTGCCATCGAGGCGGCATTGGTTAAACACGAAGCCCTGGTGCTTCACGTTCCTGGGCTGACACCCGAACAACACCTGGCGATTGCACGGTATTTTGGTGAGCCCGAAGTGCACACGTTCTATCCCAATCTGGGCGAGGGCTTCGAACAGATCACGGTCATCGATTCCAAGCTGGGCGACCGGGCCGATATGTGGCACCACGACGAGAGCTTTTTGCCCAGCCCGCCAATTGTCACCATGACCCATGCGCAGATTCTGCCTGCATGTGGCGGCGATACCTGCTGGATCAGCATGACCACAGCCTATGACGCGTTGTCGGCGCGCATGCAGCAGTACCTCGAAGGCCTCCATGCCTGGCACGACATGAACGGCCCGATGACAGCCGCCTTGCGTCAGAACGTGGTCACGCACGCGCGCTACGTCGAGGTCATCAGCATGAACCGCCGGCACCTGCATCCACTGGTCATCCAACACCCGGTGTCAGGGCGCAAGGCGCTGTACCTGAGCCCGACCTACACCACCCATATCGACGGCCTGGCCACCCCCGAAAGCGATGCGATCCTCGCCTACCTGCATGCGCATTGCCAACACGTTCAATTCGGTTTCCGCCATCGCTGGCGCGTGGGTGACATGGTGCTATGGGACAACCGCAGCGTGCTGCACAACGCCATTCTGGACTACCAGCCGCACCAGCGGCGCATGCAGCGTACCTCGGTGTTCGCTCGCGGGCCGTTCCACGCGTAATTCATTGGTGAGCTGATCACCGTGTGCAACGGTCGCTGAAGAGGAAACCGTTATGTTGAAGGATGTTCTGAACCAAGAAATGCTCGCGCGCTACATTCCCAGGCCCGGCCGCCATGCGCTGCTGCCTGCGTTGACCCCGCACCAGCGTGTGGCGTTGCTGTGCCGGGTGTTGTATCGAGAGGGTTACAACGACCACATCGCCGGTCATATCACCGTTCGCCAGGACGACGGTACCTACCTGGCCAACCCCTGGGAACTCACCTGGGGCGAAGTCACCGCCTCGGACATCGTGCGCCTGGACCAGCAAGGCAAGGTGATCGAGGGGGAATGGAACATCACGCCGGCCATCAACCTGCACATGGACATACACGCGGTACGGCATGATGTCGACGTGGTGATCCACAATCATCCGCAGTGGGGCTCGGTGTGGTCGGCGGCCGGGCGCATTCCGCCGATCTACGACCAGACCTCCGCCCTGGTCGACAGCGACCCGGTGCTTTATGACGAATATCGCGGCACAGTCGAAGACATGGCGCTGGGGCGCGCCGCCGTGGACGCATTGGGCACACATAAATGGGCGTTGCTCGCCAACCACGGCGTGCTGGTGGTGGCCAACGGTATCCGCCAGGCGCACTTGCGTGCGATCACCCTGGAGTGGCGCAGTCGCCTGGCCTGGCATGTCGAGGCACTCGGCGGCGGCTCACCGTTGCCCGCCAGCGTCGTGCAGGCAACTGGCGGACGCACTGACGCCAATGGCTTCCCGTTCCTCTGGGAAGCCATGGCGCGCGAGGAGATCCGGCGCGATCCGTCGGTGCTCGACTAAGGGCTCTCGCCCCGGTCGTGGCGGTCAGATGTTGTCTGGCTTTGCCTTGATGCTGAGCGCGGCTTCCTGCGCGCGCTCGGCCTTGTCCATCGGCAGCTGGTCGAACTCGCGGATGCCGTCCTTGCGGTACGGGTTGCCGATCCAGCGCGGGGCCACCACGAATTCCGGGTTCACCAGGCTCTTGGCGGGCTCGTAGCGGTCATAGCTCAACCCGGCAAGATCGGACAGGGTATGGATCAGGTGCGAGCTGCTGTAGGCGCGGTTGGTCATCGACTTCAGGTCGCGCGGGTTGGCGGCCTGCCAGCTCGGCGAGGTCCAGACCAGGAACGGGATGGTGTACATCGGCCGGGTCGGATCGCCTTCGTTGCGCCCCAGGCGGTCGTGCTTGCCGGAGCTGTACACGTCTTCACCATGATCGGACAGGTACATCAGAAAGCCGTTGGTGGTGCTTGCCGAATAGCGTTTGATCAGGCTCGAGACCACGTAGTCGTTATACCGCACGGCGTTGTCGTAGAAGTTGTAGGTTTCCACCTGGTCCGACGTCAGCTTGGCCGGCACGCCCTGGCGATCCTTGAAGTGCTCGTAGGCCTCAGGATAGCGGTAGCGGTAGTCCATGTGCGTGCCCAGCAGGTGGACGATGATGAACTTCTTTTGCGCCGGGTCCTGGAGGGCTTTCTCGAAGGGGGCGAGCACCACGTCGTCGTACTGGCTGGCATTCTGGTTGCGCTGGTTGTTCAGGTAGACCGGCGCGTCCGTCTGCTGGGAGAAGGTGGTCAGCATGGTGTTGCGCTTGGTCATCGTCTGCTGGTTGGTGATCCAGAACGTCTTGTAGCCCGCCTGTTTCATCAGGTTGATCAGCGACGGGTCAGTCATGAAGCGGTCAGGGTGCTGCTGGTCGCCGAAGGTCAGGATCTGCTGCATCACCTCGATGGTGTAAGGGCGCGGCGAGACGACATTCTGGAACACAGTCAGGCCCGAGTCGCTGGCGGCGAGGGCGTCGAGGTTCGGCGTGGTCTCGCGGTTGTAACCGTACAGGTGCATGTGCTCGCGGGTGGTGGACTCGCCCAGCACCAGCACCAGCGTGCGTGGCGCATCACCGCTGCTGTCCTGAAGGTGCTGCAAGGGCGGCAGCGAAGCGTTCTGCTCCAGCAGTTTCTGCATGTTGTCCAGTTGCTGGCGATACTGCTGGTAGCCAACGACCAGTTGCCAGGGGACTGCCGGCTCCATGCGCAATTGCACCTTTTCAACGGCGTCGGCGAAGCTGCGCTGCTGGGTGACCAGCTGCTTATAGAACGGATAGACCAGGTTGGCGGCCAGCAGCAGGATCACCACCGGGACGCGGCTGCGCACGGAAAGCGTGACCGGCCGCAGGCGCTTCCACAGCAGTACGGCGACCACGGTGTAGAGCAGCAGCGCCAGGCACAGGCCGACACTGAAGTACTGGCTGAAATATTCCCCGGCTTCGGCGCTGTTCGATTCGAACATCACGAAGATGACGCTCTGGGAAAACTCCTGGTGATAGATGCCAAAGTAACTCAGGCCGACCAGCGAGGCCGCCCAGAGCACTACGCCGATGATCGCGGCAATCGTCCGGGTGAACTGTGGCAACAGCAATACCGGCACGAACCACAAGGTGCTAAGGAACAGCGCATCGCGAAAGCCGGCGAAACCGGTGGTGCCGCTGAACAGCAGTAGTGCCTGGGTGACACCGGAGAAGTACCAGAAAAACAACAGCAGCCAGCCCAGGCCGGCCCAGTCCACGCCTTTGCGCGCGGGAGAAAATGTAGTTGCTGACACGTAAGCCTCGTCGGTCCTTGGCGGCCGCCGAAACTGGGAGCTACCGGAAAACTGGGCAGGTTAATGGGCTGGGCGTGAAAATAACGTCAACGGGTTTGATGTATCCATTGGCTTTTGTCCTACAAGCCAGGCGACATGTTCAGTAAAGCCCTTTCCAGAAGGTGAAGATGAGATCTGCTAATATGTCGCGCTTGAAAAAGTACCTGCCTGGTTGCTGGTGCATGCCGGTCGAGCCGGGTGCTGGCTCGCGCCATCCTTCATCACGTCTACAGTGATGCGAAACACTGCTGAAACAGTGGGCACTTCCCATTGTTCCAGGCCATTCACACTGCAAAGGTAGCGGTTGCCCTCTGGCACCGAAGTCTTTGCAGACTGAGCAGGGCCCTTTAGCGGCCCCGCGCTTTACTTGGGAACGTACAATGACAGCCGTGATCAATGCACTTAATACCTTCTTCTGGGGGTATGTCCTGATCTATGGCCTGCTGGCCGCAGGTATCTACTTCACTGTCCGCTTGGGCTTTATACAATTTCGTCATTTACCCGAGTTTTTTCGCTCGGTACTGCGTGCCCCGGCGAAAGATGCCAGCGGTATTACCCCGTTCCAGGCCCTATGCACCAGCCTGGCCTCACGGGTAGGTACCGGGAACCTTGCCGGTGTGGCGGTGGCCATTACCCTTGGCGGCCCGGGGGCGGTGTTCTGGATGTGGGTGGTGGCGTCGCTGGGCATGGCCACGGCCTATGCCGAAAGCACCCTGGCACAGCTCTACAAAGTACGTAACAGCAACGGTGAATACCGTGGGGGGCCGGCGTTCTACATCGCCAAAGGCCTGAATGCGCCGTGGGCGGCGGCGATTTTTTCGGTGTGCCTGATCATCGCCTTCGGCCTGGTGTTTGGCGCAGTGCAGGCCAACTCGATAGCCGACGCCACCCTCGGCGCCTTTGGCGTGCCGAAACTGACCACGGGCGTGGTGGTGGCGGCGCTGGCCGGTGTGGTGATTTTTGGCGGGATCAAGAAAATCGCCCGCCTTGCAGAACTGGTGGTGCCCTTCATGGCCGGCGCCTACCTGCTGGTGGCAGCCTACGTGATTGTGACCAACCTGGGTGACGTGCCCGCGGTATTGATGTTGATCGTCAAGAGCGCCTTTGGCCTGGATTCTGCGGTGGGCGGTATCGCTGGCGCCATGCTCAACGGGGTCAAGCGCGGCCTGTTTTCCAACGAGGCGGGGATGGGCTCGGCGCCGAACATTGCCGCAGTGGCTACGCCCAACCCTCACCATCCGTCTTCTCAGGGTTTTGTGCAGGCGCTGGGTGTGTTCATCGATACTTTGCTGATCTGTACCGCCACGGCTGTGATGATCCTGCTCTCCGGGGTCGTCCCGGGCCCTGAAATGACCGGGATGCCACTGACCCAGGCGGCCATGAACGTCCACATCGGCTGGGCCGGTCAGTATTTCATCGCCATCGCAATCTTCTTCTTTGCCTTTACCTCGATCATCGGCAACTACACCTACGCTGAAAACGCCATGGTGTATCTGAAGCTCAATTCTCGCGTGGGCCTGACGGTGCTGCGAATTGCCGCGCTGTTGATGGTGGTCTGGGGCGCTTATGAAAGCGTTGCCAACGTGTTCGATGCAGCCGATGCGGCAATGGGCCTGATGGCGACGATCAACCTGATTGCGATCTGCCTGCTGTCGGGTGTGGTGGTCAAGCTGACCCGTGACTACTTTGCCCAGCGCGCCGCGGGTACGCCGGAGTTCAATGCCAGCGATTATCCGGAGCTGGCCGGCAAGATCGATGCAGAGATCTGGGGTGGGGCCAAGGGTTCCGAGCAGCCTCTGCAACCGGTGCAGGACCGGTAGGCAGGTTGGGGCTGCTTCGCAGCCCATCGCGGCCTATGGCCGCTCCCACAATGTCGGTGCATACCTAGTGGGAGTGGCCCCAGCCAATCGCTGGACTGACAGGCGCAACCGGCCCACCCGTCAGAGCCTTGCGATGATTGGATTCGCCTTGCGGCATGAGCGGAATGTGAAAGCAATGGGCGTGACTTGTGCGGATCATCTGACTGGGAATCCTTCCGGAGAGTCCGCATGCTTGTATCACCTATCCTTTTTTCTCCTGTCCCCCAGCGAATTGACGCAGCAGACCAGCCCGCTTCTGCCCCAATGAGCCTGAATATGTCTACCTATCTGCTCGCCCGGGCCGGTGCTTTTGGCCCGGAGTTTTTAGTTTCTTGTGAAGGGCAGCCTGTCCAGGGATTACACCTTTCTCCTCTTCTCGACAGCCATTTGGTTAGTGCGCTCCAGGTGCTCGGGCAGCCTGATCACGAAGAAGCGGTCCAGGCAATATTCCGGATGTTGACGAGGCAGCCTATGCCACAGGGTTTTGAGAGCGATCTCCGTGATTTGATGAGTCAGACGCAAGTAACGCCAGTAACGCAATCAATGCCTGGTGCGAGCAACGCCACCATTGACTTTGGCGCATTGTTGGGCTTTGTCGAACGAAATCCGGGCCAGGCGTTGAGCAGACCAGAAATATTGGTATTGCTGATTACCTGGCTTGATTGGGAAGCTAAAGGCAATGAGCACTGGGTAGCCTTTCGCGAGAAAGTAGCTCAACAGCCCATCATTTCAATGGGTGACTTGGCGGTATTAACCGCGGCAGATGTTGACGAGGTATTAGCACAGTCATCCATGTCACCGCTCTGGAATGAAATTGAAGAGATGTCGGCGGCAGTCCCCGAGTTACATGTTGACGAGGACTTTGAGGACATCCTCGGAGCGGATGTTTTCGAGACGATGCTGGCGCTCCCCGGCACGGCCCTCCCCAACGGGGGTGTTGCTGAGGTGTTGAGGAGTCTGGATGTGCAGCTTGAGGGTTCACTGCAAGAAGAATATCCGTTCCTTGCCGCGCAGCTTTCCAATGTTCCAGGAAGCTAGTACCGAAGTCGCAAACTAGGACAAACCGGACTCTGGGCAACTGACGCATATCGGTTGAAGCAGAAGCGGGCTTGTCTCGCGATGCGATGTGACGGGTACATCGCAATCGCAGCCAAGCCCGCTTGTCAGGTGTTCGGCAGGGTTACTTCAGATGGGCGACGATCTCGTCCTTGATCTGCAGGCGCTTTTTACGGAGCTGGGTGACCTGGTCGTCAGCGGCGCTGCTCTCTTCTGCCGCGACCACCTGCGCATCGATGGCTTTGTACTTTTCACTCAGTTCGCTGAGCCGTGGGTCGGTTTTCTTCTTGGCGTCGAACGCGTCTCTGGTCATGTTCAGGTCTGCGAGCAAATCGTGCTTGACCGGCATTTCTTCACCTCTCCGGGGTTTTGGGATGGAAGTCATGAACTATGAGAATAGACGTCTTTGCCGGGTTTAGCGGCTGGAGTAGTCTGTTGTCACATTTCTGATTACAAGGCCCTTGCCATGCCTCACCTGCACGTGGAATACACCGACAACCTGCGCGAACTGGACGTCGATCGCCTGCTGCTGCGCCTCAACCACGCCCTGGTTGGCAGCGGTCAGTTCTCCGATGAAGCAGACATCAAGAGCCGTGCGGTAGTGCTCAGCGGCTTTCGCGTGGGGATTGCCCCGGGCGAGCGCGCCTTTGCCCATGTCAAGCTGGCGATCCTCAGTGGCCGTTCGGCAGAGGTGAAGCGCCAGTTGTCGGCAAGCCTGCTGGAGGTGCTGAAGGAGGCGATCCCGGAGCAAGCCGGGCTGGATATCCAGTTGTGCGCTGAGGTGCTGGACATTGATCGTGATGCTTATTCAAAGCTGCGCATGCCGGGTTGATGTTTTTAAGTGAAACTTATGTGAAAAAAATGTAATGAATAACTAATGTGAAAAAATCGTAATGAACAAATAGACGTCAGCCGACCAAATGTTGGCGTCTTTTTCACGAAAAATTGATGGCATGGTTATTACTGTTCGGGCTGCTCAAGAGTGGTGCTGCAAAGGCGCCCTTACCGACCATTAACCAAGCGAAGCACAATGTTCAAGATCAAACCACTGCGGGCTGAATGGGTCACGCTGCTCGCCAGCCTGTACTTCCTGATTGCCTTCAACTCTGTGCTCTGGACGCATCTCTCCAGTATCGTTGCGCCCGGTACGTCGGGGCTGCTGCTGCGTCTGGCATTCGGTGTACTGATCTTTTGTGCATTTAACCTGGTATTGACCTTTGTCGCGTTTCGCGGTGTGTTGAAACCGGTACTTATCGTGTTGTTGATGGCCGGCGCCGGCGCGGCTTATTTCATGAATCAATACGGTGTATTGATTGATGTGGGTATGTTGCGCAATACCGCTGAAACCAATGCGACAGAAGTTAGAGACCTGCTGTCTTTGAAGTTGGGTCTTTATATTGTCGTGCTCGGTTTGCTGCCTTCGCTGTTGCTTTACTATACGCCCATCAACTACCGGGTCTGGTACCGCGAACTGTTCGGCAAGTTGCTGGCCAGTGTGACCTGCGTCGCGTTGCTCGGTGTGGTGGCGATGCTTAATTATCAGGGGTTGGCCTCGCTGTTTCGCAATCACCATGAAATCCGCCTGATGCTGGTACCCAGCAACGTGGTCGGCGCTTCGATCGGTTATGTCGGTGAGCAAGTAGGTACTGCGGCCAAGCCGTTTGCCAAGATCGGCGAAGATGCCCAGCGTGCGCCGGCCTGGCAACAGCATGCACGCAAGTCGTTGACGGTGCTGGTGGTGGGCGAGAGCGCCCGGGCGCAGAACTTCGGTCTGCTCGGCTATAGCCGTGACACCACGCCGGAGTTGAGCAAGCAGGATGGGTTGATTGCATTCAGTGACGTGCACTCCTGCGGTACGGAAACGGCTGTATCGGTGCCCTGCATGTTCTCCGGCTTTACCCGCAAGGACTACCAGGCGACCAAGGCGAAGAACCAGGAAGGCCTGCTCGATGTGCTGCAGCGTGCGGGGTTGGCCGTGCACTGGCGTGACAACCAGTCGGGGTGCAAGGGCACGTGCGACCGTGTCCAGTTCGAAGACGTGAGCAATGCCAAGGACACCGACCTGTGCACCAACAGTGAGTGCCATGACGAGATTCTGCTCAAAGGCCTGGATTCGATGCTCGACAACCTGCAGCAAGACACCGTGCTGGTGCTGCACCAGATGGGCAGCCATGGCCCGGAATACTTCAAGCGCTACCCGATGAAGTACGAACACTTCACCCCGGTGTGCCCAAGCAATGCGTTGAACCAGTGCAGCGAGCAAAGCATCATCAATGCGTATGACAACACCCTGGTGTATACCGACCATGTACTGTCGTCGCTGATCGATGTTCTGCGCAGCAAGCAGGACAAGGTCGACACCGCCATGCTTTATATTTCCGATCATGGCGAGTCGCTGGGTGAGTACAACCTGTTCCTGCATGGCACGCCTTATATGCTGGCGCCGGAGCAACAGAAGCACGTGCCGATGCTGGCGTGGTTCTCCGACAGTTACCGAAAGGAATTCGCGGTCGATACCGACTGTCTGAACAACGCACGCAACGAGCCGCTGAGCCAGGACAACCTGTTCCACTCAATGCTTGGCCTGCTGCAAGTGCGCACCAGCGTCTACGATCCGCAACTGGACATGTTTGCCAGTTGCCGTCCGGCCGTGGCGCAACACTGAACACACACGCAGGCCAGGCAGGGATAGCGGTCGAGCGGTTTCCCGGCAATGGCCTGCGCCGTATATACTGCGCGCCATTGTTTGTGGGAGAGCCCTGTGGCCATCGAAATACACTGGATTTGCGACGATAGCAGCCTTGCCGAACACTGCCTGCAGTGGCGCAAGTTGCCCTTCGTGGCAGTCGACACCGAGTTCATGCGGGTTGATACCTTCTATCCGATTGCCGGGTTGATCCAGGTCGGCGACGGGGCGCGAGCCTACCTGATCGACCCGTTGCGGATCGGCAACTGGCAGCCGCTGGCCGAACTGCTTGAAGACACCCAGGTGATCAAGGTGTTGCATGCCTGCAGCGAAGACCTGGAAGTGCTGTCGCGCCTGACCGGCAGCCTGCCAAGCCCGTTGTTTGATACCCAACTGGCCGCCGGTTACCTCAACCTGGGCTTCTCCATGGGCTATTCGCGACTGGTCCAGGAAGTGCTGGGCATCGAGCTGCCCAAGGGCGAGACCCGCTCCGACTGGTTGCAGCGTCCGTTGTCGGACACCCAGGTCAGCTACGCCGCCGAAGATGCCGTGCACCTGGCCGAGCTGTACGAGCGCCTGCGCCCGCAACTGTCGGACGACAAGTACGCCTGGGTACTGGAAGATGGCGCCGAGCTGGTGGCCCAGCTACGCCGCGAAACCGATCCTTATGAGCTGTACCGCGACGCCAAGCTGGCCTGGAAGCTTTCCCGCGCCCAGTTGGCCGTGCTGCGTGAGCTGTGCGCCTGGCGTGAGCGTGAAGCGCGTGCCCGTGACCTGCCACGCAACCGCATCGTGCGCGAAAACGCGCTGTGGCCCATGGCCAAGACCCAGCCAGACTCGCTGTCGGCGCTGGCGAAAATCGAAGACATGCACCCGCGCACCATCCGTCAGGACGGTGAGTTCCTGCTCTCGCTGATCAAGCAGGCCGCCAGCGTGCCACCGGCGCAGTGGCCGCCGGCCGTTCCCGAGCCGCTGCCGATTGAAGCCTCGGCGCTGCTCAAGCAACTGCGCGCCATTGGACAGGCTGAAGCCGAGCGTCTGAACATCGCCCCGGAGCTGATGCTGCGCAAGAAAATACTCGAGTTGCTGCTCAAGAGCGGCTACCCCTCAGGACCTTATCAATTACCCGATGCGCTGCGCGGCTGGCGCCGTGAGCGAATGGGGCAAGCGCTGCTCGATTGCCTGGCCAGTGCTGGAGAACCGCAATGAAACGTATCTGCTCGATCTACAAGAGCCCACGCAAGAACGAAATGTACCTCTACGTGCTCAAGGCCGACGGCCTGGAGCGCGTGCCGGAAGGTTTGCTGCCGTTTTTCGGCAAACCGGTGCATGCCTTCGACCTGGTGCTGACCCCGGAACGCACCCTGGCCCGCGAAGACATCACCAAAGTGCTGGAGAACCTCGAGCAGCAGGGCTACCACCTGCAGATGCCACCGGTCGAAGACGAGTACATCGAGCACCTGCCCGAAGAGCTGCTGCGCCGCAACGACCCGGTCTGAACCCGGCCCGCCTGCTGTGATGCCGCCAGGGCCTGAGGTCCGGCGGCCTTCGTTGTTTCTGCCAAGGTTGTTAGAACATGCGAGTTTTGATCGCTGAACAGGATCATCCCCTGTACGCCCGCCTGCTGCGCGAGGCCGCCCCGGACCTCGAGGTGCTGACCAGCGGCGACTCGGCCGAACTGGCCGACCAGGCCGCCCAATGCCCGATCTGGCTGGGGCAACCTGACTTGCTGGCGACCTTGTTGCGCCAGGGCCACCAGCCACAGTGGCTGCAGTCGACCTGGGCCGGGATCACACCCCTGCTGGCTGACGGCCTGCAGCAAAACTATCGTCTGACCCGCGCGGTTGGCATCTTTGGCCAGGTAATGGCCGAGTATGTGCTGACTTACCTGCTCGTGCATGAGCGCGAAGTCACCGCGCGGCTGGTCAGCCAGGTCGAGCGCAAATGGGACGACCGGCCCGGCCGCAGCCTGGAAGGGCGGCGAGTATTGATCGTCGGCACCGGTGACATTGGTCAGCGGGTGGCTGAGTTTCTGCTGCCGTTTGGCGTGAAACTCTACGGTATCGCCAGTCAGGCCCGTGAGCAGGCGCCTTTTATCGAAGTGGCTGCGTTGAGCGAACTGCCGCGTCTGGTCGGCGAGGTCGACTATGTCGTCAACCTGTTGCCAGACACGCCGTCAACCCACGACCTTTACGATGCTGCGCTGTTTGCGCGTTTCAATCCCGAGGCGTTGTTCATCAATGCCGGACGGGGCGTGGCAGTGGTGGATGGCGACCTGGTCGAGGCCCTGAGGTTGGGGCATCTTGCCGGCGCCGTGATTGACGTTTGCCGTCAGGAGCCATTGCCGGCACGTCATCCGTTCTGGACCGCCTGGGGGTTGCTGCTGACCGGGCACAGCTCGGCACCGACCTCGCCAACGGCGATGGTGCGTTTGTTTGTCGAGAACTTGCGGGCCTATCAGGCGGGCGAAGCGTTGCGTGGGGAAGTGGATTTCCTGCGCGGGTACTGAAAAACACGAAAAGCATCGCCAGCAAGCCGGCTCCTACGCGAATTTCGATGTAGGCGCCGGCTTGCTGGCGATCAGGCCTTACAGGCTGAAATCACCCTCGGCGGCCAGTTCGCTCAGCGAGCGGCGGGGGCTAGGCACTTCGCGGGCTTGCAGGCCTTCAGCCAGGCTGGCCTTGTCACCCAGTTTGCCAATCGCCACCGCGGCATGAAGGGCGTAGCCTTCAGGAATCTTCAGTTCCTTGCGGGTCAGTTCCTGATCGAACCCCGCCATGCCATGGGTGTGCCAGCCGCTGATGCTGGCCTGCAGCGCCAGGTGGCCCCAGGCGGAACCGGTGTCGAAGGTGTGCCACAAGGCCGGTGTTTCTTCGCTGGCGCCAGGGGCGGTGAAGGTGGTCTTGGACAGGACGATTACCAGCGCTGAGGCGTGTTGCGCCCAGCTGCGGTTGAACTCGTTGAGCAGGCCCAGGTAACGCTCCCAGTTCGGGGTGTCGCGACGGGCATAGAGAAAGCGCCATGGCTGCGAGTTGTAGGCCGAAGGGGCCCAGCGCGCGGCTTCAAGGAAACTCAGCAGGGTGGCTTCGCTGATGGGTTCGGCGGTGAAGGCGCGTGGCGACCAGCGATTGATGAACTGTTCGTCGATGGCATGTTCGGCAACGCGAGGATTAGCACTCATGGCGAGTTCCTGACAAGGTGAAAAGGTAGAGGTCAACCGCCGGTCAAACTACTGCCTCGCGCCAGCCCTGACAAGCGGTCTGGTATTGCTGCAAGACTCGCCCTAGACTGGCGCCGCCACCGTGCAGCACCACTATTGAAACAGGACAACCGTTACATGAACGCCAGCGCCGACGCCTTCTGGACGCGTAAAACCCTCGAACAGCTCGACCGCCGGGAGTGGGAGTCGCTGTGCGACGGTTGTGGCCTGTGTTGCCTGCAAAAACTTGAAGACGAAGACGACAACAGCGTTTATTACACGCGTATCGCCTGCAAGATGCTGGATCTCAAGACGTGCCAGTGCAGCGATTACCCGAACCGGCTCAAGCATGTCCCCGACTGCATCCAGCTGACGCCGGGCAAGGCCGATCAGTTCAAGTGGTTGCCGACGACGTGTGGTTATCGATTGGTCAGCGAAGGCAAGGATCTGCCGAGCTGGCACCACCTGGTGTGCGGTGATCGCGACCAGGTGCACAAGCAGCGTATTTCCCAGTCTGGTCGCATGCTGAGCGAGAACAGCGTCGATGAAGATGACTGGGAAGACCATCTGATTTTTCGCGCCGGCTGAGTCGCCCGGGTTACCGGGTAGCGCGTCTGGGGGAACAAGGAGTTTCTGTATGCGTGTGCGTTGTCATTGGTTGCTGGCTCTGGTGCTGTTGGCCAGTTCGTCGGCCTGGGCAAAAAAGGTCAATCTGGATTATCACGTACGGTTGTTGCCCCAGAGCGGGCAGGCCGAGGTGCGTGTGGTCCTGGCCGAGGGGGCGGCGGTACGCAGCCTGGACTTCGACCTGGGCAAGGCCGGCGCCTACAGCGACTTCAAGGCAGACGGTCAATGGCAATTGCAAGGCGACGGCTTTCGCGGTCGTTGGCAGCCGGCGCCTGGGAAAAGCCAGCTGAGCTACCGCGTGCGCCTGGCGCACCCTCTCGCCAAGGGCGGCTACGAAACGCGGATGACAGCGGACTGGGCGCTGTTTCGCGGTGATGACCTGGTGCCCCCGGCCCGGCTCGACCAGCAGGATGGCACCGAGTTGGTGGCGCGCCTGAGTTTCGAACTGCCCAACGGCTGGAAGAGCGTCGAAACGCCCTGGCCACGCATCGGCAAGCAACGCTTTCGCATCGACAATGTCTCGCGTCTGTTCGACCGCCCGACAGGCTGGATGATCGCCGGTACCATCGGCACGCGCCGGGCACGCCTGGGCGAGACCGAAGTCAGCGTTGCCGCACCCCAGGGCCAGGGCATGCGCCGCCTGGACAACCTGACGCTATTGACCTTCGTCTGGCCGCAACTGCAAGCCGTATTCCCGCGCAATCCGCCCAAGTTGCTGCTGGTCGGGGCGCGCGACCAGCTCTGGCGCGGCGCTCGCGCCGGGCACAACTCGATTTACCTGCACAGCAGCCGCCCGCTGGTCAGCGAGAATGGCTCCAGTCCGTTGTTGCGCGAACTGGTGCATGTCTTTGCGCAGATCAACGATCGTCAGGCCAGCGACTGGATTGGCGAAAGCCTCAACGAGTACTACGCCATCGAGCTGCTGCGCCGTGCAGGGGGTATTACCGAAGACCGCTATCAGGCATTGCAGGCGGGGCTGGAGCGTCGCGGCGCTGGCGTCACCAGCCTGCGTACCGAGCAGGCCGATGCGGCGATTACGGCGCGCGGCGTGTTGCTGTTGCAGGCGCTGGACCGCGAAATTCGTCTGCACACACACAACCAGCGTTCGCTGGACGACGTCAGCCGCGCCTTGATGCGCCTCAACAGCGTGAATACCGAAGAGTTCGTTCAGCTCAGCGAAAGCGTGCTGGGTCGCGCGTCCGAAGTACTCTCGAGCAAGCTGTTGCGTTAACTTTTCGGGTTTTTCAGCGAATCGTTACCGGTGACCGTGGCGGTACGGGTAGCGGCGTCGGCGCTGGCCCTGAGGGCGTCGAGCTCGGCGCCGGTGCGCTCGATGTTCGCCCGCAGGTTGTCGAGGTCGTTGCGGCCGCGTTCCAGCAGGCTTTTAACCGAACTGTGGCCGGTGATACCGCGGGCCAGGGCGACACCGCCAATGGCAACCTGAATCATGCCCAGCAGGCCGCCACGCCGCAGGCCCTTGCCGACCATGATCACCCCGCCAGCCACGGAGCCGGCGCGCTCCCAGCCCTGTACGTTGTGCTCGGGTTTGTCTTGCAGGGCACGAATCAACGTCTTGGTGTCGGACATGGTCATTCTCCTGGTGGGCGATGATATTCAGCAGACCATCGCAGGCGCCGGGCTGTTCCTTCGGCTTACTTGAATTTCGGCCCGGAGCGCGTATTCAGGCCCTTGGCCAGGCGGTCGTAGAGCACCACGTTGACGGTGGCGGCAAGGTTCATGCAGCCATTGGTCGGGATGTAGATCGTCTCTTCGCACCAGGCGCGCACGCTCGGGTCGAGGGAGCCGTCTTCAGGGCCAAAAATGTAGATGGCCCGGTCCGGGTGGGTATATTCGGGCAGCGGGCGGGCGCCGTCGATCAGCTCGACGGCCACGGGTGTGCAGCCCAGGGGGATGATTTTTTGCAGGTCGTCGATGCCGATCAGCGGAATGTCGTAGTGCACACGCTTGGTGTCGGTGACGAAGTCCCGGGCGCGCTCGTAACGCTTGCCGGTGTAGAACACCGAGTTGACGCCGTAGCAACCCGCTGCGCGCATCACCGAACCGACGTTCTCCGCTGACTTGGGGTTGAACAGACCAATGCAGCTGTACCGTTTGTTCGCCACGTGCCGGGGCCCTTCGCAAAAAAGAACGCGATTATACGGGCTTGCCGGCAGCTGTGGGGCAGGGGATTGCGATCAGTCTTTTTTCAGCAGGCCGGCCAGCCCGGCAAACGGGTTGTGCGTGGCCTTGGCGATGCTCGGGCTGCTGGTAGAGCCTTCGCTGAAGTACTGCTGGTCGGTGTACCGCGAATGCTCGTTATCGTGGCAGTACAGGCACAACAGCTCCCAGTTGGAGCCGTCCTGGGGGTTGTTGTCGTGGTTGTGGTCACGGTGGTGCACGGTCAGTTCGCTCAGGCGCTTGCCGGCGAACTCACGGGCGCAACGGCCACACACGTGCGGGTACATTTTCAGGGCCTTGTCGCGATAGCCCATTTCCTTGTCGCGCTTGGCGTCGGCAAGGATACGGTCGAGCCGTGCGGTGGCAGAGGCAGAGGATGCCGAACTCATGGGATTACCTTTTCTCGGGCTTGTTACGGTTATACCTTGAAGTTTAGCGTGATGGCGCTCGATTCGGACAGGCAAACCGCTGCACATGGGAGTAGCCTGTCGGAAGGTACTAGAAGGAGACTGCGCATGCGTTGCTCAACCCTTGCGATCCTCACCCTGGTCAGCCTGCAGTCCGCCATGGCCGCCGACCTGCAGCCGCGCACCATTGCGCCGGTGCCGGGCGCGCCGGGCACGGCGACGCCGACACCGTATCCGCAGCTGACGCCCAGCACGATACCGCGCGCCGGTGATGCCCGGCCGGGGTCGCCGTTATTGCCCTCGATTTCCGTACCGACGCCGCCCAGGGATCAACCCTTGCCGGGGCGGACGCCCCAGGACAGCAAGGACAAGGCGAAAGCCGACTAGACCTGCGAAAGGCGCTGGCCGTCCTGCATGCGCAGGCGCCGGGACAGCGCCACGGCCAGGGCGCGGATGATCTTGGCGGCTATCTTCGGTGCATCGTTGATCATCTTTTCCAGCGAGTCTTTGCCCAGGCTCAACAGTTGGCAATCGCTGGCGGCCACACAACTGGCCGAGCGCCGCTCACCGTCGAGCACGGCCATTTCACCAAAGGCCCGGCCCTTGCGCAGGGTGGCGATTTCGACCTGACGTTGCTCGCTGTCGGTCTTGCGCACCGAGACCACGCCGTAGTGGATGATGCACATGAAGGTGCCGGCATCGCCCTCGGCAAAAATCGCTTCGCCGGCGCCGAGGGTGGTAATGCCGAAGTAACCGGCGGCGTGCTGGAAGTCGACGGGCTGCAGCTGATCGAACAGGCCACAGTCCATGAGCATGTCGCGGATTTCGTTGTTCAGATGAGTCGGTTCGTGCATGTTCGGTGGTTTCTTGTTGGTGTGTGGGGCTCGCCAGCAAGCCGGCTCCTACGTCCTTCGTAGG
>NZ_JADUCM010000020.1 GCF_016009175.1 Pseudomonas alkylphenolica
TGAACCCGCTTCCATCGACATCTACAGTCTGCTATTCGTCAGAAGCGTCAGATGTGTATAAGATACTGGCGAAAGGTCTTTGCGGATAAATCCGCGCCTGCAGAGTCAATACAGATCGACGGGGTCCACATCCAAAGACCAGCGCACCTGGCGGCCTGACGGCATGTTTTCCAACAGTAGCAACCAGGCACTGATCAGTCGATGCAAAGGCGCCCGTGCATTGGCCTGGAGCAATAGTTGCGCACGAAAACGCCCCGCACGTCGCTCCATCGGCGCCGGTACCGGGCCGAGCAGCTCGATACCGTGCAGGTTGTGCTCCGCCAGCAACTGCTCGGCCGCACTGCAGGCTTCGTCCAGAAAGCTTTCCGCCTGACCCGGTTTGTGCGCCTCGGCGCGCAGCAGGGCCAGGTGGGCAAAGGGTGGTAGCCCTGCGGCACGACGCTCGCTCAACGCTTGCTCGGCGAAGGCGAAGTAGCCTTGCTCGGTCAGTTGTACCAGCAGTGGATGATCGGCCAGGTGCGTCTGGATGATGACTTTGCCCGGTTCCTCGGCGCGCCCGGCCCGGCCAGCGACCTGCACGATGAGCTGGGCCATGCGTTCGCTGGCGCGAAAATCGCCGGAGAACAGGCCGCCATCGGCATCGAGGATGGCCACCAGGGTCACCCGCGGAAAGTGGTGACCCTTGGCAAGCATCTGCGTGCCGACCAGGATGCACGGCTGGCCCCGCTGAATGGTGTTGAACAGCTGGTTCATCGCGTCCTTGCGCGAAGTGCTGTCGCGGTCGACCCGCAGCACCGGGAAATCCGGAAACAGGGTATTCAGGCGCTCTTCGGCGCGTTCGGTGCCGGCGCCTACCGGGCGCAGGTCGACCTTGTTGCACTGCGGGCACTGGCGGGGGACGCGCTCGTCATAGCCGCAATGATGACAGCGCAACTCGTTCGAGCGCTGATGCACGGTCATGCGTGCATCGCAGCGCGGGCATTCGGACATCCAGCCGCAATCATGGCAGAGCAGCGTCGGGGCAAAACCGCGGCGGTTGAGAAACACCAGCACCTGCTGGCCGGCAGCCAGAGTCTGGCCGATGGCTTGTTGCATCGGCCCGCTGATGCCGCTGTCCAGCGGCCGGCTCTTCACATCCAGGCGCAGAAAACGCGGTTGCTGGGCACCGCCCGCACGCTGGTTGAGGCGAAGCAGGCCATAGCGGCCGCTGTGGGCGTTGTGCAGGCTTTCCAGCGACGGTGTTGCCGAACCCAGCAGAATCGGGATGTTTTCCTGGCGAGCGCGCACCAATGCGAGGTCGCGGGCGTGATAGCGCAGGCCTTCCTGCTGTTTATAAGAGCCGTCGTGCTCTTCGTCGATGATGATCAGGCCCGGGTGCTTCATCGGCGTGAACAGCGCCGAGCGGGTGCCGATGATGATATCGGCCTCGCCATCACGGGCTGCCAGCCAGGCGTCCAGGCGCTCACGGTCATTGACCGCCGAGTGCAGCAGGGCGATGCGGGCGTTGAAGCGCTGTTCGAAACGCGCCAGGGTCTGCGGCCCGAGGTTGATTTCCGGAATCAGGATCAGTGCCTGCTTGCCGGCCTCCAGGGTTTCGCGGATCAGTTGCAGGTAGACCTCGGTCTTGCCGCTGCCGGTCACCCCGGCCAGCAGGAAGGCATGAAAACTGTCGAAGCCTGAGCGCACCGCATTGAACGCTGCGCGTTGTTCGTCGTTCAGCGGCAGTTCAGGCTGGGCCAGCCAGTGTTCATGGCGGGCCAGGGGTAGATGGCGCCGTACTTCGACCTGTACCAGTTCCTTGGCCAGCAGCAGGTCAAGGCTGTCCTTGCTCAGCATCAGCTTGCCCAGCAGGGTGTGTGCAACACCATGCGGGTGCTGCGCCAGCGTGGCCAGGGCTTCCCGCTGGCGCGGTGCACGGGCGATGCGCGGGTCGTCCAGGCGTGCGCCTGGCGCAACCTGCCAGAAGCGCTCCTGGCGGGCTTCGGCCGGTTCGCCCTGTCGCAGCAGCACGGGCAACGCCCAGCTCAAAGTGTCGCCGAGGCTGTGCTGGTAGTACTGCGCCGTCCACAGGCAGAGCTTGAACAAGGCCGGTGGCAGTGGCGAAACGGGGTCGAGCAGGGCGATGGCCGGCTTGAGCTTGTCGGCGGGCACTTCGCTTTTGTCGGCGATCTCGATCAGAATGCCGATCATCTCCCGGCGCCCGAACGGCACGCGGATGCGCATGCCCGGGGTGAGTGCCTGGCGCGCCATGTTTGCCGGCGCCCTGTAGTCGAACAGCCGCCGTAGAGGCGAGGGCAGGGCGAGGCGCAGAATGACGTCGGACACGCGAAGAGTTCTCTGAAGGGAATTTCCAAGACCCGGCGAGCCTAGCAGACGACAGCCGGTGCAAGCGACAACTTGCGTTGACTGCATGCTCTGGTATTATTCGCCGCCTAATTACGTGCGGTATTCAACAATGGTGTTGGGTGGCGGCACGCAGTCGAGGAAGTGACCATGAAACCAGAAATTCATCCGAATTATGAAGTAGTCGCAGTCACCTGCAGCTGCGGCAACTCGTTCGAAACCCGTTCGACCCTGTGCGCTCCACTGGGCACCGACGTGTGCAACGAATGCCACCCGTTCTACACCGGTAAGCAAAAGGTGCTGGACACTGGCGGCCGCGTACAGAAGTTCGCAGATCGCTTCGGCATGTTCGGTGCCAAGAAGTAAGATTGCGCGTAGCTGGCCCTGTGGGCTTGGCAATGCTGCTGAAAAAGGCGTCCCTCGTGGGCGCCTTTTTTGTGGGCGCGATTTGGCAACTGCCGGCGCTGGCCTTCTGCGCAGCGCCCGCTGATCCGCAGGTTGTCGGCGTGCGTCAGGTGGTGGACGGCGATACCTTGCGTCTGAATGATGGGCGCAGTGTTCGCCTTATCGGCATCAATGCGCCGGAAATTGGCCGCAAAGGCCGCACCAGCGAGCCCTTCGCCGAGGCTGCCCGTCAGCGACTGCAGGCTTTTGTCAAGGCCAGCGGCGGTGAGGTCGGGTTGGTGCCGGGCGTCGAGTCCAGAGACAAGTACGGACGCACCCTGGCGCATATTTATGGCCGTGCTGGCGACAATTTCGAAGCACAGCTGTTGAGTGAGGGCCTCGGCTTCCGTGTGGCAGTCGCCCCCAACGTGGCGCTGACAGACTGCCAGGGCCAGGCAGAGCGTACCGCTCGTCAGCAACGACTGGGGGTGTGGCGCACACCTCCGGTGGTCGCCGCGGATAAGGTGCAGCAATCCGGTTTTGCGCTGATCGGCGGGAAAGTCGTGGGTATCGAGCGCAATCGCGGCGGAACCTGGATCGAAATCGACAACTCGCTGGTCCTTCAGGTGCCCGCGCGTCTGCAACGCAATTTCCCTGCATCCTTCTTCAACGGCCTCAAAGGGCAGACCATCGAAGCGCGGGGTTGGGTGCTGGATCGTTCCCGCAAAGGCGGCCT
Organism: Pseudomonas alkylphenolica; assembly: GCF_016009175.1. Taxonomy (GTDB): domain Bacteria; phylum Pseudomonadota; class Gammaproteobacteria; order Pseudomonadales; family Pseudomonadaceae; genus Aquipseudomonas; species Aquipseudomonas alkylphenolica_B. Next base: position 3,464 of record NZ_JADUCM010000020.1, read on the forward strand.
GAAAGCCGGGCAGAGACGCTGGTTGCTGCCATTGACTGATCCGTCGATGCTGGAACGGGTCAATCGATAAAAAATTGTGAACATTTTTTTATTCGATTGTACACATTGAAACCCTTGCAGGCTGCGGGTCTTGGCGGAAAGTCGTAGGTTAAAGGCCTTGACACAAGTGACCGGCCAGTCTTGTCGGCCCTTTGCTCTTTGCGTATCCTCGGCGGTCCGTCAGAACAGTAAATAGCGGAATGCCCACCATGTCAGATTTGAAAACTGCCGCTCTCGAATATCATGCTCAGCCTCGTCCGGGGAAACTGAGCGTCGAGCTCACCAAACCTACCGCGACTGCTCGCGACCTGTCGCTGGCCTACAGCCCAGGCGTGGCTGAGCCGGTACGTGAAATTGGTCGCGATCCGGAGCTGGCCTATAAGTACACCGGCAAGGGCAATCTGGTAGCAGTCATTTCCGACGGCACCGCCATTCTCGGCCTGGGTAACCTCGGCCCACTGGCGTCCAAGCCTGTCATGGAAGGCAAGGGTGTTCTGTTCAAGCGTTTCGCCGGCATTGACGTGTTCGACATCGAAGTCGACTCGGAAAGCCCGCAAGCCTTCATCGACACCGTCAAGCGCATCTCCATCACCTTCGGTGGCATCAACCTGGAAGACATCAAGGCACCTGAGTGCTTCGAGATCGAGCGCGCGCTGATCGAACAGTGCGACATCCCGGTATTCCACGATGACCAGCACGGTACTGCAATCGTGACCGCTGCCGGCATGATCAACGCCCTGGAAATCGCCGGCAAGACCCTCTCCGACGCCAAAATCGTCTGCCTGGGTGCCGGTGCTGCCGCTATCTCCTGCATGAAGCTGCTGGTGAGCATGGGCGCACAGATCGAAAACATCTTCATGGTTGACCGTACCGGTGTGATCCACGCCGGCCGTGACGACCTGAACCAGTACAAGGCTGTCTTCGCTCACGCGACCGACAAGCGCACCCTGGCAGACGCTCTGGATGGCGCTGACGTGTTCGTTGGTCTGTCCGGTCCGAACCTGCTGAGCCCTGAAGGCCTGAAGTCGATGGCACCTAACCCGATCGTCTTCGCCTGCTCCAACCCTGATCCGGAAATCTCCCCGGAACTGGCGCACGCTACCCGTAGCGACGTGATCATGGCCACCGGTCGTTCCGACTACCCGAACCAGGTCAACAACGTGCTGGGCTTCCCGTTCATCTTCCGTGGTGCCCTGGACGTTCGCGCCAAGCGCATCAACGAAGAAATGAAGATTGCTGCCGCCAACGCCCTGAAAGACCTGGCCAAGCTGCCAGTGCCCAAGGAAGTGTGCGCAGCCTACGGCGTCGACGCGCTGGAATTCGGCCGTGAGTACATCATTCCGAAGCCAATGGATGCCCGTCTGATCACCCTGGTTTCCGACGCTGTGGCCAAGGCAGCAATCGAGACCGGTGTGGCGACCCTGCCGTATCCGAAGAACTACCCGCTGAAAAGCGTGGATGACGTGTTCAACGGCTAAGCCGTTGTAGCGCTCAACAAAAAGCCCCGGCTCGTGAGAGTCGGGGCTTTTTTGTGGGTGCTTGCCGGTGGGTCCGGTTATCGCCAGCTCCCACATGGGGCACCGATCCTGTGGGAGCTGGCGATAGCCTGCGATTGAGCGCGAAGCGCTCACCTGGGCTTGCTGCCGTGAAGGCTGCTTCCGTCGGTCAGAACAGATCGATCGGTGCCGCCTCATCCGCTGGCAGCGGGCTGCCTGGAGCGGTGCCGTTACCCAGCTCGTTCACCGATGGCGGTGTGTCTTCTGCCTTGAACAGCTCGAAGTAGGCATTAGGCGTGTCCGGCGTTGCCGCTCGGCCGCTGACCGGGTCGATACGCAGGCTCAGGATGCCCTCGGGTTCTGCCGGGGTGTGATTAGGCTTGTCTTTGAGGGCCGGGCCCATGAAGTTCATCCAGATCGGCAATGCCACGGTGCCGCCGTACTCGCGGCGCCCCAGGGTTTCAGGCTGATCGAAGCCACTCCAGACGGTGGTCACCAGGTCAGCGTTGTAACCGGAGAACCAGGCATCTTTGGATTCGTTGGTGGTACCGGTCTTGCCTGCCAGGTCGGTGCGGCCCAGCGCCAGGGCGCGTCGCCCGGTGCCGCGCTTGATCACGTCCTGAAGCATGCTGGTGAGGATGTAGGTGGTACGCCCGTCAATGATGCGTTCGGCAATTGCCGGCGGCTGGGCGGCGGCGTTGCCTGTGCTTGCGGCGGCTTCACCGGGGAACTGCACGCTGATCGGCGCCTCTGGCGCGGCAATGCCTGCCTCGACCTGCTCACCTGTCTGCGGTACACGCGGCGGGTTGGCGGTAAACAGGGTCTCGCCGTTGCGGCTTTCGATGCGCTCGATCAGGTACGGGGTGATCTTGTAGCCACCGTTGGCAAAGGTGCTCCAGCCCGTGGCGATTTCCATCGGCGTCAGGGTGGCGGTGCCCAGGGCCAGCGACAGGTTGGGCGGCAGGTCCTGCTTGTTGAAGCCGAACTTGGTGATGTAGTCGATGGTCCGGCCGACACCCATGGCTTGCAGCAGGCGGATCGACACCAGGTTGCGCGACTTGTACAGCGCTTCACGCATGCGGATCGGGCCCAGGAAGGTATTGGTGTCGTTCTTCGGGCGCCAGACCTTGTCCAGGTATTCGTCGACGAACACGATTGGCGCATCGTTAACCAGGCTGGCGGCCGTGTAGCCGCTGTCCAGGGCTGCGCTGTAGACGAACGGCTTGAAGCTGGAGCCGGGCTGACGCTTGGCCTGCATGGCGCGGTTGTAGTTGCTCTGTTCGAAAGAGAAGCCACCGACCAAGGCGCGAATGGCGCCGGTATTCGGGTCCAGCGAGACCAGCGCGCTTTGCGCGCCAGGAACCTGGCTGAACTTCAGGCTGCCGTCATCCAGGCGCTGTACACGGATCAGGTCGCCAACCTTGGCCACATCGGCAGGTTGTTGCGGAGCGCGGCCCTGGCTATTGGTGTTGAGGAAGGGGCGGGCCCACTTCATCGTTTCCCAGGCCACTGCTTCCTGTTCGCCGCTGCGGGTCAGTACCCGCAGTCCGGTCTTGTCGACGTGAGTGACAATCACCGGTTCAAGGCCACCCAGTGGGCGTTGCTTGCTCAGCTCTTGCAGCCAGGCCGCTTCGGTCTTGCCTGGGAAGCGTGCTTCGGGACCACGGTAACCATGGCGTTCGTCATAAGCGCTCAAGCCATCGAGCACGGCCTTGTTGGCGATTTCCTGGAGGTCGCTCGGCACGGTGGTGGTGACGCGGAAACCTTCGGTATAGGCGTCGCTGCCATAGCGGCCAACCATCTCTGCGCGGGCCATCTCGGCAATGTACGGAGCGCTGACTTCTGGCGTGGGCACGTGGTAGCTGGCGTTGATCGGTTCGGCCAGCGCAGCCTGGTAGCTGGCTTCGTCAATTTTGCCGAGCTTGTACATGCGCCCCAGGATCCAGTCGCGACGCTCTTTGGCGCGCACCGGGTTGGCCAGCGGGTTGAAGCGTGATGGCGCCTTGGGCAGGCCGGCGATCATCGCCATCTGGGCCAGGCTGATGTCGCGGATGGACTTGCCGTAGTACACCTGGGCAGCGGCTTCGATGCCGTAGGCACGGTTGCCCAGGTAGATCTTGTTCACGTACAGCTCGAGAATTTCGTCTTTGGTCAGTTCGCGTTCGATCTGCAATGCCAGCAGGATTTCGTTGGTTTTGCGCGAGAAGCTGCGTTCACTGCTGAGGAAGAAGTTCTTCGCCACCTGCATGGTGATGGTGCTGCCGCCGGTTTGAATGTGCCCGGACTTGAGCAATTGTGTTGCAGCGCGCATCAAACTGCTGGGGTCGACCCCATAGTGATTGGCGAAATTGTCGTCTTCGGCCGAGAGCAACGCCTGGATGAAATGAGGCGGAATGTCGGCGAAACGGATGGGAGAACGGCGCATCTCGCCGAACTCTGCGATCAGCTTTCCATCGCTGCTGTAGACCCGCAAAGGGATCTGCAACTGGATGCTTCTGAGTGCCTCTACCGAGGGCAAGCTGGGGCTAAGATACAGAAACGCGCCGCTCAGACCGAGCACGATGGCGCAAATGACTGCGACGAAAGACCACCAGAAAAACTTCAGCAGACGTATCAAGGCTTTTGGGCGTCCAGGTTAAAGAGTGGGTTGCGCGCAGGACCAGCGGACAAGGAAAAACGCTGGGCATTATAAGCATTTTTCGCGCGGCCGCGTTATCGGCGCCGCCGTCAGGGAATCAGCCAGGTTTACCGGGGGTATGCCCCCTGTTGACCTGCAGCGATCAAGGAAAAACCGATGCTTGGACGCTTTGGCAGGGATGCCGGTTCACTTCTCGGGGTGGAATTTACCCCTCCGTTCATCAGGCTGGTGCAACTGCGACGTCAGCGAGGTCGTTACAGCGTAGTGGCCTGGGCCCTTGAGCCCTTGTCTGAGGCGGTCATGCATAACGGCTGGATTGGCGACCCCGAACAGGTCGGCGCGCTGCTGCTGCAGGCTGTTCGGCGCAGCGCCTGTACCACCCGGCAGGTGGCTGTGGCGCTACCCGGCGGGTTGGTCATCGAGAAGGTACTGACGGTACCGGCCGGAATCGACGAGCACGCCATTGCAGAGCGTTTGCCCGCAGATGCCGGGCCGTTCATTCCCTACGCGCTCGAAGATGTGGCAATGGATTTTCAGGTCCTTGGCACGGCCCTTGGCGATGCTCAGCTTCAGCGCATCAGCGTTGCCGCCTGCCATCAAGGGTTGCTGGAAGTGCTTGATGCTTGCCTTGAGTGTGCAGGGCTGCAGGTGTGCAGCGTGGAGCCGGACGGACACGCGCTGTGTCGTGCTGTGCAGGTCGGTGGCGAGCCGGAGGCGCTGATTCTGCAAATTGAAGGGGATGGGTTGGTTTTTCATGAGCCGGTAGGGGGGATGCTGCAGCGTCGTGAATGCCAATTGCCGCGGCATGAAGACATCGTGCAGTCCTTGGCCGCGGCGGTGGACAGCTACGTGTTATCCCATCCGGGCCGCAGTTTACCGGCTCAAGTGCTGCTCTGCGGGGCGGGGTTGGCGAACGGGCGCGTGCCCGAGCAGCTGCAGTGTCGCCTGGGCATCGATGTACGCCTGGTCAATCCCTTTACGCAGATGGCGCTGGCCAATGGCATAAAGCGCCAAACGTTGCTGGCACAGGCCTCATTGCTGGCCGTTGCCTGTGGCGTTGCCATGAGTGAGGGGCCGCTATGCAGGGGATGAATCTGCTGCCCTGGCGTGAGCGCCAGCGTCGAGTGGCTACCCGTCGTTTGCAGGCACAGTTGCTGGGGGTGGGTCTGGCAGCCGTGCTGATGGTCTGGTTCATCGATGTCCAGGCACGGCAGGCCGAACATCGCCAGCGACTCGACAAGGGCTCGGTTCAGCAGGCCCTCGATGTACTCGACGACCAGCTGGCGCAGCTGGCTCGGCAGCAGATCGAGCACAGCCAGGTAGAGCAGCGGCTTGGCGGGCTGACAGTCCTGCAGGGCAAGCGCTGGGCGCTGGTTGACCTGTTCGAGCGTGTGCAGCGTGCAGTGCCGCAGGACGTATACCTTACAGCGCTCACTCAACACGACGAGCGCTTGAATCTTCACGGGGTGGCTCGTTCGGGGGCTCTGGTCGCACAGCTGATGCGCAACCTGGCCGACGAAATCGGTATGGCTGACATGCAGCAGCTCAAGGCAGTCGACGAAGGCGAGGCGTTTGAACTGACCGTGGTGTTGAGAGGCTTGCCTTGAGCGGGCTGCCACGGCTGAGCTGGCAACGCTTGGCGAGTGTCTCCGGCCCCAGGAAAGCCGGACTGTTGGCCGTTTGCCTGGTGCTGATGCTGGGGCTGGCGTTTGTCTTCCACCTGCGTTCGCTGTTCTTGGCAATCGAGATACAAGGCGAGCAGGCACAACGTCTACGTCTGGAATTGGCAGAAAAAGCGCCTGAGGCCCAGCAGCGCGCGGCCGGTCACGCCCGCTTGATGGCGGCACAGCTAAGCCTCGAGGTGGAGTACTGGCGGCTTGCAGCAGGAGGTGAGCTGGCTGGCCTGGTCGAGGACATTGCCTATCAGGGCCAGTCCCATGGCGTGTTTGTCGAACAGATGGAGTTGATACCGGAGGTGCTGCACGACCACCACATAGAAATGCCGATACAGCTTCGCGTGCGTGGCACTTATGCCGCGTTGTCCGGGTTTTCTCAGGGGCTGGCACAACTGCCACGGCTCATTATTCCGAAGGAATTTGACTTGATACCGACTGAAGAGCAGGGCCCGGCGAGCCTGCAACTGCAGGTTCGCATCAGTGCTTACCGCAGTCGCGAGCAGCGTACGGCGCCAACGTTGCCTGAGTTGGCGCCGGCGCTGGCACGCCCAGTCCCGGGTGTCGTGCGCAGTCCGTTCGAACCGGCGCCATTGACGCAGCAGCGCCAGTACCTGGAAACCTTGCCGCTCGATCAGTTCGAAATGATTGGCAGCCTTGCCCGGCGCCAGGTCCGTCATGCGTTGCTGCGCGTTGGCAGGGTGGTGCATCGGCTGCAGGTGGGTGACCGGCTGGGTCGCGACAATGGCCGGGTGACAGTCATTGAAGAGCATAAGGTGGAAATTGCCGAGAAGATCTTCGTGCCAGACCAGGGGTGGGTCGAGCGGCAGCGCACGTTGCGTTTGAAATCGTCCGCTTTGGCGGGCTAGAGGGGTAGACCAGGGAGGTCGCAGATGGGGGCAAGGTGGTGCAGGGGGGTAATCGCAGGCGTGTTTGCGGTTCAGGCTGTCGTCGCACAATCAGCCAGTGGCAAGCCGGCAGGCGAGGTGTTGTCGCTGAACTTCCAGGACGTCGAGGTACGTGCGGTGTTGCAGGTGTTGGCGGACTTCTCCGGGGTCAACCTGGTTGCCAGTGACTCGGTGCAGGGCGCGATCACCCTGCGGCTGCAGGAGGTGCCCTGGGAGCAGGCACTGGATCTGGTGCTGCGCAGCAAGGGGCTGGAAAAACGCGACGAAGGCAATGTGTTGCTGGTGGCCCCCATTGGCGAATTGAGCGGGCATGAGCGGCAGTTGCTGGAGGGGCGGCAGGAGGTGGCGGGGCTGGCGCAAGCACAACGCGAGCTGTTGTCCATTCACTATGCCAAGGCTGCAGATATCGCCGCCGTGTTCCAGGCGTTGATGGTTGACGACCCGTCAGCGCCCGGCCAGGGCACACTGAGTGTCGACGACAGGACCAATACCCTGGTGGTCAGCCAGACGCCGGCGCGGCTGGACGTATTGCGCCAGCTGGTCGCGCGCCTGGATGTTCCGGTGCGCCAGGTAATGATCGAAGCGCGGATCGTCGAGGCCAATGTCGATTACGAAAGGAGCCTTGGCGTGCGCTGGGGTGCAGAGGTGAACCTGGGTAACGGTCTGGTCCTGGGAGGCGACGGTACCTTTGTCGACCTGGGTGTGGTGCCGGCCGGTTCGGCAATCGGTTGGGGGCTGATCCGCGACAACACCCTGCTCGATCTTGAACTCAGTGCCATGGAAAAGTCCGGTAACGGCGAGATCATCTCGCAGCCCAAGGTGGTCACCGCCGACAAGCAGACCGCACGGATACTCAAGGGCGCCGAGGTGCCCTATCAGGAAACCAGCGGCAGCGGCGCCACGTCTGTGACCTTCCGCGAGGCCTCGCTGTCTTTGGAAGTGACCCCACAGATCACCCCGGACAACCGGGTGATCATGGCGGTGAAGGTGACCAAGGATGAGCCCGATTACCTCAATGCCGTGGACCAGGTGCCTGCCATCCGCAAAAACGAGGTGAATGCCAACGTTCACATCCGAGATGGCGAGACCATCGTGATTGGCGGGGTGTACTCGACAATGCAAAGTAAAGTTGTCGACAAGGTGCCATTTTTCGGTGATCTGCCGTATGTTGGGCGGCTGTTTCGTCGCGATGTTCTACAAGAGAAAAAATCCGAGCTGCTGGTCTTCCTGACTCCGCGTATCATGAGTGACCAGGCGATTGCTGTGAGTCGTTGATTCTGTGCGAAATTTGATACTTGTGGGGCCCATGGGTGCTGGTAAAAGCACCATCGGCCGCCTGCTGGCTAAAGAGCTGCGCCTGCCGTTCAAAGATTCCGACAAGGAAATTGAATTGCGCACGGGCGCCAATATCCCGTGGATCTTCGACAAGGAAGGCGAACCGGGCTTTCGTGATCGTGAGCAGGCGATGATTGCCGAGCTGTGCGCATTCGACGGCGTGGTCCTGGCCACCGGTGGGGGTGCCGTGATGCGCGATGCCAACCGCCAGGCCCTGCATGCCGGGGGGCGTGTGGTGTATCTGCATGCCTCGGTCGAGCAGCAGGTCGGGCGCACGGCGCGTGATCGCAATCGTCCGTTGCTGCGCACGGCCAACCCGGAAGCAACGCTGCGGGCACTGCTGGAAGTCCGTGATCCGCTCTACCGCGAGATCGCCGACCTGGTGGTAGAAACCGACGAACGGCCACCACGAATGGTCGTGCTCGATATTCTCGAGCGTTTGCAGAAGTTGCCGCCCCGTTAAGCCAGGACTATCCTCGGCGACCAGTCATGCCGTGACAGGGCACACCGTTATCGCGCGGGTCGACGCATCGATACCGCGCCTTGTTCATTGTGGGGACACATGCAGACACTAAAGGTCGAATTGGGCGAGCGCAGCTACCCGATCTACATTGGCGAAGGCCTGCTGGACCAGCCTGAACTGCTGGCGCCGCATATTGCCGGTCGGCAAGTCGCCATTGTTTCCAATGAAACGGTCGCTCCCCTCTATCTCGAACGTCTGAGCAAGACCCTGGGCGCCTACTCGGTGCTGCCGGTGGTGTTGCCTGACGGCGAAGCCTTCAAGACCTGGGAAACCCTGCAGCTGATTTTCGATGCGCTGCTCACCGCCCGTCACGACCGTCGTACCACCGTGGTCGCCCTCGGTGGCGGGGTGATCGGCGACATGGCCGGGTTTGCCGCTGCCTGTTACCAGCGCGGTGTGGACTTTATCCAGGTGCCGACCACCCTGTTGTCCCAGGTTGACTCGTCAGTGGGTGGCAAGACCGGTATCAACCACCCGCTGGGCAAGAACATGGTCGGCGCCTTCTATCAGCCCAATGCGGTGCTGATCGACACTACCAGCCTTAATTCCCTGCCACCGCGCGAGCTTTCCGCCGGCCTCGCCGAAGTGATCAAGTACGGCCTGATTTGTGACGAACCGTTCCTGGGCTGGCTCGAAGCCAATATGGATGCGCTGCGGGGGCTGGAGCAAGCGGCGCTGACCGAGGCGATCCGTCGCTCCTGTGCGGCCAAGGCAGCGGTGGTCGGTGCGGATGAGCGTGAGTCGGGCATACGTGCCACGCTCAACCTGGGCCACACCTTCGGTCACGCGATCGAGACCCACATGGGGTATGGTGTCTGGCTGCATGGCGAGGCCGTGGCGGCGGGGACGGTGATGGCGCTGGAGATGTCCATGCGTCTGGGCTGGATCAGCCAGCAAGCGCGGGATCGCGGCATTCGCCTGTTCCAGCGTGCCGGTCTGCCGGTAGTGCCGCCCGAAGCGATGACGCCCGCCCAGTTCATGGAACACATGGCGGTCGATAAAAAAGTACTCGACGGTCGTCTGCGTCTGGTTCTGCTGCGCCAAATGGGCGAAGCGGTGGTCACCGACGACTATCCGAAAGAGATTCTTCAGGCCACGTTGGCCGCGGATTACCGCGCGATCGTGGCCCAGCTTTGAGGTTGATGAGCGTCCGATGACTAGTTTGCATGCTGACGAGGCCTTTCTCGGCCATTACCAGTTGAATCACGACCCCTTTGCTGCGCGGGTGCCCGGCTTCAAGTTTTTCCCGGCGCAACGCAAGCCTGTGCTGGGTCAACTGCATCACCTGGCGCGCTACAGCCAGCTGTTGCTGGTGGTAACCGGCCCGCAAGGCAGCGGCAAGACCTTGCTGCGCCAGGCGCTGGTGGCCAGCACCAACAAGCAGTCGGTGCAGAGCGTGGTGATTTCCGCGCGTGGCGCCAGCGATGCTGCCAGCGTGCTCGCCCAGGTAGCCCAGGCCCTGGGCGTTGCCCAGCCCGAGGTCCCGGAGTTGCTGGCGCAAGTGGTGCAACTCGCACTCACCGGCCAGGAAGTCTATCTGTTGGTGGATGATGCGGAACAACTGGACGCGTCGGCACTCCAAGCCTTGCTGGAATTGGCAGCGGGCACTCCTGAAGGGCGTCCGCATGTGTTCCTGTTCGGTGAGCCGTCATTGATCGCCGGGCTGGAAGAGCTGAGTGAAGACCTGGAGCGTTTCCATGTCATCGAGCTTGCGCCCTACAGCGAAGAAGAAACGCGGGAATACCTTGAGCAACGCCTTGAGGGTGCGGGGCGTGGCATCGAGGTGTTCACCAGTGAACAGATTGTCGATATTCACCAACATTCGGACGGCTGGCCTGGCGCAATCAACCAGGTCGCTCGCGATACCTTGATCGAAGCCATGATCGCCAGCCGGACAACGGCCAAGCGACCATCAATGGGGTTCAATATGCCTAAGAAACACGTGCTGGCACTCTCTGCTGTGGTGGTCGTTGCTGTTGCGGCTGCCGTGCTGATGCCGAAAAAGGGCGACCAGGCGCCCACCGCACCGGCAGAGCAGGCTCAACTGCCGCTGGGTCAGGGCCAGCCAGGTGCTGCGCAGTCGAACAATGGTGGCCCTGCCATCGAATTCGCCGGCAACTCGCAACCGATGCCACTGCCGCTGGTAGGCCAGTCGCAGCCGGTGATGCGTGGCCCGCTGGCCGAAGCGGCTGGCATGAATGAAGGTGAAGAGGGTGGCCCGGCTGGCGATACCGCGCTGCAGCCGCCTACCGTAACCACCATTGCGCCGCCTGCAGGTGTGCAGCCAGGCCCTGCACCGACGCCGGCACAACCTGTTGTTGCCCAGGCACAGCCAGTGGCGCCTGCGGCTAAGCCGGTTGCTCCGGCTGCCAGCAAGCCGGTTGCGCCAGCTGCCAAGCCTGCCCCGACCCAGGTTGCGACCGCCAAGCCTGCGCCGAAGCCTGCCGAGAAGCCCGCAGCCAAGCCGGCCGCTGGCGGCAGCTGGTACGCCGGGCAGAAGCCGGGTAACTATGTCGTGCAGATTCTCGGCACCAGCTCCGAGTCTACGGCCCAGGCCTACGTGAATGCCCAGGGTGGCGACTATCGCTACTTCAAGAAAACCCTGCAGGGCAAACCCCTGTATGTCATCACTTATGGCAACTTCGCCAGCCGTGATGCAGCGCTGGCTGCAATCAAAGCCTTGCCAGCCAAGGTCCAGGCTGGTAAACCTTGGCCACGTACCGTCGCCAGCGTCCAACAAGAACTGGCCGCGACCCGCTGATAAAGCTGGGTGGCATTACCCCCGCCACCCCTGCTGAGCGACTCCTGAATTACGGTCAAGCCTGCTGCGTGAATGCGCGGCAGGCTTTTCTGTCCCAGACTGCCGGCCACAAGCCCATCTTGCAGTCCAGGCTGAAACGCTTCAGACTCAAGCCATGCTGTTACCACGGCGCACGCTTAAAAACATTCAAAAATGCGACATGGACTTACGACATTTCGTCGTAAATTTGTGGGCTTCCCTGTCGCTGTGCAACAATGGCTCCCCTATTGCCCCCGCAAAGCTGGCATTCGTTCGGCGTGGATGGTAAGTGGTTGTACTAAAAAGAGATTTGCCTTGGTGAGAGGCGAACCTGGTGAGAAAGTGTCTATGAAAACAGGTCTGTACCATCCCGAAGAATTCAAGGATAACTGTGGTTTTGGCCTGATCGCCCATATGACGGGTGAACCCAGCCACCACCTTCTGCAAACAGCTATGCAGGCACTGACCTGCATGACCCACCGCGGTGGTATCAACGCTGACGGCAAGACCGGCGACGGTTGTGGCCTGTTGATGCAAAAGCCTGATCAGTTCCTGCGCGCAGTCGCCCAGGAGCAGTTCGGCGTTGAGCTGCCCAAGCAGTACGCGGTCGGCATGGTGTTCTTCAATCAGGACGCCACCAAGGCAGAAGCGGCACGCGACAACATGAACCGCGAGATCCTCGCCGCGGGCCTGACACTGGTGGGCTGGCGCAAGGTGCCGATCGACACCAGCGTCCTCGGTCGCCTGGCGCTGGAGCGCCTGCCGCAGATCGAGCAGGTGTTCGTCGGCGGTGACGGCCTGAGCGATCAGGAATTCGCCATCAAGCTGTTCAGCGCCCGTCGTCGCTCGTCCGTGGCCAACGCCGCCGACACCGACCACTACATCTGCAGCTTTTCGCACAAGACCATTATCTATAAAGGCCTGATGATGCCGGCGGACCTCGCCGCCTTCTATCCGGACCTGGACGACGAGCGCCTGCAGACCGCCATTTGCGTGTTCCACCAGCGCTTCTCGACCAACACCCTGCCGAAATGGCCGCTGGCGCAGCCATTCCGCTTCCTCGCCCACAACGGCGAGATCAACACCATTACCGGTAACCGCAACTGGGCCCAGGCCCGCCGGACCAAGTTCGAGAACGACCTGATCCCGGACCTGGAAGAACTCGGCCCGCTGGTAAACCGTGTCGGCTCCGACTCTTCGAGCATGGACAACATGCTCGAGCTGATGGTTACCGGCGGCATCGACCTGTTCCGTGGCGTGCGGATGATCATTCCGCCAGCGTGGCAGAACGTCGAGACCATGGACGCCGACCTGCGCGCCTTCTACGAATACAACTCCATGCACATGGAGGCGTGGGACGGCCCGGCCGGCGTGGTATTGACCGAAGGTCGCCACGCGGTCTGCCTGCTCGACCGCAACGGCCTGCGTCCGGCGCGCTGGGTCACCACCAAGAACGGCTACATCACCCTGGCGTCGGAAATCGGCGTGTGGGACTACAAGCCTGAAGACGTGATCGCCAAGGGGCGTGTCGGCCCGGGCCAGATCTTCGCCGTGGACACCGAGACCGGCCAGATTCTCGACACCGACGCCATCGACAACCGTCTGAAGTCGCGCCACCCGTACAAGCGCTGGTTGCGCCAGAATGCCCTGCGCATCCAGGCCGACCTCAGCGACGACCAGGGCGTGGCCAGCTACGACGCCGACCAGCTCAAGCAATACATGAAGATGTTCCAGGTCACTTTCGAAGAGCGTGATCAGGTGCTGCGTCCGCTCGGCGAACAAGGCCAGGAAGCGGTCGGCTCGATGGGTGACGATACGCCGATGGCGATCCTCTCCCAGCGCGTGCGTTCGACCTACGACTACTTCCGTCAGCAGTTCGCCCAGGTCACCAACCCGCCGATCGACCCGTTGCGTGAAGCAATCGTCATGTCGCTGGAGATCTGCCTGGGTGCCGAGCGCAATATCTTCCAGGAATCCCCTGAGCACGCCTCGCGGGTCATTCTCAGCTCGCCGGTGATTTCGCCAGCCAAGTGGCGTTCGCTGATGAACCTCGACCGCCCAGGCTTCGAGCGTCAGCTGATCGACCTCAACTATGAAGAAAGCCTGGGTCTGGAAGCCGCGGTGCGCAACATCGCCGACCAGGCCGAAGAAGCCGTGCGCAGCGGCAAGACCCAGCTGGTGCTGAGCGATCGTCATATTGCTCCGGGCAAACTGCCGGTGCATGCCTCGCTGGCTGTCGGTGCGGTGCATCACCGCCTGACCGAACTGGGCCTGCGTTGCGACAGCAACATCCTGGTTGAAACCGCCACCGCGCGTGACCCGCATCACTTCGCCGTACTGATCGGTTTCGGTGCTTCGGCCGTATACCCGTACCTGGCCTACGAAGTGCTGGCCGACCTGATCCGCACTGGCGAAGTGCTCGGTGACCTGGACGAAGTGTTCAAGTACTACCGCAAGGGCATCTCCAAGGGCCTGCTGAAGATCCTGTCGAAGATGGGTATCTCGACCATCGGTTCCTACCGTGGTGCGCAGCTGTTCGAAGCCGTCGGCCTGTCCGAAGAAGTCGTCGAGCTGAGCTTCCGTGGTGTCGCCAGCCGCCTCAAAGGCGCGCGCTTTGTCGACATCGAGAACGAGCAGAAGCTGCTCGCCGCCGAAGCCTGGAGCCCGCGCAAGCCGATCCAGCAAGGTGGTCTGCTGAAGTTCGTCCACGGCGGTGAGTACCACGCCTACAACCCGGATGTGGTCAACACGCTGCAGGCTGCCGTGCAGCAGGGCGACTACGCCAAGTTCAAGGAATATACGGCGCTGGTCGATTCGCGTCCGGTGTCGATGATCCGCGACCTGCTCAAGGTCAAGGTCGCCGACCAGGCTCTGGCGCTGGAAGAAGTCGAGCCGTTGCAGGACATCCTCAAGCGTTTCGACTCCGCCGGTATTTCCCTCGGCGCACTGTCGCCGGAGGCACACGAAGCCCTGGCCGAAGCAATGAACCGCCTCGGTGCCCGCTCCAACTCCGGTGAGGGCGGTGAAGACCCGGCCCGCTACGGCACCATCCGTAGCTCCAAGATCAAACAAGTGGCCACCGGCCGTTTCGGTGTCACGCCGGAGTACCTGGTGAACGCCGAGGTGTTGCAGATCAAGGTCGCTCAAGGCGCCAAGCCGGGCGAAGGCGGTCAGCTGCCAGGCGGCAAGGTCAACGGCCTGATCGCCAAGCTGCGCTACGCCGTGCCTGGCGTGACCCTGATTTCGCCACCGCCGCACCACGACATTTACTCGATCGAAGACTTGTCGCAGCTGATTTTCGACCTCAAGCAGGTCAATCCGCAGGCGTTGGTTTCGGTCAAACTGGTGGCAGAAGCCGGTGTCGGCACCATCGCCGCCGGTGTGGCCAAGGCCTACGCTGACCTGATCACCATTTCCGGCTACGACGGTGGCACCGGCGCCTCGCCGCTGACCTCGATCAAGTACGCTGGCGCGCCGTGGGAGCTGGGCCTGGCTGAAACCCACCAGACCCTGCGCGGCAACGACCTGCGCGGCAAGGTCCGGGTGCAGACCGACGGCGGCCTGAAAACCGGCCTCGACGTGATCAAGGCCGCCATCCTCGGTGCCGAAAGCTTCGGCTTCGGCACTGCACCGATGATCGCCCTGGGCTGCAAATACCTGCGTATC
The DNA here is from genome assembly GCF_016009175.1 of Pseudomonas alkylphenolica. Lineage (GTDB taxonomy): Bacteria > Pseudomonadota > Gammaproteobacteria > Pseudomonadales > Pseudomonadaceae > Aquipseudomonas > Aquipseudomonas alkylphenolica_B. Next base: position 18,521 of record NZ_JADUCM010000020.1, read on the forward strand.
TGTCACCTGAACAACTGCGCCACCGGCGTGGCGACCCAGAACGACAAGCTGCGCAAGGACCACTACATCGGTACCGTCGACATGGTGGTGAATTTCTTCACCTACGTGGCCGAAGAGACCCGCGAGTGGTTGGCCAAGCTGGGCGTTCGCAGCCTCGGCGACCTGATCGGTCGTACTGACCTGCTGGAAATGCTGCCGGGCGAAACCGAGAAGCAGAAGCACCTCGACCTCAGCCCGCTGCTGGGCAGCCCGCACGTGCCGGCCGACAAGCCGCAGTTCTGCGAAGTCGACCGCAACCCGCCATTCGACAAGGGCGTGCTGGCCGAGAAGATGGTGCAGATGGCCTTGCCGGCGATCCGCGACCTGTCCGGTGGCGAATTCGAGCTGGATATCTGCAACTGCGACCGCTCCATCGGTGCACGCATTTCTGGTGAAGTTGCCCGTCTGCATGGCAACCAGGGCATGGCCAAAGCGCCGATCACCTTCCGCTTCAAGGGCACTGCCGGTCAGAGCTTCGGGGTGTGGAACGCCGGTGGCCTGAACATGTACCTCGAAGGTGATGCCAACGACTATGTCGGTAAAGGCATGACCGGCGGCAAGCTGGTCATCGTGCCGCCTGCGGGCAGCCCGTTCGCTACCCAGCACAGCGCCATTGTCGGCAACACCTGCCTGTACGGCGCCACTGGTGGCAAGCTGTTCGCCGCCGGTACCGCGGGCGAGCGCTTTGCTGTGCGTAACTCCGGTGCCCACGCGATTGTCGAGGGTACAGGCGATCACTGCTGTGAATACATGACCGGTGGTTTTGTCTGCGTACTGGGCAAGACGGGCTACAACTTCGGCTCTGGCATGACCGGCGGTTTCGCCTACGTGCTGGACATGGACAACAGCTTCGTCGACAAGCTCAACCACGAGCTGGTGGAAATCCAGCGCATCACCGGTGAGGCCATGGAGGCGTATCGCAGCCACCTGCACCGCGTGCTGACTGAGTACGTCGAAGAAACCGGCAGCGAATGGGGACGCGAGCTCTGGGAAAACCTGGACGACTACGTGCGTCGCTTCTGGCTGGTCAAGCCAAAGGCGGCCAACCTGAAGAACCTGCTGTCCAGCACCCGTGCCAATCCGCAGTGATATGCGCCTGAAGAGTTTGATGAGGTTTTGAACATGGCTGAACGTCTGAGTAATGACTTCCAGTTCATCGAGGTCGGGCGCAAGGATCCGAAGAAGAAACTGTTGCGTCAACGCAAGAAAGAGTTCGTGGAGATCTACGAGCCCTTCAAACCCCAGCAGTCGGCCGAACAGGCCCACCGCTGCCTGGGCTGTGGCAACCCGTACTGCGAGTGGAAGTGCCCGGTACACAACTTCATCCCCAACTGGTTGAAGCTGGTTTCCGAAGGCAACATCCTCGCCGCCGCCGAGCTGTCGCACCAGACCAACACCCTGCCGGAAGTGTGCGGCCGGGTGTGCCCGCAGGATCGCCTGTGCGAGGGTGCCTGCACCCTCAACGACGGGTTCGGCGCGGTCACCATCGGTTCGGTGGAGAAGTACATCACCGACACCGCCTTCGCCATGGGCTGGCGCCCGGACATGTCCAAGGTCAAGCCGACCGGCAAGCGTGTTGCCATCATCGGTGCCGGTCCGGCCGGCCTGGGTTGTGCCGACGTGCTGGTGCGCGGGGGTGTGGCCCCGGTGGTGTTCGACCGCAACCCGGAAATCGGTGGCCTGCTGACCTTCGGTATCCCCGAGTTCAAGCTGGAAAAGACCGTGCTGAGCAATCGTCGCGAAGTCTTCACCGGCATGGGTATCGAGTTCCGCCTCAACACCGAGGTGGGCAAGGACATCAGCATGGAACAACTGCTCGAAGAGTTCGATGCAGTGTTCATGGGCATGGGCACCTACACCTACATGAAGGGCGGCTTCCCCGGTGAAGACCTGCCAGGTGTGCACGATGCCCTGGATTTCCTGGTGGCCAACGTCAACCGCAACCTGGGCTTTGAAAAGTCGCCGGAAGATTTCGTCGACATGAAGGGCAAGAAGGTTGTGGTGCTCGGTGGTGGCGATACGGCAATGGACTGCAACCGCACCTCCATCCGCCAGGGCGCCAAGGCCGTGACCTGTGCCTACCGCCGTGACGAAGCGAACATGCCAGGCTCGCGCAAAGAGGTGAAGAACGCCAAGGAAGAAGGCGTTAAATTCCTCTACAACCGCCAGCCAATTGCCATTGTCGGTGAAGACAAGGTCGAAGGCGTAAAGGTGGTCGAGACCCGTCTCGGCGAGCCGGACGCCCGTGGCCGTCGCAGCCCCGAGCCGATCCCGGGCTCCGAAGAGATCATCCCGGCCGACGCCGTGGTCATCGCGTTCGGTTTCCGTCCGAGCCCGGCTCCGTGGTTCGAGCAGTTCAGCATCCAGACCGATAGCCAGGGCCGCGTTGTGGCACCGGAGAAGAACACCTACAAGCACCAGACCAGCAACCCGAAGATCTTCGCCGGTGGCGACATGGTCCGCGGTTCTGACCTGGTGGTGACGGCGATCTTCGAAGGGCGCAATGCCGCCGAGGGAATCTTGGATTACCTGGAGGTCTGACAAGGCCTCATCGCTGGCAAGGCCAGCTCCCACAGGTCCTGGAGACACCTCAAACCTTGTGGGAGCCGGCCTTGCCGGCGATGCTTTTAACTAAATCTATTGACCTGTCACAAGTCGATAGACAAAAGGCACGGTACTTACCGTGCCTTTTCCGTTGGTGTCTGAGAAAATGCCCGCACTTTTTTTCCGGATGCCGACATGACTGCCCTGAAGAACGATCGTTTCCTGCGTGCACTGCTCAAGCAACCCGTAGACGTCACGCCTGTCTGGATGATGCGCCAAGCCGGCCGCTACCTGCCGGAGTACCGCGCCAGCCGCGCCAAGGCCGGTGACTTCATGAGCCTGTGCATGAACCCGCAGTTCGCCTGTGAAGTGACCCTGCAGCCGCTGGACCGCTACCCGCTGGACGCCGCGATCCTCTTCTCCGACATCCTCACCATTCCCGACGCCATGGGCCAGGGCCTGTATTTCGAGACCGGCGAAGGTCCGCGCTTCAAGAAAGTCGTCAGTACCCTGGCCGATATCGAGGCGCTGCCGATCCCTGATCCGCAGAAAGACCTCGGCTACGTCATGGACGCGGTCAGCACCATTCGTCGCGAGCTCAATGGCCGTGTGCCGTTGATCGGCTTCTCCGGCAGCCCGTGGACGCTGGCCACCTACATGGTTGAAGGCGGCTCGTCGAAAGACTTCCGCAAAACCAAGGCCATGCTCTACGACAACCCGCAGGCCATGCACCTGCTGCTCGACAAGCTGGCGCAGTCGGTGACCACCTACCTCAACGGCCAGATCCTGGCAGGTGCACAGGCGGTGCAGATCTTCGATACCTGGGGCGGCAACCTGTCGGCGGCGGCGTACCAGGAGTTCTCCCTGGCCTACATGCGCAAGATCGTCAGCGGCCTGATCCGCGAGCACGAAGGTCGCAAGGTGCCGGTGATCCTCTTCACCAAGAACGGCGGCCTGTGGCTGGAAAGCATTGCCGACGCTGGCGCCGATGCCCTGGGCCTGGACTGGACCTGCGATATCGGTGAAGCCCGTCAGCGGGTTGGCAACAAGGTTGCCCTGCAAGGCAACATGGACCCGACGGTGCTGTACGCCAAGCCGGAAGCCATCCGTGCTGAAGTCGGGCGTATCCTGGCCAGCTATGGCAATGGCAGCGGCCACGTGTTCAACCTCGGCCACGGCATTACCCCGGAAGTCGATCCTGAGCATGCCGGTGCATTCATCAACGCCGTGCACGAGCTGTCGGCGCAGTACCACCAGTAAGCTTTTCAGCAGTATGAAGCGCCCGGCCAATGCCGGGCGTTTTGCTTTTAAGCTTCAGTTCAGCCTGCCCGGATAACCTGTCTTCATCAAAACCCGGACAGGATCTTCATCATGAAAACCCGCTACCTCGCACTGCTGCTTGCCCCGCTGTTCAGTACCGCTGCCCTGGCCGCTGGCTATACCGGCCCGGGCGCACAACCGGTAACCACGGTTGCTGCCGCCAACGACGCCGCTGATGACACGCCGGTGGTGCTGCAGGGCTATGTGGTGAAGAAGCTGAACAACGATGACAAGTTCGAGTTCAAGGACACCACCGGCACCCTCACGGTCGAGATCGACAAGGAAGACATGCCGCCGGTGGCCTTCGACGAAAAGACCAAGGTCAAACTGACCGGTGAAGTCGAGAAGCACCTGATGAGCCGTGAAGTGGATGTGGATCTGGTTGAAGTCATCAACTGAAAGCCCTGGCTCCAACCTGCGTTGGAGCCGGCTTGCTGGCGATGGTGTGACGATACTCACGCCTTGGGCGGCAATCGGCTCAGGTGCACTGCCACCAGCAAGGCCACCACCAGCAAGCTGCCGATGAACAGACCGATGCCGTTCCAGCCGGCTTCATGCCAGAAAATGCCACCGGCCGTCCCGGCCACACTCGACCCCGCGTAATAGCTGAACAGGTACAGCGACGAGGCCTGGCCCTTGGCTTTGGTCGCGCGCCGTCCGATCCAGCTGCTGGCCACCGAATGTGCGCCAAAAAAGCCGAAGGTGAACACCAGCATGCCGACGATCACCAGCAGCAAGGGGCTGAACAGGGTCATCAACAGGCCGCCGAACATCAGCACGATGGTGCCCCAGAACACCTTGCGCCGTCCCAGCTTGTCGGCCAGGGCACCGATCTGTGCCGAACTGTAGATGCCCGACAGGTACACCACCGACAGCAGGCCGACGAGCGCCTGGCTCATGTGGTAGGGATCAGCCAGCAGGCGGTAGCCGATGTAGTTGAACAGGGTGACGAAGGCCCCCATCAGCAGGAACGCCTCAAGGAACAGCCACGGTAGGCCGGCATCACGAAAGTGCTGGGTAAAGCCCTCCAGCAGGCTGCGCGGATGCATCGACTGCGGGCGGAAGTTGCGTGACTCGGGGAGCACTTTCCAGAACACCACGGCGGCGATAAGGGCCAGGCAGCCAATCACCAGCAGGGCCGTGTGCCAGCTGACGAAGTCGATCAGTACGCCGGTAATCAGCCGGCCGCTCATGCCGCCAATCGCGTTACCGCCGATGTACAGGCCCATCGCCAGGCCGATGTGTTGCGGGTGGATCTCTTCGCTCAGGTAAGTCATGGCCACTGCCGCGAGGCCGCTCAATGACAGCCCCAGCAGCGCCCGGGTCAGCAGCACGCCGTGCCAGCTGGGCATCAGCGCGCTGACGATGGTGCACAAGGCGGCGCAAAACAACGCGAAGACCATCACCGGCTTGCGGCCGATGCGATCGGAGATGGGCCCGGTGATCAACAGGCCGAAGGCCAGCATGCCGGTCGACACCGAGAGGATCAGGCTGCTTTGTGCGGCATTGATCGAGTACTCATGGGACAGCATCGGCATCATCGGCTGCACGCAATAGAGCAGCGCAAAGGTGGCAAAGCCGCCGCAGAACAGGGCCAGCACCGTGCGCAGAAAGGCCGGTGTGCCTTTTTCTATCCAGCGTTCAGCAAGGGCGGCGGGGGCGTCGACAGGGAGCGGGGGAACATCGTGGACGAGTGGAGCAACAGCAGTTTTCACGGGTGACCTCGGGCGTCACAACCAGAAGTGAAAAAAGCATATAGCTGGCTAATGATCATTTCCAATATATTGTTCGACCTGTTTGAGAGGTTTTGCGACCTATTGGAGCGATCATGGAATTGCGGCACCTGCGTTATTTTATCGCCGTGGCCCAAGAGCTGCATTTTGGCCGGGCTGCCGAGCTGCTGGGCATCTCCCAGCCGCCCCTGAGCCAGCAGATCCAGGCGCTGGAACAGGAGCTGGGCGCGCGGCTGTTCGAGCGTACCAATCGTCGGGTCGCGCTCAGCGAGGCGGGTCGGCTGTTCCTCGAGGAGGCGCGCCTGGTGCTGGCCCAGGTGGACAAGGCTGCCGATGTAGCCCGGCGCGCGCAGCTCGGAGAGCTGGGCGAAATGAAGATCGGCTTCACCTCGTCGGCGCCGTTCAACTCCAGTATCCCCAAGGCCATTTATGCATTTCGCCAGCGTTTTCCGGCCGTGCACCTGAATCTTGAAGAGATGAGCAGCCAGGCGGTGGCCGATGCTTTGCTCGACGAGTCCATCGAGATCGGCTTGATCCGCCCCTTGTCGTTACCCGACAGCCTGGTGGCAACCGAGCTGTTCCGCGAACCGCTGGTCGCGGTCATCAACGCCGCTCATCCTTTGGCCGGTGGCAGCGAAGGCGGGTTGCACATCGCGGCGCTGGCTGACGAGCCGTTTGTGTTCTTCCCCCGCAGCTATGGCAGTGGCTTGTACGCGCAGTTGCTCAACCTCGCCCGGCAGGCGGGCTTCAGCCCGCATTTTGCCCAGGAGGCGAGCGAGGCGATGACCATCATCGGCCTGGTCTCGGCAGGCCTTGGTGTATCGGTGCTGCCGGCGTCGTTCCAGCGCATGCGCATCGACGGCGTGGTCTATCGCCGGTTGCTCGACGAAGGCGCGGACACCGCCGTGTGGCTGGTGCAACGACGTGAGTCGGCGTCGGTGATGGCCGACGCTTTTGCGGCACTGCTGTGCGCTGAACCGTAGCGCCGCATCGAAGGGCTGGATGGTGCTGGATAATCCGGCGCCGCGCCGACATACTCGGGCCTTCCCTGAAACACGGAGGTCTTTCCATGCGGCGCGTGGTGTTCAATCAGAAAGGTGGTGTGGGTAAATCGAGCATCGCTTGCAACCTGGCGGCGGTAAGTGCCAGTGAAGGCTATCGAACCTTGCTGATCGACCTGGATGCCCAGGCCAACTCGACCCAGTACCTGACCGGGCTGACCGGTGAGGACATTCCCATGGGTATTGCCGACTTCTTCAAGCAGACCCTGTCTTCCGGGCCGTTTGCCAAGAAGAACAAGGTCGATATCTACGAAACGCCTTTCGACAACCTGCATGTGGTCACCGCCACCGCCGAACTGGCCGACCTGCAGCCCAAGCTTGAGGCCAAACACAAGATCAACAAGCTGCGTAAGCTGCTCGACGATCTGGACGAAGACTACGACCGGATCTATCTGGATACGCCACCTGCGTTGAACTTCTATGCGGTTTCTGCGCTTATCGCCGCTGATCGTGTACTGATCCCCTTCGACTGTGACAGCTTTTCCCGTCAGGCACTGTACGGTCTGCTGGCTGAAATCGAAGAGCTCAAGGACGACCACAACGAAGACCTGCAAGTCGAAGGCATCGTCGTCAACCAGTTCCAGGCACGGGCCAGCCTGCCCCAGCAGATGCTCGACGAGTTGCTGGCCGAAGGCCTGCCGGTATTGCCGGTGTACCTCAACAGTTCAGTGAAGATGCGTGAATCGCACCAGGCCAACCTGCCATTGATTCATCTGGAACCCCGCCACAAGCTGACCCAGCAGTTTGTCGAGTTGCACGCACTGCTCGAAGAGAACGCCTAGACCCCTTGGCTGCGCAACCACTCCAGGAGTTGCTGGAGTGGGAATGCGCCGCTCTGGCGCGCCACTTCCCGGCCATTTTTGAACAGGATCAGGCTGGGGATCGAACGTATCGCCAATTGCCCCGCCAGTTGCTGGTTGGCCTCGCTGTCCAGCTTGGCCAGGCGGCAGCGCCCGCTCAACTGGCTGGCAGCCTGCTCGAAGATAGGTGCAAAGGATTTGCACGGCCCGCACCAGTCAGCCCAGACATCGATCAGAATCGGCAGGTCGCCTTTGATCTGGCTGGCGTAGTCGCCTTGCTTGAGATCGAAGGGTTTGCTCAGCAGCACCGGGTTTTTGCAGTGGCCGCATTTGGGCGTGTCGCCGAGGCGCTCGGCGGGGATGCGGTTCAGGCCGTTGCAGTGGGGGCAGGGTATTACCAAAGGTTCAGTCATGAAAGGCTCCTTGCAAATTAACGGTTGTTCAAGGGACTGTAGGAGCGTGCGGGCGGCGATCCGACTTGCCCGCGAATAACGATAACGCGATGCAGCAGGTACACCGCAGCGTCTGTTTCGCCGGCAAGCCTGGCGCCTGCGGATCACACCGCTGTCACCATTACGACGAGCAACTGATCTCCAGGTGCTTGCCCCATTCTGGCGGTCGTTCGGCATAGGTCTGCATGCCCGGCTGTTCCTCGAACGGCTTGCACAGCACCTGATGCAGGCGCCGCACTTCCTCATAGTCACCGCCTTCAGCGGCCTCGATGGCCCGTTGCGCCAGATAATTGCGCAGGATGTAGAGCGGATTGACCGCATGCATGCGTTCGCGGCGCCCTTCGGCATTGCCAGGCTCGCGGGCGATGCGGGCCAGGTAGTCGTCTGCCCAGCGGTCGAATCCGGCCAGGTCGATGAAGTCATCACGGACCACGCGCACCGCCTCGTCGGCAGGCTGCTCGCCGAGCTTGCGGAAGAACAGGGTGTAATCCACCGCGCCGGGCTGCATCAGTTGCAGCAAACGTTCGATCAGGGCCTTGTCGTCTTCGTGTGCCTCGGTCAGCCCCAGGCGACGGCGCATCAGGTGCAGGTAGTGCGCTTCGTACAGTGGCAGGAACAACGCCAGGGTCTGCTGCAACGCCTCGACGCTGATGAACGGCGTCAGTGCCTGGGCCAGGGCACTGAGGTTCCAGTGGGCGACCGGCACCTGGTTGCTGTAGCTGTAACGGCCCTGGTCGTCGGAATGGTTGCAGATGAAGTTGGCGTCGAAGTCATCGAGGAAGGCGAACGGGCCGAAGTCGAAGGTGATGCCCAGAATCGACATGTTGTCGGTGTTCATCACGCCATGGCAGAAACCGTAGGCTTGCCACAGGGCAATCAGCTCGGCGTTGCGCTCGACGATGCTGCGAAACATCGCCAGATAAGGTTCGGGCTCGGTCTGGCACTCAGGGAAGTGCTGGCTCAGCACGTGCTCGGCAAGGATGCGCTGTTGCTCGGGCTGACGGGTGTAATAGAAGTACTCGAAGTGACCGAAGCGCACATGGCTCGGCGCCAGGCGCAGCACCATCGCCGCGCGCTCCTGGGCTTCACGCCATACCGGCGTGCTCGAGCCGATGACGCACAAGGCGCGGCTGCTCGGGATACCCAGGGCGTGCAGGGCTTCGCTGGCCAGGAACTCACGGATCGACGAACGCAGCACGGCCCGGCCGTCACCCATGCGCGAATAGGGGGTTTGCCCGGCACCTTTGAGGTGCAGGTCCCAGTGCTCGCCGGCGTCGTTGTAGACCTCACCGAGGAGCAAACCGCGGCCATCGCCCAGGCGCGGGCTGTAGCCGCCGAACTGGTGCCCGGAATAGACCATCGCCCGGGGTTCGGCTTCGCTCCAGAGCTTGTGGCCGCCAAACAGTTCGGCAAATACCGGCGAGTGCGCCTCGGTCGGCTCCAGGTCGAGCAAGGCCATGGCGGCGTCGCTGGCAACCACCAGGCGCGGCTCGGCAATCGGCTCGGGCAGCACCGAGGTTGAGAAGGCATCGCCCAGGCGGGCGAAACGGTTGTCGAAGGTCAGTTCGTCGAGGGCTTTCAACGGCCATCTCCTGAAGAAAACCTGAGTATTCTGCAAGGGTATGGCCGTCTGCGTCCAGTCAGGCCAGTTTGCCTGGCGCGGTGTCGTCCGGTTTGTCGTCACTCTCTGACGGTTTCACGATCACCGTCTTGTCGTGCTGCTCCACCGGCACCATCTTGTATTCCTGGCCCTGCATGTTCTTCAGGTAGACCTCCATCTGCCGGAACGAGATGTTGATCTTCTGCTTCTTGAACTCCTTGTTGATGAAGCGGTTGATCTCGTCCAGTACCGGGTTGCGGTCACCCAGGTCGCGCACGTGCATGCGCAGTTCATGGTCGAGGGTGCTTTCACCGAAGTTGAGGAAGTAGACGATCGGCTCCGGCTCCTTGAGCACCCGCGGGTTGTCCTTGGCCGCCTTGAGTAGCAACTCGCGCACCAGGTCCAGGTCCGAACCGTAGTCGACACCCAGCTTGAGGGTGACGCGGGTGACGGTGTCGGTCAGCGACCAGTTGATCAGTTGCCCGGTGATGAAGGTCTTGTTCGGGACAATGATGTCCTTGCGATCGAAGTCGGTGATGGTGGTGGCGCGGATACGGATCTTGCTGACCGTACCGGACAGGTTGCCGATGGTGATGGTGTCACCGATACGCACCGGGCGCTCGAACAGGATCATGATGCCGGAGATGAAGTTGGCGAAGATCTCCTGCATGCCAAAGCCCAGGCCGACCGACAGTGCGGCGACCAGCCACTGCAGTTTGTCCCAGCTCACGCCCAGGGCCGAGAGTGTCGAGACGAAACCGACCCCGGCAATCACGTAGGAGAGCAGGGTGGTGGTGGCGTAGGCGCTGCCCTGGGCCAGGTTCAGGCGGGACAGCACCAGCACTTCCAGCAAGCCCGGCAGGTTGCCGGCCAGGGCGATGGTGATGCCGATGATCACCAGCGCGCCGAGCAGGTCGCTGAGGCTGATCGGCACCATGCTCATGGTCGCGCCGGTGCCGCTGGTGTATTCGTACAGGGTGATGTTGTCGAGGTAGGCGACCACGCTGATCAGGTCGGACCAGACCCAGTAGAGCGCTCCGATAAAGCCGCCGAGCAGAGCCAGGCGGATCAGGCGCAGCGACTGCTGGTTGACCTGTTCAATGTCCAGGGTCGGCTCTTCAACGATGACCTCGCCGTCCAGGCCTTCCTTGGTGGCCTGGCGCTTGCTCAGGGCGCGCTGGTACGCCAGGCGGCGGGCAGCCACCGCCAGGCCGCGGACAAACGCCGCCTCGATGACCAGCCAGAACATCAGCAGGTAGAGGGTGTCGATCAGGCGATCGGTGAGCTTCAGGGCGGTGTAGTAGTAGCCAAAGCACACGGCGATGAACAAGGCGATCGGCAGGGCGGTGAAGGCCACCCCCACCGCCTGGCGAAACAGCGAAGTGTTGCGGTGGGCCGGGCTGCTGATCAGCAGGCGGCTGAGCAACCAGGTCATCAAGGCGTAGCAGGTCAGTACCACGCCAATACCCAGCACGTCGTCAGCCAGTGCCGACGGTTGGTGCTCGGCCACGGCGACGACGCCGACCAGTGCCAGGACCACAGCGCCAAGACGCCGGATCCACCCGCGCAGGAACTCGACCTGGGGCTTTTCCCAGCGGAAATGCAGTTCGGCCACGCCGCCAGGAGCCAGGATGCGGTAGGCGGTGTAGAACACCATCCAGGCCTGGGCGACCTGCCAGAGCGCGGCGCCGAGGTTGGCATTCTGCCCGCGGGCGTCGATCTGCAGGGCGAAGCCGCACAGCGCCAGGCCGAGGCTCACCGGCAGGGCCAGGAGAATGTTGATCAGGATCGCCTGCGGTGTATGCCACTGGCTGTCACGCTTGAAGTGACCAACGTCCTTGTGGACCTTGTTCAGACGGGCATACAGGTATTTGCGGCGCCACAGCAGCGCGCCGATCAACAGCAGCAGCGGCAGGAACAACAAGGGGCGCTGCAGCAGGCCATCGCCCAGTTCCTTGATCCCGGCGCCCCACGGCAGGCTGATCAGCTGCTTTTTCAGGCGCTCGGGCACCGTGCTCAGCCACTCCAGGTCCAGCGGCTTGTTGCTCGGAATCCAGAACATCTGCTCGTCGAGGGTCTTGCGCAGGCTCTGCGAGGTGCTGAGCAGTTGTTTCTGGTTCAGCTGCAGGGTGATGGACTCGTTCAGCAGCGCACTCAGTTCGCGGTTCAGGCGTTCGAGCAGGTCGTTGCGGGTGAACGCGACTTCCAGCAGGGCCTTGCGCAGTTGCGGGGTGACGTTTTCCTCGGGCTGGTTGGCCAGCAGTTTGTCGACGTAGGCGCTCGGGCTGGTGATCTGCTCACGCTGCTGGTTGATCTCGAACTGATACAGGCGGATATCGGCAATCTGGTCGGCGAGGTCGCGGTCGACCTTCAGGTGCGGCAGCGACTGCTTCTGCTTGTAGAGAATCTTCGACAGCAACAGGCTGCCGCGCAGCACGTTGATCTGTTCATCCAGGGCCTGGTCGGCCTGGGTCAGGCTGTCCAGTTGCTGCTTGGTCTTGAGGTTCTGCTGGGTGAGTTCGTTGAGGCGGTCGGTGCTGCGCAGCAGGTAGTCGGAGAGCTTGAGGTTGGCCGCGCTTTCGGTGGCCAGCAAGGTACTGCCGCCGGCTTTCTGGGCTTCCAGCGACTGCTCGGTAACCGTCTGCTGGGACTGCGCCAGGCGCTTCTGGTTGATCAGGGTCTGCAGGTCCTGGATTTCCTGTTCCAGGCGTGCGACGCGCTCGATCAGCAGGTCGTGCTGGCTGTTGCCCAGGTCTTGCAGCAGGCTGTTGCCCGCCAGTTCCTGGCGGCGCAGCACGGTGATGGCATTGATCGCGGCCAGTTCGGCGTTGAGCTGGTTGCGCTGGTCGGCGGACAAGGTCTTGCCACCGTCCTTGCCAATTTTCAGGCTGGTGTTGATCTGCTGTGCGCGGGTCTGGTTGGCGCTGATTTCGGCCTGGGCACGCTCGGGGCGGGTTTGCGAGGTGATGGTCAGGCTGTTGGCTTCAGACAGGGCCTTTTGCAGCTCACCCTGCTCGGTGTTGCGTTCGGACAGTATCTGTTCCAGCTGCGGTACGTTCAGGGTGGCATAGCGCTGGGCGACCGGCACGACCTTGCTGTCATTGAGCTTGCGCAGTTCGCGCTGGTTCTCGCTGGTCTTGTGCGGTGCATCGGCGAGCTGTTGCTTGAGCGCAACCAGCTTTTTCTCGGCGTCTTCCTTGCTGGAGAGGAAGGCCAGTGTTTGCTCGAGCACCTGCTGCAGGGCTTTCTGCTCGGCCTCGGGCAGTTTGCGCTCGGCGATCTTGTCCAGGCTGTTTTGTATGGACGCACTGGTCGGCGGTTCTGCCGCCCAGGCGGAGGAGAGTGACAGGCACAGCCCGAGCAGGGCTGCGCATACAATGGTGCGCAGGGACATAGGCAGAATGTTCTAGCAAGCAGGGGCGAAGTAATGAGTTTAAAGGAACAACCCGGGGCCGGGTCGAGTTCCTTCGGGGAATTTGACGCCCACTTTGCTGATCTTGTTCCCTTCCATTACCGCCACGGTCCACAGCGTGTTGTTCCATTCGATCTGGTCGCCGACCACCGGCGCGCCGCCGACCTTCTGCGCAATGAAGCGGCTCAGTGGCATGTGCGGGTCCTGGCCGGCCAGTGGCAAACCGTACAACGCCGCTACAGCCCCCAGTTCTGCGTCACCTTCGAGCACAAAGTCACCGAAGAAGCGCAGATCGAGACCACGCTGTGGCGCCTGGCTGAACAGCTTGCCGAGGGCTGGAAGGTTGTGTTCGTGGCCGATCACGCAGAGCAGATCATCGACTTCCAGGGTGGTACTTCCCGACGGATGGAGCAGTTGCTGGCCGCGAAACAGGGCCGCAATACGGGTGCCTTCAGGCATTTTCAGTTCACGCAGGGCGGCGCCGATGCACCATTTTTCCGCACCCAGGCGATAGACGAACAGTTCCCACTCGCTGGTGATGTGCACTTCCAGGGCCGAGCGCGAGATGGGCGCAGGGTCTGGTGGTACCGTGACCTTGAGCAGCTTGGCCACCCACGGCAGGCTGGTGCCTTGCACCAGCAGCGAAACCAGCACGATAAAGAACGCCAGGTTGAAGAACAGCTGGGCATCGGGTAGCCCGGCCATCAACGGGAACACCGCCAGAATGATCGGTACCGCACCGCGCAATCCGACCCAGGAAATAAAAGCTTTCTCGCGGCCGTGGAAGGCCTTGAACGGCAGCAGGCTGGCCACCACCGACAACGGCCGGGCGAAGATGATCATCCACAGCGCCAGGCCCAGGGCGGGCAGGGCGATGGGCAGCAGGTCGTGTGGGGTGACCAGCAGCCCCAGCACCAGGAACATGCCGATCTGGGCCAGCCAGGCCATGCCGTCGAGCATGTGCAGAATGCCGTGTCGGCTACGGATCGGCCGGTTGCCCAGCACCAGGCCGCACAGGTAGACCGCAAGGAAGCCGCTGCCGTGCAGGGCGTTGGTCAGGGAGAACACCACCAGGCCGCCAGCGACTACCAGGATCGGGTACAGGCCGCCGGCGAGGTTGATGCGGTTGACCAGTTGCAGCATCAGCCAGCCGCCACCCAGGCCCAGCAGGCCGCCAATGCCGAACTCGCGCAACAGGTGGGTCAACAGGCTCCAGTGCAGGCCGGTCTGGCCGCTGGCGATCATATCGATCAGGGTCACGGTGAGGAACACCGCCATCGGGTCGTTGCTGCCCGACTCGATTTCCAGCGTCGCGGTTACCCGCTCGTTCAGGCCTTTGCCGCCGAGCAGGGAAAACACCGCTGCGGCATCGGTTGATCCAACGATCGCGCCGATCAGCAGGCCCTGTATCAGACTCAGGTTGAACAGCCAGGCGGCGACCATGCCGGTCAGGCCGGTGGTGATCAGTACGCCTACCGTGGCCAGCGACAGCGCGGGCCAGAGGGCGACGCGGAAACTCGCCACGCGCGTGCGCAAGCCGCCATCGAGGAGGATCACCGCCAGTGCCAGGTTGCCCACCAGGTAGGCGGTCGGGTAATTGTTGAAGATGATGCCGCCGCCATCGACGCCGGCGAGCATGCCGACGGCGAGAATGATGACCAGGATCGGAATGCCCAGGCGCGATGACAGTGAGCTGACCAGAATACTTGCACCTACCAGCAATGCGCCGATCAAGAACAGGCTATTGATGGTGGACGCATCCAAAGGCAGTACTCCGGGGAAAAGCAGGAAGGGGGCGATCAGCTGTGGATAAGCAGTTCGCGTGCCAATCGATTCTAACCTGATGAATTGGCGGCATGTAAAGCGTTTCTGCAGATGAAAAAAAAGCACCGCGATGGGTGCCTTTTTTTGTGTTGCCTGGGATGGCCCTTTCGCGGCTAAAGCCGCTCCTACAGGTAGTGTGCTGCCCTTGTAGGAACGAGGCTTGCCCGCGAAGAACGATAATGCGGTGTAACCAACACACCGCAGTGCCTGTTTCGCCGGCAAGCCTGGCTCCCACGGATCGCAGGGTTATTACGCCTGCTTGACCTCACGCATCGCTTTGCCTTTTACCGGTGCATCCTTGGCAACGTAGTACTTGGCAGTGCTGCGTGGCAACGACTGGCGGCCACGGATCTTGTCGGAGATTTTCTCGGCGATCATGATCGTGGTGGCGTTGAGGTTGCCGGTGATGATGATCGGCATGATCGAGGCATCGACCACACGCAGACCCTGGATGCCATGCACGCGACCCTGGCCATCGACCACGGCCATGTCGTCGGTGCCCATCTTGCACGAGCAGGACGGGTGGAACGCGGTTTCGGCGTGCTCACGGATGAACGTGTCGAGTTCCTCGTCCGTCTGCACGTCGGCACCCGGGCTGATTTCGCGACCACGGTAGGCGTCCAGCGCCGGCTGGGCCATGATTTCGCGGGTCAGGCGGATGCCGTCACGGAACTCCTGCCAGTCCTGCTCGGTAGCCATGTAGTTGAACAGGATGCTCGGGTGCTGGCGTGGGTCTTTCGACTTGGCCTGGATGCGGCCGCGGCTTGGCGAACGCATCGAACCCATGTGCGCCTGGAAACCGTGTTCCTGTACGCCATTGCTGCCGTTGTAGTTAATCGCCACCGGCAGGAAGTGGTACTGGATGTTCGGCCACTTGAACTCGGGACGAGTACGGATGAAACCGCCGGCCTCGAACTGGTTGCTGGCGCCGATGCCGGTACCGTTGAACAGCCACTCGGCACCAATGGCCGGCTGGTTGTACCAGAGCAGCGACGGGTACAGGGAGACTGGTTGGGTGCAGGCGTATTGCAGGTACAGCTCGAGGTGGTCCTGCAGGTTCTCACCGACGCCCGGCAGGTCGTGGACCACCGGGATGTCGAGGCTTTTCAGCAGTTCGGCCGGGCCGACACCGGAGCGTTGCAGCAGCTGCGGCGAGGCGATGGCACCGCTGCAGACGATGACTTCCTTGCGCGCACGGGCTTCCACGCGCTCTTCGCTGGCGCCGACCAGGTAGGTCACGCCAACGGCACGCTTACCGTCGAACACGACGCGATCAGTCAGGGCGTGGGTGACGATGGTCAGGGTCGAACGCTTCTTGGCGGTGTCCAGGTAACCGCGGGCGGTGCTGGAACGACGGCCTTTGGGCGTCACGGTACGGTCCATCGGACCGAAACCTTCCTGCTGGTAGCCGTTGAGGTCTTCGGTACGCGGGTAACCGGCCTGTACGCCGGCTTCGACCATGGCGTGGAACAGCGGGTTGTTGCCGGCTTTCGGCGTAGTCACGCTGACCGGGCCTTCGCCGCCGTGGTAGTCGTTCGCGCCGATGTCGCGGGTTTCCGCTTTGCGGAAGTACGGCAGGCAGTCCAGGTAGGTCCAGTCTTCCAGGCCTGGCAGTTCAGCCCAGCCGTCAAAGTCCATGGCGTTACCGCGGATGTAGCACATGCCGTTGATCAGCGACGAGCCACCCAGGCCCTTGCCGCGACCGCATTCCATGCGGCGGCCGTCCATGTGCGGCTCCGGATCGGTCTCGTAGGCCCAGTTGTAGCGGCGGCCCTGCAGCGGGAAAGCCAGGGCGGCCGGCATCTGGGTGCGGAAGTCGGCGCGGTAGTCCGGGCCGCCGGCTTCGAGCAGCAATACA
Source organism: Pseudomonas alkylphenolica (assembly GCF_016009175.1). Lineage (GTDB taxonomy): Bacteria > Pseudomonadota > Gammaproteobacteria > Pseudomonadales > Pseudomonadaceae > Aquipseudomonas > Aquipseudomonas alkylphenolica_B. The sequence goes on from NZ_JADUCM010000020.1 coordinate 35,164, forward strand.
GTGACGCCTTCGTCTTCGGTCAGGCGGGTCGCCAGGGTGTTACCGGCAGAACCGGCACCGACGATGATGTAATCGAATTCATGGGACATTGCTGTTCCCTCATGTTGGCAGTAGGCAGGAAAGCGGGATAGCGCCCGGGCCTTGCGGACCGGGCGCGGCTACAGGGGTGCTCAGAACACCGAGTTGTAGCTGCCCAGCTCTACCTGTACCGATTTGATGCGGGTGTATTGCGCCAGCGAGCTCACGCCGTTCTCACGGCCGACACCGGACTGCTTGTAGCCGCCAACCGGCATTTCAGCAGGCGACTCGCCCCAGGCGTTGATCCAGCAGATACCGGCTTCCAGCTGGTGGATGATGCGGTGGGCGCGGCTGATGTCGTTGGTGCAGACGCCGGCGGCCAGGCCGTATTCGGTATCGTTGGCGCGACGAATGACTTCTTCTTCGGTTTCGTAGGAGAGGATGCTCATCACCGGGCCGAAGATCTCTTCCTTGACGATGGTCATGTCGTCACGGCAGTCGGTGAACACGGTCGGTGCCACGAACGCGCCCTTGGCGAAATCGCCCTCGGTCAGACGCTCGCCGCCGCACAGTACGCGTGCGCCTTCTTCCTTGCCCTTGGCGATGTAGCCGAGCACGCTTTCCATGTGGGCGAAGCTGACCAGCGGGCCGAAGTTGGTGTTCTCGTCTTCAGGGTTGCCAACGCGGATGCGTGCAACGCGCTCGGCGATCTTGGCTTCGAAGGCCGCTTTCATCGAGGCAGGGATGAAGACGCGGGTGCCGTTGGTGCAGACCTGACCCGAGCTGTAGAAGTTGGCCATCATGGCGATGTCGGCGGCGCGATCGAGGTCGGCGTCTTCGCAGATGATCAGCGGCGACTTGCCGCCCAGTTCCATGGTGACTTCCTTGAGCGTCGAGCTCGAAGCGCTGGCCATGACTTTCTTGCCGGTGGTGGTGCCGCCGGTGAAAGAGATTTTCTCGATGCGCGGGTGCTCGGTCAGCCAGGTGCCGACTTCGCGGCCGCTGCCGGTCAGAACGTTGAACACACCGTCCGGCAGGCCGGCTTCGGTGTAGATTTCGGCCAGTTTCAGGGTGGTCAGCGAGGTGACTTCCGACGGCTTGAAGATCATCGCGTTACCGGCCGCCAGGGCAGGTGCGGATTTCCACAGGGCGATCTGGATCGGGTAGTTCCAGGCGCCGATGCCGACGGTTACGCCCAGTGGCTCGCGGCGGGTGTAGACGAACGAGCTGTCGCGCAGCGGGATCTGCTCGCCTTCGATGGCCGGTACCAGGCCTGCGTAGTATTCCAGCACGTCTGCACCGGTGACGATGTCGACGTAGCGGGTTTCGGAGTACGACTTGCCGGTATCCAGGGTTTCCAGGGCGGCCAGTTCGTCATTGCGCTCACGCAGGATGTCGACGGCACGACGCAGGATGCGCGAACGCTGCATGGCGGTCATTGCTGCCCAGACTTTCTGGCCGCGCTCGGCGCTTTCTACAGCACGCTCGACGTCGGCTTGGGTAGCACGTTGTACCTGAGCGAGGACTTCGCCGTTGGCCGGGTTGATGGCGTCAAAGGTAGCGTCGCTGGAAGCGTCGACATAACCACCATCAATGTAGAGTTTTTGCAGTTCGAAACGGGCCATAGTGTCCTCGCAAGTGCAGTGTGTTTTTGGCTATCCGAGCGGCGCTCCTGCCCGTTGGGCATTTGCGGCGCGTGATGGTTCAGAGGCCCGGGTTTGTGTGTTCGGGCTCGTCTGCTTCGCCAGTTGTAGATCCATGTATTCGTAAGCGATTTGCTGCGCCTGGTCGGTGTCGAAGGCGTCTCCGGACAGCGCACCGCGCAGCCACAGACCGTCAATCAACGCTGCCAGTCCACGGGCCGCGCTGCGCGCTTCGGCGAGCGGCAGTACACGGCGGAACTGACAGCACAGGTTGGAATACAAGCGGTGATCGTTGATCCGCTGCAACCTGTGCAATGACGGCTGGTGCATGCTGGTGGACCAGAACGCCAACCAGGTTTTCATTGCCGGGCCGTTGACCTGACTGGCGTCGAAGTTGCCTTCGATGATCACCTGCAGGTGGGCACGCGGGCTGTTGTCCTTGAGCGCCTGCCGGCGGGCGGCGACGTTCTCGTTCAGCACGCTCATCAAGTACCGCATGGTCGCTGCGATCAGGCCGTTCTTGTCCTGAAAGTAGTGACTGATGATGCCATTCGACACACCGGCCAAACGGGCGATCAGCGCAATGCTGGCATCCCCCATGCCGACCTGGTCGACCGCCAGCAATGTGGCTTCGATCAACTGTTGGCGGCGAATGGGTTGCATACCGACCTTGGGCATTTTGCAAATCTCCTCAGGCCTGCGAGCAGTCGACGAGCGGCTGCCTCGGCGAAGGCCAGTCTATTTTGTTTTGATTGAACGTTCAATCAACAAAGAATAAGCTCTGCGACAATCTGTGCCATTGACAGCTTTTTCCTACAGTCGATTGGCCCAAATTGGCACCCCAAAAAGACGTGGAACCCCCGGAACACAAGGTGTTTACGGGCGCAAACGGTGCGTTGAACAGATCTGCCGAGCGGTCGCTGACTGCGCGGTCAAGCCTCGAAGAGGGACTTTTGATCTGATTTTTTCAATGCAATCGATTCGGGATCACGGTTTTTCAGAGTGCTTTTATAACACCTGCTGCTGTGGGGCTATTGCACCATTTGCTCAGGGAAAGGTTGTTTTCGTTTCTCTCGCACTGCCCGGAGCCTACGTGCAATGAGTTCTGCCTCCCTTATCAAGACCCCCACCGAGAGGGTCCGGGTCAATAGCGTGGTGTTCGTCACCTCCGCGTTGCTGATCCTTGTGTTGACTGCCTTGCTTATCGCTGTACCGGAAAAAGCCGGCGAAGTGCTCAATGTCGCCCAGACCTGGCTGACGCGCAGCTTCGGCTGGTATTACATGCTGGTGATCGGCGGCTACCTGGTGTTCGTCATCGTTCTGGCCTTCTCCAGCTTCGGCAAGCTCAAGCTGGGCGGCAAGGATGACAAACCCGACTTCAGCTACGGCGCATGGGCCGGCATGCTGTTCTCTTCGGGTATCGGTATTTCGCTGCTGTACTTCGGCGCTTCCGAGCCGCTGGATCACTATTTCAACCCGCCAGAAGGCACGTCGGCCAGCGCCGAGGCCGCGCGCCAGGGCCTGCAGCTGACCTTCCTGCACTGGGGCCTGCACGGCTGGGCGATCTATGCGCTGGTCGGCCTGGCTGTGGGTTACTTCGCCTACCGTCACAACCAGCCGCTGGCCCTGCGCTCGGCGCTGTACCCGCTGATGGGTGAGCGCTGGGTCAAGGGTGGCGCCGGTCACGCCGTGGACATCTTCGGCATGTTCGTGACGCTGCTGGGTCTGGTGACCAACCTGGGTATCGGTTCGATGCAGGTGGCCTCGGGCCTGGAATACCTGTTCGGCATGGACCACAGCAAGACCAACCTGCTGATCGTGATCCTGGTCATGGCTACCGTGGCCACCGTGGCTGCGGTTTCCGGGGTGGAGAACGGCATCCGTCGCCTGTCGAACCTGAACATCATGCTGTTCAGCGGCCTGCTGATCTTCGTGCTGCTGGCGGGCGACACCCTGCACCTGCTCAATGGTTTCGTGCAGAACATCGGCGACTACCTCAACGGCATCGTGCTGAAGACCTTCGACCTTTACGTCTACGAAAGCGAGGCGGGCAAGTCCGAGCGCTGGCTGGGGCTGTGGACCGTGTTCTACTGGGCCTGGTGGATTTCCTGGGGTCCGTTCGTCGGCATGTTCATCGCACGTATCTCCAAGGGCCGCACCGTGCGTGAGCTGGTTGCCGGGGTGCTGCTGATCCCGCTGGGCTTCACCCTGGCCTGGCTGTCGATCTTCGGCAACACCGCGCTGGACCTGGTGATGAACCACGGCGCCGTGGAGCTGGGCAAGACCGCACTCGAACAGCCGTCGATGTCGATCTACCAACTGCTGGAGTTCTTCCCGGCGGCCAAGATTGTCATTGGTGTGGCAGTGTTCGTCGGCTTCGTGCTGTTCCTCACCCCGGCCGATTCTGGCGCAGTGATGATGGCTAACCTGTCGTGCAAAGGCGGCCAGGTCGACGAAGATGCGCCGCACTGGATGGTGGTGTTCTGGTCGGTGGTGATCACCCTGGTGACCGTCGGTCTGCTGTTTGCCGGTAACTTCGCCGCCATGCAGACCATGGTGGTACTGGCCGGGCTACCGTTCTCGGTGGTGCTGGTGCTGTTCATGTTCGGCCTGTACAAGGCCATGAAACAGGACAGCCAGATCGAACAGGAACAAGCCGAGCTGGCCGCTCGCGGTCGCCGCGGCTTCAGCGAGCGCCTGAGCCAGCTCGATCTGCAACCGACCCAGGCCATGGTCCAGCGTTTCATGGACAAGCAGGTCAGCCCGGCGCTCAAGGATGCGGCGCAGCAGTTGCAGAACCTGGGTGTCGAGGTGGAAACCCGGGTCGGCCAGTCGCGTTCGACCATGGGCCTGCGGGTGATGATGGAAGAAGGTAACCCGTTCGTTTACGAAGTGAGCCTGGACGGCTACCTGGCCGCGCCAAGCGAAGCGCCGGTCGAAGGCGAAAGCGAAGTGCGCCAGCGCTTCTACCGTGCCGAGGTGTACCTGCAGAACGGCAGCCAGGAATACGATCTGATGGGCTTCACACCTGACCAGATTACTCGCGATGTGCTCGATCAATTCGAGAGCCATCGGCAGCTGCTGGGACGGGTGTACAGCTAACCCGTTCGGTGCATGACCCCAAAGGCCCTGTTCGCGAGAACAGGGCCTTTGTCGTTTCAGGGGGTTCAGTCGTCACTGGCATTGATGATGTCGGCTTGCGGCGCGGACTCCTGCTTGAGGATATCCACAGCCTTGGTGCAGAACTTGATCGGTAGCTTCGCCGCTGCGAGGGTATGCCGGTTGCGCGCCAGCGCGCGATAGCCCTTGGGGTCATCGCAGTCGACGGCGTCCGGGGCGCCGCGTTTGATGGTGTACAGCAGCAGGTCAGGGGTTCGATGCCAGGCTATGTCAACACCGCCATCAGGCCGCCGCACGCTGGTGAAGTTGATAACAGGCGGGCCAGCGGGAAGGAGTTTGACCGGCAGGCTCAAGGCATTGCCCATGAGTGCGTAGGACGGCCGCTCGTCCGGCTCCTGAACGCCGATTACGCACAGGAAGTTCCAGCCCGGCTGCGGCCCGATGGGCACATCGATCAGGTTTTCGCTGGCGGCAACGGCACCGCTGTAGCCGATCGGGTCTTCACAGGCCAGGGCGTCCAGGCTGGTTTTGTAGCGATAGCTCGGGGTGTCGATCTGGAACGGCAGATTCCAGGAGGGCAGTACCGGCTCACCCTCCGCGCTGGTAGCAATCTTTTGCAAGCGGTTGATGGGCGCCAGCGCCTTGAATTGAAAGGCCGGGAGCAGGTCGCAGCTCTCCAGACTCAAATCGGCCCGACCGTCCTTGAAGCAGCCTTTGATACGTTGAACCGGTGCGGCGTAATTGGTCGTGCGGTTGTTCTGCGTTTGGTTTTCCTGTGGCGTACACGGATTGTCCAGACCGCAGCGGGGCAGTTTGCTCGTCTCGCTTGCGACGCTGTTCACCACGCTGACGACAAGGTTGTCAGCCGCTGTGACAACCGGGCTGCCTGAAGCACCTTCGGCCAACCCGGGGCAGTGATTGCGTCGGACGTTGCGCCAGACCCAGGGCGTTTCGATGACCACGTCTGCGTTATCTTCTGCACAAGATCCAAGACGAAGACCTTGATCAGGCTGGCTGGGTTCGCCAATCACCCTGACCGCGCTGCCGGCGGCAGGGCTGGCGCCCAGTGCAAGTGGTGTTACAGCCTGGGCGATGACCTCTTCCAGGCTGCTTTCCAGCTCCAGCAATGCCAGGTCGATGCCTTGCATGCTGCTCCATACGATGCGCTTGAGGGGAAAGGTTTGACGCGCCTCTTGGGTATCGATGAAGAAGTTGAAGCTGACAGTGCCTTCCAGTAACTGATCCTGGACGATGACGCCATTGCGCTTGTCCACGCAATGACCACTGGTTATGACGTAGGCAGGCCCATTCGATGAGGTGAGTGGGTCGCGACTGTCGATCAGTGTGGCGATGCATTGCGTGTTTTTCGGAAGGGACAGGCGCCCGATTCCACTCCACTGGCTGTTTTCGCCTTGAGCATTGGTCAGCGTCACGGCGCTGGGGGAAGGGGTTGACTCGGTTTGCTCCGCAAGTGTCTGGAGTGACGTGCAGATCAAGGCTGCCCCGAACAGGCGTTGGGTGATTGTCGGCATTGAAAGACTCCTTTGTGGGTTGCCGACGTCAATGTGCGTTGTTGTGCGAAGGGCCTGCGGTACATAACGCTCAAGCAATATCTAACACCGCCGCAAAAGGCCGGGTGGCTAGCGTAGGGCTTACCGTTTGTATGGAGCACTACGTTTATGAGCAACCAGACAATCCATTTGCCGGCGCAGGACTTCAAGCGCGCCGTGGCCCTGCAGTTCGCCAGCCGCCCCACTCTGCGCCAGGTGCTCGGACGCAAGGCCCTGCAGCTTCTGGTCGAGCGCCATCCGAGCCTCTCCACTGTCCGGCCACTATTGACCGACGCTGAGCCACTTCGTCTGTTGATTCCTCAGCCTGGGCCGGGAAATGCTCAAGCGTCAGCGCCGCTGACTGAGGTTCTGTTGCAGGCCGTACTGGATGGCAAAGCGCTGGATCTGGAGAAGATCCATGATCAACAGCATGGACTGACGTTTGTTGAGCCCTACCGCTTCGAAGGCAGTGATGGCTTTGAGTTTATCGCCCTGAAAGGCATCACCGACTCGATCAACGATCTGCTGGCCGAGTTGCCGTACCACTTCCAGCAAGCCCAGATCGATTACTGGCGTGGCATATCAAGTGTCGGCGTCAGCCGGGATCGCTGGCTGCAGCAGACACTGAAATCGGCACTGCTGCGCAACTTGCCACTTCAAGGGCTTGGCGACTCGCAAGCGGCCTGCATCTATGGGCTGTTGAAAGGCGGTGACGAGCAGCCCGATGTGTTCACCGTGGAAGTGCAGCTCGAAGCCAACGGGCAGACCTTCCTGCGCATGCTGCCGAACCTGCTGGTGGTTGGCGAATGGGATGAGCGCACGGTGGTGTTGTGGTGCGCGCCGTCGAGTGTGGTGAGGGTCTTTGATTCGCTGGACGACTTTGCCTTGGCGCTGCAAAGCGAAATGGCAGGCCGATGCACATTTGGGTCGATGCGCTGGAACCGTTATCAACTGGAAGGTGACCCCTTCTCCCAGCAAGCTGCGTTGCTGCTCAATATCATGCTGGAGAACCTGCAGCGCCTGCATGGTTCGCGGCAGGCCGGCGTTGCGGATATGGAGGCGTTGTACGGTGCGCTGACTGACCCGGCGCAATGGTTTATCGAAGGGTATGTGGCCAGCGGTGATGCGAACGTTGCGGTACCGCCGGGCTTAATGAACGCTTTGGCGGAGGACAGTTTTGCATACCAGTGTGGGCTCTTCGAGCTTGCCCTGGCCCAGGCGCAATCGAAGGGCAAGGCTGCACTCGACGATGTGCAGGACCTGCACAGCTATGCCAGCGCTTGTTTGCGCGCGCAACTGCTCAGAGATCATCCGGACGATGCCAATTACTTTCCCGACGACCTGAACCTGACGCTTACGCTCGCCAAAGGAACTCCAGGTGGCGCGGGTACAGGTGTCGGCGGCGGCGTGGTCGAGACCCGCAGCATGACCCTCACCCAGTTCGCCATCGGCAATCTGAGTTCACTGCAAGGCGCAACGTTAACTGCGATCGAGCACCGCAACGAACAGCTGATCATGGACTGGATGAACGTTGACTATGTCCGTTCGCTGGTCGAGAAGGTCGATATTGGCGGCCATTATCCGGGGTATGTCGCACAGCAACTGGATGACCCGGCCACCCGCGAACAACGGGTGAGTTGCTTTGCCCGGGAATGGCGCTGTTCGCTGCTGTTCAGCGCGCTGACCGCTAAATTGGGCGGAACGCTCAGTGAGGCAGGTCTGCAGTGTGTGGTCGACTACTGCGGCCATCATGTCGACCGGGCATTGCCAGGCATCATGTTGATGCCGCTGGCGTTCGGTCGTGTACCGGCAGACCGTGAACCTGATCAGGTCAGTGGCATGTATGTACTGTTTTCGACGGAGCCGGAGACCGTGCTGCTCTACCGCCCGCTGTACAGCGCTGCTGCATTGAAGGAATTCACCAGCCTTGCAGCGATGATGGAGGCGATTCGTCAGCCCGGCACACTGCAGGACAGCATCCTCGAGTGGCTGAAGCCGCAAGCGCGAAGCATCTACGATCAAGGAGGATTCAGTGAACCGCATCTGGGGTTGCCCATCGTGGATACCCAGTTGTTGCCTGAGCCGGTGAAGCCGGCAAGTTTCTTTGCGCAGTTCTGGCAATTCGATGTCGATGCCAAGCTCTACATGGCTAACCGTGATTTGCTGGTTGAGCTGGCTGATCGTCAGTCGGTTTCCAGCGCCGAAAGCCATTGGGCTTTGCTTGTGCAAGGTGCCTGGTTGCTGTTTGACGTCGCCACCTTGTTGTTGCGTGGACCTGTGGCCAGCGTGGCCTGGCTGGTACAGGTCATCAAAGGCTTGGAATCTGATGTGAGAGCACTCAACCGAGGCAGCGAATTTGAGCGATCGGCGGCTGTGGTTGATTTGATCCTGAACCTTGGCATGGCCATGTTCCACGCCCGCTTGCCGAAAGGGGACGCGGTGGCGACACGAAGTTTGCCCGATGCAGTTGTATTTGACGGTCTGCCGCCTGGGCCTGGCCCGGTAAGCGCTGCCCAGGCGCCTGTGATGGGAAAACAAGGCTTGCCAGGCTCGCTCGCCGAGCGCCCCGGTTTGCAGCTGGATTTTACCTGGCGTGGCAGACAAGGGTTCAACGTACTCCCGACGGAGCAACGCAAGGCGCTGCAAGGACTGCGCTCCAGCGTGTCCCTAAATGGCGTTGAGGCACTTGAGTCCGGGCCTGAACGCGGTTTGTACCGGATCGGTACGGATCATTACGCCAGCCTGGTTGGCGACGCTTACCTTGTGGAGGTGTCTGATCAAGGTGTACAGGTTCTAGGCGCTGAAGGGAAAAAAGGTCCCTGGCTGCATTACCGCCATGGACTCTGGCGTGTCGAAGCGGGCTTGCGATTGCTTGGAGGGGGACCGAAGCGACGGGCGGACCTGCTCCGGGAAGAAAACCAGAAAGAGTTCTTGCAGCTCAAAGCGCAGGAGAAGGCCCTTAATATCGAGAGTAACCGCGCCGGGGAGAGTTTCGGCCTGAGCAAATCCACCTGGGACGACCGGCAAAGTCATGTGGACAAGCTCAAAGCCCAGCGGGACAAAGTACCCGAGAACCCTGCAGGCCTTACCCTGATTCAGGCGTTTGACGAAAAAATCAAGATTGCTCGCGCCGATGTTATTCGAGCCAAGTACCAGGTGATGGCAGATCTGAAAGTGATGCTTGAGGTGGACCTGAAGCTGGATCAGCTCTTGAGCCAGATGGTCCAGCCCAGGTTCGCCCGACAGGAATTGATGCCCGCCATCAAAATTCATCGAAGCGCGGTGCGTCAGCAACTCATCGATAGCGCTATTGCGTTTTATAACGATACATCAGTAACCATCAATGACATCGATGTGAAAGAGCTCATCGACGAGATGGTGGCGCGTCCAATCAGTGACACTGAACTGGAACACTATGACTATGTCCGGTCTCTGGTTGAGGAAGTTGTCACCAAGCAATTCGATCTAGTCTGGATATCGAAGCATCTGGACAGGCTGCTGGCAGAAGCACTCAAAGATGACGATATCGTTTTCAAGGATGAAGGCGGCGAGCGACAGGACAAACAGGTCTTGCTCGAGGATTACATCATAAGCCGCCAGGTCAGTTTTACCGAGCTCCAGATGGTTTTGCTCGAAGACCTGGCTGAGTTGAGCCTGAATCGCAGAGCCGGAGACGATGAAGAAACGCTCATCCACTATCACGCACAGTTGTGGAACGAGGCACTGAAAAGTGCTGGAAGCGAGCATGGCAAATTGGCGGTGATCGAGGTGCCAGCAGCGCAGCGGCTCGAGCTGCTGAGCGAGGTCCTGGACAGTTACAAGGCTGCCCAGGGGCATGCAGTGTTGTTCGCCGAGTCAGGTGATGAGGTGATCCAGACGGGTCCCCTTAACGATTACCTGAAGGTGCTGGACACCTTGATTGACTCGGCGCAGGAAGAAATGGCCATGGCCATTCGCGAATCTGAGCTTTTCGATCCGGTGCAGCTCAAAACACAGGTGTACCGGCGTCGAACGGGCAAACATCAAGTGGTCAAGACACACAGCGGGCGCAGTGTCATTGGCGAAGAAGTACAGGTCGATGGTCACGATGTCGTGCAGCAAAAGGATTCATCGGGCACTAAAGTCCTCAAGACTTTCCGCAAGCAGCAGGATGTCTGGGTGGAGGACCTCGAGGAACCTGTCGATGAAAGCCAGCCAAGCGCCAACAGTCATGATGTAGGGGCTGCCAGGTCAATGGCGCGTAATGCTCTTGGGCAGGTGGAGCCCACGCTAAAACTGGCCCAGCGCTACATCGGAAAGGACGAGCCAATTGGCATGCAGTCGATCGTGGAGGGGCTTGTCGAGCGGCTCAAGGAGGCTTCCGAGGCGCTGGACAGCACGGGTGTCTCGGCAGAGTTTGGTGCGAAGTTGTCGGATGCCATCGAGCGTCTGGAAAATACGCAGCACGACCTGCTGACCAGCTATTACTTGACGACCAGCCACCCAACAGCGACCGGGCTGCGTTTCCTGTTTGAGGAGAAGCAGATCTCCATCCTGCCAACCACACGCCGGAAAATGCTCTCGGCCAATGACTACCTGGATATTTATGAGGTCCACCGCTTGCCATCCCGGGGTAATACCAGGGGTACCGGCATTTGGGAGGCGCATTTCCATTATCCGGACGCCGATGTTCCGGCACGCCAGTTTGCCAAAGGCCACCTGAAGATCTGGTCGCAGCGCAAAATTGGCCAGAAAGCACAGATGGAAGCCGTGCGTGGTAACTCGCGTGCTTTGCTGGCGGTCTACCGAGGCAACCTGGTATTGAGCGAGGTCGAAGGGATCATTCCGTTCGACTGAGGGGCTCAACGGTTGCGGTAGACACCGTGGCTGCCATGCGCCGGCATGGCCTGGTTGCTGCGCTCGGCAATCATCTGCTTGAGCGTGATCAGTTCAATGCCCTGGCTCTTTAGCCGGGGCATTTCTCGTTCCAGCACTTCAAGCGTCTGCGGGTAGGGGTGGCCGATCAAAACGGCTGATCCCTGTTTGCGCGCCAGGTCTACACCTTGCTGCAATTGCCCGGCAATGGCCTCGGGTGTGCGCACATCATCCAGGAACACATCCCGCGATACATGCGCGAGACTGATGGCTTGGGCCTTGGCCGCCGCCACGGTGGCGGCACTGGTGCGGCTGTCGACGAAAAACAGGTGGCGGCGTTGCAGTTCGGCCATCAGCCACGCCATCGGCTCGGCTTGCGAGGTCATGAGGCTGCCCATGTGATTGTTGATTCCGGCGGCATACGGCACTTTGGCCAGGGCAGCATCCAGGCGCTGGGCCAACTCCGGCAATGGCGTCCCCGGATGCCAGGCGTAGGGGCCGGTGGCCGGGTCCATGGGCATGTGCAGGATCACCGTCTTGCCGGCTTTGTGAGCCTGACGGGCGAAGTCGCTGGCATGCGGGGTGTCGGGCATGATCGCCATCGTCACCGGGCCGGGCAGGGCCAGGGTACGGTCGTCGCGAGCACTGTTCTGGCCCAGATCGTCGATGATCAGGCTCATGTACGCCTTGCTCTGATGGGCGGGCGCCGCCAACGCGGCGCCGCTCACCAGGTACAGCAGCAGGCACAGCAGGTAACGCGTCACTTGCTGTGGGTAATGCTCAGGCCCTTGAGCAGGCTGATGGCCTGGCTGAGCTGGAAGTCATTGTCCTGCGGGCGCTCCTTGCGCTTGGCAGTGCTGCTGGTTGGACGGTCGGCGCCGCCGTTGCCGTTGCCCAGGTGTCCTTGCAGGTCGGCTTCCTTGAAGTTTTCGCTGTCCGCTTCGGCGGTCAGCTTGGCCTGGCGCACCTCGATGTCCGGGATAATGCCCTGGGCCTGGATCGAACGGCCGTTCGGGGTGTAGTACAACGCGGTGGTGAGCTTGAGGGCGCGATCATTGTTCAGCGGCAACACGGTTTGCACCGAGCCTTTACCGAAGCTGTCGGTGCCCATCAACACGCCGCGCTTCTGGTCCTGCAGGGCGCCAGCAACAATCTCCGAGGCCGAGGCACTGCCGCCGTTGATCAGCACCACCAGTGGCACGCCCTCGCTGGCGTCGGCCGGGTCGGCAGAGAAACGCAGTTCGGAGTTGGCGATACGGCCCTTGGTGTAGACGATCAGGCCCTTGGTCAGGAAGTGGTCGGCCACTTCAACGGCCGATTGCAGCACGCCGCCGGGGTTGTTACGCAGGTCCAGGACCAGGCCGCGCAGTTTCTTGCCGTTGTCCTTGCGCAGCTTGGCCAGGGCCTTGCCAACTTCTTCGCCGGTTTTAACCTGGAACTGGGTGATGCGGATGTAACCGTAGCCGTCTTCAAGCAGCTGGCTCTTGACGCTCTTGACCTGGATGACCGCACGGGCCAGGGTCACGTCGAAGGGCGTGCCGCCGTCGCGTACCAGGGTCAGGGTGATCTTCTCGCCGATCTTGCCGCGCATTTTGTCGACCGCTTCGGTCATGGTCTGGCCGCGGGTCGGCTGGCCGTTGATCTTGACGATCAGGTCGCCGGCCTCGATACCGGCGCGGGTGGCGGGGGTGTCATCGATAGGCGAGACGACTTTGACGAAGCCGTCTTCCATGCCCACTTCGATCCCCAGGCCGCCGAACTCACCACTGGTGCTCTCCTGCAGCTCCTGGAAGTCTTCCGGGCCCAGGTAGGCGGAATGCGGGTCGAGGTTGCTGAGCATGCCCTTGATGGCATTCTCCAGCAGGGTCTTGTCATCCACAGGCTCGACATAGGCTGCCTTGATCCGGTCCATGACCTCGGCGAAGGTGCGCAGCTCATCCAGCGGTAGCGGCGCCTTTGCTGGCGCAGAAACCGTCGTGGCCGGCACCGCAGTTGGCTTGGCAGGCTCGGCCGCACGGGCCAGGGGCGCACCGAGGACCATGGCAATGGTCAGGGCCAGCGAGGTGAGGCGAGGCGAATGCAGCATGTCGAACGAACTCCTGATCCTGGTAGCGCTCCGGCTGGAGCCTCGGCATAGCCCGATATCGCGCTATGCCGTCAAATAGAGAGTGGCGGGTACCTATCCCTGGGCACGGCACCATTGTGCGGGGTCGCTTGGGCGACCTTGCTGGCGGATGGCGAAATACAGCCCTGAGTTGTCCTGGCCGCCGCTGTTGCCGACGGTAGAAATCGCCTCACCGGCCTTGACGACATCCCCGGCGCTCTTGAGCAGGCTCTGATTATGGCCGTACAGGCTCAGGTAACCATTACCATGGTCGAGAATGACCAGAAGTCCAGCGCCGCGCAACCAGTCGGCAAACACCACCCGGCCGCCATGTACCGCATGCACCTGGCTGCCTGGCGAGGCGCTGATCATCACACCATCCCACTTCGCCCGGGAGTCGTCACCCCGGGTTTCACCAAATCGTGCCAGCAATCGACCATTGACAGGCCATGGAAGTTTTCCGCGGGCTGCAGAAAAAGCCCCGCCGAAGGTTTCGCCACTGCTTGAAACCAGCGGGCCGGGAATGGCCCTGGGCTTTTTCGGTGCATCGCTGCTGGCCGCCAGGGCTTCGCGCTGGCGCTGTTTTTCGGCTTCCTGGGCAGCGAGCAAGGCTTTTTGCCGCGCTTCTTCCGCTTCACGGGCCTGACGCGCGAGGGTTTCCTCAATGGTCTTCAGCACCCGGGTCAGGTCGGCCTGGTCTTGCTCACGGGCCTGCAGCTTCTGGTCACGGGCCTTGACGTCGGTGTTCAGCTTGGCCAGCACCTGCTGGCGCTCGGCGCGGACTTTTTCCAGTTCCTGGCGCTGGGTATCGAGGGTGCCTTGCTGGGTCAGCAACTGCGCTTGCTGCAGGCTGATGTCCTGCTCGACGTTGGCCAGCTGGCGCAAGGTTTCGTTGAAATTGCGCAACTGTTCCAGGCGCGCCTGGCTCAGGTAATCGTAATAGGTCAGGGTGCGCGCGAATTTTTCCGGGTTCTGCTGGTTGAGCAGCAGCTTGAGGTATTCCTCGCGGCCGTTCTGGTAGGCCGAACGGGCCTGGATGGCAATCAGGCGTTGTTGTTCAACGCGGGCGCTCTGGAGTTTTTTTTTCTCGTGATCAAGGCGCTCCAGCTCGCCCTCGGTCTTTTTTAGTTCTTGTTGCAGGGCCTCCACCTGCTTCTCCAGCTTGCCGATGTCGGTTTCAGTGCTGCGCAGGTCTTTCTGCACACCGGATTTTTCCTGCTGCAACTGGCCGAGCATTTTTTTCAGCTCGGCAATGTCCTGACGCGTGGCGTCCAGTTGCTGCTGGGTTTGCGCGCGCTCGTCGGCTAACGCCGGGCTGAGCAGGCAAGTCAAGGCAAGTAGTATCAGGGCGCGAAACATGGAGTGGGCGACACCAGGGATAGAGACTGGCCTAGTATGCCCGCCGCAGGCGGCAAAAAAAACGCCTCAAGGCAACTGCGTTGAGGCGTTGGTCCGGAAAACCGACCGTTGCGGCCGGTTTACGGGCTTCAGGCGTCGATCAGAATCGAGGTGCCAGTCATTTCTGCAGGCTTTTCCAGGCCCAGCAGTTTCAGCATGGTCGGCGCCACGTCAGCCAGCACACCGCCTTCGCGAACCTGGACGTTGCGCTTGCCGACATAGATGAACGGCACCGGCTCGGTGGTGTGCGCGGTATGCGCCTGGCCGGTGCAGGCGTCTTCCATTTGCTCGACGTTGCCGTGGTCAGCGGTGATCAGGGCTTCGCCACCGACCTTGTCCAGCGCCTCGACGATGCGTCCGACACACAGGTCCAGCGCCTCGACGGCTTTGACCGCGGCTTCGAAGACGCCGCTGTGGCCGACCATGTCGCCGTTGGCGTAGTTGACCACGATCACGTCGTAGCGTTGCTGCTCAATGGCTTCGACGATGCGGTCGGTGACTTCCGGGGCGCTCATCTCTGGCTGCAGGTCGTAGGTGGCGACCTTTGGCGACGGGATCAGGATACGTTCTTCGCCTTCGAACGGCTCTTCGCGTCCGCCGGAGAAAAAGAAGGTGACGTGTGCGTACTTCTCGGTTTCAGCAATGCGCAGCTGGGTCTTGCCATTTTTTGCCAGGTATTCGCCCAGCACGTTGTTGAGGCTGCCCGGTGCAAAGGCGGCCGGGGCCGGGATTTTTGCCGAATACTGGGTCAGGCCGATGTAGGCGGCCAGTTTTGGCAGGCGGGCGCGAGGGAACTCATTGAAGTCGGCTTCGACGAACACCCGCGACAGTTCGCGGGCACGGTCTGCGCGGAAGTTCATGAAGATCACCGCATCGCCGTCTTCGACCTGAACCGCATCACCGATGCGCGTGGCCTTGACGAACTCGTCGCTCTCGCCACGTGCGTAGGCGGCTTCGAGGCCGGCCTGGGCGTTGTCGGCGCTGTACTCGGCGACGCTGTCTACGATCAGGTTGTAGGCCGTCGATACACGGTCCCAACGGTTGTCGCGGTCCATGGCGAAGTAGCGGCCAATCAGACTGGCGATGCGGCCCTTGCCCAGTTTGGCGAAGGTGGCATCGAGCAGTTCGATGGACGATTGCGCGCTTTTTGGCGGCGTGTCGCGCCCGTCGAGGAAAGCGTGCAGGTAGATTTTTTCGGCGCCACGCTGGGCGGCCAGTTCGACCATGGCTACCAGGTGGTCCTGGTGGCTGTGCACGCCGCCATCGGACAGCAGGCCGAGGATGTGCACGGCTTTGCCGGCACTGGCTGCCTTGTCTACGGCGCCGCAGAGCACGGGATTTTCAAAGAACTCGCCATCCTTGATGGCCTTGGTGACCCGGGTGAAGTCCTGGTACACCACGCGGCCAGCGCCGAGGTTCATGTGGCCAACCTCGGAGTTGCCCATTTGCCCGTCGGGCAAGCCGACGTCCATGCCGGAGCCGGAGATCAAGCCGTGCGGCTGGGTAGCGCGCAGGCGGTCGTAAACCGGCGTGTTGGCCGAGTAGATGGCGTTGTATTCGTGGCTTTCGCTGTGACCAAAGCCATCCAGGATGATCAGGACCAAAGGTTTTGGCGTGCTCGTCATCAATCCCACTCTCGGTTGTTCAGATGATAAAGGCACGCATTTTAGGGCAAATTGGCCAAGAAAGACGAATTTACCTCACGTGGCAGCGGGCGCCGTCCGACGGGCTGCACGGGGTAAAGAAGAATTGCCGGCAACTAGCCGGTCGGGCGGGCTTTGGCCGACCTTGGGGGCTGTGTATACTGGCCAACATTTTTAATGGCCTGGAAACACCCTCCGATGGTTGCTCACCTGATTGAATTCGCAACAAATCACTATCTGCTGGTTGGTATCTTCGTCGTTCTGCTGGTGCTGCTGATCATCACCGAAGCGCGCAAAGGCGGACGTAGCCTGAGCACCGGTGAACTGACTGCACTGGTCAACAGTGAGAAAGGCCTGGTAATCGACATTCGTTCGGCCAAGGACTACGCGGCAGGTCATATCGTCGGCGCCCTGAACATTCCGCAGGACAAGTTCGCCGCGCGTATCGGCGAGCTGGAAAAACACAAGGCCGGCAAGACCCTGATCGTCGTTGACGCCATGGGCCAGCACGCCGGCACCACCACCCGCGAACTGCTCAAGGCCGGCTTCAACGCGGCCAAGCTGTCCGGTGGCGTGTCGAGCTGGAAAGCCGACAACCTGCCATTGGTGAAGTGATATGAGCGACGTCATCGTCTACTCCAGCGACTACTGCCCTTACTGCTCGCGGGCCAAGCACCTGCTGCAAAGCAAAGGTGTGGCGTTCGAAGAGATCAAGGTCGATGGCAAGCCGCAGGTGCGCGCCGAAATGAGCCAGAAGGCCGGCCGTACTTCGGTGCCGCAGATCTGGATCGGTAACACCCACGTCGGCGGTTGCGACGACCTGTATGCCCTTGAGCGCGCCGGTAAACTCGACGGCCTGCTCAAGGCTTGAATCAGAACCCCTATTAAAGACCCTGGAAAGAAGGATCTGTCATGACTGATCAACTGAACAACGGCGCAGCTGCAGAAGACGATGGCGCACCTCAGTTCTCGATGCAGCGCATCTATGTTCGCGACCTGTCGTTCGAAGCGCCGAAAAGCCCGGCGATCTTCCGTCAGCAGTGGGAGCCGAGCGTTGCCCTGGACCTGAACACCAAGCAAAAAGGCCTGGAAGGCGATTTCCACGAAGTCGTCCTGACCCTGTCGGTGACCGTGAAAAACGGTGACGAGGTGGCGTTCATTGCTGAAGTCCAGCAGGCCGGTATCTTCCTGATCAAGAACCTGGATGCGGCATCGATGAGCCACACTCTGGGTGCGTTCTGCCCGAACATCCTGTTCCCGTACGCCCGTGAAGCGCTGGACAGCCTGGTGACCCGTGGTTCGTTCCCGGCACTGATGCTGTCGCCGGTCAACTTCGACGCCCTGTACGCGCAGGAAATGCAGCGCATGCAGGAAGCCGGCGAAGCGCCTTCGCTGCAGTAAGTGTTGCGATGTGCCGAAAAAGCGCCCTGAGGGGCGCTTTTTTCTTGGCTCAGGCAAAGCCCTGCTGGCGCCAGGCCTCGTAGACCGTCACCGCGACGGTATTGGACAGGTTCAGGCTGCGGCAGCCCTCGCGCATGGGCAGGCGCAGGCGCTGCTCGGCAGGCAGGCTGTCCAGTACCTCGGCGGGCAGCCCACGGCTTTCCGGGCCGAACAGGAAGGCGTCGCCGGGCTGGAAGGCGGTTTCGTGGTAGGGGTGCGAGGCCTTGGTGGTGAAGGCAAACAGGCGTGGCTGGCCGAGGCTCTCCAGGCAGCTGGCAAGGTCCGCGTGGCGCTTGAGGGTGGCATACTCATGGTAGTCGAGCCCGGCGCGGCGCAGGCGCTTGTCGTCCAGCTCGAAGCCGATGGGCTCGATCAGGTGCAAGGCACAGCCGCTGTTGGCGCAGAGCCTGATTATGTTGCCGGTATTCGGCGGAATCTCTGGTTGGAAGAGGATGACGTGAAACATGCACGGCTCCGAATATAAAGATGGCGAGCATTCTACTCCTGAACCGGACCCGCGTTCGAAGCTATGGCCGCGTGTGCTGTTTTCTCTGGCCTTGTTCGGCATGTTGGTGGGTTTGATGATCGGTCGGTTGACTGCGCCCGAACCGCGCGTGCTGGAGCAGGTTCAGGTCGTGGAGGGCGGTCTGGACCTGTGGTTCAACGAAGCGCCCAACCTGCACGGGGAAACCGTCGAAGGGACGGTAGCGCTGCTGTTCGAGGCTGAAGGCAAGGCTGCACGCGGTCAGTTGCGTTTGCAGGGCAAACCGGTGAGCTGGCGGGTTCAGAAGAGCGATGGCGGGTTGTTGATCACCCTGGTGGCGGCCCGCCCCCTACACGGCGAGTGGGCCGGTGCAGAGGACGATGGGCGCTGGCGTGTGCAGGTGAGGCTGCACGAATAAAAGAGGGGAATCCCCGGCCTGCCTGTACCAAGGCCCCCAAAACTGGAAGTACTGATACTAATGCAGGCTGTGTGCCAATTTTGTTGCAGCCCGTAAAACAAAGGGTTTTGCTGTCTAGTACGGGGTTTTGGCGAGGGTTTGTGCCTTCAGACGGTGCGCAGAAGACTGGTCGGGTCCAGCATTGGGGCATAAACGCTGTACCTGTCCTGTCTCATCGATCCTCGCCGTAGGAGCCAGGCTTGCCGGCGAACCTGGCACTGCGGTGTACCAGGCACACCGCGTCATCGTTCTTCGCGGGCAAGCTACGCTCCTGCCGGGGCACGGCTCAGGCTTCGTCGTCGCCTTCTTCATCGGCGCCATCGACCTTCATGCCCAGTTCCTTGATCTTGCGGGTCAGGGTATTGCGTCCCCAACCCAGCAACACTGCAGCATCGCGGCGGCGGCCGGCGGTGTGCTTGAGGGCTGTTTCGATCATGATGCGCTCGAAGCTCGGCACGGCACTGTCGAGCAGGCTCGACTGGCCGCGGGCCAGTGCCTGGTCGGCCCATTGGCGCAGCGCCTGTTCCCAGTTGGTCACCGGTGCGGCGTCCTGGGGCAGGTTGAGCAGTTCGGGCGGCAGGTCACCGACATGCACTTCACGACCCGAAGCCATCACGGTGATCCAGCGGCAGGTGTTTTCCAGCTGGCGGACGTTGCCGGGCCACGGCAGATTGCGCATGTACTCTTCTGTCTCGGCCTTGAGCAGCTTGGGCTCTACGGCGAGCTCCTGGGCGGCGCGACCAAGGAAGTGGCGGGCCAGGGTCGGTATGTCTTCGCGACGGTCGGCCAGGCGCGGGATGTGGATGCGGATCACGTTCAGGCGATGGAACAGGTCCTCGCGGAACTTGCCGGCCTGCACCAGGGTTTCCAGGTTCTGGTGAGTGGCGGCGATGATGCGTACGTCGACCTTGACCGGCACATGCCCGCCCACCCGGTAGAATTCGCCATCGGCCAGCACGCGCAGCAGACGGGTCTGGGTGTCGGCCGGCATGTCGCCGATTTCATCGAGAAACAGCGTACCGCCATCGGCTTGTTCGAAACGCCCGCGCCGCAGGTTGGCAGCACCGGTGAACGCGCCTTTTTCGTGACCGAACAGCTCGGACTCCATCAGGTCCTTGGGGATCGCTGCCATGTTCAGCGCAATGAATGGCGAGGCGGCGCGCGGGCTGTGGCGGTGCAGGGCGTGAGCGACCAGTTCTTTACCGGTACCCGACTCGCCGTTGATCAGCACGGTGATGTTGGAGTGGCTCAAGCGGCCGATGGCGCGGAACACCTCCTGCATCGCCGGGGCTTCGCCAATGATTTCCGGGGTGCGGGTCAGCGTCGGCGCGACGTCCAGGCCTTGCTGTTCCTGCGCATGTTGATTGGCGCGCTTGACCAGCGATACCGCCTCATCGACATCGAACGGCTTGGGCAGGTACTCGAATGCGCCGCCCTGATAGGACGCCACCGCACTGTCGAGGTCGGAGTGCGCGGTCATGATGATCACCGGCAGGCGCGGATGCTGATCGCGGATTTGCGCGAGCAGATCCAGGCCACTGGCCCCGGGCATGCGGATGTCGGAAATGATCACGTCGGGTTGCTGGCGGGCCAGGCGGCTCATGACGCCGTCGGCGCTGTCGAAGCTTTGCGTGGTCATGCCTTCTTGTTGCAGGGCTTTTTCCAGTACCCAGCGGATGGAGCGATCATCATCGACGATCCAGACGGTTTCACTACGGCTCATGAGGCGGAGGCTCCTTGTTCCAGCGGCAGAAAGATCGAGAACGTGGTGTGGCCAGGATGGCTGTCACACTCGATCAGGCCCTGGTGCTGGCTGATGATGTTCTGGGTAATGGCCAGGCCCAGCCCGGTGCCATCCGGGCGGCCGCTGACCATGGGGTAGAAGATGGTTTCCTGCAGCTCGGCAGGGATGCCCGGGCCGTTGTCGATGATTTCGACCTTGGCCACCAGGCGATGGCGGGTGTGGCCGATGGTGAACTGGCGCATGGCCCGGGTGCGCAGGCTGATGCGGCCCAGGCGCAATTCGTTCTGGCCGCTGATGGCCTGCATGGCATTGCGTACGATGTTGAGCACCGCCTGGATCATCTGCTCGCGGTCGATCAGCACGTCCGGCAGGCTGGGGTCGTAATCGCGCACCAGGGTAATGCCGCCCTGGCTTTCGGCCTCGACCAGGCTGCAGACCCGCTCCAGCACTTCGTGGATATTGGTCATGGCCAGCGATGGCAGCTTGTTCGAGCCGAGCATGCGATCGACAAGGTTGCGCAGGCGGTCGGCCTCTTCAATGATCACATTGGTGTAATCCTTGAGGCTTTCTTCGGGCAACTCCCGGGACAGCAATTGCGCGGCGCCGCGGATGCCGCCCAGGGGATTCTTGATCTCGTGGGCCAGGCCGCGCACCAGCAGCTTGGTGGTTTCCTGCTTAGACAGCTGGGCCTCTTCCTTGGTGATGCGTAGCAGCCGGTCGCGCGGGTGCACTTCCAGCAGCAGCAACGTGCGCCCGCTACTGAGGATCGGTGTCACGGCATAGTCGACGGTCTGGGTTTGCCCGGTCAGCGAGGTCAGCTGCGCTTCACGCTTGGTAAAAGGGTGAGCGTGCTCCACGGCCTGGCGCAAGGAGTTGAGCGCTTCGGGGGACTCCGTAAACAGCTCGCTGATGAATTGCCCATGGCTGCGCTGGCCGCTGATGGCCAGGAGCATTTCCGCGGCCGGGTTCATGTACTCAAGGCGCAGTTCGGCATTGAGCAGGATGGTGGCCGTGGTCAGGTTGTCCAGTAGCAGTCGGTGCAGGGCATCGCTGATGGTCATGGGGCGTCGGTGACCTCTTTTGGCTCATGACGACCCCGGTGGTGCCAGGGTCGCGGGCGCTGGTTGTCTGCTGGTAACAAGAAAATGCAAAAAACAAACCAAGGCTCCGAAAAGAAGCGGATTTGCCGGATAAAGACCTGTAATTGCGCTAAATATGGCTGTAAAGCCCTGATGTTGCCGTGAGATTGAACCAAAATGGGCTGCTTTGCTCACGTGCACGCTGTTGCGTGCACCAATATAGAGCATAGAGGATTGATCAGCGGCTGGCGCACAAATGGACGGTGGCGCGTACCAGGGCCAGATTGCGTTGTGGGGCGGTTGCGCGCTGGGCGATGGCGTGCGCCAGCGCAGAATCGCAGCGTGCAGGCGGGTTGCGGTCGAATTCGGCCAGCTCGCTGAGCAGGCTGCGCTGCAGACGGTCCAGTTGTGGACGCAATTGTGTGGCAAGGTCGATACGCGTTGTCGTTGGGGCGCTGCCGGCTGCGTGCCAGCGCGACAGGGCGCTGTACTGCAGCAGTTTATTGGCCTCGATCTGATCGCTGAAGAACAGGCCGGCCCGTTGGCTGTCGACGCCAAAGCGCGGGGCCTGGGTCTGGGCATTGGCGATGACCTGTTGTTCACGCTCGGTGGCCTGCACCGGCTGGCCTGAATCCCATTTGTTCAGGGCAACCGCTTCGGCGATGTCCAGGCGTTGTTCAATGCTAGTGAGCAAGCGCTGCAAGGCAGTGTCGGGTGGAGGTGTGGATGTGCAGCCCTGGATCAGCAAGAGCGGGGCGAGCAGCAGGGTAAGCGGTGAGCGCATGGCAGGTGTCCTGACGGGAAAACCTCAGTGTGCGTCCTTCTGGCTGTCTGACCTGTCAGCTGAGTCCTATAAAATTGTCAGAAAAAGAAAAGGCCTCCTGAAGGAGGCCTCTCGTTACGCTGCTTGCGCAGGCGTCACTGGATTAGCAGCTGTAGTACAGCTCGTATTCCAGTGGGTGTACGAAGGTACGGACCTTGATTTCTTCTTCGCTCTTCAGCTCGATGAAGGCATCAATGAAGTCGTCAGAGAACACGCCGCCCTTGGTCAGGAATGCACGGCCTTTGTCCAGTTCTTCCAGCGCTTCTTTCAGGCTGCCGCAAACTTGTGGGATGTCTTTCGCCTCTTCAGGCGGCAGGTCGTACAGGTTTTTGTCAGCGGCATCGCCAGGGTGGATCTTGTTCTGGATACCGTCCAGGCCGGCCATCAGCAGTGCTGCGAAGGCCAGGTACGGGTTGGCAGCCGGATCCGGGAAGCGTGCTTCGATACGGCGGGCTTTCGGGCTCGACACGTAAGGAATACGGATCGAAGCGGAACGGTTACGGGCCGAGTAAGCCAGCATGACCGGCGCTTCGAAGCCTGGTACCAGACGCTTGTAGGAGTTGGTCGAAGGGTTGGTGAAACCGTTCAGGGCCTTACCGTGTTTGATGATACCGCCGATGAAGTACAGGGCAGTATCGGACAGGCCGGCATAGCCTTCGCCTGCGAAGGTGTTCTTGCCTTCTTTCCAGATGGACATGTGAACGTGCATGCCCGAACCGTTGTCGCCGTACAGCGGCTTCGGCATGAAGGTGGCAGTGCGGCCGTAGGCATCGGCAACGTTGTGCACGACGTACTTCAGAGCCATGACTTCGTCAGCTTTCTTCACCAGGGTGTTGAACTTGACGCCGATTTCGTTCTGGCCGGCAGTCGCCACTTCGTGGTGGTGGACTTCGACGGTCTGACCCATTTCTTCCAGTGCGTTGCACATGGCAGTACGGATTTCGTGGTCGTGGTCGAACGGCGGAACCGGGAAGTAGCCGCCTTTGACGCCTGGACGGTGGCCTTTGTTGCCGCCTTCGACGTCCTGGTCGGACATCCACGAGCCTTGCTCGGAGTAGATCTTGAACATCGAACCGGAGATGTCCGACTTGAACTTCACTTCGTCGAAGATGAAGAACTCAGGCTCTGGACCGGCGAATACGGTGTCACCGATGCCGGTGCTCTTGAGGTACTCCTCGGCACGCTTGGCGATCGCGCGCGGGTCACGGTCGTAGCCCTGCATGCTCGAAGGGTCGACGATGTCGCAGGTCAGGATCAGGGTCGGCTCTTCGGTGAACGGATCGAGAACGGCGGTATCGTCAACCGGCATCAGGATCATGTCGGAGGCTTCGATGCCTTTCCAGCCAGCGATGGAGGAACCGTCGAACATTTTGCCGACTTCGAAGAAGTCGTCTTCCAGCGCATCGCGGGCCGGCATGGTCACGTGGTGCTGGGTGCCTTTGGTGTCCGTGAAGCGCAGATCAATCCATTTAACGTCATGATCTTTGATGAGTTGAACCGACTTCGACATAGTGTCCTCCGGGTGGGGTAGAGCTTGCCTGTGCAGCCCTTTAATTTGGGTGATGCCGGGCGCGAATAGTCGGCCAAGGCAACCTGCCTCACAAGGGAGCAAATTGCATGCCAGTGCCCCGGTTTGGAGTTTTTGCCCGATTCCTGAGCGTTGCGAGGGTGTTTAACCAAAATGAAGGTGGTTTTGTGCACCCTTAAGTGGCGCATTTGTGGTGAGGCGCCTCATTTTGGTGCGTCGAAAACCTTCTGTAGATTAATTGGTTAAACCTTGAGCAATTTCCGCTATAATCCGCGCCCCACTTTTTTAGTCGGCATCGCGCGCGCTGTATTCAATGAAACTAATCGTAAAAGTCTTCCCAGAGATCACCATCAAGAGCCGCCCGGTTCGCAAACGCTTCATCCGTCAACTGGGCCGCAACATCCGTACCGTGCTCAAGGACCTCGATCCTGCGCTCGCGGTTGACGGTGTCTGGGACAACCTCGAGGTGGTCACCCGCATCGAGGACGAGAAAGTACTGCGCGAGATGATCGAGCGTCTGACCTGCATGCCGGGCATCGCCCATTTCCTGCAGGTCGACGAGTACCCGCTGGGCGATTTTGACGACATCGTCGCCAAGTGCAAGACCCACTTTGGTCACCTGCTGCCCGGCAAGCGCTTTGCCGTGCGCTGCAAGCGTGGCGGTCACCACAGCTTCACCTCGATGGACGTCGACCGTTATGTCGGCAGCCAGCTGCGCCAGCAGTGCGGCGCCGCCGGTATCGACCTGCGCACCCCTGAAGTCGAGGTGCGCATCGAGGTGCGCGACAAGCTCTTGTACGTGATCCACAACCAGCACAAGGGCATCGGCGGTTACCCGCTGGGCACGCTGGAACAGACCCTGGTACTGATGTCCGGTGGCTTCGACTCCACCGTGGCGGCCTACCAGATGATGCGCCGCGGCCTGATGACCCACTTCTGCTTCTTCAACCTTGGCGGTCGCGCCCACGAGCTGGGGGTGATGGAAGTCGCCCACTTCCTGTGGAAGAAATACGGCAGCAGCCAGCGCGTGCTGTTTGTCAGCGTGCCATTCGAAGAAGTGGTCGGCGAGATTCTCGGCAAGGTCGACAACAGCTACATGGGCGTGACCCTCAAGCGCATGATGCTGCGAGCGGCGACCAACATTGCCGACCGTCTGGAAATCGATGCCCTGGTGACCGGTGAAGCCATCTCCCAGGTATCGAGTCAGACCCTGCCCAACCTGGCCGTGATCGACTCGGCCACCGAGAAACTGGTACTGCGTCCGCTGCTGGCCAGCCACAAGCAGGACATCATCGACCAGGCCAACCAGATCGGTACCGCCGAGTTCGCCAAGCACATGCCGGAATACTGCGGCGTGATTTCGGTGAACCCGACCACCTGTGCCAAGCGTCATCGCGTCGACCATGAAGAGAAGCAGTTCGACATGGCCGTGCTCGAGCGTGCGCTGGAGCGCGCGCGCCTGGTGTCCATCGACAATGTGATCGATGAACTTGGCCAGGATATCCAGATCGAAGAAGTCAGCCAGGCGCTGGCCGGGCAGGTGGTCATTGATATTCGCCACCCTGATGCCCAGGAAGACCAGCCTCTGGAACTGGACGGTATCGAGGTCAAGGCCTTGCCGTTCTACGCCCTGAACAGTCGCTTCAAGGAGCTGGATGCCACGCGCCAGTACCTGCTGTATTGCGACAAGGGTGTGATGAGTCGCCTGCATGCCCATCATTTGCTCAGTGAGGGACATGCCAATGTGCGCGTTTATCGTCCGACATAAAACGCCGGGGTTGTATGGTGGGAGCATCCGCCATCGCCCTCCCGACCTGCGGGCCCGTTGAGCGCCATTCATTCATATTCGCCGCCTAGACTGGGCGGCAACCCGAATCCTCTGATCGAGATACACACGTGATCGAAAATCTGCGTAACATCGCCATCATCGCCCACGTTGACCATGGTAAAACCACCCTGGTCGACAAACTCCTGCGTCAGTCCGGCACTCTGGAGCGTAACGAGCTCAACGACGAGCGCGTCATGGACTCCAACGACCAGGAAAAAGAGCGCGGTATTACCATTCTGGCGAAAAACACCGCCATCAACTGGAACGGCTACCACATCAACATCGTCGACACCCCCGGCCACGCCGACTTCGGTGGCGAGGTTGAGCGTGTAATGTCGATGGTCGACTCCGTGCTGCTGCTGGTCGACGCCCAGGACGGCCCTATGCCGCAAACCCGTTTCGTGACCAAGAAGGCGTTCGAAGCCGGCCTGCGTCCGATCGTCGTGATCAACAAGGTTGACCGTCCGGGCGCGCGTCCTGACTGGGTTCTGGACCAGATCTTCGACCTGTTCGACAACCTCGGTGCCACCGAAGAACAGCTGGACTTCAAAGTCGTCTACGCCTCGGCCCTGAACGGCATTGCCGGTCTGGACCACACCGAAATGGCCGAAGACATGACCCCGCTGTACCAGTCGATCGTCGACAACGTTCCAGCGCCTGCTGTTGACCGTGACGGCCCGTTCCAGATGCAGATCTCTGCCCTGGACTACAACAGCTTCCTCGGTGTTATCGGCGTTGGCCGTATCGCCCGTGGTCGCGTCAAGCCGAACACCCCGGTTGTTGCCATCGACGTCGACGGCAAGAAGCGCAACGGCCGTATCCTGAAGCTGATGGGTCACCACGGTCTGCACCGCGTTGACGTTGAAGAAGCCCAGGCTGGCGACATCGTCTGCATCAGCGGTTTCGACGAGCTGTTCATCTCCGACACCCTGTGCTCCCCGGACGCAGTAGAAGCGATGAAGCCGCTGACCGTTGACGAACCAACCGTTTCGATGACCTTCCAGGTCAACGACTCGCCGTTCTGCGGTAAAGAAGGCAAGTTCGTCACCAGCCGTAACATCAAAGAGCGTCTGGACAAAGAGCTGCTGTACAACGTTGCACTGCGCGTTGAAGAAGGCGACTCGGCTGACAAGTTCAAGGTCTCTGGCCGTGGTGAACTGCACCTGTCGGTACTGATCGAAACCATGCGTCGCGAAGGCTTCGAAATGGGTGTTGGTCGTCCGGAAGTAATCATCCGTGAAGTCGACGGCGTGAAGAACGAGCCGTTCGAAAACGTCACCATCGACATCCCTGAAGATTCGCAGGGCAAGGTCATGGAAGAAATGGGTCTGCGTAAGGGCGACCTGACCAACATGGTTCCGGATGGCAAGGGCCGTGTGCGCCTGGAGTACAACATCCCGGCCCGTGGTCTGATCGGTTTCCGTAACCAGTTCCTGACCCTGACCAACGGTGCAGGCATCCTGACCTCGATCTTCGATCGTTACGCTCCGATGAAGTCCGGCCACATGTCCGGTCGTCAGAACGGCGTACTGGTTTCGGTTGAAACCGGCAAGGCGCTGACCTACTCGCTGGAAACCCTGCAGGCTCGTGGCAAGCTGTTCGTAGAGCACGGCCAGGAGATCTACAACGGTCAGATCGTTGGTCTGAACAGCCGTGACAACGACCTCGGCGTCAACCCTACCAAGGGCAAGAAGCTCGACAACATGCGTGCTTCGGGTAAAGACGAAACCATCGCCCTGGTTCCACCTGTTCGCTTCACCCTGGAACAGGCTCTGGAATTCATCCAGGACGACGAGCTGTGCGAAGTAACGCCTAAGTCGATCCGTCTGCGTAAGAAGATCCTGGACGAAGGCGAGCGTACCCGCGCTGCCAAGAAAGCCAAGGCTAACTAAGCCAGGCTGAATAAAAACGCCCCCGGTCGAAAGGCCGGGGGCGTTTTTTTTGGTCGCCAAAAAGCCGCATTCGTGAGAAAGAGCCCGACATATTGTCGGGTTCTTCGTTAGAAGCTTGCAGCCCATTGATGCCAGCAGAATCGGGGGCTAGCTTGACTGGCTTTCCCAAGGAAGCTGGATCATGAAGCGAATTATAGGATGGGTAATCCCTTGTTTTTTTACGAGCCTGCACGTCGGCGCCAGTGAGGCGTGCTCAGATGTTCGCGCGCAGGAGGTGGTGAGTTGCTACGTGAAGGCGGCCCAGCAGGAACCGCTCGATCATGTATTGCGAGCACAGGAGTCCGATGCGGGTTATGAGTGGCGTCACTATCGCATGACCTCGCAAACCTGGCAGCCCGCTCCGGTAGTCAAGCCCGCACGCTGGCGGCATAGCGTCGAGATGCACATTCCGCCCGGCGCCCTGCCGGAAAAAGCCCTGCTGGTGGTCAACAACGGCGTACGCTTCGGGCCCGAACAATCGCCTGATTATTCTCGCGAGGTCTTGCGAGAAATTTCCCTGCTGACGCGCACAGTGGTGGTGATGATCACTGACGTGCCCAATCAGGCCCTGTCATTCAGCGATCTGGACGTGCCCGTGAAAGAGGATGAAGCCGTCGCTCATACCTGGGCCCATTGGATGAGCGATGAGGCGGCCCCTGCCGAGTTGCCCCTGCATGTACCGATGGCCGTGGCAGCGAGCCGGGCAATGGATCTGGCAGTACAAGCGTTGCCTGATTTGAGGGTTGAGCGTTTTATCGTCACCGGTGCCTCCAAGCGGGGATGGAGTGCCTGGCTCACGGCGTTGTCGGACGAGCGTGTTGTGGCCATCGTGCCAGCGGTCATCGACGTTGCCGATACGTCGTCAATGCTGGCCGGACTGCGCAAACGCTACGGTGGAGAGTGGCCGCTCGCCTTGTGGCGCTACCAGGCTGCCGGGGTGTTGCCGCAACTGGGGACGCCAGCCTTTGACAGGCTGATGCAACTGATGGACCCCATGCAGTACCTGGAGGAACCCGGGCGACGCCTGGACATTCCCAAATACCTGGTGTCCGCCAGCGGAGATGATTTTTTCTCGCCCGACCCTGTCACGAATTACCTGGCGCGGCTGCCAGGCCAGACGAGCCTGAGGGTGTTGCCCAATTCGGATCATTACGGCGTGCGCGCCCATGTCGCCACCACCCTGGTGCCTCTGGTTCAACGTATCCAGGCAGGTCGTGATTTACCAGCCCTGCAAGTCGCTGCTGCGGGTGAGGGAGGGCTGGTTGAGGTCCGCGCTTCTGAGCTTCCCGCGGCGGTTCGGCTATGGACGGCAGCCAACCCCGACGACCGGGACTTTCGATATGCCTGCGGTGTTCGCTTCGCCTCTCAAACACTGCAAGTGCGCAACCAGGCTTTCAGCCTGCAGCTGCCCAGCGTTGCGTCAGGCTGGCAGGCCTGGTTTGTAGAGGCGCGGTTTGCCGATGGTTTTGTCGCCACCAGCCCGGTCAGCGTGTTGCCCGAGACATTCCCGGCGCACCCGCCGAAGGCAGTCGGTGAGGCCTGCAAGACCTTTCCAGGCTGAGGGGCTTACCTGGCGGATTTTGGCATGTAGGCGCAATAGCCCGGGCGCGGGCCGATCCGCGGGTGGTTGCGGCAGGTGTCCGGGCGTTTGTCATAAATGGTGCACAGGCGGCTTTTACGATCCAGATAGAGGCAGTCGTCGTTGCTCATCTGTGCCAGGGTGAAGATGCCCGACTTCTGGTTGAAGCGCTGGATGATCCCGTCCTTCTGCAAGCGCTTGGCAATGTTCTTCGGCGGCTCGCCCACTTCGAACTCATCGACAACGCCCATGCGGATGAGGTCTTTGATTTTTACCTCGGTCGGCAAGGTGCAGCAGGTCGATTTGCAGCCCCCGCACATATGGCTTTGGTACTTTTGCCAGGTCTCCAGGCGGTCGACTTCGGCGGCGGCAATCAGGGTCGGTTTCATCAGGCTCGTTTCAGATGTTTTTTACTGGGCGCGCGATCATACCGGAGTTGATCAAAATGTGAACAACCATTTGCCCGTCGGTACCTCAACCGGTACTGCTTTTGCAGGAAGTATTCACAGAAAGCTGCCGAACCTGCGCTTTCGCTCTGTGTCGAACCGTCTAGGCTGAGAAGTCTCCATCCGCTTTCGTCAACTTGCCCGAGGACGTTACATGTCTCAGGAACCGCTCGCACGTGACGCAGAGGTGGCTGCCTTTCGCACCGCTGTGCTGGAAAAACTGACCTACGCCGTCGGCAAGGACCCCGAGCATGCCTTTGAGCACGACTGGTTCGAGGCTATCGCCCTGGCGGCCCGCGACCACATGGTCGATCACTGGATGGACCACACCCGGCAGATCTATCGCAGCAGCCAGAAGCGCGTGTACTACCTGTCCCTCGAGTTCCTCATCGGCCGCTTGCTGTATGACAGCCTGAGCAACCTGGGCCTGCTGGATATTGCCCGGGAGGCGCTGAGTGGCCTGGATGTCGATCTTGAGCGTATTCGCCTGCTGGAGCCGGATGCGGCCTTGGGCAACGGTGGCCTGGGCCGCCTGGCCGCCTGTTTCATGGAGAGCATGTCGACCTTGGGAATTGCCGCCCACGGTTACGGTATTCGCTACGAACACGGACTGTTTCGCCAGGCGCTGGTGGATGGCTGGCAGCAGGAGCAAACCGAAAACTGGCTGGATTTCGGCAACCCGTGGGAGTTTGAGCGGGCGGAGGTGATCTATCCGATCAGCTTCGGCGGTAGCGTCGAAACGGTGCATGACGGCAACGGCGAACCGCGGCAGGTATGGTGGCCGGCCGAGACCGTGCGGGCAGTGGCCTACGATACACCGGTGGTCGGCTGGCGGGGTGCCAGCGTCAACACCCTGCGGCTGTGGCGTGCACGGGCACTGGAAGAGCTGCACCTGGAGCGTTTCAACGCCGGTGACCACCTCGGCGCCGTGGCAGAAGTGGCGCGCGCCGAAAGCATTTCGCGGGTGCTGTACCCGGCCGACAGCACCGAAGCGGGCCAGGAATTGCGCCTGCGTCAGGAATATTTCTTTGTCTGCGCCTCGTTGCAGGACCTGCTGCGCCGGCACCTGAACATGCACGACAGCCTGCTCAACCTGCCAGACCAGGCGGCGATCCAGCTCAACGATACCCACCCCTCGATTGCAGTGGCCGAGCTGATGCGCCTGCTGGTCGACCAGCATGAGGTGCCCTGGGACACCGCCTGGCAACTGACGGTCGGGACACTGGCCTACACCAACCACACCCTGTTGCCCGAGGCCCTGGAAACCTGGCCGGTCAGCCTGATGGAGCGCATGCTGCCGCGGCACATGCAGATCATCTACCTGATCAATGCTTTTCATATCGATGACCTGCGTGCCAAGGGCATCCACGATTTCGATGTGCTGCGCGCGGTGTCGTTGATCGAGGAAGACAACGGCCGGCGGGTGCGCATGGGCAACCTGGCGTTTCTCGGCTCGCACAGTGTCAACGGTGTGTCGGGGCTGCACAGCAAGCTGATGCGCAGCACGGTGTTCGCCGAGCTGCACAAGCTGTACCCCGAGCGGATCAACAACAAGACCAACGGCATTACCTTCCGGCGCTGGTTGTACCAGGCCAACCCGCAGCTGACCGCCATGCTGGTCGAGGCGCTCGGCGAGGATGTGCTGGATAACCCTGAAGGGCGCTTGCGGGACCTTGATCCTTTTGCCGAAAAAGCCTCATTTCGCAAGCAGTTTGCCGAGCAACGGCTGCACAGCAAGCAGGCGCTGGCCAGCCTGATCCAGGAACGCCTGGGGATTACGGTCAACCCGCAGGCAATGTTCGATGTACAGGTAAAGCGCATCCACGAATACAAACGCCAGTTGCTCAACCTGTTGCACACCGTGGCCTTGTACCAGGCCATTCGTGCCGAGCCCGGCGCTGGCTGGGCGCCGCGGGTGAAAATCTTTGCCGGCAAGGCTGCTGCCAGTTATCACCAGGCCAAGCTGATCATCAAATTGTCCAACGACATTGCCAGGGTGGTGAACAACGACCCGACCGTGCGCGGCCTGCTGAAAGTGGTATTCCTGCCCAACTACAACGTGAGCCTGGCCGAAAGCATCATTCCGGCAGCCGACCTGTCCGAGCAGATTTCCACAGCAGGTTACGAGGCATCCGGTACCAGCAACATGAAGTTTGGCCTCAACGGCGCCCTGACTATCGGCACCCTGGACGGCGCCAACGTGGAGATGTGCGAGCAGGTGGGCGCCGAAAACATGTTCATTTTCGGCCTCACCGCTCAGCAGGTGGAGGCGCGCAAACGCAGCGGCGACTTTGGCGCCAGTGCCGCGATCGGCGCTTCGTACCGTCTCAATGATGTGCTCCAGGCCATTCGCAGCGGGGTGTTCTCGCATGATGATCCGGCCCGTTACGTGGGCCTGGTGGATGGCCTGGTGGCGCATGACCGCTTCCTGGTGTGTGCCGACTTCGATGCCTACTGGGAAGCGCAAATGCGTGTTGAAGCGCTCTGGAGCGATCCCCAGAAGTGGTGGCGCATTGCTGTGCTCAACACCGCACGCATGGGCTGGTTTTCCTCGGACCGGACCATTCGCGAGTACGCCACGCAAATCTGGAAAGCCCTCGACTAAGCTGTGCAGAACGGCCCCGGGGCGATGAACTCTCGGGCCAAACAGCCGTCTGATCGGGCAAGCGCGTCGGATAGCTCGCTAGCGCCGCACTCTCCCTGTAAACTGCGGGGGTTTTTATTACCCCCCATCCTTCGGAGCCTTACATGTCCCGCGTTACCCTGAGTCGCTATTTGATTGAGCAGACCCGCAGCAACAGTACCCCTGCCGATCTGCGCTTCCTGATCGAAGTGGTGGCGCGTGCGTGCAAGGAGATCAGCCACAACGTTTCCAAGGGCGCCCTGGGCGGTGTTCTGGGCAGCATGGGCACCGAAAACGTGCAAGGCGAAGTCCAGAAGAAGCTGGACGTGATTTCCAACGACATCCTGCTCGAAGCCAACGAGTGGGGCGGTCACCTGGCCGGCATGGCGTCCGAAGAAATGGACAATGCCTACCAGATCCCGGGCAAATACCCGAAAGGTGCCTACCTGCTGGTATTCGACCCGCTGGACGGTTCGTCGAACATCGACGTCAACGTCTCGGTCGGCACCATCTTCTCGGTACTGCGTTGCCCTAACGAGTACCTGAGCCAGAACGAAAGCCTCAACGAGCAGGCGTTCCTGCAACCGGGCACCAAGCAAGTTGCCGCCGGTTACGCAATCTATGGTCCGCAGACCATGCTGATCCTGACCCTGGGCAACGGCGTCAAAGGCTTTACCCTGGACCGCGAGCTGGGCAGCTTCGTGCTGACCCACGAGAACATCCAGGTACCGGAAACCACCGCTGAGTTCGCCATCAACATGTCCAACCAGCGTCACTGGGAAGCCCCGGTGACCCGCTATGTGGGCGAGCTGCTGGCCGGTGAGACCGGTCCGCTGAAAAAGAACTACAACATGCGCTGGATCGCCTCGATGGTTGCCGACGTGCACCGCATCCTGACCCGTGGCGGCCTGTTCATGTACCCGCGCGACGCGCGTGAGCCGTCCAAACCGGGCAAGCTGCGTCTGATGTACGAAGCCAACCCGATGTCGTTCATCATCGAACAGGCTGGCGGTGCTTCCACCGACGGCAACCAGCGCATCCTCGACATCCAGCCAGACAGCCTGCACCAGCGTGTAGCGGTGTTCCTCGGCTCCAAGCAGGAAGTCGAGCGCGTTACCGGTTATCACCAGGAGTAAATCATGCTCGCACCTTGGCAGCCGTTACTGGAGTGGTGGTTCGGATGGGGCGCCAGTCCCCAGGACGTCGCTGACGAGAAGAGCACGCTGTGGTTCGGCAAGCACCATGACGTCGAAGCGCATGAGCGTTTCGGCGACTTGGTCGAGCAAGCTCTGGCCGGTGGTCTGGACGAATGGCTGCAAAGCCCGCAAGGCTGGCTGGGCCTGGTGCTGTTGCTGGACCAGCTGCCGCGGATGATCCACCGCGACACGCCGCGCGCCTTCGATGGCGACCGGCGTGCCCAGGTGCTGGTGATGCAGGGGCTGGACAAGGCCTGGGACTATCAGCTGTTGCCGATCCAGCGGGTGTTCATCCTGCTGGTGCTGGAGCATGCCGAGGTCCTTGACTGGCAGAACGTCAGTGTCGAGCGCTATCAACTGTTGCTGGACGCCCAGCCGGATGCAGACCGACGTCTGTTTGAAGGCTTTCTTGACTACGCCGAGCAACATCAGCGGGTGATTGCCCGCTTCGGCCGTTTTCCGCATCGCAATCTGATTCTGAATCGGCCGAGTACCGATGAAGAAATGGATTTTCTGCTGGAGCCGGGTTCCAGGTTCTGAAGAAGTGGTTGCTTTATCGCTGGTCGGTGGAAGCCAGGCTAGCCGGCGAAGCGGGCACTGCGGTGTACCTGGTACACCGCACCATCGTTATTCGCGGGCAAGTCGGAGCGCTGCCCGCACGCTCCTGCATCATCAGATCCTGAAGCTGCCCACCAACTGCTTTAACCGGCTGGCCTGATTCTCCAGGTCATTGCAGGCACGCAACGTCGCTTGCAGGTTCTCCACCCCTTCCTGATTCAGCGTATTGATCTCGGTGATGTCGACATTGATCGACTCGACCACGGCGGTCTGTTCTTCCGTGGCCGTGGCGACGGACTGGTTCATGCCGTCAATCTCGCCGATGCGCAGGGTCACGCTGCTCAGACGCTCACCGGCCTGATTGGCGATGCCGACACTGTGCTGGCTGTGGCTCTGGCTTTCGGTCATGGTCGAAACGGCCACCTGGGCACCGGCCTGCAGCTCTTCAATAATGCGCTGAACCTGCTGTGCCGAGTCCTGGGTACGGTGGGCCAGGTTGCGTACTTCATCGGCGACCACTGCAAACCCGCGGCCGGCTTCACCGGCCCGTGCGGCTTCAATGGCGGCGTTGAGCGCCAGCAAGTTGGTCTGTTGCGAAATACCACTGATCACTTCGAGGATCTGACCAATGTTCACCGTGTTGGCATTGAGGGTCTCGATGTTGTCGCACGAGTCACTGATCTTGCTCGACAGCTGGTTCATGACCTCTATGGTCTGTTCAACCACCTGCTGACCTTCTGCGGCCAGGTTGCGTGCATCGCTTGAATGCTGCGAGGCGAGGGCGGCGTTCTGGGCAATTTCCTGGGCGGCTGCGCCCAGCTCGTTGATGGCCGCCGCGACGCTGCTGGTGCGGCTCGACTGCTGGTCGGCGTTGTGGATCGAGGCATTCGAGGCGCTGACCACGCGCAGGGCGACTTCATTGACCTGGCCGGTAGCCGAGGCTACTTCGCGGATCGATTCGTGGATGCGCTCGACAAAGCGGTTGAAGGAAAGGCCAAGGCTGCCGAACTCGTCCTGGGCGTGAATGCGCAGGCGGCGGGTGAGGTCGCCTTCACCTTCGGCAATATCGTGCATGGCCCGGCCCATGACGTGCAGCGGTTCCATCAGCACGCGGATCAGCAGGCCCAGCAGGACGATGATGATCAACACCGCAATCACCGTGGCAATCAGCGCCGAGGAGCGCAGCTCACTGAGCATGGTGAAGGCATAGTCCTGATCAAGGACCAGAGCGACATACCAGTCAGCCGAAGGCACGCCGCTGACCTTGGTGAAGGTGATGAATTTTTGTCCGCCGTCTTGCTCGGTTTCTTTCAGGCCGGCACCGATGGTCGGGGTGTGCTGTGGGTACGCCTCGCTGAGGTTCTTCAGCACCAGCCTGGCGTCAGGGTGCACGAGGATCTTGCCATCGCCGTTAACAATGAAGGCCTGGCCGTGGCCATTGAAGTTCAGTGCGTTGATGATCGAGCTGATGCTGTCCAGGTCAGTGTCGGCACCGTTGACGCCGATCAGCCGGCCTTGTTGCAGCACCGGGGTCGCCAGGGTAATCACCAGCTTGTTGGCGGATGCGGAAATGTAGGGCTCGGTGACGATGGTCTGGCCGGCACTGCTGGCGGCCTTGTACCAGCCGCGTACCCGCGGGTCGTAGTCGGCGGGGCGGCTGCCCAGCGGCACGGATTGCATGTAGCCGTCCTGGCCACCGAAGTAGGTCAGCAGAAAGTTGCTGCCATACACCGGCAGATTGAGGCTGCGGGTCAAGCTGTCTTTGCTGGCGCCGTCGATGGCCACTTGCTGGGACAGCGACTGCAGGATCTGCATGCGGCTTTGCAGCCAGGTCTGGATGTTGCTGCTGGTCAGGTTGCCGAGTTCCTGCATGGATGACTCGGTGTTGCTGCGCAGGGTCTGGCGCTGGCGGTAATCGTTGAACAGGACAAAGCAGGTGAAGGCAACAGCAACCACCAGGGCGGCGGCGAGCAGGATTTTGTGGCTGAACTTTAGGTTTTTTGTCATCGCGGGGATCTGTTTGCACACGGCGGGTCAACGGGAGGGGCGCGGCAATACGTCGCAGCGCGACTCTGTGTCGTCCGCCAACGGGAAAAGATTAATCGACGAGCGCACTAAACGACCGAAGGCATGCAAATGGCCGCAGGAAAGCAATAAAGCTGGGGAACCCACGGCGCTTTTTCCCTTCTAAGCTGTCGGTAGGCCATCGCGCCTGCACCCTCATGTCCAGGAGTGACCTTTCATGTCGTTGCGTTCCCTCGCCCTGCTGTCCTTGTGCGTGTTTCTGACTGCGTGCAACAAGATCAATCAGGAAAACTATTCACAGCTCAAGGCCGGTATGGCCAAGGCCGAGGTAGAGAAGCTGCTCGGTACTCCCAAGGAATGCTCCGGCGCACTGGGCATGTCCAGTTGCACCTGGGGTGACGACAAGAGCTTTATCAGCGTGCAGTACGCCGCCGACAAGGTGCTGATGTATTCCGGGCAGGGCCTCAAATGAAAGCGTTACACCTGTTGCTCGTTCTGTGTGCCGGCCTGATCCTGGGTGGCTGCGCCAATACGGGGGCAGGCCCGATACCGCCAAAGACTGCCGCCAGCGTCGACCTCAAGCGTTACCAGGGCAAGTGGTTCGAACTGGCGCGCCTGCCGATGTTCTTCCAGCGCGATTGCGCCCAGTCCGAGGCCCATTACAACCTCAAGCCGGATGGCACGGTCGGCGTCCTCAACCGTTGCCAGACCCTTGAAGGTGAGTGGCAGGAAGCCAGTGGCACGGCCACGCCGCAAGTGCCGGGCAAAACCGACAAGCTCTGGGTAGTGTTCGACAACTGGTTCTCGAAGGTGCTGCCCGGCGTCGCCAAGGGCGAGTATTGGGTGCTTTACGTAAGTGACGACTACCAGACCGCGCTGGTCGGCAATCCGGACCGCAAATACCTGTGGATACTGTCGCGCAAGGCCACTGTTCCGGCCTGGCAGCGTGAAACCCTGCTGGCCAAGGCGCGTCAGCAAGGCTACGACACGAATCGCCTGATCTGGCGGGTAGCCGACAGGGACATTGCTGCACATACGCCCTGAGGCGATCGCAAAAGACGATGCGGCGGTGCAGCAGGTACACCGCCGAATCAGGTCAGCCCAACACGTTGCGCAGCACTTCGGCGAATGCCCGTGCGCTGTCTTCTTCCTGGGCATGGCGTCCCTGGCGCACCACCCACTGGCCGTTAACCATTACATCGCGCACCTGACGATCGCCGCCGGCAAACAGCCAGCGATTGAGAATGCCGTCCCCGCTGGCAGTCGCCAGATACGGATCACTACCCTCCAGCACCAGCCAGTCGGCGCGCTTGCCAACCGCCAGTTCGCCGATCGGTTGCCCCAGCGCCTGGGCGCCGCCGCTCAAGGCTGCGTCATACAACGTCCGCCCAACCATTGGCTGGTCACCGCGATAGAGGCGGTTGCGTCGTTGGTCGCGCAGGCGCTGGCCGTATTCCAGCCAGCGCAGTTCCTCGACCACGCTCAACGACACATGGCTATCGGAGCCGATACCCAGACGACCGCCCTGGGCCAGGTAGTCCACTGCCGGGAAGATGCCGTCACCGAGGTTGGCTTCAGTGGTCAGGCACAGGCCGGCGATTGCCCCGCTGCGCGCCATTCGTTGAACTTCATCCGGCTCCGCGTGGGTGGCATGCACCAGGCACCAGCGCTGATCGACCTCGGTGTTGTCATACAGCCATTGCAGCGGCCGGCGCCCGCTCCAGGCCAGGCAGTCGTCGACTTCCTTCTGTTGCTCGGCAATATGGATATGCACCGGGCAGGCCTTGTCGCTGGCCGCGAGTACCTGGGTGATCTGCTCCGGGGTCACCGCGCGCAGGGAGTGGAAGCACAGGCCTAGCGCTTGTGCCGGTTGTGCCGCCAGCTGTGGCGCCAGGCGTGCTTGCAGGTTGAGGTATTGCTCGGTGCTGTTGATGAAGCGCCGCTGGCCTTCGTTGGGTGCCTGCCCGCCAAAACCGGAGTGGCTGTAAAGCACCGGCAGCAAGGTCAGGCCGATGCCGCTGGCACTGGCCGCCTGGCTGATGCGCGAGGACAGTTCGGTCGGGTCGGTGTAGGCCTGGCCCTGGGTGTCGTGGTGCACATAGTGGAATTCGGCAACAGAGGTGTAACCGGCCTTGAGCATCTCGATGTACAACTGGCGAGCGATGACCTGCAACTGTTCGGGGCTGATTTTACCGACCAGGCGGTACATCAGCTCACGCCAGGTCCAGAAGCTGTCGTTGGGGTTGCCGGCCACTTCCGCCAGCCCGGCCATGGCGCGCTGGAAGGCGTGGGAGTGCAGGTTGGGCATGCCGGGCAGCAGCGGGCCGGCCAGGCGTTCGGCGCCGTCGGTCGAGCCTCCGGCTTGAATGTGGGTCAGCATGCCATCGGCGCCGACCTCGATTCTGACGTTTTCGGCCCAGCCCGTGGAGAGCAAAGCGCGTTCGGCAAAGAAGACGGACATCGACGCGGCACCTCGTTGTGATTATTTGTATATACATATACAGACGTTTGCCTGCTGGGTAAACTCCGGCAAGCTACCGTTCACACCAACCGAAAAGGATACGCGCCGTGCCGACACCTCCTGTCTCCGCGCTGGTTGCCCAGATGGGCGAGGGGCCGGCGCCGCTGTACGCCCGGGTCAAACAGATGATCGTCCAGCAGATCCAGAATGGCAGCTGGCCGCCGCACCACCGGGTACCTTCTGAAAGCGAACTGGTCAGCCAGCTGGGATTCAGCCGCATGACCATCAACCGCGCCCTGCGCGAGCTCACGGCCGAAGGTCTGCTGGTGCGCATGCAGGGCGTTGGTACTTTTGTCGCCGAGCCCAAGACCCGCTCAGCGCTGTTCGAAGTCCACAACATTGCCGATGAGATCGCCGCCCGTGGTCATCAGCATAGTTGCCGGGTGGTGACCCTCGCCGAAGAGGCGGCCGGTTCCGAGCGCGCCCTGGCCCTGGACATGCGTGAGGGGCAACGGGTCTTT
Source organism: Pseudomonas alkylphenolica (assembly GCF_016009175.1). Lineage (GTDB taxonomy): Bacteria > Pseudomonadota > Gammaproteobacteria > Pseudomonadales > Pseudomonadaceae > Aquipseudomonas > Aquipseudomonas alkylphenolica_B. The sequence continues at coordinate 74,217 of NZ_JADUCM010000020.1, forward strand.
CATTCGCTGATCGTGCATTTCGAGAACGGTGTGCCGGTGCAGATCGAAGACCGCTTCGTCAATGCGCAGATCGCCCCGGACTACCTCAAGCAGGACTTCACCCGGCAGACGCCGTATGCCTACCTGTCCCAGGTGGCGCCCTTGACCGAAGGCGAGCACGTCGTCGAAGCGATCCTGGCCGAGCCGGAAGAATGCAGCCTGTTGCAGATCGAGCCAGGCGAGCCGTGCCTGCTGATTCGCCGGCGTACCTGGTCGGGCCGCCAGCCGGTGACGGCTGCACGCCTGATTCACCCGGGTTCCCGCCATCGCCTTGAAGGACGCTTCAGCAAATGAGCCAGCTGCAGGTATTACGCGCCAAGGATTACCCCCGCATGCCATGGAAGAATGGCGGCGGCAGTACCGAAGAAATCACCCGTGACGGTGGTGCGGGCCTTGAAGGTTTTGGTTGGCGCCTGTCGATCGCCGATATCGCCGAGTCTGGCGGTTTCTCCAGCTTCAGCGGTTATCAGCGGATCATCAGCGTGTTGCAGGGCGACGGCATGATCCTGCAGGTGGATGGCCAGCCCAGTCGTGACCTGTTGCCGTTCGATGCCTTTGCGTTCAGTGGCGAGAGCCAGGTGAACTGCCGGCTGCTGGGTGGTGCGATTCGCGATTTCAACCTGATCTACGCGCCGCAGCGTTACCGAGCGCGGTTGCAGTGGTTTGGCGAACCGACCCGCTTGTTCAGCGCGGCCAACACCTTGTTGCTGTTCTGTGCGCAAGACGCCGTGAACCTTCGCATTGCCGGGCATCCACAGCAGGTGCTGGGGTTGTATGACTGTGTACAGCTGAGCGATAACGCGCAGTTGCTCGAACTGGAAGTTGACGGCCGTTGCTGCGTCGTCGAGCTATCGGACGTTTCTCGGTAACGCCCCTTTTTTACCCAGGCTGTTACCGATTGCCTCAAGGTGGCGCAATGCCGCCTTGGCAACAACGTGTTTCCTGTATGTCTCCCGGCCAATTCCCCTTTCTCGCAGCACCTTGTAATTCAAGGGCTTCGTCATTGCTCAAGGTTTTTTCAACAAGGCCAGCGCTGACTTGGCCGCTCAATTGCATATGCTTGTATGTACAAGTAAAGATGTGTGCGTATGAGTGGATAGGCCGTCCCGTCTGCGCTGTTCAAACCGCCCACTGACCCGCTGCCGGGTCGGGTCTGGATAGATCGTTTTAGGAGCCCTTTTCGTGACTGACAACAACCTGAACAAATTCCGTGATGTCGAGATCCGTGCCCCGCGCGGTAACAAGCTGACGGCGAAAAGCTGGCTGACCGAAGCGCCACTGCGCATGCTGATGAACAACCTCGACCCGGAAGTGGCGGAAAACCCGAAGGAGTTGGTGGTATACGGTGGCATTGGCCGCGCGGCACGCAACTGGGCCTGCTATGACAAGATCGTTGAAAGCCTGACCCACCTGAATGACGACGAAACCTTGCTGGTGCAGTCGGGCAAGCCGGTCGGCGTGTTCAAGACCCACAGCAACGCCCCTCGCGTACTGATCGCCAACTCCAACCTGGTACCGCACTGGGCCAACTGGGAACACTTCAACGAACTGGACGCCAAAGGCCTTGCCATGTACGGCCAGATGACCGCCGGCAGCTGGATCTACATCGGCAGCCAGGGCATTGTCCAGGGTACTTACGAAACCTTCGTGGAAGCCGGTCGTCAGCATTACAACGGCAGCCTCAAGGGCAAGTGGGTACTGACCGCCGGCCTGGGCGGCATGGGCGGCGCACAACCGCTGGCAGCCACCCTTGCCGGTGCCTGCTCGCTGAACATCGAATGCCAGCAAAGCCGTATCGACTTCCGCCTGAGCAGCCGTTATGTCGACGAGCAAGCCAAGGACCTGGACGACGCCCTGGCACGCATCGCCCGGTACACCGGCGAAGGCAAGGCCATCTCGATCGCCTTGCTGGGTAACGCCGCAGAAATCCTGCCTGAACTGATCAAGCGCGGCGTGCGCCCGGACATGGTCACCGACCAGACCAGCGCCCACGACCCGCTCAACGGTTACCTGCCTGCCGGCTGGACCTGGGAACAGTACCGCGACCGCGCGCAGACCGAGCCCGCTGCCGTGGTCAAGGCCGCCAAGCAATCGATGGCCGTGCACGTCAAAGCCATGCTCGAGTTCCAGAAGCAGGGCGTGCCGACGTTCGACTACGGTAACAACATCCGTCAGATGGCCAAGGAAGAGGGCGTGAGCAATGCCTTCGACTTCCCGGGCTTCGTGCCGGCCTACATCCGTCCGCTGTTCTGCCGCGGTATCGGTCCGTTCCGCTGGGCGGCGCTGTCGGGCAATGCCGAAGACATCTACAAGACCGACGCCAAGGTCAAGGAACTGATCCCGGACGATGCTCACCTGCACAACTGGCTGGACATGGCCCGCGAGCGCATCAGCTTCCAGGGTTTGCCGGCCCGTATCTGCTGGGTGGGCCTGGGTCAGCGCGCCAAACTGGGGCTAGCCTTCAACGAAATGGTCCGCCGCGGGGAGCTGTCGGCGCCGATCGTGATCGGTCGTGACCACCTGGACTCCGGTTCGGTGTCGAGCCCGAACCGCGAAACCGAGTCGATGCAGGATGGTTCCGACGCCGTGTCCGACTGGCCACTGCTCAACGCCCTGCTCAATACCGCCAGCGGCGCGACCTGGGTGTCGCTGCACCATGGTGGTGGCGTCGGCATGGGCTTCTCCCAGCATTCGGGCATGGTCATTGTCTGTGATGGCACCGACGAGGCTGCCGAGCGTATCGCCCGCGTGCTGACCAACGATCCGGGTACCGGCGTTATGCGCCACGCGGATGCCGGCTACCAGATCGCCATTGATTGCGCCAAAGAGCAGGGGCTGAACCTGCCGATGATTACCGGCTGATCCTGCGTTGCGGGGGTGGGCCGCAGAGCGTACCCCCGCTGACGTCGTTTCAGGGAAAGGGACGACCGCACGCATGGCTGCGTTTGCCACTGGACTGCCGATATCCACTTTCATGTTTGGGAGCGTCACGCAATGAAAACCACCAAGACCCTGCTCGCGTCGCTGTTTGCCCTTGGCCTGCTCGGCGCTGCCGGTGCCAGCCAGGCGGCCAGCTGGTGCGAATCCGGCAAACCGGTGAAATTCGCCGGGCTGAACTGGGAAAGCGGCATGCTGCTGACCGACGTGATGCAGTTTGTGCTCAAAAACGGCTACGGCTGCGAAACCGACAGTCTGCCGGGCAACTCCATCACCATGGAGAATGCCCTGGGCACCAACGACATCCAGGTGTTTGCCGAAGAGTGGGTAGGGCGCAGCGAGGTCTGGAAGAAGGCGGAAGCGGCCGGCAAAGTGGTCGGTGTCGGTGCGCCAGTGGTCGGTGCGGTTGAAGGCTGGTACGTGCCGCGCTACGTGATTGAAGGCGACGCCAAGCGCAAGCTCGAAGCCAAGGCCCCAGACCTCAAGAGCATTGCCGACCTGAGCAAATACGCCGCTGTGTTCAGGGACCCGGAAGAGCCTGGCAAAGGCCGTTTCTACAATTGCCCGGCCGGATGGACCTGCGAGCTGGACAACAGCCAGATGCTCAAGGACTACGGCCTGGAGTCGAGCTACACCAACTTCCGCCCAGGCACCGGCCCGGCCCTGGATGCGGCGGTGCTGTCGAGCTACAAGCGTGGCGAGCCGATCCTGTTCTACTACTGGACGCCCACCCCGCTGATGGGCCAGGTCGACCTGGTCAAGCTGGATGAAAAGCCCGGCGTGGACAAGAGTGTGTCGATCAAGGTCGGGCTGTCCAAAGCGTTCCACGAGCAGGCCCCCGAGCTGGTCGCGGTACTGGAAAAGGTCAATCTGCCGATCGACCTGCTCAACCAGAACCTGGCCCGCATGACCAAAGAGCGGATCGAGTCGCCGAAGCTGGCCAAGCTGTTCCTCAAGGAACATCCTGAAGTCTGGCAGGCATGGGTCAGTGAAGACGCGGCCAAGAAGATCAATGCGGCGCTCTGAGCGCTCACTTCGACCTGACGAGTGAACCCTATGTTTCCCGAAAACTTTACCTTCTCCATCGCCGACTGGGTCAATGGCTGGGTCGATGCGCTGGTGACCAACTACGGCGATGTGTTCCGGCACATTTCCGACACCCTGCTGTGGGCAATAGTCAACCTTGAAGGCTTGCTGCGTGCCACGCCCTGGTGGTTGATGCTGGCGGTGGTCGGGGTGATTGCCTGGCATGCCACACGGCGCGTGCTGCCGACCGTGGTGATCGTCGGCCTGCTGTTTCTGGTGGGCGCTGTCGGGCTGTGGGACAAGCTGATGCAAACCCTGGCGCTGATGCTGGTGGCCACGTTGATATCGGTACTGGTCGGCATTCCCCTGGGGATCCTCTCGGCGCGTAGCAACCGCTTGCGCGCCGTGCTGATGCCGCTCCTGGACATCATGCAGACCATGCCCAGCTTCGTGTACCTGATTCCGGTGCTGATGCTGTTCGGCCTGGGCAAGGTACCGGCAATTTTCGCCACCGTCATCTACGCCGCGCCGCCGCTGATCCGCCTGACCGACCTGGGTATCCGTCAGGTTGACGGTGAGGTCATGGAAGCGATCAATGCTTTTGGTGCCAACCGCTGGCAGCAACTGTTCGGAGTGCAATTGCCGCTGGCGCTGCCGAGCATCATGGCCGGCATCAACCAGACCACCATGATGGCGCTGTCGATGGTGGTGATCGCCTCGATGATCGGGGCCCGTGGCCTGGGTGAGGATGTGCTGGTGGGGATCCAGACGCTCAACGTCGGCCGCGGTCTGGAAGCGGGCCTGGCGATTGTGATTCTGGCTGTGGTGATCGACCGTATTACTCAAGCCTATGGCCGTCCACGGCATGAGGTGAGCAAATGAGCACGCAGGCGATGAACAAGATCGAAGTGAAGAATGTCTTCAAGATCTTCGGCGCACGCGCCGAGGACGCCCTGCAACTGATTCGTCAGCAGCGCAGCAAAGAGCAGGTGCTGGCCGAGACCGGTTGTGTGGTGGGGGTCAATGACCTGTCGCTGTCGATCGGCAGCGGCGAGATTTTCGTCATCATGGGCCTGTCCGGCTCAGGCAAGTCAACGCTGGTCCGCCACTTCAACCGCCTGATCGATCCTACCAGCGGGGCGATCCTGGTCGATGGCGAAGACATCCTGCAGTACGACATGGAGGCACTGCGCCAGTTCCGCCGCCGCAAGATCAGCATGGTGTTCCAGAGCTTCGGCCTGCTGCCGCACAAGACGGTGCTGGACAACGTTGCCTATGGCCTGAAAGTGCGCGGTGAGAGCAAGCAGCTGTGCAACGAGCGCGCGCTGCACTGGATCAACACTGTGGGCCTGAAGGGCTACGAAAAGTCTTACCCGCATCAGCTTTCTGGCGGCATGCGCCAGCGTGTCGGCCTGGCACGGGCGCTGGCGGCAGACACCGACATCATCCTCATGGACGAAGCCTTCAGTGCCCTCGACCCGTTGATCCGCGCCGAGATGCAGGACCAGTTGCTGGAGCTGCAGAAAACCCTGCACAAGACCATTGTGTTCATCACCCATGACCTCGATGAGGCCGTGCGCATCGGCAATCGTATCGCGATCCTCAAGGATGGCCGGCTGATCCAGGTGGGCACACCAAAAGAGATTCTCCATTCGCCGGCTGACGAGTACGTCGACCGCTTTGTCCAACGCCGTGCGGCAACTGTGTGAGGGCCAACCTGTTGAACGTTGAAACTGTCGTCATCACGGACGCCCCGGTGCGTTGGCAAGACCTCGTCGCGGTAGCGCGCCATGGCGCACGCCTGGAACTGTCGGCGCAGGCCTGGGCACGTATCGAAAACGCCCAGGCCATCGTGCAACGCATTGTGCAGAGCCGCGAGCGCGCCTATGGGGTCAATACCGGCCTGGGCGCGCTGTGCAACGTGTCGCTGGAAGGCGAACAACTGAGTCAGCTGTCGCGCAACACCTTGCTCAGCCATGCCTGCGGTGTAGGCCCGGCGCTGGCAGACGAACAGACCCGGGCGATCATCTGCGCTGCCATCGTCAACTACAGCCAAGGCAAGTCTGGCCTGCAACGCAGTGTGGTCGAGGCGCTGCTGGCGTTGCTCGAGCGCGGTATCACTCCACAGGTGCCGGCCCAGGGCTCGGTGGGTTATCTGACCCATATGGCCCATGTCGGCATCTGCTTGTTGGGTATCGGCAAGGTCAGCTACCGCGGGCAGATCGTCGAGGCTGCACACGCCTTGGCCGAAGAAGGCCTGGCCCCGGTAAAGCTGGGTGCCAAGGACGGGCTCTGCCTGGTCAACGGTACGCCGTGCATGACCGGCCTCAGCTGCCTGGCCCTGGATGACGCGACGCGCCTGCTGCAATGGGCCGACGTGATTTCGGCCATGAGTTTTGAAGCCCAGCGCGGCCAGATTGATGCGTTCGACGCCGAGATCATTGCGCTCAAGCCTCACCCGGGGATGCAACGGGTCGGTGAAAATCTGCGTGCGCTGCTCGATGGCAGTGAAGTGATTGCTGCGAGCAAAGGCATTCGCACCCAGGATGCGTTGAGCATCCGTTCGATTCCGCAGGTGCACGGCGCGGCCCGCGATCAGCTGGTGCACGCTGCCCGGCAGATCGAGTGCGAGCTCAATGGTGCCAACGACAACCCGCTGCTGCTGGGCACTGTGGATAACTTCCGGGTGATGTCCCAGGCCAACCCGCACGGCCAGTCGGTGGCCCTTGCCGCTGACCTGTTGGCCATTGCCATGGCAGAAATCGGCTCGATTGCCGAGCGTCGCCTGGACCGCCTGGTCAATCCGCATGTCAGTGGCTTGCCGGCGTTTCTGGTGAGCAACCCCGGGGTCAACTCGGGGATGATGATTACCCAGTACGTTGCCGCCTCGCTGTGTGCGGAAAACCGTCAGCTGGCGCAGCCTGCCGTGCTCGACAACTATGTGACCTCCGGCCTCCAGGAAGACCACCTGAGCCTGGGCACCAACGCGGCGCTGAAACTGCACAAGGTGCTGGAAAACTGCACGCAGATCCTGGCGATCGAGTACTTGCTGGCCGCCCAGGCCTTCGAATTCCTCAAGGCGCAGGGCTTCGGCACCGGCACCGGCGCTGCCTGGCACCTGCTGCGCGAACACGTGCCGGCCTACCTCGAAGACCGCTGGCTGGCGCCGGATATTGCCCGCGCCGCCGAGCTGCTCAGACAACCCCGGTTGCTGCAGCGCGTGCTGCCGGCCCTGCATTGAACAACTACAAGGAGTAAGGTCATGAATACATTCAATCTGGTGCCTGGGCAGCTGACCCTGGCACAGCTGCGCGAAATCTATCGCCAACCCGTGCGCCTGACCCTGGACGCCAGTGCTGGCGCGGCGATTGACGCCAGTGTTGCCTGCGTCGAGCAGATCCTTGCAGAAAACCGCACCGCCTACGGGATCAACACCGGCTTCGGCCTGCTGGCTTCGACCCGCATTGCCAGCCACGACCTGGAAAACCTGCAGCGCTCGCTGGTGCTGTCGCACGCCGCCGGTATCGGTGCACCGCTGGACGACGCCATGGTGCGGCTGATCATGGTGCTGAAGATCAACAGCCTCAGCCGTGGTTTCTCCGGCATCCGCCGCAAAGTCATCGACGCCCTGATCGCCCTGGTCAACGCCGAGGTGTACCCGCACATCCCGCTGAAAGGTTCGGTCGGCGCCTCCGGCGACCTGGCACCGTTGGCGCACATGTCGCTGGTACTGCTGGGCGAAGGCAAGGCGCGTTACCAGGGGCAGTGGCTGTCGGCTACCGAAGCGCTGGCGGCTGCAGGCCTTGAACCGCTGACCCTGGCAGCCAAAGAAGGCCTGGCGCTGCTCAATGGCACGCAGGCATCCACCGCCTATGCGCTGCGCGGCCTGTTTGAAGGCGAGGACCTGTTCGCCGCGGCTACCTCGATCGGTGCGCTGACAGTCGAAGCCGTGCTTGGTTCGCGCTCGCCGTTCGATGCCCGCATTCATGCTGCGCGCGGCCAGCGTGGGCAGATCGATTCGGCTGCCTGCTACCGCGATCTGCTCGGCGATGGCAGTGAGATCTCGGCCTCCCACGAAAACTGTGGCAAGGTCCAGGACCCGTATTCGCTGCGTTGCCAGCCGCAGGTCATGGGCGCCTGCCTGACCCAGTTGCGCCAGGCCGCCGAAGTGCTGGCGGTCGAAGCCAATGCCGTTTCCGACAACCCGTTGGTGTTTGCCAGCGAAGGCGACGTGATTTCCGGTGGCAACTTTCACGCAGAGCCCGTGGCCATGGCCGCCGACAACATGGCCCTGGCCATCGCTGAAATCGGTTCGCTGAGCGAGCGCCGCATCTCGTTGATGATGGACAAGCACATGTCCCAGTTGCCGCCGTTCCTGGTGGAAAACGGCGGGGTCAACTCGGGCTTCATGATTGCCCAGGTCACCGCAGCAGCGCTGGCCAGCGAAAACAAGGCGCTGTCCCATCCGCACAGCGTCGACAGCCTGCCGACCTCAGCCAACCAGGAAGACCATGTGTCGATGGCGCCGGCTGCCGGCAAACGGCTGTGGGAGATGGCCGAGAACACCCGTGGCGTGCTGGCCATCGAATGGCTGGGCGCCTGCCAGGGCCTGGACCTGCGCGAGGGCCTGAAGACCTCGGCCAAGCTGGAACAGGCACGCCAGGTTTTGCGCAAGGAAGTTGCGCACTACGACCGCGACCGGTTCTTCTCGCCAGACATCGAAGTGGCCAGCGCGCTGCTGGCTGAAGGCAAGCTGAGCGGACTGTTGTTGGCGGGCGTTCTGCCGAGCCTGTAACGGACTGCAAACGGAGATATTTCATGAAAACCCTCTGGCAGCATTGCCATGTGGCGAGCATGGCGCACGGCACGTACTCGATCATCGAGGATGCGGCGATGATCACCAGCGCCGGCCATATCGAGTGGATCGGCCCACGTCAGGCACTGCCGGCGGTCAACGCTGAGCGCAGCGTCGACCTGGGAGGCGCCTGGGTCACACCAGGGCTGATCGATTGCCACACCCATGCGGTGTTCGGTGGTAATCGCAGTGGTGAGTTCGAGCAGCGCCTGCAGGGCGTCAGCTATGCCGAGATCGCCGCCCAGGGCGGTGGCATTGCCAGCACGGTGCGGGCGACGCGTGCGGCCAGCGAAGATGAACTGTTCGCCAGCGCCCGCCAACGCGTGCAGGCATTGATGCGCGATGGCGTCACCACCCTGGAAATCAAATCCGGCTATGGCCTGGATCTATCCAGTGAGCGCAAATTGCTCAACGTGATCCGCCGTCTGGGTGAAGAGCTGCCGCTGACGGTGCGCAGCACTTGTCTGGCAGCGCATGCCCTGCCACCTGAATACAAGGACCGCGCCGACGACTACATCAACCACATCTGTGATGAGATGCTGCCGGCGCTGGCGGCCGAAGGCCTGGTCGATGCTGTCGACGCCTTCTGCGAGTACCTGGCATTTTCCCCGGCCCAGGTCGAGCGGGTGTTCATCAAGGCCCGTGAACTGCGGTTGCCGGTCAAACTGCATGCCGAGCAGTTGTCGTCGCTGGCCGGATCGAGCCTGGCGGCACGCTATCAGGCCTTGTCGGCCGATCACCTGGAATTCATGACCGAAGAAGACGCCATTGCCATGGCTGCAGCGGGCACCGTTGCGGTGCTGTTGCCGGGCGCTTTCTATTTTCTGCGTGAAACCCAACTGCCGCCGATGGACGCCCTGCGCAAACACGGGGTGAAGATCGCCATCGCCAGTGACCTGAACCCTGGCACCTCACCGGCGCTTTCGCTGCGGCTGATGCTCAACATGGCGTGCACGCTGTTCCGTCTGACGCCGGAAGAGGCGTTAGCGGGTGTCACCCTGCATGCCGCTACGGCGCTGGGAATGGGTAGCAGCCATGGTTCGCTGGAAGTGGGCAAAGCCGCAGACTTCGTCGCCTGGCAGATCGAACGACCGGCAGACCTGTGTTACTGGCTCGGCGGCGACCTGCCCAAGCGGGTCGTGCGCCAGGGCCGTGAACTGTTCAATTGAGGGAGGGTGAATGGACAAGGTACTGAGTTTTCATCAGGGCAGCCTGCCGTTGCTGATCAGCATGCCGCACGCCGGCCTGCGCTTGACCCCGGCGGTCAAGGGGGGCCTGGTGGCGCAGGCGCAAGGCTTGCCGGACACCGACTGGCATATTCCCCGGCTATACGATTTTGCCCGTGAACTGGGGGCCAGCATCGTCGCCGCCGAGTACTCGCGGTTTGTCATCGACCTGAACCGTCCCGAGGACGACAAGCCGTTGTACGCCGGTGCGACAACGGGCCTGTACCCGGCCACCCTGTTCGAAGGCGAGCCGCTGTTCAAGGAAGGGCAAGTGCCCTCGGCAGCTGAGCGCGCCACCTACCTGGAACAGATCTGGCGGCCTTATCACGACACACTGCGCAACGAACTGCAGCGCCTGCGTGAGCAATTCGGTTATGCGCTGCTATGGGATGCGCATTCGATCCGTTCGCACATTCCGCACCTGTTCGACGGCACGTTGCCGGACTTCAACCTGGGCACTTTCAATGGTGCCAGTTGCGACCCTCAACTGGCCGAGCGCCTGCAGGGTGTCTGCACCGGGTTTGCGCACTACAGCCACGTGCTCAACGGCCGCTTCAAAGGCGGGCATATCACCCGTCACTATGGCGACCCGGCCAACAATATCCATGCCGTACAGCTGGAGCTGGCGCAGCGTACCTACATGGAAGAGCGCGAGCCGTTCGCCTATGACGAACAACTCGCGCAGAACACTCGGCAGGTACTGCGCAAGTTGCTTGAAACGATCATGGCCTGGGGGCTTGAGCGCTACGGGCGTTGAACCGGGTTATTCGCTTGAAGCGCGTGGCCTGCGATCAGGGTCAGCGAAGGCGGTAAGCTCGCGGATCAGGTGTGATTCGCGGACTTGCCGGCTTCGCTCCAGGGCGTTGAACTCTTCAGTCAGTTCATCCAGTGATCGTCCTGGATAGCGCTCGGTCAGAGCATTCACCTGGTCCCGGTAGCTGCTTTCGATCTGCGCGAAGCGCTCAGCGTGGGCCTGGCGCAAATGCTGGACCCACACATCGTTGGCGGCGGCAAAACGCAGGAAGTCCTCGCCGAGTTCGCCACGCTGAACCTGCAACTCTGCATCGATCAATTCCTCGACACTGGGGTTGATCGCATAGAGCAGCCTGTCCACGGGCTGGCCAAGTTGCAGTGGTCCGTTCAGTTCACGAAGGTAAGTCAGGCGCACCTCGGCTACATCCCGGTCGCCGGCTTCCCGCGTGGCCAGCTCATCCACCGTGTGCACCCGATACAGACGGCGCAGCTCACGGTACAGGTTCGCCTCGTTGTCCGCGCCATCGAACTGCAAGTGTTCGCTGGCGATGAAGAACTCGATGTTCTTGAAGGTCAGCAGCGCGCCGTCATGGCAGGTATGGCTGCCGTCTTCCCGGGTCAAGGCTTCGCTGGCCTGGATGTTGAATAGCGCCCGATCGTCTGCGTTGAGCAATGCCCTGACCAGCACCTTGCGCACCCTTGTACAGAACGCTGCGCGAGTTTCGCCATTCTGGTAGGTGGAGGTGTTTTTCAATCGGCCGACAAGGGCAAGCAAGTCCTGGGCATCGCCTGCTTCCTCAAGTTGCTCCCAAGTGTCGCGCAGGGCTTGGTTTTCCACTTCTGATAGCTGGAGCCAGTCTGTGAGCTGGGGCGTGTCTTCGATAGCCAGCCCCCCAAACTCGCCGCGATACTCGTTGAGCAGGTCCTCGTACCAAGCGTCAAGGGCATCGAACCTGAGCGTGTAGCTGCTCCGGCTCTCCGATGCCACGCGGGCACGGTGAACCACATTTTCCGCCAGGGGATTGCCGTGGAGGCCGATCGTGCTGATGAGCACGTTGTTATCGAGGTTTCCAGGATGAAACTCGGCAGCTCCGTGAGCCGGTTATCGCTCAGGTCGAGCATCTCCAGAGGCAGCAGGCGATTCACCCAGGTTGGCCACTGCTCAAGCCCCATTTCGTTGAGTTCAAGGCGCCGCAATCGCAGGAGTGTGCGGGGGGCATTGTCGACCGAGCCCGCGCGGTTGTTGCTGAGGTCCAGCACTTCGAGTTGTTCCAGTGGCTCCAACGCGTCCATGAAGGGCTGATCGACCTCCAGCCCGACATTGCGCAGTGCCAGGTAGGTGAGCTGGGAAGAATCCCGCAGCGCCATTGGCAGGTCTTGGGGTGCCCGCACGAAAGTGTCCAGGGTCAGGCGGGTCATGCGAGGGAAACGCCTGAGCAGAGCTTGCAATTGTTCGGTGGTACCGCTGACATTTTCGAGGCTCAGATTGATTACTCGCTCAGTGAAGAATGCGGGTAATCGCGTCGGGATCAGATCCAGTGCCACACCTGTAAGACGCAGCGGCATGCTGAGCTGGCTGGTTTCCTGGCTGCTCCAGAATTGCCGCAGCGCCGAAGCTATGCGCGATCGGCCGGTCAGCACGGCCTGGCTGACCACCGTGGTCGAGGAGGAAGCATTGACGTAGTTGTCGAGTAGGTCGTGCAGCGTCTGGCGCAGCTCCAGTTGCTGATTGAGGCGTTCACGGAAAGCATCGGGCTGGTCCCACTCGAAGCGTGTTCCAAAGCCGTCCTGGTTGAGCATTACGGACAGCATGTGGTCATGGCTGATAGCGTTGCCTTGCAAGAAGATCTCAGGGTGTTCGGTGACGCCGAAGCTGCTTTCCAGCAAGAAGTGGGGCAGTAGCGTGATCCGGTTGTTACGCAGAGAGATCTGTTGCATGCGGGACGCGCTACTGTAGGCGAGTCCGTCCGGCCAGTGTTGCAGTTGCATGTTGTCGAGGCCTAGATACGTCAGCCTCAAGTCACTGAAGTTGGGCGGGTAGTCCTCGGAGACGTGATTTCCGCTGAGGTCCAGGTGGCGCAGGCCGGCCAGGCTGGCGAGGCTGTCGATATCTGACGTGGAAATCTGAATGTTCTGGTTAGTCAGGCTAAGCGACTGCAGCGAAGGTAGCCACTCTGCAATCAACGGCAAGCTGAACTGGAATGGCGAAGGTGGTGCCTCTTGCCGGTAGGCGCGGCTGATTTCCAGTGTTCTCAAACCGGAGAATTGCCTGAGAAGACTGATCAGGCGTGGTGTGTGCGCGCGCACGCTTTCGTAACGGTCAGGCTGGATTTCGAGCAGTTGCAAGTCGCTGACGCTTGCGGTCAAGAACGCCGGCAACTCAAGGGGAAAGTCCAGCAGTGATAACCGCTCCAGGCGCAAGGGTGCCGCCACGCTGCCGTTTGCTGCAAAGGCTCGATCATACCAATGCTGAGTGATGGCATTCGCCATTTGCTCAAAGTCGTTAGCGTTGTAGCTAGGCAAAACGGCCGCCATCTGCCGCCAGTTACTCAGGCTGGACTGCAATTGGCTGCGTTGCTCCAGCAGGCTGTCGAGCAGGTTGTTTATCGCGTTGCGATCGAGGTTGCGGTACTCCAGTGCTGCCAGGGTCTGCTCGGCAGGACGTGGCGTGGGGGCGTACAGACCGATCTGCCTGATCCTGGCGAGCAGTGTTTGACGTGAGATGCTGTTGGCACGCGGGCGAGTGCCGCCCAAGGGGTAGCCTATACGCCCGTCGGCCAGGCGCATGGGCGAGCGGAAACCAGGCTCCAACGGCTGCATGCCCAGTATCTGCCTGAGTGCCGGGCGTGGCAGCAAGTCGGTTTGTAGAGTCAATGCCTTGAGTGCCTGCTCGTCATCGATCCCCAGCGTCGCACGTTGCGATTCACTGAGTGCTTCGAACAGGGCGCCATGCAGCGAGGCGTGGGCGTTAAGCGGTGCATCGGAGGTTTCGCTGCGCATCAGTATATAGCCGGCCCGGGCACTGATGATTGTTGGCCCCTGCGGAGCATCGGGGCCGATGCGGGCACTTTGGTTGGGTGAGTACATGCGCTGTTCCACGGTGATGCCAAGATCCGCTGGCCAGCCGGGTAATTGCTCAAGGGTGTGGAGTACCAACCGATCGGTGTCCCAGTTGCGCAACCCGTCCAGGTACAGCCCTTCATAAGCCCTGTTGAGCCTGATCTGCTGCTGGAGCAGGCGAACTTCAGCGGCCAGGCGCCTGGGAATTTTACCGTTGCTCAGTTCCTCCAGTTCGTTAGCGGTAGCATGTTGCAGCAGTTCTTCTGTCACCGGGGTAGGAAGCTGCGGATAGCGCGTGTAGATCCTCTCGGCGCCCGGTGCCTGGCTTGCGGGCAGGCTCCGGTATTGCTGCTGGAAGTCGCTGTTGATCGTCCCCGGATCTTTCTGCGGGCTTGCCTGTTCGATCCTGCGATACAAGTCGAAGCGGGTCAGTGTGTCTTGCAGCTGACCAGGCAGGCGCTGGTTCTCGCAGAGCACTTGGCGTAGCACATCCTCTTCTATGTTGCTGACTTGCAGAATATTCCGCACGTTGGCTTCGTCGAGCTCTCCGTTGTGTCCCCCCGAGCGTCGCAACAGTTCGACCTCCTGCCATTGCTCGGGGCGATCCAGCGGGTGCAACCAGGTGCCTGCGCCATTGTGGCGTAGCGCAGGTTGGTAGGCGTTTACCCGGGTAGGATGTTCGATATGGTAACTATCGGCCTGTGCTGAGCGCACGATCGAGTAAACCTGGTCGTCCAGTTGCAGCCAGGCTCTGCCTTGGTGATGACGCAGCCCCAGGTTGTCTCGCGGTAGCGAGTCGGGAATGTCGATGGACTGGGCGTAGGGCCTGAGGTCAGCTCGCCAGAGCCTGGCCTGACCATCCGACAGTTCCACATCTTCGAGTTCTTCAATAAATGAAGGTGTTTCCACCGGCATGGGTTCAGGTAAGGGCGTTGGCGGGTTCGATCCATCGACAGCCGCACCCAGACCGTCCCCCACCGCTTTGATGGCCAACGCGAATGCGGCCATCTCCGCCACGTTTTTCACTACGTCCAGCATGTACTGGTAAGCCTGTTGCTGATCGTCATGGACCCAGCTTTCGATACCCTCGTAGACCTCGTAAGCCAGTTGCAGTGCACAGACACCCAACATGACCTCGCCGACCGCAGGTACGAAAAAGCCGGCGATATTGAGTGTGGTCAGGGCCTTTTGCAGCAAATGCTCGCGGTATTTAACCGCAGTGATGGTATCGATGATCGTTGTAGGTATGGCGTGGAAGGCGGCGTCTTCTTCATGGCGGAAGACCTTTTCCGTGACCAGCCCCTGCAACAGGGAGCCACTCAACTGGCGTGTTTGCAGGTGCAACTTCGCGAGTGGATCTACGGCGCGTTCATGCGTGCCTTTCACCGTCAGCGCCAACGGCATCAACCGGTCCAGCAACCTGGCCTGCAACTGGACCTTGTCGCGCTCTTTCATGCAGTGGTCGAGGTACCTGATGTCACTGAGCAAGCGGTCACGCAGCCATTGTTCGCTTTCCGCCGGCGATGCGAATTCCCTCAGCGGTGCCTCGGGATCACCGGGAATATAGAGCGCCACCGAGTGTTCCCCATCGGTGGGTCTGAAATCGAACAGGCGCATGCGCGTCAGTTGCACATCCCATAGCGAGATGACACTGAACGTCAGGATGGAGGATTGCGCCGGAACGTCCAGAGGCAACGCCAGGGCAGCCACGTAGAGGCTTTGACTGATGTCATTCTGCAGCCGGGCAAGGTGCAGGCTTTGTGTGAAAGTGCAATGTTCCAGCTCGGCAATTTTCTCGAAGGTCGCCTGGTTGCTCGCACCGGTCTTGATGTCGCTGTAGTAAATAGCATGCAGTTTTGCCTGGTACTGGCCACCGATATCCAATTCACGGCACATGCGGGCAAACCGCTCGGGTGCCATGTCGAGGGTATTGGAGATTGGTACTGTGCCCATGAACCCCTTGTGGTCGAGGATCACCGACTTCTTGAGCAGGGCATTGTCGTTGTCCATTCCACCGGGCGTGGCTGCCCCGGCTTCGAAGTTTCGCAATGCACTGTCCAGCAGGGAGCGGGGGGCGTGCTTGTAGGTCTCCACATCCTGTCCTGGTTGAGCCTCGAGTTGCCTGACGTCCAGCAGGTAGCTGTTGGTGATGTCCACCTCGAAGCCAAAGGTTTCCTTGATGGCCGTGGTCAGCTGTTCTTTTGCGAATGCCTCCAGGTTTGGCAAGGCTTGATACAGGGCCTGTACCTGGGTCATGGCTGTTTGCAGGCGCTCATGCCCGGTAGCCAGTGCTTTGGCGATGGCGGGTTGAGCCTGGCAAGCCTGTTCCAGCATCGATGTACGCGTGCTCATTACCTGTTTCATCAAGGCATGAGTCGATGGAGGCGCGCTTTTCAACCAGTCGGGGGTTTTCCCGGTGATCAGCGCATGCGGGATGTTGGTGTCAATTTCCAAGGTCATGATGAGCCCTATGCTAAGTGGAAGGCTCAACGACTATGTTCAAGCGAACAGCACGAGTGTGGTAGATATTTACGTTCGGTGGACCTTCGAAGGTTGGCGTTCGAAGCGACGAGAACATGCTCAAAGCACAATTCAGGTTTATGATGCCCAACGGCAGAATAATTCCCACACGGAGTGCGCAATGCAGACCCTGTACCCGCAGATCAAACCCTACGCCCGGCACGATCTGGCCGTCGAAGCACCGCATGTGCTCTATGTCGATGAGAGCGGTTCGCCGGAAGGTCTGCCGGTGGTGTTCATCCACGGTGGTCCGGGCGCGGGTTGCGATGCCCAGAGCCGTTGCTACTTTGATCCCAACCTGTACCGCATCATTACCTTCGATCAGCGCGGCTGTGGTCGCTCCACGCCTCACGCCAGCCTGGAGAACAACACCACCTGGCATCTGGTCGAAGACCTGGAGCGCATCCGCAAGCACCTGGGCATCGAAAAGTGGGTGCTGTTCGGCGGCTCCTGGGGATCGACCCTGGCGCTGGCTTATGCCCAGACCCACCCCGAGCGCGTCCACGGTCTGATCCTGCGCGGCATATTTCTCTGCCGCCCGCAGGAAATCGAGTGGTTCTACCAGGCTGGTGCCAGCCGCCTGTTCCCGGACTACTGGCAGGACTACATTGCGCCGATTCCGGTAGAAGAGCGCGGCGACCTGGTCAAGGCCTTCCACAAGCGTCTGACCGGTACCGACCAGATCGCCCAGATGCATGCCGCCAAGGCCTGGTCGACCTGGGAAGGGCGCACCGCGACCCTGCGGCCCAACCCACTGGTTGTGGATCGTTTCTCCGAGCCCCAACGCGCCTTGTCGATCGCCCGCATCGAATGCCATTACTTCACCAACAACGCGTTCCTCGAGCCGGACCAGCTGATCCGCGACATGCCGAAGATCGCCCACCTGCCGGCAGTTATCGTGCATGGCCGCTACGACGTGATCTGCCCGCTGGACAATGCCTGGGAACTGCACCAGGCCTGGCCGAACAGTGAGCTGAAGGTGATTCGCGATGCCGGTCATGCCGCTTCCGAGCCTGGTATCACCGATGCCCTGGTGCGTGCCGCCGACCAGATGGCCCGTCGCCTGCTCGACTTGCCACTGGAAGAAGCATGAAGGGGTTGCTTCAACGGGTGCGCGGTGCGCGGGTGGATGTCGACGGTCAGACTGTCGGCGCTATCGACCAGGGGCTGCTGGTGCTGGTAGCGGTCGAGCCCGGCGACACCCGCGCCCATGCCGACAAGCTGCTGCACAAATTGCTCAACTACCGGGTGTTCAGCGACCCTCAAGGCAAAATGAACCTGTCGCTCAAGGAAATTGGCGGTGGTTTGCTGCTGGTGTCGCAGTTCACCCTGGCCGCCGACACCCAGAGCGGCCTGCGCCCCAGCTTTTCCACGGCGGCGCCACCGGCCCTCGGCGCGGAGCTTTTCGACTATCTATTAGGGCGGGCACAGGAACTGCACACCACAGTTGCCAGCGGCCAATTTGGCGCTGACATGCAGGTGCACCTGGTCAATGATGGCCCTGTAACATTTATGTTACAAATATGATGGCAAAAAACCCCTGTTTGTAGGAAAACAAGGGGGTTTGTAGCAGAAATAGTTCGTTTGCCCTGATGCGTTGTAACGCTGCCTGCTGGATAATCGCGCGCTATGTGGACCTGCGTTCGTGGGTCCGTTTCACTCTGACTTGAGCCTGTCTGGAACCGTTTGGGGAATCATTGCGCCCTTTCGGAGTCCGAACAGTGCTCGCCAACCTGGCATTTGTCGCTGGCCGTTGGTTCTTTAGATCTGTTTTCGGCGAGGGTTGCTCGTGATTGTAAGTCCCTGTAATGCACCAAGAACTCCCGGCAATCGGCTGCGCAAGGCCTTGTTGGCAGGCGCAACACTGGTCAGCCTGCTCAGTGCAGGCCAGCTCTGGGCGTTCAACCTTGACGATGTTGCCGCCAAGGCGAAGGATCTTGCCGGGCAGAAATACGAAGCGCCGAAAAGCAACCTGCCGGCCGTCTTCCGTGACATGAAGTACGGGGACTACCAGCAGATCCGTTTCCTGACGGAAAAAGCCGAATGGGCCAACGACAAGACCCCGTTCAAGCTGTCCTTCTACCATCAGGGCATGCATTTCGACACGCCGGTGAAAATCAACGAAGTCACTGCCACTTCGGTCGACGAAATCAAGTACGACCCGAGCCGTTTCGACTTCGGCACCCTGCAGTTCGATGCCAAGGCCACCGAGAACCTCGGCTATGCCGGCTTCCGGGTGCTGTACCCGATCAACAAGGCCGACAAGCAGGATGAAATCATGACCCTGCTGGGTGCCAGCTACTTCCGGGTAGTGGGCAAGGGGCATGTGTATGGTCTGTCCGCCCGTGGCCTGGCTATCGACACCGCCCTGCCGTCCGGCGAAGAGTTTCCGCGGTTTACCGAATTCTGGATCGAAAAGCCCAAGCCGGCCGACAAGCACCTGGTGATCTATGCGCTGCTCGATTCGCCGCGCTCCACCGGCGCCTACAAGCTGACCCTGCGTCCCGGCAGCGACACCATTGTCGACGTCAAGTCCAAGGTGTTCCTGCGTGATCACGTCAGCCGTCTGGGCATTGCGCCGCTGACCAGCATGTTCCTGTTCGGCGGCAACCAGCCGTCGAAAGTGCTCAACTACCGTCCGGCGCTGCACGACTCCGAAGGTCTGTCGATCCATGCTGGCAATGGCGAGTGGCTGTGGCGCCCGCTGAACAATCCGAAGCACCTGGCCGTGAGCAACTTCAGCGTCGAGAACCCGCGTGGTTTCGGCTTGCTGCAGCGTCAGCGCGAGTTCAGTCAGTTCGAAGACCTCGATGACAACTACCAGAAGCGTCCAAGCGCCTGGATTGAACCGGTCGGTGACTGGGGCAAGGGTACAGTCGACCTGGTCGAGATTCCGACGGCCGACGAGACCAACGACAACATCGTTGCCTTCTGGAGCCCGGAGAAGCTGCCGGAGCCAGGCACGCCGTTCGAGTACGCGTACCGCCTGCACTGGACCATCGACGAGTCCGACTTCCATTCGCCGAACCTGGGCTGGGTCAAGCAGACCCTGCGTTCGACCGGTGACGTCAAGCAATCCAACCTGATCCGCCAGCCAGACGGCAGCCTGGCCTTCCTGGTCGATTTCGAAGGCCCGGCGTTGGCTAAACTGCCAGAAGACACGGCGGTCCGTAGTCAGGTGAGCGTCGACGACAACGCTGAACTGGTCGAGAATAACCTGCGCTACAACCCGGAAATCAAAGGCTGGCGCCTGACCCTGCGGTTGAAGGTCAAAGACCCGAGCAAGAACGTGGAAATGCGTGCAGCGCTGCTGCGTGATGTTCCGGTCGAGCCTGCCAAGCCAGCAAAACCGGCCAAACAGGACAAGGCCGCTGCCAAAGCTGCCAAGGCCGAGAAGCCTGCCGAGCAACCTGCCGCCGACGCGGCGTCCACCACCGGGACACCGGCCACCACCGAACAGGTGTTGACCGAGACCTGGAGCTATCAGTTGCCTGCCGATGAGTAACTCTCAAATACGGCCAGAATCGCTTGGCGAGTACCTGGCCCACCTACCACTGAGCGATGAGCAGCGGGCAGAACTTGCCAGCTGCAACTCGTTCAGTGAGTTGCACCAACGCTTGTCCAGCAAACCGGGTGTATTTGATGCCGAAGCCGTCCAGGCTTCGGTAGGCGAGCGCCTGACGCTGGGCAGCGCCGCAGACATGGAAGACGCCGAGATGCTCGGTGTCGATGCCAGCGGCCGGCTGTGCCTCAAGGCCACGCCGCCGATCCAGCGCACCCGGGTGATTCCCGAGCCATGGCGTACCAATATCCTGGTTCGCGCCTGGCGTCGCCTGACCGGGCGCACCAATGCGCCGCCACCCGTCAAGCGTGAGCTGCCAAAGGCGCGCTGGCGCTGGGTCGGCTCGATGCGCCGCTACATTCTGCTGGCGTTGATGCTCGGGCAGACCATCGTGGCTGGCTGGTACATGAAAGGCATCCTGCCGTATCAGGGCTGGTCGTTCGTCGAACTCGACGAAATCATGCAGCAATCGCTGTGGCAGACCGCCACGCAGGTCTGGCCGTATGCGTTGCAGACCAGCATCCTGATTCTGTTCGGCATCCTCTTCTGTTGGGTCTCGGCGGGTTTCTGGACCGCGTTGATGGGCTTTCTCGAACTGTTGACCGGCCGCGACAAATACCGCATTTCTGGCAGCAGTGCCGGTAACGAGCCGATCGAGCCGGGTGCCCGTACCGCCCTGGTCATGCCGATCTGCAACGAAGATGTGCCACGGGTGTTTGCCGGTTTGCGTGCCACTTTCGAATCGGTGGCCGCCACTGGCGACCTGGACCGCTTCGACTTCTTCGTACTCAGCGACACCAACGACACCGATATTGCGGTGGCCGAACAACAGGCCTGGCTGGAAGTCTGCCGCGAGGCCAAAGGCTTCGGGCGGATCTTCTACCGCCGTCGCCGTCGCCGTGTGAAGCGCAAGAGCGGCAACCTCGACGACTTCTGCCGTCGCTGGGGCAGCGAGTACCGCTACATGGTGGTCCTCGACGCCGACAGCGTGATGAGCGGCGAATGCCTGACCAGCCTGGTGCGGCTGATGGAAGCCAACCCTGACGCCGGGATCATCCAGACCGCGCCGAAA
Organism: Pseudomonas alkylphenolica; assembly: GCF_016009175.1. Classification (GTDB taxonomy): domain Bacteria; phylum Pseudomonadota; class Gammaproteobacteria; order Pseudomonadales; family Pseudomonadaceae; genus Aquipseudomonas; species Aquipseudomonas alkylphenolica_B. The sequence continues at coordinate 95,267 of NZ_JADUCM010000020.1, forward strand.
GCGTCGGGCATGGACACCCTGTATGCGCGCATGCAGCAGTTTGCGACCCGTGTCTACGGTCCGCTGTTCACCGCCGGCCTGCACTTCTGGCAGCTGGGCGAGTCGCACTACTGGGGGCACAACGCGATCATCCGCATGAAGCCCTTTATCGAGCACTGCGCCCTGGCGCCGTTGCCGGGCAAGGGCGCGTTCGCCGGTGCGATCCTCTCCCATGACTTCGTTGAAGCAGCGCTGATGCGCCGTGCCGGCTGGGGCGTGTGGATTGCCTACGATTTGCCGGGCAGTTACGAAGAGCTGCCGCCGAACCTGCTGGACGAGCTCAAGCGCGACCGGCGCTGGTGCCACGGCAACCTGATGAACTTCCGCCTGTTCCTGGTCAAGGGCATGCACCCGGTGCACCGTGCGGTGTTCCTCACCGGGGTGATGTCGTACCTGTCGGCGCCGTTGTGGTTCTTCTTCCTGGTGCTGTCGACCGCGTTGCTGGCGACCAACACCTTGATGGAGCCGCAGTACTTCCTTGAGCCGCGCCAGCTGTATCCGTTGTGGCCGCAGTGGCACCCGGAAAAAGCCATTGCGCTGTTCTCCACCACTATCGTGCTGCTGTTCCTGCCCAAGCTGCTCAGCGTCATCCTGATCTGGGCCAAAGGTGCGAAGGAGTTCGGCGGACGCTTCAAGGTGACCCTGTCGATGTTGCTGGAGATGCTCTTCTCCATGCTGCTGGCGCCGGTGCGGATGATTTTCCACACCCGCTTCGTGCTGGCCGCGTTCCTTGGCTGGGCGGCAACCTGGAACTCGCCGCAGCGTGACGACGACTCCACGCCGTGGAGCGAAGCGGTACGCCGGCATGGCCCACAAACCTTGCTGGGTGTGGCCTGGGCCTTGCTGGTGGCCTGGTTGAACCCAAGCTTCCTGTGGTGGCTGGTGCCGATCGTTGGCTCGCTGATGCTGTCGATCCCGGTGTCGGTGATTTCCAGCCGCGTGCACCTGGGCTTGCGTGCCCGGGACGAGAGCCTGTTCCTGATCCCTGAGGAATACGCCACGCCGCAAGAACTGCTGGCAACCGACCGCTACACCCACGAAAACCGCTGGCATGCCCTGCATGACGGTTTCGTCCGGGCCGTGGTCGATCCGCAGCAAAACGCGCTGGCTTGCGCGCTGGCAACGGCTCGCCATGGTGTCGCGGCGCCGATCGAGTCGCTGCGTGCCGAGCGCATCGACAAGGCACTGGAGGTCGGCCCGGCGGGCCTGGACGGCGCTACGCGTCTGGCCCTGCTGAGTGATCCGGTGGCCCTGGCGCGTCTGCACAGCCGTGTCTGGAGCGAGCAGAACGAAGCCTGGCTGGGGGGCTGGCGTCGTTCGATCGCCAACGACCCGCACTCGCCGCTGTTGCCGCTGCACCCGGAGCCGGTGGCACAGCCTTCATTGGCCAGTGCCTGACTGATCGCCGGGGGGGGGGCCGCCCGCCCCCGGGGCGGGGGCCCCGGGGGTGTAGCGCCATGCCCGCCCCCCCCGGCCCCCGGGACCACGGGTGGGCGGGGGGGGGGGGGGGATTAAAAGGGGGGGGGG
>NZ_JADUCM010000021.1 GCF_016009175.1 Pseudomonas alkylphenolica
GCGTGTAGGTGTAGGTGCCGTCGGCGGCCAGCACCAGGGTGCCGTAGGTGCCGGTGAAGGTGCCTGCGGTGATCGGGCCGCTGGCGATACGGTCAGCGCCCTGGATGTCGTTGGTCAGCACGTTGCCGGTCAGGATCAGGTGCGCTTCGGTCGCGGTTATCGGGTTGATGTCGTTAACCGCTGTCGGCACATCATCGACAATGTTGATGTCCGCCGATGCCTTGGCCGTACTGCCGTCCTTGTCGACGGCTACCACTTCCAGGCTCTCAACCAAGGTGTTGGTGCCGTTGGCGTTCGGGTGGGTTTCGGTGTTCAGCAAGGTGTAGCTGGCCGTCACCACACCAGTGACCGGGTCGAAACTGTGGATGGTCAGCAGGTTGCCAAATGGCGTTGTCCAGGGGGTCGAGAAGTCGCTGACCACACCATTGCTGACGATGCTCATGCCACCGATGGTCAACGACTGCAGGCCATCCGGCGCTACCACGGTGAATGTGCCGCCCGAGGTCAACGCCCCCTCGTTGGGGCTGCTGCCGTCGCTGAGGTTCTTCTCGTAGAACGTCAGCTCACCGCCGCAAATGTCCAGGCCGCGAATCACCACCGGATCGTTGATATTGCTGACGTTGAATTTCAAGGTGGCGGTACTGGTGTCGCCATCGGCATCGTTGAGGGTATAGGTGAACACTTCGACGCCGTTACCGCCGCCGTGCAGGTTGATGAAGTCCGGATCGCTGGTGTTCAGCGTGTAGGTGTAGGTGCCATCGGCAGCCAGTACCAGGGTGCCGTAGGTGCCGGTGAAGGTGCCTGCGGTGATCGGGCCGCTGGCGATACGGTCAGCGCCCTGGATGTCGTTGGTCAGTACGTTGCCGGTCAGCACCAGGTGCGCTTCGGTGGCGGTAATCGGGTTGACGTCGTTAACCGCCGTCGGCACGTCGTCAACGATGTTGACGTCCAGTGAGGCTGAGGCCGTGCTGCCATCGGTGTCCACCGCAACGACTTCAAGGCTTTCAACCAGGGTGTTGGTGCCATTGGCGTTCGGGTGGGTTTCGGTATGCACCAGGGTGTAGCTGCCAGTCACCACGCCGGTGATCGGATCGTAACTGTGAATCGTCAGGGTATTGCCCATCGGCGTCGTTGCGGTGAGCGGGAAGCCACTCGCGACCCCGTTGCTGACAATACTCAGGCCACCAATGGTCAACGATTGCAGGCCATCCGGGGCCACCACGGTGAAGGTCCCGCCCGAGGTCAGTGCCCCTTGGTTCGGGCTGCTGCCGTCGCTGAGGTTCTTCTCGTAGAACGTCAGCTCACCACCACAAAGGTCCAGGCCGTGGATCACCACCGGATCGTTGATATTGGTGACGTTGAATTTCAAGGTAGCGGTACTGGTATCGCCATCGGCATCGTTGAGGGTGTAAGTGAAAACCTCGATGCCGTTACCACCACCGTGCAGGTTGATGAAGTCCGGATCGCTGGTGTTCAGCGTGTAGGTGTAGGTGCCATCGGCAGCCAGTACCAGGGTGCCGTAGGTGCCGGTGAAGGTACCGGCGGTGATCGGGCCGCTGGCGATACGGTCGGCGCCTTGCACATCGTTGGTCAGCACGTTGCCGGTCAGGGTCAACTGCGCTTCGGTGGCGGTGACCGGGTTGGTGTCGTTAACGGCGGTCGGCAGGTCGTCGACGATGTTGACGTCAATGCTGCCGCTGGCCGTGCTGCCGTCGGTGTCTGTCGCCACCACCGTGAACTGCTCACCCAGGCTGTTGGCGCCTGCGCCGCTGGCATGCGCCTCGTTGTCCACCAGGGTGTAGGTGTAACTCACCACGCCGGTGCTGGCGTTGTAGCCAGTGATGGTCAGGGTGTTGCCGGCCGGGGTGACAACCGACTGCGGGAAGCCCACGGCGCTGCCGCCGCTGACCACGGTGATGCCACCCACGGTCAGGGTCTGCAGGCCATCCGGTGCAGTAACGGTGAAGCTGCCGCCCTGGGTCAGCGCCGAGGCATTCGGGTTGCTGCCGTCGCCGAGGTTTTTCTCGAAGACGGTCAGCGCCCCTCCCTCAACATTCAGGTTGCCGAGGGTTACCGGGTCGTTCAGGTTGTTGACGTTCAGTGTCAGGGTCGCGGTACTGGTATCACCATCAGCATCGTTGAGGGTGTACGTGAAGGTTTCGACGCCACTGCCGCCACCGTGCAGGTTGATGAAATCCGGATCGCTGGTGTTCAGCGTGTAGGTGTAAGTGCCGTCGGCAGCCAGTACCAGGGTGCCGTAGGTGCCGGTGAAGGTGCCGGCGGTGATTGGACCCGTCGGAATACGGTCGGCGCCCTGGATGTCGTTGGTCAGCACATTGCCGGTCAGGGTCAGCTGATTCTCGCTGGCCGTCAGCGGGTTGCTGTCTGCAATCGCCTGGGGCACATCATCGATGACCGTGATGTCCAGTGACCCACTGGCCACATCACCGTCGCTATCACTGACCAGTACGGGGATGCTTTCACTCAACCCGTTGGCACCGCCACCAGCAGGGTGCGTGTCAGCCCCCGTCAGGGTATAGCTGTAGCTGACCACGCCCGTGCTGACATCGTATCCGGTAATGGTCAGCGTATTACCCAGACCGGTGGTGATGGACTGGCCGACACCGGTCACTACCCCCGCCGTCACGATGTTGATACCACCGACGTTGAGGTGGAACACACCATCCGGCGCTACCACGGTAAAGCTGCCGGATTGCGTCAGTGCCGCCGGATCACTGGCTGAGCCTGCCGCCAGATTGGCTTCGTTGAGCGACAGTTCGCCGCCATCCACGGTCAAGCCCGTAAGGCTTACCGGATTGTTCTCCTGCGGCGGCACCAGTGCCACCGGCGGCGCAACGTTGTTATTGAACTCGCCGACATCTATCGAGCGCAGTTCGGCAAAACCGTTGAAACCGGCTGTAGGGAAGCCAATGACCGGATCAACCCGGCCAGCCACTTCGCTAAGCATGACGAATGAATGGCCCCCGCCAACGCCACCTGCAGCACTACTGCCGCCAGGGCCTGCCGCTGTCGGGTCAGCCGCCTGGCTGGGGTCGACACCGGAGGCAATCGCTTGCTGGAGTTTTTCGACGTCGGTCAGTTGCGCTTCACTGGGGGTCAGCGCTTCTGGTGCATCGACATGTGGCGCATGATTGGCGAGCAACTGCGGCGACAGCGCCATGCTGCTGTCACGCCCCAGGGTCAATTCGCCACCGTTTTGCAGGTGAACTGCAACAGCGCCTGCAGCGCCTGTCTGCAGCTGCTCGCCCGCAAACAGCCGGTCACCTTCAACCAGCACCCGACGGGTGCCATCCTCGGCCACCGCGAACACCTGCCCGACGACTTTGCTGACGATACCGATTAATTTGGCCATGAGCGCTGCTCTCCACTGCGGAACGGTTTCGCAGGAAAGCGCGTTGAATCTCGCGTGGTCGCCCGTGATGACTGCTGCGGGCTGACACCTGGATGGCCTAGGTAAATTTCAACGAAATCATAACCTTGGTGAGGCCGATACCCAGTGAACGCGAAGAAGCTAGCTGGCTATTTGGCATGTGCCAAAAAAATGTCGCCAGTTACCACTCCTTCTCCATCCCCTCCGCTACATCCATGCCCTTTGCTGCAACGACTTGTTGAACTTACTCCCAGGCCCGAAAAATGCACCCTAGCGCAGAATCGACGGACCGCCTGATATGAACAATGTCTTGGATTCCTTAGACCGCATAAGTTTTTTTTCGCATAACCGTTATGAAAAAATCTTCTTAGCTCTCCTTATAAATGTTCTTAGCTCTGTTGTTACAAGCCTGAAACGGTTTAGAGGCATAAAACCGTCAAAAATATGGCGACAGCGACACCTAATTAGAAATCAGGGAGAAGTACCCCATGCGCGTTTTGACCCCCATCACCAGTGCAATTCTTTTGGCCATGGCATGTGCCAATGCTCAGGCGATGTCGATTACGGAGGCTGTACAAAGCGCCGTGGACCAACATCCTGAAATCAACGCCAGCCGTAACAGCCGACTCTCGGCAGACGAAGACGTGAACGTTGCCAAGGGCGGTTGGTACCCTCGCGTCGACCTGGTTGCCGGTTACGGCCGGCAGAAATCGGACAACACCAACACCCGCACTTTCGACCCCGATGGCACCCGTAACCACAACAAGGAAACACTGAACTACACCCAGTCGGACTTGCGCCTGCGGCAGATGCTGTTTGATGGTTTCAATACACCTAACGAAGTCGGTCGCACCGAGGCTGTAGTGAACTCGCGCGCATACTTCACTCAGGCAACGGCCCAGACCGTCGCCCTGCGTGCAATCGAGGTTTATCTCGAGGTGCTCAAGCGTCGCGAATTGGTCACCCTGGCGAAAAACAACCTCCAGGCCCACCTGCGCGTCAACGACCAGATCGGCCTGCGTAGCGAACGCGGCGTAGGCAGTACCGCTGACCTTGACCAATCCACCGCCCGCCGCGCGCTGGCAGAGAACAACCTGTACACCGCCGAAGTCGACCTGGCCGATGCCGAAGCCAATTTCTACAGCGTCATCGGCCGCGTACCGGATGAGCTGGAAACCCCGAGCACGATCAAAGGCGAGATGCCGGCCAGCCTGCTCGATGCCCGCCAGGACATGCTCGAACATAACCCCTACCTGAAGTCGGCCCAGGCCGATGTGCAGGCGGCAGAACAGCAGTATGAAGTCGCCAAGTCGCCGTTCTATCCACGCCTGGATGCGGTGCTGGCCACCGGTGCCAACAACAACACAGCAGGCCAGGTCGGTCACGACAACAACGATTGGCAGGCCGGAGTAGAACTGAGCTACAACCTGTTCCGCGGCGGCAGCGACAAAGCCCGCTTGCAGTCGGACGCGCACAAAATCAACCAGGCCATGGATATCCGCAACAACGCCCTGCGTACCCTCAACGAGGACCTCGCATTGTCGTGGAACGCCATGACCAACGCCCGCAAGCAAACGCCTACTGCCCGCGAGTACGCAGACACCACCACCCGTGTGCGCGCGGCTTACCAGGATCAGTTCGGCCTGGGTCAACGTACCCTGCTCGACCTGCTCGACAGCGAAAACGAGCTGTACAACGCCAACCGCCGCTACACCGAAGTGCGGTACGTCGAAGAGTTCTCCATGTACCGGGTGCTGGCGAACATGGGCGAGCTGCTGAACAAACAGCGCATCTCGCTGCCGCCTGAAGCCATCGCGCAAAGTGAAGTGAGGACCGACGCACGCTTGCCCGATATGCGTTAACCCCCCGTCTCGCTGCAGGAGTAGGCCATTGTGACCAGCATGCAACCTGCGAGCTCGGCGGCGGATCCGCGCCTGAGTTTCGATGACCCGTTACTCGATGGCTTGCTGATTCTGTGCAAGCTGCACGGTTGCACCGTCAGCCGTGCCGGCCTGAGCGCCGGACTGCCGCTGGCCCTGCAGCGCCTGAGCCCGGACTTGCTCGCCAGGGCCGCAGCCCGGGCCGGCTTGCAGGCGCGGGTGTTGCGCAGGGACCTGGGCGCGATATCCGCCCTCAACCTGCCGGTGCTGTTGCTGCTCAAGGAAGGCCGCTGCGCCGTGTTGCGCCGCTGGGGCGAAGACGGCCGCGCGCTGATTCTGCCCAGCGAAGCCGAAGGTGGCGAGCAATGGGTCAGCCGCGAAGAACTGGCCGAGGCGTACAGCGGCGAAGCCCTGTTCGCCCGCCCCCGGCATGAACTGGAAGACTTGCGCACGCCGTTGATGCCACGGGTCAATGCCTGGTTTCGCGACACCCTGAAATTGTCCCGATGGCTCTACAGCGATGCGGTGCTGGCCAGCCTGCTGATCAACCTGCTGGGCCTGATGGTGCCGCTGTTCGTCATGCAGACTTATGACCGCGTGGTGCCCAACCAGGCCATCTCGACCCTGTGGGTACTGGTGATCGGCCTGCTGATCGGCACCCTGTTCGAATTGATTTTGCGCGTTGTACGCGCCCACCTGCTGGATCAGGCAGGGAAAAAGACCGACCTGATTCTGTCTGCCACGTTGTTCGAGCGCATTACCGGCATGTCGATGAAAGCCCGGCCGGCGACCATCGGCGGCTTTGCGCAAAGCATCCATGACTTTCAAGGCCTGCGTGAATTCCTCACAGCGGTCACCCTTACCAGCGTCATTGACCTGCCGTTTGTAGTGTTGATGCTGCTGGTGATCGGGTTGCTCGGTGGCTGGCTGGTGGTGATCCCGCTGATCGCCTTCCCGCTCACCATCGTCTTTGCCCTGCTCATCCAGGTACGCCTGCGCGACACCGTGCAGAAAAGCCTGGCCCTGGGCGCTGTGCGCCAGGCCTTGCTGATCGAGACCCTCAGTGGCCTGGAAACCCTCAAGGCCTGCAGCGCCGAGAGCGAACGCCAGTACCAGTGGGAAAGTACCCACGGCGCGCTGACCCGCCTCGACGCCCATGCGCGTAACCTGTCGGCCCTGGCCACCAACGGCACCTTGTTCATCCAGCAGTTCTGCGGCATGGCCACCATCGTCGCCGGTGTCTACAGCATTATCGCCGGCAACCTCAGCGTCGGTGCCCTGGTCGCCAGCTACATGCTCGGCAGTCGCGTGCTTGCGCCGCTGGGGCAGATCGCCGGGCTGATCACCCGCTACCAGCAGGCGCAACTGACCATGCGCAGCACCGACGCCCTGATGGCCCTGCCCCAGGAACGCCAGGCCGGCCAGCAACCGCTGGAGCGCACCCAGTTGCAAGGCGGCCTGGAAGTCAGCCATGTCACGTTCCGCTATGCCGGGCAGAACGCCGCAGCGCTCAACAGCGTGAGCTTCAGCGTCAAGCCCGGCGAACGCATCGGCATCATTGGCCGCAGCGGCTCGGGCAAAAGTACCCTGGCACGTCTGCTGATGGGCTTTTATGCCCCGGATGAAGGACAGATCCTGCTCGACAACCTCGACCTGCGCCAACTCGACATTGCCGACCTGCGCCATCAGATCGGCTATGTCGCCCACGACCTGCCGTTGCTGGCCGGCAGCCTGCGCGACAACCTCACCCTCGGCGCACGTTACGTCAGCGATGCACGCATGCTCGAGGTCGCCGAACTGACCGGCGTCAGCGAGCTGGCGCGCCAGCACCCGCAAGGCTTCGACCGCCCGGTGGGCGAGCGCGGCCAGCTACTCTCCGGCGGCCAGCGGCAAACCGTGCTGCTGGCCCGGGCCATGCTGCTGGAGCCACCGATCATGGTTCTCGACGAACCCACCAGCCACATGGACAACGCCAGCGAAGACCAGCTGCGCCAACGCCTGCATGGCTGGGTGCAGGGCAAGACGCTGTTGCTGGTCACCCACCGCACCTCCATGCTCAGCCTGGTTGATCGCCTGCTGGTGCTGGACAACGGCAAGGTCGTGGCCGACGGGCCCAAGGACGCGGTTATCGATGCGCTACGCAAAGGCCGGGTTGGTTCAGCCATCTAAGGGGTCCATGTATGTCAGTCAGCCAAGGCTTGCGCAGCTACTTCCAGAGTTTCGGCAAAACCGCCGAACGCGACTACATGCCGGACCTGGCCGGTGCGACCCTGCAGGACTCGCCGCGCCTGTCGCGCATCACCGTATGGCTGGCGGCAGCGTTGCTGCTGGTGGCGTTGCTCTGGGCCTGGTTTGCCGTGCTCGATGAAGTGACCATGGGTGAAGGCAAGGCCATTCCCTCGAGCAAGGTGCAAGTGATCCAGAACCTTGAGGGCGGCATTGTCACCGAGATTTTTGTCCGCGAAGGGCAAATGGTGAACAAGGGCGACACGTTGCTGCGCCTGGACGACACCCGCTTCAAGTCCAACAAGGGCGAAAGCGAGGCCGATCGTTATGCCCTCACCGCGCAGGTGGAACGCCTGTCGGCCGAGGCTGAAGGCCGTCCCTTCGAGATGTCGGAAGAAGTCCGCAGCAAGGCACCGCAAGTGGCCGAAGACGAACTGTCCCTCTACCAGTCGCGCCAGCGGCGCCTGACCAGCGAAAAACAGACGCTGAATGAACAACTGCGGCAAAAAACCCAGGAGCTGGCCGAGTTTCGCTCCAAGGCCGAGCAGTACCGCTCAGCCCTTGCCCTGCTCCAACAAGAGCTGAACATGTCGACGCCACTGGTCGGCACCGGTGCGATTTCGCCGGTTGAAATCCTGCGCCTCAAGCGCAGTACGGTGGAGGCACGTGGCTCGCTGAATGCCACCACCCTGGCCATTCCCCGCGCCGAAGCGGCAGTGGCAGAGATCAAGAGCAAGATTGAAGAGTCCGACGCCGGCTTTCGCTCGGAAGCGGCCAAGGAGCTCAACGAGAAACGCACCGACCTGTCGAAGATCACCGCTTCCAGCATTGCCATCGATGACCGGGTGACCCGCACTACGGTGGTCTCGCCGGTGCACGGCATCATCAAGTTGCTCAAGGTCAACACCATCGGTGGCGTGGTGCAGCCCGGCAGCGACCTGGTAGAGATCGTGCCCCTGGAGGACAACCTGCTGATCGAAGCCAAGGTGCGTCCGCAGGACGTTGCCTTCCTGCACCCGGGGCAGGCGGCGATGGTCAAGTTCAGCGCCTACGACTACACCATCTACGGCGGCCTGAAAGCCAAGCTGGAACTGATCAGCGCCGACACAGTGACTGACGACAAAGGCAATGCCTTCTACCTGATCCAGGTGCGTACCGACAAAAACCACCTGGGCGGCGACAACAAGCCATTGCTGATCATCCCCGGCATGACGGCCACGGTGGATATCATCACCGGCCACAAGAGCGTGCTCGATTACCTGCTCAAGCCGGTGCTCAAGGCACGCACCGAAGCGATGCGGGAGCGCTAGGGCAACGAATCAGCGCACATGATTACGCGCATAGGTCTCCTGCCCCATGGCACTGATCTGCCCTTCGATCAGTGCATCGAAAGGCTTTAGCAACGCATTGAAGCAAGTGGGTGCCTCCAGCACATTCAACGCCTGCACCACCGCCTCCAGGGTCGACAGCGCGCCTTCGGCCGGCGCCTTGCGCAAGCGGTAGCGCGAAGCGTGGACCTCGGCCAGAGTAACCCTTGGCAACGCCGCCAGCGCCGGATTCAGGTGCAGCAGCTTGCTTGCCTTGCGCCAGGTGCCATCGGGTACCACCAACTGCCACGGATGCTCATCGCTCTCCTCGGCATAGGGCGTCAACGGCTCTGCGCCCTCACCCGGGAACAGCAAGGCGCTGCGATAGCCCGGCACCACCAGCAGGTCTTCCAGGTCTTCAAACACTTCGCCAACCCGCAACTGGGCGTTGCTCAAGCCGAGGGCGGCCAGTTTTGCGGTATTGAGGGCGTGGCGGACTTCAGAGGGATGCTGCAACAACAATACCCGGGTACGGCTGTTCAACAACGGGATCAGCGGGCATAGGCAATGAGCTTGAGGGCGCAGGCAGCGCTCGCACTGGATTCTGGACATCGGGTTCTCCTGAGCGTGCAAAGTGTGCCACACCCGCCCCGAAAAAAGCCCACTTCCCTGTGGGAGAAGACCAAAGGATTCAACGGTTGAAACGTTCAGCCAGGCTGTACAGGTAGTCGGCCATGCGCTCCAGGTCCTGGCTGATTTCAGCGCCCTGCTTGGCCTGCCCGGCGCTGTGATCGCACAGCTGGGCGATGCGGGTGATCTGCTGGTTGATGTCTTCGGCAACATGACTCTGCTGCTCGGAGGCCGTGGCCATCTGTTGACTCATGCCGGTGATGCGACTGACCGCCTGGGTGATTCCCACCAGTGCCGACTGTACGGCCTCGACCCGTTGCACGCTGTCCCGGGAAATCTGCTCGCCTTTGCTGGCCGTCGATACCGCCCGCTGTGCACCGTCACGTAACGAGGCAATGATCTGGTGAATCTCTTCGGTGGAGGTGCGCGTGCGTTGCGCCAGCGAGCGCACCTCGTCGGCGACCACCGCAAAGCCACGCCCCTGCTCGCCTGCCCGTGCCGCTTCGATCGCAGCATTGAGCGCCAGCAGGTTGGTCTGCTCGGCAATCGAGGTGATCACATCGACCACGCTGCCGATGGACTGAGTCTGCTCCGCCAGGGCATTGACCGCCTGACCTATGTCGTTGACCGCTTCACTCATGCTGCCCATCGCGCGCAGGCTTTGCTGGGCCAGATCACTGCCCTGCTGCGCCAGTTGATCAGCATCGGCCGCCGCCGTGGCGGTGCTTTGCACGTTATGGGTAACTTCCTGAATGGTCGCCGCCATCTGCGCAATCGCCGTGGCCGATTGATCGGTCTCACTGCGCTGGCGGTCGAGCATTTGTGCCTGCGCGCCGGAAAGGTCCGACGATTGCGCCGCGCGCGCCTTCACCCCGACGCCAGCATCCACCAGCCGGGTCAGCGCCGTCTGTAACCGTGCTTCCTCGCTGATGATGGCCAGGTCCAGCTGCCCTTGCAGGCCCTTGTTGGCACTGTAGGTCAGGGCGACCAGCGCACTGGTAAAGGCTTTCGGGTGTTCGGCCAGGGTGCGCTTGATCACCCGGTTCTGCCGCGACTCGATCAGGTACCAGGCACTGAGCAGGCTGGCCATGAGCACGCCAAGCGCCGCGTATTGCGGCAACCACAGGTAAGCGGTTGCCGACAGCAATCCCGCACCGAGCAACGGCCAGCCATGCTCAAGCACTTCGCCCAGGCGTGCCGCCCAGGGCACTGCTGCCCGGCCCTGGCGTAACCGCGCGTACAGCGCCGAGGCGCGGCGGATCTGCTCGCGGGTCGGCACCGAGCGCACCGACTCGTAACCGCTGATCTGGCCGTTTTCATAAATGGCCGTGACATAGGCGCTGACCCAGTAGCAGTCACCGTTCTTCGCCCGGTTCTTGACCACGCCCATCCAGGGTTTACCTTGCTTGATGGTCTCCCACATGTGCGCAAACACCACTGCGGGCATGTCCGGATGACGCACCAGGTTGTGCGGTTGGCCCAGCAGTTCGTCGTAGGTAAAGCCGCTGATCGCCACGAAGGCGTCGTTGCAGTAAGTGATGCGGCTGTTGAGGTCGGTGGTGGAAATCAGGCGCTGTTCGTTGGGAAAGGTTCTTTCGTGCTCAGTGACGGGCAAATTCATGCGCATCTGGGCGTTCCCTGCTTGGAAGATGAGGGGGAATTTCATCAAGGCAAATACAGGTTTAGCAGAGCATTTACGGGGAGGTGACCGGATTTTCAGGAATTTTCAGGGCGTTATGAAAATGTTTCAGGGCACGCCCCGTTCAGGCCGGCGTCAGTTGCGCCTTGAGCAAGTCGCGGAAGGTCTGGATCAAGGGTTCGCGGCTGCGTCCACGGCGAATGATCATCGAGAACGGCGCCTGGTAACCGAAGGTTGCCGGTGACAGCACCCGCAAGTCGCCCTTGTCGGCCCACGCCTGGGCGTAGTGTTCCGGCAGGTAGCCGATGTAGGCACCCGACAACACCAGGATCAGCTGTGCCTCCATACTCTCCACGGTTGCCGCACTGTGCTTGAAGCCATGCCGGGCCAGCTCCGCCTGGCTCCAGTAGCCGCGCCCGACCATGCGCTGCTGAGTGATGACCTGCTCGGGAATGCGCCGCTCGTTGTACAGCGGGTGACGGTTGCTGCAATACAGCCAGTGCTGCTCACGGTACAGCGGCTGATAGACCAGGCCGCTCATGCGCGTCGAGAACGCGCCGATGGCCAGATCCAGACGGTTGTCCTGGACGCCCAGTTGCAACTCATAGGGGCTGGAGACCGACAGGTGCAGGTGCACCGCCGGGTGTTCCTGGCTGTAGGCGCCAATGGCCTCGGCCAGTGGCAACGCCCGGTCGCCGACGGTCGAGTCGATCACACCCAGGTTCAACGTGCCGCGCAATTCCCCCTTGAGGGCGGCGGCGTACTGCTCGAATCCATCCATTTCCGCCAGCAGGCGCAGGGTCTCCTGGTGGAACAGCTCGCCTTTGCTGGTCAGGCTGAACCCGCCCCGGCCACGGTGGCACAGCACGATACCCAGGGCGGCCTCAAGCTGGCTCATGTAGGTACTGATCGCCGAGGTCGACAGGTTCAGTTCGCGCTGGGCGTTGGCAAAGCCCTGGTGGCGCACGACGCTGACGAAGATGCGCAGGAGTTTCAGGTCAGGCAGTGCAGAGGCCATGAAAGTGAGGGTCCGGAAGGCAGCAGATGGGAAAAGTCTAACCAGATTCCACGCATTAGTTTAGAAAAAACTGAACTAAGTATTTGCGTGTAGCGATTCCTCTCCACCACTACCTTTTGCAAACTCTGCCGCAATGCACCTGCTCGCCAGCGTTTCGGGAGTGATCCCCGCCCGGCCAGACAGGTTCAAACAACTAAAACAATCGAATCGATGAGGCCCGACCGTGGACAAGATTCTGCACCAACCACTGGGCGGCAACGAAATGCCGCGTTTCGGCGGCATCGCCACCATGCTTCGCCTGCCTCACCTGCAAAGCGCCGAAGGCCTTGATGCCGCATTCATCGGCATCCCTCTGGACATCGGTACCTCCCTGCGTTCCGGCACCCGTTTCGGCCCGCGCCAGATCCGCGCCGAATCGGTGATGATCCGCCCGTACAACATGGCCACCGGCGCTGCGCCCTTCGATTCGCTGTCGGTCGCCGATATCGGTGACGTGGCGATCAACACCTTCAACCTGCTTGATGCTGTGCGGATCATCGAAGAAGCCTACGACGAAATCCTTGAACACAACGTCATCCCGATGACCATGGGCGGTGACCACACCATCACCCTGCCGATCCTGCGTGCAATCCACAAAAAGCACGGCAAGGTAGGCCTGGTACACATCGACGCCCACGCCGACGTCAACGATCACATGTTCGGCGAGAAAATCGCCCACGGCACGACCTTCCGCCGCGCGGTGGAAGAAGGCCTGCTGGACTGCGACCGCGTGGTACAGATCGGTCTGCGCGCCCAGGGCTACACCGCCGAAGACTTCAACTGGAGCCGCAAGCAGGGCTTCCGTGTGGTCCAGGCCGAAGAGTGCTGGCACAAATCCCTGGAACCGCTGATGGCCGAAGTCCGCGAAAAAGTCGGCGGCGGCCCGGTGTACCTGAGCTTCGACATCGACGGCATCGACCCTGCCTGGGCGCCAGGCACCGGCACCCCGGAAATCGGTGGCCTGACCACCATCCAGGCGATGGAAATCATTCGTGGCTGCCAGGGTCTGGACCTGATCGGCTGCGACCTGGTGGAAGTCTCCCCACCTTACGACACCACCGGCAACACCTCGTTGCTGGGTGCCAACCTGCTTTACGAAATGCTCTGTGCCCTGCCCGGCGTCGTACGCCGCTGACAGGCAACACCAGGAGCTGCAACGGGCAGGAGCCATGACAGCCGGGTCGTACCAGCGACCCGCTTAGTAGACGAATGACCGGCGCCGGGCTTGCCTGGCGTCAGGATCGCTCTCACCATAAAAAAGATAATCGGAGACACCCATGGCCTTAGACTTGTTCGTTGTTCTGATCTATGCGGCCGGCATGCTCGCGCTGGGCTGGTACGGCATGCGCCGGGCGAAAACCCACGAAGATTACCTGGTAGCCGGACGCAACCTGGGCCCAAGCCTGTACATGGGCACCATGGCAGCCACGGTACTGGGCGGCGCTTCGACCGTTGGTACGGTAAAACTGGGCTACGTTCACGGTATCTCGGGCTTCTGGCTGTGCGCGGCCCTGGGCCTGGGCATCATCGCCCTGAACCTGTTCCTGGCCAAACCGCTGCTGCGCCTGAAGATCTTCACCGTGACGCAAGTGCTGGAACAGCGCTACAACCCCATGGCCCGTCAGGCCAGCGCCGTGATCATGCTCGCCTATGCGCTGATGATCGCCGTGACCTCGACCCTGGCGATGGGCACCGTCCTGCAAGTGCTGTTCGAAATCCCGTTCTGGGCTGCGATCCTGCTCGGCGGTGGTGTCGTCGTGGTGTATTCCACCGTCGGCGGCATGTGGTCCCTGACCCTGACCGATATCGTCCAGTTCGTGATCAAGACCGTCGGCCTGATGTTTGTCCTGTTGCCTATCTGCCTGTACCGCGTGGGCGGCTGGGACGAGTTGGTGGCCAAGCTGCCAGCGTCCAGCTTCAGCTTCACCACCATTGGCTGGGACACCATCATCACCTACTTCCTGATCTACTTCTTCGGCATCCTGATTGGTCAGGATATCTGGCAGCGGGTTTTCACCGCGCGGGACGAAAAAGTCGCTCAGCGTGCCGGTACTACTGCCGGTATCTACTGCGTGATCTACGGTCTGGTGTGTGCGGTGATCGGTATGGCAGCCCACGTGCTGCTGCCGGATCTGGGCAACGCCAACAACGCGTTTGCCGCCATCGTCAAATCCGCCCTGCCTGACGGCATCCGCGGTCTGGTGATTGCTGCTGCACTGGCAGCGATGATGTCGACGGCCAGTGCTGGCCTGCTGGCAGCATCCACCGTACTCACCGAAGACCTGCTGCCCAAGCTGCGTGGCGGCAAGCAGTCGAGCCTGGGCATCAACCGCCTGTTCACTCTGCTGACCGGTATTGCCGTACTGGGTATCGCCCTGGTGGTTGAGGATGTGATCAGCGCCCTGACCCTGGCCTACAACCTGTTGGTTGGCGGCATGCTGGTACCGCTGATCGGTGCGATCTACTGGAAGCGTGCGACCACTGCCGGTGCTATCACCAGCATGACCCTGGGCTTTATCACTGCCCTGGCGTTCATGATCAAGGATGGGATGGATGCCAATACGCCGATCTACTACAGCCTGGCGATCGCGCTGGTGAGCTTCGTGGTAGTGAGCTTGATGTCCCGCCGTCAGGCGGCTGCAACAAACCTGGCCTGATTCAAGCCTGTGGTGGCCGTCGCATCAACCTGATGCGGCGGCCCGGGCCGGGCGCCTAGCGACGTGGCTGGCGCTTGCGCTGCTCCTCATCGGTAGGGATTGGCACCGGCTGCAATGGCGGTGGAATCAAGCCCAGGGCCGCAGCCAGGTCGTGAAGCCAGTTGAACAGATTGTTTCTCATAACACCCCCTTACGGGTCAGCCTGCACGGCGATTCAATCCTGCGATGCTTCATACAGATCATAGCCCTATGTCCTGCGTTGCGCATGCTCTAGGACTACAAGTTGGGTCAAGTTTGATCTTAATCAAGCCCTGACCGCCACTTGCGCCGCCTCGGCAACTGTTTCCCCTTGTTGCAGATCGATCCAGGCACTCAGGTTCGCGCCGCGCATGCCTTTGCGCCACATCAGCCAGGTCGTCGCCAGATCGAACGGTGACTGTAAGCGGTGTGCCGCCACCCGCTCTCGTCCGGGCAAGCTGTCGAGCATCGATTGGGCCATCAGGGCCACCCCCGATCCGGCAATCACACAGGCCAGCATGCTTGGATAAGACTCGATCTCCATGACCCGCCCCATCGCGGCATGGTCCTGCGCATACCAGGCTTCCAGGCGCATGCGGTAGGCACACCCCTGACGAAAGGTGAACACCGCACGCCCCGCCACATCCCGGGCGCTGTGTACCGGGGGATGATCGGGCTCGGTAATCAGCACCAGCGTTTCATCGCACAGCGGCACCCCGTCCAGCCCGGCCAATGCCAGCGGACCATCCACCAGGGCGGCGTCCAGACGACCGCTGAGCAGGCCTTCAAGCAGTTCGCCACTGGGTGCCGGCAGTACCTGCAGGTTCACTGCCGGGTAGGTCTTGTGGTAGCGCGCCAGCAGCGCCGGCAGGTGGATCGCCGCCGTGCTGTACATGGTGCCCAGGGCAAAATCGCCCGCCGGTTGCCCGCCTTGCACGGCGGCCACGGCTTCATCGCGCAGCGCCAGCATGCGCCCGGCGTAATCGAGCAGAACCTTGCCCGCCGGTGACAATTGCAAGCGCTGGCGCTCACGGCGAAACAGTTCAACACCCAATTGCTCTTCAAGCTGGCGCAGGCGTGTGGACAGGTTCGAAGGCACCCGGTGCATGCGTTCAGCCGCCCGGGTTATCGACCCTGCCTCGGCGACCGCCTGAAAGATGCGTAATTGGCTGAGCTCCACGAGACATTCTCCAGAACAGAACAAGTTCCTCATAATTATTCAATTTTACTGAAAGTCAATCCTTCGTAGCCTGACGGTCATCGATCCCGCTTGAGGAACCTGAGCATGTCACCGTTCATTCGCCTGCTCGCCTGCGCTGTGGCACTGATGATGGCCATGGGCATCGGCCGCTTCGCCCTCACCCCGCAGCTGCCGCACCTGATCGGCGAAGGCCAGGTCAGCCTGACCGCCGCCGGCCTGATCGCCGCCGCCAACTACCTGGGTTACCTGCTCGGCGCGCTGGACGCCATGCTCGCCCGCCGCCCAGGCCAGGTCAGCGCCCGGCTGCACGGCGGCTTGTGGTTGTGTGTATTGCTTACCCTGGCCTCGGTCTGGGCCAGCGGCTTCTGGAGCCACCTGCTGCTGCGCTTCGGTACCGGCGTGGCCAGCGCCTGGGTGCTGGTCATGCTCACCAGCCTCAGTCAGCACGTGGCGGCGGCGAACAACCTGCCAAAGCCCGGTGCCCTGGTGTTTGCCGGGCCTGGCGTGGGCATCATGCTGACGGGACTGCTGGCGCTGTTCGCCAACCTTTATGGCCTGGGCTCCGCCTCACTGTGGCTGGTCTATGCCGGCACCGCGTTGCTTATGTTGCTGGCGGTGCTGCCCTTTCTACCGCGCCCGCACCCCGCAGCGCCTGCCACGGCCGCACTGCCCGCACAGCCGCCGACCCGGGGAATCGCCCGCCTGGGCCTGATTTATGCGCTGTACGGTATCGGTTACATCATCCCGGCCACGTTCATGTCGCAGATGGCCAGCGCACGCTTCCACGGGCACTGGCTGGCAGACCTGTTCTGGCCGGGGTTTGGCCTGGCCGCAGCACTGGGGTTGGTCGCGGCCAGCTATCGCCGCCCGCACTGGGGTACTACGGCGCGCTGGTTGATGGTGACGTTGTGGTTGCAAGCCGCCGGTGTGTTCGCCTGCCTGTTGGGCGACGGCCCGGGCCTGGTGCTGGGGGTGTTGCTGTGCGGTGCACCGTTCCTGGCGTGCATGCAGTTGGTGATGCAGCGCCTGCGCGAGCTGTCGCCCCACGCCTATCAGCGCAACGCGGGCTTGCTCACCGCGTGCTTTGCCGCTGGTCAGCTCAGCGGCCCGCTGCTGGCCGCGCTGAGCACCCACTTCGCCACCAGCTTGCAACCGGCGCTGGTCATTGCCGGTAGCGGTTTGCTGCTGGCCGGAGCGCTGCTCTGGCGGCCGCAGGTTAGCCCAGCAGGCTGCGCAAACGTCGGCGCACCCACTGCTCAGCGCTGACCAGGGTCACCCCGAGCAACACCATCACCGCGCCGAGGACGAAGTTCAGGCTCAGCGGCTCACCCAGCAGCAACACACCAAACGTCACCCCGAACAACGGGGTGATGAAGGAGAACACCGCCAGGTTAGACGCCAGGTATCGACGCAGCAGCCAGAACCACGTCAGGTAGCTGAAGAACGACACGATCAGCCCCTGGAACAGCAGGCTGCCGATAGACAAGGGGGTGAAGTGGACCTGGGTCAGCTGGCCACTGAGGGCGGCGATGCACAACAAGCCGACAAAGCCGACGGCCAGCTGATAGAACAATGTCAGGGTCGCCGGCGCCTCCGAGAGCCGGGACGTGCGCACCACCACCGTGGTTGCCCCCCAGGCCAGGCCCGCCAACACACCGAAGGCATCGCCCAGCAGCATCCGCCCGTCCATCTCGGACAGCGACACGCCACCGGCAAACGCGTAGGCAATACCAGCAAAGGCCAGGACGATGCCCAGCCATTGCAAGGGGCGCAGGCGTTCGCTTGGCAGCAGCCAGTGCAGGCCCAGGGCGGTGAATACCGGCGCGGTGTAGAGGAACACCGACATGTGCGCCGCCGAGGTCAGCTTCAAGCCTTCGGCGATGAACAGAAACTCCACGCCAAACAGCGCGCCGGCCAGCAAGCCGCCCCGCCAGGTATGCGCTACCTGATCCCAACCACCGCGAAAGCAGATCAACAGGCCGACCAGCACGGCCGCCATGCCCGAACGCAAGGCCTGCTGCATCACCGGGGCGATGTCTGGCGCGGCCATCTTGATCATCACCTGCTGAATGCCCCAGATCAGGCACAGCACCAGCATCACCTGCAGGGCAAAGGCATCGGTATTACGACGGGTGGCGCTCATTGCGGGCACCCGCTATCGGCTAACGGCATGGCAGAGTCTCGGCAGCTGTGGATCCAACGTTGATTATCAGTGGCTGCAGGCGTTGATTGCCAGCCTTGTGTTGCGCTTGGAGTGAACTTTGCGCACGGCTTGCGGCTCAACCGCAAGACCAAACCAAGGGAGTCCTGCCGATGAAAACCCTGTTGAACATTGCTGCTGCCGCCAGCCTGCTGCTGGCCCTGCCCAGCTGGGCATGCACACTTGAAGAAGCCACGGAAAAACGCGAGGAACTGGCCAAGGAGGTCACGCGACTGACGGAACAGAATCCGCAGAAGGCCAAGGAGATCAACGACGAGTTGAAAGGAATGAAGCTTGAAAGTGCCAGCAAGGACCTGCCGGACAAGTGTCAGCTGATCGACAAGCGGTTGCAGGAGCTGAAAACGGCGGAGAAGAAAGTCTGAAGCGTCGTGGAGCGAAACCCACGCCTACAACGGGTCGACCGTGTAGACGTGGGTTGGCCTAAGCCTTACTCGGCAGCAGGCGCTGGCTTTCGACGCTTGAGCGGCGCCCGGCCGTCGGCACTGGCCAGCGGAGCATTAGGCTTTGGCTTGGCGGTTGGCTTGCGCTTGGCCGCTACTTTCTTGTCGCCCTTCTTCGGGTCGGCGTTTTTCTTTTTAACCCCGGCGGCCTTGCCCGAAGCCTTGACCTTCTTCGGACCGCTGTAGGTGCCTTTGACTTCCTTGATGACGCGGCGCTCGAAGCTTTGCTTCAGGTAGCGCTCGATGCTCGACATCAGGTTCCAGTCGCCGTGGCAGATCAGCGAAACAGCCAGGCCTTCGTTACCGGCGCGGCCGGTACGACCGATACGGTGAACATACTCGTCGCCGCTGCGCGGCATGTCGAAGTTGATCACCAGGTCCAGGCCGTCGACGTCCAGGCCACGGGCCGCGACATCGGTCGCCACCAGCACCTTGGCGCCGCCCTGCTTCAGGCGCTCGATGGCCAGCTTGCGGTCTTTCTGGTCCTTGTCGCCGTGCAGGACGAAGGCTTTGAAGTCTTTGGCAACCAGGTGGCCGTAGATACGGTCGGCCATGACCCGGGTGTTGGTGAAGATGATCGCCTTCTGGTAGGTCTCGTTGGCCAGCAGCCACTGCACAATCTGCTCTTTGTGCTGATTGTGGTCCGCAGTGATGATCTGCTGACGGGTACCGTCGTTGAGCTGGCTGACGGTGTTGAGCATCAGGTGCTCAGGGTCTTTCAGCACCTTGGCGATCATGTCGCGCAAGCCGGCACCACCGGTGGTGGCGGAGAACAGCAGGGTCTGCTCGCGGTTCGGGCACTCGCCACACAGGCGCTCGACGTCTTCGGAGAAGCCCATGTCGAGCATGCGGTCGGCTTCGTCAAGGACGATGACCTGCACGTGCTCGAGCTTGAGGTTGCCGGCGTTGAGGTGCTCGAGCATGCGACCCGGGGTACCGACGAGGATGTCCGGCACCTTGCGCAGCATGGCCGCCTGTTCCTTGAAGTCTTCACCGCCGGTGATGATGCCCGACTTGATGAAGGTGAACTGAGCGAAACGCTCGATTTCCTTCAGGGTTTGCTGGGCCAGTTCACGGGTCGGCAGCAGTACCAGCGCACGGATCTCTACGCGCTTCTGCTTCAGGTCAACCAGGCGGTTGAGCACCGGCAGCATGAACGCGGCGGTTTTGCCGCTGCCGGTTTTTGCCGTCACCCGCAGGTCCCGCCCTTGCAACGCCAGCGGAATGGCCGCTGCCTGCACCGGCGTCGGCTCGACAAAGTTCAGCTCGGCCACGGCTTTGAGCAGGCGTTCGTGCAGGGCGAATTGGGAAAACACGGGTGTACCTCGGGCATGTGCAAAAAATTCAGTTGCATAGGGTAACGTTTTCCGGCGTCGGCGCCGAATTCTTTTGCCAACTTGTCGTCAATACACGCTCTAATACCCCTCCTTTTCACTTATCGGAAGATCTTCAGCACGGCAATGGATATTCAATCGATGTGGCAAAACTCCCTGGACCTCTGGGGCACGCTGGACGAACACCCCTTACTGCACGCCAGTCTTGGCCTGGCTGTGCTTCTACTGATCGCCCTGGTGCTGGGCCGCGTTGCACGTTTTCTGATCCTGCACGCCGCTCGTCTGCTCGGTCGCCAACCGGCCCTGCACTGGGTCAACGACCTGCGCGAAAACAAGGTCTTTCACCGCCTGGCGCAAAGCACCCCTTCGTTGTTTGTGCAGTTCGGCCTGAAACTGGTACCGGAACTGAACGCCGCCAGCCAGCATTTCCTCGGCAACGTGGCCCTGGCCTTCACCATCCTGTTCCTGACCCTGGCGATCTCCGCCCTGCTCGATGCCCTGCTGGACATCTACGCCCGCACCGAGCATGCGCGTACCCGTTCGATCAAAGGCTACGTCCAGCTGGCCAAGATGGTCCTGTTCGTGTTCGCCGCGATTGTCATCGTCGCCACCCTGATCGACCGCTCGCCGTTGCTGCTGCTGTCGGGCCTGGGTGCCATGTCGGCGGTCATTCTGCTGGTGTACAAAGATACCCTGCTGTCGTTCGTGGCCAGTGTGCAGCTGACCAGCAACGACATGCTGCGCGTGGGCGACTGGATCGAAATGCCGCAGGTCGGTGCCGATGGCGATGTGGTCGATATCACCTTGCATACGGTCAAGGTGCAGAACTTCGACAAGACCATCGTCTCCATCCCCACCTGGCGCCTCATGTCCGAGTCGTTCAAGAACTGGCGCGGCATGCAGCAGTCGGGCGGCCGACGCATCAAACGCAGCCTGTTCATTGATGCCGGTGGTGTGCGCTTTTTGACCAGCGAAGAAGAACAGCGCCTGAGCCAGGTGCGCCTACTGACCGACTACATGACGCGCAAGCGCAACGAGCTCGACGCCTGGAACGAAGCCCAGGGCAACGTTGCCGAGCTGTCCGCCAACCGTCGGCGCATGACCAACATCGGCACCTTCCGTGCCTATGCCCTGGCCTACCTGCAGAGCCACCCGCAGATCCAGCCGAACATGACCTGCATGGTCCGCCAGATGCAAACCACGGCGCAGGGCGTACCGCTGGAAATCTACTGCTTCACGCGCACCACGGCCTGGGCCGACTATGAGCGCATTCAGGGCGACATTTTCGACTACCTGCTGGCGGTCATGCCGGAGTTCGGCCTGGGCCTGTACCAGCAGCCCAGCGGCAACGACCTGCGGGCCGGCCTGCTACCGGCGAGCCTGCCCAAACTGCAGCGAACGCTGAGCGCCGAGACGACCGAGCCATAGCGAGGCCAGAATCACCGCCCCGCCGATGAACAACCTGCCCAGCGGTTCGTGCTGATTCCAGATCAGCAAGTTGAGCAGTAGCCCGACCGGCACGTGCAGGTTGTTCATCACCGCCAGGGTCGCGCCAGAGACCAGGCACGCGCCCTTGTTCCACCAGTACAGCCCCAGCGCCGTCGGGCACAACCCCAAAAACAGCAGCACCAGCCACTGTACTTCGGTGCTGGGCAGGTGCTGGCTGTTGCCGAACGCCAGGAAAGCGGGCAACACCACCAGCAACGCGCCCAGGTAGAAATAGCCGAAACGCCGGTAATGCGGCAGGTCGCTGGGGTTGCGGGCGATCAGGTGCCGGTACAGCACTTGCCCGGCAGCGTAGGTGAAGTTGGCCAGTTGCAGCAGCAGGAAGCCCATGAAGAAGTCCGGGCTGATGCTGTCAAAGCGGATCACCGCCGCGCCGGCCACCGCCACCAGGGCGGCCAGCAGCGCCCAGGGGTTGAAGCGCCGGTTCAGGGCATCCTCGATCAAGGTCACATGCAGGGGCGTGAGAATGGTGAACAGCAACACCTCGGGCACCGTCAGCACCCTGAAGCTCAGGTACAGGCACACGTAGGTGATGCCGTATTGCAGCGCACCGATCAGCAGCATCGAGCGCATGAAGCGTGGCTCGACCTGACGCCAGCGGGTCAGCGGCAAAAACACCAGGCCGGCCAGCAGCACCCGCGCCAGCACGGCAAAGTAGCTGTCGACATGACCGGCCAGGTATTCGCCGATCAGGCTGAAGGAAAACGCCTGGATCAGCGCGACGATGAATAGATAGCCCATGATTGCCCCTTGCTGTGGAGGCCGCGACCTTAGCGGTTCATGGTATGTCCGGCAACTGCTTCACGCCCCCCCTCCTTCATCAGCTCCTACGCGATTATGCGCCACGCATAAAAAAGCCCGGTCATGCACAAGGCAGTGACCGGGCAGCTACACCCAAAGGAGCACAGGTGTCAGGCGGGAAAATCCAGGGGTTCAAGCCACCGCAGCGAGCTGGGCCTTGGCCTGGTTCAGGCCCTTCTCGTGGAAGTCGCCACCCATGTTCAGGCCTTCGGCGTGGATGAAGGTCACATCGTGGATACCGATGAACGCCATCACCTGACGCAGGTAGGGTTCCTGGTGATCGCTCGATGCACCGGCATGAATGCCGCCACGCGCCGTCAGGATGTAGGCACGCTTGCCGGTCAGCAGGCCTTGCGGGCCGGTTTCGGTGTACTTGAAGGTGATGCCGGCACGCAGCACATGGTCGAGCCAGGCTTTGAGGGTGCTGGGAATGGCGAAGTTGTACATCGGCGCTGCCAGCACCAGCACATCGGCGGCCAGTACTTCGTCGGTCAATTCGTTGGAGCGGGCCAGTGCCTGCAGCTCGTCGCTATTGCGCTGGGCTTCGGGCTTCATCCAGCCACCGAGCAGGTTGGCATCCAGGTGCGGCACCGGGTTGACGGCCAGGTCGCGCAGTGTGACCTGGTCTGCAGGATGGGCAGACAACCACTGGCTGACGAAGTCACGGGTCAGTTGCCGGGAGATCGAATCCTGCTGGCGGGCGCTGCTTTCGATAACGAGTACACGGGACATGGGGGTTGCCTCCATCGGCGAAGTGCTAAGTCGATGGAGACAAGAGTAATCAGCGAACGATCGATTAAAAAGCGTAAATTCTAGGTGCAATCTATCAGTTAATTTGTTTTATTTGACACATGCCCTAGCCTTATAGCCATGAGCCCCGGTCACTTCGGCTTGCACTCCAGGGTGATACGCAACTTGATGATTTCGCGATTGAACTTGGCCGTGCTATCCACGCTTTGCTTGGCCGGGATGCTCACACGACGCACCCGTGGCGATTCCGGGCCGTTGCGGAAGGTCACCTTGCACTGGGCGGCGACCTCGCCATAGTTGTTCAGGGTGATCGAGCCGATATCGCGGTCGGTGTCGTAGGTGGTGTAGTCGACTTTGACGCCCTCGATGTTCTTTTCCACATCGATGGGATAGGCCAGGGCCGTGAGCGGAATCAGGGCCAGCAATACAGCACAACATTTCTTCATACGACGCGCTCCATGAAAGAGCGCCAGCTTAGGACAACAGGAGCCGAAGATGAAAGCGCCGCGCGTTACCCTGGATCAGTGGCGGACCTTACAGGCGGTGGTCGATCACGGCGGCTTTGCGCAAGCCGCCGAAGCGCTGCACCGCTCGCAATCCTCGGTAAGCTATACCGTCGCGCGCATGCAGGACCAGCTGGGCGTACCATTGCTGCGCATCGATGGGCGCAAGGCCGTCCTGACCGAAGCCGGCAACGTGCTGCTGCGCCGCTCGCGGCAACTGGTCAAGCAGGCCAGCCAGCTGGAAGACCTGGCCCACCACATGGAACAGGGCTGGGAAGCCGAAGTCCGCGTGGTGGTCGATGCCGCCTACCCCAGCGCCCGCCTGGTCCGCGCCCTGAGTGCGTTCATGCCGCAGAGCCGTGGTTGCCGGGTGCGTCTGCGTGAAGAGGTGTTGTCGGGCGTCGAGGAGGTGCTGCACGAAGGGATCGCCGACCTTGCCATCAGCGGCTTCAACATTTCCGGCTACCTGGGTACCGAGCTGAGCGCGGTGGAATTCGTCGCCGTCGCCCACCCGGAGCACAGCCTGCACCGCCTGGGCCGCGAGTTGAGCTTTCAGGACCTGGAAAGCCAGCTGCAGGTGGTGATCCGTGACTCGGGCCGCTCACAGCCCAAGGATGTCGGCTGGCGCGGCGCCGAGCAGCGCTGGACGGTCGGCAGCCTGGCCACCGCCGCCACGTTCGTCAGCAGCGGCCTGGGCTTTGCCTGGCTGCCGCGCCACCTGATCGAGCGGGAGCTGCGCGAAGGCGTGCTCAAGCCTTTGCCGCTGGATCAGGGTGGCAGTCGCCATCCACTGTTCTACCTTTATTCCAACAAGGACAAACCCTTGGGCCCGGCCACGCAGATTCTCATCGAGTTGCTGCGCAATTTCGATACCGCGCCACTGGACGTCCCCTTCGCCGCACCCGCCCAAGCCTGACAGGAATCGAGCCCATGGCCTATTTCGAACACGAAGGTTGCTCACTGCACTACGAGGAATATGGCCAGGGCGATCCGCTGGTGCTGTTGCACGGCCTGGGCTCCAGCACCCGCGACTGGGAAAAACAGGTGCCAGAGCTTGCCCGCCACTACCGGGTAATCGTCATGGACATCCGGGGCCACGGGCGCTCCGACAAACCCCGCGAGCGCTACAGCATCCCGGGTTTCAGCGCCGACCTGCTGGCCTTGCTGGAAAAACTGCAGACTGGCCCGGTGCACCTGGTCGGTCTGTCGATGGGCGGCATGGTCGGCTTTCAGTTCGCGGTCGATCACCCCGAATGGCTGCGCAGCCTGTGCATCGTCAACAGCGCCCCGGAGGTCAAGCGCCGTACTCGCCAGGACTGGGTCTGGTGGGCCAAGCGCTGGGCCATGGCCCGCGCCTTGAGCCTGGAAACCATTGGCAAAGGCCTGGCCGCACGGCTGTTCCCGAAACCGGAACAGGCCGAGCTGCGCTGCACAATGGCCCAGCGCTGGGCCGAAAATGACAAGCGCGCCTACCTCGCCAGTTTCGATGCCATTGTCGGCTGGGGCGTGAGCGAACGCCTGGGGCAGATACGTTGTCCTACGCTGGTCATCAGCGCCGACCAGGATTACACCCCGATACAACTCAAAGAGCGCTATGTCCGCCTGATTCCCCAGGCACGGCTGGCGGTCATCGACGATTCGCGGCACGCTACGCCGCTTGATCAACCCCAGGTTTTCAATCAGACGCTGCTGCAATTTCTGGCGGCGTCCACTACCCCTCAAGGAACATTGAGCCCATGCTGAAAAAACTCCTGCTTGCCACCTGCTCGGTCGTCTTCGCCACCAGCCTGATGGCCGCCGACAAGGCGCCTCACGTCCTGCTCGACACCAGCTTCGGTCAGATCGAAGTCGAACTGGACCCGGTCAAGGCGCCGATCAGCAGCAAGAACTTTCTCGAGTACGTCGACAGCGGCTTCTACAACAACACCATCTTTCACCGCGTGATCCCGGGTTTCATGGCACAGGGCGGTGGCTTCACCGAACAGATGACGCAGAAAGAAACCCGTGACCCGATCCGCAACGAAGCCAGCAACGGCCTGCACAACACCCGTGGCACCCTGTCGATGGCGCGTACCTCGAACCCCAACTCGGCCACCAGCCAGTTCTTCATCAACGTCGCAGACAACGCCTTCCTCGATCCGGGCCGCGATGCCGGTTATGCGGTATTTGCCAAAGTGGTCAAAGGTATGGACGTGGTTGATCAGATCGTAAATTCGCCGACCACCGTCAAGCGCGGCATGCGCGATGTGCCAGTAGACCCGGTGTTCATCAAGTCGGCCACACGCATCGACTGAACTGAGGCCTCACAAGGACGTGAGCTTTGGACCTGAGGGTCGAGCCAGACAGGAGTTCCCTTTTCATGGTGTTTCGCCGCTTCGAAAGACTCATCGATATTTTCCGTGAGGCGCCCACCGCGGCACCACCCAGCACGGTATGGCCGTTCTACCTGTACTACCTGCGTCAGGTCTGGCCGAGTTTTGCCGCGCTGCTGGTGATCGGGTTTATCGGCGCGCTGATCGAAGTGGCACTGTTCAGTTACCTGAGCCGGATCATCGACCTGGCTCAGGGCACGCCGTCTGCCAGTTTCTTTAGCGACCATGCCGGCGAACTGCTGTGGATGCTGGTGGTGGCGCTGATTTTGCGGCCGGTGTTTCTTGGCCTGCACGACCTGCTGGTACACCAGACCATCAGCCCGGGAATGACCAGCATGATTCGCTGGCAGAACCACACCTTTGTGCTCAAGCAGAGCCTGAACTTCTTCCAGAGCGATTTTGCCGGACGCATTGCCCAGCGCATCATGCAGACCGGCAACTCGCTGCGCGACTCGGCCGTGCAGGCAGTGGATGCGCTGTGGCACGTGCTGATCTATGCCATCAGTTCGCTGGTGCTGTTCTTTGAGGCCGACTGGCGCCTGATGCTGCCACTGATCACCTGGATCGCCTGTTACATCGGGGCGCTCTATTACTTCGTGCCGCGGGTCAAGGAACGCTCGGTGGTCTCCTCCGACGCCCGCTCCAAACTCATGGGGCGGATTGTCGACGGCTACACCAACATTGCCACCCTGAAACTGTTCGCCCACACCGACTTCGAACAGCAATACGCCCGCGAAGCCATCCGCGAGCAAACGGAAAAAACCCAGCTGGCCTCCCGCGTCGTCACCAGCATGGACGTGGTCATCACCAGCCTCAACGGCCTGTTGATCGTCACCACCACGGGCCTGGCCCTGTGGCTGTGGACCCAGTCATTGATCAGCGTGGGCGCCATCGCCCTGGCCACCGGCCTGGTAATCCGCATCGTCAACATGTCGGGCTGGATCATGTGGGTGGTCAACGGCATCTTTGAAAATATCGGCATGGTGCAGGACGGCCTGCAGACCATCGCCCAGCCGGTGACCGTCACCGACGTCGACAATGCACCTGAGCTCAAGGTCGATCGCGGCGCGGTGAAATTCGAGAATGTCGGCTTCCGCTACGGCAAAGGCAGCCGGATCATCGACGACCTCAACCTGGATATTCGCCCCGGCGAGAAAATCGGCCTGATCGGCCCGTCGGGCGCAGGCAAGTCGACCCTGGTGAATTTGCTGCTGCGCCTGTACGACATCGAAAGTGGACGCATCCTGATCGACGGCCAGGACATTGCCCTGGTGTCCCAGGCCAGCCTGCGCGCGCAAATCGGCATGATCACTCAGGACACCTCCCTGCTGCATCGCTCGATCCGCGAAAACCTGCTGTACGGTCGCCCGCAAGCCAGCGAAGCCGAGCTGTGGGAGGCGGTACGCCGGGCACGCGCCGACGAGTTCATCCCGCAGCTGTCGGATGCGCAGGGGCGCACCGGTTTCGATGCCCATGTGGGCGAGCGTGGCGTGAAGCTTTCCGGTGGCCAGCGTCAGCGTATCGCCATCGCCCGGGTGCTGCTCAAGAACGCGCCGATCCTGATCATGGACGAAGCCACTTCGGCGCTGGACTCGGAAGTCGAAGCCGCGATCCAGGAAAGCCTCGAGACGCTGATGCAGGGCAAGACAGTGATTGCCATCGCCCACCGGCTTTCGACCATTGCCCGCATGGACCGCCTGGTGGTGCTGGAAAAAGGCCGGATTGCCGAGATGGGCAGCCATGCCGAATTGCTCGCGCATCAAGGGCTGTATGCCCGGCTGTGGCATCACCAGACCGGTGGGTTTGTCGGGATCGACTGAGTCATCAGCCCTGCCGATAAGGCAATGCCGTGCGCGCCTCGTCGGCATAGGCCAGTACCCCGGCTCGCTCTTGCTGCAAGAAGTCCTCCACGGCGCGGCGCAACCCCGGATGCAGCAAATAGTGCCACGACCGGGTAATCACCGGTTCGAAGCCACGAATCAGTTTGTGCTCACCCTGGGCACCGGCATCAAAGCGCTGAAAGCCCTCGGCGATGACAACGTCCATGCCCTGGTAGAAACAGGTCTCGAAATGCAGCCGGTCGAATTCATCCAGGCAACCCCAGTAACGGCCATACAGGCTGTCACCGCCGACCAGACTGAAGGCCATGGCCACGTCACGCCCTCCCTGGCGCGCCATGACCACGCGAATGGCATTGGGCATACGCTCGGCCAGCAAACTGAAAAACGACCGGGTCAGATACGGCGCACGACGCCGCACCGCATAGGTGTTGGCGTAGCAGGCAAAGACAAAATCCCACTGTGCCTCGCTCAACTCGCCACCCCGGTACCAGCGAAATTCGATGCCCTGCCCCGCCACCTGCTCACGTTCCTTGCGCATCTGTTTGCGCTTGCGCGAGCTGAGGCTGTCGAGAAAATCCTGAAAATCGCGATAGCCACGGTTTTGCCAATGAAACTGGCAGCCCAGGCGCTCCATCCAGCCTTCACGGCCGCGCATGATCGAATCCGCGTCGGCGTCGGTGAAATTGATGTGGGCGCCCGACAAGCCTTGCTCTGACAGCTCGTCCGTCAGCTGATCAACCAATGCACCAGCAGCCACAGGATCGCCAAGCAACCGAGGACCGGTCACCGGCGAAAACGGCACTGCACACAGCAGCTTCGGGTAATAGGCGATGCCCGCCCGCTCGCAGGCATCGGCCCAGCCGTGGTCGAACACGTACTCGCCAAAGGAGTGCTGCTTCACATAGGCGGGCAAGGCCGCACGCAACCTGCCGTAAGCATCGGTCAGCAGTCGATGCGCTGGCGCCCAGCCAGTGCGCACACTGACGCTGCCGCTGTCTTCAAGACTGCTCAGGAAGGCATGGCAAGCAAAGGGCTGTTGCGGCGGCACCAGGGCATCCCAGGCGGCGGCATCGAGGTCGGCGAGTTGTTGCAGGATCAGGTTCGGCATGGGCGCAGTCTGCCCCGTCGCGCGGACAAAAAAAAGCCCCGCAACGCGGGGCTGAAGATCTAACGGATGAAGGAGCAGCGTTGCTTAGAACACGTACTGGGCGCGCATTACGAAGCCGTCGCCATCGTCGTCGCCATTGGCGTTCTGTGCGTTGTCGACTTTGGTTTTCACGTACACGCCGCTGATCTTGATCGATTCGTTGGCGTACCAGTTCAGACCCACGTTGTGCACCTTGCCTTCGACATCGTCGATGTTGGCGAATGCGCCGTTGTCATCGTCAGTGCTCAGGTGGTCATAGCGATAGAACACTTCCCAGGCGCCGATCTGCTTGTTCGAAGGCTTGATGCCATCAAACTTGCCGAGTTTGTAGCCACGGGCTTCGCCGGTCAGGGTGTAGGCCAGTTGACCGTAGTAACCTTCAGACTTGATGTCGGAGAAGGCGGCGTCGTCAGCCTGGGTCTTGCGCTTGATGTATTCACCCTGTGCCGAGAACGGGCCCATGGCCCAGGCCGCTTCCAGACCCCAGGCGGAGTCGGTGTCGAATGCGCCGGCCGGGGTGTTGTTGGCACCACCCAGGGTCAGACGGTTACCGTTGGTACCGGCATCCTGACCACCATCGGTGCTCACACCGCGCATGCCCAGGCGGCTGCGGATACGGCCGTCGAAAGCGGTGTCGGAGAGGTCACGCTGAGCGTAGTTGACGCCGAAGTGCAGAACGTTGCCTGCGTCGTGCATCGGGGCAAACACGCCGCGCAGGTTGAACTGCTTGGTGCTGTCGCCATCTTTGTCCTGGTTGGTCGCGTCCTTGGCAAAGGCACCGACCGAGCCGTACAGCGAGTCACCCGCGTTGCCCGAAACCTGGATCCCCATGCCACCGTTGTGAGCGTTGGTCCAGTCGACCAGGTCATAAGCGGCGGTACGCTCTTGAGCGGTAACCCATTTGGAGCTGGTGGCTTTCTCCAGACCGAATTCAGGGTCGAAACGACCGACTTTGATCTGCACCGGCTTGAAGCCGTTGTAGGCCAGGGACGCTTCGTCGAAGTAGCCGTCTTCGGAGCGGTTGTCACCGCCGGAGTTGTGCGAGAAGTCGTAGTTGATCTGGTAAGCCCAATCGGTGTACATCACACCGCCCAGTTCCAGGTAAGCACGGCGGAAGTAACCGGCGTCGGCGTTGTTGCCATTGACGGTGTAGAAACCGTCGAAGGTGCTGTAGTCAGCCTGAACACGACCGCCCAGCTTGAAGCTGAATTCCTTGTCGGTGGTAGCGACCTCGAGGCCACCTTTGGTCTTGACTACGATATCGGCGCCGTCGGTAGTCACGGTACCCGCGAAAGCCTGGGCGGTAACGGCCATTGCCAAGGCGCTGGCTGCGAAACCTGCGAAGTGCTTACGGATCATCGAAGAAGCTCCCCTACTTTATGGTCTTGATAATGTTGGAAAAACACGCGGCTTTGGCCACTTGTGCTGGGGAGCGATCTTGGCGGGGGGGTATTTCAGATCAGTGGCTTTTATATAAATCTTTTATGACAGGGGAACTTTTTACTTCGAACACGCATAAGCAGAAAAGCCCCGTTGCAGGGCCTTTCCAGGGCGTTTTCAGGGGGTGTCGTCGCTGCGCTGGGCGGCCGTCATGCGCTGGACGATTTTCTCAACATCGTCTACCGGGGCTTCCGGTAACGCCTTGATCGTCGCCTGGGTCAGGCGCATCTGTTTGATGAAGCGTCGGCAGTTTTTGCAAAACAGCAGGTGCTGACGTGCCAGCAGGTTTTCCCCGAGGGTGAGCTGTCCGTCCAGGTAATCGCTGGAACGGGCGACCAGTTCCTTGCAACTCAGCATTGGCCTGTTTCCTCAAAGTGTTCCAGGGTGGCAAAAACCTTCAGGCGCGCCCGGTGCAACAGCACGCGAACATTGGAGAGCGAGATGCCCAGAAGATTACAGATCTCCTCCAGCTCCAGGCCCTGGCGCTCACGCAGCACCAGCACACTGCTTTGCAATTGCGACAGGCTCAGCAAGGTATGTTCCAGGCACTCGCGCAGTTCGTCCTGGCTGAGCAAGGCCTCCGGCGAGTCTTCATGCCAGGCCGATGGTGCCACCAGCCAATGGCCGTCACCGGCAAAGCGCTCATCACCGACCGTGCCATGCGGCGACGGCAGGTCATCGAGCAGCACCTCGCGGCGGTTTTGCTTGTAGCGGGTTTTCGCCGCATTGGCGGTAATGGTCAGCAGCCAGGTCTTGAGGCTGGAACGCCTCTGGAATCCCGGCAGGCCGCGTACCACGGCCAACCAGGCATCCTGTACCGCTTCGTCAGCCTGACGGCTGCCGAGGATCGCGTACGCCACGGCGCGCATGGCGCCCTGGTACGTGGTTACCAGCTCGCTGAAAGCCTGTTGATCGCTGCGCAACAGGCGTTCGAGCAAGTGTGTTTCATCATCGACCGACATTGCCACCTCATCCTGAACGTATTCAATGGACGCCGAGGCATGCGTGTTGTTACAGGCCGATCAGCTATGGCCGGATCAGCGCTTGCGCAAGATCACGCTGCCAATCGAATAGCCGGCGCCAAACGAGCTGAGCACACCCAGCGACCCCGAAGCCAGGTCATCCTGATGCTTGTGCAGGGCGATCACCGAGCCTGCCGAACTGGTGTTGGCGTAGCTGTCGAGAATCACCGGTGCTTCGTCTTCAAGCGCATCGCGCCCCAGCAGCTTCTTGACGATCAGGTGGTTCATGCTCAGGTTGGCCTGGTGCAGCCAGAAGCGCTTCACATCGCTGACACTGATGTTGTTCTCGGCCAGGTGCTGGCCGATCAGCTCGGCGACCATCGGGCAGACTTCACGGAATACCTTGCGGCCTTCCTGCACGAACAGTTTGTCGGGGGCGCCGATGCCCTCCTCGGCGGCACGGTTGAGGAAGCCGAAATTGTTGCGGATGTTGTTCGAGAACTGGGTCAGCAGCTTGGTGCTGACAATGTCGAACTGATGGGCCGACGTCGCCAGGTCAGCGCGCTCGACCAGTACGGCAGTGGCGGCGTCACCAAAAATGAAGTGGCTGTCGCGGTCACGGAAGTTCAGGTGGCCGGTGCAGACCTCAGGGCTGATCACCAGCACCGCGCGGGCCTGGCCCAGTTGCACGCTGTTGCAGGCGGTCTGGATACCGAAGGTGGCCGAGGAACAGGCCACGTTCATGTCGAAACCAAAGCCGTTGATGCCAAGGGCCTGTTGCACTTCGATGGCAATCGCCGGATAGGCGCGCTGCAGGTTGGAGCAGGCGACGATCACAGCGTCGACATCGGCAGCCGTACGACCGGCGCGTTGCAGCGCCTGTTCGGCAGCCGCCACGGCCATCTGGCAGAGGATCGACGGTTCGTCGTTGCTGCGCTCCGGCAGACGTGGGGCCATGCGCTGCGGATCGAGGATGCCTGCCTTGTCCATGACAAAGCGGCTTTTGATCCCCGAGGCCTTCTCGATGAACGCCGCGCTGGATTCGGCCAGGGCCTGCACTTCGCCGCGCTCGATGGCCTGGGCATTGTCAGCGTTGAACTGCTGCACATAAGCGTTGAAGGATTCCACCAGCTCTTCGTTGGAGATGCTGTTGGCCGGGGTGTACAGGCCGGTGCCGCTGATGACGACGTTGTGCACGGTCGTTCCTCTGTTCGGGGCCACTGCCCGTTCGGCAATGGCCTGTCTGATCACGTTATTGGCACCAAAGTACCAAGTTGACCTGGCAATGCCCCCTGCTGAACAGGCTCACTGCACAGTGCTGCATTCTGGCGCTGCGCCCGCCGGGTGAAAAAATCGGCGAACGCAGCGAATATCGGCCAAGTGTGCCACAACTACAGGGGTTTAGGCTTCCACCAGACTCCATTGCTTGCTCAGTCGTTTGTCGGAAACCGGCACCTTGGTGCCCAGTTGCTGTGCGAACAGTGACACCCGATATTCTTCCAGCCACCAGCGGTAGAGTGTCAGTTGCTCATCGCGCTTGCCTTCCTGGGCGTGCTTGTCGGCGCGGACCTTGTACTGGCTCCACAAATTGCCCAGCTCACTGCTCCAGACCCGGTCTTTCTGCACCTGGGAACCGAGCTTCTCCAGGCGCAATTCAACGGCCTTCAGGTAGCGTGGCAACTCCTTGAGCCACAGCCCCGGCGTTTCGCGGACAAAGCCCGGGTACACCAGGTTGCTCAGTTGCAGCTTGATGTCGTTGAGGGCTACGGCCTGGGCCAGGTCGATCTTGCCCTTGAAGCGCTTTTGCAGGCCGTGCCAGAGCTTGAGAATCTCCAGGGTCAGGCGTGCCAGACGCTCGGCGTGCTCGGCCCAGCTGCCGCGTTTACGCTCAGCCAGCGAAGCCAGCCCCGCGCCATCACGCGGCAAGGTGCTTTCGCCCTCGAGGATGCAGCTGTCGAGACTGGCCAGCAGGATGTCTTCCACCAGCGCTTCAATGCGCCCCAGCTCGCGATACAACAGGCCCAGTTCGGTCAATCCCGGCAGTTTGCCGCGCAGGAACTTCGCAGGCTCGGCCAATTGCTGCAACAGCAGGCGCTGCAAGGCGCGGCGGTGCTGGAACTCGGCTTCGGCCTGGGTCGAGAAGCGCCCTTCCTTGACCGTACCGTTGTCTTCGACCAGTGCCGGGTACACCGTCATCGACAGCCCGGCAATCTTCTGCTGGGCCGTCTGTGCCACCTGGGCAAAGGCCTTGGCTTGTACCGGCTGCTGGCTCTTTTCAGTCTGCGGCACCGCCAGTGCGGCCTGGCTGGCGGCAACAAAGCGCGCGGTCAATTCGGTCAGGTCACGGCCTTCGCCAAGGAACTTGCCCTCGCCGTCGACAACTTCCAGGTTCATCTTCAGGTGGTTGTCCACCTGCGCCGCGGCTTCGGCCCAGGCTTCGTCGCTGACCCGCGCGCCGGTCATGCGCAACAGCTCACGCCCCAGCGCCTGGGGCAACGAGCCCTCGGCAAAGGTCATGCGTTGCAGGGCAGCCTTGACGAAGTCCGGCACCGGTACGAAGTTCTTGCGCAGCGCCTTGGGCAGGTTGCGCACCAGGGCAATGCACTTGGCTTCCAGCAGCCCCGGCACCAGCCACTCCAGGCGTTCACCCGGCAGGCTCGGCAGCAACGGCGCAGGTACCCGCACGGTTACACCGTCGCGCGGGTGGTTGGGCTCGAAGTGGTAGCTCAGCGCCAGGCTCAGATCGCCCAGGCGCAGGGTGTCAGGGTACTGCGCGGCGGTGACTTCGCTGGCTTCGCGCGCCAGCACATCCTCCTCGCG
This sequence comes from Pseudomonas alkylphenolica, assembly GCF_016009175.1. GTDB lineage: Bacteria > Pseudomonadota > Gammaproteobacteria > Pseudomonadales > Pseudomonadaceae > Aquipseudomonas > Aquipseudomonas alkylphenolica_B. The sequence continues at coordinate 34,144 of NZ_JADUCM010000021.1, forward strand.
CATGATCAGCAGTTGCGGGTCCTTCTGGCTATTGACCCGGTACCAGCTGTCGAAGGTGGCGGTCTGATGGATTTCCGCCGGCAAACGCGCTTCATAGAAACCGTAAAGGGTCTCTTCATCGGCGAGAATATCGCGGCGTCGCGCCTTGGCTTCGAGCTCGTCCAGCTGTTCGAGCAGGCGCCGGTTGGCAGCCAGGCATTTGGCTCTGGACTGGATCTCACCGCCCACCAGCGCTTCGCGAATGAACAGCTCCCGCGACATCACCGGATCGATAGGCCCGAAGTGCACCGGGCGGCGACCCACCACAATCATGCCGTACAGGGTGACCTGTTCGAACGCCACCACCTGGCCGCGCTTCTTCTCCCAGTGCGGTTCAAAGTGGTTTTTCTTGATCAGGTGCGTCGCCAGCGGCTCGATCCAGTCCGGCTCGATCTTGGCCACCATGCGCGCGTACAGCTTGGTGGTTTCCACCAGTTCGGCGCTCATGATCCATTGCGGCCGTTTCTTGCCCAGTCCCGAAGACGGGTGTACCCAGAAGCGGCGCTGACGGGCACCCAGGTAGTCGCCATCTTCGGTTTTCTGACCGATCTGGCTGAGCAAGCCGGAGAGGATTGCCTTGTGCAGTTTCGGATAGTCCGCCGGCTCTTTGTTGATGCTCAACTGCAGGTCGCGGCAGATCAGGCTCAACTGGCGATGGGCATCACGCCATTCACGCAGGCGCAGGTAGTTGAGGAAGTTCTTGCGGCACCAGTTGCGCAGCGGGCTGGCGGTCAGGGCCTGACGTTGCTCTTCAAAACCGCGCCATACATTGACCAGCGCGGCGAAGTCCGAGTCGGCATCTTTCCACTGCGCGTGCGCCTGGTCGGCCGCCTGCTGACGCTCGGGCGGCCGCTCGCGCGGGTCTTGTACCGACAAGGCGCTGGCCACGATCAGCAGTTCGCTGAGGCTGCCCTGCTTGGCCCCTTCAAGCAGCATGCGCCCCAGGCGTGGGTCGACCGGCAAGCGGGCCAGTTGGCGACCGAGCGGGGTGAGCTGGTTTTCGCGGTTGACCGCCGAGAGCTCTTGCAGCAGGTTGAAACCGTCGCTGATGGCCTTGCCGTCCGGTGGCTCGATGAACGGGAAGGCATCGATCTCGCCCAGGCGCAGGTGCAGCATCTGCAGGATGACCGCCGCGAGGTTGGTACGGAGGATTTCCGGATCGGTAAAGGCCGGCCGCGCATTGAAGTCTTCTTCGCTGTACAGGCGCACGCAAATGCCCGGTTCGACCCGGCCACAGCGACCTTTACGCTGGTTGGCACTGGCCTGCGACACCGCCTCGATGGGCAGGCGCTGCACCTTGGCGCGGTAGCTGTAGCGACTGATCCGCGCGGTACCGCTGTCGATCACGTAGCGAATGCCCGGTACGGTCAACGAGGTTTCCGCAACGTTGGTCGCCAACACCACGCGACGCCCCGGATGGGACTGGAAAATCTTCTGTTGCTCGGCCGGTGACAGCCGCGCATACAGCGGCAAAATTTCGGTATGGCGCAGCTGGGCCTTGCGCAGCATTTCAGCGGCGTCACGAATCTCGCGCTCGCCCGGCAGGAACACCAGCACATCGCCCGGCCCCTTGCCCAGGCTGCGCTCGTGCGCGGCAATTTCATCGAGGGTGGCCAGAATCGCCTGATCCACGGTCAGGTCATCCTCGATGCGGTTCCCCTCTTCGTCTTGCTCGCTGGTCAACGGCCGGTACCAGGTTTCCACCGGGTAGGTGCGGCCGGACACCTCGATGATCGGCGCATCGTTGAAGTGTCTGGAGAAGCGCTCCAGGTCGATGGTCGCCGAGGTAATGATGACTTTCAGGTCCGGTCGACGGGGCAGCAGGGTCTTCAGGTAGCCGAGAAGGAAATCGATGTTCAGGCTGCGTTCATGGGCTTCGTCGACAATGATGGTGTCGTAGCGCTCAAGAAAGCGGTCATGCTGGGTTTCGGCCAGGAGAATACCGTCGGTCATCAGCTTGACCAGGGTATTGGCATCGCTCTGGTCTTCGAACCGCACCTGGTAGCCCACCAGCGCCCCCAGCGGTGTACCCAGCTCTTCGGCGACGCGGGTGGCGACGCTGCGTGCAGCAATACGGCGCGGCTGGGTATGCGCGATCAGGCCATGCTGACCGCGCCCCAGTTCCAGGCAGATCTTCGGCAACTGGGTGGTTTTGCCCGAACCGGTTTCACCGGCGATGATCAGCACCTGGTGCGCGGCCAGCACCTTCTTGATCTCGTCACGCTTGGCCGCAATCGGCAGGCTGTCGTCGTAACGAATGCTCGGCACGCTGTCCTTGCGCGCAGTGACCTGAGCACAGGACGCCTGCACCTTCTCGACCCACTGAGCAAGCTTGGCCTCATCCGGGCGCTTGCGCAGTTCATGCAGTTGCCGGCGCAAGCGATGGCGCTCGGCGATCATGGCGTGGTCGAGGTTTTTCAGCAGTTGATCAATAGCGTGGTCAGTCATGGGGGCTTATTAGTCGTGCAGGTGAGCCTGCTTTTTCATGATCGGCATAGGAAGGGCTGCGATTGTCGCAGATTTGCCCCCGCTCGGCACGGCCAAGGGTAAGCCGCTGATTGTTTAGCCGCGAACAACCTGAAGGTATACAAAGGCTGATTTAATGAACCTTCACCGGCGTGGGAGTATCCAGCCATGACTTCGCCCTTGCGTATGCCCCGCCCGCTGTTGCGCCCTTCGTTCCCGAAGGTACGGGCTCGCTCTGGCGAAAACCCGCTGGTTCATATCATTCTCGCCTTCTGGGCCTTGTGGCACTGCCGCCATGCCCGCCCACCAGACGCACCGCTCGCTCTGCACTGATACGTGCGGCCCACCTGGCCGACCCTCATTGTCGATGACTGTCACCTCAAGGTGAACGCAGTCCTGTGCGCCTGATGGCGCGAGCGAGTACAGCATGCAATTTGCCCCCATTGAGCAGGCCCGAACGTTCCTGACCAACAACCCCGATATCGAGATGATCGAGCTGTTCATTCTCGACGCCAACGGCGTGCCGCGCGGCAAGCTGTTGCACCGCGAAGAACTGCTGGCGGTGTATGAAAGCGGTCGGCCATTGCCCAGTACCATCCTCGGCCTGACCCTCAATGGCGACGACGTGGAAAACTCGGGCCTGGTCTGGGACGTCGGCGACATCGACTGCCGCGCCTACCCACTGGAAAACAGCCTGGTGCGCTTGCCCTGGCGGCAAATCCCGACTGCTGCGGTGCAGGTCAGCATGCACCCCAGCGAAGGCATGCCGGCGACCATCGCCGATCCACGCCACTTGCTGGTCAACGTGATCGATGCGCTCAAGGCCGAGGGTTACCACCCGGTGATGGCGTGCGAGCTGGAGTTCTACCTGCTGGACCAGAAGCGCGACAGCCACGGCCAGCCGCAACCGGCGCTGGACCGTGACGGCGGCCGCCCGCGTGGCACCCAGGTGTACGGCTTGCGCGAGCTGGAACAGATCGAACCCTTCCTCGCTGACCTTTACGCCGCCTGCAAGGCGCAGGGCATTCCGGCACGCACGGCCATCTCTGAATACGCCCCAGGCCAGGTGGAGATCACCCTGGAGCACGGCGACGCCCTGCTGGCCATGGACCAGGCGGTGCGTTACAAACGCCTGGTCAAAGGCGTCGCGCACAAGCACGGCATGCAGGCCTGCTTCATGGCCAAGCCGTTCGATCACCTGGCCGGTACCGGCATGCACATGCATGTCAGCCTGGCCGATGCCGACGGCAACAACCTCTATGCCAGTGAAGACAAAGCCGGCACGCCGCTGCTGCGCCAGTCCGTGGCCGGCATGCTCAAGCACCTGCTCGATTCGTTGCTGCTGTTCTGCCCGAACGCCAACTCCTACCGGCGCTTCCAGGCCAACAGCTATGCCCCGCTGGCACCGACCTGGGGGGTCGACAACCGCACGGTAAGCCTGCGTGTGCCTGGCGGCCCGGCCAACAGCCGGCATATCGAACACCGTATCTGTGGCGCCGACGCCAACCCGTACCTGGCGGCCGCGGCCATCCTCGCCAGCCTGCACCACGGTATTCGCCAGCAGCTTGATCCCGGCGCCCCGGTCGAAGGCAACGGCTATGCCCAGGCCAAGGAACTGCTGCCCACCGACTGGCTGACCTCGCTCAAGGCTCTGGAAACTTCAGAGTGGGCACGCGAAGCGTTCGGTGATGCCTTTCTCGGCGTCTACCTGGCGGTCAAGCGTGCCGAGTACCGACAGTTCATGGCCGAAGTCGGCGAACAGGACTGGCGCTGGTACCTGACCCAGGCCTGATCCCTTTTATTTTTGCGCCAAGGATTTTTTATGAACGCAGCCGTCACCACCGGCACTGCCCAGCGCAGTGCCTCCTACTACACCGCCAGCCTCAACGACACCACTCAGTACCCGACCCTCAAAGGTACGGTGAAAGTGGATGTGGCCATTATCGGCGGAGGCTTTACTGGCGTAGCCAGTGCCGTCGAACTGGCCGAGCGCGGCCTCAAGGTCGCCATTGTCGAGACCAACCGCATTGGCTGGGGCGCCAGTGGCCGCAACGGTGGCCAGGTCACCGGCAGCCTCTCGGGCGACGAAGCCATGCGCAAGCAGATGCGCGAAAAGCTCGGCGAGGACGTCGACGACTTTATCTGGCACCTGCGCTGGCGCGGGCACCAGATCATCGAGCAACGCGTTGAGCGCTACGGCATCGATTGCGACCTCAAGCGCGGTCACCTGCATGCCGCGATGAAGCCGTCGCACATCAAGGAACTACAGGCCTTCGAAGCAGAAGCGCAGCGCCGCGGCATGGGCGATCAGGTGCAGATGCTCGACCAGAAAGCCATTGCCGAACACCTGCAAAGCCCACTGTACCTGGGCGCCCTGAAGAACCGCCGCAACCTGCACCTGCACCCGCTCAACCTGTGCCTGGGCGAAGCCCGCGCGGCCCACAGCCTGGGGGCATTGATCTTCGAAAATTCCGAGGTGCTGGAGATTGTCCATGGCGATAATCCCGCCATCGTTACCGCCCAGGGCCGGGTCGAAGCCAAGCAGATCATGCTGGCCGGCGACGTGTACCACAAGCTCGAAAAGCGCCAGCTCAAGGGCAAGATCTTCCCGGCCATGGGCGGCATCGTCACCACCGCTCCGCTGGGCGATCTGGCAGCGCAGATCAACCCGCAAGACCTGGCGGTGTATGACTGCCGTTTTGTGCTCGACTATTACCGCCTGACCGCCGACGGCCGCCTGCTGTTCGGCGGTGGCGCCAACTATTCAGGGCGTGATTCGCGGGACATCGCCGGTGAGCTGCGGCCCTGCATCGAGCGCACCTTTCCGGCGCTCAAGGGCGTGCCGATCGAGTTCCAGTGGAGTTGCGCGATGGGTATCGTGGTCAACCGCATTCCGCAGCTGGGCAAGCTCTCGGACAATGTCTGGTACTGCCAGGGCTACTCCGGGCACGGCATCGCCACCAGCCACATCATGGGCGAAATCATGGCCGAGGCACTGACCGGTACCTTGCAGAAGTTCGATACGTTTGCAGGCTGCAAGCACATCAAGGTGCCCATGGGCGATGTGCTGGGCAACCCGTTGCTGGCGGCGGGGATGTGGTACTACCAGATGCTTGAGAAACTGCGCTAACGCAATCGCCGGCAAGCCGGCTCCTACTCACATCGGTAGGAGCCGGCTTGCCGGCGATTTTGCAGGTCAGGCGATCTTTTTCAGGCCGAGCTTTTTCAGCTCTTCATCACGCAGTTCACGACGCAGGATCTTGCCCACGTTGGTGGTCGGCAGGGCATCGCGGAACTCGACGTAGCGTGGCACCTTGTAGCCGGTCACGTTGGCACGCATGTGCTCCATTACCTGCTCTTTGGTCAGGGTCACGCCTGGCTTGGCGACGATGAACACCTTGATCACTTCACCGGACTTCTCGTCCGGCACACCAATGGCCGCGCATTGCAGCACGCCCGGCAGGGTGACCAGCACATCCTCGAGTTCGTTCGGATAGACGTTGAAACCGGAAACCAGAATCATGTCTTTCTTGCGGTCGACGATGCGCATGTAGCCGTCAGGCTGGATCAGGGCGATGTCACCGGTCTTCAACCAGCCTTCGCTGTCGAGGATTTCGGTGGTGGCTTCCTGGCGCTGCCAGTAGCCCTTCATCACCTGTGGACCTTTTACGCACAACTCACCGACTTCGCCCAATGGCAGTTCGACACCGGCGTCATCAATGATCTTGCACAGGGTCGACGGCACGGGAATGCCGATGGTGCCGACCTGATTCTGCTCTGCGGGGTTGACGGTCGCTACCGGGCTGGTTTCGGTCATGCCATAACCTTCACAGATGGCACAGCCGGTTACCGCTTTCCAGCGTTCGGCCACACTCATCTGCAGGGCCATTCCCCCCGACAAGGTGATCTTCAGTGCCGAGAAGTCCAGGTTGCGGAACGCTTCGTTATTGCACAGGGCCACAAACAGGGTGTTCAAACCGACAAAGCCACTGAACTTCCACTTCGACAGTTCCTTGACCATCGCCGGCAAGTCGCGCGGGTTGCTGATCAGGATGTTGTGGTTGCCGATCAGCATCATTGCCATGCAATGAAAGGTGAAGGCATAGATATGGTAAAGCGGCAGCGGGGTGATCAGGATCTCGCAACCTTCGTTGAGGTTGGCGCCCATCAACGCCCGGCATTGCAGCATGTTGGCCACCAGGTTGCGGTGGGTCAGCATGGCGCCCTTGGCGACACCCGTGGTGCCACCGGTGTACTGCAGCACGGCAACATCGTTGCGGTCAGGACTCGCCTCTTTCACCGGCTTGCCTGCACCTTTGCTCAATACATCATTGAACTTGAGCGCGTTGGGCAGGTGATAGTCAGGGACCATCTTCTTCACGTACTTGATCACGCTGTTGATCAACAGGCGTTTGACCGGTGGCAGCATATCGGCCACTTCGGTGACAATGACGTGCTTGATCTGGGTCTTGGGCACTACCTTCTCGGCCAGGTGCGCCATGTTGGCCAGGCACACCAGCGCCTTGGCACCGGCGTCGTTGAACTGGTGCTCCATTTCCCGCGCGGTATACAGCGGGTTGGTGTTCACCACGATCAGGCCCGCGCGCAAGGCCCCAAAAACTGCAACTGGATATTGCAGGACATTCGGCAGTTGCACCGCAATGCGATCACCCGGCTGCAGGTCGGTATGCTGCTGCAGGTAGGCGGCAAACGCCCCCGACAGTTCATACAGCTCGCCGTAGGTAATGGTTTTGCCCAGGTTGCTAAAGGCTGGTTTGTCAGCAAAGCGTTGGCAGGACTGTTTCAATACTGCCTGGATATTCGGGTACTCGTCAGGATTGATTTGTGCCGCAATCCCGGCTGGGTACTTATCCTTCCAAAAATTTTCGATCATGGAAGCCCACTCCTTCAGCAACAGCGAATTCTTCACCGCAGTCGATGCGATTATTATTGATATAAGATTACGGTTTATTGCAAACCAGAAAATCAGAAGCGGGCCGAGAGTAGCAGCTTTACCCAGGGTCGCCTAGAGCTAAAGCAGCCCAAACAGTCACAAAAATGACTCTTGATCATGTCGTAGTCATTTTTAGAGTAAATAGACTAAAGCGGCTGGTTTCAAGCCACAAGCTACAAGCTGAACACCCTTCCAGGCGTTCGTTTCCTGCAGCTTGCAGCGAGTTGCTTGCGCTAGCCGTCAGGCTATATCCCTGAGCTCCCGGCGCAAGATCTTGCCCACGGCGGTCATCGGCAGCGACTCGCGCAGCACGATGTGCTTGGGCACCTTGTAGCCGGTGAAGTTGGCCTTGCAGTAAGACTTCAGCTCTTCAAGGCTGACCCCGCCTTCGCGCGGCACGACGAACAGTTTCACGGCTTCGCCGGAGCGCTCGTCGGGGATGCCGATGACGGCACAGTTGGCCACTTGCGGATGGCTCATCACCACTTCTTCAATCTCGTTCGGGTACACGTTGAAGCCCGAGACAATGATCATGTCTTTCTTGCGATCGACAATCCGGGTAAAGCCATCCGGATCGATCACCGCGATATCCCCGGTCTTGAACCAGCCTTCACTGTCCAGCGACTCGGCCGTTGCCTGCGGGTGCTGCCAATAGCCTTTCATCACCTGCGGGCCCTTGATGCACAACTCGCCCCGCTCGCCCATGGGCAGTTCGTTGCCGTCATCGTCGATCACCTTGAACGCCGTTCCCGGCACCGGGATGCCGACAGTGCCCAGGCGCGCCAGCTGGCCGTAGGGGTTGGTACTGGCTACCGGCGAGGTTTCGGTGAGGCCGTAGCCTTCGACAATCCGGCAGCCGGTCAGGCTCTCCCAACGCTCTGCGGTGGCCGTGACCAACGCTGTCCCGCCGGAGTTGGTGACCTTCAAGGCAGAGAAATCAAGCTGCTTGAATTCCGGGTGGTTCATCAGTGCCACGAACAAGGTATTGAGCCCGAGCAGCGCGGAAAATTTCCACTTCTTCAGCTCTTTGATGAAGCCTGGAATATCCCGCGGGTTGGTGATCAGCACGTTGTGGTTGCCGGTCACCATCATGCACATACAATTCGCGGTAAATGCATAGATATGGTAGAGCGGCAGCGGCGCAATCATCACCTCCTGGCCCTCCTTGATCAGCCGCTGGCCATCGGCGCCATGCTGGGAGAAACAGGCCAGCACCTGGAGCATGTTGGCAACCAGGTTGCCGTGGGTCAGCATCGCGCCCTTGGCCAGGCCCGTGGTGCCACCGGTGTATTGCAGCACGGCGATGGTGTCGAGGTTCAGCGCAACCGGCTTGGGCACCTGGCCGCGACCCTGGCCCAGCGCGCTTTTGAACGGCACCGCCTGGGGCAAGTGGTAATCAGGCACCATTTTCTTGACCTTGGCGACGATGGTGTTGACCAGCCAGCCCTTGGCTGCCGGCAACATGTCGCCCATCTTTGCCTCGATAAGAAACTCGATGTCGGTATCGGGCAGTACCTCCTGCACCAGCTTGCCGAACATGTTCAGGTAGACCAGCGCCCGGGCACCGGAATCCTTGAACTGATGGCGCATTTCACGCGCGGTGTACAACGGGTTGGTGTTGACCACGATCAGGCCGGCGCGCAACGCACCAAACACGGCGATCGGATACTGCAGTACGTTGGGCATCTGCACCGCGATGCGGTCGCCCGGCACCAGGTCGGTGTGTTGCTGCAGGTAGGCGGCAAAGGCTGCCGAGTGACGGTCCAGTTCGGCATAGGTCAGAGTCACGCCCAGGTTGCTGAAGGCCGGTCGGTCAGCGAACTTTTTGCAGGAGCGTTCGAACACTTCGACCACTGACTTGTAAGCATTCATGTCAATGTGCGAAGGAACACCTGCGGGGCGTTTGTCATTCCAGAAATCAGCTTGCATTTATTCTTGTCCTCTTACCTGAGCCGTTCCTGCCCTCTTGCCGATGTGGCGAAAAAGGGTGCTGTGCCGACGTTAGCAGGTATGTCGCAGGTGGCAAATACGCCAAGCGCTGTCATTAACATTGTGAATCTTGTTTGTCGCTGCCCTTCAATTACACGCTTGAGTTATACACTGAGCTGACTCATCAACCGTGCGCACAAGGACCTGCCATGCAACACGACGCGTTCTGGCTTGCCGCCAGCGATCACTGCAGCCTGTATGTCTATCAATGGCTGCCAAGTACGCCGATCAAGGCGGTAGTGCTCCTGGCCCACGGCATGGCCGAACATGCCGGCCGCTACCAGCGCCTGGGCGAGGCTTTGAGCGCGGCCGGGTACGCCCTGTTCGCCCATGACCAGCGTGGCCATGGGCGTACCGCCGAACTGGGTACCTTGGGATTGTTTGCGCGGCACAATGGCTGGAGTGCGGTGGTCAACGACCTGGGCCTGCTCAGCCAACACATCGGCCAGCAGTTTCCCGGCACCCCTGTGTTTCTCTTCGGCCACAGCATGGGCAGCTACATCGCCCAGGCGTACCTGATCCATCACGGCGCCAGCCTGCAAGGCGCGATTTTGAGCGGCTCGAACTTCCAGCCACCGGCGCTGTACCGCGCCGCCTGCGTGATTGCCCGACTCGAAGCCTGGCGTCAGGGCCCGCTCGGCCACAGTGCGCTGATCGAGTGGCTGTCGTTCGGCTCGTACAACAAGGCATTCAAACCCACGCGCACGGCTTTCGACTGGCTCAGCCGTGACGCCGCCGAGGTCGATCGCTATGTCGCCGACCCGCTGTGCGGCTTTCGTTGCACCAACCGGTTGTGGATCGACCTGTTGATGGGCCTTGAGCACATCAGCCTGCCAGCCAACCTCAAGCAGATCGATCCGAACCTGCCGATCCTGGTGATGGGCGGTGAATGTGATCCGGTCAGTACCGGCAAGCGTCTCAAGGATCTGGCCGGTGCTTTGCGCCTGGCCGGCAACCAGCGTGTGCAGTTGCAGCTGTACCCGAAAGCGCGGCATGAACTGCTAAATGAAACCAACCGTGACGAGGTCACGGCCGCGATCATCGACTGGCTGGAGCAGACGTTGGCCCTGTGCCGACCTGCCCGTAGCGAATGACGGCCGACCCCGTGCCCCTTGCAGGAATGAATCAATGACCCAGGTCACCAACACGCCTTACGAAGCCCTTGAAGTCGGCCAGACCGCCAGTTTCAGCAAGACCGTCGAAGAACGTGACATCCAGCTGTTCGCAGCAATGTCCGGTGACCACAACCCGGTGCACCTGGATGCCGAGTTTGCCGCCAAGAGCATGTTCAAGGAGCGTATCGCCCACGGCATGTTCAGCGGTGCGCTGATCAGCGCCGCTGTCGCCTGCGAGCTGCCTGGCCCGGGCACCATCTACCTGGGGCAGACCATGAGCTTCCAGAAGCCGGTGAAGTTCGGCGACACCCTGACCGTGCGCCTGGAAATCCTCGAGAAGCTGCCAAAATTCAAGGTGCGCATCGCTACCCGCGTGTTCAACCAGAACGACGAGCTGGTCGTCGATGGCGTAGCTGAAATCCTCGCACCGCGCAAACAGCAGACTGTCGACCTGGTCAGCCCGCCACCGATCACCATTGGCTGAGGTTCACAACTCGCTCAGGCGGCGCTCGATAAAGCGCCGCTCCGCGCCTTGCGCGGTCAGGCCCAGCGCGGTCTGGTAGGCATCGCGGGCCTGGTCCAGGCGTCCCAGCTGCCGGCACAGCTCGGCGCGGGCGCTGTGGGCCAGGTGGTAATCCTGTAGTTGCCCGCGTGCCAATATCGCCTCCACCGCCAGCAGGCCTGCCTGCGGACCATCACGACGGGCCAAAGCTGCGGCGCGATTGAGCTCGACTACCGGCGACGGCCAGCCGCGCAGCAACACATCGTACAAGCCGACGATTTCTTCCCAGTCGGTCTGTTCGGCACTGTCCGCTTCGGCATGCACTGCGGCGATTGCCGCCTGCAAGCTGTACACCCCGAATTGTTGGGTGCGCAGCGCCTGCTGCACCAACTGGCTACCCTCGGCAATCAACGCGCGATTCCACAAGCTGCGGTCCTGTTCGTCCAGCAGGATCAGATCGCCATGCTCATCGCTGCGCGCCGCCTGTCGTGACGCCTGCAGCAACATCAACGCCAGCAGACCGAGTACTTCCGGGTCAGGCAGCAACTGCTGCAACAATCGCCCCAGGCGGATCGCTTCGTCACTGAGGTCATTGCGCATCAACTGGTCACCCGATGACGCCGAATAGCCTTCGTTGAATACCAGGTAAATCACGCGCAGCACGCTGTCCAGGCGCTCGGGCAGTTCCGCCAGCGACGGCACCTGATAGGGAATCTGTGCATCGCGGATCTTGGCCTTGGCCCGCACGATCCGTTGGGCAATGGTTGCCGGGCTCTGCAGGAAGGCCCGGGCGATTTCCTCGGTGGTCAGGTCACAGACTTCCCGCAGGGTCAGCGGCACCTGGGCATCGGCCGCCAGCGCCGGGTGACAGCAGGTGAAGATCAGGCGCAGACGATCATCTTCCAGCTCCTCATCGTTCACGTCATCCTCCTGCCGGGCTTCCAGCGCCAGGATCAATTGCGCCTGAGAACGGTCGAAGCGGGCACGACGACGCAGCCCGTCAATGGCCTTGAAGCGACCGGTAGACACCAGCCAGGCCCGTGGATTGGCTGGTATGCCGTCGCGTTGCCAGCGCTCAACGGCAACGAAAAAAGCTTCATGCATGGCTTCTTCAGCCAGGTCGAAATCGCCCAGCAAGCGAATCAGCGTCGCCAGAATCCGTCGCGACTCGATTTGATAAACCGACTCGACCTCGGCTCGTACCTGCTGTGGCGTGACCATCAGCCCGGCATCTGGGTGGTCACCAACGCCACCAGTCGATCCAGGCTTTCACCCCAGCCACGGTGAAAACCCATTTCTTCGTGCGCCAGACAATCGGCTGCGCTCCAGTGCCAGGCGCGAGCGGTGTACTGCGTCTTGCCTTGAACATCCTCGAACGTCACCACTGCGGTCATGAACGCTTTGCTCGACGGCACCCACCCCGGGCCAAAGGCATCGGTGAAGACTATCCGCTCTGGTACGACAATCTCCAGAAATACGCCTTGGTTCGGGTACTCGGCGCCATCGGGCGCCTGCATCACCGTGCGAAACAACCCGCCTACCCACAACTGCATTTCACACAAGGGCGTGGTCATGCCGTTCGGACCCCACCACTGCGCGAGCAACTCAGGTTCGGTCCAGGCCCGGAATACCTTGGTCCGTGGCGCGTCGATCAGCCGGGAGAGGGACAGCTCATAAGGTGCAGCTGCCGGGGGATGAAGGCTCATATTGTTGTTCTCCTTCGCTTCAGGTCTGTAGCTCGCGGATCGGCCGCACTTCAACGCTGCCGACCCTGGCGGCAGGTATGCCCTTGGCTATGTTCAGCGCCTCATTGAGGTCGCGGGCATCGACCAGGTAGAAGCCGGCCAGTTGCTCTTTGGTTTCGGCAAACGGCCCATCGGTGAGGCTCATGTGCCCACCGCGCATGCGCACGGTGGTTGCCGTCTGCACCGGTTTGAGTGCCTCGGCGGCAAGCATCCGCCCGCTGCCCGCAATCGACTCGAAGTACGCCATGCACTCGGCATCGGCGGGGCTGTCGGGCTGGCTGTGCAACAGCCCTTCCTCACAATAGACCAGGCATAGGTATTTCATGGTTATCTCCAGCGCAGATGCTCACTATGACTGCAGATTGCGCGACCAGCGAAAGCGCAATTCGGCATAAACCCGGGCGCTTTCAGCTCAAGGCCTGAGCGAGAACAGGGCGGCACCCGACTCCATGTCGAACGGTGCCGACCAGTGTTCATGAATGACCTTCCATTGCCCGTCGATGCGCCGATAACCGACGCTCGCGCGCATGTAACAGGTTTTATCCTCCGCCCCTTCCCCTTCGGCCGGACCACAGCGATTGAGCCAGTGAGCAAGCGCCAGCTCTGGCGTGGCATGGATCTGCAGTTGCTCCACTTCGAACACCATTTCACCGGGGCAATGCTCCATGCAGGCCTGCCAGTGGGCACGGTAGGCAGCTTTGCCCTTGAACTGCAGGGCCTGAACGGCATCGAAGGCAAGAATGTCATCGGCATAGATCGCCGTGATGGCGTCCACATCGCGAGCACGCACAGCGGGAATCCAGCGCTCGATCAACTGGCGGATTTCGTTTTCGGCGGTACTGGTCATGGTCTTGTCCCCTCAGGTTCGACAACCGTCAGTGCACCGAACAAATCGGTGCGTTCATACATGGTCGAATGGCGGCGCGGGGAATCGACAGGGCGTGGAGAAATTATTCAGCGCCACTCCAGGGGTAACCAGATCTCCATCACGCAGCGCTTGTCGAAGGGATCGAAGCCCTTGCCATAACGCTCGAACTCGGGCGCCTGCGCCGGTCGCTCGCCAGAGCCGGGCAGCCACTCGCGCCAGATCGCCTGAAAGGTGTCTTTAAGGTTGTCGAGACTGCCGTGGTGCTCGAACACCGCATAACGCTGGGGTTTGAGTTCGACGTGGCTGAACCCGGCCGGCAGAATCTCGACGCTATCCACCTGCACTCCGGCGAGGTAGTCGAAGTTGCCCTTGCCATCTCCCTGGTAGCACACGCCATAGGTGAAATCCCCCACTTGCCCCGGCAGCGTGCCGATATACGGTCCGAAGCGTTGCCAGAGCGCAGGAATCCCGGCGATGCTGGACTGATTGAAGCGCCCGCCCAGGCCGGCGATGATGAGCGCCTGCGCCTGCTCGAAGCGTACAGGCTGAACGACAACAGATTTCGCGGTAGACATGTCCTTTGCCTCCTTGAAGGGAGTGGTGAGTTTATCGTGCCGGGCACAACGCCATTGCAGGGTAGTAGACGAGTCCGCTAGCGTAGTCGCAATTATTGCCTGGCGAACGTCTCCATGCCCCTGATCGCTGAACCCCTGCACGCCTGCGGCCTGGTCGAATCGTCCTGGGTGCGTGCCTGTGCGGCGAGTTTTCCCAGGCACACGCATGACGAGCTGGTGCTGGGGGCCAACCTGTCCGGTTGCGAGCACATCTGGCTCGATGGCGCCACGCTTGAAGTACCGGCAGGCGCGGTGACCTTGTACAACCCGCTGGCCATCCAGGGTTCGACATTCGGCCCAGGCGGCGTTGAATACATCAGCCTGCATCTGGATATCGAAGCCTTGCAGCAGTTGATGCGCGACAACAATCTGGGCCGTGGGCACGGTTGCCCGACCTTCGAACAGGGCGTGCTGAAGCGCCCGGCACTGTACCGTTCAATCCTCGATTTTGCCGCAGCGCCAACAGCGCTCGAGCAGGAGCCTGCCCTGCTGCTGGTATTGACCGAATTGTTCGAGCAGACCCAGGTGCGCAGCGGCGAACAGGCTCCGGCAATCGAACGCAGTGTGGGTTTGATGCGCGCGCATCTGCACGAGCGCCTGACACTCGATCAATTGGCGCAGGCGGCACAGCTGAGCAAATTCCATTTCGTGCGCTGTTTCAAAAAGGCCATCGGCGTGGGACCTTTGCAATACCACATGCAATTGCGCCTGATCGAGGCACGCAGGCGGCTGCGCGCCGGCATGCACGCCAATGACGTAGCCCTGGGCCTGGGCTTTTATGACCAGAGCCATTTCATCAATGCCTTTGGCCGGGTAATGGGTGTTACGCCTCAGGCGTACTCGACCACTTCGCGGCGGCGTTAGCCGCTAAAAGAAAGAGCCCCTGACGGGGCTCTTGTTCAATGCCACGGCAGTCGATGTCATGGCAGAAAACCACTGGCGGCCGAACGTTTGGCGCGTTTGGCGGCACGTTTTTCATCCGCGGTTTTCAGTGGCTTTTTCTTGGTCATTTTCTTCGCTTCAAGACCTTTCATTTCGAATGATCCTCCAGCCGACGGCACCTGCGTACGGGCGCCCGGATTGATTATAGACCCGCTGCGGGCGCCGGTACGGCCAGGATGAATTCACGGTAGCCGGAGACAATCACGTAGACCGCGAAGTAGCAGAAGATCGCTGCCGAAAGCAGGTAGGACCAGGTCAACAAACGGTTGCCCAACAGTCGCCCGCCATGGCTGGCAATAAAACACAGCGACAGGCACCAGAGCAGCCCGGCTGCAAAAAAGCCCGAGAGGAACAACCCGGCTTCCACCAGGCCACCACCGCCGGAGCGGGAAATAAGCACGCCGCCTACTGCTGCAAACCAGAGGATGGCGCTGGGTGACGACATGGCCAGGAAGATGCCGCGGACAAACTCGCGCCAGGCCGACTCGACGACAACCGTTGCCGCCTGCACCTGCCCATCACCGCGCCAGGCTGCCAACAGCATCTTCAGCGCAAACCACACCAGCAACAGCGAACCGCCCAGCCACAGCACCCAGCGCACGGTTTCAAACTGCAGCAGCACGGTCATCCCGGCCAGGGCCGCTACTGCATAGACAAGGTCACCGACACAGGTGCCCAGCCCCAACCACATGCCCTGCAGGAAACCCCGCTGCATGGCCAGGGTGATCATGGCGATATTGGCAATGCCAATATCCAGGCACAGGGAGAGGCTCAGGAGAAATCCATTGGAGAACGGCATCGGGCATTCCATCGACAGCATTGAAGGCAGGCGCTATTAAAGCGGGAATTGCCCTGACTGTATTGGAAGAAATTGCCCTGCGCGTGGCGCGCCGTGTCAGGACAGGGCGCGCCACGCGCTAATGACCTTTCACCCCTCCCCCAACACCCGCGCATACCGCTCACGGTCAATGTTCGCGCCACTGAGAATCACCGCCACTTTGCGCCCTTGCTGGCGCTCACGTTCTTGCAGCAGTGCGGCCAGCCCGGCGGCGCCTGCGCCTTCGGCGGTGTTGTGGGTGTCTTCGTGATAGATGCGCATGGCCTGGGCGATTTCAGCATCGGTGACCCGAACGATCCGTGCCGCATGCTGGTGAATGATGTCGAACGCCTGCGGGACGGGCATGCGGCAGGCCATGCCATCGGCAAAGGTGTCGGCCGTCTCGGTGGTGACAATGCGGCCTTGCTCGACACTCAAGGCAAAGGCATCCGCAGCGCTGGACACCACGCCAACAATCTCGGTCCGCAGCCCCAGCAGGTTGCGGGCCTGGATCAGGCCACAGATACCCGAGCCCATGCCGATCGGGACGTAGACACAATCCAGGTCCTCGACCGCGTCAAACAGTTCCAGGGCGTAGGTCGCGACACCGCGCACCAATTGCGCATGAAAGGACGGCACACTGTCATAACCATGCAATTCGGCCTGACGTGCCGCTTCCTCGCGGGCCTGGTCGAAGTCAGCGCCGAATTCGATCAGTTGCGCGCCCAGCGCGCGCATCGCTGCGTTTTTCTCCCGGGAATTGCCCAGCGGCACCACGATGATGATCGGCAGACCGGCGTTGCGGGCCGCCAGGGCCATGCTCTGCCCATGATTGCCACGGGTGGCGGTGACCAGCCCGCGCACCTGTGGCTTCTGCGCCAACAGCCATTGCACGTAGAGTAAACCTCCACGCACTTTGAAGGCGCCGGTCGGCGCGTGATTCTCATGCTTGACCCAGACCTCGCACCCCAGCCGCTCGGCCAGTCGCGGCCAGGCGTACTGGGCAGTGGCAGGCACGCTGGCATGCACCAGGTGCGCCGCTTCTCGTAATTCGCTCAGGGTAAACATGCAACACCTCGGCAGCAGTGGGTTTGACCTGATCCTAGCGCCGGGGCATTGTATGGGTGAAACCTTATATTGCATGGCCAACAATAAATGTGGACCCCCACTCTCCCAATCAGCGAACAACCGCGCTACCTGGCGCTGGTCGATGCCATTGCCGCCGCCATCGAATGCGGCGAGCTGCAGGTCGGCGAGCGCCTGCCCCCGCAGCGTCGACTGGCCTGGGCCCTCGGGCTCAACCCCAGCACCACGCAACAGGCCTACCGGGAAGCCGCCGCGCGTCACCTGGTCAGCGGTGAAGTGGGGCGCGGCACCTATGTGCTGGCCGGGAGCAAGGAGGCCACGCTGTTCCACCTGAAGCAGAAAAGCCTGCAGCCCAGCCTGATCGACCTGTCGACCAATGTGCCGGTGATCGATCCCGACAGCCACGACGTCGAAAACACCCTGCAGGCCCTGATGCAGGAAGACCAGGTACGCAGCCTCGAACACTACCTCAATG
Source organism: Pseudomonas alkylphenolica (assembly GCF_016009175.1). Lineage (GTDB taxonomy): Bacteria > Pseudomonadota > Gammaproteobacteria > Pseudomonadales > Pseudomonadaceae > Aquipseudomonas > Aquipseudomonas alkylphenolica_B. Next base: position 51,756 of record NZ_JADUCM010000021.1, read on the forward strand.
CCGATGCGTTGCTGCGCGCCCGGGTTCACGGCGCAACCTGGTTCAGCCACCGTGGCCTGCACCTGAGCGCCAGCCAGCTGATGCTGTGCGGTGGCGCCCAACAGGGCCTCTTCATTCTGTTGTTATCACTGTGCCAGGCGGGTGAGCCGGTGCTGGTCGAAGCACTGACCGCACCGGGCGTCAAAGCCGCGTGCCGGCAGTTACGCCTGCCGCTGCACGGCATCGCCCAGGACCGCCAAGGCATCCTGCCCGACGACCTCGACCGCGTGGCGCGTGCCACCGGTGCGCGCGTGGTGGTGCTCACGCCGACCCTGCAGAACCCCACGGGCGCCTGTATGAGCCGGGAGCGCCAGCAGGCTGTAGCCGAGGTGGTGCACCGTCATGGTCTGCTCGTGATCGAAGATGACGTATACGGCGCATTGACCGACCAGCCGCCCTTGTGGCCTTTACTGGGCCAACAGGGAGTTCTGGTCAGCAGCTTGTCGAAAACCGTTGGCGCCGGCTTGCGCCTGGGCTGGATCGTTGCCGATCCGGCGCTGCTGGCCAAGGTCGACCCCCATGCCCAGGCCACACATTGGCAGGTATCGCCGCTCAACCTGCAGATCGCCTGCCGCTGGATTGCCGACGGCACCGCCGCACGGCGCCTGGCCTGGCAACGCCAGGAGGTTGAACAACGCTGGCGCCTGGCACGCAAGGTGTTTGATGATCAACAGGTGTACAGCCCGCATCCGTCGCCGCATATCTGGGTCAGTTGCCCCGGCCCTGCACAAGCGCTGGTGCAGCGCTGTCGCGCCAATGCAGTCGAGGTCGTGCCGGCCGAAGTCTTTGCGGTAAAACAAAGCGATCTGGCTGCCGTACGCATCAGCCTCTCGGCGGCCGGTAGTCGCGCGCAACTGAAACAGGCCCTGGAGCGGGTTGCCCAGGCCATGGAGGCGTCATGAGTACGTTTTACCAGCAGGCCGAAGCCTTTCTCGCCGCCCTTGATCCACGTTGGGCTGCGCATATCCAGGCCATAGGTCCCTGCCAGCACCAACCCCGCCCCGAGCGTGATCCGTATCAGGCCCTAGTGCGGGCGATTGCCTACCAGCAGCTGCATGTAAAAGCCGGCGATGCCATTCTTGGACGGTTTCTCGCACTGTACCCGGGCTGTACCTTCCCAAGCCCCGAGCAGGTGCTTGCGACAACGCCCGAGCAACTGCGGGCATGCGGCTTCTCGGCGAACAAGCTGGCAACCATTCAGGGCATTGCCCAGGCGCGCGTGGAAGGGGTGGTACCGGACCACGAGCAGGCCATGACCCTGGACGATGAACAGTTGATCGAGCGCCTGGTCAGTTTGCGCGGTGTGGGCCGCTGGACCGTGGAAATGCTGCTGATCTATACCCTGGAACGCATGGACATCCTGCCCGCCGATGACTTCGGCGTACGCGAGGGGTACCGTCGGTTACAAGGGCTGGAAGCGCCACTGACACGTCGGCAAATGAGCGAATGCGGGCAAGCCTGGCAACCCTACCGGACCATAGCCGCCTGGTACCTCTGGCGCGTACCGACTGGTCGAGTTTGAACGCAAGAGCCGGAGTTTTTTGCAGCGTTGATCGTCCTAACCTGAGCCTCTCGACACTTTTCCGGAGATTCCCGGCATGAGCCGCATCAACGAGAACGACCCGCGCTGGCAAGCCGTACTGGCACGCGATCCCGCAGCAGACCAGGCCTTTGTCTACGCCGTACGCACCACCGGGATTTACTGCCGCCCGAGCAGTACCTCGCGCCTGCCACGGATTGAAAACATCGAGTTTTTCGACACGCCGGCACAAGCTGAAGCGGCTGGCTATCGCCCGAGCAAGCGCCGCGGCGCCGATCAGACGCTGATGGCCGAACAGCATCGCGCACAGGTGACGCGCGCCTGCCAGCTGATCGAAAACGCTGAATCGGCGCCCAGCCTCAATCAACTGGCCGCACAGCTGAACATGAGCCCGTTCCACTTTCACCGGGTGTTCAAAGCCATCACTGGCGTCACCCCCAAAGCCTATGCCTCGGCTCACCGGGCCAGCAAAGTGCGCAACCAGTTGCAGCACGCACCGAGCATTACCGACGCGTTGTATGAGGCCGGCTTCAATTCCAACAGCCGCTTTTACGAGTCGAGCAATGCACGGCTGGGCATGACACCCGGCGCCTACCGCGACGGCGGCGCCAACACGGCCATCCGCTTTGCCATCGGCCAGTGTTCATTGGGTGCCATTCTGGTGGCGCAAAGCGATCGCGGGATCTGCGCGATTTTACTTGGCGACGACCCGCAAGCCCTGCTGCACGACTTGCAGGACAAATTCCCCAAAGCCGACCTGCTCGGGGGCGATGCTCAATTCGAAACGCTGGTGGCCAGAGTGGTGGGACTGATCGAGGTGCCGGGAACCGGTCTGGATTTGCCCCTGGACCTGCGTGGCACGGCGTTTCAGGAGCGAGTCTGGCAAGCGTTGCGCACGATACCGGCAGGCTCCACCGCCAGTTACAGTGAAATCGCTCAGCGCATCGGCGCTCCCCGTGCGGTACGCGCCGTCGCCCAGGCCTGTGCGGCCAACGCCCTGGCGGTTGCCATTCCCTGTCACCGGGTGGTGCGCAGCGACGGTAACCTCTCGGGCTACCGTTGGGGCGTCGAGCGCAAACGACAACTACTGGAGCGGGAACAGCAGTAACTCAGGTGCGATCAACCGTTGGTGCAACCGTTACCCATGGCACGGTACTCAAGGGTGTGGCGTTGCCCTTGGTGATCTTCGTAGACCATGGTGGCCGGCACCACTTCACACACGTTTGGAAGCGTCGACAAACTGATAACTTTGGCGATATCCAGGTTGGTGGAGTAATCGTATTGCTCAACAGCCGGTTGTGCGCTGGCGGTTGTAACTTCGTCGGCCAAGGCAAACGTAGACACACCAACAAGGGCAAGTACAAGTAAACTTTTCATGATAATAAGCCTGCAAAGCAATCAAACTAATCGATTGACTTCATTGGGCCGAACGAGGCGCGGAGAAGTTGTTATATCAGTGATGTAAGACATAACACGAAGTACCGGTCCCACTGTTTCTTTTCTGTTGGGACACACCTAGTTTACAAGTTGCCCCAAACGGTTAAATCCCTGCCCCGGACATTCACTGTTACCAAAACTGCAACAATGCATCCGCCTTCACCCCCTCGACAGCCCTGCCCCATGCGTGTAAAAGCCCGGAGCAGAGCCTCTGCAGGACTACACCGATGACTCTCCTACGCTACGGGCCACTCACCGCCCTTGAGCAACCCTTGCTGAATAAATTTTATAAAAGCCAGGGGTCACCCATGCGCGCACCGGCCCAAGGGCAACTCTGGGTGGCGCGGGCAGAGGAAATAGTGGCGGGATTGAGCCTGAGCCCGGTACCGGGAGGCTATTGGCTGACCGGGTTATGGGTGGCAAAAAACCGCAGGGGACAAAAGATTGCGGGCGCGTTGATCGAAACAGCGCTGCAATCCGCCGAAGGCACAACCTGGCTGTTTTGCCACCCCGACTTACAGGTGTTCTATCAACAGCAGGGTTTCAGTACCTGCACGCGGTTACCGGCTGTTTTGGCCGAACGGCTGGCCCGCTACCAACACAGTAAACCGCTGCTGGCGATGGCCAGGGTTCAGTCGTCGTTACCGGCCTCAAGCCCGGGAAACAACACATCGGTGTAACCGAACTTGTTGAAGTCATGAATACGCGAAGGGTAGAGCCGGCCAATCAGGTGATCGCATTCATGCTGCACCACACGGGCATGAAAGCCTTCGGCAAGGCGGTCAATTACCCGCCCCTGCGGATCGACGCCCTCGTAGCGAATACTGCGGTAACGCGGCACCACGCCGCGCAGGCCCGGCACCGACAGGCAACCTTCCCACCCGTCTTCCACTTCCGTGCCCAACGGCGTAATCAGTGGATTGAGGAGAATCGTCTGCGGCACAGGTTCGGCATCCGGGTAGCGCTCGCTGCGTTCAAAACCGAAAATCACCAGTTGCAGGTCTACGCCGATCTGTGGCGCCGCAAGGCCAACGCCGCCGACATGGCGCATGGTCTCGAACATGTCGGCGATCAGCTGCTCCAGCTCGTCGCTGCCAATCAGGTGCTGCGGCACTGGCGGGGCGATTCGCAGCAAGCGCTCATCGCCCATCTTCAGAATGTCACGAATCATGTGAGGTTCGACTCAAGGGTTCGCCTTCGGGCGTTTCCGGGTGATCGAGCGAATGATCGCGACCCAATCCGGAAACATGCTGTTTTTCATGCTCGTGGGCCAGCTCACCGACTTCTTTTTCACCGGGATTCTTACCTTCGGCAGACATATGCTCGATGACGGCATTCATTTCCGCCCCCAACAACAATACGGCGGCAGAAATATAGAAGTACAACAGCAAAATGATGATCGCACCGATACTGCCGTACATTGCATTATAGTTTGAGAACGTCTTGACGTAATAACCAAACCCCAACGAAGCAATAATCCAGACCACCACCGCCAGCACCGAACCCGGGGTAATAAAGCGAAACTCCTGCTTTACATCCGGCATCACGTAATAGATCAAGGCCACCGCGACCATCATCAAGACAATGATCGACGGCCAGCGCAGCACCGTCCACACCGTGACAATGAACTCCTGCATGCCGATCTGCGCGGCAATCCATTCCATCACCTGCGGCCCCAGCACCATCAATGCGGCGGCGGCCAGGAGCATCCCGGCAATACCCACGGTATAAATGATCGACAGGGGAATGCGTTTCCACACCGGGCGCCCCTCGACCACGTCGTAGGCCGCGTTCATCGCGCTCATCATCAGCCGCACACCGGCCGAGGCCGTCCACAAGGCGATGACGATACCGACCGAAAGCAGACCGCCCTTGGACTGCTGCAACTGGTCGATTACCGGGTTGACCTGCTCCAGCGCCTGAGGCGGCAACACCAGTTCCGATTGCAAACGCAGCCAGGAGAAAAAGTCCGGCAGGTGCAAAAAACCGATCAGGGCAATCAGAAACAGCAGGAACGGGAACAGCGAAAACAGCATCTGGTACGCCATTGCCGAGGCATAGGTGGACATTTCGTCATCGAGGAACTCCTTGACGGTGCGCACCAGCACGCGATGCAACGGCAAGCCGCGCAGGTCGGGAAAAATCATAGCGTCTCCTTTCGCCGCTCGATATTCATGACAAGGCTCTTTACTGATAGGTACGTAGAAGTCTAAACGACGATCGGCGCTAATTTGACATTGTTTAGCGCAGATAGCACAACGGCCACCTCACGTGGCCGTTGTGTCATTGCAGTCAAAGCATTCAGGGCTTTTTCACGGCATCCTTGACCTTGCCGGCCACTTGCTGGGCTTCACCCTTTATTTCCTGGGCTTTGCCCTCGGCGCGCAGGCGGTCATTGTCGGTGACTTTGCCGATGCCTTGCTTGATGTTGCCAACGGCTTCGTTGGCCATGCCTTTGACTTTATCTTTGGTTCCACTCATGGGAGTTCTCCTGAAGGGGAAAAACAAGCTGTCTGAGTCGACAGTCTGTGGACCCATGCCCCGTCAGCAGAGTTTCAATTATTTTCCCGGCAGCAAAACTGCAGGTGCTCGCCGCTTTATGTTTGCCCGCATTGCCAGCACAATAGTCGACCTTTCAAGCGTCACCCGTAGGAACCTGCATGAAACTCGACAAACCCGCCGCCATCGCCCGTCGCAACCTGGAGCTGGACAAACCGGTGCTCTCCAGCGACAACACCCTGTTTGCCGTACTCGACAGCAAGCGCAGCCTGTGGTGGTTCGATGTGCCGGTGAAGCTGGTATTGCGCAAAGGGGCGGCCGACTGGGTCAACCTGCTGCTGCACACGCCTGAAACCGACGAGCTGCAGCACCTGAAGGTACCGGTCAACTTTCTCAAGGCCCACCTGGAGAAAATGGAAGTGCGCCATCCGGGCAAGCGTCGCTCGACCATCAGCCTGGCGCTGAGCGCCGATCGCGACTCGTTGCTGCAGGACCTGCGCCCGGGTGGCGAAAACCTGAGCTTCGCCACCTTCGTGCAGGCCTGATCAGACCAGTTCGATGCGGTCAGCGTGGATGACGATGCGGCCATCCTTGTACAAGGCGCCGATGGCTTTCTTGAAGTTGCCCTTGCTGACCCCGAACAGGTCGCTGATCAGCTGCGGGTCGCTCTTGTCGCTGACCGGCAACATGCCATTGGCGTCCTTGAGCTTGCTCAGGATCTTGTCATTGAGGGTACTCGCCAGGGCCTGACCGATCGGCTGCAGGCTCAGGGCGATCTTGCCGTCGCTGCGCAGCTCCTTGATATAGCCCTTCTCCTGCTTGCCCGAACGCAGGAACTTGAACACTTCGTTTTTGTGGATCAGGCCCCAGTGCTTGTTGTTGATGATGGCCTTGAAACCCATCGGGGTTTCTTCGACCACCAGCAGGTCCACTTCCTGGCCCACGGTGTAATTGGCCGGTACCTTGTCCAGGTAGCGGTCCAGGCGTGCCGTCGCGGTAATCCGGCGGGTACGCTTGTCCAGGTAGGCGTGCACCACGCAGTACTCGCCCTGGCGCATCTGGCGCTTTTCTTCGGAGTACGGCATCAACAGGTCCTTGGGCAGGCCCCAGTCGAGGAAGATGCCGATGCTGTTGATTTCCTTGACCTTGAGGCTGGCGAACTCACCCACCTGCAATTTGGTCTTTTCGGTGGTCGCGATCAGCTTGTCTTCGCTGTCCAGGTAAACGAAGACGTTCAGCCAGTCTTCGACCTCCGTGGGCGTGTCCTTGGGAATGTAACGGTTGGGCAGGAGGATTTCGCCATCCGCGCCGCCGTCCAGGTACAGGCCGAAGTCCGTGTGTTTAACGATTTGCAAACTGTTGTAACGCCCAACTAAAGCCATTTCCGGAAATCCTCAAAGCGAGGGCCGCATTCTACACCCGAACCGGGCCGCCCGCCCGGTCGCCGTAGGCGGCTCATCGGCAAAATGAACCGCACTGCCCCAGGCTGATCTATAAATTCAAGCAAGCCTTTGCAAGGATTCGCTCATGTACGCCAGCCTGTGCAAGTACCTGCGCCCCATCCTGCTTGTCGTCGTTGCGCCCTTGCTGGTCGTAGCGTGCAACCGTATTGACCTGGCTTACCGCAACCTCGATGTGCTGGTGCCCTGGTCATTGAATGACTACCTGAGCATGAACCGCCAGCAAAAGACCTGGCTCAACCAACAGCTCAAACAGCAACTTGCCTGGCATTGCCGCACCCAGATGCCGGAATACCTGAACTGGATCGACGACGTGCGCCAGATGGTCGCCAACAATCAGGTCACCGATCAACAACTGCAGTTGCGCACCCAGGAAGCCAAGCAGGCCATTGCCCAGGTGGCGGACCAGATCACCCCTTCTGCCGCACAGTTGTTGCGCGGGATGAACGATGAACAGGTGCGTGAAATGCGTGAAGCCTTTGCCAGCGACATCAACAAGCGCCAGGCCCGGTTCGTGAAAACGCCCCTGGACGAGCAGGTCGAGGCACGTGCAGCGCGCATGGAGAAACGCCTGACCCCTTGGCTGGGAGAGCTTAGCGCACAACAGCAATCGCGCATCCAGGCCTGGTCGCAAGGGCTGGGCGAGCAGAACCGCCAGTGGATCGCCAACCGCGCAAACTGGCAGGCGCACTTCAGTGCAGCCATGGACCAACGCACCCGCGACAGCTTCGAGCCACGCCTGAAACAGTTACTCAAAGACCGTGAGAGCCTGTGGACTCCGGAATACCGCCAAGCCTATCAGCGGACCGAACAGCAGGCCCGCAGCCTGCTGGTCGACCTGATGAACCAGAGCAGCACGCAACAGCGCCAGCACCTGGAGCAGAAGCTGACCCAGGTGCGCAAAGACCTGAGTGAGCTCAAATGCCTGAAAGGCTGAAGGGCGTGCCCGCCAGGGTCAGCACTCCCGCGCTTTGCGCCGGTAGGGAAACACGTCGATGACCTTGCCTCCCCTGATCGCCTCCTGAAGGCCCTTCCAGTAATCGGCATCGTACAGTTCGCCATGCAACTGGCTGAACAGGCGGCGCTGGCCGAAATCCGCGAACAGAAACGGCGGGAACTCTTCCGGGAACACGTCGTGCGGGCCGATCGAATACCACGGCTCGCCGGACATCTCATCCTCCGGGTACCGCGGTGGCGGGATATAGCGGAAGTTGACCTCGGTGAGAAAACAGATCTCGTCGTAGTCATAGAACACCACCCGGCCGTGGCGGGTGACGCCAAAGTTCTTCAACAGCATGTCACCGGGGAAGATGTTTGCCGCCGCCAGTTGCTTGATGGCCAGACCGTAGTCTTCCAGGGCCTCGCGCACCTGGGCGTCGTTGGCGTGCTCCAGGTACAGGTTGAGCGGAGTCATCCGCCGCTCGGTCCAGCAGTGACGTACCAGCACGGTGTCGCCCTCCACCTGTACCGTCGACGGCGCCACTTCCAGCAGTTCCGCCAGGCACTCGGGTTCGAACTTGCTCAAGGGGAAGCGAAAGTCGGAAAACTCCTGGGTATCGGCCATGCGCCCTACCCGGTCGACGCTTTTCACCAAGCGGTATTTTTCGATGACCGTGGCCCGGTCGACGCTCTTTGACGGCGAGAAACGGTCCTTGATGATCTTGAACACCGTGTTGAAGCCCGGCAGGGTGAACACGCTCATGACCATGCCGCGTACACCCGGCGCCATGATGAAGCGGTCGTCGGTACTGGCCAGGTGGTTGATCAGGGCACGGTAGAACTCGGATTTGCCGTGCTTGTAGAAGCCGATCGAAGTGTACAGCTCGGCTATGTGCTTGCCCGGCAGAATGCGCTTGAGAAAGCTGACAAAGTCGGCCGGCACCGGTACATCGACCATGAAATAGGAACGGGTAAAGGAAAAGATGATCGACACCTCGGCTTCGTCGGTGATCAGCGCGTCGATCTCGATGCCGTGGCCTTCGCGGTGCAGTAAAGGGATCACCAGCGGCCACTGTTCATCCTGGGTGTACAGGCGACCAACCAGGTAGGCGCCTTTGTTGCGGTACAACACCGGGGTAAACAGCTCCACGGCCAGCGCGGGGTCCTTGCACACCCAGTCCGGCAGGTTCTCGCGCAGTTGCCCTTCAAGCCTGGCCAGGTCCCCTTCAAGGTCGCCGTAGGCCACGTCGAAGCAATAATCGGCGAACACTTGCGCCAGTACGCTGGCCAGGCCGCCCTGTGGCCGGTAGGTGCGCGTCTGCGCTGCGCGCTCGTGGCTGCGCAGCGACGGCCGGGTGGTATGGATGAACATGCAGCCGTCGCTGATCAGGTCGTGGCTGAACAGGCTGCAGAAAATAGAGTTGTACCAGGTCTCGGAGAGTTCATCGTCCAGGCGCGGGTCGATCAGCCCGATGTACGCACTCTTTACCAGTGGCCACTGCGCCACCTCGAGCAATACCTCGGCCTCGAACGCCTGATGCAACCAGGCGCTGACCTCGCTGACCTTTTCCTCATAAAGGTTGATGCGTGCCGCCGATGCACTCTGGATCTGCTGCCACTGAGCCTGCTCGAAACGGGCGCGGGCGCCTATGGTGATCTGGCGAAAATGCTCACGGTAATCGTCGAAGCCATCGAGGATCATCCGGGCGATAGCGGCGGCCGGCCAGTGCTGGGGCATACATCAGACCTCTGCGGGAATGTCGAAGCCTGAGCTTAGCCAGTCGCCGCAGGCAGGGAAAGCCTGGTGGTGCGGGTGTATCGGCCAAACTCACCGCCCGGGAATTCCAGCGCAAGAAAGGGAGCGAGCCACCGGCAGGTTCAGCGTAAACTCGCGCCCCTGTCCAAAGGACCCGGAGATTCCAATGAGCCCCATCGCCATCACCCGCCTGTTAGTGCTTGCTGCCGTCTGGGGGGCGAGCTTTCTGTTCATGCGCATTATCGCCCCGGTGCTCGGCACGCTGCCCACGGCCTTCTTCCGGGTATCGATCGCCTGCCTTGGCCTGCTGGTGATCCTGGCCCTGCTGCGAGTGCGCTGGGACTTCAACGGCAAGCTCAAGGCCTGCCTGGTGCTGGGCATGATCAACTCGGGGATACCCGCCACCCTGTATTCGGTCGCAGCCCAGGTACTGCCAGCCGGTTACTCGGCGATCTTCAACGCCACCACACCGCTGATGGGCGTGTTGATTGGCGTGCTGTTCTTCCGTGAGCCGATGACCGCGAGCAAGCTCGGGGGTATTTTCCTCGGCCTGTTCGGGGTCGGCATTCTCAGCGGTGCGGGGCCGGTGGCGTTTGACCTGCAGTTGCTGCAAGGCGCCCTGTCGTGCCTGGCGGCGACCACCTGTTACGGCTTTGCCGGCTTTCTTGCACGGCGCTGGCTCGACCAGCAAGGCGGCCTCGATAGCCGGCTGTCGGCGCTGGGCAGCATGATGGGTGCGACCTTGCTGCTGCTGCCGCTGTTCGGCTACAGCGTACTCACGCAACCACCGGCCAGCTGGGGTGGCTGGGATGTGTGGCTGTCACTGCTGGGCCTGGGCCTGGTGTGCACCGCGTTTGCCTACATTCTGTACTTCCGCCTGCTCAGCGAGATCGGCCCGGTCAAGGCCAGCACCGTGACCTTCATGATCCCCGCCTTCGGCGTACTCTGGGGAGCCTGGTTGCTGGACGAGCCGCTGTCGATGGCGCACCTGTATGGCGGGGTGTTGATTGCAGTGGCGCTGTGGCTGGTGCTCAAGCCTGCGACGGTCGGCAAACCGGTTCGCGCCTGACTCTTTCACTATAACGACCGCTTCGCGTAAACCCGCTCCCACAGGTCCAGCAGAGATTCTGAAAACTGTGATGAACCTGTGGGAGCTGGCGAAGCCTGCGATCGAGCGCGCAGCGGTCGCGCTGTTCAGCCCACTGGTTTCACCTGTGAAACCAGCCCCGCTCTTGCGTTACCGAAAAAAGCCCCTTTTCCTCGCATCAGCAATTGCCACGCGCAGTTGTTGTGCAAATTCGTGCCATATAGAAAACCTTGTTTCATATATAAAACATAACGGTTTTCACCTTAATCCAATAACTCATTAATAAATAAGCATTTTTTAAATAAAACAGTGCTTTTAAACATTTGGCATTGTTCATGCACTAAACCGCGTATCACCTATAAAACAGACCAGAGAGCTTCCCCAATGGCTGTGAAAGAGATGTACGCAATCGCCCCCCAATGGAATACCCCACACTCCAGGGAAGACCTGGAGCCGACCGAAATCGAATTTCGCAATGTCGGCAAATGCTTCCCGGCCAAGGGCAAGTCCGAGGCCCCCTTTGCCATTCGCGAGGTGAACTTCAAGATTCGTCGCGGAGAGGTGGTGTCGATCATCGGCCCATCCGGTTGCGGCAAAAGCACCATCCTCAACATGGGCTCCGGTCTCTACCGTCCCAGCGAAGGCGAAGTCTTCGTCGGCGGTGAAGCGGTGGTCGGCCCGGTGCGCAAGGTCGCCTTCATGCTGCAGAAGGACCTGCTGATGCCCTGGCGCAGCATTCGCCGCAACGTAGAGCTGGGCCTGGAGATCCAGGGCATGCCCGCCGCCAAGCGCCAGCCGATTGCCGAAGATCTGCTCAACCGCTGCCACCTGCAAGGCTTTGCCGACCATTACCCGTTCCAGCTGTCGGGTGGCATGCGCCAGCGGGCCGCCCTGGCCCGGACCCTGGCCATTGACCCGCAGGTGCTGTTCCTCGACGAGCCATTCTCGGCCCTCGATGCGCAAACCAAGATGATCCTGCAACAGGATCTGGCGCGGATGTTGTTCGAAGAAAAGAAGACCGCGCTGTTCATCACCCATGACCTGGTCGAGGCCATTGCCATGTCCGACCGCCTGCTGGTCATGAGCGCCCGCCCCGGCACCATCATCGAAGAAATCACCGTCGACCTGCCGTTTCGCGATAACCCGCTGGAGCGCCGCAAGCTGCCGGAAATCGGCCCGCTGGCGGGGCGCCTGATGGAACTGCTGAAAGTCGGCGAAGACACCGAACTGCATTGATCAACGCCTCACGGCCATCAACCGATTCAGGAGTACGCATGTTCAAGTCCCTGCAACGCCTTGCGCAGACTTCGGTCATCGCCCTGGGCCTTGGCCTGGCGCTCAACGCCCAGGCAGAACCGACCAAGGTCACCTACCTGCTGCCCGCGCCGCCCAACTCGCCGGCCTTCGCGCCGTGGATCATTGCCAAGGAAAAGGGCTACTACAGTGCCAGGGACCTGGACCTGACCTTCATCGCCGCCACGGGCGGCGTCGATGTCGCCAAGCAGATCGGCGCCGGCAACGCCCTGCTTGGCGGTGCCATCGGCGACACCCCGATCGTGGTCCGTGCCAACGGCATTCCGGTGCGCGCGGTGGCAGTGCTCGGCGCCGGTGGGGTGACCATGGTCGCGACCAATGCCGCAGAAAACATCCAGTCGATCAAGGACCTCAAGGGCAAGACCCTGACGGTGATGTCCTACTCCGACACCACCTACTACGCCCTGCTCGCCTCGTTGCGCAAAGCCGGCCTGAGCAAGACCGACGTCGACATCCAGGCCGCCGGCCCCTCGGGCGTCTGGCAGCTGTTTTCGGCCAACAAGGCCCAGGCCATGGCTGGCGTTCCGGACTGGGTGGTCAACGCCGAAGAGGCCGGGCTGAAGATCAACCTGATCCCCCAGGCCGAGATCTTCGAGAGCATGGCCCAGGCAATCCTCGCCTCTGACGACGCCATCAAGCACCAACCGCAGATCGTTGGCGGCGTGGTCCAGGCCACCCTGCAGGGCATGCGCGACATCATCCAGGACCCCAAGGCCGCCGCCGTCACCTTTGCCAAAGCCGTACCGGCCTATGCCGGCAAGGAAGCTGCGCTGGAGAAAACCTTCCGCCTGTACGTCGAGCATGTCTACGCCAACCAGTCCGTGCTCGGCCAGATCGACCCGGCGCGCCTCGAAGCGGTCCGCAAGTTCTACGTCAGCGAAGGCATCGTCGCCAAGGAGCCCAGGCTCGACGAGCTCTACAGCAACCAGTTCATCGAAACCACCACGGCCGCGCAATAAGCCTGGATGCATAACAAGGTATTAGCCCGATGAGAAACCTCAACACCTCCGTGCTCGGCAGCGTTGCCCTGCTGTTCCTGTTCCTGTTGCTCTGGCAGTGGGGACCCGGCCTGCTTGGCATGCCCGAATTCGTCATGCCGCAGCTGAGCCGCGTGGCGCAGGAAAGCGTGGTCATGTGGCAGTCCAGCAGCCTGCTGCAACACACCCTGATCACCGCCTTCGAGATCATCGTCGGCTTCGGCCTGGGCGCCCTGCTCGGCGTCGCCATCGGTGTATCGCTGGGCCTGTCGCCCTCGGCCGAAGCCATGCTCTCACCGTACATCCTGGCCCTGCAAATCGCGCCGAAAGTCGCCTTCGCACCGCTGTTCGTGATGTGGCTGGGCTACACCATCTACCCGAAGATCCTCATCGCCATCCTCATCGTGTTCTTCCCGGTGATGATCAACGTGCTCTCGGCGATCCGCACCGTAGACCCGGACATGATCAACCTGGTGCGCACCATGAACGCCAGCCGCTGGCAGATCTTCCGCCTGGTGGAGTTCCCTTCGGCCATGGCCGCGCTGTTCTCCGGCCTGCGCATTGCTTCGACCCTGGCTGTGATTGGCGTCACCGTCGGTGAACTGGTCGGCGGCAACCAGGGCCTGGGCTTCCTGCTCGTCGATGCCGAAGGCCAGGGCAACACCGCCGGGGTCTTCGTCGCCATCGTCATGCTTACCCTGATCGGCGTGCTGGCCTATGGCGCGGTGGTCTGGGCGGAAAAACGCGTACTGCACTACCTGCCCAAAGCCATGCTGAGTACCCAATGATGAGCGCATTCAAGAACCTGCTTGAAGGCCGCCGCGTGCTGGTCACCGGTGGCGCCCGCGGCCTGGGTTACGCCTTCGCCCAGGCCATCGGCCAGGCCGGCGCCCGGGTGGTTATCGCCGACATTCTGGCCGAGCGTGTGCAGCAAGCAGCCTGCGAACTGCGCGAGCAAGGCCTGCAAGTCACCGGCGTGACTGTCGACCTGGGAAACCCCGATTCGATCACCGCCTGCGTGGTCGACGCCGTCGCCGCGCTCGGTGGCCTGGATGGTCTGGTCAACAACGCCTCGATCACCAACTCCGGCGGCAAGACCTGCGAGCAACTGGACATCGACACCTGGGACCAGGTCATGCAGGTCAACGTCCGCGGTACCTGGCTGATGACCCGCGCCTGCCTGCCGGCCCTGCGCGCCAGCGGCAAGGGGGCGGTGATCAACCTGGCCTCCGACACCCCGCTGTGGGGCGCACCGAACCTGCTCGCCTACGTCGCCAGCAAGGGCGCGATCATCGCCATGACCCGCAGCCTGGCCCGCGAACTGGGCGGCGACAACATCACCGTCAACGCCATCGCCCCCGGCCTGGTGCTGGTGGAGGCCACGGCCTATGTGCCCGAGGCACGCCATCGCCTGTACACCGAACAACGGGCGATTCAACGCCCACAACTGCCAGAAGACGTCAGCGGCGCCGTGCTGTTCGCCCTGTCCGACCTGTCGCGTTTCATCACTGGACAAACCCTGCCGGTCAACGGCGGGTTCGTCATGCCTTGAGCAAGGAGAACACCATGACCGACCTTTCCGTACAACACGACGCACCGAAGACCTGGGAGCAACCTGCAGGCTCGGACCTGGCTGGCTGGATGCAAACCCGCATCGCCCGTTATGAAACCCGCAAGTACGACTGGGACGCGCTGAAGTTCCAGGCCGACTACGACCCCAAGTTCCGCCGTGCGCAAATGCGTTACGTCGGCACCGGCGGTACCGGGGTCAACAGCGACATGAACACCATTCCTTCGGAAAACTTCACCTTCTCGACCATGGTCATACCGGCCGGCCATGAAGGTCCGCCGCACATTCACACCGACGTCGAGGAAGTGTTCTTCGTGCTGCGTGGCAAGCTCAAGGTGATCATCGAGAAAGACGGCGAGCGCTTCGAAACCGTGCTCACCGACCGCGACCTGATTTCCGTGCCGCCAGGCGTGTACCGCGAAGAAATCAACATCGGCGATGAAGACGCGCTGATGTGCGTGATGCTCGGCGCGAAGAAGCCGGTTACGCCAACGTATCCGCCAGCGCACCCGCTGGCCTCGATCAAGCGCGGGTAAGGCCATGTTGCACGCCACCGACAACACGACCCTCGCCCTGCAAGCGCAACTTGAGCAGGCCTTCGCGCTGCGCCTGGTGCACCTGCCGGGCAGCACCCAGGCGATCCGTGAAGCAGGCCGTGGCCCGGCCATCGTGCTGCTGCACGGCATTGGCTCGGGCGCAGCGTCCTGGTTGCAGGTGGCCGTGCAACTGAGCGCCAGCGCGCGGGTGATTGCCTGGGATGCACCGGGGTACGGCCAGTCCAGCCCGTTGCCGATGCCGGCGCCGAAGGCCGCGGACTATGCCTGTCGCCTGCTGCAACTGCTCGATGCCCTGCAGATCGAGTGCTGTGTGCTGGTTGGCCACTCGCTCGGCGCCCTGACGGCGGCAGCACTGGGCAGCAGCGCCGGGCAGCGGGTCAGTCGCCTTGTGCTGCTCAGCCCCGCCCGCGGTTATGGCGACCCGGCCCGCGCCGCACAGGCCGCGCAAGTGCGCTGCAAACGCCTGCAGGCACTGGAGCAACTGGGCATCGCCACCATGGCCAGCCAGCGCAGCGCCCACATGCTCTCGCCAGCGGCCGGCGTCGAGGCCCGTGCCTGGGTGCAATGGAACATGGCGCGGCTGATTCCCCAGGGCTATCGCCAGGCCATCGAACTGCTGTGTGGCGACGACCTGTTGCGCTACGCCGACCTTGGCATGCCTTGCCAGGTGTATTGCGGCGCCGCCGACAGCATCACCCCGCCGCAGGATTGCCAGGCCCTGGCCGAAACCCTCGGCGCACCGTTTGAACTGATTGCCGGGGCTGGTCATGCCAGCCCGATCGAACAACCCGAGGCCGTGGCAACCCTGCTTGCCCAGACCCTCGACGCCTCTCTGACAGGTACTGCGCTATGAATGATTCAGATCTGTTGAAAGACAACCAGGACAAGTACATCGTCCCCGGCCTTGAGCGCGGCCTGTTGCTGCTCTGCGAGTTCAGCCGGCAGAACCGCACCCTGACCGCACCGGAACTGGCGCGGCGCCTGGAGCTGCCACGCTCGACCATTTTCCGCCTGCTGACCACCCTGGAAACCATGGGGTTTGTCACCCGCAGCGGCAACGAATACCGCCTGGGCATGTCGGTGCTGCGACTGGGCTTTGAATACCTCGCTTCGCTGGAACTCACCGAGCTGGGTCAGCCGCTGCTGGCGCGGCTGTGCGATCACCTCAATTACCCCAGCAACCTGGTGGTGCGTGACGGTCGCTCGATTGTCTACGTGGCCAAGGTTTCGCCGCCCTCGGTGTTTTCCAGCGCGGTCAACGTCGGCACACGCCTGCCGGCGCACGCCACCGTACTCGGGCGCATCCTCCTGGAAGACCTGAGCCTGGCCGAACTACGCGAGCTGTACCCGGAAGAACACCTGGAACAGCACTCGCCGTGCACGCCGAAAACCGTGCTGGAACTATTCGACCTGGTGCAGAGCGACCGTCAGCGCGGCTATGTCAGCGGCGAAGGGTTCTTCGAATCGTCGATCTCGACCATCGCCGCCCCGGTGCGCGATCACAGTGGCCGGGTGGTTGCCGCCATGGGCGTGACCATTCCCACGGCGCAAGTTGGCCACATCAACTTCGACGGTTTGCTCGGCCATGTGCGCGGTAGCGCCGACGAGCTGTCACGCCTGCTCAACTACACCCCGAACGCCGGTTCCGGCCGCGTAACGGCCTTGATGAGGGATTGAGATGAGCAGCCTTTATCAACTGAAAGGGCGTACCGCCATCGTCACCGGCGGCTCCTCCGGAATTGGCCTGGCCTGTGTTGAGCAACTGCTTGAAGCCGGCGCGGCAGTGGCCTTTTGCGGCCGCGACCGGGACCGTTTGCTCAGTGCCGAAGCACGCTTGCGCGAACGCTTCCCCGACGCACGCCTGCTGGCCCAGGTCTGCGACGTGCTCGACGCCGACTCGGTCAACGCCTTCGCCAGCGCCAGTCTCGCGGCCCTGGGCCCGGCCCAGGTCCTGGTCAACAACGCCGGCAAAGGCCGGGTCTCGACCTTTGCCGACACCACCGATGACGCCTGGAGCGAAGAGCTGCAGCTGAAGTTCTTCTCGGTGATCTACCCGGTCCGCGCCTTCCTGGCGCAACTGCAGAGCCAGGCCGGGGCCTCGATCGTCTGTGTCAATTCGCTGCTGGCCAGCCAGCCCGAAGCGCACATGGTGGCCACCTCGGCGGCCCGCGCCGGCCTGAAGAACCTGGTGCGTTCGATGGCCACCGAGTTCGCCGAAAAAGACATCCGGGTCAACGGCATCCTCATCGGCCTGGTCGAGTCCGGCCAGTGGCGCCGGCGCTTCGAGGCCCGCGAAGAGCGTGCGCTCGACTGGTCTCAATGGACCGCGCAACTGGCGCAACGCAAACACATTCCCCTGGGTCGTCTGGGTCTGCCCAAAGAGGCAGCCCAGGCCATCCTGTTCCTGGCTTCGCCCCTGTCGGCTTACACCACTGGCAGCCATATCGATGTTTCTGGAGGCCTGTCCCGCCATGCGTAATGAAAACACTGTCACCGTTGGCGCTGCCATCACCGCGTTTCTCGAACAATGCGAGGTCAAGGCCGCTTTCGGCGTGATCTCGATCCACAACATGCCGATCCTCGATGCCTTCGCCGTGCGCGGCAACATCCGTTTCGTCATGGCCCGTGGCGAAGCCGGGGCCACCAACATGGCCGACGCCTATGCCCGTACCACCGGAGGCCTGGGCGTGTGCCTGACCTCCACCGGTACCGCCGCCGGCAACGCCGCCGGTGCGCTGGTCGAGGCGCTGACCGCCGGTACGCCGCTGCTGCACATCACCGGGCAGATCGAAACGCCTTACCTGGATCAGGACTTCGCTTACATCCACGAAGCCCGTGACCAACTGACCATGCTCAAGGCCGTGTCCAAAGCCGCCTTCCGTGTGCGCAGCGTCGAAACCGCCCTGAGCACCCTCAAGCTGGCGGTACAGACTGCCCTTACTGCACCGACCGGCCCGGTCAGCGTGGAAATCCCGATCGACATCCAGTCGACCTTCATCCCCATGCCCACCGACCTTTCGCCGCTGCCGGTACCGGTTGCAGTGCCGGCGCCGGAAGCGCTGGACCTGGTCGCCGAACGCCTGACCAGTGCCACTCGCCCCCTGCTGTGGCTTGGCGGCGGCGCCCGGCATGCCGGTGCGCAGGTCAAACGCCTGCTGGACATGGGCGTCGGCGTGATCACCTCGACCCAGGGCCGGGGCGTGGTCAACGAAGACGACGAACGCTGCCTCGGCGCCTTCTCGCAGAACAAGCTGGTCGAAGGCTTCCTGCAAACCTGCGACGCACTGGTGGTGGCCGGGTCGCGCCTGCGCAGCAACGAAACCTTCAAGTACGCCCTGAAACTGCCGCGCACCACCCTGCGCATCGACGCCAACCCAGCGATCGAAGGCCGCAGCTATTCGAGCGAGCTGTTCATCTGCGGCGATTCGGCCCTGGCCCTGGAAGGCCTGGCGGACCGCCTGCAAGGCCGGCTGAACATCGACCCGACGTTCATCGACGAACTCAAGGCCGTGCGTGCCCAGGCGCGCTCGCAACTGGTCGCTGACCTCGGCCCCTACTCGGCCATGGTCGAACAGCTGCAGGCACTGACCGGGCGCAACTTCTCCTGGGTACGCGACGTGACCCTGTCCAACAGCATCTGGGGCAACCGTCTGCTCAACCTCTACCACCCGCTGTCGGGCGTGCACGCCCTGGGCGGCGGTATTGGCCAGGGCCTGGCGATGGGCATCGGCGCCGGCATCGCTGCCGCAGAAACCGATCCGCAACGCAAAGTGTTCGCCCTGGCCGGTGACGGCGGCTTCATCCTCAACCTGGGTGAACTGGCGACCCTGGTGCAGGAAAAGGCCAACGTGGTGA
Source organism: Pseudomonas alkylphenolica (assembly GCF_016009175.1). Lineage (GTDB taxonomy): Bacteria > Pseudomonadota > Gammaproteobacteria > Pseudomonadales > Pseudomonadaceae > Aquipseudomonas > Aquipseudomonas alkylphenolica_B. The sequence goes on from NZ_JADUCM010000021.1 coordinate 70,786, forward strand.
TCCTGCTGATGAACGCCCAGCGTTACGGTGTGATCCGCAATATCCAGGACGCCATCTATGGCGCCCGTCACGCCTACGTCGAGTTGCACACACCGAACTACACCCAGCTTGCCAAGTCGATTGGCCTGCGCCATGGCCTGGTCAGTGACCTCACGGCATTCGGGCCGATGCTCGACAGCGCCCTGAGCCAGGAAGGCCCGTTCCTGCTGGAAGTCGACATGCTCAGCGTCGGCGGCTTCGCCACCCAGTTCGCCGGCCCGCCCAACAGCGAAACCAAAGCCCAGAAAGCCACGGCCTGAGGACTTGCGCATGCTCAACATCACCATGATCGGCTGCGGCGCCATTGGCGTCGCCGTTCTGGAACTGCTGGAGAACGATCCGCAGCTGCGCGTCGAGCAGGTGATCGCCTCGGCCGGCTCCGAAGCCCTGGTGCAACAGCGCCTGGCCAGCTTCAAGCGGCCACCGCAGGTGCTGACCGCCCTGCCCGCCACAGCGCACCCGGACCTGCTGGTCGAATGCGCCGGTCACCTGGCGATCGAAGAACATGTATTGCCAGCGCTGGAGCGCGGCATCGCCTGCCTGATCGTCTCGGTCGGTGCGCTGTCGGAGCCGGGCCTGGTCGAGCGCCTGGAAGCGGCGGCCGCACGGGGTAATACCCGTATCGAACTGCTGCCCGGCGCCATCGGTGGCATCGACGCGCTGTCGGCAGCCAAGGTTGGCGGGCTCGACTCGGTCGACTACACCGGGCGCAAACCGGCCAAGGCCTGGAAGAACACCCCGGCCGAGCAGGTCTGCGACCTGGACACGATCAGTGAAGCGACGGTGATCTTCAACGGCAGCGCCCGCGAAGCGGCGCGGCTGTACCCGAAAAACGCCAACGTCGCCGCCCCCCTGTCGCTGGCAGGCCGGGGCCTGGACCGTACCCGGGTGACGCTGATCGCTGACCCGTCGAGCGAAGAAAACGTTCACCACTTCGAAGCCCGTGGCGCCTTTGGCGGATTCGAGATGAGCCTGCGCGGCAAGCCGCTGCTGGCCAATCCGAAGACCTCGGCGCTGACCGTGTACAGCGTGGTCCGTGCCTTGGGCAATCACGCGCACGCCATTTCCATCTAGGGGAACATTGATGACGCTGGAACAGACCTTACCCATCTGCATCGCCGGCACCTGGCGCCTGGGCGGCGGCGAACGCTACGCCAGCCACTATCCGGCAACTGGCGAGCCGGTCGCCTGGCTCAACGCCGCCAGCCTCGACGATGTCGAAGAAGCCGTGCAAGGCGCCCACCAGGCGTTCCTGCACAGTGGCTGGGCACAACGCAAGCCGCATGAACGCGCCGCCGTGCTGTACCGCATCGCCGAGCTGATCCGTGAGCGTGGCGAGGAGCTTGCCCAGTTGCAGCGCCAGGACAACGGTAAGCCGATCAGCGAAACCCGCGCCCTGGTCGCCAGCGCTGCAGGTACCTTCCAGTTCTTCGCCTCCGCTTGCGAAACCCTGGAAGAAACCATCACGCCATCGCGCGGCGACTTCGTCAGCATGAGCGTCCATGAGCCGATGGGTGTGGTGGCTGCCATTACCCCGTGGAACTCGCCGATTGCCAGCGAGGCCCAGAAGGTTGCCCCGGCCCTCGCCGCTGGCAACGCAGTGGTGATCAAGCCTGCCGAGATCACCCCGCTGCTGGCCCTGCAACTGGCGCAGATCTGCGAAGCAGCCGGCTTGCCGAAAGGCCTGATCAGCGTGCTGCCGGGCAAAGGCTCGGTGCTCGGCGACGCCTTGACCCAGCACCCGCTGATCAAGCGTGTGTCGTTCACTGGCGGCACCCGGACCGGTAAACACATTGCCCACATCGCCGCCGACAAAATGATGCCGGTGTCGCTGGAACTCGGTGGCAAGTCGCCAACCATCGTCCTCGAAGACGCCGACCTCGATCACGCCGTCGCCGGCGTGCTCTACGGCATCTTCAGCTCGTCGGGCGAAGCCTGCATTGCCGGCTCGCGGTTGTTCGTCGCCCGCCCTTTGTATGCCGAGTTCATGCAGCGTCTGGTTGCCGGGGCCGCCCGCCTGCGACGGGGCGCCCCGGCCGACGAATCCACGCAGATGGGCCCGCTGATTAGTGCCGCGCACCGCGCGTCGGTGGAGCGCTATGTGGCTTTGGGCCTGGCCGAGGGCGGTCGTCTGCTGCTCGGTGGCCAGCGTCCGGCCGGTGGCATTTTCGACCAGGGCTACTTCTACCCGCCAACCATTCTCGAAGGCCTGAACAACAGCCAGCAAACCTGCCAGGAAGAAATCTTCGGCCCGGTGCTGGTGGCAATGCCCTTCGACAGCGAAGAACAACTGATCGAGCAGGCCAACGACAGCCTCTATGCTCTCGCCGCAGGCATCTGGAGCCGTGACTACAAACGCGCCTGGGCCCTGGGCCGCAAGATCCAGGCCGGCACCGTGTGGATCAATACCTACAAACAGTTCTCCATTTCCACCCCGTTCGGCGGCTGGCGCGACAGCGGTCTGGGTCGTGAAAAGGGCCGCCTGGGGATCCTGCAGTACATGGAACAGAAAAGCCTCTACTGGGGCATGAATGAACAGCCGCTGGCCTGGGCCGGTGTGGAGGCACGAGCATGAGCGTATTGGGCATCGATGAAGTCACCTACGGCGTCGAAGACCTCGACACCTGCGTGCGCTTTTTCAGCGACTGGGGCCTGAGCAAGGTCAGCGAGCAGCCGGACGAAGTGATCTTCGAAACACTGAACGGCTGCCGCGTGGTGCTGGCAGACCTCAACAAAGCCGGCCTGCCGCCCGCCATCGAGCCAGGCTCGACCGTGCGCGAAGTGGTCTGGGGCGTGGAAAGCGCAGCCGACCTGGCCCTGTACAGCCAGCGCATCGTCAAAGACCCGGGCTTTGTCGAAGGCAACGGGCGTATCGGCTGCACCGACCCCAATGGCCTGGCGATCCGTTTGCAGGTCACCCGCAAGCGTCCCCTGGAGATTGAATGCAGCGGCCATAACACCTGGCAGACCAAGGGCCGGATCAACAAACCGGCGCCGGTCTACGAGCGCGCCACGCCCATCGAGGTCGGTCATGTGGTTTTCTTCGTCAAGGACGTGAATGCCTGCGAAGCCTTTTACCACGAGCGCTTTGGCTTCCAGGCCTCGGACCGCTATCCCAACCGCGGCGCCTTTCTGCGCACTGCCGAGGAAGGCGGCCACCACGATCTGTTCATGCTCCAGCTGCCGGCGCCACGGGCCGGCCTCAACCATGTCGCCTTTACCGTGCGCGACCTGCACGAAGTGTTCGGTGGCGGCATGCACATTTCGCGCAGAGGTTGGGCGACCGAGATCGGTCCGGGGCGCCATCCGGTGTCCTCGGCATTCTTCTGGTACTTCAAGAATCCGGCGGGTGCGCTGGTCGAGTACTACGCCGATGAAGACCAACTGACCGGTGAATGGCAGCCGCGTGAATTCGAGCCCGGTCCGACCGTGTTCGCCGAATGGGCGATTGCCGGTGGCATCGATGGCAACACCCGGCGCCAGCAACACGTCGAAGCGCCGCAAGGCAAATTCCTTACCGACAAACCGAAACCTTGAGCAGGAGTCGCCCATGTATTCGTTGAACATCGCCATCAACGGTGCCGGAATCGGCGGCCTCACCGCCGCCATCGCCCTGCACCAGGCCGGTCACACGGTAACGGTTTTCGAGCAGTCGAAAGCCTTCCTGCGGGTGGGCGCCGACATAAACCTCACCCCGAATGCCGTGCGCGCCCTCGACGGCCTCGGCGTCGGCCCGGCGGTGCGTATTCCGGCCGCACGCCCCACGCACCGCATCAGCCGGATGTGGGACAGCGGTGAAGAGACCTCGCGCCTGGAAATGGCCGATGCCGCCGAAAGCCAGTACGGCGCACCACAACTGACCATCCACCGCGCCGACTTGCTGGCGGCGCTGGCTGACGTATTCCCCCTGCAGAATGTGCAGTTCGGCAAGCGTGCCGAGCAGGTATTGCAGGACGCCAACGGTGTCGAACTGCGCTTCAAGGATGGCAGCCAGCATCGCGCCGACCTGCTGATTGGTGCCGACGGTATTCATTCGGTGGTGCGCAATGCGTTGTTCGGTACAGAGCAACCGCGCTTCACCGGCGTGGTGGCCTACCGCGCCGTGGTGCCGCTGAGCAAAGTGGCCCAGGTGCCGAACATCCAGGCCTTCACCAAATGGTGGGGACCGAACCCGCAGAGCCAGATCGTCACCTTCCCGCTGAACCAGGGCCGCGACATTTTCATTTTTGCCACCACCGCCCAGGACAGCTGGCACCTCGAATCCTGGACAACTGCAGGCGATGCCAGCGAGTTGCGCAGTCACTATCAGGACTTCCATGCCGACGCCCGCGCCCTGCTCGACGCCTGCGACGACGTGCTCAAGACCGCACTGTACGAACGTGATCCGCTGCCGTTCTGGTCACAAGGGGCGATCACCCTGCTCGGCGACGCCTGCCACCCGATGATGCCGTTCATGGCCCAAGGCGCCGGCCAGGCCATCGAGGACGCCGTGGTGCTGGCACGCCACCTCGAAGGTGTGAACACCACGGCGCAGATCGCCAGTGCCCTGCAGGGCTACCAGCAGGCACGCCTGGAGCGCACCAGCCAGATCCAGATCGGTTCGCGTGGCAACCAGTGGCTCAAGGCCGGTGGCAATGCCGACTGGGTCTACGGCTACGACGCCTGGACCGTACCCACCAGCCGTGCAGCCTGAGGCGATGAGCATGAGCGAATCCCTGCTGCTGACTGTTGTGCTCAAGCACGACCAGTCAAAGAACCTCGAACAGATCCAGGCGCACATGAAAACCATGGGCTGGTGGGACAGCTTTCCGCCCGAAGGTGTCGAGGTGGTGTCCTGGACCGTGGCCATGGGCCTCGGCCAGATCGTCACCCTGCGCCTGCCCCCGAGCCTGCTGAGCAAGGTCAATGTGGAACTGGAACGCGCCGCCTGGGGCGTGTTCCGCACCGAATGCTATCCGACGTACGACTTTGTCCCGGTCCGCGAAATGATCCGCGAACGGGTCCGCAATGGAGGTCAATGAGATGAACAACAGCGAACGCTACCTGGAGCCGCATCAGGCCCGCAAACGTGCCAATACCCAGTTCGAGGAACTGCTGGGCGACTCCATCGAGCGCGCCTATGGCAATGGCATCACTGAACTGCCAGCCCTGCTTGCGCACCTGAATCTGGCCGGCCCACCCTGCCCGCTGACCAGCGGCGAGTGGACCGAAGACTCCTACAAAACCCTGATGGCTCGGCTGGGCGCATGACCCGCCGGAGGTAAAAACAAGATGAATATGCAATTCACCGTCGACCCTGTTGAGAACCACCTGGCCAATGGCCTCAAAGACCTCTGGTTTCCGGTCCTGCCGTCGGATCTGCTCGGCGAAAAGCCGGTGTCGGTGCGACGCCTGGGCTACAAGATCGCCCTGTGGCGCGATAACGATGGCAGCGTGCATGCCCTCGAAGACCACTGCCCGCACCGTGGCGCCCCGCTGTCGCAGGGCCCGGTGCTGGGTGACCGCCTGCAGTGCCCGTACCATGGCGTCGAAGTGCGCTGCGACGGCACCGTGACCAAAGTGCCCGGCAGCCCCGGCTGTAAACTCGAAGGCAGCCGCCCGACGCGCATGTTCCACACCCGTGAGGCGGCCGGTGCGATCTTCCTTTTCAACGCCACCGACCCGCACCTGGACACGCCGCCCGAACTGGTGCTGCCCGAGCAGCTGACCTCACCCGAGTGGAGCAGCTTCCTCTGCTACACCGAGTGGAAAGGCGACTACCGCTACGTGCTCGACAACGTCATGGACCCGATGCACGGCACCTACCTGCACAAGATGTCGCACTCGATGAGCGAAGGCGAAGCCACCGCCAAATTCGTCACCCGCGACACCGACCAGGGTTTCTTCTTCGAGAAAGAGGGCCAGCGCGGGGTCAACTTCGACTGGACCGAATTCCTCGACAACGGCTGCCACTGGCTGCGCCTGGAAATCCCTTATCCAAAAACCGGCGGCCCGGGTGGCAACTTCACCATCATCGGCAGTTACACACCCAGCAGCCGCAGCCTCTCCGCCGTGTTCCACTGGCGCGCCCGGCCATTGACTGGCTGGCAGCGCGACACCTGGCGTTTCCTCTACAAGAACCGTCTGGAAGCACGCCACTGGGCCGTACTGGAACAGGACCGGGTGTTGCTTGAGTTCATGGAGGCCGACGCCAACCAGCGCGAAAACCTGTACCAGCATGACCTTGGTGTAGTGCGCCTGCGCCGCTACCTCAAGGGCAAGGCCAAGGAGCAGCTCGCGCTGATCGAAGCGAAGCAGCTGTCATGAGCCAGGCCGTGCAGCGTATTCAGGCACAGGCGGTACCCGAACTGGCCACGGCCAGCTGGTCCAACGCCCTGCTGCTCGGCAACGAACTGGTGATGTCCGGCATGACCGGGCATCCCGCCACACGTCAGGCGGCCGAAGCCGGCACCCCGCTCGGCGCCTATGAACAGACCCTGGTGGTACTGAACAAGGCGCTGGCGCTGGTCGAAGCGGCAGGCGGCCATATCGGCAATATCTACCGACTGACGGTGTACCTGACCCGCATTGCCGACAAGGACGAAGTCGGCCGAGCCCGTCGCGACTTCTTCGAAAGCCTGGCCTGCTACCCCACCTCCACCCTGGTTGAAGTGAGCGCTCTGGTGTTCCCGGAACTGGTGGTGGAAATCGAAGCCTGCGCCCGGCTCGACATAGACATGCGCACTGCGCCAACGAGGTGAATGATGTCCAACTCCTCTACCATCACGGCGCTGGTACACACCCTGCGCCACGAAGCCGAAGGCATTATCAGCGTCGAATTGCGCCCCTGGGGTGACACTGTGTTCGCGCCGTTCGAAGCCGGTTCACACATTGATCTGCACCTGCCCAACGGCCTGGTGCGCAGCTACTCGTTGCTCAATTCGCCAAGCGATCGTGGCCGTTATGTGGTCGGTATTCTGCGCGACCGCAACAGCCGCGGCGGCTCGGCGTTCGTCCATGAGCAGTTGCGCGTCGGTTCGCAATTGACCCTCTCGCAACCACGCAACAACTTTGCCCTCGACCCGCACGCCAGCCATAACGTGCTGGTCGCCGGCGGCATCGGCATCACACCGATCTACTGCATGTTCCGCCAGTTGCTGGCCCTGGGTAAGTCCGCCGAACTGATCTACTGCGCCCGTTCGCGCAAGGAAGCGGCCCTGCTCGAACAGCTCGGCGGCCTCGACGCCAAGGTGGTCTACCACTTCAACGACGAGAAAGGCAGCGTGCCGGACCTGGCCCGTTACCTCGCCGACCAGCCGCGTGATACCCACTTCTACTGCTGTGGCCCGACGCCGATGCTCGATGCCTTCGAAAGCACCTGCGAAAGCCTCGGCTATCCCCATGCGCACATCGAACGCTTTACCGCTGCCGAGTTGCCGCCATCGGAAGATGCCCAGGACAGCTACAGCGTCGAGCTGAAAAAAACCGGCAAGACGCTGAACATCGAACCGGGACTGAACCTGCTCGACGTACTGCTCGACGCCGGATGCGACATCGAATACAGCTGTCGTGAAGGCGTGTGCGGCTCTTGCGAAACCCGCGTGATCGATGGCGACATTGACCACCGCGACGGTGTGTTGACCAAGGCTGAACGGGCAGCGAACAAATCGATGATGGTCTGTGTGTCCGGCTGCAAGAGCCGGCGCCTGGTGCTTGATCTGTAACTGTTTTATCCGCATTGCACGCGCAATTGACCGGCACCCTGTGTGCCGGTTTTTATTGCCTGGTTATTCACTCATAAAACACGTCACGCGCCATTAACGTACCTTGTGCAATTAAACCGCACTGCAATTGCACACGCCTGTTACTTAACCCCCTGACCGTTTCACCCACGGCACAACTTTACTTGTTTCAAATATAAATAATTGTTCTATATGGGATTTTTATAACTTCCGTGCAAACTTTCGCACTGGCACAGTTCCTGCTCTTACCTAATCGGCTTCAACCATTGAACAACGAACCACCTATAAAACAATAAACGTCCACTCCCTTTAGCCGCGTGCGTGCCATTGCTGATTCCTCGTTAACGCCTTGTTCCAGGCGGCGGACAGCTGTTGCCCACAGAAATGGCTCAACCTTGCGGGGCAATGATATGAACAAGTACGTGGTAAGTCTGGGCCTGATCCTTGGTAGTTGCGTAAGCTTCGCTTCCGAACCTGGCCCGGCCGCCCCCGATCAGCCGCCAGCGGTAAAAAAGCCGTTCCCCCATATCGCCTGGCGCAGCGATGATGGCCAAAGCTCGCTGGATATCGGCGGCGCCTTGCGGGTGAACTACCGGGATGAACATTGGGACACCACCGAAAACAACGGGCGCTTTCTGTTCGACACCTTTCGCATCGATGTCCAGGCCACCCACAAGCAACTGTTCAGCGATGTCGGCTACTGGTTCCAGGACGACGGCAAGCGCTCCATCGACCGCGGTTATGTCGGCTACCGCTTCAGCCCCAATGCCAACCTGCAGCTGGGCGCACCGTTCAAACCCTTCGGCCTTGAACCTTACCCGCAGTTTGGCTGGAGCTACCACATCCCGTTTTTCATGGGCTATGGCGTCAGCGCCGGCACGGGCCTGAAGTACAGCTACAAGGACAAGGACTGGGACCTGCAACTGGGTTACTTCCCGCGCATGTTGCCCAGCGGCATTCGCTACTCGCCGGAAGTCGGCCGCTATGCCGACCTGGACGACAACGCGGTTGCCTTTACCCAGTCGCGTCAGGACAACGAAAAGCGTAACCAGGTCAACGCGCGGGTCGCCCGGACGTTTACCGGCGATGGCTGGAAAACCGAAATTGGCGCGTCGCTGGCCGCAGCCGAACTCTACAACGCCACCACCCGCGATGACGGCGACTACTGGGCAGGCGGTGTGCACGCCATCGTCAATGCCGGGCCGTGGACGGTGACCAGCCAGGCCATTCGCTACGAGTTCGACCCGAAGAACCCCGACGGCGTCAGCAACGACTCGGTACTGATGGGCGGCAACGGCCTGACCCCGGCGTTCCTGATCGCCTCCAAGGCGACGATTGGCTCGCTCAACCTCGGCTACGACATCTTCACCCCCAGCCTGGGACAACTGAAGAAGGTCAAGCTGTACACCGACTACAGCCGAATGATGAAAGACAAGAGCGGCTGGGACGACTCGCAGATGTTCACCGTCGGCGCGCAGTTCCTCGCCATGCCGATCATGGCCTGGGTCGACTTTACCTGGGCGAAGAACGCCAACCCCTTCGGTGGCGCCGAAAACGGTACCGGCTGGACCAGTACCAGTTCCGTCGGCAGCAACGACTGGTACTACCGCACCAATATCAACATCGGCTATTACTTCTGAAACAACGCCGCCCGGCTACGGCTGGGCGGCGATGCAACCTAGTCGGCCTGAAGCTGTGCCGCGGGTTGTGCTGGTTTGCGGAACACGAACAGCAGCCCGATCACGATCAGGCCCATGCCCAGCAGGCTAAGCGCCGCCAAACGGTTACCGAAGATCAGGTAGTCCATGACCGCCGTCACCGCCGGCACCAGGTAGAACAGGCTCGTGACGTTGACCAGGTTGCCACGGGCGATCAGCCGATACAGCAGCAATGTCGCCAGCAGCGAAACCACCAATCCCATCCACAGCAAGGCGCCGATAAAGCTGCCGGTCAGCTCGACGTGCAGCGGTTGCAATGGCGCGAACAGCGCACACATCAACAACCCGGCGATGTACTGCAACGGCAAGGTGCCCATGGGATTGCTGGTGATGCGCTTTTGCATGATCGAGCCAAAGGTCATGCTGGCCAGCGCCAACAGGGCAAAGAGCATCCCCGTCAGGGAAACCCCGCCCAGGTTGATGCTTTGGTACACCACCATGATCAACCCGCTCAACCCCAGCCCCAGGCCGAACAGCCGGCTCCAGGAGCGCTGACGCTCCATCACCATCACGGTGAGGATGGGTTGCACGCCCATGACCGTGGCCATGACACCGGGGGTGACCTGGGTGTTCAGCGCCAGCAGGTAGAAGATCTGATAGGCGCCGAGCAGCACACAGCCGGTGGCCAGCGCCTGCAGCACCCCCGCCCGCCCGCGCGGCCAGCGCAGCTTGAGCAATGGCGCAAGCAGCAACAGGCCGCCCAGCGCCAGGGCCGAGCGCAGCAGCAGGAATGCAAAGGGACTGGCGTGGGCAAGCCCCAGCTTGGAGACGATCGCCCCGCTACTCCAGAGCAGGACGAACAGGCTGGTGGTGGCCGCCGAGGCCACGGATTCTTTCGAGAGAGCAAACATGAGTGCCACCTGTAATTCGGGCAGATAAGCCGAACGGTGCTGCCTGCTGGAGGCAGCCAACCGTATTCAGTAGGGTGCAGGTATGACGGGACGCAGCGGTTGGCCGCTTAGCCCAGCACTACCACGCCTGGTGGTGCGACAACGCACACAACCACGCTACTGACAGGTGGTGGGTAGTGACTGATCATGGCCGGCTGCTGAGACCCACGCACGACTACCACCGCGTCGGGCGCGGTAGCGAATACAGTGCTGAGTGGGGAAGCTGGCATGAGCAGGTCTTCGGTGAGGTGAACTGGGGCTGACTATAGCCAGCCCGGCTGGCCGTTTCAAGTAACAGATCGCCTGTAGGCGCGAAGCTTGCTCGCGAAGAACAATGACGCATCACCGACGCACCATAGTGTCTGCTTCGCGGGCAAGCCTCGCTCCTGCGGCCTGAAACCTCAGAACAACCAGTGGTACAGCAGGTAGGCAACCAGCACTGCCAGCACCGGGCGCAGTACCCGATAAGCCTTTGGGTTGGCCCGCTTGAACTGTTTGACCCGGCTGCTGATCACATTGCTGAAACGCTTGCTCCAGGCATAGGCCTGGTTGATCCCGCCGACACGCTCGTCGTCGGTGTTCTGCGGTGCGGTTGCACGGCCGAGGAATGCGCTGACGCTGCGGTTGATGCGGGTCATCAGCGAGCTGGTGAGCGGACGCTCGACATCGCAGAACAAAATCACCCGCGTGGTCTCGGTCTCGTTCTTCACCCAGTGCACATAGGTTTCGTCGAACATCACGTCTTCACCGTCGCGCCAGGCATATACCTGACCGTCGACGTAGATGCGGCAGTCGTCGGAATTGGGTGTCGACAGCCCCAGGTGGTAACGCAGGGAACCGGCAAACGGATCGCGGTGCGGGTTGAGGTGACTGCCACCGGGCAACAAGGCAAACATCGCACCTTTCACGTTGGGAATGCTGTTGACCAGTTCGACGGTCTTGGGGCAAAGCACCTCAGCCGAAGGCAAGGGTTTGTCGTACCACTTCAGGTAGAAACGCTTCCAGCCCTTCTTGAAGAACGAACCGAAACCGGCGTCGTTGTCTTTCTCGGCAGCGCGGATGTACCCCTCGTCGAACAGGTGCATGGCCTCTTCACGGATGGCTTGCCAGTTGTCTTTGAGCACATCGAGTTCGGGAAAGCGCGTGCGGTCCAGGTAGGGCTTGGACGGCACCCCGGAGAACAGGTACATCAGCGCGTTATACGGCGCAAACAACGCCGAATGGTTAACGAACTGACGCAACATTGGCAAACGTGCCTTGCCGCGCAGGTGCACATACAGCGTGCTGCCGAAAAACAGCAACAAAACACCTGCCTTGGCGACAAAGGAAAAGGTCATGCAACACTCCTTGGAATTTCGATCTGGCCATCGCTGCCGGATTAATCGGGCATCATAAACCCATCCGGCCCCGGTAAAAACTACCGGGGCCAGCATTCTGTCTTAAGGATTGTGCAACAAAGCCCGGCGCTGATTATTGCCCTTGATCAGCCCCAGGGCGCTTTACTGCTGGTTCTCCTGCTCAGTGAACAGGTCGCTGAAGAGCATGCTCGACAGGTAGCGCTCACCGGAGTCAGGCAGGATCACCACGATGGTCTTGCCCTGCATTTCCGGCTTTTCAGCCAGACGCACGGCTGCCGCCATGGCCGCACCACAGGAAATCCCGCAAAGAATCCCCTCCTCCTGCATCAGGCGCAGGGCCATGGCCTTGGACTCTTCGTCGCTGACCCGCTCGACCTGGTCGACCAGCGACAGGTCGAGGTTTTTCGGGACAAAACCTGCACCGATACCCTGGATTTTGTGCGGGCTCGGTTTGATTTCCTCACCGGCCAGGGCCTGGGTAATGACTGGCGAAACGCTCGGCTCGACCGCCACCGAGAGGATCGCCTTGCCCTGGGTCTGCTTGATGTAGCGCGATACTCCGGTGATGGTGCCGCCGGTGCCGACGCCAGCCACCAGCACATCGACGGCACCGTCGGTGTCGTTCCAGATTTCCGGCCCGGTGGTCTTTTCATGAATCGCCGGGTTGGCCGGGTTATCGAACTGGGCCGGCATGAAGTACTTGGCCGGGTCGCTGGCGACAATTTCACCGGCTTTTTCGATGGCACCTTTCATGCCCTTGGCCGGCTCGGTCAGCACCAGCTCGGCACCCAGGGCCTTGAGGACCTTACGGCGTTCGATGCTCATCGAGGCCGGCATGGTCAGTTGCAGCTTGTAACCGCGGGCCGCCGCAACAAACGCCAGACCAATACCGGTGTTGCCCGACGTAGGCTCGACGATGGTCATGCCCGGCTTGAGTTTGCCGCTGCTTTCAGCGTCCCAGATCATGTTGGCACCAATCCGGCATTTGACCGAGTAACCCGGGTTACGCCCTTCGATCTTGGCCAGGATGGTCACACCGCGTGGGGCGATGCGGTTGATCTGGACCAGCGGCGTGTTGCCGATGGAGTGCGCGTTGTCAGCAAAGATACGGCTCATGACAGGGGTCCTTTTGGCACCGGTGCGGAAAACTTCAAGGGTAAGCCCGACGCACCGATGCGTCCACATGCAGCGAACCCACACCCGCTACCGGGGTCAACCGATCTATAGCCACTTGCACAGGTTTCGCCGATGAAACGCCGCTATCGCTGGCCCCTGTGGGGGCTGCTGGGAGTGCTCCTGCTACTGGTTTGCCTGCACCTGGCGCTGCCCCTGCTGGTGCGTGACTACCTCAATGACAAACTGGCCGACATGGGTGATTACCGCGGGCAGGTAACCGATGTCGACCTGGCCTGGTGGCGTGGCGCCTACACCATCAATGGCTTGAACATCGTCAAGACCACCGGCAAGGTGCCCGTGCCTTTCCTCGAGGCGCCGCTGATCGACCTGTCGGTCAGCTGGCGTTCGCTGTGGTACGACCATGCGGTGGTCGCCGAAGTGGACTTTGTGCGCCCCCAGCTGAATTTCGTCGATGGCGGCACCCGGCAGGCCTCCCAGACCGGCCGGGGCACCGACTGGCGCCAGCAGCTGGAAAAGCTGCTCCCCATCACCCTCAACGAAGTCCGTATCGACAACGGCACCCTGACCTTTCGCAACTTCACCTCCAAGCCCCCGGTCAACCTCAAGGCAACACGCCTGGATGCCAGCATCCGTAACCTGACCAATGTCCAGGACCTCAAGGGCCGCCGCGACGCGCGCTTTGAAGGCAAGGCCCGGCTGCTGGGGGATGCCAGCGTGGAAAGCAACGCCACCTTCGACCCGTTCAGCGACTTTGACGATTTCCAGTTCCGCCTGCGCGCCACCGGTATCCAGCTGCGCCAGCTCAACGACTTTGCCAGTGCCTACGGCAAGTTCGACTTCAATGCCGGCCATGGTGACCTGGTGATCGAGGCCGAAGCGCAACAGGGCCGGCTGCATGGCTACATCAAGCCACTGTTGCGCGACGTTGACGTGTTCAACTGGCAGCAGGACGTCAAGAACGAAGACAAAGGCTTTTTTCGCTCGATCTGGGAGGCGCTGGTCGGCGGCGGCGAGACGGTGCTGAAAAATCAGCGCAAGAACCAGTTTGCCACCCGCGTGGAGCTGAGCGGCAGCGTGCATAAAAGCGATATCAGCGCCTTCGAGGCGTTCCTGCAAATACTGCGCAATGGCTTTATCCAGGCCTTCAACGCACGCTACGAGCAACCGCCGCCCAAGTCTGACTGAGTCATGGCGTGACGCTCCATTCAGAGACTGAATGGAGCGTCTGCGTTCCCACTCGGCCGATGGCCGCGTTATAGTCGTGCATGACAATTTTCCGCCAGGGGCCATGTATCCCCGGCGCTACGTTAGAGGATCGGTTCATGAAGTTCGAAGGCACCCGCGCATACGTCGCCACAGACGACCTGAAACTGGCGGTCAACGCGGCGATCACCCTGGAGCGACCGTTGCTGGTCAAGGGCGAGCCGGGCACCGGCAAGACCATGCTGGCCGAGCAACTGGCCGAATCCTTTGGCGCCAAGCTGATCACCTGGCACATCAAATCGACCACCAAAGCCCACCAGGGGCTCTACGAGTACGATGCGGTCAGCCGCCTGCGTGACTCGCAGCTGGGCGTCGACAAAGTCCACGACGTGCGCAACTACCTGAAGAAAGGCAAGCTCTGGGAAGCGTTCGAATCCGAAGAACGCGTGATTCTGCTGATCGACGAAATCGACAAGGCCGACATCGAGTTCCCCAACGACCTGTTGCAGGAACTCGACAAGATGGAGTTCTACGTTTACGAGACCGACGAGACGATCAAGGCCAAGCAGCGTCCGATCATCATCATTACCTCGAACAACGAAAAAGAACTGCCGGACGCCTTCCTGCGCCGCTGCTTCTTCCACTACATCGCCTTCCCGGATCGCGACACCCTGCAGAAGATCGTCGACGTGCACTACCCGAACATCAAGAAAGACCTGGTCAGCGAAGCGCTGGACGTGTTCTTCGATGTGCGCAAGGTGCCGGGCCTGAAGAAAAAGCCGTCCACCTCCGAGCTGGTCGACTGGCTGAAGTTGCTGATGGCCGACAACATCGGCGAAGCCGTGCTGCGTGAACGCGATCCGACCAAGGCCATCCCGCCGCTGGCCGGCGCCCTGGTGAAAAACGAACAGGACGTGCAATTGCTCGAGCGCCTGGCTTTCATGAGCCGTCGCGGTAATCGCTGAGCCCGGGGGCAATTGCCATGCTGCTCAATCTGTTCAACGAAATGCGCGCGGCCAAGGTGCCGGTGTCGGTACGCGAGCTGCTTGACCTGCTCAATGCACTCAAGCAACGCGTCACCTTCGCCGACATGGACGAGTTCTACTATTTGTCGCGGGCGATCCTGGTCAAGGACGAACGGCATTTCGACAAGTTCGACCGGGCCTTCTCCGCCTACTTCAAGGGCCTTGAGAACCTCAACCAGCACCTCGAAGCGCTGATTCCCGAAGACTGGCTGCGCAAGGAGTTCGAGCGTTCGCTGACCGACGAGGAGCGCGCGCAGATCCAGTCCCTGGGAGGCCTGGACAAACTGATCGAAGAGTTCAAGAAGCGCCTGGAAGAGCAGAAGGAACGCCATGCCGGCGGCAACAAGTGGATCGGCACCGGCGGCACCAGCCCGTTCGGTTCGGGCGGCTACAACCCTGAAGGCATTCGCGTCGGTGACGCCGGCAAGCGCCAGGGCAAGGCGGTCAAGGTCTGGGACCAGCGTGAGTACAAGAACCTCGACGACCAGGTCGAACTGGGTACACGCAATATCAAGCTGGCCCTGCGCCGGCTGCGCAAGTTTGCCCGCCAGGGTGCCGCCGAAGAGCTGGATATCGACGGCACCATCGACCACACCGCGCGCGACGCCGGCCTGCTCAACATCCAGATGCGCCCCGAGCGGCGCAACAGCGTCAAGTTGCTGCTGCTGTTCGACATCGGCGGCTCGATGGACGCCCACGTGAAGATTTGCGAAGAGCTGTTCTCGGCCTGCAAAACCGAGTTCAAGCACCTTGAGTACTACTACTTCCACAACTTCGTCTACGAGTCGGTGTGGAAGAACAACATGCGCCGCACCTCGGAACGCACCTCGACCATGGACCTGCTGCACAAGTACGGCGCCGACTACAAAGTGGTGTTCGTCGGCGACGCGGCCATGGCGCCTTACGAGATCACCCAGCCGGGCGGTAGCGTCGAGCACTGGAACGAGGAAGCCGGTTACGTGTGGATGCAGCGCTTCATGGAGAAGTACAAGAAGCTCATCTGGATCAACCCGTACCCGAAGGACACCTGGGGCTACACCGCGTCGACCAACATCGTGCGCGAGCTGGTCGAAGACCGGATGTTCCCGTTGACCTTGCGGGGTCTGGAAGAAGGGATGCGGTTTTTGTCCAAGTAACCGTAGGAGCCAGGCTTGCCGGCGAACCAGGCGCTGCGGTGTACCTGCTACACCGCATTATCGTTGTCCGCGGGCAAGCCTCGCTCCTACGCGCAGATCAGGCCACAAACCGCTGTAGGAATGTCCGCTGTTGCTGCCAGGCCGTTTCCTGCACCACCGGTTTGAAACGCACCACACTTCCCGGCAGCAACTGCGCCAGACGCGCCAGCGCCAACGGCGTCAACGCGCCCAGCCGTGGATAGCCACCGATGGTCTGGCGATCATTGAGCAACACGATCGGCTGCCCATCCGGCGGTACCTGTACGGCCCCCAGCGGAATCCCCTCGGAGATCATCGGCGCGCCCTGATACTGCAAGGCCGGACCCAGCAAGCGCATGCCCATGCGGTCGGCGCGGCTGTCGAGGGTCCAATCGCGGTTGAACGCTTCAAACAGGCTCTGGCCGCTGAAGTCGCCGATCTGCGCCCCCAGCCCCAGATCGAGTGCACTGCTGTCAGCGAAGTCGGGGCGCAATGCCTCGGGTACTGTTTTCAATGCTGGCGCAGCACCGTCGTACGCCAACGGTTGCCCCTTGGCCAACGCCGAACCCAGACCATCCAGCCCGCCCAGTTCCTCGCGCACCACACTCGCGCAACTGCCCAGCACCTGCGGCGCCGCAAAGCCGCCTGGCGCGGCCAGATACGCCCGCGCGCCCTGCACGGGTTGATTCAGGCGCAGACGCTGGCCCCGGTTCAGGGTAAAGCTGGACCACGGCTTGAGGGGCTCGCCGTCGATCCGCGCATCCAGATCGGCCCCGGCCAGCGCCAGGCAGCAATCGTCCTCGGCAACCAGGCTGAAACCGCCCAGGGTGATTTCCACCACCGCTGCCTCGGCAGGATTGCCCAGCAGCCAGTTGGCCCAGCGCATCGAAACCCAGTCCAGTGCCCCGCCCTGGGTCACGCCCAGGTGGCGCACGCCAAATCGGCCGGTGTCCTGCAGCAGGCACAGCGGCGTGCTGGCTTCAATCGACAAGCGGCTCATGCCAAGGCCTCCAGCGGAGTATCGTCGCCGCCCAGGTTGATGAAAGTGGCGTGATCCACAGCCACGAAACGCACCCGGTCACCCGGTTGCAGCAGGCTGTAGCCGTCACGCTCACGGTCGAAGAGTTTGCTCGGGGTGCGGCCGATCAGGTTCCAGCCGCCGGGCGACACCGCAGGGTAAGCGGCGGTCTGGCGCTCGGCGATACCGACGCTGCCGGCCGCCCCGCGGTTGCGTGGCGTCGCCAGGCGCGGCGCGGCCAAAGCTTCTTCGACCAGGCCCATGAACGCAAAGCCAGGCGCGAAGCCCAGGGCGAATACCTGATACTCGCGTTCACTGTGACGGCGCACGATATCGGCCACCGAGGTAGCACAGCGTTCGGCCAGCAGGGCCAGTTCCGGGCCGACGCTCAGGTCGTACCACACCGGAATCTCGTGCTGACGGCCGCCGCTGCCGTTGTCCGGTCGCAGGTTTTCCAGCGCCTCACGCACCAGGGTGCGGGCCTGCTCCGGTGACAGGTGCAGCAGGTCGAAATGCACCATGGCCGTGGTGTAGGACGGCACCAGGTCGATCAGCCGCTCGCCGAACACGGCGCGCAAACGCTGGCTGGCCGCCAGCATCCACGGCATGTTGGCTTCATCGATGGCGTCGAACAGGCGCACCATCAGGCAGTCGATGGCCACTGTTTCAATGCGGTAGTTCATGACGTCACCAGCGCATCGAGGGCCTGGCGAATCTGCTGCACGGCGGCTACCGAGCTGTCGTTGTCACCGTGCACGCACAAGGTGTGTGCCTGCAGACAGAGCTCGCTGCCGTCCGAAGCAATCAGTGCCTCGCCACGGGCCAGGCGCAACGCCTGATCGACGATCACCGCCGGGTCGTGATGCACCGCACCCGGCAGGCGTCGCGACACCAGGTGACCGGCGGCATCGTAGGCGCGATCAGCAAAGGCCTCGAACCACAAGGTAACCCCGTACTCATCGCCCAGGGCCTGGGCGGCGCGGTTGTCGGCCGTGGCCATGAGCATCAGCGGCAGTTGCCGGTCATAGCTGGCCACGGCTTCCAGTACCGCCCGCAGTTTGAGCGGGTCGGCCATCATGTCGTTGTACAGCGCGCCATGGGGTTTTACGTAGGCGACCCGGGTGCCTTGCGTCCGGCAGATGCCGTCCAGGGCACCGATCTGGTAATGCAGCAGGTCGCGGATTTCCTCGGCGCTGCAGGCCATGGAACGGCGGCCGAAGCCGGCCAGGTCCTGGTAAGCCGGATGGGCGCCGATCCGCACATTGCTGGCGACGGCCAGGGCCACGGTCTTGCGCATGATGCCCGGGTCTCCGGCATGGAAACCGCAGGCGATGTTGGCGCAATCTACAAAGGGCATGACCTGGGCATCCAGGCCCATGGTCCAGCTGCCGAAACTCTCACCCATGTCGCAATTCAGTAGCAGGCGGCTCACGTCTGTAACTCCTTCAGGCTTGGCCTTAACGGGCTTCTAGTTCTTTGCCACGGGTTTCCGGCAGGCTCAACGCGGCCAGGATCACCACCCCGTAGGACACCGCTGCAAATGCGCCGATACCCAGGCCCAGCGGCACCTTCTGGCTGAGCATACCGATCAGCAGCGGGAAAAGCGCCGCCAGGGCTCGCCCGATGTTGTAGCAGAAGCCCTGCCCCGAGCCACGGATGCGCGTGGGAAACAGCTCGGTGAGAAACGCCCCCATGCCGCTGAAGATACCTGAAGCGAAAAAGCCCAGGGGGAAGCCCAGCCAGAGCATCACGCTATTGCTGACCTGCATCTGGGTGTACAGCAGGACGATGATGAACGAGCCCACGGCGAACAGGATGAAGTTCTTTTTGCGCCCCAGCAGGTCGGTCAGGTAGGCACTGATCACGTAGCCTACATAGGAGCCGAAGATCACCATGGCCAGGTAGCCACCGGTGCCGAGCACGCTCAGGCCGCGCTCGTTCTTGAGGAAAGTCGGCAGCCAGGAGGTGATCGCGTAGTAACCGCCCAGCGCGCCGGTGGTCAGCAGCGAAGCTCGAATCGTGGTGAAGAGCATGCCCGGGGCAAAAATTTCATAGAAATGCGACGGCGCTGCGGTCTTTTCCGCCGCCTTGGCCTGGCGGTAGATTTCCGGGTCCTTGACCAGGCGACGAACGAAAATCACGAACACTGCCGGCACGATGCCCAGCAGGAACAGCGCGCGCCACGCGTCTTCCGGCGGCAGCCAGGAAAACAGCACGGCGTACAGGATTGCCGTCAGGCCCCAGCCAATGGCCCAGCCCGACTGCACCATGCCCACCGCCTTGCCGCGGTCCTTGGCGCGGATGACTTCACCGATCAGCACCGCACCGGCGGTCCATTCACCGCCAAAGCCGAAACCCATCAGGGTGCGGGCGATCAACAATTGTTCGTAGTTCTGTGCAAAACCGCAGAGGAAGGTGAAAAACGCGAACCACAGCACCGTCAGTTGCAAGGTGCGCACCCGGCCGATTCGGTCAGAGAGGATACCGGCGATCCAGCCGCCCAGGGCCGAGGCAATCAGGGTGCTGGTGTGGATCAGGCCGGCTTCGGCGGTGGTGATGCCCCACAGGGCAATCAGGGTGGGGATGACGAAGCTGAGCATCTGGGTGTCCATGCCATCCAGACCGTAACCGATCTTGCAGCTCCAGAACGTCCGTCGTTCCTGCTTGTTGATGTTACGGTACCAGTCAAAGGGCCCCGCCACTGTCCTGGCTTCGACCTGTTGCTGCACGCCCGATGGGTTCATGGTTGCCTCAGCTTGTTGGTATTGTTTTAAAGGCGGCGATCTTTGTCGCAACCGTGACCGATATTTTTCGATGGGCGCGCAACGACGTCCAACGAGAAAAACCAGCGGTCTGGCATAAGAAAAAATTGATCAGTGAGCACAGCATGAACCTCAAGTTCCTCGAAACCTTCGTCTGGGTCGCCCGGCTCAAGAGCTTTCGCCTGACTGCCGAAAAGCTCTTCACCACCCAGGCCTCGATTTCCAGCCGCATCGCGGCGCTGGAGAACGATCTTGGGGTCAAGCTGCTGGTGCGTGACTCGCGGGGCGTCAGCCTGACACCTGAGGGCAGCAAGGTGCTGGAGTACGCCGAGCAGATGCTCGACACCGCCAGGGCGCTCAAGCAATCGCTGGACAGCGACCGGGCGAAAGTCGGTCGTGTGCGTCTTGGGGTGATGGACACGGTGATCCATACCTGGATGAGCCCGCTGGTGGCCGAGTTGATGGAGCGTTACCCCCAGGTTGAAATCGAACTGGTCGCCGATACCGCGCTCAACTTGCGCGAACAGCTGCAAAAAGGCTTCCTGGACGTGATCCTGCAAACCGACCTGCTGCGCCAGGAATCCATCCGCAGCCTGGACCTGGCGCGCTACCCCATGGGCTGGATTGTCGCCAGCCAGTCGATCTACAACCGCGACTATGCCTCGCTCGGCGAACTGGCGCGTGAGCGCATCGTGACCTTTTCCAAAAACTCCAGGCCGCACCAGGAAGTACTCAGCCTGCTTCAGGCCGAAGGCGTCAGCGCGCCGCGCCTGAACTGCGTGAACTCGGTCGCGGCGATCACACGCCTGTTGCGTGACGGTTTCGGAATCGGCGCCCTGCCGCCGGCACTGGTCAGTGAAGAGCTGGCGCGGGGCGAACTGACCCAACTGGCGCTGGTGCCGCAGCCACCGAGCCTGGAGCTGGTAGTAGCCTGGCAGACCGGTGTGGAGCTGGTCGATGAAGTGGTGGCGCTGTGCCGCAATGTACTTGAGCGCTACGCCGCCAATGCCGGGCCCGAGCGGATCAAGCTGGTCTAGCGCCAGCTCTCCGTCACCGCCTTGCGCCGCCCGCCAAGTACCACCCAGCCCAGCAGCACCAGCAGGCTTTCTACCAGCGTTGCCAGCAGCAACGCGCAACTCAGGCCCCAGGCCAGCGCCTCGGGCTTGAGCAATATCTGGTAGCTGTAGCCCTTGAGCGTTTCTTCCCGCAGCTGGCTGTCGGCGTTCGCCAATACGTGCCAGGTACGCGTGAGCCATGGCCCCTGAAGCGCCTGCCACTCACGCTCGAACAGCTGGTTGCGGATCAACAGGCTTTCAATGCTGTTGGCATCGCTGTTGAACACCGGGTCGTCACTGCTGCGGTAATGTCGTACCAGTGCCTGCAGATCGCCCTTGAAGAAACGTTGCGCCGTTGCCTCGAAGCCTTTGAGGCCCTCGCGGGACTCCAGCAGGTGCGCCTCGACCCGCTGGCTGTAGGCATCGATCAGCCCCGGTACCTGAACCCCCACCAGCAAGCCGAAGGTGAACAGCAGCAAACGCAGGTAACTTCTGAACATGGGCTATTCCTTAGCATTGACCTTGGGTGATGCATTCACCGCGGCGCCACAGCCCCCATTGGCCGGGCTCATAGCGCAGCCAGGTTTCGTTCTCGGTCAGCGCCTCGGTGGCAATCACCGTAACCACGTCGTTGGGCGTGGTTTCGGCCTGGAAGTCGACGATCATGTCGACGTCCTTCAGGCGAGCCGGCCCGAACGGCGCGCGACGGGTGATGTGCACAAGCTTGGTCGAGCAGAAGCAGAACAGCCAGTCGCCGTCGCTAAGCAGGCAATTGAACACGCCCTTGCCGCGGTACTGGGCACAGGCCTCGACCAGTACTGGCAGCAACGCTTCAATTTCAACCGGCTCCGGGAACGCCTCGCGCACGCGGTTGAGCAGGTCGCAGAAAGCCGCTTCGCTGTCGGTGTCGCCGACCGGCCGGTAGAACGTGGCCTGGCCCTTGAACTCGCCCAACTGGCCGTTATGGGCAAAACACCAGTTGCGCCCCCACAGCTCGCGCACAAAGGGGTGGGTATTGGACAGGCAGACCTTGCCGACATTGGCCTGGCGAATGTGGCCGATCACCACTTCGCTTTTGATCGGGTAGCGCTGAACCAGGTTGGCCACTTCCGACTCGCAGCTTGCTGCCGGATCCTGAAACAGGCGCAGCCCGCGGCCCTCATAAAAGCCGATACCCCAGCCATCACGGTGCGGACCGGTGCGCCCGCCGCGCTGCATCAGCCCGGTGAAGCTGAAAACGATGTCGGTTGGCACGTTGGCGCTCATGCCCAGTAGTTCACACATGCTTGACTGCTCCCGGGCAAATCCTACAAGCGCGGCTCGACCCGCGAACGGTTGCCGCCCTGGGGTGCTGGCGGCGGGTTGCGATAGCGGTCACGACCGTCGGCGGCGAATTCCTCGTCGGCCGGCGCCTCTTCAGTGTCGCGCTTTGCAGCGGCTTCTGCCTGTTCGCGGCGCACCCGTGCGCGTTTCTCCAGCGGCCAGCGCACGGCCACGAAGACCCCGTACAGGACAAAGGCGATCATGCCGTACATGGCAAGGTCGGCAGCGGCGCGCAATTCGTTGTTGCCGACCTTGAACAGCAGGTCGAGGGCACCGACGGCAATGGCCGGCGCGAACAGGTCCTTGGCGGGGTCAACGATGGTCGGGGTAAACAGCAAAATTGCCATTACCACCCGCAGTGGCTCGCGCAACCAGCGCCACATCCAGCTGGTCAGGCGAAAGCCCACGGCCAGGCACCCCAGGGCAGCCAGGGCGTAAAGGCCCCAAGCGAGCAGATAGTCGTTCTCGGTCATGGTGTCCGTGGCAAGCTAGGCAAATAGACGCTTATGATAAACACATTTGAGCGCGCAGGCGCCCCCCAGCCAAGAGATCCCCCCGCATGTCCGCAGACGCTACTGCTCCCCGCGCCCCGATTGCCCACGTCGCCGAAGGGGCTGACCCTTATGCCTGGCTCCAGGCTCGCGACACCCCCGAGGTGATTGCCTACCTGAACGCCGAGAACGCCTGGCAGGAAGCGCAACTGGCCGATCAGGCAGCGCTGCGCGAGCAACTGTTCGAAGAGATCAGGGGCCGGATCCTGGAAACCGACCTGTCGCTGCCCTCGCCCTGGGGCCCGTACCTTTACTACAGCCGCACCACCGCCGGTGAAGAGTACCCGCGCCATTACCGCTGCGCACGGCCGGCCGATGACAGCAACAGCGTCGACGAAACCAGCGAAGAACTGCTGCTGGACCCCAACCAGCTGGCCAACGGCGGCTTTCTGTCCCTGGGCGCCTTCAACATCAGCCCCGACCATCAGCGCCTGGCCTACAGCCTGGATACCAGTGGCGACGAGGTCTACACCCTGTACGTCAAGGACCTGGCCAGCGGCGCCATCGACACCCTGCCGTTCGAGGACTGCGACGGCAGCAT
This sequence comes from Pseudomonas alkylphenolica, assembly GCF_016009175.1. Taxonomy (GTDB): domain Bacteria; phylum Pseudomonadota; class Gammaproteobacteria; order Pseudomonadales; family Pseudomonadaceae; genus Aquipseudomonas; species Aquipseudomonas alkylphenolica_B. The sequence continues at coordinate 94,281 of NZ_JADUCM010000021.1, forward strand.
GACCTGGGCCAACGACAACCAGACGCTGTTTTTCGCCGAACTGGACGACACCCACCGCCCGCACAAGCTGCTGCGCCATCGCCTGGGCAGCGGTGTTGCCGAAACGGTGTACGAGGAGACCGACGGACGGTTTTTCCTGCATTGCTACCGCGCCAGCTCTGAACGCCAGCTGATCCTGCTGCTGAACAGCAAAACCACCAGCGAAGCCTGGGTGCTCGATGCCGAGCGTCCCGGGGATGATTTCACCTGCCTGGCGCCTCGCGTCGAAGGGCATGAATACTTCCCTGATCACGGCCAGCTGGACGGTCAGTGGCGCTGGTTCATCCGCACCAACCAGGACGGCATCAACTTCGCCCTCTATCAGGCCGACGCCGACCAGGTACCGCGCCGCGAACACTGGCAACTGCTGGTAGCGCACCGCGACACGGTGATGCTCGAAGGCCTTACCCTGAATGCCAGCGCCCTGACCCTGAGCCTGCGTGAAGGCGGGCTGCCGATCATCGAAGTGCATCCGCAGGGACTGGCGGCCTATCGCGTTGAGCTGCCGGACGCTGCCTATAGCCTGTACGTGCAAGACAGCCTGGAATTTGTCAGCACCCGCATCCGCCTGCGTTACCAGTCGCTGAACCGTCCGGCCCAGGTGCGCCAGCTTGAACTGGACAACGGCGCCCAGCAGGTACTCAAGGAAACCCCGGTGCTCGGCCCGTTCGACCCGGACGCTTATGTCAGCCAGCGGCTGTGGGCCACAGCAGGCGACGGCACCCAGGTGCCGATCAGCCTGGTACAGCGCCGCAGCGACCTGGGCAAGCCGGTGCCGTTGTACCTGTACGGCTACGGCGCCTATGGCGAAAGCCTCGACCCGTGGTTCTCCCATGCGCGCCTGAGTCTGCTCGATCGCGGTGTGGCGTTTGCCATCGCCCACGTACGCGGCGGCGGCGAGCTCGGCGAAGCCTGGTACCGGGCGGGCAAGCAGGAACACAAGCACAACACCTTCAGCGACTTCATCGCCTGTGCCGAGCACCTGATCGCTCAAGGCGTTACCCGCGCCGACCAGCTGGCGATCAGTGGCGGCAGTGCCGGCGGCCTGCTGATTGGTGCGGTGCTCAACCAGCGCCCTGACCTGTTCAAGGCGGCGATTGCCGAAGTGCCGTTCGTCGATGTCCTCAACACCATGCTCGACCCGGACCTGCCGTTGACCGTCACCGAGTACGACGAGTGGGGCAACCCTGAAGAGCCTGAGGTGTACGAGCGCATCAAGGCCTACGCGCCCTACGAGAACGTCAAGGCCCAGGCCTACCCGGCCCTGCTGGTAGTGGCCGGCTACAACGACAGCCGCGTGCAGTACTGGGAAGCCGCCAAATGGGTCGCCCGCTTGCGGGTAACCAAGACCGACGACAACCTGCTGCTGCTCAAGACCGAAATGGGCGCCGGCCATGGTGGCATGAGCGGACGCTACCAAGGGCTGCGTGATGTGGCGCTGGAATATGCCTTCGTCTTTAAAGTGCTGGGGTTGGTGTAAATCGGGATTTTTGTTGTCTGACCCATCGCCAGCAAGCCGGCTCCTACGAAGGACGTAGGAGCC
>NZ_JADUCM010000022.1 GCF_016009175.1 Pseudomonas alkylphenolica
GGGCGTGTGTCGGGGGGGCCCCCCCCCGCGGGCCGGCGCGGCCGCGGCGGGTTTGCGGTGGGCCCCCCCCCGGCGTGTTTCTTTTTTTTTTCGGGCCGGGCCGCGGGGCGGGGCGCGCCCCCCCCCCCGGGGCTCGGGGCAGGGCGTATGTGTCAGGTCGGGGACACTGTCTGGAGTGTTTCCAGCGCATCGTGCAAGGCCGGCGGCAGCGGCACGGGCCTGCGGCTGACACGGTCGACGTACACATGCACGAAGTAGCCCTGGGCCGACGCCGTGGTGCTGTCGTTGGCAAACAGGCCCACCTCGTAGCGCACACTGGACGTGCCGATGTGCGCTACGCGAAGGCCGGCGCGCACCAGGTCAGGGAAGGCGATCGACGAGAAATAGCTGCAGTGGGTGTCGACCACCAGGCCGATGGTCGGGCAGCCTTCGAAGTCCAGCAGGTTCTGCTCCAGCAGCCAGCCGTTGACCACGGTGTCGAACCAGCTGTAGTAGATGACGTTGTTGACGTGGCCGTAGACGTCGTTGTCCATCCAGCGTGTGGTGATCTCGCGCTGGTAGGGATAGCTGCTACGGTGTTGCGGTACGGGTTTGCTCATGGCTTCAGGCTTCCTGGTGTTGCAGGCGACGCACGCGGATATCCGCCTGCTCTTTGTGCCCGGACATATGCTCATAGCTGCACAGCCGTGAACAGTACTGGCCGATCATCACGCTGGCGGCGTCGGTCAGCACGCGCTGGTAGGTATGGGTCTTGATGAACTTGCCCACCCACAGGCCACCGGTGTAGCGCCCGGCGCCCATGGTCGGCAAGGTGTGGTTGGTGCCGATGACCTTGTCGCCGTAGCTGACATTGGTGCGGTGGCCGAGGAACAGCGCGCCGTAGCGGGTCATGCGCGCGTGGTACCAGTCCGGGTCGCGGGTCATCACCTGCACATGCTCGGAGCACAGGCGCTCAGCGACCTCCAGGGCTTCTTCGTCGGTGTCGCACAGGTAGATTTCACCGAAGTCACGCCAGGCGACGCTGGCGATCGGCGCGGTGTCCAGGCGTGCGAGCACCTGCTCGATGGCCGCGGGCAACTGCTCGGCGATGGTTTTGCTGGTGGTCACGCAATAGGCCGGGGAGGTGGGGCCGTGCTCGGCCTGGCCGAGCAGGTCGACGGCCACCAGTTCGGCGTCCACCGTATCGTCACAGATCACCATGGTTTCCGTGGGGCCGGCAAACAGGTCGATGCCGACACGGCCATAGAGCTGGCGTTTGGCTTCGGCAACATAGGCGTTGCCAGGCCCGACGATCATGTCGACCGCGGCGATGCTCTGGGTGCCGAGGGCCATCGCCGCTACTGCCTGCACGCCGCCCAGGCAATAGATTTCGTCGGCACCGGCCAGGTGCATGGCAGCAACGATTTCCGGGCAAGGGCGGCCTTCGAACGGCGGCGCGCAGGCAATCACCCGTTTTACCCCGGCAACCTTGGCGGTGAGCACGCTCATGTGCGCGCTGGCGATCAGCGGGTACTTGCCGCCAGGAATGTAGCAACCCACCGAATTGACCGGGATGTTACGGTGGCCGAGCACGACACCGGGCAGTGTTTCGACTTCAACGTCATGCATCGAGTCTTTCTGTACCTGGGCGAAACGACGGATCTGTGCCTGGGCAAAGTGGATGTCGTCGAGGGTCTGGCGCGGCAGGCTGGCGATGCAGGCATCGATTTGTGCCTGGCTCAAGCGCATGGATTGCGGCGTCCAGTTGTCGAACTTCTCTGAATATTCGCGAACCGCAACATCGCCGCGTTGCTCGATGTCGGCAAGGATGGTTTCGACAGTGGCGCGTACCTGGGCCAGGTTGCTGGCTTTGGTGTGGGGCGGTTGACCCTGCTTGAGGTGTTGGATCACGGTAAGTCTCCTTTGAATGTGAGAAATGGCCGCCTCAGGCGGATTGGTAGGCCGGAACCGGCGGTCGGGCGACCCGCAGTACAATGACGCTGGCGAGGAGGTACAGGCTCATCACCAGGTACAGGCTGTAGGTGGTCCCGCCGCTTGCGGTATTGAGCGCACTGGTGAGCGAAGGAATGACCGCCCCCCCCAGATTGCCGATACTGCTGACCAGGGCGATGCCCACGGCGACCGAAGGGCGCGGCAGGTATTCCGAGACCAGGGCGAAGAACACCGGGGGAACCGAAGCGATGCCCAGCATGGCCAGGCACAGGCCAAGCAGCGAAGCACCCAGTTGTCCTTGGGCCAGCACCATGATTGCCAGGCCGCAGACGGTCATCAGCGCGCCGCTGGAGAAATGCCAGCGGCGCTCGCGGTGGCGGTCTGAGCTGCGGCTGAGCAACAGCACCCCGGCTATCGCGCACAGCTGCGGCAAGGTGGCGTAGATACCTATGTCCAGGAGGTCGGAGACCCCCCAACCGCGAATCAGGGTAGGTGTCCAGAAGGCCATAGCGTAGGTGCCGGCCACCATGAGGATGTACACCACCGACAGCGCCCAGAACTTCGTATCCCCGAAAAGATCGCGCACTGAGCCGTGGCGGGCCTTGAGCGCCGAACGTTGCTCGGCATCCAGTTGCTGGCGCAGGCGGGCTTTTTCTTCAGCACTCAGCCATGTGGCCTGCTCAGGGCTGTCGACAAGCACGCGCCAGGCCACCAGACCGAGAAGGGGGGCGGGCAGCCCTTGTACCAGAAACAGCCACTGCCAACCGTGCCATCCATTGAAACCGTCGAGGAATTTCATGATCGCACCCGATAACGGGCCGGCAATCAGGCTGGCAAGAATGGCCCCGAGCAGAAACACCGCGATCATTCCCGCGCGCCGCGCAGGCGGATACCAGAATGTCAGGTAGAGCAGTGCCCCGGGCGCGAAGCCGGCCTCGAAGGCACCAAGCAGAAAACGCAATACGTAGAACTGAGTAGGTGTCTGTACAAACATCATTGCCATGGCGACCACGCCCCAGCAGACCATGATGCGCAGCAGGGTCTTGCGCACACCGATCTTTTCCAGCATCAGATTGCTGGGTACCTCGAACAGCAGATAACCGATGAAGAAGATCCCCGCGCCCAGCGCATACACAGCGTCGCTGAATGCCAACGTCTCTTTCATTTGCAACTGCGCATAACCGACGTTGATACGGTCAAGAAAGGCCACGACATAGGCGGCCATCAGCAGCGGCATGATGCGCCAGCTGATTTTTCGATACAGCCTGCGGTCTTCCGGAGTCTCGGTGAGGGTCATGCCTGTCTCCTGATGGTTTTTGTTGTTATTGGCTTGGTCGAGCGTCGCTAAGCGGTGGTGCGAAGCATCAGATGGCCCGGTATTTCGTACAGCGCAGCCGTGGTGCCGGCAGGGCGGCCTTCGCCGAGCAAGCGGATGGCACACGCAATCATCTGCTCGACCGGTTGGTGCACCGTGCTCAGGGCATGTTCTGCGTAGGCAGCGGCGCGGATGTCATCGAAACCGATGACGGCGACATCGTCGGGCACCCGCAGGGTGGTGTTCATGCGCAAATGGCTGAGTACCCCCAGGGCCATGACGTCGTTGGCGCAAAACACGGCGTCGATGACCGGCTGCCCGGGGCTGAACAGGCGGGAGGCTGCAGCGCGTCCGCCTTCATAGGTGTATCCGCCGTGCAGGTGTGCAACCACACGTTGGCCGTGCGCTGCCAGGCCCAGTTCGAAACCGAGCAGACGATCTGTGGTAGTGGAGACGTCCGGATCGCCGGCGATAAAGGCGCAGGCCTGGCGGTTTTGTCCCACCAGGTATTCTGCAACCTCGGTGGCCATGCGCTGGTTGTCACAACACACCGACCAGACGCTCGGGTCTTCGACGCGGCGGTTGAGAAACACCACGGCAACCCCCTGGCGGGCGCACAGGTCGGACATGTGCGAAGAGAGCTTTGCGGCAGTGACCACAATGCCATCGACCTGATACTGCAATAGTTGCGGCATCAGTGCGTCGGCATCGCCTCCGGGGGGAACTACGAACAGCAGCAGTTGCCGGCCTGACTCGCGCAGTTGCAGGGAGAACGCTTCAAGCACCGCCGGGTAGAACGGATTACTCATGTCGCCCATCACCAGGGCAACAATGCCGGTGCGCCGCCGGTTCAGCGACCTGGCGATGGCATTGGGTCGATAGCCCAGTTCTTCGGCCATGGCGAGGATACGTGCGCGCACGGTGGCGGAAATGCGCGACTGGGCATCGAAGGCACGGGTGACGGTCGAGGTGGCGACCCCCAGCCGTTGGGCGATGTCCCGAGCGGTGATCCTCCCGCTACTGCAGGCGCGCGTCATGGCAGTTCCTCCGATGGCAGTGCAATCGTGTGCACAAGTGGCGCCAATGCTATTCGTACAGCCCAAGAGAAACCCCTCCCCAATGGAGGGGGCACTGCAAAACGATCGCCCACCCCTTGCCGAAAATGTGCACACCACCCGTCACGGGAGGGGTGCCGCCGACCGTCTTTTGCATATGCTGGCCTTTCTCAGTGCGCTCAACAGCACAGGGCACAAATGGGTTCAGCGAGGTAAATGGGGTGTATCGCAAGTTATTTTCAGTGACCGGCAAAGCACGCAAGCTCGACGGCGGCACATTGTTCGGCACGACACCGCGGCGCATCTGGAGCGAATGGTTGAGCCCGGACAACGACAATCAGGTCGAGCTGGCATCGCGCGTACTGCTGGTGCAACAGAACGGCCAGAACATACTGGTCATGGCCGGTAGCGATGCTTTATTGGCCCCCCTGGCGCCAACCTGCCGCTGTCAGCGCCCGGCCCCTGGCCTGCTCGACAGCCTGGCGCGTCTTGGCTTGGCAGAAGGGGACATACACGCCGTGGTGCTCACCCACCTGCATGCGATGCTCACGCCGGAGGTGCGCCGAGCCGTCAACGCAGGTGATGCACCGCGCTTGCTCTTCCCGGCAGCCCGCTATCTGGTCGGCCGTCAGCACTGGGTACGGGCCAGCCATCCCCACCCGCGAGACCGGGCATTGTTCGTGGCGCCGATCATCAGTCAACTGCAAAGCAGTGGCCGTTTGCAGGTACTCGACGAGCACGCCAGCGAGGTACTGGGTGAAGGCTGGCGCTTGCATGTCAGCGACGGCTACACCCCGGGACAGCTATTGCCGGAAATCGAGATGCCCGGTGGCCCGCTGATTTTTGCCGGTGACCTGGTGCCCGCCATGCAATGGCTCGCCCTCGACCTGACCACCGCCTTTGACCGGAATCCGGAATGCCTGATCGATGAAAAAGAGCACCTGCTCGACCACCTGGTCGCCAGCGGTGGCAGGCTGTTCCTGGCCCGTGATCCTGAGGTTGCGCTCATCAAGGTCTGTCGCAACCGGCAATCGCGTTATCAACCCTACGACCACCATGCCGTACTGCATCGGCTGGACAGTTGAATCAACCCGCTCAACAGGAGTGCTGTATGAAAGTAATGGCTGCGGTAAAGCGCGTGGTCGACTACAACGTCAAGGTTCGCGTCAAGGCGGACGGCACGGGCGTCGATCTTGCCAACGTAAAAATGGCGCTGAACCCCTTCTGCGAAATAGCCGTGGAAGAGGCTGTGCGCCTCAAGGAACAAGGCATAGCCACTGAAGTAGTGGTGGTGACCGTCGGTCCGGCCAGCGCCCAGGAACAACTGCGTACTGCGCTGGCACTGGGTGCAGACCGTGCCGTTCTGGTCGAGTCTGCCGACGAGCTCGGCTCGCTTGCCGTGGCCAAGCTGCTCAAGGCTGTTGTCGACAAGGAACAGCCACAGCTGGTGATCCTTGGCAAACAGGCCATCGACAGCGACAACAACCAGACTGGCCAGATGTTGGCTGCGCTCACCGGCTTCGCCCAGGGCACCTTCGCCTCCAGGGTTGAAGTGGCTGGCGACAAGGTCAATGTCACCCGTGAAATCGATGGCGGCCTGCAGACTGTAGCGCTGAACCTGCCAGCGATCGTCACCACCGACCTGCGTCTGAACGAGCCACGCTATGCGTCGCTACCGAACATCATGAAGGCCAAGAAAAAGCCGCTGGAAACGGTTGCTCCAGACGCGCTGGGCGTTTCCACCGCCTCCACCAGCATGACCCTGAAAGTCGAAGCACCAGCTGCTCGCAGCGCGGGTATCAAGGTCAAGTCGGTTGCTGAACTGGTCGAGAAACTGAAGAACGAGGCGAAGGTAATCTGATGACTATCCTGGTAATTGCGGAACACACTCATGCAGCGCTTGGCGGCTCGACCCTGAACACGGTTGCCGCCGCACAGCAGATTGGCGGTGAGATTCATGTGCTGGTGGCGGGCCTGGGTGTCGAAGGCGCTGTGGCAGCAGCGCGAGGCGTCGATGGTGTCGCCAAGGTGCTGGTGGCTGACAATGCGGCGTATGCCCACCAGTTGCCGGAAAACCTCGCTGCATTGGTTACCGGCCTGGTGATCGACCAGACGGTGATCTACAGCCACGTCCTGGCGCCTGCCACAGCCAACGGCAAGAATCTGTTGCCACGGGTGGCGGCGGCGCTGGATGTCGACCAGATCTCCGAAATCATCTCGGTTGAGTCGCCAGACACCTTCAAGCGTCCGATCTATGCCGGCAACGCCATTGCTACCGTGCAATCGAATGCCGCAATCAAGGTTATCACCGTCCGTGCCACCGGCTTCGACGCCGTTGCCGCTGTGGGCGGGGCGGCTACCGTCGAGTCTCTCGGTTCGGTCTATAACGCAGGCCTCTCGGTGTTCGTTGGCGAAACTCTGGCCACCTCGGACCGTCCGGAGCTGACGGCGGCCAGCGTCGTTGTTGCCGGCGGTCGCGGCATGCAGAACGGTGACAACTTCAAGCACCTGTACAGCCTTGCCGACAAGCTGGGTGCTGGCGTCGGTGCATCGCGGGCAGCGGTCGACGCGGGTTTCGTCGCCAACGACATGCAGGTTGGCCAGACCGGCAAGATTGTTGCTCCGCAGCTCTACATCGCTGTAGGTATCTCCGGCGCAATCCAGCACCTGGCCGGGATGAAAGACTCGAAAGTGATCGTCGCGATCAACAAGGACGAAGAGGCGCCGATTTTCCAGGTCGCCGACTATGGCCTGGTCGCCGATCTTTTCGATGCCGTGCCGGAGTTGGAGCAGCACCTCTGAGACGTCCCAGGCAAACAAAAAGCCCGCTCATCGAGCGGGCTTTTTGTATGTTGTGAAAGACTTACGGCTGGGCGTTACCGGCAGGTACCAGGCGTCCTGCCGGGATCGCGATCAGTAGCAGGAGCGTGCCCAGCACCAGCAGAACCGCGATCAGGTCAAAAGCCAGATATAAGCTGCCGGTGGTGGTTTTTACCGCGCCAACGGCCGTCTGGCTGAGAACTCCGGCAAGGTTGCCGAGGCTGCTGATGATGGCAATGCCGCCCGCTGCCCCGGATTTGCTCAATAACGCTGGCGGAATGGTCCAGAATAACGGCATCGCCGCCAGGGCGCCCGCCGCCCCCAGGCTGGCCAGTGCCATCGACAGCAGCGCGTTGCCCGCGGCCAGGTCCAGCAGGCAGAAGCTGGCCGCAGCGGGCAGCATTGTCAGGCTCAGGTGCCAGCGGCGTTCCATGTAGCGGTCAGAGCTGCGACCGAGCAGGTACATGGCGCACAAGGCCGCCAGGAACGGCAGGCTGGTGGCCAGGCCAATGTGCTGCAGGTCTTCCAGGCCAAAACCCTGCACCAGTGTCGGCAGCCAGTAAGAAACGGTGTTGGAGGCGCTGTAGATGCAGAAACACACCAATCCCGCCACATACAACAGTGGATCGCGCAATGCCCCCAAGAACCCGCTGCTAGCCGCGCCGGACCCTGATTCATGGGCTAGCGCCTGGTGGATCTGCTGTTTCTGTTCATCGTTCAGCCAGCGCGCCTGCTCAGGACGGTCGGTCAGCCAGAAGCGCCCGATCACTCCAAGCAGCACCGCCGGCAGGCCGGTCAGAACAAATAATGCCTGCCAGTCACGCAGACCCAGCCAGCCATGCAGGTGGGTCATGATGGTGCCCGACAAGGGGCCACAGATCATCCCGGCAACCATGCCGGCCATGAAGAACGAGGCGGTGATACGCCCGCGTACAGCGGCAGGAAACCAGAAAGTAAGGTAAAGGATCAGGCCCGGGAAAAAGCCCGCTTCGGCGACGCCCAGCAGGAAACGCGCAACGATCAGTTGCGTAGGGTTGGTAACAAAGGCCGTGGCCACGGTGATCAGGCCCCAGAGGATCATGATCCGCGTCAGCGTTGCACGTGCGCCGACGCGCTGCATGTACAGGTTGCTGGGTACTTCGAAGAGGATGTAACCCAGGTAGAAGACCCCGGCGCCGATGCCGTAGGCTGCATCGCTGAGGAGAATGTCGTCGGCCATGCGCAGCTTGGCAAACGACAGGTTCAGGCGGTCGATGGCGTTGATGATAAAGGCCAGCATCAAGTAGGGCAAAAGTCGCCAGATGACTTTGGAATAGGTGCGTTTCAGATCGGCTGAAACGCTAGATGTCGTGGGAAAGGAAGGGATGGCGTCGCTCATGGAGGCGCTCCTGGGGTTGCCTGATTATTGTTGTTGTGGCGCCGCACGGGGCGGTTCAGGCGAGTATAAGGAGGAATCACTCAGGTGATACTCCGGATTAATAAATGACTATAAGATACTGAAAAATAACAGGAAAACATATGTTTTTGCGGTCGCCCGTTGCCGGGCTCCGCGTTTATCTGCAGCCGAGGGGCGCGCGTGGCGTTCGATCAGAACACCTGTTGGTAGACGGCGTGAATGTCGTCCAGGCTCATTTCGCGAGGGTTGTTCCCTAGCAGGCGCGTCTGCTGGCTGGCATCGCGTGCCAGGGTCTCCAGGTCGCGTTCGGTGACGCCCACGTCGCGCAACCGGGTGGGCAGGCCCAGGCGTGCAGGCAAGGCCTGCAGGTGGGCGATCAGGGCCATGGCCCTTTCAAGGATCGCGCCGCGGCTATGGGGCAGCAGAATGTTCGCCAGTTCAGCGTAAAGCGGCGCTGCGGCCTCAAGGTTGAAGCGCATCACCGGTGCCAGCACCAACGAGTTGGATAGCCCATGAGGCACATGAAAGCGTGCGCCCAACGGATAGGCCAGGGCATGTACCGCGCCAACCGGGGCATTGGCGAAGGCCATGCCGGCAAGGCAGGCGCCAATCAGCATGTCCTCACGAGCTTGAGCGTCGGCGCCGTTGACGCACACCCGTTCAAGGTTGTCGCCCAAAAGGCGCAGCGCCTCTCGGGCCAGGCAGTCGGATATCGGATTTTTCAGGTGCCTGGTGGTATAGGACTCGATCGCGTGGACCATGGAGTCGATACCGGTAGCAGCACTGACGTGCTTGGGAAGCCCCAGGGTCAGGTCGGCGTCAAGCAAGGCGATGTCAGGTAGCAGCGAAGGTGAAATCACGACATTCTTCTGGCCCTCACCGGTAGTAATCACCGACACGGCGGTGACCTCGGAGCCGGTCCCGGCGGTTGTCGGCACCAGAATCAGCGGCAAGCGCCGACCGTTGGTGCGGTCGATGCCGTAGATGTCGGCCAGCGACTCATTGCTGCGCACAAGCAAGGCGGTCAGCTTGGCGGCATCCAGGGAGCTGCCACCGCCAAAACCGATCACACAGTCGGCGCAGCACTGTCGGGCGGCTTGCACAGCTTCAAGAATCACCGACTCCGGAGGGTCGGCCTGGACCTTGCTGAACACCTGCAGGGCGATGCCGCGTTGGGCAAAGCCTCTTTCCACCGCTGCCAGCAGACCGGTGGCGAGAACGCCGGCATCCGTGACCAGCAGTGCCGAACGATAACCCATTGTCTCGACCTGTTCGGCCAGGCGGGCGGCTGCCCCACGTTCGATGATGATTGAGCGGGTGGTGTTGAACAGCAGGCGGCGCGTCATGTTGTTTTCCCCGTGGATGGCCGTTGGATCGGCAGCGTCCTGCGAGGTTAGGCGCCAATAACCGGCGCTTCCCCCCTCCAGACGGGAGGGGGTTGAACCGTGTTCAGTCGATCAGTTTCTGGTTGCGTGCCTGCACCATGGCATCGTAGCGGCTGGAAACACCGAGTTTGGCGAAGATGTTGCGCAGGTTCCACTTCACGGTTTCCAGGGTGATATCCAGGGTGTGGGCGATTCGCTTGCTCGACATGGCCTGGGCTACCAGGCTGAGGATCTCGCGCTCTCGTGGGGTCAGCAGGGCAGGTTGGCCAGACGTTGCGGTGCGCCGCATGCGTGGCGTTACAAGGTTTTGCGCACAGGGGCCGGTGAGCTTCTCGATCAACTCATCGACATACTGGCGCAGCGGGGCGCGCAGGTGGGTGGTGGCAAGCGTGCAGAGCAACTTCTCGCTGAGTACGCCCTCGTCCAGCAAGGTGCGGACCAGTCCAAGGCGCTGAGCTGCCTCGACTGCCCGTTGAGCACGCAATAACGCGTGATCAGGCTGTTTGAGGTCTTCCAGCACGCCTGCCGATAAAAGGTCCGTGAGCACGCTCAGGCGACCGCGCTGGAAGCGCTGGGCATAGTCGCTGACGGTTTCCAACGCCAGCAGGGCCGCTTGCGAGTCTTGTTTGACCAGCACACGTGCACGCGCCAGGGCAGCGATGGCCGGCAGCTCTGCTCGACCGCCGGTTGCCTTGCCATGGTCGTGAGCAAGCGACTCCAGGGCCTGCAACAGTTCGCTGGCATGTGAATGCTGGCCTTTGATCAGGCATACGCGGATGGCTTCGGCCAACAGGTGAGCGACCGGACGTATCTGCCCCAGGCTGCGCAGGTGGGCAATCTGCTGACGCAAAAAGTTCAGGGCGGCGTCCGGGCCTTTCTGCAGCAGGTCCAGGCGACTGCGGCTCAGGTTGGTGCGAACGATAACGTCGGGGACCGAGGAATGCAGCAAGCCAAAGCGGTTGGCGATCAGTTCGCGGGCGTCATCGATGCGATCCAGCTCATAGAAGGCATCGGCCAGCAGACTGGCACAAAGGTTGCTACAGATTGAACGCTGTCCGCCTTCGCGCGTGGAGCGTTCCAGTAGCTCGGAAGCCAGTGATTCGGCCTCGATGATGTCGCCGGCCAGTAAATAGGTGGTTAAACGGGCGGATTCAGCCACGAGTGCCATGTCGTTGTTGCGGTCTTGCGAGGGGATCGGATGAACATCGAACAGGCGCCGGGCATCGGTGTAGCGGCCTGCGGTGGCATAAGCGACCGTCAGCGCTGCCAGCAATACATAGCGAAGGAACGGGTTGCCCATCGCGGCGTCGCGAACCGGCTCCAGCAGTCGGATGGTCAGTTCACTGTCATCTTCCTGGATGGCCACTGCGGCATGGATCAAGGGCAGGCCACTGGCAAGTTCCGGGTGAGCGTCCAGGTTGCTGGCCTGCAAACGGCTGAGCCAGGCTTTTGCGCGTGCCGGGCGCGACGTCAGTGATACGGTTAGGCAGGCCAGAAACAACAGCCGCTGATGACGAAACAGTACTTCTTCGGGCAAACGCTCCAGCAGCCGCAAGGTGGGTGCCAGGTAATCCAGGCTCCAGGTTGCCGGGGTGGTCTGTTCAATCACCTGGACGGCAAACTCGATGTCATCGCCGAGGTTGGCGTGACGAACTGCCTCGGTAAGGCAGTTGTGCCCGGCAAACCATTGGGCGCCCAGGCGATGCAGGGCGCGCACGTCGTGTTCGCGGCGTTGCAGACGGGTGCTGAGAAACTCACCGAACAAAGGATGAAAGCGAAACCAGGTGATACGGTCATCGGAGTCGACCCGGTAAATCAGCAGATTTTCGTCCTCCATGCGCTGGAGCAGTTCACCGGCCTGGGCGTTGCCGGTAACGGCAATGGCCATTGCGGCATTGAAACGTCGGAACAACGACAGCGTTTCGGCGACCTTCACCAACTCGATCGGCAAGTGTGCGACTACTTCTTCGCTGAGGTAGGTTTGCAGGTCATTGGCGCGCCACACCAGGTCATCCAGGATCGAGCGGGTATCGCTGCGGCTCTTGAGCATGATCACGATCAACTGCAGGCAGGAGGGCCAGCCGCTGGTCAGATCGTAAATCAGGCTGAGCGCGTCGGCGTTGATCTTCTCGCTACCAAGGTTTTCCTCGACGAAAGTGCGAGTCTCCGCCAGGTCGAACGGCAGCATGGCACTTTCAATCTCGACCACAAGGTCCATCACCCGCAGTCGCGACAGGCTCAGTGGTGGGCTGACCCGTGAGGCAATTACCAGGTGCAGGTTGGCAGGGCCTTGTTCAAGCAGCTTCTGCATCAACGTGTGAGCATGAGGGGCTTCTACGTAGTGGTAGTCATCGACCACCAGGTACAGCTCCTTGTTCAGCATTGCCGCTGCGTTGACGATGATCGCCACCGTGCCGTCAATGGCCGAGGGCGTGTTGTCTTCACGCTGCAGGTTGATGTCGATATCGATGCCAAGGCGTCTCACACCCTCCAGGAAGGCCGTGCAGAAAGCGTTGTAACCCTTGTCGTCGACAGCCAGGGAAACCCAGGCCACTTCGGCGCCTGCTTTCAGCCGGTCCTGGCGCCACTGCGCGAGCAGGGTTGTCTTGCCGTAACCCGCAGCCCCGGTGATCAGGGCCAGGCGGCAATGACTCATGCGCTTGAGGTGCGCCAGCAGCAAGGCCCGGACAACGTGCCGGGTACCGATGCGCGGGGGCGCGAACTTGGTCGAAACCAAGTGCCTGGCAAGATTTTTAGGCAATGTGTTTTCCACGTTTCTTATTGGTTCGAGCGAACCTAGCCAACCTGTCTGGACAGGTCAAGCCTAGACCGGGCAGCCGCTGACTGCCCGCAAAGGGAGGGACAGGACGGTGCAGTTGTTTTCTAAGATCGCTCCGGCCCGATTCAGGGGATAACCAAGGAGTCACGATGAAACTGGATAATAAAGTAGCAGTAGTAACGGGCGCGGCGTCGGGGTTGGGGCTGGCCACCTGCAAGGCGCTGGCTGCAGCCGGGGCAAAGGTGGTGGGTTTCGATCTGGATCAGCAACGGCTCGACGCGGCGCTCGAAGGCATGGTCGGCATTGCGGTGGATGTTGCCGACGAAGTCAGCGTAAAGCACGGCATTGATGAAGTGATGAAGCGGTTTGGCGCGGTGCATGTGGCGGTCAACTGCGCCGGGGTGCTGGGGCCGTGCAAGACGCTTTCCAAGGGGCAGGTATTTCCTACAGAGCTGTGGAACCGGGTATTGGCGGTCAATCTTACGGGAACCTTCAACGTTATCCGTCACGCGGCCCTGGCGATGTCGGGCAATGCAGCCGAAGACAGCGGCGAGCGGGGAGTAATCATCAATACCGCCTCGGGCGCTGCGCGTGAAGGGCAGATGGGTCAAGCGGCGTACAGCGCCAGCAAGGCGGCAGTGATTGGCATGACATTGCCCATTGCACGTGACCTGGCTGAGCACGGTATTCGCGTGGTGAGCCTGGCGCCAGGGCTGTTCGAGTCGGGCATGTCGGCGGGGATGCCGGCCAAGGTGTCCGAAAGCATCGTCGGCGGGTTGCTGTTTCCGCGGCGTATGGGGTTTGCCCACGAGTTTGCGGCATTGGTGCAGCACGTGGTGGAAAATGCCTATCTCAATGCGTTGACACTTGATATTCAATGCGGGACCCGTTGAGCCCGCTTCTTGGGTATATCGCGACCATTGTGGGAGCCGGCAGCGTCGGCTCCCACAGTTCTTGGGTACACTGCGCAGGTGCGTCAGGCGCGTTGATACCAGGCCACGCCGTGCCCGTCGAGGCTGACGCTGATGTCCCCGCGGCGTAGCAAGTAATTGAGGCACGCCAGCGCTTCTCCGGGCGCCAGGGTCAGTCGCGAGCTGGCGTCGTTGCGCACCGGGGCATTGAACAGCAGGGCGAACAGGTCGACCACACGACGGGGTTGCTCCAGCCCCTGGCGCAAGCGCGTCAGGGCGCTGTAGGTATCAACCTGCAGTTGCTCGATTCGCGTGTGCAGACCAAGGAAGGGCTTGTTGTGCGACGGCAGCACCAGTACATCGTCTGGCACGCGACGTCGCAACATAGCCAACGAATCCAGCCACTCGCTCATCGGATCGGCGTCCGGCTCAGTGGGATGCACTGAAACGTTGGACGAGATCCGTGGCAACACCTGATCGCCGGAAATCAGCAACTTACGCTGCGGATCGAAAAGGCACGCGTGCTCCGGTGAATGGCCTGCGCCTACGACCACTTCCCAGCCATACCCGCCGATATCAAGCTGCTCGCCGTTCTGGATACGCCGATAGCTGTCAGGCAGGCTCGAGAGCATGCGGCCGAAGCCGCCAAAACGCTTGCGGTATCGCTCCAGCGCCTGTGTGTCCCAACCGGCACGTTGATAGAACGCCAGCGACTCCTCGGGTGCCGGACGGTTGCTGTCGCCCGCTTGCAGCCGACAGTGCAGGTACTCAAGGCGTGTCATCCACAAGCGGCAAGCGCTGTGGCGGCTCAGCCAACCGGCCATGCCGACATGGTCGGGGTGCAGGTGGGTGGCAATGATTCGCGTCAGTGGCGTGTCGCGCAAGGCACCGTCCAGCAAGGTACGCCAAAGCGCCTCGGTCTGCTCATCGTAGATGCCGGTATCGACCAGCGTGGTGCCCGCACCGTCAGCGAGCAACCACACGTTGATGGTCCCCAGCGAAACCGGCAGGGGCAACCTGAGCCACTGTACGCCCGCAACGACCTGGGCTGGCACCCCGGGCACTGGCGGTAGGGCGTAGGGGTAGGTGAGGCGTGCATTCGCGCTGACCGAAAGGCCGTCCATCATTGTGTTCTCCCGTCTGATTGTCCACTGATGTTGCCGGTACAGGCGCGCAAATCAGCGTTATGGATACAGACGCTACCGAAGGGGGGGTAGGGGGAGCACCCCCCTTTCAGAAAGGGGGGGGAGGAGGTACTGACAACGCTGGCACCCTGCGCAGCACTCGATCACTGATTGAGCGGCTTGCGAACCTGGAGGTCCAGGTTCAACCCAGGGGAGGAGACACCCAGATGAATAACAAGAAAAACACCAGTCCACGTCATCCCACCAATCACCCTGCAGTCCGGGCCACGGTCGTGACGTTATGCGCACTGGCCTGCGCCAATGCCGTTGCTGTCGAGATCGACACCGGCAACGATGATATCCAGCTGCGTTGGGACAACACCTTGCGCTACAACCTGGGGATGCGTACCGAGGGCCAGGACAAGGCAATCCTGGCCAACCCGAACAACGATGACGGCGACCGTAACTTCGACAAGCATCGCCTGGTCAACAATCGCCTGGATATCCTCAGCGAGTCGGACCTCATCTACAAGGGCAAATACGGCGCACGTGTCAGTGCGGCACTCTGGTATGACGCTGCGTATGCCGGTGACCTGGACAACGACAACGTTGCCACCTCCAACCACCTGGGTTCCGACGGACGTCCGGCCACCGGGTTGAGTCGCTATACCAACCGTTACTACGAAGGCCCGTCTGCCGAATGGATGGACGCCTTCGTCTTTGGCGAATACGACCTGGGCGAGATGCCGCTCAAGGCCCGCCTGGGTCGGCATACCGTTAACTGGGGCGAGTCGTTGTTGGGTGCTGGCGCCATTCATGGCATTTCTTATGGCCAGGCACCGCTGGACCAGGGTAAGGCCCTGGCACTACCGGGGATCGAGGCCAAGGAGTTGTACCTGCCACGCACTCAGCTGTCGACCCAGTTGCAGGTCAATCCCGAACTGTCGTTTGCCGCGCAATACTTCTTCGAATGGCGGCCCTCGCGCGTGCCGGAGTCTGGCAGTTACCTGGGCTTTGCCGATATCTATCAGCAAGGGGGCGAGTCGTTTATCCTCAGCCCCAGCCTGCGTGCCCTGCATGGCGACGACATCGAGCCGCGCGATTCCGGTGACTGGGGCGTGATGACGCGCTGGAGCCCGCAATGGCTGGACGGCACGCTGGGCTTCTATGTGCGCCAGTTCTCCGACACGCTGCCTCAGGTCGTGCTGTTGGCCAATGCGCGGCCGCAGTATTTCCTCAATTACGCCGACAAGATCGACATGTACGGCATCAGCCTGTCCAAGGAAGTCGGCGGCGTGAGTGTCGGCGCCGACCTCAACTACCGGCGCAACATGCCGCTGGTCAGCTCGGCGGCACGGGTGACGTCGGCGGCGCAACTGCCGGATGACGGCGATATTCTCGGTGCCCGTGGTGACACTTTGCACGGTGTGCTCAATGCCATTGGCTCGCTCAGCCCGACGCCGCTCTACGACGGCGCCAGCTGGTCTGCCGAACTGACCTGGAGCCGCTGGCTGTCGGTCAATTCCGATCCGCTGCACCTGTTCAAGGGATCGTCTGCGTACAAAGCCGTGCCCACCAATATTGACGCGGTCACCCGCGATGCCTACGGACTGGCCATCAACTTCACGCCGACCTGGTACCAGGTCTTCCCCGGTGGCGACCTGTCGATGCCGTTGAGCTTCTCCCAGGGCATCAATGGCAACTCGGCAGTCAGCTCAGGCGGTAACGAAGATGCCGGCAGCTACGCCGTCGGTCTGGCACTCGACGTCTACAGCCGGTACCGCTTCGACCTCAAGTATGTGGACTATTTCGGCGATTACTCGACCAATCCGGTCACCGGTGCGGCCCTGACCCCGAGCGGTAGCCAGGCGATGCTGGAAGACCGCGGCGCGGTGTACTTCACCTTCAAGACCACGCTCTGAGTCGCGCTTGCCACTGCTGCAAGCTTCCCGGTGGTGGTCCCAAGGCGGGACCACTGTTGGTGCAATGTGCGCTGGTGCGCAACTGATGTGAGGTAAACACAGTGTTTAAGCAACGCTTACGATCGTCATGGCTGATCCTGGCCGTGCTATTGACGGGCCATGTGCTCGCGCAACCCGCTTTCGTCTCGCCCCTGGATATGCCAGCGGTGCCCAGTAACCAGGCGATACATGCGCCGCTCAACGCTTTGGTGCAGGCCGGCGCACGGCTGATTGCAGCTGGCCAGCGCGGTCATATTCTCTACTCCGACGACAGCACCACCTGGGTTCAAGCCCAGGTTCCGGTCAGTTCCGACCTCACTGCCGTAATGTTTCCCACTCCCCATCAGGGCTGGGCTGTAGGCCACGAAGGCGTGGTTTTACACAGCAGCGATGCGGGTAAAACCTGGAGCAAGCAGCTCGATGGCCGGCAGATTGCGGCGCTGATGCTCAAGCACTACGGCCATCCGACCAATCCCGAAGACCCGCAGGCCCAGCGCCTTAAACAGGACGCTGAGTTGTTTGCCGAGCAAGGGGCTGACAAGCCGTTGCTGGACGTGTGGTTCGCCGACGAGCGTACGGGGTTCGTGATTGGTGCTTTCAATCTGATCTTGCGCACCGAGGATGGCGGGCAAAGCTGGACACCCTGGCAGGACCGTGTCGACAACCCGCGAAGCATGCACCTGTATGGCCTGCATCCGGCTGCCGGGACGCTGTTCATGGTGGCCGAGCAGGGCCTGGTATTGAAACTCGATGCGACCCGCCAGCGTTTCGTGAAAGTGCCGTTGCCGTATGAGGGCACCCTGTTTGGCGTGCTGGGCGATGACCAGTTGGTGCTGGTGTACGGCCTGCGTGGCAACGCCTTGCGCAGCCTCGATGGCGGTGCCAGCTGGAGCACGGTCACTACCGGCACCGAGGCGGGTATCACCAGCGGTCTGATCGCCGCAGACGGCACGCTCTTGCTGGCCAGCCAGAGCGGTCAGTTACTGCGCTCCATTGACCGTGGGGCGACGTTCCGCCGCGTAGCGCTCGACAGTGTGGCACCCAACTTTGCAGTGGCAGCCGTTGCCGACGGGGCCGTCGCCCTGGCCGGGCTTGGTGGTGTGCGTGTGCAGAGCCTGCAACAGAACAAGAAGGTCGGAGAGCTCTGATGGCTACCCACAACGCCAGCGACACCCTGCAAACCATCAGCAACCTGAAAGATTTCAATCATCGCTCAGGCAGCCGCCTGGAGCGCTTGATCTTCAACAACCGCTTGCTGGTCATCCTCCTCTGTGCGGTGGCTACGGTAATACTGGGCTGGGATTCGACCCGGTTGACGCTCAACGCCGCTTTCGAAAAAACCATTCCGCAAAACCAGCCCTACATTCGCAACTTCCTTGATAACCGCGATGAACTCAAGGGCCTGGGCAATGCCGTGCGCGTGGTGGTGGAAAATCGCTCCGGCGATATTTTTGATCCCGCTTACCTGCAGGCGCTGAAACACATCAATGACGCGTTGTTCCTGACCCCCGGCGTTGACCGCGCCAACGTCAAGTCGTTATGGATGCCGGTGGTGCGCTGGAACGAGGTGACAGAGGAAGGCTTCGCCGGCGGCCCGGTGATGCCGGACAATTACACCGGCTCCGAGGCCAGTATCGATGCGCTGCGGCAGAACATCGGCCGTGCGCAGCTGCTGGGGAACCTGGTGGGCACCGATTTTCGCTCGAGCATGATTTTCCTGCCGCTGCTCGACAAGGACAGCAATAGCGGTGAGCCGCTGGACTACTGGGAACTGTCCAAGCGTTTGGAAACTATCCGAAGCCAGTATTCCGGCGATCAGGGCGGTGTTGACCTGGCGATCCGCATCGTCGGTTTTTCCAAGGTTGTCGGCGATCTGCTCGATGGCCTGCAGCAGATGGTCGTCTACTTCGCAGTAGCGGCGTTGATCGCGGCGCTGATCATCTTCGGCTGGACCCGCTGTATCCGTAGTACCGCACTGGTGCTCGGCTGTTCCTGCATCGCAGTGCTCTGGCAACTGGGGCTGATCGCCCGGTTGGGTTATGCCCTGGACCCTTATTCGATCCTGGTCCCGTTTCTGGTGTTCGCCATCGGCGTCTCCCATGGCGCGCAGAAGATGAACGGCATCATGCAGGACGTGGCCCGCGGCACCCACAAGCTGGTGGCGGCGCGGTACACCTTTCGCCGTCTGTTTCTCGCCGGGGTCACGGCGCTGGTCGCCGATGCGGTAGGCTTCGGGGTGCTGATGCTGATCGATATTCCGGTGATCCAGGACCTGGCCATCACCGCGTCGATCGGCGTCGCGCTGCTGGTATTTACCAACCTGATCCTGCTGCCGGTCATGCTTTCCTATACCGGGGTCAGTGCCAAGGCGGCTGCCCGCAGCCTGCGCGCGGAACAGAAGCCCGCCAGTGGCCTCTGGTTGCTGCTGGAGCGCTTCACTGAACGCCGTTGGGCAACGGTGCTGCTGACGGTGTCGGCGCTGCTCACGGTGGCCGGTTTTATCGTCAGCACCCAGCTGCAGATCGGTGACCTTGACGCCGGGGCCTCGGAGTTGCGTCCCGACTCGCGCTACAACCTCGACAATGCCTACATCAACAGCAGGTACTCGCTGTCTTCCGATCAGTTTGCAGTCATCGTCAGAACCCGCGCCGAAGGCTGTCTTGAATACCAGACGCTGGTGGATGCCGATCGTCTGGGCTGGACCTTGCAGCAAGTGCCGGGCGTGCAGAGTACGGTGTCGCTTGCCGACGCGGTACGCAAGATTACTGCCGGGTCCTACGAGGGAAGCCCGAAATGGATGTCGATTTCGCCCAACCAGGACGTGCTGAACTACGCCGCGCGTACCGCCAGCACCAGTAACCCGGAGCTTTTCAACAACGATTGCTCGGTGATGCCGGTGGTTGCTTACCTGACCGATCACAAGGCACAGACCCTGGATCAGGTCGTCCAGGCCGCCGAAGCGTTTGCTTCGGCGCATAGCACGCCGGAGCGGCAGTTCCTGTTGGCGGCCGGTAGCGCAGGCATTGAAGCGGCGACCAACATCGTGGTCAAGAAAGCCAACCTGACCATGCTCATGTACGTGTATGCGGCCGTGATCGTGTTGTGTTTCATCACCTTCCGCAGCTGGCGTGCAGTGGTAGTCGCCGTAGTACCGCTGGTGATCACATCGATTCTTTGCGAAGCGCTGATGGTGGTACTGGGCATGGGCGTCAAGGTCGCGACCTTGCCGGTGATCGCGCTGGGGGTAGGCATCGGCGTCGACTACGCCTTGTACCTGCTGAGCATTCAACTGGCCCGCCAGCGTGCTGGCGCCACCCTGGCTGACGCTTACCGGCATGCCTTGCGCTTCACCGGCAAAGTCGTGGCGCTGGTCGGTGTGACGCTGGCTGCCGGGGTCATCACCTGGGCGTTTTCGCCCATCAAGTTCCAGGCCGACATGGGCATCCTGCTGACCTTCATGTTCCTCTGGAACATGCTCGGCGCGTTGGCGTTGATCCCGGCACTGTCGCACTTTCTGCTCCGAGACGTGCATGCCCGCAGTGCGACGGCTATCACCCCGGAGGTCCATGAGAACAGTGCCCCCACCGAGCCTGACGCGCGGACCGTGTCGTGCGTGTAACGCCAAGCTGAACCTGTCTTTTGACCTGAATTCATAAGGAATTACCATGAGCGACACCTGTGCAACCTTCCTCAGCGAACAGGAAATCATGATCCGCGACTCGGCACGCAAGGTCGCCGCGGAGGTAGTCGCCGCGACAGCCGCCGAACGTGACCGCAGTGCCGCCTGGCCCGGCAACGAACTGCAGGCCGTTGCCGACCTGGGCTTTCTCGGCATGCTGATACCGGAGGTGTACGGCGGTGCGGGCCTGAGTTTCGTCGAGTATTGCCTGGCCATTGAGGCATTCGCCGCTGCCGATACCGGTTTCGCCACCTTGATCCATGTGCACAACTCGGTGGGCATGGCCGTGGCCCGCCTGGGTGACGAGACGCAGAAACGCAAGTACCTGGCGGACCTGGCTTGTGGTAAACGCATCGGCGCCTTTCTGCTCAGCGAACCGCATGCCGGTTCCGACACTGGAGCATTCCGTACCCAGGCGCGCCGCGAAGACGACCACTACGTGCTCAACGGCAGCAAGCAATTCATCTCCAATGGCAATCATGCCGGCCTGGGCCTGGTGCTGGCGGTGACCGACAAGGCTGCCGGCAAGAAAGGCAGCAGCCTGTTGATGGTCGACCCGTCGGACAACCCCGGCTACGTGGTGTCTTGCGTCGAACACAAAATGGGCCAGCGCTCGGCCCATGTCGCCCAGATCCAGCTGGATCAATGCCGGGTACCGGTTTCGAACCTGCTGGGTGAAGAAGGCGCCGGCTATCGCAACGTCATGGGCTCGCTGTCGGAAGGTCGGGTGGCGATTGCCGCCGTCGCCACCGGCACCGCTCGCGCGGCACTGGATGCCGCTGTTGGCTATGCCAAAGAGCGCGAAGCCTATGGGGCGCCGATCCTCAACCTGCAAGGGGTTGCCTTCGACCTGGCCGATATGGCGACCCAGGTGGAAGTCGCCCATCAGTACATGGTGCATGCCGCCCGGTTGTGCGAGGCCGGTGTGGCATGTGCCAAGGAAGCATCGGTGGCCAAGCTGTTTGCCAGCGAAATGGCGGAAAAGGTCTGTTCCGATGCGTTACAGATCCATGGTGGTTATGGCTACCTCACCGACTTCCCGGTTGAGCGTTACTGCCGGGATGTCCGGGTGACGAAGATATACGAAGGTACTAGCCATATTCAGAAGCTGATCATCGCTCGCAGCCTGGTGTAAGTGCCACATTCGGCTTACCCCCTCCTCATTGAGGGGGGGCAGCCGGACCTTCTGCAGCATACCCTGCTGTTGATGGCGGACCCGAAGTTTCGGGTGGGTTCGCGCCGAGTGGCAGGGAACCAGCACCATGAAGACACCGATTACCACCGATGTGCAGCGGCTCGCCGTGGAAAGTTTCCGGACCTTCCTGGCGTCCGAGGTAACACCCGTGGCCCGTCTGTTCGAGGGCCGGAGCATACCTGCGCAGAAAATGCGCGAACTCACCCAGGGCATCGCCGAGTTTGGCCTTCCTGGCGCCAGCATCATGCAGTCCCTGGGTGGCATGGGGCTGTCGGCGGTGACTGAGGCCCTGTTGTTCGAAGAACTGAGGTCGGCCTCCAGGGTGGTTGCCGAGTCTGTACTTGGCAACCTGTTGGTGGCCTCAGCGCTGGCGGGCCTGCCTTCGAGCCAGCAATCCATGCGCGAGCGCTTCCTGCCAGACCTGCTCGCGGGACGTGGCCACGGTGGCTTCTGTCTGGAACAGGCGGAAGGCGTCAGTGCCTGGCCGACTGACGATGGATGGGTGATCAACGGCAATCAGCAACGGTTTTGCAATCGTCAGTGTGTCGATGTTCTCGTCACCCCGTTGCCTGCCTGGGAGGGTGTGTGCTGTTTCGTGGTGGTCGAGGGTGGGCAGGATGACGGCGGAGCACGTAACGACCCTTCATACCCGGCACAGGTGACATTCAGCGATGTACGCTTGCCGGCTGATTTGAGCGATGCTCAGACGCGGTGGATCGATCAGGTACTCACGAGGCTCAGGGGTGATGGTTGTAATGCCCAATGAGGCGGCCGCCAGCGTGTGGCCAGCCAGAATAAAAACGGTGGACACGATCCACGCTTAAGGAATCCGTATGCGTTATTCATTTGCTGCTCTTGCCACTGCCATTGCGTTGTCCAGTGCTCCGTCCTGGGCCGCAGATGTGGCATCCGCCAACCCCGCCAAGGCTGCCAGTCCGAGCACGGCGGCGGTCAACCAGGCAGTGCTCCAGACGTTGCCATTCGACGATCGCGCTGACTATGACGCCGCGCGCAAGGGGCTGGTGGCTGCCTTTGAAGGCGAGATCAAGAATGCTGACGGCAAGCCTGTGTGGAATACCCACCACTACGACTTTCTCAGTCAGGCTCAGGCGCCAGACTCGGTCAATCCCAGCCTGTGGCGGATGGCCCAGCTCAATGCAAACGCCGGTTTGTTCCAGGTGACCGACAAGGTCTATCAGATTCGCGGCATCGATCTGGCGAACATGACCATCATCGAAGGCGATGACGGGCTGATCATCATCGACCCGCTGTATGTGACCGAAACGGCCCGGGCCGGCCTTGACCTGTACTACCAGCATCGCCCGCGCAAACCGGTGGTTGCCGTGATCTATAGCCATAGTCATGTCGACCACTTTGGCGGTGTGCGCGGCGTAGTTGATGAAGCCGATGTCAAATCCGGCAAGGTGAGGATCTACGCCCCGAACGGTTTCATGGAACACGCGATCCAGGAGAACGTGCTCGCCGGTGCAGCGATGTTCCGCCGGGGCATGTTCCAGAGTGGCGGGGCGGTGCCCAGGAACGAGCGAGGGCAGGTTGACACCGGGATTGGCAAGGGGGCACCGGTGGGCGGCACCATCAGCCTGATTGCTCCGACCAACCTGATTGTACAGCCACTGGAAAGTCATGAAATTGCAGGTGTGCAGTTCGAGTTCCAATTGACCCCCGGCACCGAAGCACCGGCGGAAATGAACCTGTACTTGCCGCAGTTCAAGGCTTTGTGCATGTCCGAAAACGCAGTGATGTCAATGCATAACGTACTCACCCCGCGTGGTGCTGAAGTGCGTGACGCCAAGGCCTGGTCTCAGTTCATCGATGACAGCCTGGTACGGTATGGCGATAAGGCCCAGGTAATGTTTGCCCAGCACAACTGGCCAACCTGGGGCGGCGAGGGCATTCGCAGTATGCTCGCCGACCAGCGCGACATGTACGCCTTTATCAATAACCGCACACTGCACCTGCTCAATCAGGGCCTGACTCCACTGGAGATTGCCGATGCAGTGAAGAAGCTGCCCGGTGAGCTCGAGCACAAGTGGTACGCAAGGGGCTACTACGGCACCCTGAGTTTCAATACCCGTGCGGTGTACCAGCGTTACCTGGGGTTTTATGACGGTAACCCGTCCAACCTTGACCCGTTGCCACCCGTGGAGTCTGGCAAGCACTACGTGCAAGCCATGGGAGGTGCGCAAAAGGTCCTCGAACTGATGCACACGGCCATGCAGCAAGGCGATTACCGCTGGGCCGTGCAACTGGGTAATCATCTGGTGTTTGCGGAGCCTGACAACAGAGCCGCGCGTGAGGCTCAGGCACAAAGCCTTGAACAACTGGGGTATCGCAGCGAATCGGCCATCTGGCGCAATATGTACCTGACCGGTGCCCAGGAGTTGCGCCAGCTCGCGCCGCAACAGGGCGGGCGGGCCATTGCCGACCTGGTGCGGGCGGCCACGCCGACCATGTTCATGGACCTGCTGGCGGTGCGCATCGATTCAGACAAGGCCCAGGGCCATGACATGACCGTGAACTGGGACTTTGACGACCTCGACCAGCACTTCGCTCTGACCTTGCGTAACGGCGTGCTGACCTATCGTGAGCACACACGCCATGCCCAGGCTGATGCTACGGTCAAGATGAGCAAGCCCGTACTGGACAGCATCAGCCTGCGTCAACTTGATTTTCCGACGGCGATCAAGCAGGGAGATATCAAGCTCGAGGGCGATGTGGAACGCTTTAAAGTGCTGCTCGGTACGCTGGCCAGCTTTCAGCCGACGTTCAACGTCGTGACGCCCTGAGTCATGGGCCGTCGTTCCGACACGGTGTCCGGCCCCGAGGGAACGGCCCCTCGGGACCCGGTCTGCGATGGTAATGTCGTGGTGGAAGTGCCGGCCCGGCCACGCAAGCGACCTAAGCAGGCTCGCTCGGTTGCCCTGGTCGAAGCCTTGAAAATCGCCGGACGCGAAATCCTCGAACGGGAAGGGCGAGAGGCACTCTCGAACTATCGTCTTTCCGACTATTCGGGTGTGGCCGTCAGTTCAATCTATGAGTATTTCCCCACCATCGACTCGCTGATCGGCGCGATATTCGAGGATTACCGCGCTGATGTACGGCTGCAGGTGATCGCCAGTATCGAGGCGTTGCCGGCGTCGGCGACACTCTATGACGGTATCGAAATCGTCTTGCGCACCGGACTTGTCGCATTGCATCGCTGGTTGCAGGTCGACTCCGAGCAAAGTATCAAGGCTGCTTACTACGGTGAATTGGTGCGTCTGGAAATCGTGAAGCCGGAGCGTTTCTGGATATCGATGGTAATTCCGGCGCTGGTTCAGCGTTTTTCCAACCAGGTACTGGTGCGTGATCGCGAGAAAGCCGGCTTCCTTGCCTATCAGGCCGTAACCGCTTTGCCGCGGGCGTTGTTGATCGAAAAACCGCACTACCTGATCGAGGACACCACTGTTCGCATGCTGGCCCGCATGATCCATGCACTGCTGACGACGCAAGACCCGGAGTAATCCGTATTGCACAGCGGGAAAAATTAAAAAATCAAATAAAAACAACAAGATGTGTTTGATTTTCAAGTGTTGGAATCCGGAAATGATTTAGCCCGCAGCGCCCCTAAACTGGGCCTGCCAAACCGGCCGTTACAGCGTCACGGCCAAGGCGAGATCAACTGATTTCCAGGAGGCTGTCCCTTGAAAAAAACAATAGAAGAACAGGTCGATCTGCTGTTGAGCGATCCGGCTGCCCTGGTCGAGCACAGCTTGCAGAACTGGAAGCAATTGCCTGCCGAACAGATCAATGCGTTGCAGCTGGCAGGCCTGAAACGCCGCTTCGGCGAAATGCGCAACCGCATTGCGGTGCTGAAGAAACTGGCGGACGCCGAAGGCATCGAGCAGATCGAACAGCTGGACGACGTGGTGCCCCTGTTGTTCGAGCACACCCTGTTCAAGTCGTACCCGCCTTCATTGCTGGAAAAGAACAACTATTCGGCGATCAACAAGTGGTTGGGCAAGCTGGTGGTTCCGGAACTGGCGGAACAGATCGCCGCCGTCGACGTCAGTGCCTGCAAAGGCCTGGACGACTGGTTCGAAACCCTCGACCGGGAAATCCCCGAGCTTTGCCTGAGTCATACGTCCGGCACCTCCGGTACCTTGTCGTTTCTGCCTTGCAGCACTCGCGAGTTCGAAAAAGCCTCCGAAGTGCGCAAGTTGTATGCCTGGAACATGACCGGCGCAGCCACCCCGGACCCGGACCTGCACACGGCCTACCCGTACTACAGCAAGGGCTATCTCAGTCATCTGCGCGGCATGGGCTCACTGGCTCGCGTGCTGCTGCCCGACCCATCACACTTTCATCCGGCCTATCCCTCGACGCTCTCCAGCGACGTACTGCGCCTGGGGGCAAGGCTGCGTGCAGCGCACAACAACGGCACGTTGGATCGCCTGGTGGTGGCCCCCGAGCTGCTGGCCAAGAAAAAGGCCTTCGATCAGCAGCAAGCGGAGATGCCCCAGCACCTGGCGACGTTCTTCGATGACATCGCTACCCGCCTCAAAGGCAAGCAGGTGTATATCGGCGGTACCTGGAACCTGTTGCACAACATGGCCAAGGCCGGTCTGGAGCGCGGCCTGGAGTCGGTGTTCCATGCCGATTCCTACATCATCACCACCGGTGGCGCCAAAGGAGTGGTGCCGCCAGAGAACTGGCGCGAAGAGGTCATGCGCTTTACCGGGGTAAAGACGCTGCACGAGTCTTATGCGATGTCGGAAGTGGTCAGCGGTTCGCACCTTAAATGCGAGCAGGGCAACTACCACTTCTCGCACACCGCGATTCCTTTTCTGCTTGATCCCGAAACCAGCAAACCGCTACCGCGTCAGGGGCGTCAGACCGGGCGTGCGGCGTTTTTTGATCTGGGCGCGGACATCCACTGGGGCGGTTTCATTACCGGTGACGAAATCACCATCGAGTGGGATCAGCCTTGCACCTGCGGACGTCACAGCCGCTATGTGGTGGGTGCGATCCAGCGCTACAGCGAAAAGAACGGCGGCGACGACAAGATCACCTGCGCGGCCTCCGAACAATCCCATCGCGAGGCGATGGACTTCCTCAACACCCTGGAGGGCTGAGCCATGTCCCACCCAATTGCGCCAATGATCATCCGTGGTCAAGTGATCACCGACAACCTGATTGAAGTAGGTGGCCGCGGTGGCGATCTGAGCTTCCTCACCCCTGATGCCAACAAATATATCGATCAGTTGCCACTGGGCAACCCGGCCCGCCTGGCGGACCTGTACAGCTTGAGCTTTGAGGACATTCTCGACTATGCCGTGGCCCTCGGCGAACGCCTGGCGCTGGACAAAAACCGCTACCTGCAGGAAGCCTGCGAGCTGTCGTACCTGACCGCACCGACCACCCCGAGCATCGTCAAGGGCTCCTACATGGGCCTGCAGCACATGCTGTCGCGCGAGTTCATCCGCGAAATGGCGGAAACCACGGTCGGTATCAAGTACCTGGAGGGCTGGGTGCCGCAGACACTGCTCGACGGCACCCGGCTGGAAGTGCGTTGCTTCGGCGCGCGGACCTTGCACATCGTGGCCGGCAATGCGGTGTCCCTGTCGTTATGGACCATCATCCGCAACATGGTCCTGCGCAGCGATGCGATCATCAAGGCGCCGTCCAACGACCCGTTCACCGCGCTGGCCATCGCCCGCACCATGGTCGATATGGCCCCTGACCATCCGCTGACCAAGCACTTGAGTGTCGCTTACTGGAAAGGCGGCGACGAAGCATTCGAACAACGCCTGTATCAGCCGCAGAATCTGGAAAAGATCGTCGCCTGGGGCGGTTTTGCATCGATCAAGCATGTAACGCGCTACATTCAGCCGGGGCTTGAACTGATTTCCCTGGACCCCAAGCGCAGCGCCAGCATTATCGGCAATGACACCTTCGACAGCGAAGCGAGCATGCGCGAAGCTGCTGTGCGCCTGGCGGCCGACATCGGTGCGATCAACCAGAAGGGCTGCGTGTGCGCGCGGGTGGTATATGTGCAGAGCGGCACCGATGAGCAAGGCCTGGAGCGCCTCAACACCTTTGGCCAGTACGTCTATGACGCCATGATCGGTTTGCCCAACACCCTCAGCACCGCGCCCAAGCGCTATGACCAGGGACTCAAGGCCCATGTCGATGCGCTGCGACTCGATGACGAGTGGTACAAGGTCATCGGCGGCAAGGCCGGCGAGGGCGCGATCATCTGTTCGCAACTGCCTGAGCCGGTGTCGTTTGCCGCCAGTCTGGACGACCGCACCGCCAACCTGGTACCGGTCGACGACTTGAGCGAGATGATGAACGCGGTCGATGCCTACACCCAGACTGTCGGTGTCTATCCGGAAAGCATCAAGGATCAGCTCAAGGACGTGCTGCCGCTGTATGGCGCGCAACGCATCGTGTCACTGGGGTATGCCGCAGCAATGAAATTTGCCGCTCCACAGGACTCCATCGAACCGATGCGACGCATGGGTAAATGGATCTCCAACCAGATCGCAGCGCCCGAAACCAGCGCGGCACCCTGGCTGCGCCCGTCGATCTGACCCTTGCCAAGGAAAAAGCCCGCAGTGTTCGCCCTGCGGGGTTTGCTTACCCAGAATCCGGAGAATCCCCATGACCACCTGTATCGGCTATGGCGTCCATGAAGCCAACGCACCCCTTGCCCCTGTACGCTTCGATCGCCGGGCGCTGCGCGACGATGATGTAGCCATCGACATTGACTACTGTGGCGTCTGCCATTCCGATATGCACTACGTGCACAACGACTGGAAAAATACGCGCTTTCCCTGTGTCCCGGGCCATGAAATCGTCGGCCGAGTGACCGCCGTCGGTGCCGCCGTCAGCCGGTACCGTGCTGGCGATCGGGTAGCGGTCGGCTGCCTGGTCGACAGCTGTCAGCACTGCGAGGCCTGCGAACAGCACCAGGAGCCGCACTGCAGCCATGGTCCGACCCCGACCTATAACGGTCTGGACCGTATCAGCGGCGAAGTGACCCGCGGTGGCTATGCTCAGCATATCGTCGTGCGCGAGCAGTTCGTGCTGCGCGTGCCGCAGGCGCTGGACCCACGTTTTACCGGGCCGCTGCTGTGCGCGGGCATCACGGTGTGGACACCCCTTCGCGAGCACGGGGTCAGGGCCGGTACGCGCCTGGCGGTCATCGGTCTGGGTGGGTTGGGGCACATGGCGGTGAAGCTGGCCGTGGCCCTGGGCGCCACGGTCACGGTGATTACCACCTCGCCCGGCAAGGCCGACGATGCCCGCGCGCTGGGAGCCCACCATGTCTTGCTGTCCAGCGATGTGCAGGCCATGAAGGCGGCCGCCAGCAGTTTTGACCTGGTCCTCGACACCATCCCGCGCGGGCACAATGTCAACCCTTACCTGATGCTGCTGGCCCGCAACGGCTCATTGGTGCTGGTCGGCGCGCTGGAGCCACTGGAGCCTGTCCATGGCGCCTTGCTGGCCGTCAACAACCGCTCCATTGCCGGGTCTTTGATTGGTGGCCTGGAACAGACTCAGGAGCTGCTGGATTTCTGTGCCGAGCACCAGGTGTTGCCGAGCTGCGAGATGATCCGGATCCAGGACATCAACCAGGCGTTCACGCGTATGCACAACAATGATGTGAAGTACCGTTTCGTCATCGACATGGCGTCGCTCAAGGACGTCAATATCGCCTGACGCGGCACCGTTGCGATGTTCTCTACGTTGCCTGCAAGCCCATGCCACCCCAAAACGGGAGGGGCGGTATGGGCGTGGTAACGGCATAAGGGGTGTTCACATGGACCCCGATGGAGAACAACAATGAAAGCAACATCGCGTGGGGCGCTTGGCACAGGCGCCTTTGCTATGGCCTGCCTGGCTGCGCTGATTCAGCCTGCCAGTGGCAGCTCTGCCCCGATCACGGCCGAATCGCACACGATTGCCAGCGACCAGCAGGTAAGCGACGCCTATATCTATCTGCTCGGGCGCCTGCTGGTAATGCGCCAGCAGCAACTGGATTTTCAGGACGGCATGCAGTGGAACCAGCTTGTGCATCGCAAGCCTGGTGCGGTGGACTGGCCCAATCCCAATCTGGATGTGGCCTATTCGGAAGCCTGGGTGGCGGCGGACGAGCGCAGTTGCACGCAAGTCAGCGTGCCGAAAATTTCCGGTCGCTACTACACCGTACAGTTTCTCAATGGCTGGGGGGAAACGCTGGCGAACATCAACGAGCGCACCTTCTCGGAACGTCCTGATGGGGACTTTGCGGTCTGTCTGCAGGGTGCCAAGGTCGATCTGCCGGCATCGGTCCAGCGCATTGACCTGCCAGTGCGTACGGCCCGGGTATTGACCCGCGTCGAGCTCGGTGATGACTGGAACAAGGCCGAACAGCTCCAGTCTCAATTCAGTCTGCGCCCCACGGGCACACCTGAACTGCCGCCTGTGCCCAAAGGCCTCGTGTTCGCATTGAACAAACTGCCAGGTGTGGAAGCGTTTGAAGCCGCCTCGCTGGCGCTGCAGGAACCGGACCTGAACCCTGGCATGCAAGCGCAGCAGGCTCAGGTACGGGCGATTGCCGAACAGCTCAGACACCCTGATCAGCGGGCGCGCATCGATCAGCAGATAAAGACCCAGGCATTCACTGACCTGGCCCGTGCCGCACCCACGCTGGGCCGTGGCG
Source organism: Pseudomonas alkylphenolica (assembly GCF_016009175.1). Classification (GTDB taxonomy): domain Bacteria; phylum Pseudomonadota; class Gammaproteobacteria; order Pseudomonadales; family Pseudomonadaceae; genus Aquipseudomonas; species Aquipseudomonas alkylphenolica_B. The sequence continues at coordinate 30,263 of NZ_JADUCM010000022.1, forward strand.
TCATCGGCAATGGCTGGGTGCGGCCCGCCGCCTCGGGCGCTTACGGTAGCGACTATCTTGCCCGTACCCTGGTCGATCTCGGGGGAATCTGGGCGAACACCCAGCAGGAGGTCAATTACTTCCGAAGCGCCCTGGACGTCGACGGCAAGGTGCTGGAAGGCGGGCAAAGTTATGCGCTGACCTTCCCGGGCGGTCAGCTTCCTTCGGGCTTTGCGCGCTATTTCTGGTCGGTCACGGCGGTTAACAGCAAAACCTTCAAAGTGCTGCCCAATGCACTCGACCGCTTCACCCTGAACAATCAATCGGACCTGGAGCGTAACGCAGACGGGTCACTTACGCTGTATTTCGGGCCGAAACTTCCTCATGGGGCCCCACAGGGCAACTGGCTGCCGACCGTGGCGGACCAGTCGTTTCGTCTGATGTTGCGGTTCTACGGGCCTGAAGGTCCAGTGGCTGAAGGCAAGTACTTTCCGCCTGCACTGGTTCGCCTGTAACCGCCGTCAACCCTCTTGAGGACAACGATATGAACGAATTAAAAGTCATGCTGGTGGCGGGCGCCTTGCTGGCAGCCTGTTTGCCCACTGCCCATAGCCAGGCGTTGCCAGGCGCACCGGCAGTGGTCACGGTCGACAACTTCATCCGCGCCGAAACCGACCGCTACTTCGCCCTGACCATCGAACGGGCCGGCCTGGGGCGTTTCTTTCACTGGCGGGCGTTGATTCCCGCCGGGGCGAAAACCGTAGTGCGGCCAAACCGCGACACGCTGTATTCCACTGCCGTTTTTGATCTGGATGCCGGGCCGGTCACGCTGTCTTTGCCAGAGGCGGGCAAACGTTACCTGTCGTTGGCATTGATCAACGAGGATCATCATGTCGTCGGTGTTTACTACGGTGCCGGTGAACATACGGTCAGCCGCGAGCAGATCGGTACACGCTACGTCATGCTCGGGGTGCGGCTTCTGGTCGACCCTGCCGATCCTGCGGATCTGAGCCAGGTGCACGGACTGCAGGATTCCATTGCCGTCAGCCAGCCCGGTGGGCCCGGACGTTTCGAAGTGCCAGACTGGGACGAGACCAGCAGGGCCAGAATGCGCGGCGCGTTGTCGGTCCTGGGGCAGTCGCTGAGTGATTCGCGGGGGATGTTCGGCAAACCCGGTGAGGTTGACCCGGTGCGCCATTTGATCGGCAGTGCGATGGCCTGGGGCGGCAATCCGCAACAGGACGCTTACTATCAGATCGTGACCCCGGCGCGCAACGACGGGGTGACACCCTATCGGCTGAATATCGGTGAAGTGCCGGTGCAGGGATTCTGGTCGATCAGTGTCTACGATGCTGATGGCCATTACCGGCCGAACCCGCAAGAAGCCTACACGCTGAACAACCTGACGGCGAAGAAAGGTGAGGGTGGGCGGGTTTCGGTGCAGTTTGGCGATTGCACGGCGGCAACGGTGAATTGCCTGCCGATTACGCCGGGCTGGAATTATATGGTGCGCTTCTATCTGCCGGAGCCACCGGTACTCGATGGCCGTTGGACGCTGCCTGAGGCGAAGCCGGCCAGTTGATCGGGGGGGGGGCTGTAACCAGCCCAAACCCGAACCCAACCCCCCCAAAAAAAAGCCCCGATGCCTCCGCCTGACCAAGGACGGAAGGAGACATCAGGGCACAAAACGAAGGGGTAGTATCGACGGTGCGCGACGCTTCAGGACACGCAACGAGCCTTGTCTTTCCAGTATTTCTCGCGTACCTGACGACGCAGCACCTTGCCCACCACACTGACCGGAAGAGCGTCGACGAAGATGATGGACTTGGGGACCTTGAACCGGCCCAGTCGACCTTTGACATGCTCGATCAGTGCCTGCGCCGACAGACTTTCACCGGCTTTTAGCACTACCTCGGCATGCACCGCCTCGCCCCATTCCTCATGGGGAATGCCAACCACTGCCGAGTTGGACACCGCAGGGTGGGCGTTGAGCGCCGCTTCCACCTCAATGGCGTACACGTTGAAGCCACCGGTAATGATCATGTCTTTCTTGCGGTCGACCAGGAACAGAAAGCCCTGTGCGTCGATATAGCCCATGTCGCCGGACTTCCAGTAGCCGTTGTGAAACTCCGTGGCCGTACCCTGCGGGTTCTTGTAGTAACCCGCAATGGTGCCGCGCGAGCGCACCCACAGCTCGCCGGTGGTGCCCAGGGGTACCTCCTTGCCGTTGTCGTCGACAATCAGGATCTCCGCGCCCACGGCAATGCGCCCGGCCGACGACAGTTGCTGCTCGTTATCGGTCAGGTGATCGGCCTTGCTCAACAGCGCAACGGCATGCAGGCTTTCGGTGGCGCCGTAGATCTGCATGAAAATATTGCCGAAGCGCTGTTGGGCCTGACGCAGTTTCGCCGGGCTCATGGGAGCGGCGCCGTATGCCATGGTCTGCAGTGAAGACAGGTCGTAGTCCCTGGCTTCGGGCAACTCCAGCAGACGGTAGATCATGGTCGGCACCAGCAAGGTCATGGTGACCTTTTCGGCTTCGATGTTGCGGCACAGTTGCGCCAGATCCGGAATGTTCTGGGTCAGGGTGCAACCACCGCGGAACAAGGTGGGTAGCAGGCCCAGGCCGGAGCCGTGGCTGATGGGCGCCATGTGCAGGAAGCGGGTGTCTGGCTGGTAAGGCTGTTCAGCCTCCAGGTACATCGAGTCACGCAGCGCCATCCAGTTGTCGAGGGTGTAGGCGGCGCACTTGCTCTGGCCGGTGGTGCCACCGGTGAAGCGGTAGACCAGCGCATCCCGTTGCATGTCGTTGTCGACGCCGGGGTTGTGATCCGGCACGCCGTCGAGCAGGTCCCAGAAGTACAGCAGCCCCTCCCGCGGGGTGGTCGGAGGGTCCATGCAGACAACGGTGATGCCCTGACCGTGGAGCAGGTCGAAGTATCGGTCGATCAGGGCGTTTTCGATGAACACCACTTTCGGACGAATGAACTCCACCTGCCAGCGGTGTTCCTCGAAGGCGTCACGGTAGTTGGTGTAAGCCGCCGCTGCGTCGCCCTTGAGCGCAGTCCAGGCATGGAACAGCGCGATGTTGTCGTTTTCCAGAATGCACAGGTAGACATCGCCGCGGCGCAGTTCAAGGCGTTCGCGAAGCATGTTGACGATGCGATTGGTCAGCGCGTGCAGCTCTTTGAAGGTGTAGCGTCGATTGCGCTCGATGTTGACCAGGGCTTCCCGGTCGCCGAAACGCACGGCCAGGTTACCGACCGTGTGTGCGAAGTTCATTATTGTCATCGTTATTCTCCGTCCGGGCGTGTCGCTGCACGCCCGTTGCAATCATCATCGCACGATTATCACCGGCCCTATCCTGCGAATGCTCAGGCCTGTTGAGCCTTGATGGCCTGCAGGGCGGTGTCGATGAAAACCTTGACCTGCTGGTTGGCATCGTCGCGGGTAACGGCAGTGCTCCAGTCGGTGATCTGCGCCAGATGGGCTTCGATGGCTTCCGGCGACAGTTCATCGCTGCCGATGTACACCGGCGCGGTCTCTTCCACGCGCAGGGCGGTGAAGACCCCGGCGCCAGCGCCCAGAATCAGTTTGGTCGGTGCATTTTCGCTGACCAGGAACAACGCGCCCGGAGTAACCTGCTCAGGACGGCTGGCCGCCAGCAACTCGGCCGGCATCACATCTTCGGTCATGCGCGTGGCAGCCATCGGCGCCAGGGTATTGACCAGAATGTTGTTCTTGCGGCCCTCGATGGCGAGCATGTTCATCAGGCCGACCACGGCCATTTTCGCTGCACCATAGTTGGCCTGGCCGAAGTTGCCAAACAGGCCTGCGGCGGAGGTGGTCATCAGAATGCGCCCGTAGTTCTGCTCGCGCATGACCTCCCACACCGCTTTGGTGCAGTGGATCGAGCCCATCAGGTGGACATTGATCACGGCATGGATGTCGGCCATTTCCATCTTGGCGAACGACTTGTCACGCAGGATGCCGGCGTTGTTGATCAGGATATCGACGCGCCCGAAGGCGTCTACCGCCTGCCTGACCATCGCCTGAGCCTGCTCGTAGTCCGCGACGTTGGCGCCGTTGGCGATGGCGCTGCCACCCGCCTGGCGAATCTCCTCAACCACAGCCAGGGCGGCGTCGGACGAGCTGCCGGAGCCGTCGCGGCTGCCGCCGAAATCGTTGACTACTACCTTGGCGCCCAGGGCCGCGAGTTTCAGCGCGTGAACGCGGCCCAAGCCGTTGCCGGCACCGGTGACGATGGCAACACGGTCATCGAAGCGAATGGTCATGGTGTGTTCCTCTTGTTATTGATAATAGGTGGCGAACGGCGGAGGAAGTGCGTGGTTTCCCCTGAGTCGCCGTTCCCCATGAAGATCAGGCGCGGCCGAAAATACCGACATGCTCGGTGGACTCTTCTACGCGCCAGAGACCGCCACCGTTGCCTTGCAGGGCAATCCGCGCGCCTTCAACCTGACGCGGGCCGCAGTTGCCACGCAGCTGCTCGACCAGTTCGAAAATCTGCCCGATGCCCGTGGCGCCAATCGGGTGCCCCTTGGACTCAAGGCCACCGGAGGGGTTGACTGGCAGTCTGCCGCCAAGGGCGCTGTCGCCACGTTCGGCCATTATCCCGCTCATGCCAGGCTCACACAGGCCCAGGGCTTCAATGGCGAGCAGTTCGCCGATGGCCGTGGCGTCATGGACTTCGGCCACATCGACATCCTGCGGAGCAATACCGGCCTGCTCGAAGGCGGCTTTGCCGGCCAAGTGGGTACAACCCTTGTCGAAATCATCGGCCGCGCGGGCGGAGGCGGAGCGCACCACGCTGGCCAGGACCTTGATCGCCCGGTTTTTGTCGAAACCGTACTTCTTCAGGGCTGACTCGGTGCAGAGAATGGCCGCAGCGGCGCCGTCGGAGATTGGCGAGCACATTGGCAGGGTGATCGGGTAGGTGATCGGCGGCGCAGCGAGGATTTCCTCGATGCTCATGGCATTGCGGTACTGCGAGCGCTCATTGTGCACCGAATGACCGTGGTTCTTTGACGACACGGCGGCCAGCTGACGCTGGGTCACGCCATAACGCTCCATCAGGCCGCCACGACCCAGGGCCGCATAGACGTCCATGAACGGGCTGTAGGGCTTTTCCGATTGCGAGCCGGCGGGTGGAATCACGCCCTTGCCCATGGCAGCCAGGTACTGCTTGTTCTCTTCGAAGGTTTCAATGTCCCAGGCCGACTCGAACGCCGAGAACATTTTGGCCTTGTCGCTGTAGAACATTTTCTCCGCACCAACGGCCAGAGCGACCTCGGCGGCACCGGCTTGCAGCTGGGTCACCGCCAGGTTGAAGGCATGGCTGGAAGACGCGCAGGCACCTTCGATATTGAAGATCGGGATGCCATCCAGACCCAGCGGCAGCAATGCCACCTGACCACGGATCATGTGCTGGCCATCGAAGTGGCCCTGGGTGCAGTTGCCGAAGAAGCCGACCTGGATCCACTTGCGGTCACAACCGGCATCTTTGAGCGCATCCTCGACCGCCCAGGCGGTGAGTTGCTTGATGCTTTTGTCGATGTGGCGGCCGAAGGCAGTCATGCCGACGCCGACGATGTATACGTTTTCCATCGTTGCCTCGCGTTTTTTAGAAATCAGGGGGCAGGGCGCCCGGCTCAGTAGCCTTTAAAGTCAGGTTTGCGCTTTTCGGCGAACGCGCGCACGCCTTCTGCCATGTCGTAGGAGCGCTGGTGGTTGCGCAACTCCAGCAGTTCCTGGCGCAGAGCGTCGGCACGCGATTTATCGGCGGCGTCGTTGGCGACTTTTTTCATTTTGCGCAGCACCAGCGGGCTTTTTCCGGCCAGTTTGTCGCCCAGGACCTGAACACGCGCGAGCAGCTCGGCGTCGGCCACCACTTCACTGACCAGGCCGTAAAACTTCATGTCTTCGGCAGGCAGAGCGTCGCCGGTGAACAGCATGTACTTGGCGATGTTCTCCGGGATCTTGCGCGGCAGTACCGCTGCACCGCCGCCGCCAGGGAACACCCCGAAGTTGGAGTGGGCATCGCCAAAACGGGCACTCTGGGCGGCAATCACCAGGTCGCAGCACAGTACGGTTTCCAGGCCGCCAGCGAGGGCCAGGCCGTTGACGGCGGCTATAACCGGCTTGGGAAAGGCGCGCAGGGCATCGAAAAACGTCACGATGGTGTCCAGCAGGTCTTTTTCGCCGGGAAGCGGGGTGCCACCAGCCTTGAGGTCGGCGCCGGCGCAAAAGGCGCTGCCGGTGGCGGTCAGGGCGATCACCCGCACCTGGTTGTCGTTCTCCCAGGCGTGCAGGCGGGCGGTCATGGCCTCCAGCATTTCACGGTTCAGGGCATTCATGGCTTTCGGGCGGGTCAGGGTTATCCATCCCACCTGGCCTTTGATTTCAAAAGAAACGGACTCGCTCATCTTCAATCCTCAATCACGCTGCAATTGACGTTTCTGTCTGAATTGGAAGTTACGCGAGTGTCCCGACGCCCCACCCCCCCCCTTGCGGACGGGGGCGCCCACCCGGCTGTCTGTAGCAGGATGCGGGCGACATCCAGGCAACAATGCCAAGGGCGGAGACTCTAATAATGCATACAAATGTCATCAACGCCGGCGATCTGCTGGTCGCCACCAAGTTCTCGCCACCGCGCCTGAACGCCCGGCACATTGTTCGTAGCCAGCTGCTCAGTCGCCTGCGCGAGTCACAGCCGTGCAGCGCAACGCTGATTACTGGGGGAGCAGGCTTTGGCAAGACCATTCTGCTCGCGCAGTGGCGCCTGGAGCTGATGAAGGCCGGGCTGGACGTGGCCTGGATCTCGTTCAGCCGCGACGACCGGCAGTTCGGCAGCTTCCTCTCGTATTTGCTCGAGGCGTTGCAGCGTCTGGGGATTGCCGTCGAACAGGACTGGCTGCACAGCGATGGCAGCGAGCAGTCGATCAACACCCTGATCGCCATCGTTACCCACGCCGCGCAAGGCATCGACAAAGAACTGCATCTGCTGATGGACGACTTTCATCACGTGGAGTCGCCAGCGGCGCACCGCTTGATGCAGAAGCTGTTGGACCATTGCCCGGCAAACCTGCATATCACCCTTGCTTCCCGGTCGACGCCGGCGTTGAGCCTGGGTCGCTTGCGCATGCAGGGGCATGTGGTCGAGATCGATACCGTCGAACTGCCGTTCGACACCGCCGAAACCCGTGATTTTTTCAAGCAAAACCTCAGCACGCTGGTACTGAGCGCTGACGAAGAACGCCTGATCCATGACTTGACCAGCGGTTGGCCGGCGAGCCTGCAGCCGATTGCAACCATGTTGCGGGTGCGACCGAGCAAGCGTGCGCACCTGCGTTCGATCCTGCGCAATTCAGCGGACCTGCAAGCCTACCTGGCCGAAGATGTGTTGGTCTGCCTGTCGCCGGAACTGCTGGATTTCATGGAAAAAGTCTCGATACTGCGGCGTTTCAACGCCGACCTTGGGGCATTCGTCAGTGCCAATCACCACGCTCCGGAGATGATCAAGCGTGCTGAAGACGAGAACCTTCTGATCTACCGGATCGAATCGGATGACAGCACCCCGTGGTACCGCTTCCACCCCTTGTTCGGTGAGTTTCTCACCCAGCGTCTGGCGGCCCGCGGTGAGGGTGCGGTACAGGCACTGCATCGCCGCGCGAGCCAGTGGTTCGCCGAGCATGAGTATCTGGTCGAGGCAGTGCGCCACGCCAACCTTGGCGGGGATCGCGACTACGCGATCAAGGCGATGGAAGAGGCGGCGTCGACGACCTGGAGCATGGCCTATATCAGCCCGATGTTGAGCCTGCTTGAGCGTTTGCCGCAGGACACGCTGTTTGCCCATCCGCAGCTGTTCATCATGGGCTGCCTGACCTATGCCTTCACCGCCCGGCCGGAAAAAGCGCAGCGCTGGCTTGAGCAGATGCGCCGCAGCGATGCGGCGCGTAATCCGGCGATCTCTTCGAAACTGGTCCTGGCCGACGCGGCCATCGCCCTCCAGCTTGATCAGCCACGGCGCGTCATCAGCTTGCTGGAAGCAGCCCACCAGGCACCTCTGGAGAACCGCTCGTTGCGCTATATCAGTTTCTCCGGGCTGGCCACTGCCTACCTCTCCGTGGGCCGTGCAGCGGATGCCCGCAAGCTCCATGAACAGTACCCGATTGACCTGCAAGACCGTGCCAACGACATGGCCATGGTATTTGAAAGTACGCAGGCCCTGGCCCGGCTCAAGGAAGGCAATGCCCGCCAGGCCTTGAGCATCGGCGAGCAGGTGATCGCCCGCGCCGAGGAGGCCTACGGGCGCGGGTCGGTGTCTGCCAACCTGTGCGCGGCCACGCTGTGCGATGCCTATTACGAACTGGACCAGCTGGATGATGCCTTGCGCGTACTGGCCAATCGCAGCGGCATTTTGCGCTCTTCCATGCCGGACGTGATGATCCGCGCTTCGCTCTGTCGTGCGCGTATCACCCTGCAGCAAGATTCACCCCAGGCAGCGCTGAGTTTTCTCGACACCCAGGGCGCACATTTTCAGGTGCTGGAGCTGGACCGTTTGTTGGCATTGATTCTGGCCGAGCAGGTACGCGTGCTGGTGCTGCAAGGCGAAAGCCGCCGCGCTGCCGAGGTGACAGGACGCCTGACGAGCCTGGCCGCCGCACAGCGCCCGAATGCTGAAAGCCGCGAGGAGATCAATTACCTGGTGGCATTGTCCCGGGTACGTCTGGCGCTGGCGGCGCAGGACGGGCAATCGGCACTGGACGCGCTTGCGGCCATCCATGCCCACGTCGAGCAGTCAGCCCGTGGCCGCAGCTGGGTCAGGGCGCACCTGCTCAGCGCGCAGGCCCATGCCCTGCTGGGGCAGACGCTCGCAGTGGTGGAAAACCTGCAGGAGGCGCTGGCATCAGGCGTGAGGATGGGCTTGGTGCGCACCTTGCTCGATGAGGGCCAAGGCGTGCTTGACTTGCTCGCCACGCACCTGGAAGCCATCAGCCAGGCACCGGCCGCTGCCGAGTATGTGCAGGCACTGCTCAATCGCAAGACGCCCGTGCACACGCCGGCACCACTGGCCTGTGCGAGCAGGAGCCGGGTCGATTCGCCACGGGCCAGTCTGACTCCGCGCGAGCTGGAAATTCTCGGGCTGGTGGCCCAGGCGATGTCGAACAAACGTATTGCCCTGACCCTCAATATCACCTTCGGCACGGTGAAATGGAACGTCAAGAACATCCTCGCCAAACTCGGCGTGTCGAGCCGCTATGCAGCGATCACCCTGGCCCGCCAGCAAGGTCTGCTCGAGTAGCGGGATGCTGACAACGGCCGTTACGCCCTCCCGAGAGGATAGGCGCGTACGGCCCTGGTCAGCCGCCATGCTCAGGTCAACTTCGACTATCCGACCCGGTTCAAGAGGAAGACCATGAGCGATACATCTGCAGTATTCCTGAGCGAGCAGGAAATCATGATCCGTGATGCCGCCCGCAAGGTGGCGCAAGAGGTGGTGGGCGCTACGGCAGCCGAGCGCGACCGAACAGGTGCCTGGCCACATGCGGAGCTCAAAGCGGTGGCTGAGCTCGGCTTTCTGGGCATGCACATTCCCGAGGCATCGGGTGGTGCCGGGATGTCCTTTCCCGAATATTGCCTGTGCATCGAGGAGTTCGCGGCGGCGGACGCCGGTTTCGCCACCATCCTTCATGTGCACAACGGCATGGCCGACATGCTTCACCGTTTTGGCACCCAAGCGCAAAAGGACCGCTACCTGGCCGGGATGATTTCCGGCGAGCTGATCGCTGCGGGCTTGCTTACCGAGCCGCAGGCCGGTTCCGACACTTCAGCATTTCGCACCACGGCTCGCCGCGAAGGCGACCACTATGTGCTCAACGGCAGCAAACAATTCATCTCCAATGGCAACGAAGCCGGTATCGCCTTCGCCATTGCCGCGAGCACCGAGACCGCAGAGGGCCGCAAAGGCCCGAGCATGTTCATCATCGATCCACGCGAGCCTGGCTACATCGTCACCCGGGTTGAAAGCAAGATGGGCCAGCGCTCCGCGCACGTCGCCGCGATCCAGCTGGACAACTGCCAGGTGCCGGCGCAGAACCTGCTGGCAGAAGAAGGTACGGCATACAAGCGCCTGATGGCGACACTGTCCGAAGGCCGCATCGGCATCGCCGCCGTTGCTGTGGGGGCCGCCCGTGCCGCGCTGGAGGCTGCGGTCAAATATGCCCAGGAGCGTGAGGCCTATGGCGCGCCGATCATCAACCTGCAAGGCGTGGCATTCGATCTGGCTGACATGGCCACTCAGTTCGAAGTGGCACAACACTACATGCTGCACGCAGCGCGGCTTCACGGTGCCGGTGTGCCCTGCGCCAAAGAGGCGTCGATTGCCAAGCTGTTCGCCAGTGAAATGGCCGAGAAGGTCTGCTCCGAGGCGCTGCAGATTCACGGTGGCTACGGCTACCTGAGTGACTTCCCGGTGGAGCGGTATTGCCGTGATGTGCGGGTGACCAAGATTTATGAGGGAACCAGTCATATCCAGAAAGTAATCATTGCCCGCAACCTGTAGGCCAGGCTGCCTGTCGACCTGGGCACGGCCCGCGTATGCTGGCCGATGCCCCTTGAGGAGGGAAGGGACATGACTGAGAGTGCAGTGCTTTATGAACGGATCGGCAAGACAGCGCTGATCACCTTGAACCGGCCGCAGAAAAGGAACGCCTTCGAGGCGGCCATCAACGATGCCTTGCCCGCAGCTGTAATGAAGGCGCGCGACGATAGTGCCGTGCGCTCCATTGTGCTGACCGGGGCGGGGGCCACATTCTGTTCCGGCTTCGACCTGGGTAGCCTGGACCCCGGCGAGGACCCGGCATTTGCCGGGCGCACGCTGGTACAGGGCTTTCATCAATGGTTCGGAAGCTTTGCCGATATGCCCAAGCCGGTTGTTGCTGCCGTCGATGGTGCAGCTGTCGGTGCCGGCTTTTCCCTGGCCCTGGCTGCGGACTTCATGTTTGTCACGCCGCAGGTAAGGCTGTTGCCGACGTTTCTCAGCCTCGGCCTGGTGCCGGACCTGTCGATGCTGTATGTGCTGCCGCGCCTGGTCGGGCTGGCAAAAGCCAAGGAGCTGATCTTTTGCGCCCGTGCGCTAGATGCACAACAGGCATTGGCACTTGGCCTGGCGCAGGCGATCATTCCTCGAGAGCAATTGCTTGAGAGTGCCTTGCAGTTTGCCCGGCAGTTCGATGAAGCACCCGCGGATGCGCTCGGTATGGCCAAGACCTTGCTCAACCGTGCCTTTGAGACCGATCGCCCGGCGATGACCGAGTTCGAAGCCAGCGCGCAGTCGATGTGCGGCGCCAGCCGCTACCATGCCGAAGCCGTACGGCGCTTTCTCGGTAAAGAGGGTTTGTCCTACCGAGGGGCGGTGCTACCGCCGCCGTAAGCCCCAAATAGGGAGGGGCCGAGCGCATGAGCGTGCACCTATCCTTGAGACTCACCGCCTGCCGCCCGTCATGATCCGGCGCACACGCCCCTGAAGGCCGGCAGACTATCCAACGCTGAGGAGTAAGACATGAGGCAGAAAGTCGTCATCGCGGGTGTCGGTATGATTCCCTTCGTCAAACCTGGCCAGAGCGAGACCTACGCAGTCATGGGTGAACAGGCCGTGCGTCTGGCCCTGGCCGATGCCGGGGTTGGCTACGAGTCAGTGCAGCAGGCCTATGCCAGCTTCGTGTTCGGCGACTCCACCTGCGGTCAGCGCGTTCTCTACAACGTTGGCATGACCGGTATCCCGGTGATCAACGTCAACAACAATTGCGCCAGTGGTTCTACCGCGTTGTTCCTGGCCAATCAGGCGATTGCCAGCGGCATGGTCGACATCGTCCTGGCGTTCGGCTTTGAGCAAATGATTCCTGGTGCCATCGGCAGTGCCTTCCCCGATCGTCCGAGCCCGTTGGAGCTTTTTCTGGATCAATGCGACGAAGCGATTCCTGGCGCGTCTCAGATCCCGGCCGCGCTGCGCATATTCGGTAGCGCCGGGGTGGAGCACATGAAACGCTTCGGCACGCCGCTGGAAACCTTCGCCAAGATTCGCGCCAAGGCCAGTCGTCACGCTGCCAACAACCCCAAGGCGGTATTCCGCAAGGTGATCACCACCGAAGAAGTCATGGCCGATCAGGTGGTCTGGCCTGAGGTCATGACCCGCTTGATGGCCTGCCCGCCGACCTGCGGCGCCGCAGCGGTGGTGTTGTGCAGTGAAGCCTATGCATTGAAACATGGTCTGGACCGTAGCGTGTCGATTGCCGGTCAGGCCTTGACTACCGACGGCGCGGAAACCTTCAAGTCCGGCGACATGCGCGATGTTGCCGGGTTTTCGATGTCACGGGCGGCGGCGCAGCAGGCTTACGAAATGGCCGGCATCGGTGCTGAAGACGTGCACGTGGTTGAACTGCACGACTGCTTTGCCCAGAACGAGCTGTTGACCTATGAATCGCTTGGCCTGTGCCCGGAAGGCGGGGCGCAGAAATTTGTCGACGATGGTGACAATACCTATGGCGGCCAGTACGTGGTCAACCCGTCCGGCGGCCTGCTTTCCAAAGGCCACCCGATCGGTGCTACGGGCCTGGCGCAGAGCACCGAGCTGGTCCAGCAACTGCGTGGCCGCGCCGAACAGCGCCAGGTAGAAGGCGCACGGATCGCCCTGCAACACAACGTCGGCATCGGTGGCGCCTGCGTCGTCACCCTGTACCGCAAAGACTGACAGGGGAAACACCATGGATTTTCGACCTGATGCCAGCCTCGAGGTGTTCCGCCAGGAGGTTCGTCAGTTCCTTCGGGACCAGGTCCCGGCAGACCTGAAAGGGCAGCAGCGCTGTACCCGCTCGCCACGCGAGCAGATCATGCGTTGGCAAAAGCTCCTCAACGAACGTGGCTGGGGGGCACCGTACTGGCCCAAGGAGCACGGCGGCACGGGCTGGACGGTGCCGCAGATCCTGGTGTTCGATGACGAGTGCAGCCTGGCTGGCACACCGACCCAGGATGGCTTCGTGCACAAGATGCTCGGGCCGGTGCTCAATGCCTTCGCCACGCCTGATCAAAAGGCCGAGCACCTGCCGGCCGTGTTCAATGGCGAACGTTTGTGGTGCCAGGGTTTTTCCGAGCCTGGCGCCGGCTCTGACCTGGCGTCGCTGCGCACCCGTGCCGAGCGTGACGGTGATTGCTACGTGGTCAATGGCCAGAAGATCTGGACCAGCTACGCCCACCACGCGGACTGGATTTTCCTGCTGGTGCGTACCGACCCGCAGGTGAAGAAGCAGGCGGGTATCAGCTTCCTGCTGGTGGACATGCGCACGCCCGGCATTACCGTGCGGCCGATTCGCAGTATCGACGATGCCCATCACTTGAACGAAACCTTCTTCGACAATGTACGGGTGCCGGTGGGTAACCTGATTGGCAGCGAAGGGCAGGGCTGGAGCATTACCAAGTTTCTGCTCAACAACGAACATGCCACCACCGCCGATTTACCCGAACTCAAACGCTACATGCGCGAACTGCGCTTGATTGGCACAACGCTGCAGGTGGCCGGCAAACCGTTGTTCGAGCGTCCGGAGTTCGCCCTGAAACTGGCGCGCCTGGAGGTTGAGCTGCAGGCGATCGAGATGCTGGTGCAGCGTGTTGCACGCCTGGATGAACAGCAAAACCCGGCGTCCCACACCCTGGGGTCGATGCTCAAGATTCGCGCCACTGAACTGCAGCAACGCATGACCGAGGCGCAGATCGAGGCACTGGGGGATTACGGTGCGATTGCCTATGCGCATCCGCATGAGGCCGATCCACAGCAGCCGTTTCCGCTGCAGGCGCTTGCCCGGGGTATCAGCAACGATATGTTCCTGCGCCGGGCGTCGACCATCTACGGCGGCACCAGTGAAGTGCAGCGCGGCATTATCGCCAAGATGCTGTTCCAACTCTGATATCAGGAAACCGCTATGGATTTCGAATTCACTTCGGAACAACAACTGTTGCAGGACAGCCTGCGACGCTATGTAGACAAGGCCTACAGTTTCGAAGCGCGTACTGCGCTGCTGGCAGCGGGCAAGAACGGTAGCGCCGAAAACTGGGGCATCTTTGCCGACAACGGCTGGTTGATGGCCGCGTTGCCGGAGGCTTATGGCGGGCTTGGCGGTTCGCTCGTGGATACAGTGATCATTGCCCAGGAACTGGGTCGCGGCCTGGTACTGGAGCCTTTCCTCGGCTGTGGCGTGCTGGCCGCACAGACCCTGCTGGGCGCCGCTAGCGAGGCGCAGAAAGTACGCCTGCTACCGCAGGTGGCCGATGGCTCCTACCGCGTAGCATTGGCCTACAGCGAGCCAGGTTCGCGTGGTATGCCTGAGCCGGTTGCGCTGCAGGCCGAGCGCATCGGCGACGGTTATCGCCTGTCCGGGCGCAAAAGTCTGGTACTTGGGGCGCCGGGGGCGGACGCCTTCATCGTTTCTGCACACATACCGCAGACCCCGGGCGTCAGCCTGTTTCTGGTCGAAGCAGGCTGCGCCGGCCTCGAATGCCAAACGTTGCCACTGCACGATGGCAGTTGGGTCCAGGAGCTGCAGTTCGATGGCGTTGAAGTTGCTGCCGATGCTTTGCTCGGTGAGGCAGGGCAGGGCTTGCCCGGGCTGCGCCAGGGGTTGGCCAACGGCATTGTAGCCCTGTGTGCCGAGCTGATCGGGGCGATGGAAAAAACCCTTGAAGTCACCGCTGACTACCTCAAGGTACGCCAGCAGTTCGGCGTGCCCATCGGTTCGTTCCAGACACTGCAGCACCGCCTGGCCGATATGGCTGCGGAACTGGAGCTGGCGCGGTCAAGCCTGCACGTGGCCCTGGCGTCGATGGCCAACGATGATGAAACGACCCGCTACAAGACTGTTTCCGGCAGCAAGATGCTCATTTGCCGCGCCGCCAGGTTTGTCTGTGGCCAGGGCATCCAGTTGCACGGCGGTATCGGCATGACTGAAGAGTACCTGGTCGGCCACTACTACAAGCGTGCCGTCGTCGCCGACGTGTTGCTCGGTAGCAGTGACGGTCACGAAGCCGCCTGCGCGGCCGCATTGCAGGCCGAGTTGCGCGCCTGATCCGCCCACAGACAGACCCTCGAGAACCGCACAACAATGAAAAGCTACGAAACCCTGGCTGAACTGCAAGGCCTGGTCGGCGAAGTCGTCGGCACCAGTGACTGGATCAGCATCGATCAGCAACGCATCAATACCTTTGCCGAATCCACTGGTGATCACCAGTGGATTCATGTCGATCCGCAACGCGCCGCCAGCGGGCCTTTCGGCAAGCCGATTGCCCATGGCTTCCTGACCCTGAGCCTGCTGCCGACTTTCATGACCAACGCGTTTGAGCTGCGTGACGTGAAAATGGGCGTGAACTACGGCATGAACAAAGTGCGCTTCGTCCAGCCGGTGCCGGTGGACAGCCGCCTGCGCGCGCACTTCAAGGTGCAGTCCTGGGAGCCGCTGGACGGCAACGGCGCCCAGGTGACCTATGAGATGACTGTTGAGATCGAAGGTGCCTCAAAACCTGCCTGCGTAGCGGAGACCATCTTGCGCGTCTTTGCCTGATCGCACCCTGACGGGGACAAACGCCGCGCCCACAAACGCCACGCACAGTGCTCTGTTGCGTGGCGTTTGTGTTTTGGCGATGGCTGGTAGACGGCCCCCCCTCGCCGCGCCAATAAGGGGGGGGCGAGAGGACAGGGTGGTTGGTTAAAAACATAGGGCCAGGACGGGAAGAGAAACCGCATTTCCTGAGGGGCCGGGCGCGCTTTAGCAGACGCTCAAACCACCATCCTAGAGGTTGGAGACATGATTAGACTGACAAAAACCCTGATTGCTGCCGCGTTAGTGGCTGCACACGCAGGCGTGCTCCATGCAGCAGTAAGCGAACAGGAAGCCCGGCAACTGGGCACGACATTGACCCCCGTGGGCGCCGAGATGGCCGCAAATGCCGACGGCAGCATCCCGGCCTACACCGGCGGGCTGCTGACCGCGCCCGCAGGTTTTGACAAGGCGTCAGGTATTCGCCCTGATCCCTTCATCAACGAAAAACCGCAGTTCACCATCGATGCTTCGAACGTTGACACGTATGCGGACAAGCTCACCGAAGGTACCAAGGCGCTGATCAAGGCCAGGCCGGGCTTTCGCGTTGATGTCTACCCGACCCACCGCACGGTCGGTTACCCGCAGTTCGTACTCGACAACACCCGCAAGAATGCTACCCAGGCACAGTTGACCAACGACGATCAGAACTTGCAGGGCGCGCGCGCGGGGGTGCCATTCCCGATTCCCAAACGCGGTATCGAGGTGATGTTCAACCACTTGACCCGTTATCAGGGGGTGGGTTATCTCGCGCCCAAGTACGGCGCCTACAACGTCGATGCCGCCGGCAAACTGGTGGTCTCGACCGAGGGCCGCTGGATGTACGAGATGCCGTACTACGACACCAGCAAAGACGAGGCACCGACGCTCATTACCCGTGCCCGTGCCAACTACACCGGGCCGGCACGCCGCGCTGGCGAAGCGGTGATGACCTTCGACAACCTCGACACCGAGAAGGGCCGCAAAGCCTATCAGTACCTGCCGGGGCAGCGCCGTGTGCGGCTGGCGCCCGATCTGGCTTACGACACACCAAACGCCAGTACCTCGGGCATGTCCACGGTCGACGACATCTACCTGTTCAACGGCAGGCTGGACCGCTTCGACTGGAAGCTGATCGGCAAGAAGGAAATGTACGTTCCTTACAATACCTATCGCTTCACCTACGCCGATGACCCGAAGAACGTGTTCGGGCCGAAGTTCATCAACCCCGACCTGGTGCGCTGGGAGCGTCACCGTGTCTGGGTGGTGGAGGCCAACCTCAAGGAGGGCAAGCGCCACATCTATTCCAAGCGTACCTTCTACATCGACGAGGACAGCTGGACCGCACTGGCAGTGGACCAGTATGACGGGCGTGGCCAGCTCTGGCGCCCCGGCTTCAGCTACATGACCCAGATGTATGATGTCGGTGCAATCAACAATTCGCCGGGCGGCCACTACGACTTGATCAGCGGCACCTACTACATCAACGTCTGGCCCGGCAAAGGCGGTGTGAAGGTCATGGACAAGCTCAGCCCCGACAACGGCTGGACATCCGACAGCCTGGCCGGTGCCGGCGTTCGCTGATATAGCAGGGTTTCCATCGCGGCACATGCCCACGCCTGCAACAGGCGAAGGCGTGTGCCGCGAGGTCGTTCAGGATACCCGGCGAGGTTGATCGGACCAGTAACGGTCCCTTACCTGACGCCGCAGCACCTTGCCGACGGCACTCAGGGGCAGCGCGTCCACCAACTTGACTGACTTCGGTGCCTTGAAGCGGCCCAGACGCTCCTTGACCAGCACGATCAGTTCTTCTGCAGTCACGCACATGCCTGCTTTGAGCACCACTTCGGCATGCACCGCTTCACCCCATTTGTCATCCGGAATACCCACCACAGCCGACATCGACACGGCGGGGTGGGCGTTGAGGGTGGCTTCCACTTCAACGGCGTAGACATTGAAACCTCCGGTGATGATCACATCTTTCTTGCGATCGACGATGAACACATAGCCGGCTTCATCAACATAGCCCAGGTCCCCGGACTTCCAGTAGCCATCGCTGAACTCGGCTGCGGTACCTTGCGGATTGTTGTGGTAGCCGCTGATGGTGCCGCGCCCGCGCAGCCAGATTTCCCCGGTGCTGCCGGGCGCCAGGCGATTACCTGCTTCATCGACAATCTTCAGCTCGATGCCGGTCACCGGCCGTCCGGCGGAGGCCAGCCGACCCGTCTCCACGGCATCCAGGTGGTCGGCCTTGTTCAGGGTACAAACCGCCTGGGCACACTCTGTGGCACCGTAGAGCTGAAAGAAGATATTGCCGAAGCGCTGCTGGGCTTGTCTGAGCTTGGCCGGACTCATCGGAGCGGCGCCGTAGAACAGTGTTTGCAGGCTGGAGAGGTCGGACTGTGATGCCTCGGGCAGTTCGAGCAACCAGCCGACCAGGGTCGGTACCATCAGCGCGGTGGTGATGCGCTCCGCTTCTACGTTTCGGCACCAGGCCTTGAGGTCGGCGGCATTCTGGGTCACGGTGCAGCCGCCACGAAACAGTGTTGGCAGCAGCGACAACCCTGAGCCATGGCTGATGGGCGCTATGTGCAGATAACGGGTGTTTTCGTTGAAGGCCTGACTCTGCTCGCTATCGGCATACATCGAATCACGCGCCGCCAACCAGTTGTCGATGGTGTAGCGGGCGCACTTGCTCCTGCCGGTGGTCCCTCCGGTAAAGCGATAGATGAGAGTGTCCTGGTAGACATCGGACTCGATGTCGGGCTCCTTCTCCGGGACGCCTTCGAGCAGTGTCCAGAAGTCCAGCGCGAAAGTGCAGCCGGCAGGTGGCGGGTCCATGCACACCACCGTGGCGCCGCTGGCACGCAGCATGTCGTTGTACGGTGGCAGCAGGGCCCGCTCGATGAAAATGACTTTCGGCTCGATGAAAGTCACCTGCCAGCGGTGTTCTTCCAGGGAGTCGCGGATGTTGGTGTGGGCGAATGCCACCTCACCCTTGAACGCGGTCCAGGCATGCAAAAGCGACAAGTTGTCGTTTTCCAGAATGCACAGCGCGGTATCGCCACGCTGCAGGTTGAGCCGTGTGCGCAGCATCGTGGCGATACGATTGGTCAAACGGTGCAACTCATCGAAACGATACCGCCGGTTGCGCTCGACGTTGACCAGCGCGTCCTGCTTGGCATAGCGCTGGGCAACCTGAGCCATGACGCGGGAAAAATTCATCTTCATCGCGATCTCCATTTGTTGTTGTAATCAGTGGAGAACGCATTCTAGGAAGCACCGCCTGGTGCAGCGCCTCCCTACAGGAGAGGGGCACATGCACGCACAGCTGTGTGAACGTCAGTAGACCTCGAACAGCCCGGCAGCGCCCATACCGCCACCAACGCACATGGTCACCACGACATAACGCACGCTGCGGCGTTTACCTTCGAGCAGTGCATGACCAACCATGCGCGCGCCGCTCATGCCATAGGGATGGCCGATGGCAATGGCGCCGCCATTGACATTCAGCTTGTCATTGTCGATGCCAAGCACGTTGCGGCAGTACAGCACCTGGCAGGCGAAAGCCTCGTTCAGTTCCCACAGGCCGATGTCATTGACACTCAAGCCGTGGGCCTTGAGCAGTTTCGGTACCGCCAATACCGGGCCGATGCCCATTTCATCCGGGGCCAGGCCCGCCACCGCAATGCCGCGGTAAGCCCCCAGCGGTTCAAGGTTGCGCTGTTCGGCCAGACGCCCGTCCATCAATACACAGGCACTGGCACCGTCGGACAGCTGGCTGGCGTTGCCGGCTGTGATACAGCCGCCTTCAATGACCGGCTTGAGCCGGGTCAGGTCGTCCAGCACGGTGTGCGGACGGTTGCCTTCGTCCTGGCTCAGGCTGGTTTGCTGGAAGCTGACGGCCCCCGTGGCTTTGTCCACCACCTGCTGAGTCACCGTCACCGGAACGATTTCGCCTTCGAACAGACCTGCTTGCTGCGCTGCTGCTGTACGTTGCTGGGATTGCAGCGCATAGGCGTCCTGGTCGTCGCGGCTGATGCCATAGCGCTGGGCAACCAGTTCGGCGGTGCGCAGCATCGGCATGTAGGCATCCGGTGCATGGCTGAGCACCTGAGTATCGTGGAACTCGCCAATCCACTGGGTGTGGCGGTTCTGTACCAGGCTGATATGTTCCTGACCCGCCCCCAGGGTGACCAGCATACCGTCGACGATGATCTGTTTGGCGGCCGTGGCAATGGCCATCAGGCCTGATGCGCACTGCCGATCCAGGGTTTGCCCGCTGACACTAACCGGTAGCCCGGCCGCCAATGCGCTCATGCGCCCCAGGTTCCAGCCCGCCGTACCGGCAGGCATCCCGGTGCCCATGACCAGGTCCTCGATTTCATTGGCACGAATGCCTGCGCGTTCCACCGCCGCGCGGATGGCGAATGCCGCCATGGTCGGTGACGTGGTGTGGTTGAACGCGCCGCGAAAAGCTTTGGCTATGGGCGTGCGGGCAGTTGAGAGGATGACGGCTTCTTTCATGGCGTAGG
Source organism: Pseudomonas alkylphenolica (assembly GCF_016009175.1). Classification (GTDB taxonomy): domain Bacteria; phylum Pseudomonadota; class Gammaproteobacteria; order Pseudomonadales; family Pseudomonadaceae; genus Aquipseudomonas; species Aquipseudomonas alkylphenolica_B. Next base: position 50,418 of record NZ_JADUCM010000022.1, read on the forward strand.
TCTCTGGAAGGTGGCGCCTGGTGCCCTTCGCCGGTGTCGGCGGAGGCGACGGAAGCCGCAGTAAATCCAATTCCGGCACCTCAGCGTAACTCCCTTTCGGAGGGGGGCGCAGGCGCGAAGGGTAGGGCGGCGGCACGCTGCAAGGGGTTGCTGGTCGTTGCCGGATTGCCACCGCCTACCCGCTTCGAGGGGGTAGAAGCTGATTGCGCGGCCCTAATGTGGCGCAACGCAGCCACTGTCTCCCGAGGTCAAACGATGATTCCGCGTACCCTTTTCGATCATGAACATGAAGCGTTCCGCAGCACCGTGCAGCGTTTCCTCGCCGAGGAATGCACGCCCTTCCATGAACAGTGGGAGGAAGATCATCGGGTGCCGCGCCAGGTATGGCAGCGTGCCGGCGAGCTGGGCATGCTCAATGCCACCACGCCTGAAGCCTATGGGGGGCTGGGACTGGACCGGCGCTTTTCGATGATCGCTGTCGAGGAAATCGCCCGGGCGGGGCTATCGGGCTTGAACGGCTTCAACGTGCACGACATCTGCGCCGGGTACCTGAACAATTTCGGCACTGAGGCTCAGAAACAGCAATGGCTGGGGAAAATGGCCGCGGGTGAAGCCATCGCAGCGGTGGCCATGACCGAACCCGATACCGGCTCGGACCTGCAGGCAGTAAAAACCCGCGCCGTGCTGGATGGCGATGAGTACGTTATCAATGGCGCGAAGACGTTCATCTCCAACGGCACCAACAGCGACATCATCGTGGTGATTGCCAAGACCGGCACCAGTGGCAAGGGTTCGCGTGACATCTCGCTGATCCTGGTGGAGGCCGAGCGGGCGGGCGTCAGCAAGTCCAAGCCGTTGCGCAAGGTCGGTATGCACGCCCAGGACACCACCATGGTGTTTTTCCAGGATGTGCGTGTGCCCAAGGCCAATATTCTCGGCGGTGAGCCCGGCCAGGGTTTTTATCAATTGATGAAAGAGCTGGCCTGGGAGCGCCTGAGCATCGGCATCCTTGCTATTGCCGCGAGTCAGGCGGTGCTGGAGCAGACCATCGCCTACACGCGTGAGCGCAAGGCATTCGGTACGCCGATCTTCGAATTCCAGAACTCGCGCTTCAAACTCGCCGAGCTCAAGACCGAGATCGTTCTCGGGCAGACCTACGTTGATCGTTGCATGGAACTGATCCTGCAACACCAGCTGAGCCCGGAGGCAGCTGCGGCAGCCAAGCTCTGGTGTACCGAACTGTATTCAAAGGTGGTCGACCAGTGCGTACAGCTTCACGGTGGCAACGGCTATATGCTTGAGTATCCGGTGGCGCGGCATTATCTGGACAGCCGGGTCAACCGTATTTATGGGGGCGCCAACGACATCATGCGTGAACTGGTGGCACGCACCCTCTGAACCTCTGCCGCAGTGACGACAGCCCCCTCACTTGTAGGGGGTGGTTTATCGCTGATCCCCGCCACCATCTGTGCCAGGCGGATCCTCGAGGTGCCGCAAGTCAGGGCGTAGTAACGATACGTGCTGTCTTTTGCCGGTATTCGGGTAAATAATCCGAAAAAACGCCAGAACGTGGCCACACCTAGCCGATCATGCAGCACCCCGGGGTGCTGTAGCGGTGCATTCGGCGGGATCGGAGACCAGTCAGCACATGCATACCGACAAACTGCTCGTATCGACGAAATTTGCGCCACCGCGCATCAGCACCCAGACGATCGTTCGCGAACGCCTGCTGGAGGATCTGCGCAGCATGGCGCAGTGCCGTGTGGGGCTGATCACCGGAAGCCCCGGTTTTGGCAAGACCACACTGCTGGCCCAATGGCGTCAGGTGATGATGCGCTCGGGGGCTGATGTGGCCTGGTTGTCGCTTAGCGCCGATGACAAACACCTGTCGATATTCTTCGCCTACCTGCGCGGTGCCCTGCAACGCCTGGGCATTGCCCTGGACAGTGGCATCCCGCTGGAAGGCGCGCGTCAGGAGTTGATCGATGAAGTCGTCGCGGCGATCGTCGAAGGCGCCGCTTCAATCAATAAAGAGCTGTACCTGGTCGTCGACGACTACCAGCATGTTGTTGATCCGCGCGCGCATCAGTTGATGCAAAAACTGTTGGATCATAGCCCGGAAAACCTGCACTTCATCATTTCCTCACGGGTTGGCCCACCCTTGAGCTTCAGCCGCCTGCGGCTCAGTGGGCAACTGGTGGAGATCGATTGTGCGGCCTTGCCGTTTGACCTGAGCGAGTCGCGGGCATTCCTTGAGCAGAGCCTGGCGGCGCTGAAACTCAGCCCGGAAGAACTGCATCAGATCCATGAACTCACCAGTGGCTGGCCGGCGACCTTGCAACTGGTGATCATTCTCCTGCGCAGTGATCCGGAATCACGCGGCACCTTGCGCGAGATGGGCTGGCGCTCCGACGACCTGCAAAGTTACCTGGCCGAAAACGTCATGGCCCATCTGCCTGTCGAACTGGCAACCTTCATGGAAAGCATCAGTATCTGTCGTCGCTTCAACGCCTCGCTCGCGCAGGCAGTGACCGGCAATGACGCAGCGCAGGCGATGTTGAAGCGTCTGGACGAAGATAACCTGCTGATTTTTCGCGTTGAGGCGGACGACCGCCAGCCCTGGTACCGCTTTCACGCGCTGTTCGGCGATTTTCTGGCCACGCGCCTGGCCCGGCGCGACAGCACCTCGCAGACGGAATTGCACAGCCGCGCGGCTCACTGGTTCGCTGAGCGCAAACTGCTCGCCGAAGCCGTACGCCATGCCACCCAGGCTGGCGATCTTGGATTTGCCGCCCAGGTGATTGAACGGGCGGCACCGGCCACCTGGAGCCTGGGGCAGCTCAGCCCGCTGCTGCGTCTGCTCGACCGCTTGCCACAGGACATCCTGTTCTCCAGGCCTCGGCTGTTCTTCCTCGGTTGCCTGGCCTATGCGCTGACTGCGCGTCCGGCCAAGGCCGAAGCCTGGCTAGAGCAGTTTCGTCACAGCGGTGCGGCCCATCAGGACGACGTCGCCTACCGACTGCCGTTGGTGCAGGCCACCATAGAGCTGCAGCGTGACCGCACCGAACCGATCATTGACCTGCTGAAGGATTTTCAGGCGTTGCCCGATGATTATTCGGTAACTCGCTATGGTGCCCCGGCATTGCTGGCCATTGCCTACCTGGCAGCGGGACGCATGGAAGAGGCGTTGCGCTGCCTGGATGACAATCCGATACCTGAATCCGAGCTGGATGCCGAAATGGCCCTGGTAGCTCAGGGCGCACGAACCCTCTGCTACCTGCAGGAGGGGCGCATTCTCGAAGCCGAGCGCGTTGGCGCTGCGCAACTGGCCCGCGCCGTGTCGGTTCACGGTCACCGCTCGGCCAGTGCCTACCTCGGTGCCGCCACCCTGGCTGAAGTGTATCGGGAGCTGGACAGAACCGATGAGGCGCGGGAAATCCTTGCCAACCGGAGTGGACTCTTGCAGTGGGCAATGCCCGATACCATGTTGCGCGCCACGATCTGCCGCGCGCGTCTGGATCTGCTGCAAGATTGTGCTGCAGTGGCAATGGCTTTCCTGGAGCGCCAGGAGCGTCATTTTCGCACCATCGGCCAGGATCGCGCCCTGGTCCACTGTCTGGCCGAACAGGTACGCATTGCCTTGCTGGAGAGCAACAAAGCCTACGCCAGCGAACAGGTTGCCAAGTTGCAGGTGCTGGCAGAGTTGCACAAAGGCGCGCAAGGGTTTCAGGCCGATATCATGGCGATGACGGCGTTGGCGCGTGCGCGTCTGTTGCTGGCAACCAACTACCCGGACAAGGCGCTGCAGGATCTGCAACTGCTCAATGGCTATGCTTGCACATTCCGCCGCGGTCAACTGCAGGTTACCGGCCAATTGCTCATGGCCTGCGCTGCTGCCGACCTGCGCCAACCCGAGCAGGCCCAGGAACACCTGGTCGCGGCCCTGTCCCAAGGCCGCGAACTGGGTTTGGTACGCACGTTTCTGGATGAAGGCGAGGTGCTGCGCAAGATGCTCTCGGCGCTGACAAACCAGGCACTGGCAAGCGCCGACGTGACGTACCTGACCCTGCTGCTGGAGCGCTTCGGCCAAGGCGGAGCAGGGCGCAGCAATGATTCATCCGCCCATGGCGCGCCCTCGATGCTGACACCACGCGAGCTGGCCATCCTGCAGTTGATCAGCCAGGCCATGGCCAACAAACGGGTGGCCCTGACCCTGAACATTTCCCTGGAAACGGTGAAATGGAACCTGAAGAACATCTACGCCAAGCTAGGTGTTTCCAGTCGCTATGACGCGGTGTCCTGGGCGCGCAAGAACGGCCTGATCGAGTAAGCGCGAAACCACCCGTACAGCGCGCTGGCGGGACGTTGCGTGGACGTCTCGCCAGGCACTCTGCACGGGCATTTCGCCGGCCTAGGCTAAGCGCCTTGGCCGCCACCCGCCCAACCCCGGTCGGGGGGGCACAACCCTTACCTTGAGTCACTGCGCAGATCCCCCCCGCCGTGAGGGGGCGGTTCAACCAACGCTCCTCCTATGATCGATTCAGCGCCCCCGCAAGGGCGGCAGAACGATGAGCCGAGGAGTAAACCTTCAATGATCCCGCGTAGCCTGTTTGATCATGAGCACGAGGCGTTTCGCAGCAGTGTGCGACGCTTCCTGGCGCACGACTGTGCGCCCCGCCAGGAAGAGTGGGAAGCCGATCATCGGGTGCCCCGGGAAATCTGGCAGCGGGCCGGTGCGCTGGGCATGCTCAATGCGACCACGCCGCAAGCCTACGGCGGCCTGGGCCTGGACCGGCGTTTTTCGATGGTGGCCACCGAAGAGATCTACCGTGCGGGCCTGGCCTCCGGGCTGATCGGTTTCGGCGTACATGACATCGTCGCCGGCTACCTGGTCAACTTTGGCAGCGAAGCCCAAAAGCAGGCCTGGCTGCCGAAGATGGCTGCAGGCGAAGCGATCGGTGCCGTGGCCATGACCGAGCCGGACACCGGCTCCGACCTGCAGGCGGTAAAGACCCGCGCCGTGCTCGAGGGTGACGAATACGTCATCAACGGCGCCAAGACCTTCATTTCCAACGGTACCAATTGCGACATCGTGGTGGTCGTGGCCAAGACCGGCAACACCGGCAAGGGCGCACAGGACACCTCGCTGATCCTGGTCGAGGCAGACCGTGCGGGCTTCAGCCGCTCGCAACCGTTGCGCAAGGTCGGCCTGCATGCCCAGGACACCACCATGCTGTTCTTCGACAACGTGCGGGTGCCAAAAGAGAACCTGCTCGGCGGCGTGCCGGGGCAGGGCTTCTTCCAGTTGATGAAAGAGCTGGCCTGGGAGCGGTTGTCCATCGCCATCAGCAGCGTCGCCGGCTCCCTCGCGGTACTGGAAAGCACCCTGGAGTACACCAAGAGCCGCAATGTTTTTGGCCAGCCGATCTTTGCCTTCCAGAACACCCGCTTCAAGTTGGCTGATCTGAAGATGCAGCTGGCGGTCTCGCAGAACTATGTCGACCGCTGCATGGAACAGTGCCTGAACGGCACCTTGAGCCCGCAAGCGGCAGCCGCCGCCAAGCTGTGGTGCTCAGACCTCTACACCAGGGTGGTGGACGAGTGCGTGCAGCTGCACGGCGGCAACGGCTACATGCTCGAGTACCCGGTAGCCCGTCACTACCTTGACCACCGCGTGCTGCGCATTGCCGGTGGCGCCAACGACATCATGAAAGATCTGGTCGGGCGCACGCTCTGATCCGGGCCGCTGAGGAATACCCAATGGAATACCTGATCCCCCGTACACTGTTCAGCACCGAGCATGACGAGTTCCGTCGCGCCGCACGCCGCTTCATGGAAGAAGAAGTGGCACCGTTCCACGCCCAGTGGGAGAAGGACAAGTGCGTCCCCCGCGAGGTGTGGCGCAAGGCTGGCGAGCTGGGCATGTTGCTGCCCTCCATGCCTGAAGAATACGGCGGCCCGGGTGCCGACCGCCTGTTCGACATGGTGTTTGCCGAAGAATTCATGCGCATCGGCGCCACCGGGCTGATGGGCTTTGGTGTGCATGGCCTGGTGGCGTTCTACATCCTCAACTACGGCACCGAGGCGCAAAAGCAGGCCTGGCTGCCGAAGATGATCGCCGGCGAGGCGGTGGGCGCCATCGCCATGACCGAGCCCAACACCGGTTCCGACCTGCAGGCCGTGCGCACCCGCGCCGTGCTGGACGGCGATGAACTGGTGCTGAACGGTTCCAAGACCTTTATCTCCAACGGCGCCTCCTGCGACCTGGCCCTGGTGGTGTGCAAGACCGGCACCAGCGGCACGGCCAAGGACATCTCGTTGGTCATCGTCGAAAAAGAGCGCGCCGGCTTCGAACGCTCGCAGCCGCTGGAAAAAATCGGCCTGCATGCCCAGGACACCAGCATGCTGTTCTTCGACGACTGCCGTGTGCCCGCTGAAAACGTGCTGGGCGGCGAGCAGGGCCAGGGCTTCTACCAGCTCATGCATGACCTCGCCTGGGAACGCATCATCGGCGCCGTGGGCTTTCAGGCCCAGGCCGAAGCGGCCTTTGAGAACACCCTTGAGTACACCCGCACACGCATCGTGTTCGGCAAGCCGGTGCTCGATTTCCAGAACTCGCGCTTCACCCTGGCGCAACTCAAGACCGAAATCCAGATCGGCCGCTCGTGGGTCGACAGCTGCATGGACTTGTTGATGCGCGGCGAACTGAGTGCCGAGACCGCAGCAGTGGCCAAGTACTGGACCGCCGAACTCAGCAGTCGCGTGGTCGATGCCTGCCTGCAGCTGCACGGCGGCAATGGCTACATGACCGAATACCCGATTGCCAGGCTGTACCTGGACACACGCGGCAACCGCATCTGGGGCGGTACCAACGAAATCATGAAAGAAATCATCGCTCGCACCTTGTGAGCGCCATAACAATAGGAGTGCACACGTGTCTGAAGAAATTCGTTTTGACGGTAAAGTCGCCATTGTCACCGGCGCCGGCAACGGCCTGGGTCGTGCCCACGCGCTGTTGCTGGGTGCCCGCGGCGCCAAAGTGGTGGTCAACGACCTCGGTGTCAGCACCGATGGTCTGGGTGCCTCCAGTGCTGCCGCCGATGCTGTAGTGGCCGAAATCCGTGCCCTGGGCGGTGAAGCAGTGGCCGACCATCATTCGGTCACTGAAGGCGAGAAAATCGTCGCCACCGCGCTGGAAGCCTTTGGCACCGTCGACATCCTCATCAACAACGCCGGCATTCTGCGCGACACCTCGTTCCACAAGATGACCGAAGAACAGTGGGACCTGATCCAGGCCGTGCACGTCAAAGGCGCCTTCCGCCTGACCCACGCGGTGTGGCCGATCATGCGCGAAAAAGGCTACGGCCGGATCGTCATGACCGCTTCGGGCACCGGCATCTACGGCAACTTCGGCCAGTGCAACTACGGCACCGCCAAGGCCGGGCTGATCGGTTTTGCCAGCTCGCTGGCCCTTGAAGGCGCGAGCAAGAACATCCGCGTCAATACCATCGCGCCGATCGCCGCCTCACGCATGGTCATCGCCAGCGGCCTGTTCCCTGAAGAGCTGCACGACAAACTGAAAGTCGACGATGTTGCGCCGCTGGTGGGCTGGCTGTGCAGCGAGCAATGCCAGGACACCGGCGGTCTGTACGAAGTCGGCGGCGGCTTCCACGCCAAGTACCGCTGGGAGCGTTCGCAAGGCCGCCTGCTGCACACCAACACCCTCAGCCCGGAACTGGTGCGTGACAATTGGGAGCGCATTACCCGCTTCGACGAGCACAGCGTGCACCACAGCAATGGTGGCGAAGGCTTCACCGAGCTGTTCGCGCGCATGGCGTCGCCGGCCAAGGGCGGTAACGCCTTCGTCGACATGGAAGTGGCGGCCAATGCCGTGTCTTACCTCGAAACCGAATATGACCAGAACGATGCGGCGCTCTATGCGCTTGCCGTCGGCGCCGCCAAAGACCCGCTGGACCGCACCGAACTGCTGTACGTCAACGAGTTCACCGGTGACGACTTCCGCGTGCTGCCGACCATGGCCGTGTTGCCGGCAACCGAAGTGTTCCTGCGTGCTGCCAAGTCCGGCGAGCCACAGCTTGAAGGCTTGAACCTGCCGTTCGCCAAGGGCCTGCATGGCGAGCAGTACACCGTGATGTACCGCCCGTTGCCGCCCAAGGCCAAGCTCAAGCACACCATGCGCCTGAAGTCCGCCATCGACAAAGGCAAGAGCTCGGTGAGCGTCCTGGCCATCGAAACCACCGATGAGCACGGCACGCCGCTGTTCTATAACGAGGTCACCGGTTTCTACCCGGGCGTGCCGGGTGCCGGCCTTGAGCGGGTTGCCAGCGAGGAGATCAACGTGCCGCCGGCGCGCGTGCCGGATGCGGTGCTCGCTGACCAGACCGACGTCAACCAGGCCTTGCTGTACCGCTTGTGCGGCGACTGGAACCCGATGCACGTCGACCCGGACTACGCCGCCAAGGCCGGCTACGAAAAGCCGTTCCTGCATGGCCTGTGCACCTTCGGCTACCTCGGCCGTCATGTGATCAAGGCGTTCTGTGACAACGACTCGCGCCTGTTCAAAAGCGTGCGTGCCCGCTTTGCCTCGATCGTGATGCCGGGCGACACCCTGGAAACCCGCATGTGGCGCGAGTCTGCCACGCGCATCATCGTTGAGATGCGTGCGGTGGAGCGTGACGTGATTGTGCTGAAAAACGGTGCTGTGGAACTGTTCGAGTCCGTCCCGGGCTAACCCTCGGCCATCAACGGCCGCCTGCCGCTAGCCGGGACTGGTAGCGGCAGCTTCGCATTTTCAGGAGAGCACGATGCAACGTTGCGTCAATGTGATTGGCGTAGGAATGTCCCCCTTCAGGCCGGCCAGGGTGTATCCGGACATGGACGACCTTGTCGGCGCTACGGCCCGGCAGGCGTTGGTCGATGCCGGGTTGCCTGCCAGCAGCCTGACATCGATTTATGCAGCGTCGGACCTGCCTCAAGGCGCGACTTTGCAGCGTGCCCTCGACCGGTGCGGGATGCAGGGGGTAGCGCTACGCCACGAATTCCCGGATCACACCGATAACAGTCTGGTGCTGGCATGTGCACATCAGGCCATTCTGGCGGGGCAAGCCGAAGCCATTCTGGTACTCGGCGTGCAAGGTCAGGGTACAGTGCTGCCTGCGGTGGAACCCATGGGCATCGCTGCACGGGCATACATGGCCCGCTATCAGGCGCGGCGCGAAACCTTTGCGATGATCGCGGTCAAGGCGCGCCAGCACGCGGCGTACAACCCGCAGGCTGCGTTCAGCCAGCTCATGACCCTGGAACAAGTACTCGAGGCGCCAATGCTGGCCGAGCCGCTGACCCGGCCGCAATGGGCCTGGCCGACGGTGGGCGTTGCGGCGGTAGTACTGTGCTCAGGTGAATTCGCGCGCCGCCAGGGCAGTGGCCCGCTTGTGCGCACCTTGGGCCAGGCCTGTGTTTCACCCCGGCAGGTACTCGGTGCCGAGCTGGCATCGCCTTTTGCCGAGACCGGTTATGACATTCATGTCGCCGCCGCCCGCGAGTTGTATGAGCAAACGGGCAGGGGCCCTGAGGACATTGCCGTGTGCGAGTTGCATGACAGCAGCACACTCAATGAGTTGCTGCTCTACGAGGCCCTGGGTTTGTGCTGCGAAGGCAGCGCCGAAAAGCTGGTCGAAGAAGGTGACAACACCTATGGCGGCAACCTGGTGGTCAACCCTGGCGGCGGTTTGCTGTCACTGGGGCAGGCCGGGGCGGCCAGTGCGCTGGCGCAATGTATCGAGCTGGTCCAGCAGTTGCGCGGCAACGCCGGTCGGCGACAGGTTGCCAACGCCCGCATCGCCCTGCAGCATCAGGCCGGCCCTGATGGTACGGTAATCACCACCCTTTATCAGCGCGACTGAATTTTCGCGTTCAGCTACAGCAGGAAACGCTTAGAACAGAACACTTTCACCAGGTGGAGCACCACCCTTCAGATGCAGGATGTGCCATGAACAACAACAATAATCAGACAACCCTGTTGCATCGCTTCCTCGAGTGGGAGCGCAGTACACCCGATGCGATCTACCTGACCCAACCCTTGCCCGATGGCAGTGTGCAGGACTACAGCTGGCGTCAGGTCGGTGACCAGGCGCGGCGCGTGGCCGCTTACCTGCAAACGCTCGGCCTGCCGGCCAAGTCCTCGATTGGCCTGTATGCCAAGAACAGCGCGCACTGGATCATTGCCGACCTGGCCATCTGGATGGCCGGGCACGTCAGTGTGCCGCTGTACACCACCGCCAACGCCGATACTGTGCGTTACGTGCTCAAACACGCAGAAGTGCGCTTGCTGCTGGTCGGCCGCCTGGAAGGTGAAGAGGCTGGCTGGAAAGCGGTGCGTGCCGCGATCCCGGACGATCTGCCGCTGATCGATCTGCCCCAGTCCAGCGCTGGCGAAGGCATGCCATGGGCGCAGATCATTGAGTCCACGGCGCCGCTGCAAACCGTGGCGTTGCCTGCGCCTGAGGATCTTGCCACCATCATCTATACCTCGGGCAGCACCGGCGATCCCAAGGGCGTGATGCACAGCTTCGGCGCGATGTATGCCGCGCCGGCGGTAACCGGCTGCATGTACGCCAACGGCAAGGGCACCAGCAGCAGTGACCGTCTGCTGTCGTACTTGCCGCTGGCGCATACCGCCGAGCGTGCGGTGGTGGAAGCGGTGTCGCTGTTCAGCGGCTGCCGGGTGTTTTTCAACCTGGGGCTGGAGACCTTTACCGAAGACTTGCGCCGTGCACGGCCGACCATCTTTTTGTCGATGCCACGGTTGTGGGGCAAGTTCTACCAGGGCATCAACGACAAGATCGATCCGCACATCCAGGCCACGACGTTCGCCGACCCGGTGGAAGGCCCGCTGATGAAGGCGCAGATCCTCTCGGTGCTGGGGCTGGACCAGGTGCATACCGGCTTGTCCGGCTCTGCGCCGTTGCCGGTCAAGGTCATGGCCTGGTACCGCCAGCTTGGCCTGGAGCTGCTCGAAGGCTATGGCATGTCGGAGAACTTCGGCACGTCGCACTTCAGCTTGCCGGGGCAGGTCCGGGTGGGTTACGTCGGCGCGGTGATTCCGGGGGTTGAGTGTCGGATTGGTGACGACAATGAAATCCTGGTGAAAAGCCCGGCGCAGATGCTCGGTTACTACAAGCTTCCTGAACTGACTGCGCAAAGCTATACCGCCGACGGCCTGTTCCGTACCGGCGACCGTGGCGAACTGGATGAACAAGGGCGACTGCGTATTACCGGGCGGGTCAAGGAACTGTTCAAGACTGCCAAGGGCAAATACGTCGCGCCAGTACCGATCGAGGCCAAGCTGGGCAACCATCCTCGGGTCGAGGCGTCGTGCGTTACTGGCGTTGGTCTGGCACAGCCGTTGGCATTGCTCAATGTCTCGCCCGATACCCGCGCTGCGCTGGCGACTGCCGACGGCCGCGACAAGGTCGTCACCGAGCTTGAAGTGTTCCTCGCAGACGTCAACAGCCAGTTCGAGCCCCATGAACAGCTGGCGTGCTTGGTGGTAGTCAGTGAGCCCTGGACCATCGCCAATGCGCTGCTGACGCCGACCTTGAAGATTCGTCGTAGCCAGATCGAGGATCGCTATCACAACGCGATCGAGGGCTGGGGCGCGAGCCGTTGCAAGGTGCTGTTTGAGTAGGGCGTAGTGCAATAGACAAAGCCGGTCCTTGTGACCGGCTTTTTTATGCGTTTGGAATACGACCGCTGCGCGCTCGATCGCAGGCTAGCGCCAGCTCCCACAGCTCCCCAAAAAGCAGGTGATCTCAGTGTGGGAGCCGGCAGCGCCGGCGATGGGCTGCACAGCAGCCCCTAGGGTAGAAAAAAAGAAGGGCTGCGAAAGCAGCCCTGGGGGAGGTTAGCGAATGCCTGCGTTGCGCAAGGCCGCCGGGGTAAAGTCAGCCAGCTTGGTACGGCCACCGTATTGCGGTGCAAGCTTCGATTCGTTGCTCATCGTGGCGACAATGTAACGCCCGGCCAGCAGGTCATAGAAGCCTTGCGCCGCCGGCGCATTCAGGCCCTTGTCATAGTGGTTGTAGGTGTAGTTTTCACCCACGCGCCACAGCTGCCCACGGCCGTCATAGTGGTCCACCTCGGCCAGCACCCAGGTGTCTTCGTCAAAGTACATGTCACGCTTGGCATAGATATGCCGCTCGCCAGCCTTCAAGGTCGCCTGCACATGCCACACCCGGTGCAGCTCGTAACGGGTCAGGTCCTGGTTGATATGCCCGGGTTTGACAATGTCGGCGTACTTCAGGCTGGGCGATTGCAAGCGGTAGTTGTTGTAGGGAATGTACATTTCTTTCTTGCCGATCAGCTTCCAGTCATAGCGGTCCGGGGAGCCGTTCATCATGTCGGCGTTGTCGGAGGTGCGCATGCCGTCAGAAGCAAGGCCAGGAGCGTCATAGGCCAGTTGTGGCGCACGGCGTACGCGGCGCTGGCCGGCGTTGTAGGTCCAGGCTTTGCGGGGCTCGCTGACCTGGTCGATGGTTTCATGGGCCATCGACACGGTGCCGGCCAGGCGCGCCGGGGCGTTGACCGCGAAGATGTAGTAATAAAGGATGTTTTTCGCTTCCTGCGGGTTCACCCCGTCCATGTACTGCGGGAAGCTGTTCTGGTCATGGGTCTCGACAATGGTGTAGGCGCCATCGACCTGAGGCACGGCTTGGGTCGACCAGCGCTCGACGTTCTCGCCACGAAAACGGGTGACGTAGTTCCAGTAGACCTCGACGCCACTTTTAGGGATCGGGAAGGCGTAGTAGCGCGAGTCGGCGAAGTTGGTCAGGCCCGTGCCGTCATTGACCAGCTGCACGTTGACGGCGCTCTTCTTGGCGGCGGCATAAATCTCTGGCGCCGCACGCGCGGTACGGTGCGTCGCAAACACCGGGATCTTGTAGCTGTCCGGGTAGCGCTTGAACATCGCCAGCTGGCCTGGGGTCAGCTTGTCCTTGTACTGCTCGACATTGGCGGCGGTGATGGTGAACAGCGGTTTTTCACCACTGAACGGATCGCCAAGGAAGCCCTTGGCGTCGATGGCGGCCGCGCCGGGCTTGAGGCCACCGGTCCATGCCGGAATGCTGCCATCGGCATTGCCTTCTTTCTGTGCACCCAGTGGCGTCAGGGCCGTGCCGAGTTGCGCCGCTTCCTGCTCGCTGACAGCGGCCATGACGCTGCTGGCCAGCAGCGAGAGTGCCAGCGTTGAGGCCGTGATGAGCATGTTTGCTTTCATGTGAATACCCTCTGTCGGTTGCGGCTTAGAAGTTGACGCCGAAGCTGAGCGAGACGTAGTCCCGGTCAGTGCTGGTGTTGAATTCACCGCCGAAGAAGTCCGTGTAGTTCAGGCTCGCGGTGTAAGTGCTCATGTAGTCGGCATCCACGCCGACACTGACGGCCTTGGCACCTTCCTCGAAGTTCGGCCCCCAGCCGTCGACGTCGTGCGACCAGGCCAGGTTCGGCGAGAGGTTGATACCGGCAATCACGTTGGTGTAGTCGAGCTTGGCGCGCAGCCGGTAACCCCACGAATCGGTGGTGTAGAAACCATGGCTGTTGCATTTTTTCTGGGGGTTGGTGCTGGTGGCGCAGACCGTTGCGTTCTGGTTGCCCGGAAACTCGCCAGGCCCATACACCGGGCTGCGGCCAAAGCGCACGTCGGTGCCATCGGCGTCGCCCAGGCCGTTGATGCGGTTGTAGCCGACTTCACCGACCAGGGTCAGGCGGCTGGCACCCCAGATCTGGTCGAAGAACTGCGTTGCCGTCATCTGTGCCTGCATCACCGGCATGCGCTTGTAGCCCGGCAGGTCGCCGCCCAGCACCTGGGCCGTTTCACCGCTGGTGAACACTGGCGAGGTCTGGGTACGCAGGTCGGTGTCGGTGGACTGCAGGGCCGCCAGGTTGAGGTCGGCGGTGTTGATCTGCAGGGGCATGTTGGGCCGGAAGCTGACTTCACCACCGACGGAGGTTGCGCCCAGGGTGGTCTGGAAACTCACGCCGTACAGGCGGATGTCTTCCGGATAGTCGACCAGGTAGCGGGCCGAGCGCACCCGGTCAAACTGGTTCTGCACCGCCGCCAGCTGCCTGGCCGCCGCGGGCAGGGCCGCCAGCTGGGCAGCGGTGATCGGCGCCGTGGTGGTTTGCTTGAAGCTCAGGAACGGTGAGCGGCTGTGGTAGTTCATGGCGTAGAAGCCGAACTCGGTATCGTTCAGTTCCGGCACGAACCAGCGCAGGGCCACGCCGTACTGGCCACCATCACGCGCGTCGTTGTCTTCCAGGCGTGGCATGTAGACGTTGTCCACCACCCGCCCGCCCAGGATCTGCGCCGCCGTCGCGGTGTTCTTCGCAACGCCCGGCGCAAGGTCGGGGCCGGCAAACACCAGGCGGTCGTTGCAGCCCTGGGGCAGGGGGTCGGAGCCGAAGAAGGTGCCGCAGTTGTCGACCACCGAGTTCTCCCACTCCAGCTGGTAGAAGGCTTCGGCGTTGAGGTTTTCTGACAGTCCCTGGGACAGGTAGAACATGTTCACCGGCACCAGGCCTTCCTTGACCTCGGCACCCGGACGGCGCAGGGCCGCCACGTCGATCGGGTTGATGCTGTTGATCGAGTTGCCGATGAAGGTGCTTTCGCCCCAGCTCACCACCTGCTTGCCCAGGCGTACGTTACCGGCCAGGTCGCCCAGGGTGTAGTTGTGGTAGATGAACGCGTCGAGGAACTCGGCGCCCGACGACTTGGCGAGGTCGTCGCGGCCGCGGTCGTCGATGTCGTAGAACGGCCGGTGTTCGTCCTTGAGCTCAAAGTCGTACCAGTACTTGCCGCGCACGAACACGCCGCTTTCGCCGTACTTAAGTTCCAGGTCATGCACGCCCTTGAAGATCTTCGAAAAGGTTTCGCCCTTCTTGAAGTTCTGCCGGTTGTCGTCGGCGGTGCGTGTGGCCGACTCACCGCGCAGGCCCAGGGTGTTGGCAGCGTTGATGAACTTTGGGTCCGGCCCGCGTACTGCCCAGCTCGAACCGATGGACAGCGAGGAGTCGAACTGACCTTCGATTTCACCGATCTGGAAGTCGATGGCATAGGCGTTGGCGCAGGTGCCCAGGGCAACCGCCAGGGCCAGCAGGTGTGGGCGGAACGCGACCTGCCCGGCGGGGGCGCGTCGTTGAGGGCTTGGGTGTCTTGCGAAAGTCACGTGTTGGTTACCCCTGAGATCTTGTTGTTGTTTGGGTGAACTGCCAGCGAACGCTACCGCCGACGCTTCGAGGGCCTCCCCCTCGCGTGGGGGGGGATACCCCCACCATTGGTCTGACGCGGGCGCTGCCCCGCTGCCCGCACCCCCTCCACCCGAGGGGGCGTTAGCGCGGTGCATTACGTGACCATCGAAAAACGGTTTGCCGCGGTCGCTCTCAACCAGCGGCGAATGTTGCGAGCCTTGTTAACTCACCCTGGAGAACGTGATGTCGCAGAAAGTATTTGTTGCCGGTGTCGGCATGATTCCCTTTGCCAAACCTGGACAGAGCGGTACCTACATCGAGATGGGCGCACAGGCCATTCGTCAGGCACTGCAAGACGCGGGGCTGGACTACCGCAAGGTGCAGCAGGCTTACGCAGGCTACGTCTACGGCGACTCCACCAGTGGTCAGTCGGCGCTGTATGAGGTCGGCCTGACCGGCATTCCGGTGATCAACGTCAACAACAACTGCGGCAGTGGCTCCACGGCGCTGTTTCTGGCACGCCAGGCGGTGGAGAGCGGGGCGGTGGATTGCGCCCTGGCCTTTGGCTTCGAGCAGATGCAGCCTGGCGCGCTCAAGTCGCACTGGCTCGACCGCCCGATCACCTACGGCAAGGGCCATGAAGTGGCCGATGCGATCTTCCCCGAAGGCCGTGACATGCCCGATGCGCTGAAATTCTTCGGCGGCGCCGGGCGTGAGCACATGGAGAAGTACGGCACCCGCATGGAAACCTTCGCGGCCATTCGCGCCAAGGCCAGCCGCCATGCTGCGAACAACCCGCTGTCGGTGTTCAAGAAAGTGGTGACCACTGAAGAAGTGATGGCCGACCAGGTCATTTTCCCGGGCGTGATGACCCGCCTGATGGCCTGCCCGCCAACCTGCGGTGGCGCCGCAGCCATCGTTGTCTCTGAGCGCTTCGCCAAACAGCATGGCCTGCGCACCGACGTGTGCATCCTTGCCCAGGCGTTGGTCACCGACCAGCCGGACGCCTTCGAGCCAGCGTCGCTGATCAGCATCGTCGGTGTCGGCATGACCCGTCAGGCCGCTACCGAAGTCTACGAAAAGGCCGGTGTCGGCCCCGACGAGATTCGTGTCTGCGAGCTGCACGACTGCTTCGCCCACAACGAACTGCTGACCTACGAAGGCCTGGGTTTCTGCCCTGAGGGGGGCGCCGAGAAGTTCGTGATGGATGGCGACAACACCTACGGCGGCCAGGTGGTGATCAACCCGTCCGGCGGCCTGCTGTCCAAAGGCCACCCGCTCGGCGCGACCGGCCTTGCCCAGTGCTACGAGCTGACCCATCAGCTGCGCGGCAGCGCCGACAAACGCCAGGTAGCCAACCTGCACCACGCCCTGCAGCACAACCTGGGTTTGGGCGGCGCCGGCATCGTGACCCTGTTCGGGCGCGGCTGACGAAACTGCGCGCCTGCCTGGGCGCGCAACTTCAGGAACTGACAGGACGACCTGACATGGCAGACAAAAATCTGATCGGCCGTTCACTGGGTGTCACCACCTGCGACGTTGAAAAAGGCCGCCTGCGCTTTTTTGCCAAGGCCATTGGCGAGACCGACCCGCTGTATACCGATGAAGCCGTAGCCATGGCTGCAGGGCACCGGTCGCTACCGGTCCCTCCCAGCTTCCTGATGTGCCTGGAGGCTGAGGGGCGAGATACCGACCACATTGTCCAGGACATTTTTGGCTTTGACCTGGGGCGCATCCTGCATGCCGAGCAGGCGTTCGACTACCACGCCATGGCCTACGCCGGTGATGTGCTGACCTTTGCCACCGAAGTGCTGGACGTCTACGAGAAAAAGGGCGGGGCGCTGACCTTCGTGGTGCAGCAGACCCGTGTGACCAATCAGGATGGCGTGCATGTCGCCGACATCCGTTCATCCCTGGTACAGCGTTGAGGAGCCGGCAATGACCCCCATGCAATGGCGCGACGTGCAGGTTGGTTTCGAACTGCCAGCGCTGACCTTACCTGCGGTTAACCGCACCACCCTGGCGCTGTACGCCGGCGCTTCGGGCGATCACAACCAGGTGCACATCGACCTGGATTTTGCCCGCAAGGCGCGCCAGCCCGATGTGTTTGCCCACGGCATGCTGTCGGTGGCCTACCTGGGGCGGCTACTCACCGGATGGGTGGCGCAACAGCAGATCCGCAGCCTGTCCGTGCGTTTTACCGGCATCACCCAACTGGGCCACGTGCCCACCTGCACCGCCAGGGTCATCGACAGTTTCGAGGTCGAGGGCGAACGGCGTGTACGCTTGGCAATCCGCTGCGCCAATCAATACGGCGACGACAAACTGGTTGGCGAAGCCGTCGTGGCGCTGACCTGAACCTATAAAAACAAGGACTATCCCCCATGAGTAAACTCACAGGCAAAGTTGCATTGGTGACCGGTTCCGGTCGTGGTATCGGCCGCAGTGTGGCACTGAAGCTCGCCGCCGATGGCGCGCGCGTGGTGGTAAACGACCTCGACGCCGGCCCCGCTGAAGAAGTGGTCGCCGAGATCCGCGCCGCCGGCGGCGACGCCGTAGCGTGCGTCGGTAGTGTCACCGCGGTCGATTTCGCCGACCGCTTCGTCAAGACCGCCGTCGATAACTACGGCGGCATCGACATCATCGTCAACAACGCCGGCTACACCTGGGACAACGTGATCCAGAAGATGAGTGATGAGCAGTGGTACGCCATCATCGATTGCCACATCACCGCACCGTTCCGCATCCTGCGCGCCGCGCAGCCGATCATCAGTGCCATGGCCAAGAAAGAAGCCGCCGAGGGCCGCGTGGTCAACCGTAAAGTGGTCAATATCGCCTCGACGTCGGCGGGTGGCAACCCAGGCCAGGTCAACTATTCGACCGCCAAGGCCGGCGTGCTGGGCATGACCAAGTGCCTGGCCAAGGAGTGGGGGCGAATGAAAGTCAACGTCAACGCCGTCGCCTTTGGCCATATCGAAACCCGCCAGACCCAGCCGGTCGAGGGCGATCCGAACTACATCAACATCGAAGGCCGCGAGATCAAGGTCGGCATCAGCCCGGCCATTGTCGAGCAGTCCAAAAGCATGATTCCGCTGGGGCGGCCAGGCAACACCGAGGAAGCGGCCGGCGCCGTGTACCTGTTCTGCATTCCAGAGTCCGATTACGTCAGCGGCCAGGTGCTGGTCTGCGGCGGTGGCCTGGGCAACGTCTGAAAACGCGGCGGCGCACCTGGGTGCGCCGCCTGTGCGGAGTGCATATGACCCTGACAACCAAGCGACGCTTGCTGCATACCCGCCAGGTGGTGTGCACAGGCTTTGAGCGTGACGACGGACTGTTTGATATCGAAGGGCGTCTGCTCGACACCAAGGGCGTAGACACCGAGTTCCCCTACGGCACGATCCCGGCCAACGGCGTACTGCACTACATGCGCGTGATCATGACGGTCGACCGCTCGCTGGTCATCCAGCAGCTTACCGCGGTGTCGGAGCAGGCGCCGACACCGGTGTGCAGCCAGATCAACCGCGCCTACTCGGCCTTGGTGGGGGTGAGCATCGGCCCCGGTTTCAGAAAGCGCGTTGCCGAGCGGGTAGGGGGTATCAAGGGCTGTACGCACCTCACCGAACTGCTGGGGCCCATGGCAACAACCGCGATCCAGACCCTGGCGCCGCTGATGCGCATGCAGCAACGCAAGCGTGCCCGCCGCGACCCCGACTACCAGTTGCCCGGCCATTGGGTGATCGGCACCTGCCACGCGTATCACCCCGATGGCGAAGCGGCACGCCTGGCCAATGAATGGCAGCCCATCGAAGACCCTGCGCCGCGCTGACCTGCCGCGGCGCCCCTGCATCACGACAAGGAGTACCCGGTGACCCTGATGACAACAAGACGCTTCCTCCTGCTGGCCATGCTGATCCTGTTCAGCCAGGCACCGCTGACGCTGGCCGACAGCCTGACGCCCGCCCAGGCCCGCAGCATTGCCAAGCAAGCCTATATCTATGGTTTTCCGCTGGTGGACCATTACCGGGTGCAGTACACCTATTTTCAGGACCGGCAGCACCCCGAATTCAAAGCGCCGTGGAACACCCTGCACAACACCGCGCGCATCTACACCCCGGACGACAAGGCCTACCCGACGCCCAATGCCGACACCCCGTACTCGCAACTGGGCGCCGACCTTGGCACGGAGCCGTTGGTGCTGACGATGCCCCCAGTGAAGGACGGGCGCTATTACTCGGCGCAATTCGTTGACGCCTACACGTACAACTTCGGCTACGTTGGCAGCCGCACCACGGGCAACGGCGGCGGCACGTTCCTGCTTGCGGGCCCCGACTGGCACGGCAGCGTGCCGCCGGGCATCGACCGGGTGTTGCGCTCCGAAACCCGATTTGCCTTTGTCTTCTACCGTACCCAGTTGCGCGGGCCGAATGATCTGGACAACGTGAAAAAGGTTCAGGCCGGCTACAAGGTGCAGCCGCTCTCGGCCTACCTCGGACAGCCGGCGCCGGCGGCCGCCCCCGCCGTGAACTTTCCCGTGCCGCTCAGCGCAGAGGCCGAGCGCACTGACCTGGCGTTCTTCAATCAGTTGAACTTTGTCCTCGGGCTGTCGCCGATCCATCCCTCGGAACAGGCGTTGATGCAGACCTTTGCGGCCTTGGGCATCGGCCCTGGCCTGACCTTTGAGGAGCAGGCCTGGCCTGAGGACATCCGTGCAGCGATCCACGCGGGCATCGCCGACGCCTGGAAGGACTTCGACGCGCTGGGCCAGCAGGTGGCGCGCGGCGAGGTGTCGACGTCGCGCTTTCTGGGCAGCCGTGAGTACCTGGCCAACAACTACCTGTACCGCATGCGTGCGACGGTCACCGGCCTGTATGGCAACGACCGTGAAGAAACGCTGTACCCGCCGTTTTACCTGGATGCCCAGGGGCACAAGCTCGATGCCTCGCAGCACCGGTACACCCTGCGCTTTGCCCCTGGTCAGCTGCCGCCGGTCAATGCGTTCTGGTCGCTGACCCTGTACGACGCCAAGCGCCTGCTGGTGGCCAACCCGTTGAACCGCTACCTGATCAACTCGCCGATGCTGGGCGACCTCAAGCGGGATGCCGACGGCGGAGTGACCCTGTACATCCAGCATGAGCAACCTGACAGGGCGCTTGTGGCCAACTGGTTGCCCGCACCGGATGGGCCTTTCTATCTGGCCGGCCGCCTGTACTGGCCCAAGCCTGAGGCCCTCGACGGTCGCTGGCAAGCACCGAAGGTTCAACGCATCGACTGACCCATCACCAGTCAAAGGAGGCAACCATGCATTCGTTACGCACTTACCTGCTTATGCTCAGCCTGATCGCTCCCGTGTGCCTGGCCGCAGAGCCTGCAGTCAGCGGCACCCGGGTAACCGCGGATAACTTTGTCCGCGCCGAATCACACAAGTTCTTCAGCCGGGTCGTTGCCCGGGGCGGCTTTGGCAACTTCGTGCACAACCGCGAACTGGTACCGGTCACCACCCAGGTAGTCATCCGTCCGAACCGCGACACGCTGTACTCATCAGCAGTGTTCGACCTGGATGCCGGGCCGGTGACCGTGACTCTGCCGGATGCCGGCCAGCGGTATTTCTCGCTGATGGCCATCAACGAAGACCAGTACACCCAAGGGGTGGCCTACGCGCCTGGCCACTATCAGTTCAGCCGAGAATCGGTCGGCACGCGCTATGTGCTGCTGGGCGTGCGTACCCTGGTCGACCCGCAATCCGCCAGCGACATGCAAATCGGCCATGCCCTCCAAGACCGGATCAAGGTAGAGCAAGCAGGTGGGCCGGGGCGTTTCGAGGTACCGCAATGGGACACTGCCAGCCTCGATGCCGTACGCAATTCGCTGCTGTTGCTGGCGGCAACGGTGCCGGATTCGCGCAGGATGTTCGGCACACCGGCGCAAGTCGACCCGGTACGGCACTTTATCGGCAGCGCCTCGGCCTGGGGCGGCAACCAGGAACGGGATGCGTTCTACCTCAATGTATCGCCCGCCCGGAATGATGGCGTTATCCGCTACCAGCTGACCGTCAAGGATGTGCCGGTGGATGCGTTCTGGTCGATCAGCGTGTACAACGCCGCCGGTTATTTCGAACCGAACCCGCTCAATCGCTACACCCTCAACAACCTAACCGCCAAGCGCGAAAGCGATGGCAGTATCGTCGTGCAGTTTGGGGGCTGTGACAGCGGCACCAGCAACTGCCTGCCGATTACACCGGGCTGGAACTACATGGCCCGGCTGTACAAACCGCGTGCCCAGGTGCTGGACGGCAGCTGGCAGTTTCCTGAGGCCAAACCGGCCATCTGATTCAATCGCCCAGGCAAGCAGAAAGATCGCCGTGTCGGGGCTTGGCCTGCACCGACACGGCGACAGGTAATGGTGCAGTGTGGAAGCGGAGGAATTTAGAGTAAAGTCAGCGGTGATGGAGCAATCGCATCAGCAGTGAGAAGTCGACATTTGCTTTTAAAAGCAGAGCGCTGGAGAAAGCACGCTGGAGTGAGACATGCCGCGACACATACCAATAACAAATACGACCGACCCCGTGCACGCCTCGCGAATGGTTCGCCTGAAATTGATCAGCGAGGGCGCCTTGCCCCAGGGCATGCTGCGTGACGAAATCGACGCCTCCTGGCGGCGCAGCCTGGAATACGGCCTCAACTGCCTGCAAGACGAGCAGGTCGAGCTGGATGCACGCCACCGCCTGCAGGCATTGCTCGACGGCAACCGGCTGCTGATCGACGCCGCTACCCCTGAAATGGAATACCTGGTCAATCGCCATGGCAACAGCGCGATGATCATCCTCGGCGATGCCCAGGCCAACATCCTTGCGATTGGCGGCCAGACCGCCGAGCTCAACCAGGTGGGATTGCGCGATTTGCATCCGGGCAGCTGCTGGAGCGAGTCGAGCCGTGGTACCAACGCCATCGGTACCGCCGTCGTGGAAGGGCGGCCAACCCTGATCAACTGCGGTGAGCATTACCTCGATCGGCTCAGTCCGTTTTCCTGCACCTCGGTGCCATTGCGCGACCCTCAGGGGCACGTGATCGGCGTGCTTGACCTGACCCGCGAAGGCGTCATGGCCCAGCCACAAGACAACCTGGCAACGCTGATTCTGGCGGCCAGCAACATCGAAAGCCGCCTGTTCGGCTTGTGCTACCCCGAACAACTGGTGCTGGCTTTCCATAGCCGTCCACAATTTCTCGGCAGTGCCTGGCACGGCCTGTTGGCCCTGAGCCTTGATGGCGAGGTGCTGGCGGCCAACGACCGCGCCTGCGAACTGCTCCATCTGTTGCGTCCGGCGTTGATAGGCCGGCGGTGCAGCGAGTTGATGGGCGAGCGCACGGCAACCTTCCTCACCCGCTTGTGGACCGACCGGGTCAGCAGCGTGCAGACTGCCAAGGGTGAATTTTTCTTCCGCGCCGTGCACCTTCCGCGGCGTGCCAACATGGGGGCTTCACAGCCAGCCGGCAAGGCATTGCCGGCGCCAAAACCTGCGCAGATCGACGCCCTGGCAGGCAGTGATGCGCGCCTGGCCCGCGCCCTGCGCATGGCCCAGCGTGGCTTGAACAATGATCTGCCGGTGCTGCTGCTCGGCGAGACGGGCACCGGCAAGGAAGTCGTCGCCCGCGCGCTGCATCAGGCCAGCGCGCGTGCAGACAAACCCTTTGTTGCGGTCAACTGCGCGGCCATCCCGGAAGGGTTGATCGAATCGGAACTGTTTGGCTATCGCGAAGGGGCGTTCACCGGTTCACGCCGTGGCGGCATGGTCGGGCGCCTCGCCCAGGCCCATGGCGGCACCCTGTTCCTCGACGAAATCGGCGACATGCCGCTGGCCCTGCAGGCGCGTTTGCTCCGGGTGCTGCAAGAGCGCCGGGTCGCGCCGCGGGGGGGCGGCGAGGAACAAGCCATTGATGTCGCGGTGATCTGCGCAACACACCGCGACCTCAAGCGCCTGGTCCTCGACCAGCATTTCCGTGAAGACCTCTATTACCGCATCAATGGTGTCAGCCTGCAGCTGCCGGCCTTGCGTGACCGTGACGACCTCAACGAGGTGATCGACAGCCTGCTGGGCAAGTTCGGCGCCGAAGGTGTCAGCCTCGACAAAGGCCTGCGCGAGCTGCTGGGCAACTTCGACTGGCCCGGCAACATCCGCCAGCTGGAAATGGTGCTGCGCTCGGCGCTGGCCATGCGCGAGCCGGACGAACAGCAGTTGAGTCTGGAACACCTGACCGATTGCCTGCTCGATGAGCTCAACGGCAGCGCGCAGCAAAGCGGCAGCATTCGCGAAAACGAAGTGGAACTGATCCGCGGCGCGCTGGCTCGTCACCAGGGCAACGTCTCGGCCGCGGCGGACGCCTTGGGCATCAGCCGCGCCACCTTGTACCGAAAACTCAAGCAGCTGCGCGAATAAGGGGCCGGTGATGGGTGGTATTTTCCTCAGGCTGGTCAACTCATCCGACCCGGAGCTGATGCGTCGCGCGCTGGCCTGGCTGTACAGTTTTGTGCGCCCGCACTGGCGCGCGGTTGGCGTGTTGCTGGGGCTGTCTTTCGCCGCTTCTTTGCTGGTGCTGGTGCAACCCTGGCTGGTCAAGACCCTGATCGACCAGGGCCTGCTGGCCAAAGACTTTCAGGTTTTGTGGCACATGGCAGCGATCATGATCGCCGTGGGTATCGCCGGCATGTTGCTGTCGGGCGTCAACCGCTACCTGCATACGCGGCTGTCCGGGCGCATTCTGTTTGCCCTGCGCGACGACCTGTATCGCCATCTGCAACAGCTGTCGCCCGCGTTCTATGGGCGCAAGCGTATCGGCGACATCCTTTCGCGCCTGGACGGTGACGTTGCCGAGATTCAGCGCTTTGCCGTGGACTCGTTGTTCGCGGCGGTGTCCAGCGTGATCGGCCTGATTGGCGCAGTGACCCTGATGCTGATGCTGTCGTGGCAACTGTCGTTGTTGCTGGCGCTGCTGATTCCCATCGAAGTGCTGTGGCTGCGCTGGATGCGGCGCAAGGTCGAGCGTGAAGTGCGCAGCCTGCGCGAGCGCTCTGCCGATGTCTCGTCGTTCATGGTCGAGACGCTGCCGGCGATGAAGTTCATCCAGGCGGCCGGGCAGCAACGCCGCGAATCCGAACGCCTGGAGCGCCTGGGGCAGGGTTACATGGGCCAGTTGCTGCGGGTGCAGGTCACCGAGTTTTTCACCCAGGCGGTGCCGGGCACGCTGACCTCGCTGTGTCGCGCCTGTGCGTTTCTGGTCGGCGGTTACTGGGTGATTCAGGGCACCTGGCAACTGGGTGCGTTGATCGCCTTTTCCACCTACCTGGGTATGGCCGTCGGGCCGGTGCAGAGCCTGCTGGGCCTGTATGTGGCGGTGCAGCGCATGGCCGTGAGCCTCGGGCGGGTAATGGAGCTCAAGCAGGAGCCTGTCGGTGTACACCAGGCCGCAGCGCCTGCGCCGATGCCTGTCGGGCCCGGCGAGTTGCGCCTGGAGTCGGTGCATTTTGCCCATGAACAGCGCCTGGGCACGGTGCTTGGTGGTGTCGACATCTGCATACCGGCCGGGATCAAGGTCGCCATCAGTGGGGCCTCGGGCGTCGGCAAGTCGACGCTGATCGACTTGCTGCAGCGCTTTTATGATCCGGACCAGGGGCGCATCCTGCTCGACGGCACCGACCTGCGTGAGCTGGATCTGCTGGCGTTGCGCAAGCAAATCGCCGTGGTCAGCCAGGACATCGTGTTGTTTCGCGGTACCCTGGCGCAGAACCTCGCCTACAGCGTGCCCGAGGCCAGCCGCGAAGACCTCGAACGGGTGGTGCGCCTGACCCGTCTGGAGGGCTTGGTCGACGCCTTGCCGTTGGGCCTGGACGGCCAGCTGGGCGAGCGCGGCCAGCAATTGTCGGGCGGGCAGAAGCAACGCATTGCCATTGCCCGGGCCTTGCTTCAGGACCCGCGCCTG
Source organism: Pseudomonas alkylphenolica (assembly GCF_016009175.1). Taxonomy (GTDB): domain Bacteria; phylum Pseudomonadota; class Gammaproteobacteria; order Pseudomonadales; family Pseudomonadaceae; genus Aquipseudomonas; species Aquipseudomonas alkylphenolica_B. The sequence goes on from NZ_JADUCM010000022.1 coordinate 75,650, forward strand.
CTGGTGCTGGACGAAGCCACCTCGGCGGTGGACGAAGCCACCGAGCGCGAAGTGATCGCCGCCATCGACCAGCTGTTCGCCGGGCGCACACGCATCCTCATCAGCCACCGCACCAGCACCCTGGCGGATGCCGACCTGCACCTGCACCTTGAAAACGGCCGCCTGCAAGCGGTGTGGCAGGAGTCGTTGCGTCATGGCGAATGATCTGCACGTGGGGGTGATCGATTCGGGCTGTACGGCGCAGCAGGCCGGGCACCTGGCAGGTGGTCGGCGTTTCTGGCTGGAACAGGGCATGCTGTGTGAAGGTGAACTGCAGGCCGATACCCTGGGCCACGGCAGTGCCGTGCTGGCGCGGCTGTTGAAGCAAACCGACGGCGTCGCGGTCAGCATGGCCCAGGTGTTCGACAGCCGGGGCGCTACCTCGGTGTTGCAGGTCAGCGCAGCGTTGCTGTGGCTGGTGGAGCAGGGCGTGACCCTGGTCAACCTGAGCCTGGGCCTGGCGCAGGATCGACCGGTGCTGCGCCAGGCCTGCGCCGAGGCACAGGAAGCTGGCGTGCTGCTGTGTGCGTCGAGCCCGGCACGCGGCGCGCCGGTGTACCCGGCCAGCTACCCGGGCGTGCTGCGCATTACCGGTGATGCCCGTTTGCGTGAAGGGCAGTGGTCATGGCTGGACACGGCCCAGGCAGATTTCGGTGCTGCCGTGGGTGAACGCGATGGGCCCGCCGGTGCCAGCCTTGCCTGTGCCGCCTTCAGCGGCCAACTCTGCGCCTATTGGCGCGAGCATCCCGGGGCCAGTCGCGAACAACTCCTCGCTTACCTGCGCGAACAGGCGGCGTTTACCGGCCCTGAGCGCCGCAGAGGTGTGCATGGCTGAACCACGTATCGTCATTCTTGGCGCAGGCCCCGCCGGGGGCGCGACCGCCATGGGCTTGCGACGCCTCGGCTATACCGTTGAGGTAGTGTCAGAGTGGCGGCGTTTTTCGGCGGGGGAAGGGGTGTCGCCGCGCGTGCTTGAAGGCATGCGCCATGCCGGGCGGAGCCGGGCGCTGGAGCAGGCGGCAGTTCCGGCACGGCGGCGGGTGGACTGGAACGGCACCCGTCAGCAACTCAATCAGGAATATCTGCTCGACCGGCAGCTGTTTGACCGGGCGCTGCGGGAAGACTTGCACCAAGCCGGTGTGACGGTGATCGAAGGCCGCGTTCGCGACGTTGACAGTGATACGCACGGGCACCGTGTGGTACTGGACAGCGGGCAGGTACTGCAGGCCGACTTCCTGGTCGAGGCCCGTGGCCGCCAGGCACCGCTGACGGCCAACCGTTTGCGCGGTCCGGAAAGTGTCAGCCTGCTCAACCTCTGGCAGGGGGATGCGGGTGTACCGTTGTCGGCCGTGGAAAGCCTCGACGATGGCTGGGCGTGGATGGCGCGCCTGGCCGATGGCCGTTGCTACTGGCAGATCACCCTCGACAGCAGCGCCGCCAGCCTGCCACCACGTGCGCAGCTCCCCGCGTATTGCGCGCAGCGCCGGCAGCAGTCGGCATTGGCCTGCGAATTGTTCGGTGAGCATGTCGGGGTATTGGCTGAATTGCATGCGCGCAGCAGCACGGCGATTCTGGCAGGGGACTGTGTCGGTGATACCTGGCTGCGGGTAGGTGATGCTGCAATGGCGGTGGATCCCTTATCCGGTAATGGCATCTTCCAGTCCTTGTCGTCGGCGTTGCAGGCGCCGGCGGTGATCAACACCTTGCTGCGTCATCCGCAGCGTGCGGCATTGGCCAAGCGCTTCCACCAGGAGCGCATCGAGCAATTGTTTTTGCGCTTTGCGCGGATTGGTCGGGACTTCTATGTACAGGAGCAACGCGGCATCGACCTGCCATTTTGGGCGCCGCGCCGCAGCTGGCCGGATGACCAGCCGATTCATGCGGCGGCTGATTTCCGTCAGTTGCACGTCGACCGCCGTCCGGTGATTCGCGACGGGCTGATTGATGAAGCCGAGGTGGTAGTCGGCCCGGACCAGCCGTTGGGCATCTGGCACGTACAGGGCGTGGAGCTGGCGCCGCTGGTGCATGGCCTGCAGGCCGGGCAGCCGCTTGAAGCGTTGCTGAGCAACCGACCGGTCGCGCAGCAGTCCATGCTGCGCGCCTGGCTTGCCACCCAGGGCTATCGCGACCTGTAGGAGCGGCGCTTGCCCGCGAAGAACGATAACGCGGTGCAACAGACACACCGCAGCGCCTGGTTCGCCGGCAAGCCTGGCTCCTACGGATTTACACCACCATCCTGTAGGATCGGGGCTTGCCCGCGAAGAACGATAACGCGATGCAACAGGCACACCGCAGCGCCTGGTTCGCCGGCAAGCCTGGCTCCTACGGATTTACACCACCATCCTGTAGGAGCGAGGCTTGCCCGCGACGTTGGTAGGCGTTAGAGCTTGATCAATACCGATTTCAGCTCGGTATAGTGCTCGATTGCCGCCGCGCCCATTTCCCGGCCAACCCCCGAAAGTTTGTAGCCACCAAACGGCAGCACCGGGTCGAGGGCGCTGTGGCAGTTGACCCACACCGAACCGGACTTGATCCGCGGAATCATGCGGTGCACTGCCGCCAGGTCGTTGGACCAGATGCTCGCACCAAGGCCGTACGGGTTGTCGTTCGCCAGGCCCACGACTTCATCAAGGTCATCAAAAGGCATGGCCACCAGCACCGGGCCGAAAATCTCTTCCTGAACCAGGCGATGACGCTGGTCAACATCGACGATCACCGTGGGTTTGACGAAATAACCCGGGCCAAAACCTTCGCCACCACAGGCGATGGTCGCCCCCAGCTCGCGCCCGAGGTTGATGTAGCCGGTCACCCGGTCCTGCTGTTTGGCCGAGATCAACGGGCCCATCTGCACCTTCGGGTCGAGACCATTGCCCAGGGTCATGCCGTTGGCAATGCCGGCAATGTCGGCCACCACGTTGTCAAAATGCTTGCGGTGCACATACAGGCGCGACCCGGCGCAGCACACCTGGCCCTGGTTGAAGAAGATCGCCGTGGCAGCGCCGGCAGCAGCCTCCTGCAAGTTGGCGTCGGGCATGACGATGGTCGGCGACTTGCCGCCCAGCTCCAGGGTCACGCGGGTCATGTTCTCCATCGCCGCCTTGCCGATCTGTTTGCCGACTTCGGTGGAGCCGGTAAAGGTCAGCTTGTCCACGCCCGGGTGGCGGGTCAGGGCGGCACCAGCGACCAGGCCGGTGCCGGTAATTACGTTGAAGACACCGTCCGGGTAACCGGCTTCCTGCACCAGTTCGGCCAGTTTCAGTGCCGTCAGCGGGGTTTCGTCCGCAGGCTTGAGCACCACGGTGCAACCGGTGGCCAGGGCCGGGCCGAGTTTCCAGCACGCCAGCAGCAGCGGGAAGTTCCAGGCGACGATTGCGCCGACCACACCGATCGCTTCGCGACGGATGAAACCGTGGAACTGGTCGTTGGGCATCAATGGCAGTGAAGGCTCCACGGTCGTGCCTTCAATCTTGGTCGCCCAGCCGGCCATGTAACGCAGAAAGTCGATGGCCAGTTGCACGTCCATGACCTTGGCCACAGCGGCGCTTTTACCGTTGTTCAGGCATTCAAGCTCGGCGAGCTCTTGCGCGTCGCGCTCCATCAGGTCAGCCAGGCGCCACAGCAGGTTCTGCCGCTCCCGTGGACGCATGCGGCTCCAGGCCGAGTCATCAAAGGCAGCGCGGGCGGCCTGGACGGCACGGTCGACGTCATCACTGTCGGCACAGGGCACTTCACCCAGCACCTCGCCGGTGGCCGGGTTGCGAAAGCTCATGGTGTTGCCGCTCTTTGCATCCTGCCAGTCGGCGCCGATGCGCATCTTCAGTTTGCGCTCGAGAAAAGCCTGGGTACGGGGGAGGATGGGCAGTGTCGAAAGCATGGGGGCGACGCCTCTTGTCGTTGGATGTGCAGGGCACTTTCGCAACCACCATGCCAAGGTCGTTAAAAACGCTTAACGCGTTGATATAGAACAGAAAATTCTTAACAGAACAGCACATTGCTCCAGGCCGGGTTGTAGCACTTTGAGACGGCATGAGACACCGGTGGTACATCGTCTCGCTGGCCTAAGCTGAGAGTAAGCAAAGGCGTTGTCTCAAGGTGCAACGGTCTGTCGCAAATTTAGACGCCGGGTATGAATGCCGGCCCCATGCTTACATCATCAAGAGTTGCTTAACTTATTGAAAATAAAGACTTTGCATAGATTGGCACAGTTCCTGTATTGGTCCTGTGCAGAAGCACCTACGGCACCCAGCGTGCAAGAACGATAAGAACAACACCGTGGAGGTCTGACCTTGAGAATGACTCGACTCCGGCGACATACCAGCAGCCTGGCATTGATCGCCGCCGCTTCCTTGCTGTGCACCCAGGCCCAGGCCGCTGAAACCGGCCCCAGTGTGCTGCAGAACAAATGCATGGGTTGTCACCTGCCGGAAGGCAACGACACCTACAGCCGCATCAGCCACCAGCGCAAAACACCGGAAGGCTGGCTGATGAGTATCGGCCGCATGCAGACCATGCATGGCCTGAAAATCAGCGATGATGACCGTCGCACCCTGGTCAAGTACCTCGCCGACCGGCAAGGCCTGGCGCCCAGCGAAACAGAAGGCGTGCGCTACGCCATGGAACGCCGGCTCAATACCGTCGAGCATTTCGATGCCAAGCTCAGCGAGACCTGCGGCCGCTGCCACTCGGGGGCACGGGTTGCGCTGCAGCGTCGTCCGGCCAAAGAGTGGGAGCACCTGGTCAACTTCCACCTTGGCCAATGGCCCTCGCTGGAATACCAGGCCCAGTCGCGCGACCGCGACTGGCTGCCGATTGCCCTGAACGAGATGGTGCCGGAGCTGGCCAAGCGCTTTGCACTGGAGACCCCGGCCTGGGCCGACTGGCAAAAGGCGCGACCCAAAGCCGAGGTGCTGGCAGGGCAGTGGAGCTTCAGCGGGCACATGCTGACCAAGGGCGATGTGCGCGGCGTGATGACCGTAGGCAGCGCCGAGGGCGACGGTTTCAAGGTCGACATCAAGGGCAGCTACGCCGACGGCACGCCGTTCCAGGGCAGCGGCTCGGCGATCCTCTACAACGGCTACGAATGGCGGGGCAACGTCAAGGTCGGCGACACCACGATGCGCCAGGTGTTTGCTGCACTCGACGGTGAGATGAAAGGGCGCATGTTCGAGGCAGACCATGACGAACGTGGCCTGGATTTCACCGCGGCGAAGGAGGGCAAGGCCCGTCTGCTGGCCGTGCAGCCGTCCTTCATAAAGGCCGGCAGCGAAGCAGAACTGACCCTGGTCGGCAGCGGCCTGACGGGTAAGCCGGACCTCGGTGCAGGTATCGAGGTTACCCAGGTACTGGCGTCGAGCGCCAACGAGGTGCGGGTCAAGGCGCGAGCCGCCGCCGATGCCGCGCCGGGTGTGCGCGAGGTCAGCCAGGGCGCATTGAAAGGCGTGAACCTGACGGTCTACGACAAAGTCGAGGAAGTCAAAGTGGTGCCGGCCTTCTCCATTGCCCGTATCGGCGAGAACGGCGGCAGCACACCGAAAGTGCAGGGCCGCTTCGAGGCCGAGGCCTGGGGCAAAGATGCCAAGGGTGAGCCGCTGCGTATCGGCTATCTGCCCGCACAGTGGTCGGTAGAGCCCTACAACGAACGTGCCAAAGAAGACGAGGACGTCAAGTTCGCCGGGCAGATGCAGGACAACGGCATCTTCGTACCCGGTGGCGCAGGTCCCAACCCCGAGCGCCGGATGATGACCAACAACGCGGGCAACCTGAAGGTGATCGCCAAACTGGAAGACGGCGGGCAACAGGGCGAAGGCCACCTGATCGTCACCGTCCAGCGCTGGAACAACCCACCGCTGCCATAAGCGGCCATGAACCGAGCGGGCGCTGCGGCGCCCGGTTGCCAACGTTGTTCGGATGCACTTCGGGAGGTCGCCATGGGCGCACAATTGAATCTGGTCGAGCGTAACCTGCATGAAGTGCAGGTGGATGCCGACCGCATGCTGTTCCATATCCCCAGCAGTTCGCTGTTTGCCACAGACGCAGTAACCGGCGGGATCATCGACACCTTGCGTGAGCAGGGCTGCTCGTCCGACGAGTTGCTGCAGCGTCTTGCGTCGCGTTTTGCCGGCCAGGACATCATCGACACCCTGCACGAGCTGATGGCCCTGGAAGTGGTCAGTGACGGCTCGCCGCTGACCCCGGAAATCGGCGTCAAACGCGTCGAACGCACGGCCCTCAACACCGTGGTACTCAACGTCAATACCGGCTGCAACCTGAGCTGCAGCTACTGCTACAAGGAAGACCTGGACAAGCCGTCGGCCGGCAAGAAGATGAGCACCGCCACTGCCGAGTCGTCGGTGGAAATGCTGCTCAAGGAGTCACCGGAAGAAACCCGCTACACCGTGGTGTTCTTCGGCGGCGAGCCACTGTCCAACCGGCCGTTGATCGAGCACATGGTGGCCTACTGCGAGCGGCGCTTTGCCGAGGCCGGCAAGCAGGTCGAGTTCGTCATGACCACCAACGCCACGTTGCTTACCGAGGAGATCGTCGACTGGCTCAATGCCCATCGCTTCGGCTTGTCGGTGAGCATCGACGGCCCCAAGACCGTGCACGACCGCAACCGCATCACGGTTGGCGGGCAGGGCACCTATGACGTGGTGCGGCGCAAGGCCGAAATGCTCCTGTCGCGCTACAACAGTCGCCCTGTTGGCGCGCGGGTGACCCTGACCCGCGGCATCACCGATGTCGAAACCATCTGGAACCACCTGTTCAACGAGCTGGGGTTCGCCGAAGTGGGCTTTGCCCCGGTCACCTCGGGCGACATGGCCGACTTCAACCTCAGTGCCGACGAGCTGGTGGAGGTCTTTGCCAACATGAAGGCCTTGGGCCGACGCTACCTGGAGGCGGCACTGGAACACCGCAATATCGGCTTTTCCAACCTGCACCAGCTGATTACCGACATCCACGAGGGGCATAAAAAGGCCCTGCCGTGCGGTGCCGGCTTGAAGATGCTGGCGGTCGATCACAAGGGTGAGCTGAACCTGTGCCACCGCTTCACCGGGTCCAGCCTGCCGACTTTCGGCAACGTCCACAGCGGCGTGAAACAGGTGGAGCTGAACGACTTCCTGTCCCAGCGCCTGGACCGCAGCGGTACCGGTTGTGACAGCTGTCGTATCCGTAACCTGTGCTCGGGTGGTTGCTATCACGAGAGCTATGCCCGCTACGGCGACCCGACCCACCCGACCTATCACTACTGTGAGTTGATGCGCGACTGGGTCGACTTCGGCATCGAAGTCTACAGCCGCATCATGGCCGCCAATCCGGCCTTCATCAGCCAGTACATCACTCCGCGGAAGGCGCATTGATATGAAACACCTCAAGCCGCTGAACAACAAAGCCCAGATCCTCGAACAGGCCGTGGCCCAGGACCGTGTCGAAGAAGTGGTCGCGATGAGCGCCGTTGCCGGTTGCACCGCCACCACCGACCCGGGCTGGGAAGTGGATGCCTTCGGGGGCGTCAGCTCGCTCTGCCAGCCGATGGAAGCGGACCTTTATGGCTGCTCGGACCCTTGCTGGTGGCCGGCGCAGGTGCCGGACATGATGAGCACCTACCAGGACTGGAACGCCCAGGCCACCAACTCCCAGGAAGACTGGCGCAACCTCGGCACCGTGTTTCCAAAAGACAAGTGACCGGCCGACAAGAACAAGAAGGGGAAACCGCATGAAAGCTGGAGTTTTCGCAACACTGGCGCTGACCGTCGCCACCAGTGCCAGCAGCCTGGGCGCCTGGGCCGCCAACAGCAGTGAGACCGCACTGAAGGCTGGTCATGAGTACATGATCGTCACCAACTACCCGAACAACCTGCACGTCATCGACCTGGCCGGTGACGAGGTCTACAAGAGCTGCAAGCTGCCCGATGCGTTTGGCCCCGGCACCGCCATGATGGCGCCGGACAACCGCACCGCGTATGTACTCAACAACCATTTTGGCGACCTGTACGGGATTGACCTGGACACCTGCAAGTCGGTGTTCCACGCCAACCTGTCGAACGTGCCGGGCGAGCTGGGGCGTTCCATGTTCTCGTTCGCCATCAGCCCGGACGGCAAAGAGGTGTACGCCACGGTCAACCCGACCCAGCAGCTGAACGACCACTACGTGGTCAAGCCACCGCGCCTGGAAGTGTTTCGCGCCGCCGATGGCCTGGCTGCCAAGCCGGTGCGCAGCTTCCCCATGCCGCGCCAGGTGTACCTGATGCGTGCAGCGGACGACGGCAGCCTGTTCGTCGCCGGGCCCGACATCTACAAGATGGATGTGAATACCGGCAAGTACGAAGTCGCACTGCCGCTGCGCAACTGGAAACGCCCGGGCTTCAGCGCCCCGGACGTGCTGTACTTCTGGCCGCACCAGACCGCGCAGCATGACTTCTCGATGCTCTACACCGTGTCGCGCTTTACCGACGACAAACAGGACCCGGCCACGGCCGAGCCGATGTACGGCTACCTGAGCATCGACCTCAAGACCGGCAAAACCAGCCATCAGGAGTTCGCCACGCTGACCGAGCTGTACTTCACCGGCCTGCGCTCGCCCAAGGACTCGAACCAGATGTACGGCGTACTCAACCGCCTGGCCCGCTACGACATCAAGGAGCGCAAACTGATCAAGGCGGCCAACCTTGAGCACACTTACTACTGCGTGGCCTTCAACAAGTCGGGCAGCAAGCTCTACCTGGCCGGTACCTTCAACGACATTGCGGTGTTCGATCCGCAAAGCCTGGAGAAGGTCAAGAACATCAAGCTGCCAGGTGGCGACATGTCGATCAGCACGACCCAGGTGTTTATCCGCTAGGCACGCGTTGAATACCGTTACAACAAGAACAAGAGAACGCCATGAATACGCTGAGCTACACCCAAGGGTGGCACGACACGCCGCTGCTCACCCAGTGCATCGGCGACGCCTTCGACCTCACCGTTTCGCGCTTTGCCGAGCGCGAAGCGCTGGTGGTCCGGCATCAGGGGCTGCGCTACACCTGGCAGACCCTGGCCGAGGCGGTCGAACGCCAGGCGCGCGCGTTGATGGCCCTGGGGCTTGAACGCGGTGACCGCCTGGGTATCTGGGCGCCCAACTGCGCCCAGTGGTGCATCACCCAGTTCGCCAGCGCCAAGATTGGCGTGATCCTGGTCAACATCAACCCGGCGTACCGCAGCAACGAACTGGAGTACGCGCTGAGCCAGTCCGGTTGCCGTTGGGTCATCTGTGCCGACGCTTTCAAAACGAGTGACTACCACGCCATGCTGCTCGAACTGGCGCCTGGCCTGGCCAGCAGCCGGCCGGGCGAGCTGGCGTGCGAACGCCTGCCTGAATTGCGTGGCGTGGTGAGCCTTGCCGCAGCGCCACCGCCAGGCTTTCTGGCCTGGCATGCGCTGCAGGCCCGGGCCGGGGAAGTCAGCCAGGCGGCGCTGGCAGTGCGTCAGGCCGGCCTGCGTTGTGACCAGCCGATCAACATCCAGTACACCTCCGGCACCACCGGCTGTCCCAAAGGCGCGACCCTCAGTCATTACAACATCCTCAACAACGGCTACCTGGTGGGCGAAAGCCTGGGCCTGACCGAGCATGATCGCCTGGTGGTGCCCGTGCCGCTTTACCACTGCTTCGGCATGGTCATGGCCAACCTGGGCTGCCTGACACACGGTTCCACCCTGATTTACCCGGGGGACGCCTTCGACCCCTTGGCCACCCTGTGTGCGGTGGCTGAAGAAAAGGCCACCGCCTTGTATGGGGTGCCGACCATGTTCATTGCCCAGCTGGATCATCCGCAACGCGACAGCTTCGATCTTTCCAGCCTGCGCACCGGCATCATGGCCGGCGCCAACTGCCCGATCGAAGTGATGCGCAGGGTGATCGACGAGATGCACATGAGTGAAGTGCAGATTGCCTACGGCATGACCGAGACCAGCCCGGTGTCGTTGCAGACCGGGCCGGATGACAACCTTGAACTGCGCGTTACCACCGTGGGCCGCACCCAGCCGCACCTGCAGAGCAAGATCATCGACGCCGCCGGCAATTGTCTGCCGCGCGGTGAAATTGGCGAGCTGTGTACCCGTGGCTACAGCGTGATGCTCGGCTACTGGAACAACCCGGCAGCCAGCGCCGAAAGCATTGATGCAGAAGGGTGGATGCACACCGGAGACCTGGCGTGCATGGACGAGCACGGTTACGTGCGGATCGTCGGTCGCAGCAAGGACATGATCATCCGCGGTGGCGAGAACGTGTATCCGCGCGAGCTGGAAGAGTTCTTCCTTACCCATCCTGCGGTGGCCGACGTGCAGGTCATCGGCATTCCGTGTGCGCGCTATGGCGAAGAGATCGTCGCCTGGATTCGCCTGCACCCGGGCGAAGGCACCAGCGAGGAGCAGTTGCGCGACTGGGCCAAGGCCCGTATCGCGCATTTCAAAGTGCCGCGCTACATGCGCTTCGTCGACCAGTTCCCGATGACGGTAACCGGCAAAGTGCAGAAGTTTCGCATGCGTGAGATCAGCATGGAGGAGTTGAAGTTGCCTTGAGCGGTTGGTCCTGCCTACGCGGAACCTGTAGGAGCTGGCTTGCCAGCGATCGAGCACGAAGGGCTCGCAATGCATCCGGCGCTGGGGGCTGGTGTGCAGCCATCGCCGGCAAGCCAGCTCCTACAGGGGAGGGTGTTTTGCCACCTGAGCCGTGAGCTAGTGAGGGGTGAAGATGCGCTTCACGCCAACACCATCGAGCACGGCGTCGATCAGCGCACGTGCGGTCTCGATGTGCTGACCGGCGCTGGAGACAAGTGAGCGATCGTTGAGGGTGAGGTGATCGACGGCATCGCTCACTGTGGCCTCTGCATAGCGGAGCAACTGGCAGGCGTGCAGCAAGGCTTCTTCGGCGCAGATGCCCGCGCGGACCGTGAACATGTGGTTGGTGCCGAACGGGGTGCTGGCGGTGGTGGCACTGGAAAGATCGAAAGCGGGGGGATCCGGAACAAGCTTCTTCATGGTCAACCTCTGTCGGTGATTCCACCATCCCTCGCTGCTAAACGAAGGTGGCAGCTGTGCGTGGGTTAGCAGACCGGTGACAGAGAACCGGCGCACCCGAAGGTGCCCCACGCACAACCGCCATAACAGCGGTGTCCGTAGATCTCTGTCATATCCAGACTGCTAAATCTGGTCGCTGGATGTTCCAACGACGACAGCAGCCTAGGCCCCTGAAGGGCCCGGCACAACAGAGCAACGGCGCCGGAAGTATGATTCAGAACGGTCTGACAGAAAACGCCTACGGCATCGCGATTTGTCGCCGCTGCCCGTCAGTGCAAAGATCACACCGGGCTCTGACAGAACTCGAGAAAGCGCGCCAGACCGCGGGTTGGCTGCTTGTCCTTGTGGATCACCCGGTACAGGGTGCGCTTGAGCGGGCCGCTGGGGCAGGGCAGGGTGCACAGCTGGCCCAGGGCCAACTCGCCACGCACCATTACCCGTGACACACAGGCAATGCCGGCGCCGGCGATCACGCAGTGCTTGATCGCTTCGCCGTTGGACACTTCCAGCAAGTGCTGCGGGCTGCCCAGCCACGGGCCGATCAGGTGCTCAAGCATGTTGCGCGTGCCCGACCCCTGTTCACGGGTAATCCAGCGCGCACTGGCCAGCGCCAGGGCGTCAGGCCGGGGCTGCTGGGCCAGCGGGTGACCGGGGGCGGCAATCAGTACCAGCTCGTCTTCGCGCCATGGCCGCACATCGATGTCCGGGTGCTGCACCGGGCCTTCGACAAAGCCGACATCGATGGTGAAGTTGCACAGCGACTCGACAATGCGCTCGGTGTTCTCGACCTTGAGCTCCAGGCGGCTCTGCGGTTCGGCCGCAAGGAAGCTGGCCAGCAGCTCCGGCAGCAGGTAGGCACCGATGGTGGTGCTGGCACCGATCCGCAGGTGGCAGGTGAGTTGCTGCTGGAACAGCGTTTCGGCCTCCTGGGCGCCTTCCAGGGTGGCCTTGGCGTGGGGATAGAAACGTCGCCCGTGTTCGTTGAGCACCAGGCGTTTGCCATGGCGATCGAACAGCCGCGTGCCGAGCTGATGCTCGAGGTCTTGCAGCGACATGCTCGCCGCCGCCTGGCTCAGGCTCAGGTCTTTGCTGGCACGGGTGACGCTGCCAAGGTCGGCGACGGCAACGAAGGTAGCCAGCTGTTTGAGGGTAATTCGGCACTGCATATCAGCTTTCCTGATATGACCAATAAGAATATATAGCTTCATATAGGTTATAAGAGATTGCAAGCTAGCGTCACCACAAACGAGGTGTCGTTATGCTTGTTCTCAGTCGTACTCAGCTTCCCCTTGGCCTGCTTACCGGCGTCACCGGCAGCCTGGCCCTGGCAGCGCTGGCCATGTGGCTGTCGTCGTCACCGGTGCTGCAGGGCAGTGGCGTGGGCACCTTGACCCTGGCCATGCTGCTGGGGCTGGCCATCGGCAACCTGGTGCCGACCACGGTCCATCGTGCCGCCGCGGCGGGCGTGCAGTTGTGCAAGCAACCCGTGCTGCGCCTGGGTGTGGCGCTGTACGGCTTCAGGCTGACCGTGCAGCAGGTGCAGGCATTGGGTGTACAAGCGTTCGTCACCGACGCGCTGCTGATTCTTTCGACCATCAGCCTGGCCATCTGGCTCGGTACCCGGGTGCTGGGCATGGAACGCGGCACCGCCGTGCTGATTGGTGCCGGCCATGCCATCTGTGGTGCTGCGGCGATTCTGGCCAGCGCCGGGGTGGTGAAGGCCCGCAACGACCAGGTCGCGATTGCGATTGCCTGTGTGGTGCTGTTCGGTACGCTGGGCATGCTGCTTTATCCCTGGCTGTTCACGGTGATGCCTGGCCTGTTCGGCGACAGCCACGGCTTTGGCATCTTCACCGGTGCAACCCTGCATGAAGTGGCGCAGGTGGTTGCTGCCGGGCAGGCCATGGACCCGCATGCCGCCGAGGCGGCCGTGGTGGCCAAGCTGATCCGGGTATTGTTGCTGGCACCCTTTCTGCTGGGGCTGGGCCTGTGGTTGAACCGCAATGCCGAGCACGGCCATGGCGCAACGTCGGTCAAGGTACCGGTGTTTGTACTGGGCTTTATCGCCTGCATGTTGATCAATTCGTGGCTGCCACTGGATCAGCGCCTGCATCAGGTACTGGTCAGCTTCGACGACCTGTTGCTGGCGGCGGCGATGGCGGCATTAGGGTTCAGCACACGCCTGGTCGACCTGCGCAAGGCAGGGCTGAAACCGCTCATTCTGGCCGCTGCGTTAACGCTGCAACTGATGGTTGTAGGGGGACTGCTGACGTTGTTGTAGGCGCGTGGCTTGCCCGCGAAAAACGATGACGCGGTGCATCAGGGGCACCGCAGTGCCTGGTTCGCCGGCAAGCCTGGCGCCTACAGTTATGATAAAGGCCGGAGTTCAAATCGCATCGCGGCTCAACCCCACGACTTCATCCACTGCCGCCAGATAGGACTGGATGTCGATATCATCCAGCTGTTCGCGACGCAGAAACTGCTCGCCGTACTCGCGGTACACGCCACTGACGAGAAACACCCGGAACAGTTCGGCATCAATGTGCTGGTCGCGGGCCATGGCACTGAGGATCTTCAAGGATTCGGACAGGGTCTTGGCGGGTTTGTACGGCCGGTCCGCCGCGCTGAGTGCCTCGAAGATATCGGCAATCGCGATCACCCGCTCGGCAATGCTCATGTCGTCTTTGCGCAAGCGGCGCGGGTAGCCGGTGCCGTCCATTTTCTCGTGATGGTTGCCGGCAATGTCCGGCACCCGCTTGAGGTTGCGCGGCAGCGGCAGGGTGTTGAGCATGATGATGGTCTGCACGATGTGCTCGTTGATCTTGAAGCGCTCTTCGTCGGTCAGGGTGCCGCGCCGAATGCCGAGGTTGTACAGCTCGCCAAAGTTGTAGGCCTGCGCCGGCAGGCGCATATCGAAGCCCCACAGGTTGCGTGGGTCGTGCTTGTCGACGGGAGGCTTGCGTTCGCCCCAGGGCACCAGGTGATCGATGCGGTCGGCGAGTAAACGTTCTTCTGCCGGCAAGGTCGCCGACGGCACCGCCGCCAGGCGTTCCGCTTCATCACGGGACAGGCCCAGGCGGTTGTCGAAATGCCGGAACCAGCGCCGGGCTCCGATCTGCTGAAGGCGTTCGACGTCCTCGTCACGCATGAACTCGCCACCAATATTGGCATTGGCAATGAATGCGAACTCTTCCTGCAGTTGTGCCTGGCGGTGCTGGAGCGCTTCTTGCGCCGCCTGCGGATCGCCGCCGGCGGCAATTGCTTTCCAGTAATCCAGCTCGGCATCGCGCCAGAGCACTTCGAAGCGCGTGCGCACCTCGTGGATGCGGTTGTACAGGGTTTCCAGTTTGGTCGCCTTGTCGACCACGTGTTCGGGGCTGGTCACTTTGCCGCAATCATGCAGCCACGCCGCAATCCTGAATTCGTAGCGCTCCATTTCGCTCATGGTGTAGTGGGCAAAAGGGCCGCTTTGCGCAGCAATGACCTTGTCGATGAGCATCTCGGCCAGTTGTGGCACCCGTTGACAGTGGCCGCCGGTGTAAGGGCTCTTGGCATCCGTGGCATCGGCCAGCAGTTTGATGATGGCGTCCAGCAGGCGTTGCTGCGACTCGATCAACTGGCGCGTCTCGATGGCCACCGCCGCAGCGCCGGAAAGCTCCTGAACAAACCGGCGAAACGGTTGTTGGACACCGCCGGCCTGTTGCTGGTTGGGACCCGGTTGCAACACCAGCAGGCCCAGGAGTTGCCCGCTGCGGTCGTTCAAGGCGACTGCCAGGTAGTGAGCGTCACTGCTCAGTGCCTTGGCCACGGCGCTGTCCAGATCGCTGGCGCTATCGGCGGGCAGGTGCAGTTCAGCAGGGTATTGGTCCCCGCGACAGTGCGCCGTAAGGCGCAGGGTATCGGCATCATCGCCATACAGGTAGACCGCGCCACCGCTCACCGCAGTCGCATCCACCAACTGGGTGAGGACGCTGCTGAGCAGGTTGTCCAGATGCGTCTCACGGCTGAGGGTAAGGGTGATCGCCTGGAAGTTGTTGATGGTGCGCGACATGCTGCCCAGCACCTGGCTGAGCTCGCGCACTTCGGTAATGCGCGATTCGACCCCCACCGGTCGGCCGAAGTCGAAACTGGCCAGCCCGCGTACCTGCTGGGTCAGAGCCTGCAATGGCTGGCCAATACGCCGGGCCAGGTACCAGCCGACCAGCAGCAACAGCGCGATCAATGCGCCGGCCCATAGCGCTTGCTCCAGCAGCACCTGCCGTGCCCCCATCAGCAGTTCACTGGCCGGCACCGCGATCAGCACCCGCACATCGTGCTGGGTAAAGGTCGACAACGGTACTTGCATGCCATACCAGTCCTGCCCCCCGGCCCGGAAGCGCTGAGGTCCCTGACCGTCATCCGGATGGGTGAACAACCAGTCCAGACTTTCTACGCCCAGCTCGTTGAGGCGTGACAATCGAAGGGATTCGCCATCTTTCACCACTACTCGCTGCAGATCGTTATAAACGACCACATTGCCCGTGCTGTCGACGACGGCCATTTCGGTGCCGGGTGTCATGCGCAGGTCTTCAACCTCGCCACCCAGGTCGTTGACCGAGGCATCCATGCCCAGCACGGCAGCGCCATCGACACTGCGTTGCGACAAGGTCAGGCCGATTTCACGGGTGGTAAAGAACACATAGGGTTTGGTCAGCACCGTCGTCGCGCCATCCATACCGGATGAAAACCACGGGCGCGTGCGTGGATCAAAACGGTAATCGGCTTTTATCTCGCTTTTGAGCAGTGCCAGTTGTGGATCAAAGAAGCGCCATTCACCCTGGTGCTGGCCGGCCTCGTTCACGGTGATGCTCTGCACGAGGTATGCCGCACCAGGCGGTGCCTGCAAGTGCTGCTTGACCGATTCGTTGCGCAGCACCCGCACCAGCAGGAACTCGCCATTTGGATAGCCGACATACACGGCACTGAGCATTTTGTTGGCGTTCAGGCTGGCGACCAGCAACGGCAAGCGCTCCAGTCGCTCGGGTAGATTTCTGGCCTCGGAGATGGGGTCATAAGCCATCAGCCGGATTGAACTGAGCGCCGGGTCGATCAAGCGTTGAGCTCGCTCGTTGATGGTGCGGCTCAGCTGGTGTGCCGAGTCGCCGGAGGCGGCTACCAGCGCTTGTTCGATACCGCGATAGCCCTGATAGGCAAGCACCCCGCCGAGTACGAGGGTGCTGAGCATGATTGCCAACGCAATGAGCAGCTGCAGGGGAAACCCGCGACCGGGGAAGTTCATGAATGGGTCCTTGCTGGGCTCGCGTTTTGATAACGGCTGCTCGTTTACGCGTTCGTCAACGGTGTTGGCGCATACGTTTGCTAATGCTAGACCAGCTCCCGCAGGGGCGCACGGTCGCGGCTTAAAGGGGTGGGGTGGGTACACCCCCATCCAGCTGAGTGGGGTGATGCGCCGGTGGTTGTCGATACGCTGTTGGCAGTACTCAGCCGAGGGACAGTGAATGACCGCGCCAAACGAGCCACCCGCAGCGAAACGTCGTAACCGCTCCAAGCAAGGCCGAGGCGACGTGAGCGGCATGCCGCTGGTGCGCCGTGCACAGCGCCCCGATCGCGATGCCCGTGCGTTTCTGCGCATCCTTAATGTGGCCACGCGCCTGCGCCCGGTCGAGCGCTACTCACTGCGCGAGTTGCGTGAGGTATGGCGCCTGACGGCACTGGCTCTGAGCCGGCAGCCGCGGGTGGCGACGGTGACCGACGTGGTCATCGAAGGCCCGGGTGGGCCCATTGAACTGCGCATTTTTGCGCCGCAACACAGCGATCAACCGCTGCCGGCATTTCTCTGGTTCCATGGCGGCGGGTTTGTCGTCGGCGGCCTGGATACCGCTGAATCGATCTGCCGCAGCACGGCCTGTAATGCCAACTGCATCAGCATTGCCGTGCGCTATCGGCTGGCCCCGGAGCATGACCTGGCGGCAGGGCGCGAAGACTGCCTGGCAGCGCTGCAATGGATCGCCGAGCACGGCGCAACGCTGGGGATCGACACCGCGCGCCTGGCAATCGGCGGTGATTCGGCGGGCGGCAATATCTGCGCCGCCGTGGCCCAGGCCGCCGTGAGCCACGACGGCCCGGCGTTGTGCCTGCAGGTGTTGGCGTATCCGGCGACCGACCTTGTGCAGGAGTTTCCTTCCTTCGTCGAGAATGCCCGGGGATTCATGATCACCGACACCCTGCTGGCGCAGATCAAGCACACCGTTGCCGCCTCGTTTGAGGCGCTCAACCCGATAGACCCCTGGCTGTCACCGC
Organism: Pseudomonas alkylphenolica; assembly: GCF_016009175.1. Taxonomy (GTDB): domain Bacteria; phylum Pseudomonadota; class Gammaproteobacteria; order Pseudomonadales; family Pseudomonadaceae; genus Aquipseudomonas; species Aquipseudomonas alkylphenolica_B. The sequence goes on from NZ_JADUCM010000022.1 coordinate 93,041, forward strand.
GGCGCTGCGAAGACCTGCGTGGTCTGCCACCTGCAGTGGTCATCAGCGCCGGCTTCGACCCGATCCGCGCCGATGGCCTGGATTATGCTGCACGCCTGCGTGCCGCGGGGGTGGCGGTGGAGCTGGTGCACTACGCCGGCCAGTTCCACGGCTTTCTGAACTTTGACGCTGTTATCGGCGCTGGCCGCGATGCCCTGCAGCGCATGGGTGAATCATTGGCCGCAGCGTTTCGCAGAGAACCGCCACAGGACCGCACACTGGAGATCAGCGACTCACCTGTTGCGCGACCTTCGGGCCTGAGTGCGGCCACCGCCGAGCTGACGACATCGGGCCTGATGACCTGGGTCGCCACCGAGCGCTGGAGCAGCACGCTGTTGCGCCAGGTGTCGCCCACGGCGGTCAGCACCACGCGTGTGGTGCTGCGCCCCTTGTGCCTGCCGCTGGCCTTGATGCGCCGTCACCTTGTTGCCCGGCTGGACCAGCGGGTCGCTCACCGTACCTTCCCAGAAACCTGACGCTGACCAAGGAGTACTGCTGTGGGGATGTTTGATCCATTCCAGATCTGGCGTGAAACCATCACCCTGATTGAAGGCGAAATCAATTCGCTGGCTTCGCGCAAGATGGAAACGGCCGAGTTCGCCCAGGCGGCCAACCAGTTCAACAAGGTTTCCTTGGGTATGCAGCATGTACTGGAGCGTTCTTTGGCCAGTGTCCTGCGGCGTCTGGAGCTGCCCAGCCGCACTGAAGTCGATGCGCTTGCCTGTGCCGTGCAGCGTATCGAAGACAAGCTCGAGCAATTGACGCCTGCTTGCGTCAAACCTTCGCATGCGCCACGACCAACGCGCACTCGTCGCCCGCCGGCAAACGTCGCGAAAGCGGCGATAAAGCCGGTGAAAAGAACCCGTAAACCGGCAGCCCCGTCTGCAGCACAAGAGGAGTGAATGATGGCTTCTACTCATCCAGGTCGTGCTCAAAGCCCTACGTTTGCAGGCCGGCTATGCACTGAAGTCGAGCGGATGATCAAGCGCCGCGTGAAGGGGCTGGAATACCTCGGCTCCCCTGGTCCTGCGGTCGGCACCACACCCAGGACACTGCTGCATCGCCGCGGCACACTGAGCCTGTACCGCTATCAGGCAACTTGCAGCGACGTGTATCGGGTGCCGTTGCTGCTGGTGATGGCGACTACCAACAAGGCCTACATCTTTGACCTGGCCGAACGCCACAGCTTGATCGAACACCTGCTCGGGCGAGGTTACGACATTTATGTAATGGACTGGAACGCGCCGACCCGGGCCGAGCAGCAGTTGCGCATCGAGGACTACGTGCTCGACTTCATTCCCGACTGCATCGGCCGGGTACAGGCAGATGCCGGGGTTGATGAGGTCACGCTGCTCGGCTACTGCATGGGCGGTGTGCTGTCGACGCTGTACGCCGCGCTGCATGCCGACGGGCCGCTGAAGAACCTGGTGTGCTTCACCACGCCGGTGGACTGGTCACAGATGAGCTGGTCGCGGGGCATCGCCAACCAACGCTATTTCGAAGTCGACCGGCTGGTCGACAGGGTCGGCATCATCCCCGCCGGGATGATCATGAACGCAATTGACCTGCAGCGTCCGGCTGGCCGGATAGCCGGGCAGTTGCGCTTGTGGGACAACCTGTGGAACGACGCCTATGTGCGTAACCACCGCATGATGATGCGCTGGGGGCGCGATTCCTTGCCGCTGGCCGGCGAATACTACCGGCAGATCATCAAGGAACTGATGTGGAAGAACGGCCTGCTCGAGGGTGGCTTGCGCATCGCCGGGCAAGCAGTCGATCTGGCAAAGATTCGCGTGCCCTTGCTGCACATCATCGCCGAGCACGACACCCTGGTACCGCCGGCCTGTGCCCAACCGCTGGTGGCAGCCGTGGGTTCAACCGACAAGCAGGAGATCATCCTGCCGGGAGGCCATGTCAGCCTGGTGGCGGGGCCAGCGGCGAAGAAGCGTATGTGGCCGGCGCTGGATGAGTGGCTGGGGCAGCGCTCAATGTAATCCTGTGCAACTGCCACGGCCTGATTTGTAGGCCCCACTGCTAAACTGTGGGAGCTGGCGCTAGCCGGCGATGGGGGGCGGAGCGCCCCCGGGGGGGTTAAAAACCTTATCTTTTTAACAAAAGCGCGCCCCCCCGCCCGCGGGTACAGGGCGTTTGCGGGGTGGGGGGGGAAAAAAAAAAGGGGGGG
>NZ_JADUCM010000023.1 GCF_016009175.1 Pseudomonas alkylphenolica
TTCGGGCCAGAGTGAGAGGTGGATGGCGACTATGCTCCTACTCGTGCTCTAGGGCACTGCTGGCTATCAGTCTGCCATCCACCGCTCTCACCTCTGATTTTAAAGGCATGTGAAGACACAAGCTGGCGATAGCCTGCGATCGAGCGCGAAGCGGTCGCTCAGAACAACCCCAGCTGCCGATCGATCAATGCAGAAAAATCATCCTGCACGAACGGCAGGATGGCATCGGCCACCGGCTGCAACTGCCGGGTCAGGTAATGGTCGTAGTCGATGGCCGAGTGCCGGGCCTCCAATGGCTCCGGCCCCGCCACGGTGATCACGTAACTGATCCAGCCGCCATTCTGGTACTGCCGCGGCCGCCCGTGACGCTGGTTGAAGTCGTCGGCCAGGCGCGCCGCACGTACATGCGGCGGGACATTGCGCTGGTAGTCGGCCAGTGGTCGGCGCAAGCGCTTGCGGTAGATCAGCAATTCATCCAGCTCACCGGCCAGGGTCTGGCGCACATAGTCGCGCAGGTAAGCCTGGTATGGCTGGCGGCGGAAAATCCGCTCGTACAACTGCTGCTGGAACTGCCGGGCCAGTGGCGACCAGTCGGTGCGCACGCTCTCCAGCCCCTTGAAAACCATTTCCTGCTGCCCGTCGCTACGCTGGACCAGGCCGGCATAGCGCTTCTTGCTGCCCTCTTCGGCACCGCGAATAGTCGGCATCAGAAAACGCTGGTAATGGGTTTCGTATTGCAGCTCAAGGGCACTGTCCAGGTCATAGGTGTCGCGCAGGTGCTCGCGCCACCACTGGTTGACCTGCCGCACCAGGCGCTGGCCGATCGCGTCGGCATCAGCCTCACTGTGCGCGCTCTTGAGCCAGACGAACGTGGAGTCGGTATCGCCGTAGATCACCGTATAGCCCTGGGCCTCGATCAGCTCGCGGGTGCGGCGCATGATCTCGTGGCCGCGCATGGTGATCGACGATGCCAGGCGCGGGTCGAAAAAGCGGCAACCGCTGGAGCCCAGCACGCCGTAAAAGGCGTTCATGATGATTTTCAAGGCCTGGGACAAAGCGGCGTTTTTCTCGCGCTTGGCCGTTTCGCGCCCCTGCCAGACCCGCTCGACAATCGACGGCAGACAGTGCTGGGTACGGGAGAAACGCGCACCGCGAAAGCCCGGTACCGAGGTCGCATCGCCCGGCTCGCGCAACCCCTCGACCAACCCCAGCGGGTCGATAAGGAAGGTACGGATGATCGACGGATACAGGCTTTTGTAATCCAGCACCAGCACCGACTCGTACAGGCCGGGGCGCGAGTCCATGACAAAACCACCCGGGCTGGCTTCCTCGGGGCGCTCGCCCTGGTTCGGCGCGACAAAGCCCTGGCGGTGCATCAACGGCATGTACAAATGACAGAACGCGGCCACCGAACCGCCGCTGCGGTCGGCGGGCAAGCCGGTGACGGTGGCACGTTCGAGCAGAAAGGTCAGCAGCTCGGTCTTGGCGAAAATACGCGTGACCAGCTCGCAGTCCTTGAGGTTGTAACGGGCCAGGGCCGGTTTGTCCTCGGCGAACATGCGGTTGATTTCGTCCATGCGCTGGTACGGCGTGTCGATCGCCTTGCCCTCACCCAGCAGGGTCTGGGCAACGTTTTCCAGACTGAAGGACGGGAAGCTCCAGGTTGCCGAGCGCAGCGCCTCGATGCCGTCGATGATCAGCCGTCCACTGGCGCCGGCAAAGAAATGCGTGCGGCTGCCATGCTCGCGCCACTCCATCGCCTCGCCCTCGCGCCCCAGGCGCAGCGGCACCTTGAGTTGCTCGGCATGCGCCTGCAATACACGCAGGTCGAACTGCACCAGGTTCCAGCCGATGATCGCGTCCGGGTCGTGCCGGGCCAGCCACTGGTTCAAGCGCTCCAGCAATTGAGCACGGCTGTCGCAATACTCCAGGTCGAAATCCACGCCCCCGGCATCGCCGTTGGCCGGGCCGAGCATGTACACCTGGCGCTGCCCGCAGCCCTCCAGGGCAATCGAATAGAGCTCGCCGCGCTCGGTGGTTTCAATGTCCAGCGAGACCAGCTTGAGTGAAGGGCGATAGTCGGGGGCAGGCTTGAGTTGGGCGTCCTGCAGCACGCCATGTTCATCCTCGGTGCCACTGAAGCTGACCGGGGCGGTGATAAAGCGCTCCATCAGGTAGCGCTCCGGCGGCCGCACGTCCGCCTCATACACTTGCACCCCGGCGGCGCGCAAACGCTTTTCCAGCTGGATCAGCTGGCGATGCTGGCGGCAGTACAGGCCCAGCACCGGCCGTTGCTCGAAGTCACGCAGTTCAAGGGGCCGTAACTCGACCCCGCGTTCAGCGCTGAGCACCGCCTGGGCTTGCTGGCGATGGGCAGCGGGAATGAACGCCACCGAGGTCTGCAACGGCAAGCGCAGGCGACGTGGACCCTGATCGGTGGCCAGCCAGAACTCGACACAGGTACCTGCCGGGGTGTCGCGCCAATGCCGGGTCAGGACAAAGCCCTGCTGTAACTCCACCGCTGCAACCTCGAAACAAACTGTCTGAACCGCGATTCTACCTTAGCCGGCCACCCGCGCGCCCGGCGCAAAGCCGTGACGGTGGGCGCGAGCGGCAATCAGCAAGGCCAGGCCGATCAACAGCAGCAGCACCCAGGTGAAACTGCCCACGCCCCACTGCGTCAGCAACAGGCCGCCGAGCACACCGCCCGCCGCGATGGCCAGGTTCCACACCGTGACGATCATCGACTGGGCCACATCGGCGCCTTCCCCGGCCGCATCGGCACTGGCTGTTTGCAGCAAGGTCGGTGCACCGCCATAGGTCAGGCCCCACAGCGCGACGCTGGCAAACACCAGCGCAGGCGACTGGCCAACAAACCCCAGCACCAGCGCCACCAGGGCAAAACCGGCCAGGCTCAGCAACACCAGCCTGCGCAGATGGCGGTCGACCCAGGCGCCGACCAGAGCGATACCGGCCAGGGCTGCGATGCCGAACGTCAGCAGCACCAGGCCGGTACTGGCCGCCAGCTCCACAGCCGCAAGGAACGGCACGATGTAGGTGTACAGCACGTTATGGGCCAGCACCCAGGTGAAAATCACCAGCAGCACCGCCAGCACCCCGGGTGTGCGCAGCACCTGAGCAACACCGGGACGCTGGCCGGGCTCATGGCCGTCAAAGTCCGGAACCCGGCACAGCACCCAGACCACCAGGCCCAGGGTGGCAACCGAAACCACGGCAAAGGTCATTCGCCAGCCGATCAACTCGCCCAGCCAGGTACCGGCGGGCACCCCGAGTGACAGCGCAACGGGCGCGCCGATCATCGCCACTGCCATGGCCCGCCCCTGTTGCGCGGGGCTGACCATGCGCCGCGCGTGCCCGGCGATCACGCCCCAGGCAAGGCCTGCGGCGACGCCAGTCATGAATCGCGCCACCAGGGTCAGCGGATACGACTGCGACAGCGCGGTCAGGGTGTTGAACAGCAAGAAGCCAACAATCGCCAGCAACAACACCGGACGCCGGCGCCAACCCTGGGTCAGGGTCACCAGCGGAATGGCCGTCAGCAACGAACCCAAGGCATACACCGTCACCAGCTGCCCGCTCATCGCCTCGCTGATCTGCATGCCTGCCGAGATCTGCGCCAGCAGCCCGGCGGGCAAGGTTTCGCTGAGGATGGCAATAAAGCCGGTCATGGCCAGAGCCAACAGGCCGCTGAGCGGCAACGGTGGTTCAAGAACGTCGGGCGCCGATCGGGCATCGGCGGTGCAACTCATCTGAGTCATGGTGAAACTCCTGGGTAAAAGACCGGGACAACCTTACCGGCCAGGGCAACTGCGGAAAAAGACGGGTAGTATTCCGCACATCACGGACACTGATGTCCGCAATAGGAGTGCCAGGTGGATAGCCTCAGCGGTTTTGTGGTGTTTGTGCGGGTGGCCGAAACCCGCAGTTTCGTTGCTGCCGCGCAGTCCCTGGGGGTGAGTGCCTCAGCCATCGGCAAACGGGTTGCACGCCTGGAAGCGCGCCTGGGCGTACGCCTGTTTCAGCGCAGCACCCGCAGCATCACCCTCACGGCCGAAGGCACGGTGTTTCTCGAGCGCAGCCGGCGTATCCTCGCCGAAATCGAAGCCACCGAACTGGAACTGTCGCAGTCGAGTGAAACGCCGCGCGGCCGCCTGCGCATCAGCCTGCCGCAGGTGACGGCGTTGGTGATGCCGGCCTTGAGCGAATTCATGGCGCTGTATCCCGAGGTCGAACTGGACCTGGACTTCAGCGACCGTATGGTCGATATCATCGGCGAAGGTTTTGATGTGGTGATGCGCGGCGGCACGCCTTCGGACTCACGCCTGAAAGCGAAATTCCTCGGCCACTTCCACCACCTGCTGGTGGCCTCGCCCGGTTACCTGCAACGCTGCGGCACACCACGTCATCCGGACGAACTGGCGCGGCATACCTGCCTGCACTACCGCTTCCCCAGCAGCGGCAAACTCGAACGCTGGCCGTTGCGCCGCGAGCAACCCGAGCGCGACTACGAGATCCCGGTGTCGATGGTCTGCAACCATGTCGAAACCCGGGTCTGCTTTGCCATGCGCGACCGCGGCATCACCTGCCTGCCGGACTTCACCGTGCGCCAGCAATTGGCCAAGGGTGAACTGGTGACTGTCCTCGACGACTACCTGGAGCGACGCGGCAGCTTCTACCTGCTGTGGCCGTCCGGGCGCCAGATGCCGCCACGCCTGCGGGTATTCATCGATTTCATGGTCGAACGGGTGTTCGCCGAGCAAGAACGCTACGCGCCGCATAGCCATTAGTCATATAAATAATCGACACCGTGCAGGGGCGTTTGCGGTACCCGGGCACGCAGAAATTCACCCAGCGCCCGCACCTGCCGGGCCTGCGGGCTGGACCTGGGCCAGGTCAGGTAGTAACCCTCTGCGGTGGACACGGCCTGGGGAAACGGCAGCACCAGCCGGCCACTGTCGATCTCGCCCAGAGCCAGCAGCAAATCGACCACGGCAACGCCCGCGCCCTGCTGGGCGGCGCTGATGCCCTGGTCGAGGGTGTCGAACAGCTGGCCACGCTCGATTGTCACCTGGGTGGCGCCCAGGCGCGTCAGCCAGCGCCGCCAGTCACGGCGGTCGGCTGACGGGTGCAACAGCTCGCAGTGGTTCAGGTCGCTGAGGTCTTGCGCGGTCGCGCCCGGGTGGTTCGGACTGCACACCGGCACCAGCCACTCGTCAAACAGTTTGAGGCTGTCGATGTCGGCGGAAAAACGCCCGTCCGCCAGAAGGATCGCAGCCTCGAACGGCTCGCTGTAGAAATCGACATGGTCGATGTCCATCCACACGCTGGAGAGCTGCACACGGCTGTGCGTATCGTCCTGGCGAAACTGCTCGAGCACGTTGAGCAACCAGCGCACGGTCAGGGTAGACGGCGCCTTCAGGCGGATGACGTTGCGGTCCTGCCTGAGCAGCCCGCAGGCATTTTCGATGATCTTGAACCCGACCTTGAGTTCCTGGGCCAGCAGCCGCCCGGGTTCGGTCAGGGCAATTCTGGGCCCGCGACGTTCAAACAGCGCACAGTCGAACAACGCTTCGAGGGTCTTGATGTGATGGCTGATAGCGCCTTGCGTCAATGCCAGCTCTTGCGCCGCGCGGGTAAAGGAGCCGTACCGCGCTGTCACCTCAAACGCCCGCAGGGCCTGCAGTGCGGGAATACGTTCGGACATGCTCGCCCCAATCATTAGTAAAACTAATAGAAGGCCACAACAACAGGCGTTTTACAAGGTTTGCGGGGCTGCCGAGAATGCCGGACCGCCCTTCAAACCCTGAGCATTCAATGAACACCGCCCTGCTGCTGACTTACGCGTTTACCGTTTTCCTGTTGATCGCCACCCCAGGCCCGGTGGTGGCGCTTGTCATCAATACCGCCGCCCGCCTCGGACCCAGACAAGCGATGCTCACCGCCCTGGGTACCAACGGCGCCTCACTGGTACTGATCGCTCTGGCCGCCAGCGTGATCCTGACCAGCAAAGTCATTGCGCCGCACGTACTGTCCGCCTTGAGCTTGCTCGGGTGTCTGTTCATTGCCTACCTGGGAATCAGCACGGTGCGCCAGGCGCTGGGCAGTGGTGGTCACAGCGACGAGCCAGCAGCGCCACGCCCGGGTGGCTTTTACAAAGGACTGGTCGTGGGGCTGTCGAACCCGAAGGACATCCTGTTCTTTGTGGCGTTCTTTCCCCAGTTCATCCAGATCACGACCGACACCCGCCACAGTCTGTTATTGCTGTCGCTGGTGTGGATCATCATCGACATGACCATACTGGGCCTGTACATCTTCATAACGCTCAAGCTGGCCACGCCCCGCCAGCATCGCGTGATCAGCCTGACCAGTGGTGTTGCACTGCTGGTGATTGCAGCCATGGGCCTGTTCTACAATCTCAGCGCTTTCTGGAACTAAAACCACGCGGCTTCCGGCACCGGGCCTTCACGGGTTAAAATGCACGCCCTACCCCAGGCCCCTTCGAACCCCACTATGGACAGTCGGATTGAAACCTGAACATTACCGCGACGCCAGTTCCTGCATGCCCAACCGCCCATCAGCGTTTTTCAATGGTTTCCTATGGGTGCGCGCACTGCTCTTGTGCTGCGTACTGACGCCGGCGTTTGCCGACGATGTGCGAATCGATCCGCACGCCGACCTGCTGTACCGCCAGGCAGTGAAGCTGATGGAAGAAACCGACAATCAGTACAGCACCTTCAACCTCAAGACCAGTACCACCGACCAGGACCTGGCACAACAGGGCCAGGCCATGGGACGCACCCTGGCACCGGCAGTGGGTCTGCTGGAAAAAGCCGTGGCGCTTGACCACCCGGTGGCCCGCTATCGCCTGGCGCTGTACTACATGACATACCTGCCAGCCAGCCAGATTCCTGCAGCCGCCTGCCCGTTGCTGCAAGCCAGCCTCGCACAGGGTTTTGCCCCGGCGGCCCTGGGCGTGGAAACCTGGTGCAGCGATTACCGGCACAGCAGCGAATTTGCCAAAGACCTGCAGAACATCCCGGCCATGACCAACCGCTACGCCTCCTACTACCCGCAGCCAGCCGTGCGCCTGCAGTGCACCCGTGAACAGCCACAAGGGTTGGCGATGCAGTGGGGACGCCAACGCGACTACCAGGCCGAGATCTACCGGTTGCAAGGCTACAACGACCTCGACCAGCGTGAATACTTCTGGCAAAAAGCCGTCGAACTCAACGGTTGTTTCGCCGTGCGCCAGCACTTGCTCAGCCTCCATCACTGATCCTGCTCATGCACTGAGCAAGATCGTTCAAGTCAGCCACGCGCAGCTCTGGCATGCTGTGCAACCTTTTCCAGTTGTTGCAGATTTCCATGTCCAGTCCGCCGTTCGCCCGCCAGGCTTTCATTCAGGGCGCCATCGCCATCCTGCCGCTGTCCCTGGCCGTTGCCCCGTGGGCGCTGCTGGCCGGTTCCATGGCCATCGAGGCCGATCTCACCCCCTGGGAGGGCCAAGGCCTGTCCGCCATCGTGTTTGCCGGGGCGGCACAACTCGTCGCCATCGGCATGATCAAAGGCGGCGCCAACCTGTTTTCCATTCTGCTGACTACCCTGCTGCTGACCTCTCAGCACTTGCTGTACGGGTTGTCGATGCGCCCGGTATTGTCAGGGCTGCCGACTCGCTGGCGGCTGGGCCTGGGCTTTCTGCTCACCGACGAGTTCTTCGCCCTCACCAGTCAATACGACCAGCAGCAGTTCAACCGCTGGTATGCCCTGGGGGTGGGGCTGACGTTCTACATTGCCTGGAACCTGTTTACCCTGGCCGGGATCATCCTCGGGCAGAACATCCCGCACCTGGACCAGCTCGGCCTGGACTTTTCCATCGTCGCCACCTTCGTCGCCCTGATCGCCCCGCTGGTACGCAACGTGCCGACCGTGGTGTGTGTCGCGGTGTCTTTGTTCAGTTCGGTGCTGTTCAGCTTCTGGCATTGGGAAACAGGCCTGGTCGCGGCCGGCCTGCTGGGTATGAGCGCCGGTTTCATCTGTCAGAAATTCAGCGGAGCACGCGCATGATCTTTGCCTTGATCGTTGGTATGGGCCTGCTGGTGTTTCTCAACCGCTATGCCTTTCTCGAACCGCGCCTGCCGTTGCGCCTGAGTTCCAACGCACGGCAGTTTCTCGGCTTTGCGGTACCGGGTATGCTCACCGCGATCTGCGGACCGATCATTTTCCTGCCCGGCCACCAGCTCGACCTGAGCCTGGCCAATCCCTACCTGCTCGGTTCAGTGGTGGCGGTGGTGCTGGTCCTGTTGACCCGCAGTACCTTGATCAGCATGCTGGTGAGCATGGCTTTCTTCTTTGTCTTTCGCTGGTGGTTGAACGGCAGCCCATGAACGCAGCACTGCAGGAACAGACCCGCTTCTGGCAAGCCCCGGCATTGGGCGATATCGAGCTGCTGCACGCCCGGTATTTCCAGCAGCGCTTTGCCCCTCATGTGCATGAAGGTTACGTGATCACCATCATCGAGTCCGGTGCCCAGCGCTTCTGGCACCGCGGCGCCGAGCACCTGGCGCCGGTGGGCAGCATGGTGTTGATCAACCCCGACGAACTGCACACCGGGGCAAAGGCCCACGAGCAAGGCTGGCGCTACCGCGGGTTCTATCCGGACAGTGAACGCATCACCGGTGTACTCGACGAGCTGGAACTCAAGCGCAACGGCCTGCCCAGCTTCGAGGCCAGCGTGCTGCACGACCCGCAACTGGCGAAAGCCTTCAGTTGGCTGCACTGCTCGGCCGAACACGGCGTCAGTGCCCTGGAGCAACAGACTGCCTGGCGCGAAGCGGTGTTGCTGCTGGTGCAGCGCCACGCCCGGGTCGACGGCGTGGCCAGTGTGCGTACGCCTGGCAATGAGCCCTGCGCCGTGGCCCGGGCCAAAGAGCTGATGGACAGCCGCCTGGCCTACCCGCCGTCACTGCACGAGCTGGCCGAGGCGGTGAATCTCTCGCCGTTTCACTTTGCCCGGGTGTTTCGCCAGGCCACTGGCCTGCCGCCGCATGCCTGGCTAAAGCAACGGCGCCTTAGCCGTGCCCGGGAACTGCTGAAAAGCGACTGCCTGCCGTTCAACGTCGCCTTTGCATTGGGCTTTTCTGACCAGAGTCACCTGAATCGCCAGTTCAAGCAGGCGTACGGGGTGACCCCGGGCGAGTACCGCCGCGCCTGTGTCGGCGAGGCCTGAGGCTGACTGGCGGTAACAGGCTAACTTTGCGGAATTCCGGGGGAGGCTGAGGTTGAAGCTGAGCTGAGCTTGCGAGCTTATCCATTTGATGTGGCGCTGCTGCAGGCCCCTTCCGCCCTTACGGCGGCCTACTTTTTTCTTGGAAAAAGCAGGCAAAACCGCTCGCTCCTGCATACGGCCCTACGCTACGCTCCGGGTCCCTTCCCTCCGGCACCTTCCGGGACCACGCGGCCTACGACTTGCTTCGCCAAGTCTACATCTCGCGTCTTCGGCTTCGCCGAAGGTGCTGCGCACTGCCCCTACAGGCACCTCCACTCAGCCTCCTGAAGTCGCAGTCTGCGGCGTCTGAACCGACGTGCATGAAGATCAAGATCAAAAGCCGGATCAAGATCAAGATCAACAGCGACTCCAAGTTTTGATTTCGAAGATGCGCCCGTGTAGGCGGCGCCGATTGCTTTTGCGACTTCAGGAGGCTGAGTGGAGGTGTCTGGAGGGGGCTGGTGCGCAGCACCCTTCGGCCTTGGCCGAAGCTCGCGAGTCGGAGACTTGGCGGAGCAAGTCGTAGGCCGCGATGCCCCTGGAAGACGCCGGAAGGAAGGGACCCGGAGCGAAGCGTAGGGCCGTATGCAGGAGCGGGCGGTTTTGGTTCCTTTTGCCAAGACAAAAGGGACCCGCCGTAAGGGCGGAAGTGGCCTGCAGCAGCGCCATATCAAATGGATAAGCTCGCCAACCCAACCCAACCCAACCCAAGAGTCCCCCGCGACTCCGTGAAAAATCACGAAAAACGCCGCATCACCTCAACGATGATGCGGCGCTTTTTCAGCAGCCGGTCAAGCCGGTGCCGAAGTCCGGATCAGGTGATCGAAGGCAGCCAACGACGCCTTGGCCCCCTCACCCACGGCAATCACGATCTGCTTGTACGGCACCGTGGTAACGTCACCGGCGGCAAACACACCCGGCAGGTTGGTCTGGCCACGGGCATCGACAATGATCTCGCCACGCGGCGACAGCTCGACCGTGCCTTTGAGCCAGTCGGTGTTGGGCAACAGGCCGATCTGTACAAAGATGCCTTCCAGCGCGATGTCGTGCAGCGTATCGCTGGTGCGATCCTTGTAGCGCAGGCCGTTGACCTTTTCACCGTCACCGAGCACTTCAGTGGTCAGCGCACTGGTGATCACCCTCACGTTCGGCAGGCTGTGCAGCTTGCGTTGCAGTACGGCGTCGGCACGCAACTGGCTGTCGAACTCGATCAGCGTCACCTGGGCAACGATACCGGCCAGGTCGATGGCCGCTTCCACGCCCGAGTTGCCGCCACCAATCACCGCCACGCGCTTGCCCTTGAACAGCGGGCCGTCACAGTGCGGGCAGTAGGCAACGCCACGGCTGCGGTACTCTTTTTCACCTGGCACGTTCATTTCGCGCCAGCGCGCACCGGTGGCAAGGATCACGGTCTTGGCCTTGAGCGAAGCACCACTGGCCAGGCGCACTTCGTGCAGGCCGCCGTTAGTGCCCGGGATCAGTGCTTCGCCGCGCTGCAGGTTCATGATGTCGACGTCGTACTGCTTGACGTGCTCTTCCAGGGCCATGGCCAGTTTCGGCCCTTCGGTTTCCTGGACCGAGATGAAGTTCTCGATGGCCATGGTGTCGAGCACCTGACCGCCGAAGCGCTCAGCGGCAACGCCGGTACGAATGCCTTTACGCGCAGCGTAGATCGCAGCGGCTGCACCGGCGGGGCCACCGCCGACGACCAGTACGTCAAAGGCGTCCTTGGCGTTGATCTTCTCGGCCTGGCGCTCGGTGGCGCTGGTGTCCAGCTTGGCGACGATTTCTTCCAGGCCCATGCGGCCCTGGCCGAACACTTCACCGTTGAGATAGACACTCGGCACGGCCATGACCTTGCGTGCTTCGACTTCGGCCTGGAACAGCGCGCCGTCGATGGCGACATGACGCACGTTGGGGTTGAGCACCGCCATCAGGTTCAGCGCCTGGACGACGTCCGGGCAGTTCTGGCACGACAGCGAGAAGTAGGTTTCAAAGTTGAACTCACCTTTGAGCGTGCTGATCTGCTCGATCAGTTCTGCGCTGGCCTTGGACGGATGACCGCCAACCTGCAGCAGCGCAAGCACCAGCGAGGTGAATTCGTGGCCCATGGGGATACCGGCAAAGCGCAGGCTGATGTCGGCACCGGGGCGATTGAGCGAGAACGAAGGGCGACGGGCGTCGCTGCCGTCCTCACGCAGGGTAATCAGAGTGGACAGGCTGGCGATTTCAACCAGCAGGTCGCGCAATTCGCGGGATTTCGCGCCGTCATCGAGGGAAGCAACGATCTCGATCGGCTGAGTGACCCGCTCCAGGTAGGTTTTCAACTGAGTTTTAAGCGTGGCGTCCAACATACGGGCGATTCCTTTTTCAAACGGTAGAAATAAAAACGCCCGGGCGAAAGCGCCCGGGCGTTTTGCGGGGCGGTGACAACGTCAGGTGCGGCAGGCCACCGCCCTCGGCTGGCTCACGGTCTTAGATCTTGCCGACCAGGTCCAGCGATGGCGCCAGAGTGGCTTCGCCTTCTTTCCACTTGGCCGGGCAGACTTCGCCTGGGTGGGCAGCGACGTACTGGGCAGCCTTGATCTTGCGCAGCAGCTCGCTGGCATCACGGCCTACACCGCCGTCGTTCAGTTCAACGATCTTGATCTGGCCTTCCGGGTTGATCACGAAGGTGCCACGGTCAGCGATACCGGCTTCTTCGATCAGCACGTCGAAGTTGCGCGAAATGACGTGAGTCGGGTCACCGATCAGTGGGTACTGGATCTTGCCGATGGTGTCCGAGGTGTCGTGCCAGGCTTTGTGGGTGAAGTGGGTGTCGGTCGACACGCCGTAGATTTCCACGCCCAGGTCTTTGAACTCGGCGTAGTTGTCGGCCAGGTCGCCCAGCTCGGTCGGGCAGACGAAGGTGAAGTCGGCTGGGTAGAAGAACACCACGGACCATTTGCCCTTGAGGTCGGCATCAGACACTTCGACGAACTTGCCCTGGTGGTAAGCAGTGGCTTTGAACGGTTTTACCTGGCTGTTGATGATAGGCATAAGTGACTCTCCTTCAGGGGGTTGAAAAACTTGATGGGAGAATCGTAACCAATACACTCGCTCAATGCTCATTGGCAAAGCTGATGCTGTTGATTGGTTTTGGCTATAAGACGGGGGTACTAATAGAAGGGAATGGATCTGAGGAAACCCGTAGGAGCGAGGCTTGCCCGCGAAGAACACAGACGCGGTGATATGCCTGGTTCGCCGGCAAGCCTCGCTCCTACGGGTGGGGAGGCGGCTTGCCGACAGTTCAAGGCATTAGCGTGAAGGCGTACGCAGGGTGACGAACTCTTCGGCAGCCGTCGGGTGCACACCGATGGTTTCGTCGAACTGTTGCTTGGTCGCCCCGGCCTTCAGGGCAATGCCCAGGCCCTGGATGATCTCGCCGGCATCCGGCCCCACCATGTGGCAACCCAGCACACGGTCGGTGTCGGCATCGACCACCAGCTTCATCAGGGTTTTTTCCTGCACGTCGGTCAGGGTCAGCTTCATCGGCCGGAAACGGCTTTCGAAGATCTGCACCTTGTGCCCCTGCTCCAGCGCCTGCTCTTCCGTCAGGCCCACCGTGCCGATTGGTGGCTGGCTGAACACGGCCGTCGGGATGTTCTGGTAATCCACCGGGCGATACTGCTCAGGCTTGAACAGGCGACGGGCCACAGCCATGCCTTCGGCCAGCGCCACGGGTGTCAGTTGCACACGCCCGATCACATCGCCAATGGCCAGGATCGACGGCGCGGTTGTCTGGTAAAGGTCGTCGACGCGGATGAAGCCACGCTCATCGAGATCTACACCGGTATTTTCCAGGCCCAGGTTATCCAGCATCGGCCGGCGCCCGGTGGCGTAGAACACGCAGTCGGCGATCAGCTCGCGACCGTCCTTGAGGGTTGCCTTGAGGCTGCCATCGTCCTGACGGTCGATGCGCGCGATGTCGCTGTTGAACTGCAGGTCCATGCCGCGTTTCTCCAGCTCTTCCTTCAGGTGCGTGCGCACCCCGCCATCGAAACCGCGCAGGAACAGGTCACCGCGGTACAGCAACGAGGTCTTGGCGCCCAGGCCCTGGAAGATGCCGGCAAACTCGACCGCGATGTAGCCGCCGCCGACCACCAGTACGCGCTTGGGCAGGGCTTTGAGGAAGAACGCCTCGTTGGAGCTGATCGCCAGCTCTTTGCCCGGGATGTCGGGAATCTGCGGCCAGCCACCGGTGGCAATCAGAATGTGCTCGGCGCTGTAGCGCTGGCCATCGACCTCCACTTCGTTGGCGCCGACACACTTGGCGTGGCCCTCGAGCAAGGTCACTCCGCTGTTGACCAGCAGGTTGCGGTAAATACCGTTGAGCCGCTCGATTTCGCGGTTTTTGTTGGCAATCAGTTGCCCCCAGTCGAACTGGGCATCTTCCAGCGACCAGCCAAAGCCTGCGGCCTGCTCGAAGTCATCGGAGAAATGCGCCCCGTACACCAGCAGCTTTTTCGGCACACAGCCGACGTTGACGCAGGTGCCCCCCAGGTAGCGGCTTTCGGCAACCGCCACTTTGGCGCCAAAACCTGCAGCAAAACGCGCAGCGCGCACACCGCCGGACCCGGCACCAATTACAAACAGATCAAAATCGTAGGCCATTTCAGTCTCCTTGGCAGGTGGTCAGCATACCCCCAGTCGCAGTCAGGAACAAAAAAGCCACCCGAAGGTGGCTTTTTCATCCAACTACCTGCGTGACTCAGTAAGCCTTGCCGGTCTTGTAGAAGTTCTCGAAGCAGAAGTTGGTCGCCTCGATGTAGCCTTCGGCGCCACCGCAGTCGAAACGCTTGCCTTTGAACTTGTAGGCAATGACGCAGCCATCCTGGGCCTGCTTCATCAGCGCGTCGGTGATCTGGATCTCACCGCCCTTGCCCGGCTCGGTTTCTTCGATCAGCTTGAAGATGTCCGGGGTCATGATGTAACGGCCGATGATCGCCAGGTTCGACGGTGCATCTTCAGGTTTTGGCTTCTCGACCATGTTGCGCACACGGTAGAGGTCGTCGCCGATCAGGTCGCCGGCGATCACGCCGTACTTGCTGGTTTCCTGCGGGTCGACTTCCATGATGGCAACGATGGTGCAGCGGTACTGTTTGTACAGCTTGACCATCTGCTTGAGTACGCCGTCACCCTCGAGGTTGACGCACAGGTCGTCTGCCAGCACCACGGCGAACGGTTCATCACCGATCAGCGGACGACCGGTCAGGATCGCGTGACCCAGGCCTTTCATCTCGGTCTGACGGGTGTAGGAGAACGAGCACTCGTCGAGCAGGCGGCGGATACCGACCAGGTACTTTTCCTTGTCGGTGCCTTTGATCTGGTTTTCCAGCTCGTAGCTGATGTCGAAGTGGTCTTCCAGCGCGCGCTTGCCGCGACCGGTCACAATGGAAATCTCGTTCAACCCAGCTTCCAGCGCTTCTTCAACGCCATACTGGATCAGTGGCTTGTTCACCACCGGCAACATTTCCTTGGGCATGGCTTTGGTAGCAGGCAGGAAGCGAGTGCCGTAACCGGCTGCCGGGAACAAGCATTTCTTGATCATATACGTCCTTAACAAGGGCTTTTCGTACGAAATTCGGCGCAGTCTAATCAGGCGGCGGCCACCTTACAATGCCCCCACCGACTGGCCGATGCCATGATAGAGAAATCCTAGTGTAGTTAGTTCCCGCCGAAGGTAAATATTACTGCCTTCAACGGGTTGGCCAAGCCTCTGATTTTGCGTTGATCCAGGCCGGATTCAAGCCGGCGAATCGCGTCCATCCTCGAAGAACGCTTTGCGCCCATCCACCTGACGGGAGGCGCGGGGCAAACTGGCTGCGTCGCCCGTGGGCTTGTCTACATACCAATAGCAATGCTTCGCCGCCCGGGTAATGGCCACGTACGCCAGACGCAGCACCTCGTCGCCCTGGGCCTTGTCGAACGCCTGCGGATCGCCCTCGCGCCCCAACCCGGCCTGACGGTACACCTGGTTTTTATAAGGCGAACTGGTCAGGTACTGACAGTCGCCGAGCATGAACACCGCATCTGCCTGCAACCCTTTGGCACTGTGATACGTCAGCTGACGGAACCGACGCTGCCCCACTGGCAACCCGGCCTCGTAATCAACCACCGGCTTGATATGCTCTGATATCAACAGCTTATCGCTACTTTTTCGAAACAACATCATCACCGACTCGCCGCGACGGTAATGTTCCATCAGCGTCTGCGCCAGTGCAGCCTCGTCACGTTCGAGCACTTTTACCGGCAACGGGTCCTCTGCTGTCGGCCCACAGGCCTTGGCCTTCTTGCCACTGATCGCCGGTGCCGACTTCACGATATGTTCGGCCGCATCGATGATGTGCTGATGGCTGCGGTAGTTGTCGGCAAGCATGACGCGGGTGCTGCTTGGCGCGACGAATTCCTTGTTGAACTCCATGAAGTACTTGGGCGAACTGCCACGCCAGCCATAAATCGACTGCCAGTCATCGCCCACACACAGCAACGATGAGTGCTGGGCAACCCGCCCGGTGTGCAGCAGCGGCCCACGGCGGCGTATCTCGCGCAGGCAGGCGCGCAACCAGGACACGATCTGCGGCGATACATCCTGGAACTCATCAATCATCAAGTGCGCCAGCGGGCGCAACAGGGGGTCAGGCAGCAGCCGCAGGTTCTCCGGGTTGTTCTCGCCGAACAGGGCAAACATGCGGTTGTAGCTCATGATCGGCGGCGACTGGGCCAGCAGGTGCGCTTCCAGGGCCTTCCAGTACAGGCTCAGGGCCTCGAAGAACTGGGCATCGGTGTCGCCGGCCGGAAAGCTCATGGCACCGACGGCGTTGTTCACTTCCAGCCCGAGGTTCTCGATAAAGCCCGCCGCGCCGACAAACGCATCGAGCAACGGCACCGCCGCCAACTCGCCCTTGACCTTGTAATCGAACCCCGGCCCCGCCACCGCATCCCCCGCCAGGGAGGACGTAAGGCGCCTGGCTGCAGAGTAATTTTCCAGCCAAATCACAGGCTTATCGCAGAAAGCCTGAAACAGGGTGCGCTTTATCACCCACTCTGCCCACACCGGAAGCTTGGCACCCGGGCGCTTGTACTGCTGGTTTTCACCCGGGTCAAAGCCCAGCACCACCCAGGCGTCCAGCTCGGCTATGTAGCCATGAAAATGGAACCGGCTGCCATTGATCTCCACCGTCTCGCGGTTCGGTTCAATGCCTTTGATCGGCCAGGCACCGGCGGCAAACCAGAGGTCTTCCAGGGTGTCACACAGCTCTTCGTCGCGACTGGCCGAGAGTTGGGTGACCGCCACGCGCTTCTGTACATCCGGGTGATCACGGTCCAGGGCCTTGAGCTGCAAGGCTTCACGGCGCAGGCCGGCGATCAGCTCGGCGAATCGCGGGCTGCTTTTGAGCAGGTCGCGGTAGCACAGGTTGAGTTGCTGGCGCTGGGCGTCGTTGATGCGCAGGTCAAACGGATTGCTCTCGGCATTGGCTTCGCTACCGCCCGGCATCTCGCTGCCCAGGGTTTCGAACGCCCGTACCTGGCTGAAGCCCGGCAAGCTGCGGACCAACGGCAAAATGCGCGAATGGAAGGTGCGCACCAGGTCGCGGGCCTGCACGGCACTGAGCTCCAGCTGCCAGAGGCCAAACACGTGAACCAGACGGGCGATGAAGTCTTTGCGCGACTCACGGGTGAAGGTCACCACGGTCATTGCATCGAGCTCATAGCCCAGGTAGTGGCGCAACAACAGGATGCGCAATACCAGCGAAGTGGACTTGCCCGCCCCGGCCCCGGCGATCACGCAAGTGGACGGGGTGTCGCTGAAGATCATTTTCCACTGCGCCGCACTGGGCAAGGCGTGAGCGGGCAAGCGCTGGGCAACATCGGCCTTGAAGCGCTTTTTCAATTCGGCCGTCAGCGGCAGCCGCCAGTCGTCGAACAGGCTGTTGTCTTGCCCCGGCACACCGTGACCTTCCGGACGCAGGTCGCGAATCACCAGGATCTGGCGCCCGGCCTCATAGCCGTCTACCCGCCCGTCCTCGTAGCCTTCACGTACACCGTCCGCATGCCCGGTACGCTGGCCGCTGGCATGCCCCTGGAACCATGAGTCGCGGTGCTGGGCCTGCAGCCGGCTCAAACCACGGCCGAGCATGCGCGCCGCCAGGCGCCTGAACCATGGCAGTTGCGCAGGTGGGGTCAACTCCGGGGGTAGCTTGGGACGCTCTTCTGACACACTGACTCCAGCTCGAATAAACCTGCCCTCATGTTCGCTCCATCAGACAAAAATCACCAGCTGATTGCTTGCAGATCAGTGAATTAGACGATGAAACGTATAAATTACCCCAACTCTATACATCCGATAATCCGATAGGAATCAGCCGAAATTTACGCTTATTTTCGATGATAGATTCAGCGATGATCACTCCATCAACCGACTCACCAGGAGAGCCCATCATGCTGCAACTGCGCCCCTTCAAGAGCCTTGGCCACGCCAACCATGGCTGGCTCGACGCCCATCATCACTTTTCCTTTGCCGAGTATTACGACCCACAACGGATGCACTGGGGCAACCTGCGGGTCTGGAACGACGACCTGATTGCGGCCGGCAGTGGTTTCCCGCCGCACCCGCACCGTGACATGGAGATCATCACCTATGTCCGTGAAGGCGCGATCAGCCACCAGGACAACCTCGGCAACAAAGGCCGTACCGAAGCCGGTGATGTCCAGGTGATGAGTGCCGGCACCGGTATCACCCACAGCGAGTACAACCTGGAAAAAACCGATACGCGCATCTTCCAGATCTGGATCGTGCCTGAGCGTGTCGGCCAGGCGCCCTCCTGGGGAACCCGTCCCTTCCCCAAAGGCGATCGCAACGAAGGCTTTGTAACCTTGGCCAGCGGCCGAGACGGCGATGAAGGCAGTTTGCGCATCCGCGCCGACGCCCGCCTGGTAGCCGCCACCCTGAAGGCCGGAGAAAGCGCTGAGTACCGCTTCGAAGCGGGTCGCCGTGGTTACCTGGTGCCCGCCAAGGGTCTGATCGAGGTTAACGGCCTGAAAGCCGAGGCACGTGATGGCGTTGCCATCGAAGACGAGCAAGTGCTCAGGGTAACGGCCTTGCAGGACAGTGAGATTGTCCTGGTGGATGTCGCCTGAAACACAGGGAACGGCGCGGTACCTGCAGGAGATTCTATGATCCTGCAGGGATCTTGAGAACTGTGATGTACCTGTGGGAGCTGGCGTAACCGGCGATCGCGCGCGTAGCGATCGCCGGCTCCCGCCAACACCGGACCGGTCAGGCGATGGCAGCGTCTACCAGTTGCTGTGCTTCTGCCACCAGGCGCTGCAGGTGTGCTTCGTCCACGAAGCTTTCGGCGTAGATCTTGTAGATGTCCTCGGTGCCCGACGGGCGCGCGGCAAACCAGCCGTTGGCGGTCATCACTTTCAGGCCGCCAATGGCCTGGTTGTTACCCGGGGCATGGCTGAGGATCTGCACGATCGGTTCACCGGCAAGTTCGGTCGATTTGACCTGCTCCGGCGCAAGCTTGCTCAACAGTGCCTTCTGCTGCGGGTTGGCCTTGGCCTCCACACGGGTGGCGAACGGCTCGCCCAGCTCCGCCGTCAGGGCCTCATAGGCCTTGCTTGGGTCACGACCGGTGCGGGCAGTGATCTCGGCAGCGAGCAAGGCTGGAATCAGGCCGTCCTTGTCGGTGGTCCAGACGCTGCCGTCCTTGCGCAGGAACGACGCACCAGCGCTTTCTTCACCGCCAAAGCCGAGGCTGCCGTCGAACAGGCCATCGGCAAAAAACTTGAAGCCCACCGGCACTTCGTAGAGGCGGCGACCCAGTCGGGCGGTCACACGATCGATCAGGCCGCTGCTGACCACGGTTTTACCCACGGCCGCATCCGCTCGCCACTGTGGGCGGTGCTGGAACAGGTAGTCGATGGCCACTGCCAGGTAATTGTTCGGCGCCAGCAAGCCATTGGGGGTCACGATGCCGTGGCGGTCGTGGTCCGGGTCGCAGGCAAACGCCACGTCGAAACGCTCGCGCAGGCCGATCAGACCCTGCATGGCGTGCGGCGAGGACGGGTCCATGCGGATCTGGCCATCCCAGTCGACGCACATGAAGCGGAAGGTCGGATCAACTTCGGTGTTGACCACTTCCAGGTTCAGCTTGTAGTGCTCAGCGATGGCCGACCAGTAGCGCACCCCGGCGCCACCCAGCGGATCGACGCCCAAGCGCAGGTTGGCAGCGCGGATCACGTCGAAGTCGATGACGTTCTCCAGGTCCGCCACATAGCTGCTTACATAGTCATGACGGTGCGTGGTGCTGGCGTTCAGGGCCTGCTCGTGGTCGATTCGCTTGACGCCGTTGAGGCCGTCCGCCAGCAACTCGTTGGCTTTGGCTTCGATCCACTTGGTGACATCGCTGTCGGCTGGGCCACCGTTGGGCGGGTTGTATTTGAAACCGCCGCTTTGCGGCGGGTTGTGCGACGGCGTAATCACGATGCCGTCGGCCAGGCCGCTGCTGCGGCCACGGTTGTAACAGATGATGGCGTGGGACACGGCCGGCGTCGGCGTGTACTCGTCATCCTTGGACAGCATCACTTCAACACCGTTGGCCGCCAGTACCTGCAAGGCGCTGGCCGCAGCGGGCGTCGACAGGGCATGGGTATCGGCACCGATGAACAGCGGGCCATCGATACCTTTGGCCTGGCGGTACAGGCAAATGGCCTGGCTGATGGCCAATACGTGGTGCTCGTTGAAGCTCAGGTCCAGCGAGCTGCCCCGGTGGCCGGAAGTGCCGAATGCAACCCGCTGGGTGGCAACGCTGGCATCGGGCTGGCCGGTATAGTAGGCGGTCAACAGGCGCGGGATATCTACCAGCACGAAGGCTGGAGCCGGTTTGCCTGCCAAAGGACTGAGCTTCATGCAAAACCTCAAAAAAGGATGTTCAGGGTTTGAAAACGCAGAGTTTACTGGCACTTTGACAAGCACGCGATGGCATTGCTCCCTGTGCCGGGAAATTCTCTATTGCGGGGCCCACCAGCCGGGAAACATCTGCTGCACCCGCGCCTCGGCGAAGCGGTCGTCGATGAGCATGACCATGCCCCGGTCGGTAGTGCCGCGAATCACCCGGCCGGCAGCCTGAATGACCTTCTGCACACCGGGATACAGGTAGGTGTAGTCAAACCCCGCCCCAAACAGCTGAGCCATGCGTTGCTTGATCTGCTCGTTCACCGGGTTGACCTGGGGCAGCCCCAGCGTCGCCACGAACGCCCCGATCAGCCGCGTTCCCGGCAAATCGACACCTTCAGCGAACGCCCCGCCCAGCACCGCAAAACCGATACCGCAACCGTCGGCTTCGAAACGCGCCAGGAAGCCCTGGCGCTGCGCCTCGTCCATGCCGGGTGCCTGGCGCCACTGGACAATCTGCGGGTGGCTTGCCGCCAGCCGTTCCGCCACCTGCTGCAGGTAGTCGAAGCTGCTGAAGAAGGCCAGGTAATTGCCCGGCTGCCGCGCGTACTGTGCGCCAATCAGTTCGACAATCGGCGCCACCGAAGCGGCACGCTGCTGAAAACGGGTCGAGACATGGCTGACCACCTGTACCTGCAGTTGCTCGGCTGCAAAGGGTGAGGCCACGTCGAGCCAGGCGGTATCGGCCGGCATGCCGAGCAGGTCCGCGTAGTAACGCCTGGGGCTCAGGGTGGCGGAAAACAGCGTGGTGCTGCGAGTGGCCGCGATCCGCGGGCCGATCTGCGCAGCCGGCACCACGTTGCGCAGGCACAGGGTCGACAGGCTGCGCTTGCCTGCTGCGCCTTCGCGTTTGCTGATATCGAAGATGAAATGTGCGTCAAACAGCTCACTGACCCGCAGGAACTGCAGCGCGTCAAAAAAGAACTGCAGCAGGGCCGGCTCGATCCCGGCGGGTTGCTGGTTCAACTGCTCCTGAATCAAACCCACGCAGTTTTGCAACGCCTTGAGCAAGGCTTCCGGTAGCGCGTCGACAACCCGGTACGGCACCTGTTGCGCCTTGTGCAAGGCGTTCCACTGGCGATTGAGGCGGTCCAGCGCGCTGGTCATGCCGGCCGGCTTGCTCCGGCGCAAGGCCTGCAACTGCCATTGATCGAGGCTGGCGCTGTACATCTGTCGCGCCCGATCCACCAGGTTGTGGGCTTCATCCACCAGCACGGCCACACGCCACTGATTGACCTGGGCCAGCCCATGAAGCAAGGCACTCTGGTCAAAGTAGTAGTTGTAGTCGGCGACCAGTACATCGACCCAGCGCGCCATTTCCTGCCCCAGGTAATAAGGGCACACCTGGTGCGCCAGGGCCACTTCACGTAACGCTGCCTTGTCGAGCAGGGTCACCGCCTGGGCCGCCCGGCGCGCAGCGGGCAAGCGGTCGTAGAAGCCTTTGGCCAAGGGACAGGCGTCGCCATGGCAGGCCGTGCCGGGAAACTCGCAGGCCTTGTCCCGGGCGACCAGTTCCAGGCTACGCAGGGCCAATGCTGGCGCACTGCCGTGCACCTGCTGCAATGCTTCCAGGGCAAGGGCGCGTCCCGGGGTCTTGGCGGTGAGGAAAAACACCTTGTCCAGTTGCTGCGGCACCATCGCCTTGAGCAGCGGAAACAACGTCCCCAGGGTTTTGCCGATGCCCGTGGTGGCCTGGGCCATCAGGCAACGGCCCGTGCTCACCGTCTTGTACACGGTTTCGGCCAGGTCGCGCTGGCCTCGGCGAAATTGCCCATGGGGAAATGCCAGTGCCTGCAGCCCGCTATCGCGCACGGCAATACGTTGCATCTGCTGCTCAGCCCAGTGCAGGAACACCCGGCACTGGGTGTTGAAGAATTCCTCAAGCGCTTGCACACTCATGTGCTGTTGGATCAGGGTTTGCGTGTCGCTGTCGACATCCAGGTACACCAGCGCCAGGTTGATCCCGTCCAGCTGGCGCTGGTGGCAGAGCAGCCAGCCGTAGACTTTGGCCTGGGCCCAATGCAACTGGCGATGATTGTGCGGCTGCCGTGCCAGATCGCCTCGGTGGGTCTTGATCTCTTCGAGCCGGTTCAGCAGCGGGTCGTAACCATCTGCCCTGCCCCGCACCTGCAAGGCGCCATACTGCCCCTCAAGGCTGATCTCGGCCTCATACCCGGGGCCGCGTCGG
This sequence comes from Pseudomonas alkylphenolica, assembly GCF_016009175.1. Lineage (GTDB taxonomy): Bacteria > Pseudomonadota > Gammaproteobacteria > Pseudomonadales > Pseudomonadaceae > Aquipseudomonas > Aquipseudomonas alkylphenolica_B. The sequence continues at coordinate 22,477 of NZ_JADUCM010000023.1, forward strand.
GCCACTACCCGTTGATGGCCGATAATGCCTTCCTGCGCAGTGGGTGACGGGGTAAAACGCAGGTCGAGGTCGCCCTCCTTGGCGCTGAACTCGCACAATGCCCGCACTGCGACGCGATAGCTCATGGGGCCGGCTCATCCCAGCGCACATGGCAGACTTCAACGGGCAAGCCGTGCCGGTTACAGAAATCGATCCAGCGCAGCTGGCTGTCTTGCAGGCGATCGCCCGGTCCCTTGACCTCGATCATCCGGTAGCGTTGCTGGTCGGGCCAGAACTGGATCAGGTCGGGCATGCCGGCGCGGTTGGCCTGGATATCTTCAAGCAAGCGCTCGAAACAGCACTTGAGGTGTTGCGCGGGCACACACGCCAGCGCCTGTTCGAGCAGCTCCTCACGGAGCACCTGCCAATACACAAAGGGTGATTGCAGCCCCTGCTTGCTGGAGAAGTGCTGGCGGATGGTTTGCAGGTAACGACCATCATCCAGCTGGGCGAGGCAATCGCTGAACAGGTTCGCGCGCCGCACCCGGAACTCGGGGTCATGCAGGTCTTGGGGTGCACTCTGAAACGGGTGGAAGAAGGCGCCGGGTACCGGGGCAAAGATCGCCTCCCAGCACAGCAGGCCGAACAGGCTGTTGAACAGCGTGTTCTCCACGTAGTGCACCTGCCCCCCGCCTTGTTGCAGTTGCATCAGCGCCGCCTGCTCCACGCCCAGTACCGCCAGCTCACGGGGCAATTGCAACTCGATCAGCGGCGGCGACGCCTTAGCCTGCCTACGTTGTGGCGGTCCGCCCAGTTTGCGTTGCAGGCGTGGCAGTATGCGCGACAGCGCTTGTGCCTCGATCGGCCCGGCAGGTTGCTCGGCAATTTCCGTTGCCAAGGCATAGGCCTGCGCCCACTGTTCACTGCGCTCAAGCACCCGGACGCGACGAATGCGTGCCTGCGGATGCTGGCTTTGCGGGTAGATCTGCAACGCCAGGTCCCAGTCGCCCAGGCGCTCGCTGTGCTGACCCAGCTGGTACAGCAAGCGCGAACGACGGCGCAACAGCCAGGGATTGTCGCTGCCCAGCACTTGAACCTGATCCAGCACTTCGGTAACCGGCAGGCCCTGCTCCAGCAACTCGGCGCAGCGGTGCAACGCCAGGGCCGCGTCCACATCGTTGCGGTGGCGCAACGCCCGGGATTCATCACTGAAGGCCACCTGCTCGTAACGCAGCAGCCCCAGGTCTGCGAGCACAAACTCAGACCAGCCCTGGTACAGGTTGCCAAAGAACAACAGGCGCAGGCGATCACACAGTGCCTGCAGCTGCAGGGTAATGATCGGTTCGGCAAAGCCAGGCAGCCAGTCGTGCAGGCAACGCGGTGTCAGTTCCAGGACCTGCAACTGGGCGTACAGCTCTGCCTTGGCCGCTCTGGGCCGCGTCAGCTGCGATGCAAAGCCTTCGGCAATCTCTTCCTTGCGCAATAGCTGGAACAGTTGCTCCAGGCTCAGCGGTTGGCAATCGCTGACCCACCCCATCGCCAACAAGGGCTCAAGAGCCGGCAACGTTGGGCCGATCTCGGCGTACTCGAGCTTGCTGGGGCGAAACTGCTCGCCTTTACGCATGACCATGCGTACCAGCAATGCCCGTGCAGGACGCGGCTGCTCACGGAACAGACGGATAAACGCCTGCTCGTGTTCATCGAGCAGATCGGCATAGCGCAGCTCGATCCAGTCGAGCACTTGCTGGAAGTTGTGGAGGTAATAAAACGGGTCGTCGACGGAGTAAGCAATCACGGCGAAGCTACGGGTAGGCCATCAAGATACTGGTTATACATACAGACAACCCTGCTTGGCAAGCACCGCACTGACCGCTGATCGGCCCGCCTAAGCACCCGCCTTGATTGCCCGCCGAAGCTCCTCATCGAGCACATTCAATGCGCTGTGCAAGTCACCCGGCCCACCAGCTGGCCATCCGAGGCGCACATGCTGCTGATAATCGCCCTTCACACTGAATGCCTCGCCCGGCTCGATGACCAGACCGTGACGCAACAAGCGGTTGAACAAGGCGCGCGTGTCGAGTGGCTCGCGCACCTGCGCCCAGATGGCGGCACCGCCAGCGGGCATCTGGAAATGCAGGTGAGCGCCGAGCTGTATCTGCAGTTGCCGGTACAAATGCGCCACGCGCTCGCGCAGGCACAACCGCGCCTGTTCCAGGTACAGGTCAACGCGTCCCTTGGCATACAGCCGGGCCACGGCTTGCTGCCGCCGGGGCGGCAGGCGAAAACCTCGTGCCAGGAAGTGACGCTGCAGGGCGTGCTGGTCTTGCCGGGCCAGCAGATAGGCATAGGGCGCTTCGGCACCGACCGTGCGCTCCAGCGACGAGAACACCAGCAGCCGTTGCGGATCGATCACCTCACGCAGGCTCGCCTGCGGCCGGGCGGCAAAACAGTATTCGCCGTCCAGGTCATTCTCCAGCAGCCACACATCGTGACGGGCCAGCAAACCGGCGATAGCCTCGTGCTGCGAGGACGGCAAGAGGTTGCCCAAGGGGCTGTGCAAGCGCGAAGGCAGCATCACCATGCGCACCGGCTCACATACCAGCAGCCGCGCAAAGTGATCCAGATCCAGTGCCCCATCAATGCCCAGCGGCATTTCAATGACCCGCAACCCGACGGCCTGGAAGATTCTCAGCAGGTACCAGGAACACGGTGAGGTGACCAGGAGGGTACTGCCTTGCAGCTGCAAGGCCGGCAGCATCGTTTCAAACAACACGCGCAGGTCACCCGCCAGGTAGACATCATCGGCGCTCCAGTACTGGTGCACCGACCGGGTATAGCGCGCTGCCAGCGCTGTACGCAACTCGAGGTCGCCGCAAGGGTTGAACTGACCGGCAGCCCGGGGGTATTGGCGCAACAACTGGCGCTCGATAGCGAGCAGATTCGCCTCCAGAGACGGCTCATCGCTGCTCAGTACGCCCAACTGCGGATGGCCGGCATGGTGCTGAAGGTGATGCAACAGGTCTTCGCCAGCGAACACCGACACGGCGGGTTCTGCGCCGCGGGCGAAGTAACCCGACTTGGGAACCGACTGCACACGACCATCATGCTCGAGCAATGAATACGCATACTGGACGGTCGAGATTGAAACGCTCAGGCGTCGCGAGAGATCGCGCAACGAGGGCAATTTGTTGTAACTACCGGGGGCCATCTGGGCAATCAGCTCAACCAGGTAGCGGTACACAGCCTGATAGGCAAATTCGCTATTTTTTGTCGGATGCTTCATCAAAGGCTGCCGGCCCGACCACCCCGGTGCTGTCTGCTGATCGTCGTGCCAGCCTGTAAGTACCTGAGATCAGCCCCGCGTGCGTGCAAACGGGTCAACAATGCAGCGACCGGCGGGGTTCGGCTGTAGAGGCCCTGCAGCATCTGCAGCGGCAAGCCACCGATGTCCACCAGCCATTGCACCACGGGCTCCGGCGCCGATTGCCCGCGCAATGCCTTGTGCAGGTAAGGCAGTGCTACCAGCATGCCGGGGTGGCAGCGACGGAGAAATGCTTCAAGGTTCATACCTCCCTTCACAAAAGGGCGAAACAATCGACACACCAACTGGGCTTCGCTCAAACCGTAGGCACGCAGGGCCGCCTCATTAGCCTGGTCGCGCCGCGCCTCCAGCACATCCGCCTGCCAGTGCTCGAGCACCGGGTCTTGCAAGGCCTCCGGTATCCCCTGGTGCTGCATCACATGGCGCGCCTGCTGCTGGAACGCCTCGATGCCATCACGGTACGTCGTGTTGTCTACAAACTCTGCGTGAAGCCCCTGCAGGTGGGCCAGCAGCACGGGGCTGGCAGTCCCCGCCTGCGCGGAAAAAAAGCTCTGTTCATCGAACCGGTAGCCGAGAAAAGCCATCAGTCGTTCGCAGTAGCGCGACCCGTGTTCAGCCACCAGGTCGTCAATGGCGATAAAGCGCAGGGCTGGCCGGTCATCCGCGTCGGGCACAGGCGGTAGCTCGAACGTCTGGCCAAGCAGCAGCCGGGTGTAGCGCCTGTGCAGTGCCCCCATACCGTCGAACAACGTCGTTGCACAGCTGTGGATGGGACGCACGCCTTCAAGCTCGGCGCTGCGCAGGGCACGTCGGCTCCAGGCCAGGTAGCGCTTGCGGTCCGCCAGCGGGTCGGCGGTGATGATCGCGTCGACACCGCCCTTCCAGCGCATGGCCTGGCGTGCAAGTTCGGCCATGTGAAGGTAGCCATGACCGGCAAAGTTCGCCGAGAGCGCCGCATCCGCTGAAAGATGCCCGTCCAGCAACCACTCATGCCGCTCGCACAGCTGCTGGTCAGCGGAGGGTGGCCGACGGCTGTCGTAGGACAGTAACTGGCCCGTATCCAGTACCAACAACTCGACTCGGGGATCGTCATGCATGAATAGCGTCGAAAAGGTGCTATCGATGTTGGCCTGGGTGGTTGAACTCATCCCTGCTTGCCAGGCTGTGGCCACATGCAGCCGAAACGTCCCGGAGGCACGTGAGGCGATACTCAACTGTGCAGCGCGCAGGCAGGCCAGTGCCTGGACGCAGGGCTGGCTGCCATCGCAGACGAACATCAAGCGTACGCCGTTGATACGCTCCACGCCGCCGGCCGCGACGATCAAGCGTTGAATCAGCAACTGCAACGAGGCCTTTTGCGCCTGCGACAAATGTTCAAATAACCGCTGCAATACTTGTTGATATATATACTGCATGGCTTGTTCGTGAATACTGCCCATAACGCCCACCTGAATTTCAGTTACGGCCACCTGAAAGAAATCACTCCTGCGAAATCTTTCAATCAGCAGAAATAAGAATCAACCTAGAGTCCTAGGAAACTTCCCACAACTTCCTACAGCAACATACTGATAGCCCAACCTAATCCGCTCCTGCGCCAGCCTGCATTCTCACCCAGCCGAACCAATAGAAACTGCCCTATCACAACTCACTCCTTGAGTGCACAAATGACAGGTCATTATCGGGCGTTACCCCGTGAATAAAAGATACAGAAATCCACAGAAAAGCAGTTCAGATTCACATCTACAAACATTTACTCGCCGTGTAGCATTTAAAATTGTCGCCTATTAAACATAATTTAATCAGGCGCATTGTGCCGGTCATTTTATTGATTGAAACATCCGATATCGACATAGGAAATTTGCACAAAAAAAGCCCGGGCAATGCCCGGGCTTTTTGACTGACCCACGCTTCAGGCGTCGGCTATTTCCAGCACCAGCCGCCCACCGCACGGGCACTCGTCCATGTAGCGGTGTGCGTCAACGACGCGCTCGAACGGATACACCTTGATGATCTGCGGCGTCAGCAGCTTATCGGCGGTGAACTGGTTGATGTCGCGCAGTGCGCGTTGCAGCGCCACCTGATCCTGGGCAATACCCAGTTCCGGCTTGCCGGTGAAGTTGCCGATGCAATGCACAAAGAACTGGATGTTCTTCTGGAACGCCGCGCAAGCCGGGAACGGGGTCTGGTTGCCGCCTTGCAAGCCATACAGGACCAGGCTGCCGCGTGGTGCAAGGACATCACCGAGCAACGACATCTGTGGACCGCCCAGGCCATCAAGGACCATGTCGACCCCGCGGTTGTCGGTGTACTTGTTGACCTGCATGAGCAGGTCCTGCTCTTCGGTGACGATCACTTTGTCGGCGCCCAGCGCCAGCAGGTAGTCACGCTGGTCGGCGTCTTTGGTGGCTGCAAACACCTTCAGCCCCAAGGCTTTGCCCATCTGCACGAAGGCGGGGCCGGCACAGTGGCTGGCATCGGTGACCAGCGCCGTTTGCCCGGCCTTGGCGCGGGCCAGGTCGACAAAGGCAAAGTAGGCCATCAACAACGGGGTGTAGTGCACACTGGCTTCGATCGGCGTGAGGATGTCCGGGTAGCGCGTGACAGCGTTGCGCGGCAGGACGATGACTTCGCCATACACCGGATGCTCGTTGGCGTTGGCCGCCGGAAAGCTTGCGACTTTGTCGCCCACCGCCAGATCGTCGATGCCCTCGCCTACCGCCATGACCACACCCGCCATCTCATGGCCGATGCCGGCTGGCAGACGAACCTGGGAAGGTGCCAGGTTTTGCCGCCAGAGCACGTCGAACCAGCTGATGCCGATGGCCTGCACACGAATCTGCACCTCGCCGGCAGCGGGCTGCGGCGCAGCCTGCTCCTCGACTTTGAGCACCTCGGCCGGGCCGAATTTGTGGAAACGGATCATGCGGGACATCGCAAACCTCGCCTAGTGAACCTCTAATACCCTGAACTCTATCCGGGCTTTTAGCGTTAGACCATCAGTGGTCATTAATAGTCGACATGCCTGTCATTGATTGATGGTAGTACCACGGGCATCAAATTATGCGGTGCAGGGTAACAGCCTTTACCCTTAAGATTCACCCCTGCCCCAATCGTCCAGTGAAGCCGAGCCGATGAACCGTAACGACTTGCGTCGTGTCGACCTGAACCTGCTGATCGTCTTCGAGACGCTGATGCACGAGCGTAGTGTGACCCGCGCCGCCGAGAAGCTGTTCCTCGGCCAGCCGGCGATCAGCGCCGCCTTGTCGCGCCTGCGCAACCTGTTCGACGACCCGCTGTTTGTGCGCACCGGCCGCAGCATGGAGCCCTCGGCACGCGCCGTGGAGATCTTCGCCCTGCTGTCGCCGGCCCTGGACTCCATCTCCACCGCCGTCAGCCGCGCCGCCGACTTTGATCCGGCCACCAGCAACGCGGTGTTTCGCATCGGCCTGTCGGACGACGCCGAATTTGCCTTGCTGCCGCAATTGCTCAAGCGCATCCGCGCAGAAGCCCCCGGCATAGTCCTGGTGGTACGCCGGGTCAATTACCTGTTGATGCCGGCCTTGCTGGCCAGTGGCGAGATTTCGGTCGGCGTCAGCTGGACCAACGACCTGCCAGCGAACGCCAAACGCAAGGTACTTCGCCGCAGCAAACCCAAAGTGCTGCGCGCCGACAGCATGCCGGGCAGCCTGACCCTGGATGACTTCTGCGCCCGCCCGCATGCCTTGGTGTCGTTTGCCGGCGACCTGGGCGGTTTCATGGACGAAATCCTGGAAAAGCTCGGCCGCAAGCGCCATGTGGTGCTGGCCGTACCGCAGTTCAACGGCCTGGGCAGCCTGTTGAGCGGCACCGATATCCTCGCCACCGTGCCCGACTATACCGCCGAGGCGTTGACCGCCGCCGGCGGCCTGCGCGCCGAAGACCCGCCGCTTGAGGTGCAGAGCTTTGAATTGCACATGGCCTGGCGTGGTTCGCAGGACAATGATCCGGGTGAGCGCTGGTTGCGGTCGCGGATTCAGATGTTCTTCGGCGACTCTGAGAGTCTTTAGGAGCTTCGCGCATGCTTGTTAGCTGATCATTTCTGCCTTTTCCTAGCCTCGAAGAGCCATTTACTTCCAACTAATTGCTACATTTGGGGCAAATTTGAGGGCATGCTTTGGATGGTTTGAAAAGGATGCCCCCAGTCTAAGGTCCAACTGTAAGGGGTCGGCGACCACACCTTCCCGACTCCACCGCCGAAGGCCATGGTGTTCACTTAATACGCGGGCACCATCGCCCTTAATGCTGGAGTTCGGAAGGTGACTTTGCCGAACGCTTACAAACAGAAATCGAATGCGCCCACATCCTCCACCAGTGCCTTCGCTATCCCGCTCAGGTAATAGCTGCCCACACCAGGTCACCTTCCTGCCCTGTACCTGCCTACTGCATCCAGGTCCTAGACCAAGTGCCTAGGGACAGCTTGTTGTGACACGGCGCCATCACCAGTAGATGCATAACACTTTATGCCTTATCCCACGCCCTCTTCGACAAGCCCAAGTACCGAGAGCGGAATGTCATCGAGCGCCTGATTAGCTGGCTGAAGGAGCACCGCCGTCTGGCGACTCGCGACTGCAAGCTCGCAACAAGTTATGCGGAAATGCTCACATTGGCCTGCTGCCGGCGGTGTTTACGACATCTCTTTTCGTACAGTTCCTAGTCACTGCGGTCTAGCCACCAGAATATCGGCACTCATTGCAATTTGACATCACTGTAAGCAAGAATCGGATCCAAATATGTCTGAATTGGTCATTTGCTAGGGGTGGTAATGAGCAGGATTGGCGTCAACTCAATCACGGTGCGGCTACTGAAGCCGAACCTAGATCCAGAGGATGGCCTCAGCCCGAAATATGGGCCAAGCGGCGCTAAGGAGTTGAAGGGGCAGGACTGGGAGGGTAGCGGAGAAGGCATCCTCTACTACGGCCAGGTGTATGACCGAACCCCTGAATGGCTGGCCCTGCTCGAGCCTCACATCTCCGACCCTTTCGGAAGCCTGCACTCTAGTGGTTCCGCAGCCATCCTCTTTTTGTACGTACAAAAACGCTGGATGGCCCTTTGTTTTGGCTATGCCCACCTCGCGCTGGAGGAAGATGCCTTCGTTCACCAATTTGGACTGAAGGTGGCGCTCAACACTGTGCCGCGAGGTAGCTTGCTTAGCCTCGATCTCGCCACGCCCGACGCTGTGACATTTCAGAAGCGGATACAAGCTAGCAAACTTTCAGATTTCAGCCAGTTTGGTATGGATACACTGCGAGACTTGGCCAGGGTGGCGGGCGGTCAGCCCAGTGACGATGGATTTGCCAAGTTTGTTGCCGGCAGAGACGCACTAAGCCTGGACGCACCGCTGGCTCCTTCCGAGTTTCACGACAAGTGCGCAGAAATTCTGAAGGCTTATAAGTCAATCGCTTACAAGCGCGATTACGCTTGGTTTGACAACGTCAGGGAGGAGACCAGTTCTGAGCGGCTGAAGATCCTGGATCGGCAGCTCTATAGCGAGATTCGTGCGATCCGCGGAGGCGCCAACAGCCTATTGCACATGTCCCCTCCAGAGATCCTTGATTACCAAGAGGGCGCAGAACTGGGGTACACCGGTTTTGGTAGCCGCAAGTGCGAGTTCACCAAGCTATCCATCACCGATTACGTGGACGAGCTAAATCGGCTGACCTGCACTCAAACGATGGAGGTCATGAAGTCCTCACACCGGGTTCGTTCCGTGAGCCAAAAGTCTGGCGAACCGATTGGCTGGAAGGTTTATGACTGCCTGAACTGGGAGTGCACGCTAACCAAGCCGACGCGGACGCACTACGTGCTATTTGCAGGAAAATGGTACGAAATTTCCGCAACCTTCAAAGATCTGGTCGAAAAACATTTCGATAGCATTCCGGATTTCAGCATCATCGGTCGAACCTCATGTCTGAACGAAGAAGAGCTGATTGCGGACATCACTGCTAAGCGTCCCGACTTGATCAAGCTAGACCGTACCAAAATCAATCCCGAGGGCGTCACTGCGGGCAACCTTGAGCCTTGTGACTTCTACTCAAACGACAAGATATTCATCCATTTGAAGGATGGCGGTTCATCAGGACCCATCAGCCACCTGTGGATGCAAGGTGTGGTCAGTGCTGAGGCCTTCGTGGCAGATAGCAAATTCCGCACGAAGCTGAAGGACACCGTCTCGAAGACCAAGGGTGGAAGCGCATTTTTGAAGTCACTCCCGGACGGGCGAAAATCTGACTTCAATCGTAGTGACTACACCGTGGTGTACGGAATCATGCGGCCACCCTATAAAGGCGGCTCTTTGGGAATCCCGTTCTTCAGCAAAGTTAGCTTCATGGCAGCCTGTGATCGACTGCGACGCACGGGTATGAAGATCGGCAAAGAGCTGATCGAGAAAATTTCACCTACGTCAGGTGCGTCAACCAAGACGAAAAAAGCAACGACCGCTACTAAGGCAGGCGCCGCGAAGCCCTCCAAAGCGCCTTGAAACCCTCAATGAGCTCGCCGGTGGGCACCGCTTCCCTTCAGATAGAACGACCCACTCACTGCTCGTTCACGTTTATACATTCCCTAACCTGGTCGCCATCCAAACGACCATCCACTCGTGTGGACTCGCCTGGTGCTAGCAGGACTTGGGTACGGCAAAGGAGTTGCGATGAATATTGAAACACATAACGCTGATCTCGACCTCCTGGTACCAGAGGACGTAATGGCCGAGGAGCCGCCACTGCCGGCCTGGGAGCAAATTGAACCGCCGCAGAGCGCGCCGGAGGCGCTCTTCCGACTGATGAACATCCATCTCATCGATTCGCTCTCCCGCGGGCGTGTTCAGACGATGGGTATTGATGGTGGCATGGCGCTGACCGGGCGCAACGGCCGAGGCAAGACCTCCCTCCTCTCTTTGGCGCTGCTCTTCGCCGGCGTTGAACCCCGCGACGTGGTTTCGCAAGGTAAGGATTCGTTCATCGACTACTACCTACCGAACCAGACTTCCTACCTCGTGTATGAGTATGAACGTCCCGATAGTACCCGCCGGCTCGTGGTCGTGCTCAGCAACTCTACCGCCGACAAGATCCGTTTTAGGTTCGTGAACAGCCATTTCCGACGTGACATGTTCGTCACCGATGACGGCCAGTTTGTACTCAATAAGGAGTTCCGCCAGCGCCTGATCTACCTGAAAATCCCCCATGCTGACAGACTGGTGGATACGTACATCGATTACAGGGCCATCATTCAGGGATGGCAGCCGCCGCACGTAGACCCTACGCATAGGCGCTATTTGCTTGGGATGTCGGACATGTACGGATTCACTACCTACAACCGTCCTTTGCGGCATCTTGAGAAGCTCACCAAGGGTATGTTCTCTCGAAAGGCCAATTTTGATGATCTCCAGCAGGTGGTTGCCGACTGGGTTTTCGAAGGCAAACCTTCCGCCAGCATCCAAACAGAGCGCAAGCGTGTAGAAAACTGGCCGCGAGACTACAACGCCTACCAAAGCATCAAGAACATTACCCCGCTGGTTGATGAGGCCAGGGAGCACCGAGCGAAACTCGAAGCCGCTGAGGATGCCATTCGAGAGGTCAAGGAAAAGTTCATCTTCCTTCAAGACCATCTTCGCTTCTCAAAAGCCCAGCGAGAGAGCGAAGAGTCCCTCAAGCAAACGTATCTTGAGCAAGAAGCTGTTGCCCATGAAGCGAATGCCCTGGAAATCACCAGGGCCATTCATAGCGCCAAGGCTGATATCGAATCTTACGATCGTAATCTCACTGAAATCGAAAGTACCCGCCAAGATTACGAAAGCAAGGGGGTCGAGGAAAAGCGCGCACGTGCGGCTCAGAAAGCAGTTTTTGAGGACGCGCTCAGAAGTGTAAATACCAAACTGGATCTGGCCCTCGGCGCAGCGAGAGAGGTCAAGGCCAAATACGAGAAGCAGATCAACGAGGAAACCAAGCTACACAACGATTTCCACGCTGCTGCCATCGAGAAAACCAACACTCTTCGCGAACAGGCCCGGGACGCCGTGGCCAAGCTCGAAGAAGCATGTGAAGACGCCCTAAAAGTGCTGGACGACTCATCAGCCGATGAGCTTGCCAGGCTTGTGCTAGAGCTACAACAACGCCATGGCGACATGGGACGAGCTCAGGCGTACGTCGCCAATCCTTCCGTAGACCCCTCAATTCAGCATGAAATCGATAAGAGAGACATCGAGCTCAGGGACGCAAACAAAGCCATCGGTGCCGCCCACGCAGGTGTCGCGGCGAAGCAGCGTGTCGTCAACGATCTGCAGGCCCAGTCTTCCAAATACGATCTGACGATCGAGGCTGTGAAACACTCAATCGGCAAACAAAAAGACCTGATTGCCCAGATCCGACAAGCTCATGAACCTGAACAGGATAGCCTTCTCGCGTTTCTACGAACCAATCGTCCAGATTGGTCACAAGACATCGCCAAAGTCATAAACCCCGATCTCCTCCACCGTAACGATCTTCACCCCCAGCTGACAGCCATATCTGAAAGCCTCTACGGGATCGCACTTGAGCTGGAATATGTCGATGCAGCTGACGAGGCAGATGAGTCGAAGCTTCGTGAAAAGCTTGAGGATGCCAACCAAGCCTTGATGGCGTTTGAAGCTCAGTTAGAACGCGCCGTTAATCAGCAGGTCGAGCTACGCAAAGAAGTTAAGACAGCATCCGAAGATCTATCGCTGGCGCACTCAGGCCTGACGAAGGCTAGATCAACGGCCCAAGGTTTGGAGAGACAAGTCGACGAGCTTAAAAAGCAGCTTCGTGAGTCACTGGACGAAGCTCGCCAGCTTGCTCAGGCGCAATTGGCAGAATGCGAGCGCCTCCTCGGTCATGCTCAGAAAGTTCACGATGATCTGATCCAGCGTATCGCAAGTAAGAAGGCTGCCATCACCCACCAATGTAAACAGGACATCTCGGCCGTCAACACTCGGCTTGGTTCTGGAGTTCGTGATATTCAAGCTGGCGTTGATGCTCACAAGAGTACCCGCGACACCAGCATCAAGTTCTATTTGGACCAACAGAATAAAGAACTCGCTGGCGAAGGCGCCGACGTGAACGTGATCACCGCCCTCGAGGGCGAGCGTGATGACCTAAGGAAGACGCTTGATGAGATCAGCTCATGGAGCGAGCTCTTGTCCATGTGGCAAATCTGGAAAAACCAGATCTTCCCGCAGATCCCGGTGCTCCAGGCTAAGATGGAGCAAAGCCAGGCAGACTTCGCACGAGACACCACTCGTTTAGAAGAGACTACAGCGGCCTGGCTACGAAAACGGCAGCAGGTACTCGACGCTATCAAAGAGTGTCGATCAGCTATCATAAGCATCGATGGGCAATTGATGATTGTCGCTACCTGTCTTGAGGAACGACTCAAAGCCTACGAATCCACCGGTCGCCATAATTCGTACGACACCGCATGGGAAGCCCTACCCTTGAGGGCTGCGATGGTCGCATTTCAGCAGCAGATCACTGAAGCTGAGACACAGCTGCGGAAGCTTACTTTCAAAATGCGCCACGCTTTCCTCGACGTGCCGAACGCTGCTCCGTCGACTTACTTCCAAGATCGCCTCCACAACATCCGCACTGAAACTGGTGAGGATGTCGATGCCCGCGTGACCCTTCGAGTTGTCGAGGACTGGTTCGCCACTGAGCATGATAAGAGCCGGCGTCTTTTGGTCGCAGATGCCAAAACCATTTTCGGCGAAATCCAAGGCCTTCACCGTGAGCTGCAGACCTTCAACAAGAAACTCTCCAGCTTCAATACGTCCCTGCAAGAGCATCTGGAGCACAGCTCGACGGTCTTCGACAACCTCTCCGAACTGAAGATCTCCATCTACTCGGGTGTTGAAGAGCTCGACTATTGGTCTGTGATCAACAAAATCACCAATGACCGGGAGGAATGGACGCAGGAGGACAGCCTGCCTAGCGTGGATGCCGTTGCCCATCTGAACGCGTTGCTCGCGATCTGGGATGGCAATCGTGGCATCAATGCTCAATTCAAATCGTTGGTCAGTATCCGCGGCTCCGTGCGGGAACAGGGCAACTTCCGGCAGTTCCGCAATCGTACTGAACTCGAAAACATCTCGTCGAACGGTCTCAGTTACCTGGTGCTCATCATCCTGTTCCTGGGTTTCATTGGTAAGGTTCGGGGCAACGCTCCTGTACAGCTGACCTGGTGTGTCGATGAGCTCAAGGCGATTGATGCCGAGAACATCGTGTCGCTCTGCAACTACCTAGGCCAAAACAGAATCACTCTGTGCACCGCTTTCCCCGATCCTGACGCTGAGACGCTGATGCTGTTTGAACACAAGTACAAATTGGATGCTGAACGACGCTTGGTGCATTGCGAACTCGCCTTGGAAAACGACGCAACCGATGACGGTGAGCTTGAGCTTGCCTGGGAGGACGGCGAATGAGCACTTTTGCGCGGGTAGCGACTGCGCTCATGGAGGGCGGCTTCATCTGCCAGATTACCGACTACGAAGGCCATCAGTTCCTGGCCAACTCGGTCAACCAAGGCGACGTTGATCAGTACCTCAGGCGCATAGATCTCAGGTTGACGACAACGCGAGACGGCGGTGCATTCTTTGCCGCACACGCTGACATCGGCGTGGAGGGGAAAAAAGATGCGAAAAAGCGCTTCACAGAGGTAAAAAATGTCCTGCGTCCCATGGTGTCTTTCCTTGAACTGGTGATGCGCATCACTGGGGATGATGAGTCTGTAGCTGCCGGCCAGGTTTTGAACCTCAATCAAATGATGGCCAGGATCTCTGAAAATCCCAGTCTATACCTACAGCTGCGGCAGACGACGATCGACATCAACACGAAGGATGGCTCCGATCGGGAGCGCCTGAACAAGATCGTCAAGCGCTTCCAGAATGAGGGGTACCTGCTCCTCGTCAATCCTGAGTCCGAGATCTTCATGTTCACTGGCCGCATCGAGTGGCTGATGGAAGCTATCGAGTACCTCATGCTGCACGACGAGATCTCTGAAGAAGATAGCGAGTATGACAAGAGAGCCGAGTCATGAGCACGCTCGAAGAGTCGGTGGCCAGTCATCTTGAGCTCTTACATAAATATCGCAGGCTGATCTCACAGATGTACTCGACCGGGTATGTCACCCGGGATGATGAGAATGCTCGAGCGCTGACGAAGCTTCAGCAGATCAGAGCAGTGCGTATCAACGCCGCAGTTGAGAACACCTACCGTCTCTCGCCTACCCTCAATCGTCTGCTGAACGAAGCAACCCATCGTGCTCGGAATTACGATATCTCGGCCGATTTCGGTGAGCAGATGGCCCGTCTCATCAAACTGATGGACGACTACACCGACGCCTGCCTACAGAATCGTATCGATGACTCACTGCTCATTCAGGGTGATATCGATGCGACCCTGTACGAGATGGCGGAGGCCATGAATGATTTCCTCCTCCATGTCCGCACAGCGGCAGAGAACAATTTCGGCAACGTTACGACCTATAAGGAGAAGGAAAAGCAGACCGAGCACTATCTCAACCAGCTTGAGCGGATCCTCAAGGCCCTGAGTATGTTCGATGGCGAAGCAATCCTAGACGAGCTGACGCCACCGGAGCGCGAGACACTGGAGGTTCTGTATCAGAGCCACATTTTGGACAAGCTTTCAGAGTGGCGCTCCAGGACAGTCGATATCATCCATGTGCTTAAGACCTATCTTTACAAAATCAGGACAGTCGCCCCTCGCGCGCGGCGCATTCGTGCGCTGCAGCTCTATCTTCAGAAGCATCCTGAGTACGAGGTGCGATCTCCAGATGAGTATCCTGAGATTCCGGAGTGGGCCTACCATCACGAGCCTCTGAAGATTCAGCTGGTGCCTGACTTGGGTGCACAAAACATCAGAGACTCATTGGTCGATATCGCCAAGAGCATTGAAAAGGCGGTGGCTGTTCCCGTCAAAACCAGAAAGCCCGGCACGCCGGTCGATGAAGCGCCACCAAAAGCGGCGCTCATCAAAGGCTCGCCACTTGTAGTGGTCAGTCAGCGCCTTCTCAATGAGGCTGCCAAATCCCCCACCCCGATTTCGGCTGCTGGCTACTTCATACAGGCCGAGGAAACCATGGTGTTGGATCAGGAGTCGTGCATGATGTGCTTCCTCACGCTTGTCGAGAAACAGATCAATGCCAACGCCAAGATCATCAGGCGGCTGTCCATACAAAACGTTGCCAAGAATGAGGACGATACGCTCAGCGGGAACGTGATCATTGAGGATGTGCTGCTATGCCAACGCTAACCCTCACCAAGAAGCTCCTGTCTATCTTCCAGTCAGAGGAGCAAGACTTTCGCCCAAGCAAAATGCTGAACGAGTTCTGTGAGGATTACAGCGTCGGCCACCGCGTCGGATCTGTTTGGCGATTCAGCCCAAGCCACAAGGCGAAGATCGCGATCTACCTTCAGAACGAGGCCAAGGTCGACCCAAACCAATCGCTAAATGCGTGGGAGGGGGAGTCACGACACGGCGCGCTAAAAAAAGGCGGTGATGAGAAGCTAACCACCAAACGCCTGCGTGGTAAGCGTGTAGCAGTGAAGGCCCTACCCGGTCGGCCATTACTGCTAGGCCCTACCCCAATCAATCTCCCTCCAGGTGCAAGCTTGGATCTCGATCGCCATTGGGTGGTTGAGCACTGCGAGCACGACAGCGTGTTGCTTATCGAGAACTGGGAAAACTTTGAACTTACCCATGAAACACCCTTTCTCCAGCAGGTGCCTGGCAATCCGCTAGTGGTATTTCGAGGTGCGCCAGGAAGCTACAAAACGGATAGCAGCCAGGCGTTGTTGGCAGAGCTGAAGCTGCCAGTAGTAGCTTTCACTGATTATGATCCTGAGGGTATCTGTATTGCTGCCACCCTCCCCGGCTTCTCTCGGTATCTTGCACCTTCAGACGAGTGCCTTGAGGCACTCATGGGCGAGATCAGCACCGAGCATCGTTACCAGAAGCAGGTCGCAGGTAAGCTGGCCTTTCTCGATAGCTTGACTGACCCTGAGCTTGTCAGGGTTTATCAGCTCGTCCGCAAGGCGGGCAAGGCACTACCGCAGGAAAAGCTGATAGGCCTAGAACCGTAGGCGCTGATGAGGCGCCAACAGTCCTCAGACATGGGCTGACTCACCTTTAGAGGCTGCCAAGACCCCATCGGCCCGCAATGCGAACTCGGCGATGCGGCTGAATACCACGATACGCGGGTTGTCCGTCACTACAGGAAAGCGCGAAACCAGCATGTGCTCCACGAGCTCGACGTCCAGTTTCATCTTCAGAAGGTGCTCGCGATTTCGCTCCTTCATCAAGGCCCTCTCATATGCTCGCACTAGTCCGCGGTTGTAACGGGCAAAGGCAACCGCATCCGAGTCGACGCGCTTGAGATCGACGAAGTTGTTCTTGCACTGGACATTCCAGATAATGCCATCGCGTAGCGACACGACGTCAAACTCCTGCCGACTGACGCGCACAATATCCTGGACGATGAAGCCTTGGGCTTCCAGCGCTGCCTTGACCGCATCCTCAAAGATGAAGCCTGCCCTAATCTGATACCGTTTCTGGCGGTCAAGTACTTGTGCCCGCCAGTTGTAGGCAAAGCGGCTGAGCAGCGTAACGGTAGATAAATAGTGGTCGCCAGACAGCACCAGCGGCGCGTAGGTCGACAAGCATTCCATATAGGTGTCGGCACCGCAGGTTAACGCCGCCGCGAGCAGCGGCGAAGCTCCTTCCTGCAGGGTGATCAAGGTCAGATCCTCGGGGGAGATGCGAATCCAGTAGTCGTCCTCTATAAATTCCTTGGATAGGCGACGTATTAATGACGCGGCGACGGCGAACTCGGTACTTGTTAGGTCAAACTCGGCGTAGACCGCTTCACATAGGAGAATGTCGTTTCTCAGCTCCGCGGCCGAAAATAGTCGATCGGCCCGGACCTGCTCCATGGCCTCCAGTATCTGCCTACCCTCTGGCGAGTTGGGCATCTCGAAAATTGGAGCACGCTCTGGCTCTAGGAATAGTCCATTCAACATAGCCGTCTCGGCGTTGGCATCATCCGGGATGCCCAGTCGCCCCTGTGCAAGCTTCACCATCAGAGCATATTGAGCCCCCATCATCGGAGCTCCGCTGAACTCCACAATAGGCAGGAAAACGTTGAGCGCATCCTCATGCCTGATGGGCTTCGTTCCTCGGCACGCCTTAGGAATGAAGTGCAGCAATCCCACCAGATGTCGCCGCCGGGACTGTAGGTAGCCAATCATTGCCGCCAAAGTCCGAAAGCCACTTGCCGCCTCAGTAACGCCATGACGCTTAAAAGCCACACCGATGTCCGATCCCTGGACGATCAACAAAGTAAGTCTCTCGACGAGGGCTTGCTCCAATCGCGTACCCAGACGCTTGCGGATCCGCGTGAGTAGGAGCAAGTCCTCAGCGCTGCGCATGACCGGAAACCCAAAAAGTTGCCGCTCGAATTCATCGTCACCCCAATCAACCATGTGCAGGTTAATCAGTTCCTCCACAGCCCGCAGCGTGTCCAGCAGACAGCGCGTGGCCGATCTCTCGTCAAAGGAGGCCAGCGTCGTGCCGACGCGAGCCTGCAGTTCAGCGAGTCTGCCTTCGATTTCACCGCGAGAAAATGACTCGGCCATGACAACTCCTCCATTTTTAAAAGCGTACCTGGTGGGAAGCATCGAGTACATCCGCAGCAAGAGGCTGCCGGCACTGACAGCGCTCGTGGGAAGACCGGTGTTTACCCGGGTTGGATGATGCAGGCCGCGGAGAAAACGCTCTCAGCGGGAACCTTCCCTGATCAAGCGGCTTCAGGTGGATCGATAGAGGTTGAGAGCGTGGATGGATAAGCTTCGAGCCCCAGATCTACTAGACAGGGACAAGAAGCAACTGGAAATATCTAGTCAATATCTCACCATACGTGTGGGGTATACACGGACTTTAGGGTCATCAGACAGACGAGTTTTTCGAGAGCATCAGCTCGTCTGGCTCTTCACAGTTAGCTTCCTGCATTGGTGCCTCGGTCGTCGACGACTGCATCCTCAGGGGCGTTGCTCCAGAGGAGATGGTCAAAGCCATGAATGGCCATACTCAAGGTCGAGTCGACCTGAGCATGGATTGGATTCCAAAGGTATCCGTTGTACATTCGATGTCACTCTGACATCGCCAGCTCAAGGATGACGCATGCAAATCCAACATCTGGAAGTTGCGAATTTCCGTAAGCTTCTCTCAGTTCGAATCGACCTTTCCGCCGAAACCACACTGCTCGTAGGTGCGAACAACAGCGGTAAGTCATCAGCAATGCTCGCTCTTCGCAAGTTTTTCAGTGGTAAGGCTTCCGGCTTCAAGCTCCAAGATTTGACCTTGGCTCACTTCACCAAGATCGAAGAAATTGGTCAGGAATGGGAAGTCGACGGGAGCGATGACGCTCTGCCGAACGTCAACGATTGGGACGACTGGCTACCGCATCTGGATATTTGGATCTCAGCTGAATCAGGTGAGCTTCACTTCATTCGAGACTTGATACCCAACTTCGAATGGCGCGGGGGATTGGTGGGCATGCGGTTCCGATTGGAACCAGATGACATGGCAGAACTCTATGCCGACTACAGAAAGCAGCGTGAACGCGTTGGGTTGCTCGAAGCCGCATTGGCTGCCGATCCGAAGGTGGCCAAGGCAATGCTCGACGCTGCTGATGAATCCGCCGACCAGGAAGACGATGTCGAAGAAGTGCCGGCGAAATTGTCACTTTGGCCTCAGGGGCTGACCGACTACTTGAGCCGCAGGATGGGACGCTTCTTCAAAATTCGCGCGTACCGCCTAGACCCCGCCAAGCTGCAAACCACTTGTACAAATACTCGCCGAGCCCTGCCCCAGCGACTCAACCCGACAGCTTTGCCCCTGGAGAAAAACCCGCTAGAGGGTCTAATCAAAATTCACGAAATCAATGCTCAGAGGGGGTTCGGTGACCACGGCGATGAAGGCTATGAAGAAACCGTAAAAGGTGGAAAAAAGCTCTCCGACCAACTCAGGGCTTACTATCAGAAGCATCTCGACCCGGGCGATACACCTCTGGTAGCTGACCTCAAGGCCTTGCGAGCAATTGAGGTAGCTCAATCTGCGTTCAACACCCGTTTAAGTGACAGCTTTGGGCCTGCGCTGAAGCAAGTGCAGACGCTCGGTTACCCAGGACGCAGCGATCCAATGATCACACTTCAGGCGAAGCTAGCCGCTACAGATGGATTGAATCACGAAGCAGCGGTGCTTTTCGAAGTTGACTCATTTGCACGCCAGGTAGGCACCCCTGTGCTGAAGCTGCCCGAAACCTCGAACGGTTTGGGTTATCAGAACTTGATCTGGATGATTTTCCGCCTGATGAGTTTCAGGGATGACTGGTTGAGACGGTCTCGGAACCCCGACGTCCAAACGGCTACAGGGATCGAGCCCATCCATCTCGTCTTGGTCGAGGAGCCAGAAGCGCACTTGCACGTCCAGGTGCAGCAGGTCTTCGTAAAGCATGCTTACGAAGTGTTGTGCCGGGATGAGTTGACCAAGCAGTACCCCAACCTCAATACACAGCTGGTTGTCAGTACTCATTCGAGTCACGTTGCTCATGAGGTCGAATACCAGCACTTGCGCTACTTCAGGCGCCTGCCAGCCGGCATGGATAACATCCCGGTGCCCGTCTCCACCGTGTCCAACCTGTCCAATGTCTTCGGCGATAAAACCTACACTCAGGAATTCGTCACGCGTTACCTGCGAGCGCAACACGCAGACCTCTTTTTTGCAGACGCCGTGATCTTGGTGGAGGGTGCGGCAGAAAGGATGCTACTGCCGCATTTCTTGCGATCAAAATATGAGTTCCTTGATCAGTGTTACATCACCATTCTTGATATTGGTGGTAGTCATGCGCACCGCTTAAGGCCTTTGATTGATGCGCTGGGGATCCTGACACTCGTCATCACGGATCTGGATGCCGGAAAAAAGCGGAGCGCCCAGCCTGCCAAGCTAGGTGCCGGTCTCACCACAAACAACCCAACCTTGCGCCATTGGATCAGAATGAAGGGGGAGTCTGCCCAGGTTGATGACCTGATGCTCATGCCGCCTGAGGCTAAGTGGCAGGTGATTGATGATCTCTTTGCCATACGCATTGCTTACCAGACGCCGATAGCCGTCAGTCTGCCCGAGATCGGTGATGTGGAAGTGCTTGCGAACACATTTGAAGACAGTTTGGTGTTGAGCAATACCGAGTACTTCACCAATCGCGCTGGCCGAGGCCTGCTAGGTACCTTCCATAAAGCACTTCGTTCAGCCAAAACGACTGATGCCCTGAGCAATGACCTATTTGAAGCCCTGCGCACCGGTGACAAAGCCCAATTTGCCTTGCAGGTGCTTGGGGATCCAGCGTTCAAGAGTTTGAAGCTTCCTGAATACATCAGTGAGGGGCTGGTTTGGCTTGAGTTGAACCTCATGAAGAAGCGATCTGAACTGCTGCTTGTGACGGCTGCTGATGAGGAGGTGGCATCATGACAACGACCGCCCCCCTCAATCGTGATGCTGATGAGGTGATACAGGAGTGTCTCGACCTGAACAACCCCAAAAGCTTTTTCTTGTATGCCGGTGCAGGGTCAGGAAAAACCTACTCGTTGGTTGAAGCCGTCAGAAGTTGCAAGAGCAGATTCAACGAGAAACTGTTCGTCGAGGGCAGGAAAATTGCCATCATCACCTACACCAATGCTGCAGCCGAGGAGGTTATCCGACGTCTTGAATATGACCCTTTGGTTGAGGTGTCTACGATTCATGCGTTTTCCTGGCTGATGATCAAAGGATTTAACGACGAAATCCGAGCCTGGCTACGGATAAAGCTGGCCCAGGACATCCGCAGGCTGGAAGCCGATATTGCTAAAGCTCGCGGAGAGAACAAGACGTTAAGGCGCAACCGCGCAGAACTGCAGAGCAAGACCCGCCGGCTTGAAAACATCGAGCTCGTTCCGGCTTTCACCTATAGCCCGACTGGAGACAATCGCGGCCACCAAGCCCTGAACCATTCCGAGGTCATCGGCATGGCAGCTGCATTTCTACAGCGCCCTCCTCTGCTGGATGTCTTGGTCGACAAGTATCCCGTCCTGCTGATTGATGAAAGTCAGGACACGATGGAGGTACTCCTCGATGCATTCCTCGTGGCAGAAGCGCAGGCCTCAGATCGATTCTGCCTGGGGCTAATCGGTGACACCATGCAGAGCATCTACGGGCATGGCAAACAGCGATTGGAGAGTGCCATTCCCGAACGCTGGGCCAAGCCAGCAAAGATCATCAATCGGAGGTGCCCAAAACGCGTCGTGACGTTGATCAACGACATTCGCGCTCAAGTAGACACTCATCGTCAGGATCCTATAGAAGGCGCGCCTGAGGGAGCAGTACGCATGTACTGCGTTTCTCATGATCAGGCAAAAGACTTTCAAGTCGAGAATGAGATCGCCACCCTCATGGCGGACTTAACGGGTGACGATGAATGGGCCAAGGGCCCTTCAAATCGAAAAACCTTGATCCTGGAGCACAAGATGGCCGGCAGGAGAATGGGGTTCGAAGGCGTTTTCTCCCCTCTCTACGCCGTGGAGCACATCAGAACAGGTCTGTTGGACGGCACATTGTCGGTACTGAAACTCTTTGTTGAAGGAGTAATCCCTATTCTTGATGCTGCCGCTATCGACTCATTCAGGCTTATGGAGGCCGTAAGGCTTCGCTCTCCGCTGCTTGATCGGGCGTACCTCCAAACGCTTACAGACCAGTACGCAGCTGTCGAGCGTGTCGGCAGTGCTACTCAGGCATTGCTCGCGATTTTCAATGATGCAGATCCGCTGATTTGCGACGTAGTTGATGTATTGCTGGCTACCCACCTTCTGCCTGTTCCCGAGCGTCTTGAGGCCGCTTTCCGTCTGGGCGCTACCTCTGAACCTGCTCCCGAATCTGGTGAACGAGGCGTTCTAGAAACTCATGCGTACCGTCAGATGCTGGGAAACCGATTTTCTGAATTAAGGGCCTATGCGGACTACTGTAGCGAGCTCTCTCCATATGGAACCCATCAAGGCGTCAAAGGGCTTGAGTTCCCACGTGTGATGGTAATTCTCAGTGACAAGGAAGCAGCCGGTTTTATGTGGAGCTATGACAAGGCCTTGGGCGTAACGCCTCCATCGGCAAGTGACCTGCAAAAGCAAGCTGACGGAGATGATAATCCGCTGACGCGTACGCGCAGGTTGTTGTATGTGACATGCAGCCGTGCACAAAAAAGCCTGGCCATCGTTTACTATTCAGCCGATCCTGAGGCAGCAAGAAAAAGCATTTTGCAGACACAATGGTTGCAAGCGGGTGAAGTGAAAATTTTCGGCATACCCGAGCCTCTACCAGCCCCGGACAACCTATAGGTTCTGATTTTTTAACTTCTTATTGAACAAGGTGCATCATGGGTCGTGGAGTTAGCCGAAAGCGTTCATTGAGTCGCATGGTGCAGCCTGTCGAAATTGGACGTGGAGCTGGTCATTTGTCAATCACAAGATCAACGGCCAAGATCCCTATACGTGGCTGCGCCACGTACTTGAGCGATTGCCGCACGCCTCGTCAGTAGCAGACTACCGGCGAAGCCTGGACTGTGGTTACCTACCTCATCACCGAAATCCATGCAGAGGGGCGACCGCATGAACGATATCGCCTGATGCTCGACGGCGTGCTGAGGGTGCTCTGCTCGGGCGCTGCATGGGGAGATATGCTGGAGTGATTCGGCCCTGGGTCAACGGTGTATCAACAGTTTCGGCGTTAGAGAAACCAGTGCGTTTGCTGCCCTCCACGACCGCCAGCTTCGGACCCAGGCTTTGTCAAAACCGCGCTGATTTTCAATGATCCCTCTTGATTGGGAAATCTGAAAAAAGCCGGTCCTGACAACCAATTATCCCGGCAACCTCTGAGCAAGCCGGGAGTGACGTACACTAAAAGCCGCCGACGACTATCCTGATCCGTGTCAGAAATCGCCAATCACGATCGCCCGCGTACCGGTTGGGACTGGGGGCAAAATTGGGGGCACAGTTTTAAGAATCCATCCTGAAACTACCGTCCTTGAGCCAAGTCAAAATGTTCTTCGGGGATCCGGACAGTCTCTGAGCACTACATTGCTGCACTCGGAGACGGCCCTCTTGAAGAGCCATCCCTGACATCAAGCGCCAAGCCCTACTGTTGCGCGGTCCAGACCGCCAGCTCATAGCCGTCCGGGTCGATGAAATGAAACCTGCGCCCACCTGGAAACGCAAAGGTTTCACGGCTGATGACGGCGCCAAGGCCTTGAAGACGCTGCTGCACCGCATCAAGGTCATCCGCATACAGGATGATCAATGGCCCGCCCGGCCGCACAGCCTCGCCGGTAGTAAAACCACCGGTGAGCCGGCCATCGCTGAATTCGGTATAGCTCGGGCCGTAGTCAACGAATGTCCAGCCAAATGCCGCGCCGTAGAAAGCTTTGCTGCAAGCAATATCGCTGACGTTGAACTCAATGTTGTCGATCTGACGATCATTCCCTCGAACACTCATGCCTGGCTCCTTGCTGGATGATGGCGGCAGCCATGGGGTGTACACCCCATGGCGGTCAAAAACAACAGCGTTGGCGTTTAACGTGATGCGTAGTTGAGCACAAACTGCACATGCGCCTTCACCCCAGTCGCCAGGGTCGCGTCGTCGGCAGTGAAGTAAGGGCTGTGGTTGTTGGCGGCCTTGCTCATGTCTTCGCCCTCCGGCGTCGCGCCGAGAAACACGAACAGGCCCGGGACTTTCTGCGCGTAAAAAGCGAAGTCTTCACTGGGTGAGAGCGAGGCCGGCAAGCGCTCCACCTTGCCGGGCGCCGCCTTTTCCAGGGCCGTCACCATGGCCTGGGTGAGTGCCGGGTCGTTCACGGTCACCGGCGCGTAAGGCACCAGCTGCAGCTTGGCCGTGGTGGCGTAGCTGCTGGCGATGTTGCCGACCATCGCCGGCATCTGCTCAAGGATGCCGGCGCGGATGTCCGGGTGATTTGAGCGGATGGTGCCGGTCATGACCACGGACTCGGGGATGATGTTGCTGGCGGTACCGCCGTTGATCGAGCCGACACTGATCACGCCCATGCCCTTGGTCAGGTCGCTGCGCCGGCTCACCAGGGTCTGCAGGCCGTTGACGATCTGGGCGCTGGCGACAATCGGATCGCTGCCGGTCCAGGGCGCGGAGCCGTGGGTCTGCCGGCCGCTGACGGTGATGCGAAATTCGTCATCGCTGTTGAGCACCGGCCCGGCCTTGTAATACAGGTGCCCCGTCGGGTAACCGGCCATTACGTGCACGCCGAACACCGCCTCCACCTTGGGCGAGTCGAGGGCGCCGTCGCGGATCATCGCGCGGGCACCGGCGACGCTGCTGGTGTCAAAGTCATCGGCGTCCGCCGCGCCCTCCTCCGCCGGCTGGAACAGGAACACCACGGTGCCGGCGATCTGTTCACGGTGTTCGGCCAGCACTTTGGCAGCGCCCAGCAGCATCGCCGTGTGGGTATCGTGACCGCAGGCGTGCATGACCGGCACCGTTTTGCCCAGGCGCAGGCCCTGTACCTTGCTGGCGAACTGCAAGCCGGTCATTTCCTTCACCGGCAAAGCGTCCATGTCGGCGCGCAGGGCCACCACCGGGCCGGGCTTGCCACCCTTCAAGACGCCGACCACGCCGGTCTTGCCGACTCCGGTACGCACCTCGATGCCCGAGGCACGCAGCTGTTCGGCCACCAATGCTGCGGTGCGCACTTCCATGTTGCCCAGCTCCGGGTGCTGGTGAATGTCGTGGCGCCATTCGATCACTTGCGGGTTGACTGCCGTTACCGCGGCTTCGACCCAATCGCTTTCGGCGGCCTGACTCGCCGAGGCGATCAGCAAGCCCAACAGGGTGAAGGATAAACAAGCCGGTTTTTTGCGCATGGTCAAGGTGTCCTTGTGGTGCTGTTCTTGTTGGTTTGTTTTGAACTCAGAAGAGGCGCAGCGGCCACTCCACAATCAGCATGTGCATGCTGATATCGCCATCGGGCTGGCCACGCATGGCGTTGTGATAACCCTCGCGCAAACGCACTTTCAGGCCTTTGGCAGTGCCGCTCTGAACGACGTAACGCGCCTCCAGATCCAGCTCCTGATGCTGCGCATCGTCGGCGGCCGACCACGCCTGGTAATTAGGGTTGGGTGAGCGACTGATGTCGTAGCCGTACACATAACGGCTCATGAAACTCAAACCCGGCAGGCCGTAAGGGGCCATATCCAGGTCGTAGCGCAGCTGCCAGGATTTTTCGTTGGGGCCGTTGAAGTCCGAGGCCATCACCGGATTGCTCAGGTAGATGGAGTTGCCGAACGCACCCGAGCCGTTGTTGCCAAAACCGATGTAGTCGAACGGGGTGTCGCCAATGATCCGCTGGAAGCCAAGGCTTAGCTTATGGTTGAGCCAGGTGTAGGCGACCTGGGTGGAAAACGCGGTGGTGTCGATGTCACCGGCCCTGGCCTGACCGGCATCGTTGGTTTGGTAGGCATTGACGTCGAGGTCGATCCGCGACGCCGGATCAAGGGTCCAGCGGTAGGTACTGCCGACATAGTACTGGTGCCACAGGTCCTGAAAATCGGCCCCGTAAAGGCTCACCGCCCATTGATCATTCAAGGCATAGCGAGCGCCGGCGAAATCGACTGCGCGCGTCTGGATGTTGGCGTAGTTGGCCCACAGCCCGCCCTTGCTGCTGGTCGAGGACGGCTCGGTGCCCGCGGTGAAGTGCCCGCCTTCAAGCAACAAACCGGCGAGGTCTTCACTGCTCAGCAGAAAACCGGTGGCCGTGCTGGGAAATACCCGGGTGTCGGAGGTTGCAAACACCGGGTTGGTGACCTGCATCTGGCCGTAGCGCAGTTGCGTTTGTCCGTAGCGTGCCTTGACCAGCGCACCGGCCCTGCCGAAGCTGCGCTGGGCTTCGCCTTCCTTGTTCATCTGCACCGTGCCGTAGCCGGCATGGCCATCGCCGCCATCGAGCTTGAAACCGCTGTAAGCGAACGCATCAACCCCCAGCCCCAGCGTCCCTTGGGTAAAACCGGAATTGAAGTTGGCTTTCAAGCCGAGCGACACGTCGTGCGGATCGCGCCTGTTGTTGGGGCGGCGGTCATGGCCATCACCCTTGATCTGGTTGTTGAGGACGACCGAGCGCGTGCTCAGCAGCAATTCGCTGTCCTCGATGAAGCCGTGTTCGCCCGCCGTCGACAGCAACGGAAAAACGGTCACGCAGGCGATTACCAGCGGCCGGGAGGTCGAAAGAAAAGTCATGCAGGTATCCATCGCAAGGGGCGCTCGAAGCGCTTGTTGTTATTGTTCAGTCATCGTTGCCAGCCGCCGTGGCCGGCGGTCTAGTCCAGCGGTTTGCCGGCGGTCTCCTTGACCAGCGAAAGCCCGGCGAGGGTGGCGCACAGGCACACCATCACGTAGAACGCCGGTGCGTGGTTGTCGCCTGTGAGGCTGATCAGGCCAGTGGCGAAGAACTGCGCGAACCCGCCGAATATCGAGACGCCCAGGCAGTACACCAGCGACAGCCCGGAGGCGCGGATAGCCCGCGGGAACAGCTCGGTGAGCATCACCACCGACGGTCCGGTGATCAGTACCAGGAAAAAGGTGCAGACCAGCGACACACCCAGCAAAGTGAGCAACGTCGGGTAGTGGGTCATCAACACGAAGGCCGGGTAGATCAACAGCAGCATCGGGATGCTACCGAGGGCGATGGTGCGCCGCCGACCGATGCGATCACTGAGCTTGCCCGCCCACAGCGACAGCATGATCTGCACCAGGGCACCCAGGCACGAGGCGCCAATGCCGGTGGACATCGGCAGCTTGAGCACGGCGACGGTGTAGTTGGTCATGTAGTCGAGCACGATATAGCTGCTGGCAGTGCCGCCGATGGTCATCAGCACGCCGGCCACCAGTACGCGGCGGTGCCGGGTAAAAATCAGCTGCAGTGCTGAGGTCTTGGCTTCGCCGGGCGTTGCATGCTCTGCGGTTTCCTGCAGGTGGCGGCGGATGTAGACACCGAGCGGCAGAATCAGCAAACCGACCAGAAATGGAATGCGCCAGCCCCAGCTTTCGAGCGCTTCAGTGCTCAGGCTGGTAGTCAGGGCCAGGCTGACGACCGAGCCCAACAGAAAGCTCAGGCCCTGGCTAAAGAACTGCCAACTGCCATAGAAGCCCCGGTTGTGGTCATCGGCGTACTCCATCAGCATCGCCGTCGAGGCACCGACTTCACCACCAATAGCGAAACCCTGTATCAGCCGCGCGGCGACAATCATCAGCGGTGCAGCCAGGCCTATCTGCGCATAGGTGGGTGCGCACGCCAGTACGGTCGAGCCCACGGCCATCAAGCTCAATGTCAACAACATCGCCGGACGGCGCCCGACGCGGTCGGCATAGGCGCCAATGATCAGGCCGCCCAGCGGGCGCATGACAAAGCCCAGGCCAAACGTCGCCAATGCCAGCAGCAATTGGCTGAGCTCGCTCTGTGCCGGGAAAAACTGCCGGCCGATCAGCGTGGCGAAGAAGCTGAAGACGGAAAACTCGAAGAACTCCAGCGCCGAACCCAGGGTGATCGCAGCGATGGCACGGGTACTGATCGACGGGCGGCCAATGGCAACATTGGCCGCCGGGATAACGGTAACGGACATGACAACTCCTCTGGCCCGCTGCACTCACAGCAGCGGGCAGGCAGGCGGCGAGATTCAGGCCAGAAAGGTTTCGACCAGACGTACCCAGTAAGTAGCACCCAGCGCCAGGCAGTCGTCATTGAAGTCGTAACCGGGGTTGTGCACCATGCAGCCCCCTTCCCCATCGCCATTGCCGATCAGCAAATAGCTGCCAGGGCAATGCTGGAGCATGACGGCGAAATCTTCGCTGCCGGTCAGTGGCGCGGTCTCGCTGATCACCCCTTCGCTACCCAGCCAGTCGAGGGCCACCTGGCGTGCGAACGCTGTCGGTTGCTCATGATTGACCAGCGGCGGGAAGCGCTGCGCTTCATCGACCAGCACCTGCACCGTGGCACCGAAGCTGGCAGCCTGCGCCTGGGCCAGTGCGGTGATGCGTTCGATCAACTGGTCGCGCACCGCCAGCGTAAGGGCGCGTACGCTCAGTTGCAGTTCCGCGTGTTCAGGAATGACGTTGGCGGCAATACCGGCATGGAACGCACCGACCGAAACGACGGCGCAGTCGAGCGGGTCGATATTGCGCGCTACCACGCTCTGCAAAGCCATGACGATGGCAGCGCCGACCAGCACCGGGTCGATGGCCTTGTGCGGCATGGCGCCATGGCCACCGACGCCGTGGATGCGGATCGTCACGGTGTCGGTCGAGGCCATGAAAGGGCCGCTGCGAAAGCCGAACTTGCCGACCGGCAGCCCCGGCATATTGTGCATTGCGAACACCGCGTCACACGGGAAGCGCTCAAACAGGCCGTCCTCCAGCATGCGCCGGGCACCGCCATCACCCTCCTCGGCCGGCTGGAAAATCAGCGTCAGCGTTCCCTCGAACGCTGGGTGCTGTGCCAGGTACTTTGCGGCGGTCAGGAGCATGGCGCTATGCCCGTCATGGCCGCACGCATGCATCTTGCCCTCGTGCTTGCTGGCGTAAGGCAGGCCGGTCTGCTCGGTAATCGGCAATGCGTCCATGTCGGCACGCAGGCCAATCACCTTCTGGGCGCTGCCACGTTGCAATCGTCCGACTACACCGGTGCCACCGAGCCCGCGATGCACTTCATAGCCCCACTCCTGGAGCTTGGCGGCGATCAGGTCACTGGTGGCGAACTCTTCGAAGCTGAGTTCCGGGTGGGCATGCAAATGCTGGCGCAAAGCGATCATTTCATCTTCGATGGCCTGGATGCCGGGTAGCACGGACGGGTGTGTCATGGCGTTTCCTGTTGTTGTTTTTCCCAGAGCTGGGCATGCTGGGGAAATCATAGGGTGACGTTCCGTGGCCTCGGAAGTCCGCAAAACGGTTGGGCTGACAACCAAAGGTTTACGCTCAACAGCAAGGGAAACGATGAAGCTGCATCAACTCCAGGCACTGGTGGCCATTGCCGATTGCGGCAGTATCCGGGCTGCCGCGCGCAAACTTGACGTCTCACAGACCGCCATCTCGAAGGCGCTGCGTGAGCTTGAAACGCACCTGCAACTGCCACTGCTGGTGCGCAACGCCAGCGGCGTGGGGCTGACGGTGTACGGACGCTCACTGCTGCTGCATGCCAGGCAGATGCTCGGGCAGCTCGAACAGGCGCAACTGGAACTGACCCACCTCAAGGGCCATATCGAAGGCCACTTGCGCTTTGCCATCTCGCCATGGATGGGCATGGCGTTGTTGCCGGAAGTCGTGCAGCTGTTTCGCCAACGCATGCCGAAAGTGCGACTGGAGATCTTCGAAGGCTTGATGGCCGTCACCTTGCCGCGCCTGCGCGAAGGCACCATGGACTTCGCCATCGGGCTGGTCTCTGCCCTGCTGCCACGCCCGGAATTTGCCTGTGATCCGCTGCTGTCCTACCAGATGGCGGTGATCGCCCGCAGTGATCACCCGAAACGCGGCAGCCGCTCCATCCATGAGCTGCTGGACCAGGACTGGGTGGTCAATTATCCGGACACCGGCCACGAAGACTTCATGACCGAACTGTTCTGGCAACACAGCGCACAGATCCCGGTCGAACAGGTACAGCGCGCCCAGTCGTTGCAGTTGATGCTGTCGCTGATGGAGCAGACCGACATGCTCGGCTATTGCCCCGAGCCCATGCTCACGGTGCCGATCTACCGCGAACGGGTTGCCCGGCTGGACCTGGCGGAAAAATTCGCTACCGACACCATCGGTATCGTCACACCGCGCAATACCCAGCTCGGCACGGCAGCGCAGTGCTTCGTCGACTGCCTGCTCCAGGTCATCCGCCGTCGCGCCCGCTCGTCTAAAACGGACGACAGGCAGTTGTTCGACACGCTCAGGCTGCTGATCTGAGCCGGCCGCCCTCACTTAAGTAACTGCACCTTGTCCCCCGTCACTGTCTTGTGAGGTGAATTGGCTATGCTGACCCTGCGATAAATCAAGCGCACTCAGAGAGACAAGGAGGCATTTATGAAAGCGGCTGTTGTTGCAAAAGGACAACGCGTGGACGTGGTCGAGAAAACCCTGCGGCCCCTCAAGCACGGCGAAGCGCTCCTGAAGATGCAGTGCTGCGGGGTCTGCCACACCGACCTGCACGTCAAAAACGGCGATTTCGGCGACAAGACCGGGGTAATTCTCGGCCATGAGGGTATCGGCGTCGTCCAGGAAGTAGGCCCCGGTGTCACGTCGCTCAAACCCGGCGACCGTGCCAGTGTGGCGTGGTTCTATCAAGGCTGCGGGCATTGCGAGTACTGCACCAGCGGCAACGAAACGCTGTGCCGCGACGTGAAGAACTCCGGCTACACGGTGGACGGTGGCATGGCCGAGGCATGCATCGTGATGGCCGACTACTCGGTGAAAGTGCCGGACGGACTCGATTCTGCCGCCGCCAGCAGCGTAACCTGCGCAGGCGTCACGACCTACAAGGCGGTGAAGATCTCCAACGTCCGCCCCGGGCAGTGGATTGCGATCTACGGCCTCGGTGGCCTCGGCAACCTGGCCCTGCAATACGCCAAGAACGTCTTCAATGCCCGGGTGATCGCCGTCGATGTCAACGACGAGCAGCTGCGCTTTGCCAGCGAAATGGGCGCCGACCTGGTGGTCAACTCACGTACCGAGGATGCTGCGAAAATCATCCAGGAGAAAACCGGTGGTGCCCACGCCGCGGTGGTCACCGCAGTCGCCAAGGCAGCGTTCGACTCGGCAGTCGACGCGCTGCGCGCAGGCGGGCGTCTGGTCGCGGTCGGGCTGCCGTCTGAAGCCATGAACCTGAACATTCCCCGGCTGGTGCTCGACGGCATCGAGGTGGTCGGCTCGTTGGTGGGCACCCGCCAGGACCTGCAGGAGGCGTTCGAGTTTGCTGCCCAAGGCAAAGTCGTACCCAAAGTGACCCTGCGTCCGATCGAAGACATCAACGAGATCTTCGACGAAATGCTGGAAGGGAAAATCAAAGGCCGCATGGTGATCGATTTTGGTGGCTAAACGCTGAAGTCTGCGCCTCGGCACAGGTCCACGGGCCGGTGCCGAGGCATTAGCGCACGGTGAGCAGCGACACGACGGCTGGTGCCTGACAATCAGCGCCCGGCGTTCTTTACTTGCACACAACAGCGCTGTGCAAGCCTGCACGCCAGCGACAGGATCAAACCTGAAATGATCGGTTTATCAGCACGTCCACGCCCGCCCATCACCCTTTCATTGCTGCTCGCCTTTGGCCTTGCACTGACAGCGGGGTGTTCGAACAAAGCCTCGAAAGCACGCTATGCCTATGCAAATGCTGGCTCCAGCTGCTACGCCAAGGCGCTGCCCACCGCAGGCGAAGGAGGATTGGCCTGGGGCTCGACGATGCACATGGCGCGCACCAAGTCGATGAACAATTGCATACGCTATGCCGGTCGCTCCGGTGGTACGCCCAATACCTGCAAAGTGGTGCTGGCCGAGTGCAAGTAATCGATCGTCTGGCAAGACGATAGCGGGCCGCCCCCTCAGACCACTTCACGCCCCCTGAGTACATCCGGGTCAAGCGCCAGGCGTTGCTGTTCATGGATATGTCCAACCAGCGTGAAGACGTCGTGACAACTGGTCACACTGTCCAGGCGTACTTCTGTCACAAACAGATTACCGCCGTGCCCCAGACGAATGGTCAGCCACTCGCCGTCATCACAGGAAGCTTCGCAGTGCTCCGGCGCGAACGCCTGCTCGATAAGTTGCCGCAGTTCAAGTGTGGAAACGCCAATCAATGACATGGTGTAACCCTCATGTCGCATGGGCCCAGACTCTCAATTACCACTCAACGCCCACAGATGCCAATTGATAAAGCGATGGCACTGGTCGAAATCCGATTGAATTTTTCCACCGCCGCCGGACTCATTACCTTCAGTAGCCGTATTTTCCTGTTCACTGCCCGGAAAGGATCGTCACTGGCCCATGAACAACGCAAAACTCTACGTGATTGACTATCTGCTGCACGGTACCGCCAAGTCTTTCATCATTCGTGCAGAGCACATGGATAACGCCCAGGCCTGGCATTGGGCCAGTTGCGATGCCGGTGTCGGCAGGATCGGCCGCTTTGGCCTGGAGAAGGTCAAGCTGGTCAGTAAACCGATGGCCGAGCGCTACGGGATTACCGAAGTGCACTGGCGCCAGTCCGGCTAAGGTGCGCTCAACGAAGCCCACAGATGCTGGGCCGCATAGGCGCGCCACGGCTGCCAGGCCAGTGCACGTTCGGCCAGTTTTACGCCGCCGGGTTCAAGCTGGCGCAAGGCCTTGATCAGCGCCACATCGCCGAGCGGAAACGCATCGGCATCCGCCCGTTGACGCAGCGCCAGGTACTGGGCACTCCAGGGGCCGATACCCGGCAACTGGCACAACCGCTTGACCCAGGTATGCAGGTCGGTATCGCCATGCAACAGCCTGGGTTCATCAAGTATGGCCCGGGCCATGACCGACAATGTCGCCGCGCGGGCGCGGGGCATGCCCAGGCTGCTCAGGTCGCTCGCGGCAATCACCTCCGGCTGAGGGAACACGTGGGTAAGACGCTCATCAGTGGACAGCCCCGGCGCCAGTGGCACGCCATGGCGAGCGACCATCCGCCCGGCAAGCGTCATGGCGCCGGCCACACTGATCTGCTGGCCGAGTACAGTACGCATCGACTGCTCGAACGCCGCCCAGCCACCGGGCACGCGCAAGCCAGGCCGGGCTGTTATCAACCCGGCCATCAATGGGTCACGACCTAAATCCCGCTCGATGCGTTGCGGTTCGGCATCCAGGTCGAACACCCGCCGCAGGCGAGCAACCAACCCGGGCAACACACGGGGCGGCAGCCCGTACAGAGTGACCGCCAATTGATCGGCGGCTACGGGGCGACAGTGAACAATGCCATGATGACCGCCAAGCAACACGGTGCGCCGGTACTCGCCGGCCTCCACGGTTTCAATGGCGGCAATGCTGCGCGCCTGCAAAAAGCCCAACATGGAAGGCCAGTGATAAGGCGCCCGGTAGCGCAGCCAGACGGTCAGCGTCGGTGCGCTGCGCAGTGTGCGGCGGTAGCCTTGCAGGGAACTGAATGCTTTCATTCACCTAGATTACCTTGCCGCGCACCTTGGAATCCTGGGTATAAGCAAAAACCCCCGCCCGGCCACCCGTTCGCCCGGCGGGGGTTCATCCACCGCGTTACTTGCCGTTGGTCAGAGTGTTGTAGCTGGTCATCAGGTTGCGGTAGTCCGGGATGTGATTGGAGAACAGCGTACCCAGGCCTTCGATGTCGTTGCGCCAGTCACGGTGCAGTTCGCAGGCCAGGCCGAACCAGGTCATCAGCTGGGCACCGGCTTGCGACATGCGGTTCCATGCCGAGTCGCGGGTTAGCTCGTTGAAGGTGCCCGAGGCGTCGGTCACCACGAACACTTCAAAGCCCTCCTCCAGTGCCGACAGCGCCGGGAACGCTACGCATACTTCTGTCACCACACCGGCAATGATCAGTTGCTTCTTGCCGGTCGCCTTGACGGCTTTGACGAAGTCTTCGTTGTCCCAGGCGTTGATCTGGCCCGGACGCGCAATGTAAGGCGCCTCGGGGAACTGCGCCTTCAATTCCGGCACGAGCGGGCCGTTGGGGCCGGTTTCAAAGCTGGTGGTCAGGATGGTCGGCAACTTGAAGTACTTGGCCAGGTCGCCGACCGCCAGCACGTTGTTCTTGAACCTGTCCGGGTCGATGTCACGCACCAGCGACAGCAGACCGGTCTGGTGGTCTACCAGCAGCACTGCCGCATTGTTCTTGTCCAGACGTACATAGGGCTTGCTCATGGTCTTACTCCTTGCATTGATGAGCCGGTATGTAAATACACCGGCCATGAGGGGTCAGCGTTGTGAGTCCAGCACTTCGTTGTCACGGGCCACTTGTTGCGCCTTGGCATAACTTTCGATCAGCAGTTGGTAATGCGGAAACACATGGCTGTAGGCCTCAGCCCACTGGAGGGCGTCTTCGCGGTTCCAGGTGCGCTGTACTTCCGAGCACACCGCAGCGGTGTCCATCGGTACCACACCCGCCTGCACTACACGGGCCAGGGTGATTTCCTGGGCCATCTTCGAATAGGTACCGCTGGCATCGATCACCGCAAATACTTTATAGCCTGCATTTACCGCACTGATGCTCGGGAAGGCCATGCAGACGCTGGTAATGGTGCCGGCGATGATCAGGGTTTTGCGTCCGGTCTCCTCTACTGCGGCGACGAACTCTGGATTATCCCAGGCGTTGATTTCACCTTTGCGTGCGACGTATCGAGCATGGGGCGCCGCTTCATGGATTTCCGGAATCAGCGGGCCGTTGGGGCCTTGCGGCACTGACGCAGTGGTGATGACCGGAATCTTCGCCAGGCTGGCAATCTTGGCCAGGGTGATGGCGTTGGCCCGCAACTCCGTCATGGGCATGTCCTTGACCGTCTGGAACAAGCCACTCTGATGGTCGATCAGCAGCATCGCGGCATCGTCGGGATCGATGCGCGGCACCTGACCGTTGAAATTCGCGGTATTGGCAAATGTGCTCATGCTAGGTACTCCTTGCTATCGGGTTGCCAGCAATGCTGGCAACCGGGAACGAAGGCCCCCGCCGGGCAACCTTCGGGTTAATCAGACTAGCCGTCGTGGCGAGCACCTTGCGGCCCGCTCATCTGGCCGAAGCGGCCGGCACGAAAATCGTCAAAGGCCTCGGCGATTTCCGCTTCGCTGTTCATCACGAAGGGGCCATAACCGACGATCGGTTCATCCAGCGGTTCGCCGCCCAGGAACAGCACGGCTGCGTCGCTTTGCGCTTCAAGCAGCAGCTCGTCACCGGCACGGTCGAACAGCACCAGTTGCGCAGGCCCGACCTGACGCTCGCCATTGACCAGCAGCGAGCCGCGCAACACCACCAGCGCGGTACTGCGACCCGCCGCGCCGGGCAGGGTCAACGACGCGCCGGCTTTGAGCTGCAGGTCCCAGACATCCATGGACGAAAAGGTTCTGGCCGGCCCCTGGTGCCCGCGATACTCACCGGCGATAACCCGCAGGCTGGCGCGGCCACCGTCCAGGGACACTACCGGGATGTCGTTGCTGAGCAGCGTCTGGTAGCCGGCTGGCGCGGACTTGTCTTTGGCCGGCAGGTTGACCCACAGCTGGACCATCTCCAGGGTGCCACCCTTGGCGGCGAAGGCCGGAGAGTGGAACTCCTCGTGCACGATGCCGCCCGCTGCGGTCATCCATTGCACGTCGCCCGGGCCAATCAGACCGCCGGCACCGGTGGAGTCCCGGTGCTCGAGCTCACCCTGGTAGACGATGGTCACCGTCTCGAAACCGCGATGCGGGTGCTGGCCGACACCGCGACGGGCCGTGGTCGGGGTGAAATCGTGCGGACCGGCATAGTCCAGCAACAGGAACGGGCTGATGTGCTGGGCCAGGTTGTCGTAGGTGAACAGGCTGCGCACCGGGAAGCCATCACCGACCCAGTGGGGGGTGGGGCTGCTGTAGACGCCTTGGATTTTTTTCATGAGATGTCTCCTCTCGTGGATGGCTATAACCATACGAGCGCAACGACACCGGCGGTAGATCCGGTAAACTGCCTTCAGTGTTCTATTTGAGGAACAATAATGGAAGACCTTAACGACCTTTACTATTTTGCCCAGGTGGTCGAGCACGGCGGTTTTGCCCCGGCCGGTCGCGCACTGGACATGCCTAAATCCAAGCTCAGCCGACGCATCGCGGCGCTCGAAGAGCGCCTTGGGGTGCGTCTGATTCAGCGTTCGACCCGGCACTTCTCAGTGACGGAGATCGGCCAGGCCTACTACCGCCATTGCGTCGCCATGCTGGTGGAAGCCGAGGGTGCTGCCGAGCTGATCGAACGCAACCGCGCCGAGCCACAAGGCATCGTGCGTCTGAGCTGCCCTACGGCGCTGCTGGATTTCTGGGTCGGGGCCATGTTGACCCGTTTCATGGTGCAATGCCCCCTGGTGCAATTGCACATCGAAAGCACCAATCGCCAGGTCGACCTGATTCAGGAAGGCATCGACATTGCGCTACGCGTGCGGGTACCACCACTGGAAAGCAGCGAATTGGTGATGAAAGTATTGGCGCGCAGCACCCAGTGCCTGGTGGCGGCGCCGACGTTGCTCGAGCGCTTGCCCGAGCGCCCGGTACCCACAGACGTCACCACCCTGCCGAGCCTGCATTGGGGCAATCCGCAACGCGACTACCACTGGCACCTGTCAGGCCCCGACGGTGCCCGTGCCAGCCTGCGTCATACGCCGCGGCTGGTGACCGATGACCTGGTGGTACTGCGTCAGGCGGCAGTCGCCGGTGTGGGCGTGGTGCACCTGCCGCTGGTGGTGATCCGTGAAGCCATGGACAACGGGCAACTGGTACCCGCCGCGCCGAACTGGGCGCCGGAATGCGGTGTGGTACACGCCGTATTCGCATCGCGACGTGGCTTGTTGCCGTCTGTGCGCAGCCTGCTGGATTTTCTTGCGGCAGAATTTGAGGCCAGTGACATCGCCTGACGGGCTATTTCAACAGAAAGCCTTCGACCCGCTCACTGCAGGCGGCGGGATCTTCCTGCATGAAGCAATGCCCACCGGGTACCTGGGTTGCTTCGACATGAGGGTTGTCTTGCGCCCAGCGTTGCACCGATTGCGGCACGAAGGGGTAAGTGTGCTCGCCATAGAGCACCAGCGTCGGCGTCTGTACCTGGGTCAATGACGCCCACATGCGCTTTGGAAAGGAACTGAAGATTTCCACCTCGCGGCTGGGCCGGCACTTGAGTACCACCCCTTCGCCATAATCACCGATGGCGTGCTCGATGTAGGACTGCAGCGCGGTCTCGCTCCAGCCCTTGAAGATGCCCCGGCCTTCCAGCGAGGCGCGTGCAGCCGTACGGTCCGGCCAATGGCTGCGCCGCGTGGCGGCCTTGCGGGCCAGGGCGTGGCGGCGGTGCAGGCCGACCAGTGCAGCCGCCCCCATCAGGCCGATCATCGAACGGCTGAACAGCACCGGATCCAGCAGCACCGCACGCTGGAACAACTGCGGCCTGCTCGCCAGCATCAGCGCGGTCAGTACCCCGCCAAAACTGTGGCCGAGGGCGAAGCGCGGTACGTCGGCGTATTCACCGCGACCGGCCTCGAACGCTTCGATAGCCAGTTCCACCGTCCGGTTCCAGCCTTGGAACGGGCCGCCGTGGTCACTGTCACCATGGCCCTGCACATCACATAGCCAGAGGTCGAAATGCTCGGCCAGGCGCGCCAGCATTGGCTGGTACACCAGGCTGCAAAAGCCGTTGCCGTGGAGGAAATGCAGCAAGGGTTTGCCGCTGGCGGGCGAGCGCCAGCCGCGCAAGGTGAAGCCGGCACTCGTGTCATGGGACCAGGGAATCAACTGCATGTGCCAGCGCACTCATTCAGGAAAAGCTGGATTCTACAAAGAGCAGCGGGTAAAGGGATATCACCAGCAGCGCCGCCATCAACAGATTGAACAGCATCAGCCAGCGCGGGTTCTGCAGAACCGTCCTTAAGGCACTGCCGAACATGACCCAGATACACACGCTGGGCAGGTTGACCAACGCAAACACTGCGGCGATCACAATCACGTTGGTAACGTAGCCCTGTGCCGGCGTGTAGGTGGTGATGGCGCCTACCGCCATGACCCAGGCCTTGGGGTTGACCCACTGAAAGGCCGCCGCGCCCCAAAACCCCAAAGGTTTCCGGCTTTCAGCGCTATTGACGGACATCGGCCCGGACGTGGCTATTTTCCACGCCAGGTACAACAGGTATGCAGCGCCCACGTAACGCAGCAGCGTATAGATCGGCGGGAACGCCTTGAACACTTCACCCAGCCCGAACCCCACCGCCAGCACCATGACCATGAAGCCGACGCTGATGCCCAGGGCGTGGGGAATCGACCGGCGCACGCCAAAGTTCACCCCGGAGGCCAGCAACATGGTGTTGTTGGGCCCCGGAGTGATTGAAGAGACGAAGGCGAACAGTACGAACGCGGTTATCAGGTCGATTGAGCTGAGCATGGCAGACATTCCAAGGGGGATCAGGGCTCGAATGACACTAACGGAGTGCTGATCCACCTCCTCCATACAGTTACAGGAAATTTAACCGCTACACTTGTCTGTACTGACTCACTGCAATGCTTCTTCCACAAATTCCAGGCGGTCCTGACCAAAAAACATCTGCTCGCCAACAAAGAACGTCGGTGCACCGAAGGCACCGCGGCGTACCGCCTCTTCGGTGGCGTCCTTGAGTGCGGCCTTGACCTGGGGGTCGGCAGTCCAGGCTTGATACTGCTCCGGGTCGAACCCCGCTTCCTGCAGAACGGTGGCCAGTACCTGAGGATCGCCAAGGTTACGTTGCTGTACCCAAATCGCCGGGAACACAGCCTTCAGGTAAGTCTCGAAGCGCTCCGGGGCGAACAGCTGGACGGCCATCGTACCGCGCATCAACGTCAGGGTATTGATCGGAAACCCAGGTGGAAACGCCAGCGTCACGCCATAGCGGCCGGCATAGCGTTGAAAATCGGCAAACACATAGCGGGCTTTGGCCGGCACCATCGCCGGCGAGGCGTTGCCGGTAGCCTGGAACACCCCGCCCAACAACATCGGCCGGTATACCAGTTGCGCGTCATGGCGGGCACACAAGGCCGGCAACTGGGTCCAGGCCAGGTAACTGGCCGGGCTGCCCAGGTCAAAGAAGAATTCGACAGTCTTGCTCATTGCACAGCATCCTTTTTCTTGTTGTTGTGTAAGGCTTACCAGCGTTCCATCCAGGGGCGCAGGTCAAGCTCGAAGGTCCACGCATCCCGCGGCTGGGCATGCAGGAACCAGTAGCTGTCGGCGATATGGGCAGGATCGAGAATGCCATCCTGATCCTTGAGCGCATAGCGCTCGGGAAAGGTGTCGCGGATGAACGCAGTGTCGATGGCGCCATCGACCACCACATGGGCGACATGAATGTTACGCGGCCCCAGCTCGCGGGCCATGCTCTGCGCCAGTGCTCGGATGCCATGCTTGGCCCCGGCAAAGGCGGCAAAGCCTGCCGCGCCGCGCAAGCCGGCAGTAGCACCGGTAAACAGGATGGTGCCGCGCTCCCGGGTAACCATACGCCGGGCCACCGCCTGACTGGTCAAGAAGCCGGCGAAGCAGGCCATTTCCCAGATTTTGAAATACTTGCGCGCGGTCTCCTCAAGAATGCTGCAGGGCACATTGGCGCCGATGTTGAACACGAACGCTTCAATCGGGCCCAGGGTGCTTTCGATCTGCTCAACCAGCGCGGCCACCTCCTCCTCCTTGCGTGCATCGGACGCAAAGCCGTGCGCCTCGCCACCTGCCGCCCGAATCTCGTCTACCAGTGGCTGCAGTTTGTCAGCACTGCGCCGGGTCACACAGGCGATATAGCCTTCCCGGGCAAAGCGCTTGGCAATCGCACCACCGGTCGCATCCCCGGCCCCCACCACCAGCACCACTTTCTTGTTATGTGTCATGCATCGCTCCATTGGTAAACGATCATTTAGTTAACGAACGCTATGCTATGATCCTGACTTCGTCAAGCCAGCAATACGGAGCGAGTCGGCGTGCGCTACTCCACCACCCATAAGGAACAAACCCGGCAGAAATTGCTGGAAAGCAGTGGCGCCCTGGCCAAGCGTGGCGGCTTCAATGCCACCGGGGTGGCCGGATTGATGAAAGCCATCGGCCTGACCGGCGGCGCCTTCTACAACCACTTCCCCTCCAAGGACGACCTGTTCACCGAGGTCGTACGCCGCGAACTGAGCCACAGCCCCATCGCCCAGCAACCGATGACCCGGCAGCGCCTGGAGCGTTGCCTGGAGCAGTACTTGAGCCTGGCCCACGTGCACAACCCTGAAGGCGGTTGCGCCATCCCGGCCCTGGGCGCCGAGATCGCCCAAGGCCCACTGCCGGTACGCGAAGAGGCTGAACACTGGCTGCGCACCCTGCAGCAAACCTGGGCTGAGACCCTCGAAGACCCCGCACTGGCATGGGCACTGATCAGCCAGTGTGTGGGTGCATTGGTAATCGCCCGCATGCTGGCCAACGAAGACAGCCAGCAAGAAGTCCTCAGCGCCTCCCGTGCGTTTATCAACGAGGCTGTGCATGAGCATCGCTGAACGATTGCTGCTTGGCCTCGCCCTGCTCTACGCTCCCCAGGTTTTCGCCGCCTGTCCGGTTGGCCAATACGAAATCTGCCTGGGCAGTTGCATCTGCTCGCCCATCGACCCCGGCCAGGCCGGCACCGTCCTCGACGACCTCGGGCGCATGGCCAGCAGTTCACTGGCGGTGGCCCTGCAACAGGCCCGCGACACTGCAGCCATGGGCACGCTGCAACCGATCCCGCTACATATCCGTGCCCAGCTCGAGCCCTACTACGACTTTCAGGTCCTCGATGCCGCGCGCTACAAGGTAGGCGACGAGCAAGCCCTGGACAGCGCCAACGCCGTGCTGCAAAACCCCGACGTCAATGCCGTGACTCTGATCGACATCATTGTTTTTCGCCATGCCGAGGATGCCGAGGAGAATGTCGCGCTCTGGGCCCACGAACTGCACCATGTGCAGCAGTACCAGCAATGGGGTGTCGAGGAGTTTGCCCGGCGGTACTCGCGCGACTTCGATGCCGTCGAAGCACCGGCCTACGAGATCCAGTCAAAAGTCAGCAAGGCCTTGCGTGAACGGTCTTCCGGCCAGTCACGCTGAACTAGACTTATAGATTGCCCCACGAGAAATGGCCGAGGTCGTCACTGCCAGTGACGGCCCCGTTGACGTTGGACTTCTTGCAGGAGAACACGCAATGGACGAAGCCAAGATGAATGACTTCATGGGAAAACTGGTCAACGACATGGGTGCCGCCGCCCTGTTGGCGAACCTTATCCTCGGCGATGAACTGGGCCTGTACCGGGCCATGGCCGACAGCCAGTTCATCACCCCCGACGCGCTGGCAGAAAAGACCGGCTGCAACGCCCGGCTGCTACGCGAATGGCTCAGTGCCCAGGCCGCATCGGGCTATATGGAACACCAGAACGGCCGCTTCCGCCTGCCCGAAGAACAGGCCCTTGCCCTGGCCATTGAAGACTCACCGGTGTATGTCGCCGGCGGCGCCTCGGTGATTGCTGCGCTGTATCACGACAAAGACAAACTGGTCG
This sequence comes from Pseudomonas alkylphenolica, assembly GCF_016009175.1. Taxonomy (GTDB): domain Bacteria; phylum Pseudomonadota; class Gammaproteobacteria; order Pseudomonadales; family Pseudomonadaceae; genus Aquipseudomonas; species Aquipseudomonas alkylphenolica_B. Next base: position 64,195 of record NZ_JADUCM010000023.1, read on the forward strand.
CGGCCATGCGCGGCAACGGCGCACTGCCCTGGGGTGATCATCACCCCTGCATGTTCAGCGGAACCGAGCGGTTCTTCCGCCCCGGCTACCGCGCTCATCTGGTCGCCGAATGGCTGCCGACCCTGACCGGGGTGGTCGACAAATTGCAGGCAGGCGCCAAGGTTGCCGATGTCGGCTGTGGACACGGTGCATCAACAGTGATCATGGCCCAGGCCTTCCCGGCATCGACGTTCTACGGTTTCGACTACCACGCCCCCTCGATTACGGTATCGAGTCAACGCGCTGTTGAAGGCGGGGTGGCCGAGCGCACGCAGTTCATCCAGGCCAGCGCCAAAGACTTTCCGCACAGCGACTTTGACCTGATCTGCTATTTCGATTGCCTGCATGACATGGGCGATCCGGTCGGCGCTGCCCGCCATGCGTTCGATGCACTCAAGGCCGATGGTTCGGTGCTGCTGGTCGAACCCTTTGCCCATGACAGCCTGGATGAAAACAGCACGCCGGTGGGCCGCCTGTTCTACGCCGCCTCGACCTTTATCTGCACGCCCAATTCCCTTTCCCAGGAAGTCGGCCTGGGATTAGGCGCGCAAGCGGGGGAAGCGCGACTGCGCGCCGTGTTCGAGCAGGCCGGGTTCAAACACTTTCGCCGGGCAACCGAGACGCCCTTTAACCTGATACTCGAGGCGCGCAAACAGTAATATCCATTGCGGGGTCAAAAAATGTCGACCTGAACAGCGCTGATCGCGGGACAATTCGCGTTGTCCCGCGACCGGCGGCGCTCCCGGCGTTGACGCCAGCCCCTCGCTCACCCAAGCTGACGGCTCTGCCCGTTGCATGTCCCCGGATTCACCCATGTCCAAATCGCGCCAATACACCCTTGTCAGCCTGGCCTTGCTCGTCATCCTGGGGCTTGGGGGGTATTTTTTGCGCGACAACACACCGCCACCCACCCCAGCGCTCACGCTCTCCTACGCCAAGGCCCTGGCCATGGCGCACAACGGCCAGCCGGGTGCGGCCAGGGTGCTCTATCAACAACTGGCACGTACTGATCTGTCTGCGATACGCCGCGCCGGCCTGTATGCCGAACTGCCGAACTACCCCTCACCGCTGGCGTTGAAGCTGGCCAGCCAGGATTTGCAGCATGCCGACCCTCTGGTACGCCGCGCTGCAATCGCGAGCATTCAGGCGATGCTGCCCGGTGCCCAGCGCAGCCTGGTGCTTGGCCCTTTGCTCGATGATGAAGATCCGCAAGTACGCTTTGCCGTGGTCGATGCCTTGCTGGGCTTGGGCCCGGACGATATCGGCCTGTATTACGGCCCCTTGCAGCACGTGCTGGAGCAGTATCAGCATGTTCTCGTACAACAGACCGACGACCCGGCAGCCCAGTTGCACCTGGCCCGGCTTTATCTGCACGAGAACAATTTCAAGGACGCGGCCGCGGCCCTGGAGCAAACCCTGAAGCTGGACCCGGACAACCTGCAGGCGCTGGCCGTGAAGGTCGAGCTGCTGGAGCGCCAGGATCAGACCGACGCGTCGCGTCAGGTGCTGGCCAATGCCCTGCAGCTGCAACCCGATTCGGCTTTTTTGCAATATGAACTGGGCCGCTGGTTGCTGCGCCATGACCAGGAGGAGTATGCATTGCTGGCTTTCGCCCGCGCCCTGGAACTTGAGCCGGACAACGCCGAGTACAGCTATACCCTGGCTACCAGCCTGCATCAACTCGACCAGATCGAACCGGCGCAGAAGCAACTCGAAGCACTGGTTGACCGTGAGCCGGCCAACCGCAAGGCCCGGGTGTTGTTGATCGAGTACTGGAAGGAAACCGGGCAGATGCAGAATGTCCAGGTCCTGCTGGCGCAGCTAGAACAGCTCAACCCCGACGACCCGCTGGTGCAACAGGGTCTCTAGCACAGTACCTGCGCCCGGGTTGCCGCCATGAACCGCATGTGCCCCATCTACAGGTCGGGCCTAGACCCCGATGTCTTCGTTCCAGAGCTCGGGGCGGGCTTTGATAAATGAGTCCATCATGCTGATGCAGTCAGCGTTGTGCAGCACTTGCAGCGATACGCCGCGAGACTGAAGCAGCGCTTCTTCACCGAGAAATGTCTGGTTTTCGCCAACAATCACCCGTTTGATCCCGTACAACAGGATTGCCCCACTGCACATGGCGCAAGGAGACAAGGTGGTGTAAAGCGTCGATTCGGCATAGACCGACGCCTTCTGGCGCCCGGCATTTTCCAGTGCATCCATCTCACCGTGCAAGATGGGGCTGCCCGACTGCACGCGCCGGTTGTGTCCGCGACCGATGATTTTCCCCTGATGCACCAACACCGAGCCGATGGGAATGCCCCCTTCTTCCTGCCCCAGGCGCGCTTCGTCAATGGCCGCCTGCATGAATTCATCCGTTGCTACTGTCGTGCTGCTCATCGGCCAGTCAACTCCTGTGTCACGCTTTGGGATCCAGCAAGGCTAGCATAGCGCCAGCAAAGGATGGCATCTAACCGAAGCACTACTATGCTGTAGGGGTTTTCCTTGGCGATCCGGGCGGGCCGGGTCCGTTCCAGTGAAGGGAGCCTGGTGATGAGCAAGAAGATACTGGTGGTTTTGACCAATACGGCAAAGTACCCCACGCTCAAGCGCGCCACCGGCCTTTGGCTTGGTGAGGCCGTGCATTTCGTCGAAAAAGTCCAAACGGCAGGTTATACCGTCGACTACCTCAGCCCGGCCGGCGGCTATGTGCCTATCGACCCTCATAGCCTGAGCATGGCCCAGGACATTGACTGGCAGTGGTACAACGACAAGGCCTTCATGAACCGCCTGGGTAAAACCCTGAGCCCTGGCCAGGCCAAAGCCCAGGACTATGTGGCGATCTATTATGCCGGTGGTCACGGCGTGATTTGGGACTTCCCGGATAACCCCGGCTTGCAGGATCTTGCGCGTAAAATCTTCGAGGCTGGCGGTGTGGTTGCCTCGGTTTGCCACGGCGCCGTCGGGCTGCTCAACATCAAACTCAGTGACAACACGCTGCTGGTGAAAGACCGGGAGGTGACTGGCTTTTCCAACATCGAGGAACAACTGGCCGAGTTGGACAAAGTGGTGCCTTACCTGACCGAGAACGAGTTGACGGCCCGTGGCGGGGTGTACCGCAAGGCCGAGGACCCGTGGAAAGAATTTGCCATCAGCGACCAGAAAGAGGGCCGTTTGATCACGGGGCAAAATCCCGCCTCAGGCGGCAAAGTCGCAGAACTGGTAATCAAGGCATTGGCTGCCAGTACGTCTTGATCCCGAGCTCAAGTTGAAGGGTACTACGGTAACCCGCACCGACGCCTACAGGCGTCTCAGACCTACTTCTCTATGCTGAACCTCCGTTCAGCATAGAGACCCCCACCATGCTTCCGTACTACCACGCCGGGCGTAGCCTGATCGAGTTCACGGTTACCCTCCTGATCGGCCTGGCCCCGGTCGTTTGCGGCCTGCTGGTCCTGTCATTTCAGGTCGATCGCAAGCAGGAAGAAACGATCGCAGTCACCTCTCGCGAAGCGGTCTACAGCATCGACAGGGTTATCCAGTCTTTGCATGAGACCACCAGCCGCGCACTCTGGCTGGCCGGCAGGCCCTGCGAAGACGTGTTGCCCGAGCTGCGCCATGAAGTGATCAAGCAACCCAATGTGCGCAGTCTGGCACTTGAGCAAAAGGAGAGCATTTTTTGTAGCACCCTGTATGGAGTCACTGACATCGCATTTGGCCAGGGCGACTATGTCAACGGGCGACTGCGTGTCGACCCTGGCAGCCCGGCGACCCCGGGGTCTGCCATCTTGCTCTATCGCTTGCAATCCGCACCTCATGGGGCCGTTGCCGTAGCGAATCTCAAGGTGTTGCACGATGAATTGCTCGGGTTCCAGAACGCCGTGGTGCTGACGCTGCAATTCGGCGAGCGGTATGTTTGGGCGACCGGGCATGGGGACTGGACGCAACTGCCCAACCAGAAAGAAAACACCGTGAAGATCGACTCCGACCGCTTTGGCTACACCGTTCATGCCGGATACCCTGCCGGCGAGTCCTGGAGTGCAATCCGCCAGGCCATGCATCAGACTCTACCGTCACTGCTGCTGGTAGGCATCATGACCTCTGCTGCCGCGTACTGGGGGCTGTTCAGGCGGGGACGCAATCGCGCAGCACCTGACCGGCACTGACCGCCTAACGAAAAAGGCCATTGAGCGGAAACTCAATGGCCTTTTCATTTACCGCGAACGGGTTATTCGACGCTCAGTACACCGCGACGTACCTGATCACGCTCGATGGACTCAAACAACGCCTTGAAGTTGCCCTCGCCGAAGCCATCATCGCCCTTGCGCTGGATGAACTCGAAGAACACCGGCCCCATCAAGGTCTCGGAGAAGATCTGCAGCAACAGACGCTTGTCGTCTGGCTGCGAAGAGCCGTCGAGCAGGATACCGCGCGCCTGCAGCTCACCCACTGGCTCGCCGTGACCTGGCAGCCGGCCTTCAAGCATTTCGTAGTAAGTGTCTGGCGGTGCGGTCATGAAGCGCATGCCCATTTTCTTGAGCGCGTCCCAGCTCTGGAGCAAGTCGTCACACAGGAAGGCAACATGCTGAATGCCTTCGCCGTTGAACTGCATCAGGAACTCTTCGATCTGCCCGGCGCCCTTGGACGACTCTTCGTTCAACGGGATGCGGATCATGCCGTCGGGTGCGGTCATGGCCTTGGAAGTCAGGCCGGTGTATTCGCCTTTGATGTCGAAGTAGCGGATTTCACGGAAGTTGAACAGCTTCTCGTAGAACGCCGCCCAATACGCCATGCGCCCGCGGTACACGTTGTGGGTCAGGTGGTCGATGACCTTCAGGCCCGCACCAACCGGATGACGGTCGACGCCTTCGATAAAGTTGAAGTCGATGTCGTAGATCGAGCTGCCTTCCTCGAAGCGGTCGATCAGGTACAGCGGCGCACCGCCAATGCCCTTGATCGCCGGCAAGCGCAGCTCCATCGGGCCGGTTTCGATTTCTACCGGTTGCGCCCCCAGCTCCAGGGCACGCGCATAGGCTTCATGGGCATTGCGTACACGGAACGCCATGCCACACACCGATGGCCCATGTTCGGCGGCAAAGTACGAGGCAATGCTCTTCGGCTCATTGTTCAGGATCAGGTTGATGCCGCCCTGGCGGTACAGGTGCACATCTTTCGAACGGTGGGTAGCCACCTTGGTGAAGCCCATGATCTGGAAGATCGGCTCCAGGGTGCCAGGGGTTGGCGAAGCGAATTCGATGAATTCGAAGCCCATCAGGCCCATCGGGTTTTCAAAAATGTCGGCCATGCTCATTACCTCATCATCAAAGCGCTAAAAACGGAAACTGCTTGCTATCGATGGCGAGCGAATGGCGGCGCGCAGGAAATGCCCCTCACACTGCGTGCGAGGAAGTCTCCGTATATCAGCTTGAACCCATGACACTTCATATGGACCCATTCCCGGCGGGTTGATTCCACAGTGGCGTGGAACCTTATTATTGTATGCGTAAGGCGATTCTACAGTGCGTAATCCAATTTGTCGCACCTTTAGTGCAAGCACAAATCCGACGTACGGCTATTCTCTGCTCAGCCGCTCTTTTCAGGTTAGTCCTCATGCCCTTTTCGGTAAAACACCGTCCGCTGCACCGCTGGCGCTCGATCCTGCCCTGGCTGGTGGGCGCCCTGCCCATCGCCTGCGGCCTGCTGGTCATGCACCTGCAAGCGACCCGCGAGCTGCAGAGCCGTAGCGAGGCCGGCGCACAGCGGGTGGCGAGCCAGATAGAGCGCATCCTCGACAACGCCTCGCGCGCTGCCAGAGTACTGCTCCCGCTTGCCGGGCAACCCTGCGAGGACGAAAAACTTGCCCTGCGTGAACAGGTCACCCGCCGCGCGTTTGTGCGGTCGACCAACCTTGAATACCGCGGCGAGCTGTACTGCAGTTCGCTGTTCGGCCCCTACAGTGAACCGGTGAATGGTCATGACTATTTCAAGGGCGTGCTGTGGTTGATGGATGGCAACTCGGTGACCCCCGGGCATCCTTTGCTGGTCTACCGGATCACCGAGGGTGACCGTGGCGCCATCAGTACCGTGGATGGCGACCATCTGATCGACGCGTTGCACCTGCTCGATGAAGATGATCACCTGTCGTTGCAAGTAGGGCCGCACTGGATGTCACAGGATGGCAAAGTCCGCACAGGGACGCCGCCGCCGGCGGAGCTGGCCGCCACCAGCGTCACGTCGAGCTATTACCCTTTCACCATTCAAGGCGGATACGCGCAAGGCAAAGTGGGCAAGTTGATGCGCAGCGAGTATCCGGCGCTGTTCGCCCTGATGGTGGTGCTGGGCGCCATGGCCGCCGTCACCTGCTACTGGCAACTGCGCCGGGCCAGCTCGCCGCGGGTCGAATTGCAGCGTGCCCTCGAGGCCGACGAATTCATCCCCTACTTCCAGCCGGTGGTTCGCAAGGATGACTACCGCTGGAAAGGTGTGGAAGTCCTGATGCGCTGGCAACACCCCCGCGAAGGACTGGTCAGCCCCGACCTGTTCATTCCCTACGCCGAACACAGCGGCCAGATCGTGCCGATGACCCGCCAACTGATCGCCCGTAGCGCCGAAGTGCTGGCACCTCACGCCGACCTCATGGACGATGATTTTCACATTGCCTTCAACATCACCGCCGATCATTGCCAGGATATGGCCTTGCTCGACGATTGCCGTACATTCCTTGCCGCGTTTCCCGAAGGGCGCGTATTACTGACTCTGGAGCTGACTGAACGCAAGCTCATTAACGCTACCGAAGCCACCCATGCGCTGTTTGCCGGCCTGCATGAACTGGGCGTGATGATTGCCCTGGACGACTTTGGTACAGGGCAATCGAGCCTGGCGTACCTGCGCCAGTTCCAGGTCGACTACCTCAAGATCGACCAGAGCTTTGTCTCGATGATCGGCGGCGACGCGCTATCGCTGCACATCCTTGACAGCATTATCGAGCTGTCGAGCAAGCTGGGCCTGGGGATTGTTGCCGAGGGCGTGGAAAACGAAGCGCAACGTGACTACCTGAACCGCCACAACGTCGATTTCCAGCAAGGTTATCTGTTTGCCCGACCGATGTCGGCCGAGGCATTCATCCAGGCCCTGAAAGCGCAATGCCTGGTACAGGTGGCCAACCACTGACAGCCGGGTTCTGGCTCATCGGTAGCTGTGCACCCTACTTTTTTCTGCTGCAGAGGCCCTCGTGTCAAAAGGCATCGTTTCATCGGTCATGGCGTCGTGCTTGTTCGCCGTCATGTACTTCTACACCTCACTGTTGACCCCGCTGGACGGTGAGGAAATATTTGGCTGGCGCACCCTGCTGACCCTGCCCTGCCTGACCCTGTTTCTGCTCCTGAGCAAGGACTGGCCGCTGATTACCGGCCTGCTCGCACGCATACGGCAAAAGCCGATACTGTTGCTGGGTTTGTTTGGCACCTCGTCGTTGATGGGCGTGCAACTCTGGCTGTTTCTCTGGGCGCCTTTGCACGGGCGCAGCCTTGAAGTGTCACTGGGGTATTTTCTGTTGCCGCTGACCATGGTGCTGACCGGGCGGGTGGTCTACGGCGAGCGCCTTTCACACCTGCAGAAAGTGGCCGTCGCCTGTGCGGCGACCGGGGTTGGCCACGAGCTCTACCAGCATGGCAGCTTCGCCTGGGAAACGCTGCTGGTCGCGTGTGGCTATCCGCTGTACTTCATCCTGCGGCGCAAGTGCCGCACCGACCACCTTGGCGGGCTGTGGGCCGACATGTGCCTGCTGCTGCCAACGGCCCTGTACTTTGTTGTCCAGGGGCCGTTGAGCGCACAAGATCTGGCCGACCATCCGGCCTTGTATGGCTTGATCCCCTTGCTGGGGGTGATCAGTGCCCTGGCGCTGATCTGCTACGTGCTGGCAAGCCGCCTGCTGGCCTTCAGCCTGTTCGGCCTGCTCAGCTACGTTGAGCCAGTGTTGCTGGTAGGCGTGGCCCTGCTACTGGGCGAGACCATCGGTCCCGACCAGTGGCTGACCTACCTGCCAATCTGGCTGGCGGTACTGGTATTGATCCTTGAAGGCTTCAAGCATCTGTTGCGACAGCAGCGTCGATCGGTCTGAGGCGAACCTCGCGGACCCGACGCTCTTCCACCGCCACCACCGTCATCTGCCAGTCATTCCACTGCAGGCTGTCACCGACCACCGGTAATCGATCGAGCAAGCTCATGACCAGCCCCGCGAGGGTCTGGTAATCCTCGGTCGGTTTCGCCGCGAAGCCGGTACGGGCCTGAATCTGACTCAGGTTCAGCGCACCGCTGACGACAAACCCATCTTCGACCTCGATGATCCCCGGCCCCTCGACTTCGCTGGCATCGGGCAACTCACCGGCAATCGACTCGAGGATGTCGGTCATGGTCAATACGCCGGTGAAATCACCGAATTCGTTGACCACAAAAGCAATGTGGGTCGACTGGCTGCGCATCTGCTCCAGGGCGTTGAGAATGCTGAAGCTTTCCAGCAGGTTCAGCGGTGCACGTACCAGGCTTTCAAGGTCTGGCTCATTGCCGGCCAGCAGCTCCTTGAGCAGCTCCTTCTTGTGCACGAAACCCAGCGGCTCTTCGATACGGCCGTTGCGAATCAGCGGCAACCGTGAGTAAGACGAATGCATCAACGCCTTGCGCACGTCCTCGGCCGATTGCGCCAGGTCGATGGCATCGACCTTGGCCCGCACGGTCATCAAGGTTTTGATCGGTCGCTCGGCCAGGTTCAATACACCGCTGATCATCACCCGTTCACGACGGTCGAACAGCACGTGCTCCTCACCGCCCTCGACCAGGTCGGCAATTTCCTCGCCGACTTCGTCAGCCTCGATACGGCGGCCACCCAGCAGGCGCAACACCGCGTGCGCCGTGCGTTCACGCAACGGCCGGTGCTGCTGCAAGCTGCGCTTGCGGCGGGCACGGGCCACCTGGTTGAACAGCTCGACAAGGATGGAGAAACCGATCGCCGCGTACAGATAGCCCTTGGGAATATGGAAACCCAGGCCTTCAGCGGTCAGGCTGAAGCCGATCATCATCAAGAAGCCCAGGCACAGCATGATCACCGTCGGGTGGCTGTTGACGAAACGCGTCAACGGCTTGCTGGCGACGATCATGATACCGATGGAGAAGATCACCGCGATCATCATCACCGACAAGTGCTCGACCATGCCCACGGCCGTGATCACCGCGTCCAGCGAGAACACCGCATCAAGCACCACGATCTGCGCCACGATGGGCCAGAATGCGGCATGGCGTGTGTTGCCGCCCGACTGGGCGACATGACCCTCCAGGCGCTCGTGCAGTTCCATTGTGGCCTTGAACAGCAGGAACACACCACCAAAGAGCATGATCAGGTCACGGCCAGAGAAACTCTTGCCGAACACCTCGATCAGCGGTGCGGTCAGGGTCACCATCCAGGAGATACTGGCCAGCAGGCCCAGGCGCATGATCAACGCCAGGGACAAACCGATCACCCGCGCACGGTCACGCTGATGCGGCGGCAATTTGTCGGCAAGAATGGCAATAAAGACCAGGTTGTCGATACCCAGCACCAGCTCCAGAACAATCAGCGTGGCAAGGCCCAGCCAGGCCGTGGGGTCGGCTAGCCATTCCATGCGCAGGTACTCATCTGGACAAACTGAGGGGGCTGGACAAACAGCGAGAAGTTGTCAAAAAGACAGGAGAAAGGCCGGGACGGCCAGGTACTGGGGGGCTCCGAGAACGAAGTCATATCAACCTAATATCAATTGGGGAGGTGATCCTACAATTTCAGCAGGGATTTCAGACAGCGGGAAACTATTTCAAATTCTGTATCAGCCCGGGCAATGCCTGCAGATGCGCACGTAGTGTCGGCGTACCAGGGTAATTTCCTTCAATACCTGCGCAACCTCGGCCGTCAGACTCGGCCAACACCCCCAACCGGATCACCCCTTATGAGTCTGACGCTTTCCATGGCCGCCTTTGCACTGGCGGCGTCAATATCCCCCGGCCCGGTCAACATCGTCGCCCTGGGCAGCGGTGCCCGTCACGGGTTACGCGCCAGCCTCAGGCACGTGACCGGCGCCACCTTCGGGTTCAGCCTGTTGCTGGTATTGATCGGCCTTGGGTTGCACCAATTGCTGCGCCACTGGCCCGGCTTGACCCAGGTGCTGCACGGCGGGGGCGTGTTGTTCTTGCTGTACATGGCCTGGAAACTGGCCAGCGATCGCGGTGAACTGGCCAGCAGCAGTACCCCGGCAGCCCCGTCTATGCTCGCCGGTGCCACCCTGCAATGGCTTAATCCCAAGGCCTGGCTTGCCTGCGTGGCCGGCATCGGTGCCTATGTCGGCGAAGGTGAAACCGTCCTGCTCTGGCAATTCACCGCGATTTACTTCGTCATCTGCTACCTGTCCATCGCCAGCTGGGCCTGGGCCGGAAGTGTCATCAGCCAGTACCTGGACAACCCGCGACGGGTTCGCTGGTTCAACCGCACACTGGCAGCGCTGCTGGTCGCCAGCGCGCTGTACTTGCTATTGGGCTGACCGATAGTGCCCCGGAGTGGCTGCCAGGTGGCGCTTGAACGCTCGCTGCAGGTGAGCCTGATCAGCGAACCCGGCCTCCAGGGCGACCTCTGCGATCGGCGCCCCACGGCGCAGCCGGGCGCGGGCATACTGCACGCGTTGATCCAGCAGGTAGCCATGCGGGGTCAAGCCGAACGTCTGCTTGAATGCGCGGATCAGGTAGGAGGTCGACAGCCCGGCCACTTCACTGATCTCCTGGAGACGCAGCTGCTCGGTGCAGTGCTCACGGATGAAGGCCGTCGCAGCCAGCAAGCACGGGTTGACCCGTTCGGTGCCCGGTGCGCCGGAAGGGACCTGCTGGATCAGTTCGCTGAAAAAGATACGCAGCGCTGTGTCTTTGCCGGCACTGCCGAGCTGATCATCCACCAGTACGGTGTACACCTGGCACAAGCGCTGATAAAGCAGCAGCGAGTCGCTGCTCAATACATCGAACGGCCGGAACCCCAGCGCCTGCAACCAGGGCAGGTCGACATACAGCATGAGGTAGGACCATGGCTGGCCATCAATCGGGTTGCAGGTGTGCACCACGCCCGGGTTCATCAGTACAACGGTACCCGCCGACACCTGTTGATGGTGATTGCCACTCACGTAGGTGCTGCTGCCGGCGGTAATCGCACCGATGGAAAAACTTGCGTGGGAGTGCGGCGCATAGCAGATTTTGCGCCCGTCCTCGACAGCCCGCGCCTCAACGAAAGGCAGCGCCGGGTCACGCCAGAATCGCGAGTGGCTGTCCATCGCATCAGCCTTCGGCGTCGTGCACCACGACCAGCAACTGTGCCTGCTCCTCGCCCAGCGAGCGCAGCCGATGGGGCGTCTGGGCGTTGAAGTACAGCGCATCACCGCGCTCGAGGATCACCCGTTCGCTCATGAAGTCCACTTCCACCTGTCCTTCGTGAACAAACAGGAACTCCTCGCCCAGGTGCTCCTTGAACGTCGAGTCGCTGAAGTCGTGTGGCGGCCTGATGATGAACGGCAACAGGCTGCGGCTGCCGATATGGCTGGCCAGTACCGCATAACCCGGCCCTTGGGCGCTACCGGAAAGCGCCTGGCGCTCGCCACTGCGCACCAGGCTGAAGCGCGATTGGCCGGGCGCATCCTCGGCAAACAGTTCTTCGACATTGACGCTCAGTGCCCGGGCCAGCTTCAAGGCGGCGGCAATGGAAGGTGTATTGAGGCCACGCTCAACCTTGGAGAGATAACTCTTGGTCATACCGGATTTCTCGGCCAGTACCTCCAGGGTAATCCCCAGCTTTTTTCTCAACAATTTCAAACGAATAGACATGCGATGCAATTTTCCCAGTGCAACGGGCGAGTTTTTTCTTGCTAATGACACTTTGTGTCATATAGTCTTTTTTGTGTCATGCAGCTGACCGCCCCTGCACCTTCCAAGTAACCGGGGCGGACGAGCCTGACACTTCTTCTCACCAATGAGGATAGCCCCATGGCCAAGACACTGGCATTGCCCAAGGACCACCTGATCAAGCAGGCCCTTACACAAATGCAAGGCTCGCTTGCCGATAATACGTGGACTGCACGGGAAAAGCTGGCCCTGACCTGCCGAATTCTTTTCGACAACGGTCACGACTCCGGGCTGGCCGGCCAGATCAGCACCCGCGGACCACAACCTGGCACGTTCTATACCCAGCAACTGGGGCTGGGGTTCGATGAAATTACCGCCAGCAACCTGTTGCTGGTCAACGAAGACCTGGAGGTACTCGAGGGCCAGGGCATGCCCAACCCGGCCAACCGCTTCCACAGCTGGGTGTACCGGGCGCGTCCGGATGTGAACTGCATCATCCACACCCACCCCACCCATGTCGCCGCGCTGTCGATGCTCGAGGTACCGCTGCAGGTTTCGCACATGGACCTCTGCCCGCTGTATGAAGACTGCGCTTTTCTGGAAGCCTGGCCGGGCGTGCCGGTTGGCAACGAAGAAGGTGAAATCATCAGCGCTGCGCTGGGCGACAAGCGCGCCATCCTGCTCTCGCACCACGGCCAGCTGTCGACCGGGGCAAGCATCGAGGAAGCTTGCGTCATCGCCCAGTTGATCGAGCGTGCGGCCAAGCTGCAATTGCTGGCCATGGCCGCCGGTACGGTAAAACCGATCGAACCGGCACTGGGCCGTGAAGCCCATGACTGGATTGCCCGGCCGAAACGCCACAGCGCCGCCTTCAACTACTATGCGCGCCAGTGCCTGCGGGTGCATGCCGACTGCCTGAACTGATTGTTCGCCCTTTTTGCCTTACTTGCGGAGTACGTTCCATGACCACGAAATTTCACGGCATCATCGGCTATACCATCACCCCGTTCAGCAGCGACGGCCAGCACCTTGACCTGCCGGCCCTGGGTCGCTCGATCGACCAACTGATCGCCGATGGCGTGCATGCCATCGCGCCGTTGGGCAGTACGGGCGAGGGCGCCTACCTCAGTGACCGCGAGTGGGAACAGGTCGCCGAGTTCAGCCTGGCGCACATCGCCGGCAGAGTTCCGACCGTTGTCAGTGTCTCGGACCTGACCACGGCAGGCGCCATCCGCCGCGCGCGTTTTGCCCAGGCCCACGGTGCCGACGCCGTCATGGTCTTGCCGGCGGCCTACTGGAAGCTCGGCGAAGCAGAAATTCTCGAACACTACCGGGCCATCGGCGCCAGCATCGATGTGCCGATCATGCTCTACAACAACCCGGCCACCAGCGGCACGGACATGTCGGTGGAGCTGATCCTGCGTATCGTGCGCGAGGTGGCCAATGTCACCATGGTCAAGGAGAGCACCGGCGACATTCAGCGCATGCACAAGCTGCAGTTACTCGGCGAAGGCCAGGTGCCGTTCTACAACGGTTGCAACCCGCTGGCCCTGGAAGCCTTCGTTGCCGGCGCCAGCGGCTGGTGCACGGCGGCGGCCAACCTGATTCCCGAACTGAATCAGTCGCTGTACAAGGCCGTGCTCACCAACGACCTGAAGACCGCCAAGGCCGTGTTCTATCGCCAGCTACCCTTACTGGACTTCATCCTCAAGGCGGGCTTGCCGGCCACGGTCAAGGCCGGGTTGGCCCTGCGTGGCTTGCCTGTCGGCGAGCCGCGCCGCCCGGTGTTCGCCCTGAATCCGGCCGGCACCGATCACTTGCGCCAACTGCTGGAGACGCTGCTATCCCCGGGTAGCCATGCGTAAGCGATAGCCTCCCGGGCTTTCGCCAGTCCACTTCTTGAACGCACGGTGAAACGCACTGGGTTCCTGGAACCCGGTGCGTTCGGCGATCTCGGCAATACTCATGTCCGTTTCGCGCAGGCACTCGAACGCGGTGGCACGGCGTACTTCATCTTTGATCTGCTGGTACGAACGGCCTTCGCGCTCCAGCTGCCGGCGAAAACTGCTGGGATTCAGGCCCTGGCGCTCGGCCATGGCCACCAGTGTCGGCCACTGCCCCTGCTCACGCTCACGCAAGTAGCGGTACACCTGGGCCACCTGGCCATTCTGGTTGCGGTAGCGAATCACCAGCCATTGCGGCGCACTGCGCAAAAACGTCTTGAGCCCGGCCAGGTCCTGGATCACCGGCAGTTGCAGGTAGTCGGCGGCAAACTCGATTTCGGTGATGCCCACGCCCAACTGCAGGTTGGGGCCCCATAGCAACGGGTCGTCATCCTGACGCGCACGCAGGTCCGTCAGGGCCATGCGGTCAATCACCAGGCGCTGACCGCCCAGCCAGCACAGCAGGCTGATGACCAGCGCGAGGAATGTTTCTTCGGCATACACCCGGGTCAGTGGATCTTCGATGCGCGACTTCACGCTGATCACCACCCTCGCCCCTTTGACCGACAGGCTGGGGCGTATGTCGCGCAAGAACAGGGCGAAATTACTCAGGCACTGGCGCAGTGCCTTGCCCAGGTTCGGCTCCTGGATCAGGCCGCGGCAGATCAGGGCAAAACTGCCGATGGGCATGCCATGGCTGTCGAGGTTGAAGAATTCGTCGTCCAGGTCCTGGATCAGCATCAGCCAGAGCCGGGCAAACGCGCTCGCTGGCACCCGGGCACCGGGGGTGTCGAGTACACCCGGATCGATACCGGCTTCGCACAGCAAGGCCGTCGCCCGCTGCGGCTGATCGCGCAGGGCATGCAACATCGAATGGACGAAATAGACCGCGACTGTATCGTTTTCCCGCATGGCGGATTCCGCAAGGGTGTGGCAAAAAATACCAGCTCCAGTGAGCAGTTATGGCATAGGCCCGGTGAAAGGCTTTGCCTAGACTCGATGACAACCTGAACCTGGCGTGGCGTGCATTCTCTCAGAGCCTGCCACCGCCCCGCCATGCTTTCGCACAATGGAGTCGATCATGAACACCCCGGAAATCTACGTAGTCAGCGCAGTTCGCTCGGCCATCGGCAGTTTTGGTGGCGCCCTCAAGGACCTGCCCCTGGCGGACCTGGCCAGCAGCGTAACCCGCGCCGCCATCGAGCGCGCCGGTGTGGCACCTGAACAGATCGGCCACGTGGTCATGGGTACCGTGATTCCGACCGAGGCACGCGACGCCTACCTGGCACGGGTTGCGGCGATGAATGCCGGCATCCCCAAGGAAACCCCTGCTTTCAACGTCAACCGCCTGTGCGGTTCGGGCCTGCAGGCCATTGTTTCGGCAGCCCAAAGCCTGCTGCTGGGTGATGCCGAGGCCGTTGTCGCCGCCGGCGCCGAGTCCATGAGCCGTGGCCCGTACCTGCTGCCGCAGGCCCGTTGGGGTGCACGCATGGGCGACCTCAAAGGTGTCGACTACATGCTGGGCGTACTGCACGACCCGTTCGAAGGCTTCCACATGGGCATTACTGCCGAGAACGTTGCCGCACGCAATGGCATCACCCGTGAGATGCAGGACGAACTGGCGCTGGTCAGCCAGCAACGTGCCGCGCGTGCAATTGCCGAAGGCCGTTTCGACAGCCAGATCGTGCCCATCGATATCCCGGGCCGCAAAGGCACCGTACGCTTTGAAGTCGACGAGCATGTGCGTGGCAACGTCACCGCCGAGCAACTGGCCGGCATGAAACCCGCGTTCAAGAAAGACGGCACCGTAACCGCCGGCAACGCCAGCGGCCTGAACGACGGCGCGGGCGCCCTCGTACTGGCCACCGGTGACTTCGTCAAACGCCATGGCCTCAAGCCGCTGGCGCGCCTGGTGGCTTACGCCCACGCTGGTGTCGAGCCTGAACTGATGGGCCTGGGCCCGGTTCCGGCCACCCGTAAAGTGCTGGAAAAAGCCGGCCTGCAAGTCGCCGACCTGGACGTTATCGAGTCCAACGAAGCCTTTGCCGCACAAGCCTGCGCCGTGTCCGGTGAACTCGGCTTCGATCCTGAAAAGGTCAACCCTAACGGTTCCGGCATTTCCCTGGGCCACCCGGTCGGTGCCACCGGCGCGATCATCGCCACCAAGGCGATCCACGAACTGCAGCGCATCGAAGGCCGCTACGCACTGGCCACCATGTGCATCGGCGGCGGCCAGGGCATTGCTGTCGTCTTCGAACGCGTCTGATCCAGGAGAATGACGGTGAGTATTGAAAACATTGCAGTAATCGGCGCAGGGACCATGGGCAACGGTATTGCCCAGGTCTGTGCGGTGGCCGGTTACCAGGTCACCCTGATTGACGTGTCCGACGCCGCCCTCGAGCGTGGCGTCGCCACCCTGCGCAAAAATCTGGATCGTCAGGTCAGCAAGCAGACCCTGGCCGCCGCCGACGCCGAAGCGGCAGTGGCGCGCATCCGCACCAGCACCGACTACGCCCAGCTGCAATCGGCAGAACTGGTGATCGAGGCGGCCACCGAGAACCTTGAGCTCAAGCTGCGGATTCTTCAGCAGATTGCTGCCAACGTCAGCCCGACGTGCGTGATTGCCACCAACACCTCGTCGCTGTCGATCACAGCGTTAGGCGCGGCAGTCAGCCAGCCTGAGCGCTTCATCGGTGTGCATTTCTTCAACCCGGTGCCGATGATGGCCCTGGTCGAGATCATTCGCGGCCTGCAAACCAGTGATGCTACCTATGCCACAGCACTGGCGCTGACCGAGCAGGTCGGCAAGACACCGATCACTGCAGGCAACCGTCCAGGTTTTGTGGTCAACCGCATCCTGGTGCCGATGATCAACGAAGCGGTGTTTGTGCTGCAGGAAGGCCTGGCCAGTGCCGAAGACATCGACACCGGCATGCGCCTTGGCTGCAACCAGCCGATCGGCCCGCTGGCGCTGGCTGACCTGATTGGCCTGGACACCCTGCTGGCCATCATGGAAGCCTTCCACGACGGCTACAACGACAGCAAGTACCGCCCTGCCCCTCTGCTCAAGGAAATGGTTGCCGCCGGCTACCTGGGGCGCAAGAGCGGTCGCGGCTTCCACACCTACTGAGGAGCATGCCGATGGACGCCGCTTTGCGCTGTGCGAACTTCGAAGAGCGGCGTGACAAAGCCATGGCGCTCTTTGCCGAAAAGGGCTTTGGCCAGGTCAGCATGCGCGAGCTGGCCAGTCATCTGGGCCTGTCGGCCGGGGCGCTGTATCACCACTTCCCGAGCAAGCAGGACTGGCTGTACGACCTGATTGAAGAGTTGTATGAAGAGCTACTGGCTGCCCTGAACCAGGGCCGTCGTGGTCATCAGCAAACCCTCGCCGAGGTCATCAGCGCGCATTGGGCACTGCACGCCGAGCGTCCATTGCAGTTTCGCCTGGCCGAGCGCGACCAATGCTGCCTGAGCCCTGAGCAACAAGCCCGTATCGACCAGCTGCGTCAGCAGTATGAAACCGCCTTGCTGCGCGTGATCGCCCCCAAGGCGACCCTGCGCGGCCCGGCGCTGGCAGCCACTGCCCATGTGATTGCCAACCTGCTCAACAGCCTTCCGAGCTGGCTGCAGGCGTCACAGTTGCCACAGGCCCAGGGCCTGGCCTTGATGGAGAGCATGGTACTCGGCGGAATCGAGCGGACCTTGCGTGGCGAAAGCCTCAACTCGATGGTGTAAGCCAGCACGGCGTGATCGCGGCCCTGTCAGGGGTTGGGAAATACTCTGCGCTGTCCGCTTTCATGCGGGCGGTTGATAAAGAGCGCCACCACCCCTTCCCTCGCTGCGCCGGCCACACTCCAGTCGCTGGACAAATGAATGTAACGCTCAAACAGCAATGCCTCTTCTTCGGCATCGAGCCCGGTGCCCGGCTGTTCGCCCGTCGCATAGGCCAGCAGCTTGGCGGCAATGACCTGCAACGCCGATGGCACGGCAAAGCGCTCATCCAGCGCGATGAAAGGCACGTCGTGGGCAACTGCCAGGGCATGCATGATACCCAGGTACACCAGCGACAGATCGCCCGCCACCGTGCGCACCCCGCGGATGTACGACAGCACCTGCTTTTGCGGGACAATATCGCGCGAGGCCAGAAAAGGCAGCTCGGTTGCCTGCGCGCGCATCTCGACCTTGAAGTTGTATCGCTGCCAGCTCGCCCGATTGCGCTCGTATTGCGCCTGCACTTCACGGCGTGACCGGGCCTTTTCGTTGTCCAGCGAGCGTGCCTCAACGCTGCTGACCGGCCGGCTGAGCACCAGCTGTTCAAGCATTTCGGGTGGATAGCCGCCGCCCACATCGGAATGCGCGCCCGGCACGACGATGTCCTCAAAGGCCTGGGTGAGCGGAAAATTCCTGCGATGTTCGTCGCGGGCAACCAGGTGCACGACTTTTCTGGCAATCCCTGGCCGTAACCCCAGTTGCAGGCCGGAGTAGTCGATGTTCGCGGGGCTGAAATTCCCCTCTAACATCGATACGATCGCCGCAACCGTGTCAAACAGACCGATGAAGTTGATGGTCAGGGAAGTCGACCAATCCAGGTCCTGTACCTGCCGGCGCATGCTTGCCGGCCACTCCAGCGCCAGGCGGCTGGCAGCCCCTTTGTCAGTATCATGGGCAAAATGCCGTGCTGCTGCGGCCCCGCGGCTGAAGCCGAAGATGTCCACTTCGATCGCCTGAATACGCGCAGCCGGGTTGGCCTGGCACCACCCGGCGATGGTCTCGATGATTGCAGTTGGTGCCTGTTGCGCCCGCGCCAGAACACCCGCCCCATACCGCCCGGTCAGTTTGCTGAGGATCGAGTCGGACTCACCCGCGCGGGTGCCTATGCCATCCACATAGACACTCAGGCTGGCGGTGGTCTGGTCACTCGCCAGTGGCACTGAAGCCTGATGCGGATACAGGTCATACAACCTGGCTATGTTGCTTGTCGCGTTGCCATCGGTGAGGCTGTTGTCCCGGTTGTTGCCGGTGCCATCAAAAAACACCCCGATGCGCAGGGTCACTGTCCGCAGGCCAATGGCTTCGGTGCTAACAACGGGGTGCTGCTTACGTACGATATCGCGCATGTGCCTACTCCCTGA
Source organism: Pseudomonas alkylphenolica (assembly GCF_016009175.1). Lineage (GTDB taxonomy): Bacteria > Pseudomonadota > Gammaproteobacteria > Pseudomonadales > Pseudomonadaceae > Aquipseudomonas > Aquipseudomonas alkylphenolica_B. The sequence goes on from NZ_JADUCM010000023.1 coordinate 83,195, forward strand.
GGCAGTCAGTCATGCGCCATCGAACCGCGTGTACACGCGGCTGAACATCAGCCAGCGGCAGCAAATACGGCGGAAATTTCCACCGTTCCTCCAGCGAAAGTCGTCTACTGGCTGCCAGGACCTTGCTGCACGCTGCCCAGGGGCAAGCGTACGGTAAAGGTCGCACCCTGGCCTTCGACACTCTGCACATCGATCCGGCCACCATGGGCCAGGACGATCTGTTCCGAGATGTACAGCCCCAGGCCCAACCCCGCCTTGCCCTGGTTCGCGTCCACCCGTTCGAACTGTTGGAAAATGCGTTGCTGGTTTTGCTCGCTGATGCCGATCCCCTGGTCCCGCACCTCGATACAGGCCAGGTGCTGCTGCACGAAAGTGCGCACCTGGATGGGACGGTTGGCGCCATAGCGCAAGGCATTGGTCAGCAGGTTCGCCACCACCTGCTCGATGCGAAACGCGTCCCAGACACCGATCAACGGCTCCTGCCCGGCAAACTCGATGGACGATTCGGCGGCTGCCGCCTGGGCGTCAAGGTTTTCGATCAAACCGGCAACCAGTTGCGTCAGGTCGAACTGGCTGGGCCGGATCGACAACTTGCCGGTACGAATCCGCGACACATCGAGGATGTCTTCGATCAGGCGGATCAGGCTGTTGATCTGTCGCTCGTCGCGTTCGACCATGGCGCGCATCTTGTCCAGGGTAAAGGCATCGGCGTTGTCACGTGCCAGGTGCATCTTGCGCAACTGGGTTTCGAGGATCAGGCCGTTCAGTGGCGTCCGTACCTCATGCGACACAATCGACATGAAGTCATCACGCATGCGCACCGCATGCTCCAGTTCGTGCCGTGTGACCTGCAACTGGCCGAGCAGCTGCTCCTGTTCGGCGCGGCTACGCTCCAGTGCCGCGAGCTGTTCGTCCAGCGCCTTGCGCTGACGGAACAGGTCGACGAACACCGCGACTTTGCTTCTTACCGCATGGTTGTCCAGCGGCTTGTGCAGAAAGTCGACGGCGCCGCTCTCATAGCCTTTGAAGGCGTAGTTCATTTCACGCCCGGCGGCGCTGACAAACACAATGGGGATGTTCTTGGTCTTCTCGGTACCGCGCATCAGTTCGGCCAGTTCAAAGCCGTTCATGCCCGGCATCTGCACATCGAGAATGGCCAGGGCGAACTCGTGTTCGAGCAACAGCGACAACGCCTGGTCAGCGGACTGCGCCTGGTACACCTCACGGTCACTGCCCTTGACCAGCGCCTCCAGTGCCAGGAGGTTTTCCGGCAGGTCGTCGACGATCAGCAGTTTGGCCAGGATTTGGCTTAGCATGCAGGAAGCTCCAGCTTGGCGAGCAATAGCCCGATGCCGCTCAGCGGCAATAAATAATCAGGTCGGTGCAGGGCCAGCGCGGCCTCGGGCATGGTCGCCACCTGGGCATCGCGGGGGGCCTGGACGATGGTCTGGCCGCCCAGTTGCTTGATGCGCGCAAGGCCCCTGGCGCCGTCTTCGTTGGCGCCAGTCAGCAGCACCCCGAGCAGCGCCGGGCCGTAGGCATCGGCAGCGGACTCAAAAAGGATGTCGATCGACGGCCGGGAGAAAAACACCTGCTCCTCCTGGCTCAGGGAAAAGCTGCGGTCCGCTTCCACCGACAAGTGATAACCGGGGCCGGCAAAATAGATCATTCCCGGGACGATGGACTGTTTGTCCTGTGCCTCGCACGCCGGGCGGCCGAGCCTGCGGCTGAATACTTCGGCCAACTGACTGTGGCGATCATCGGGCAGGTGCAGCACACACACCAACGGGATCGGGAAGTCTGCAGGCAAGGCATGCAACAAGCCCAGCAGCGCCTTGACGCCACCGGCCGAAGCCCCCATGACAATCGCTTCTATGCCGTTCATGACTTACGGTAGATCCGTTCCGGCTTGACCAGTGCTTCGAACTGCTCGGCATACACGGAAAAGTCCAGGGTCTCCTTGCTGCCCAGCACCAGAAAACCGCGGTGGCACAATGATTCGTGAAACAGCCCGATGGCGCGATCCTGCAGGGTTTTGTTGAAATAGATCAGCACGTTGCGGCAGGAAATCAACTGTGTCTCGGAAAACACGCTGTCGGTGGCCAGGCTATGGTCGGCAAAGGTCACACTGTCGCGCAGGCTGCCGTCGATAATGGCATTGCCGTAGGCACAGGTGTAGTACTCACCGAAGTCGCGCTGACCGCCGGCCTTGCGGTAATTCTCTTCGTAGGCCCGCATGTTCTGCATCGAGTAGATGCCCTGCTTGGCCTTTTCCAGCGAACTGGGGTTGATGTCGGTGGCATAGATGATCGTGCGCTCAAGCAGCCCCTCTTCACGCAACAGGATCGCCATCGAATAGACCTCCTCACCGGTACTGCAACCCGCAATCCAGACCTTCAGCGAAGGCCAGGTACGCAGCAGCGGCACCACCTCCTGGCGCAGGGCCAGAAAGTGCTCCGGGTCACGAAACATCTCGCTGACCGGAATGGTCAGGAACTGCAACAGCTGCAGGAACATCCCGGGATCGTGCAACACCCGCTCCTGCAGCGCGGAAATCGTCTTGCAGTCGAACTGACGCAGCGCATGCTGAATCCGGCGTTTGATCGAAGCACCGGAATAATCGCGAAAATCGTAGCTGTACTTAAGGTAGATCGCCTCAATCAACAGCCGTATTTCAATGTCGGTATTACGGTCGATAGTCAAATTCGCTCCAGTTGTGGCAGCCAGACACGGATCAGCGAAAACAGGCGGTCAAGGTCAATCGGTTTGGCCAGGTAGTCATTCGCCCCGGCCTGCAGGCAGCGCTGCTGGTCATCCTTCATGGCCTTGGCGGTCACGGCAATGATCGGCAGCTTGCGCCAGCGTGGCTGCATGCGGATCAGCCGTGTTGCTTCATAGCCATCCATCTGCGGCATCATCACGTCCATCAACACCAGGTCGATGTCGGCGTGCTGTTCCAGGCGTTCGATCGCCTCATGGCCGTTGCGGGCAATCTCGACCACCGCGCCCTTGTGTTCCAGCGCACTGGTGAGGGCAAAAATGTTTCGCACATCGTCGTCCACCAGCAACAATTTGCGCCCTTCGAAGACTTTGTCGCGGCTGCGCGCGGTCTTCAACATGCGCTGCCGTTCATGGGACAGCGTCGACTCGACTTTGTGCAGAAACAGCGTCACTTCATCGAGCAGGCGTTCCGGCGAGCGCGCGCCTTTGATGATGATCGACCGCGAATACTTGAGCAGCTCGGCTTCTTCATCGCGGGTCAGGTTACGCCCGGTATAGACAATCACTGGCGGGAAGGCGCGGATGTCTTCGTTCGACATGCGCTTGAGCAGCTCATTGCCGAGCATGTCCGGCAGTTTCATGTCGATGATCATGCAGTCGTAAATGTTCTCGCGCAGCAGGTCGAGCGCCTCCTGAGCCAGGCCAACGGCGGTAATTTCGATGTCATCGTCACCGATCAGGCGGGCAATGCTTTCACGTTGCAGGTCATCGTCTTCCACCAGCAGGATGCGTTTGAGCTTCTGGGTCAGCTTGGCTTCCAGGCGGGCAAAGACCGCCTTGAGCTCTTCGCGGCTGGCGGGCTTGACCGCATAGCCGACAGCGCCCATGTGCAGGGCCGCTTCGACCCGGTCCTCGACCGAGATGATGTGCACGGGGATGTGCCGGGTGCTGGCCTGCTCCTTGAGCCGCTGCAGCACGGTCAGGCCGGAATGGTCCGGCAGGCGCATGTCCAGCAGAATGGCGTCGGGAATGTACCCTGCCGCCAGCTCGAAGCCTTCGTCGGCGGCGGCCGCCACCAGGCAGCTGTAACCCAGCTCATGCGCCAGATCGAAGAGTATGTGCGCAAAGTTGGGCTCATCCTCGATCACCAGAATGCAGCGGTTGCTGAACGGCGCCTGCTCACGGTCATCGTCGAATGCCGGGGCACGGCGTACCACCGGGGTGGCGCTATCGTGCACGAAGGGCTCGACGGCAGGCACCTCGGCCAGCGGCTGATTGACGATCAACGCCGGCACCTGGGTGCTGGCCGGCTCATAGCGTTCCGGCAGGATCAGGCTGAACACACTGCCCTTGCCCGGGCTGCTGTCGACACTGATCTGGCCGCCGAGCAACTGCGCCAGGTCACGGGAAATCGACAGCCCCAGGCCCGTGCCGCCAAACCGTCTGTTGCTGGTGCCATCCGCTTGATGGAAGGCTTCAAAGATGCTCTGTTGCTGATCGGCGGCGATGCCGATGCCGCTGTCACGCACCGAAAAGACAATGCCATTACCCGCCTGCCAGCTCACCTTCAGGCTGACCTGCCCGTGGTCGGTGAACTTCACGGCATTGGACAACAGGTTTTTGAGAATCTGCTCCAGGCGCTGGCGGTCGGTATGCAGGGTAGCGGGCACCTGCGGCTCGACTGTCACACTGAAACCGAGCTTTTTCTCACTGGCCAACGGCTCGAACATCACCCGCAACCCGTCGACCAGCCCGGCCACCTGGGTGGCTTGTGGACGCACTTCGAGCTTGCCGGCCTCGACCTTGGCGATGTCGAGGATATCGTTGATCAGGTTGAGCAGGTCGTTACCGGCCGAATAGATCGACTCGGCAAATTTCACCTGTTCAGCGCTGAGGTTGCCCTGGGTGTTTTCAGCCAGCAGTTTGGCGAGGATCAGTGAGCTGTTGAGTGGCGTGCGCAACTCGTGGGACATGTTGGCCAGGAACTCGGACTTGTACTTGCTCGAACGCTGCAGTTCTTCTGCACGCGTTTTCAGGTCACGCTGGGCCTGGTTCAATGCGCTGTTCTTGAACTCCAGGGCCTCGGTGCGCTCGGCCAGCTGTTCATTGGTCTGTTCAAGTTCTGCCTGTTGGGTCTCAAGGTGCGCCTGGGATTCCTTGAGTACCCGTGATTGCTCTTCAAGCTCTTCATTGGCGGTTTTCAGCTCTTCCTGCTGCACCTGCAATTCTTCGTTGAGCTGCTGGGTTTCCGCCAGCACCTCTTGCAGGCGCTGACGGTAGCGGGCACTTTCGATGGAGGTGCCAAGGTTGTCGCCAACCAGTTCCAGCAATTCGATGTCGCGATCGGTCAGTGTGCGCAGGAACCCCAGCTCCACCACCCCATTGATCTGGCCGTCGTTGCTGGCCGGCATGATGATCACGCTGCGCGGCAAGCCTTCGCCCAGACCGGAACTGATCTTGAAGTAGTCTTCGGGCACCTCGTCCAGGCGCAGCAAACGGCCCTGGCTTACCGCCTGGGCGAGCAGCCCTTCCTGATGCCCGACCTGGTGCTCACGCTCCGCTTGCTCACGGGAGAAACCGTAAGTGGCGACCCGGCGCAGCCCGCCGTGCTCATCACGCACATACAGCGCTGCGACTGCACTGCCTAGATAACTGGCAAAAAAACGCAGGATGTTGCTGCCCAGCATCGGCAATGTCAGTTGGCCCAGCACCTGCTCGGCCAGTTGGGTCTGCCCGGTACGCAACCAGGCCTGTTGTTCCAGGCGCTGGGTCGAGCGTTGTTGGGCCTGCAGGTTGCTGTTGTAACTGGCCGACAGCGCCAGCAAATCGCGTCGCCCCAGGTACGCCAGCAATGCGCTGAGCAGCACGACAAACACCAGATACACGGAAATCGCCGTTACAGTAATCGAATTGACCTGTTCGTTACGCGCCATGCGGAACTGCTGTTCGGTGGAGATGAACGCATCGAACTCCTTGCGGATCTCGTCAGTGATGCGCTTGCCGCGGCCACTGCGAATCGGCGTGCCGATGTCACCGCTCTGGCGGCGCACGCTGATCATCTCGCTGGCAAACGTGTTCCACTCCTGCTGCAAGCCTTTCAGGCGATCCAGACGATCTACCTGCTGCGGGTTGTCTGCCACCAGCTGCTGGAGGCCACTCAGGCTGGAAAACACTTGTGGCTTGGCCACCTCGTAGGGTTCCAGAAAGCGCTCGTCACCAGTAATCAGGAAACCGCGCATACCGGTTTCCATGTCGATCGACAGTTTCACCGCTTCGTTGGCGTTATTGATCACCCGGTCGGTGTGCTCGACCCATTGAATGGCCGAGAGCAGATAGCTGATGCCCACGACGAAAACCACGGCACTGAGCAGACCGACGCCCAGTGGCAGGCCAACATTGCGGCTCAGCAGTTTGCGAAAACTTTGCTGATCGATCGATGCGGGTTGAGTCATTGCACAATTCCAAGCAAGTGAATCAAACAAAAGAAAGTGGCGAGCCTGTCGAAAAAAACAGTCCCTGGTCCGCGACAACGGCTGCTGCGACAGCCTGATCATTATGAGTCTAAACAGCTTTGCCCATTCTGGCAGGGCATTTAGCCAGCATTTGAGAGCATGATCGCCCAATCGTTCCCTGCCAGTGCGCAGATCGCTATCCTGCAAAAACGGCCGGGAACTTCAGCCGGGGCCAGACGCACTGAATATAAACCGCTTACTGAACAGGACGCTGAACATGCCCTCAACCTCCCACCCCTTACTGGTTGTCGAAGACGACGCCATCGTGCGCATGTTGATCGTCGAAGTGCTCAGCGAACTCGGCTATTCGGTGATCGAGGCCAAGGACGCCACCACGGCCCTCGACGTCCTGAACAACTCAGCACAACCCTTGGCCTTGATGATGACCGATGTCGGCCTGCCGGACATGGACGGCAAAACCCTCGCCAACCAGGCGCGCGAGGCGCGCCCGCTGCTGCCGATTCTGTTTGCCAGCGGCTTTACCGATTCGATCGAGGTACCGCCAGGCATGGACTTGATCGGCAAACCGTTCAGCATCGACCAGTTGCGTGACAAGGTAAGCGCCATGCTCAACGGTTGACGATGAAGACCGCCAGCAGCGTGCCAATCTGGTTTAATACACGCTTTTTCAAGGTCCCTCGCACGCATGCTCAGCCCTACCCTCAACGTCCTGGTCATCGGTTACGTCTGGCCTGAACCGCGCTCCTCGGCCGCCGGCGGGCACATGATGCAGATCCTCGAAAGCTTCGTGCAGCGTGGCTGGCGGGTGACCTTCAGCAGCCCGGCGGCTGTGGGCGAACACAAGGCTGACCTGTCCGCCCAGGGGATCTGCGAGCAGGCCATTACCCTCAACGACAGCAGTTTCGACCGGTTTGTCAGTGAACTGGCCCCTGATGTGGTGCTGTTTGACCGTTTCATGATGGAAGAACAGTTCGGCTGGCGTGTAGAGAAACACTGCCCCAACGCCTTGCGCGTGCTGGAAACCTCCGACCTGCAAAGCCTGCGCGACGCACGCCAGCAACTCCTGCGCCGTCGCCTTGTCGAAGGCCTGGACCCTAATGATTTCCGTGCGCTGTTCGCCACCTCGGGGCCCGATCTGTACCGGCAGATGGCCAGCGCCGACCTGACCCTGCGAGAGCTTGCCGCCATCTACCGCAGCGACCTGTGCCTGATGGTCTCGGATGTCGAGATCGACCTGCTGACCAACGGTTTCGGTGTGCCCGAACACCTGCTGCACTGGTGCCCGTTGATGGTTGACGTGCCGAGTGCAGCGTTCAAACCCTTTGCTGAACGGGCGAACTTCCTCAGCATCGGCAATTTCCGCCACGCCCCTAACTGGGATGCCGTGCTCTGGATGAAAAACACCCTGTGGCCGATGATTCGCCGCCGTCTGCCACAGGCTCAACTGCATATCTATGGTGCCTACACCCCGCCTAAAGCCACAGCACTGCACAAGCCCGCCGAAGGCTTTCACGTCATGAACTGGGCCGAGGACGCGCTTGAGGTAATGAGCAACGCGCGGATCTGCCTGGCGCCGCTGCGCTTTGGCGCCGGGATCAAGGGCAAACTCACCGATGCAATGCTCTGCGGCACTCCGAGCGTGACCACGCCGATCGGCGCCGAAGCCATGCACGGCGCATTGCCCTGGCCAGGTGCTGTAGCCAGCACCGCCGAAGCCCTGGCAGAAGCGGCAGCACAGCTGTACAGCGATGAAACGCGCTGGCTGAACGCCCAACAACAAGGTCTGCAACTGCTGCGCAGCCGTTACGACCGCCGCTCGCACAGCGCCGCCCTGGTCGAGCGCATCGAATATGCCTTGAGCGACCTGGGTCAACACCGCCTGTTCAACTTTACCGGGGCCATGCTGCGTCATCATCAGCACAAGAGCACCCAGTACATGTCGCAATGGATAGAAGCGAAAAACCGCCTGGCTACAGCGGCCGACGCAGCAGATAAGTGTCCATGATCCAGCCCTTGCGTGCGCGGGCCTGCTCGCGCTGCGCAAGAATGGTCGCCTTGACCTGCTGCAAGGGGCCGCTGATGAGTATTTCGTCAGCCATGCCCAGGTAGGCACCCCAGTAAATCCACAGGTCTGCTTCGTCGCGTTCGGCAAAGGCACAGTGACGGTCGAGCATCACCACCAGGTTGTCGACCTGCTTATGCTGCGCCAGGCGCCGCCCGGGCAACAGCGTCAACGGCTCACCAATGCGGTTCAACGCAATACGATGACGGGCCGCCAGCGCCTGCACGCTGCTGATGCCGGGAATCACCTCAAGCTCAAGCGCAAGGCCCTGTGCCTGGACCTGTTCGAGAATGCGCAAGGTGCTGTCATACAGCGTCGGGTCACCCCATAGCAGGAAGGCGCCGCACTCGCCCTCGCCCAGTTCGCTTTCCAGCAACCGCGCATAGAGTGCCGCCCGTTGTTGGTGCCACGCCTGCACGGCGCCAATATAGTCGTGGGCGTCGCTGTCACGCTGCGGGTCATGGACCTGCACCACGCGGTAGCCGGGCCGGGTGATGTAACGCTCGAGGATGTCTTGACGAAGTTGCAGCAGTTCGCCCTTGGGTTCGCCCTTGTCGAGCACAAAGAACACCTGGGCGCGGTTCAACGCGTCAACGGCTTCATAGGTGATCTGGCGCGGATTGCCCGGCCCGATTCCGATCAGCAACAGCTGTTTCATTGCAGTGCATTCCAAGGGTCGGCCAGCCGACATAATCGACCGACCGAGCAGCACTGACAATGTTGCAACTTACCAGATCGAAAAGTTGTAGCTGACGATCACCCGGGTTTCGTCCATGTCGCGGGCATACTTCTCATAGTTGCTGCGGAATGTGGAGTTACGCAGGCGCACACTGACATCCTTGAACGTGCCACTTTGCACCTGATACTTGAGCTCGGTATCGCGCTCCCACTCCTTACCCTCGTCCAGGCTGCCCGGCACCTTGATGTGGTCACCATTGATGTAGCGGGTAAAGAAACTCAGGCCCGGCACGCCCAGTGCTTTGAAGTCGTAGTCGTAGCGCAGCTGCCAGGAACGCTCCTGCGCGGCGGCAAAGTCGTTGACCTGGGCATAGTTGACCAGGTACGGATTGCTGCCGTCGAGGTACGGCATGGCATTCTCGCCGTACATGCGCTGCCAGCCGGCACTGACTTTGTGCCCGCCCAGGCTGTAACCGAGCATGCCGCTGAACGCCCGGTGATCAATATCACCGGCCCGGGCATTACCAATGTCATCACTCTTGATCAGACGCAGGTCTGCCGACAGCTTACCGACACTCAGCGGCTGGCTGGCCAGGACCCCGAAGTAGTGCTGACGGTAGATATTCTCGAGTTTGGCCACCTGGTACTGAGCGCTGAGTCGATCATTGAAGGTGTAATCGACACCCGCCATATCGAAATGATCGGCGGTGATATCACAGGCGTATCGCTTGTTCTTGCAATGCACGCGAATGTCCTGACGGTCCGTGGAGTCACGGGCGGTGTACTTGTCCAGGCGGGCAATGCTGAATTTGAGGTTGCTGATTTCTTCTGACGTGAGCAGCGCGCCATGGAACTGGGTGGGCAACAGGCGGCCGTCGTTGTATTTGAGCAGCGGCATATCCGGCAACAACGAACCGTACTTGAGCACGGTGCGCGAGTAACGCATCTTCCCGGTCACGCCCAGTTTGGCGTATTGATCTTCAGAGTGACGCGGGTCATGACCGCTGGAAGGCAACAGTCCACTATTGCTATCCGCAGGGCTCGAGTCGAGTTTGATCCCGAGCATGCCCAACGCATCGACACCAAAGCCAACAGGGCCCTGGGTGTAACCGGACTGCACATTGAGAATGAAGCCTTGGGCCCACTCTTCGCGCTTTGAAGCGCCTTGGCTGGAACTGGAATGCCCATCGCGAAAGTCACGATTGAAATAGACATTGCGCGCTTCGAGTTTGGCACTGCTGTCTTCAAGAAAACCTGCAGCCTGAGTCGAAGACGCAGCCAACATCGCAAGCAGGCCGATACGGCCACGCCCGGACGCGAGAGGAAATGGGGCAAACATGGGAAGCACTATCCAAAAGAGTGGCAAAAACAGCCGCCCGCCATCCAGGCTGCGGCAATACACCCAGCGCCAACGCGACTGGATGCTGATCTGAAATTATCTCGCAACCGCTCTGGCACGGGACATTGGACTTTTGTCTAAGGCACCGCCGAGGCACCCGACTAGTTGTTTTGTATTAACGCTCAAATAAGTAAGAAAGTTCCGTTACAGGCAAGTTAAAAGTTAAATGTTTACCCATCGCCGGGTGACTACTACACTATTTATTAGTGCGATGTTGTGCCCAACCCAGTGGCGGCTGCGTTATTCAGGTAACTCCTTGTTTCTACGCATACCGGGCCACTGCAGACATAAAGGAGTGATGACAGTGTCCAGACTTGCAGAGTTTCGTGCTGCCGAAAAAGCGCTTCAGGAACAAATGGCGCAACTCGAGGCGCTGAAAAAGGATGCCGGCCTAAAGCGCGAAATCGAGTTCGAGCGCAAACTTGTCGAGCTGATGAACAGCTACGACAAGAACCTGCGCGATATCATCGCCATCCTCGACCCCAAAGCGTCGGCAAAAGGAGTGGCTACGGCCCCCAAAACCCGTCGTGCACGCGTGGTCAAAGTGTATGAAAACCCGCACACCGGCGAGCGCATCGAAACCAAGGGCGGCAACCACCGTGGCCTCAAGGCCTGGAAGGAGCAGTACGGCGCCAAGACTGTCGACGGCTGGTTGCGTACGTGAGGGTATTCTTCACACTTTTTTCACATCGACACGGTCAGGATCAAGACTGCTAACGGACTAGCGCCCCATAGGCCCGCCTCGGCGGGCATCTAATTCGTGCGCCCCCCCCTTTTCAGGGGGGGGGCCATACAGTTTGGGCAAGCCTTGAGTTGCGGTAGATAAGACCCAGTATTCTTTTCAGGGCCTTTCTGTTTGCCCCCACTCGCAGCCGACGGGCCA
>NZ_JADUCM010000024.1 GCF_016009175.1 Pseudomonas alkylphenolica
CCGGCGACCCCCGAGAGCTACCCCTCTATATTCGGCGGCAGCGCCCGATGTGTAAACGAGACAGCCGATCGGGGTGGCAACTACTGGGGCGGCCATGCAGCCCATCGCAGGCTTCGCCAGCTCCCACAAAGGTCAGTGCATGCAGATCCTGTGGGAGCTGGCGAAGCCTGCGATGAGGCCCTCAGCCGCGCAGCTGAATCCAGGTGGTTTTCAGTTGCGTGTACTTGTCGAACGAATGCAGGGAAAGGTCCCGGCCAAAACCCGATTGCTTGCCGCCGCCAAAAGGCACGGTGACGTCCAGGGCATCGACGGTATTCACCGACACTGTCCCGGCATTCAGCCGCCGCGCCACGCGGTGCGCGCGGTTCAGGTCGTCGGTCCACACCGACGCTGCCAGGCCATAGATGTGGTCGTTGGCAATCGCGACGGCCTGGTCTTCATCGTCGAAGACGGTGACGGCCAACACCGGGCCGAACACTTCTTCGCGAGCCAGGGTCATGTCGGCGGTGACGCCGGTGAAAATCGTCGGTTCGATGAAGTTGTCGGCGCCGTCGATACTCAACTGGCGGCCACCACACACCAACTGGGCACCCTCGCCCTGGGCCTGTTCGATGTACTGCATGATCCGCCGGGTCTGGCGCGCATCGACGATGGCCCCGGCGGTACTGGCCGGATTCAACGGATTGCCGGGCTGCCAGGCGCGGGCTTTTTCGATCAGGCGCTGGATGAATTCATCGGCGATCGAGCGCTGTACCAGCAGCCGCGAGTTGGCCGAGCAGACTTCGCCCTGGTTGAAGAAGATGCCGAACGCAGCCTTCTCGGCAGCCAGGTCGAGGTCCTGGCAATCGGCGAACATCAGGTTCGGGCTCTTGCCACCGCACTCCAGCCACACCTGCTTGAGGTTCGACTGCGCCGCGTACTGCATGAAGTACTTGCCGACTTCGGTGGAGCCGGTAAACACCAGGGCATCCACGTCCATGTGCAGGCCCAGCGCCCGACCGGCCTCCTCGCCGAGGCCCGGTACTACGTTGAGCACGCCGGCCGGGATCCCGGCTTCCAGGGCCAGTTCAGCCAGGCGCAGGGCCGAAAACGGCGACTGTTCTGCCGGTTTCAGTACCACGCTGTTGCCGGCCGCCAGGGCCGGAGCGAGTTTCCATGCAGCCATGTCCAGCGGAAAGTTCCATGGCACCACAGCGGCGATCACGCCCAGCGGCACGCGGGTGATGGTCGCCAGTGCGTTGCTGGCGGTCGGCGCAACCTGGTCATAGAGCTTGTCGAGGCTTTCGCCGTACCAGGCGAACACATGCGCGGCACCCGGCACGTCGATGTTCCAGGCATCCATGACCGGCTTGCCCATGCTCAGCGAGTCCAGCAAGGCCAGTTCGTCACGGTGTTCGAGCATCAGTTGCGACAGGCGCAGCAGTACTTTTTTGCGTTCGCCTGGCGCCATCTTCGCCCAGGGGCCCTGTTCGAATGCACGACGGGCACTCTTCACAGCCTGGTCGACCTCGGCCTGGCCACAGGCGGCAACGCGGGCCAGCACTTGGTTGGTGGCCGGGTTGATCACATCAAAATGCGCGCCGTTTTGCGCCTGGCACGGTTCGCCGTCGATCAGCGCGGTGTCTATCAGCCGCTGTTGCGCAGCAAGGCTTGTCCAGCCATTGAAATCGTTCACCACAGACTCCTTATTGTTATCCGTTGTGGGAGAGGTACGCTGCCAGCCGGTCCATCAGGCGGTCACAGGCCGCCATCTGATCGACACTGACGTATTCGTCGGGTTTGTGCCCCTGTTCCATGCTGCCGGGGCCACAGACCACGGCGGGGATACCGGCCTGGTCAAACAGGCCGCCTTCGGTGCCAAAGGCCACCGTGCTGAAAGCGTCGCTGCCACACAGTTGCGCGATCAGTTGCGCGGCGGCACTTTCCGGTGCGGTCGCCAGGCCCGGGTACGCCGACAGTGCTTCGAAGCGGATGGTGGTCTCGGCGTTGACCGCCTGCATGGTCGGCAACAACGTGTGCTCGGCGTAGGTTTGCAACTCATCGAGTACCGCTTGCGGCTCGAATGCCGGCAAGGCACGCACTTCAAAGTCGAAGCGGCAGTCGGCCGGCACAATGTTCAAGGCCGTGCCGCCCTGGATCACCCCGACCTGTACCGTGGAGTACGCCGGATCGAAGCGTGCATCGTGGTGCTCTGGCGCCGCCAGGCGTTGGCCGATTTCACCCAGTCGGCCAATCAGTCGCGCCGCCTGTTCGATGGCATTCACACCATATGGGGCATAGGCCGAATGGCACGGTGCGCCGTGTACATGGCAACGCATGGCCAGCTTGCCCTTGTGGCCCAGCACCGGTTTGAGCTCGGTGGGCTCGCCAATCAGGCACAACGCTGGCTGCGGGATGCGCTGATGCAACACCTCCAGCAGGCTGCGTACACCCAGGCAACCCACCTCCTCGTCATACGAAAACGCCAAGTGCACAGGGCGCTGCAGCGGGCTGGCGAGAAACACCGGCACCGCGGCCAGTACCGACGCAAGGTAACCCTTCATGTCCGCTGCACCGCGGCCGTAGAGCTTGCCGTCACGCTCGCTCATGAAGAAGGGCTCGACCGTCCATGCCTGGCCGTCGACCGGTACCACATCGGTATGGCCCGAAAGCACCACACCGCCTTCCACCGCCGGGCCAATGCTTGCCAGCAGGTTCGCCTTGGTACGCTCGGCGTTGTAGATCAGCTCGCAGCTGACACCCAGGCCGTGCAGGTAATCGCGGACGAACTCGATCAACGCCAGGTTCGAATCGCGGCTAACCGTGGCAAAGCCGATCAGCTTGGCCAGCAATGCACGGCTACGCAGCTCACTCATCACCCGGTACTCCGTAACTCGGTGCCAGCGTCGGGTTGAGTGCGCGCGTCAGGTAATCCTGCAATTGAGGCTCATAGGCATTCCAGAGCTTTTGCAACTCGCCGATGGGGTTTTCATCGGCCCAGTCGACCCGCAGGTCTACGATCGGCCAGACCAGCTCGCCGACCACCGATACTGCCGCCGAATGCACCGCACCAGCTTCCCCTCCGGCGTCCTGCCCGGCTTGCAACGCCGTAAGCAGGCGCGCCGCCAGGCAGCCTTCACTGGCTTCGAACGCCGCGACCATGCGCTCGATCACCGCCGTGTTGGCCAGCAGGTTGCCGGCAGCCACACACTGCTCGCCGGCCTCGGCGTTGTGTGTGCCCAGGGTGTGGTTGCCGCTGAACACGGCAGTACGCCCCTGGGCGTCGACGACCGCGACCTGGCGATACTGGCTGTAGCCGTTACGGGTCAGTGCATGGTCCAGTGCCTGATGCGGCGCCAGCCCTTCACCCAGCGCATCCAGCACCTGCGGACCAAGGGCTGGCAAGGTGATGTTCTGGCTCGATACCGCACCGACGCCAGTGCGCAGCCAGGGGCAGCGAGCCCCCACGGCAATGCTTGAAGAGCTGATGGCAATGCCCAGCTGGCCGGTTTCGGCGCAGCGTCCGACGATGGAAAAGGTCATGGCAGGCTCCTTATTCGGGGATGACCGCGATCACGTCGATTTCCATCAGCCACTGCGGCTGGCCCAGGGCGCTGACCACCAGCCCAGTAGAAATCGGGAAAACGCCTTTGAGCCATTTACCGACTTCCTGGTAAACCGGCTCGCGGTAGCGCGGGTCGATCAGGTAGGTGGTGGTCTTGACGATGTGACTGAGGTCACTGCCCGCCTCTTCCAGCAGCTGCTTGACGTTGCGCATGGCTTGTTCGGCCTGCGCACGGGGATCGCCGAGGCCTACCAGTTGCCCGTTGAAGTCGGTGCCGACCTGGCCGCGCACGTACACGGTGTTACCGGCACGCACCGCCTGGCACAGGTCGTTGTCCAGGGACTGGTTCGGGTAGGTGTCCTTGGTGTTGAACATGCGGATACGGGTATGAGTAGGCATCAACGGGCTCCCAGCAGGCTGGCGGTTTTGAGGGGTGTCTTGGTGGTGTCGGCCTGACGCTGCGAGGCGTCCCGGTAATCGAAATAGGCGCGCTGTTTGATGATGTGTTCGGCGATGTGCCGGGCGTCATGCCACACGCCCCAGATAAACGCCGAGCCCCGCCGCGCCAGCCATGGCAGGCCAACAAAGTAGATGCCAGGCTCGCTGCTGACGCCGCGTTGATGCTGCGGTTTGCCGTCGGCCTTGAAGGCATTGACCTTCAGCCAGTCGTAATCGACGCTATCGCCGGTGGCCCAGATCACCGTGGTGACACCGGCCGTGCTCAGGGCCAGTTCAAGGATCGGGTGGGTCATGCACGGCGGATCGGGCAGCATGATTCGCGCCTCGGGTTCCAGCGGCAGGTCCAGCCCGTTGGCCTCGATATAAGCGTCGGCAGCGTCGAGCAGTGCCAGGTAATTTTCGTCTCCGCGAGCGATGTTCTCGGCCAGGTTCGACTCGAAGCTCACCACGTCGCCATTGAAAGCCTTGGTCAGGCCCACCAGGGTCACGCCTTGCTGCGCCAGGCGGCGGAAGTCCACGGTATGGCCACCGCGCGCACCGCTGACAGCGATGGTGACGTGCTCTTTACCTGGCTGCACACCTTCGGCATCCCACAAACCAAGCACGCCCAACCACCAGCAGAAATCACGGTTGCGGTAGGCGCGTGGTGGACGGTCATGGGCACCGACCGAGAGGTACACCTGTTTTCCTGCACGTTGCAGTTCGTCGGCGATCTGCACGCCAGAAGAACCGGCACCGACCACAAGCACGGCGCCTGCGGCCAGCTGTTGCGGGTTACGGTATTGCGCGGAGTGGATCTGGGTTGCGGTGCCATCGGCTGGCGCAATCGCAGGAATCAGCGGGCGCTGGAACGGGCCGGTGGCGACCACGACATTGTTGGCCTCGATGACGCCGTCGGAGGTTTCAAGGGTAAAGCCCGGGCGGCCGACGTTACGTTCTACTTTGGTGACTTCAACGCCGGTACGCACCGGGGCGTTGAATTTTTTTGCATAGGCTTCGAAATAGTCGGCAACCTGGTCCTTGCCGGCGAACGCATCGGGGTCGAGGCCTTCGAATTCAAGGCCCGGGAAGCGGTCATGCCAGGCCGGGCCATTGGCAACCAGTGAGTCCCAGCGCCCGGTGCGCCAGGCTTCAGCGATACGGTTGCGCTCCAGCACCAGGTGCGGGACGCCGAGTCGGCTCAGGTGTTCGCTCATGGCCACACCGGCTTGCCCGGCGCCCACTACAAGCGTGTCTATTACAGTCTTATTGTTTGTCATCGCTGCGCCCTACTGAGGTTACCCACGGGGATGACCGTGGGTGGGTGTAGGACGCATTCTGTGAGCAGACGCTGAAACGCGAAATTATGATTTATGTGGTCGCAGCACAGTAAAAAACTATGGGGTGGTCAGAGGCGGCGCCACGCGCCTTTGTATCAGTCCTTTCCCTGAAGTTGCTCGCGGGCCAGTTCGGCCAGACGCAGCTGGGCTTCTTGCTTGCCGATCAGCTGCAATTGCTGGCGCAGCTCGGTCACCCGCTCAGCCAGACTCAGTGCCAGGTTCTGGTTCTGTTTCTCCAGCTCATCGCGTGAACCATTGAGTTGCGCCAGGTTCACCTCCAGCCCCTGGATCTGTGCCTGGCGCCGGTCATTCTGGGTCTTGAGTGTACGCTGGGCATCCTTGAGCGTGCGGATCTGCACCAGGAAACCTTCGTTGTCGCGGTTCAGCCGGGTCAGCTCGTCCTGTTTGACGATCAGGGTTTGCTGCAGCTGACGTACCTCTACCTGCAACTGCTGCACCTGCGCCTCGTGACGACGCTGGTCCTGGTCGCGCTGTTCGCGGCTGGCATTGCGGTAGTGCTCCAGGGCATCGCGGGCGTGCTGGTGCTTGTCTTCCAGCGACGCTATCTGCTCGTCTTTCTCGGTGAGGCGCAGGTTCAGTTCGCCCACCGCCTGGTTGAGTGTGGCATTGCGGGTTTGCTCGGTTTGCAAGGTGCTGCGGGTGGTGGACAACTCGGCAGACTCGCTGGCGAGCGCCGCCGCCTGGATTTCATGCTGCTGTTGCAGCGCCGCCAAGGCCTGCTGGCTGATCCGTACCTGAGCCAGGAGCGTTTGTCGCTCGGCCTCGAACGCACTGCGCGCTTCCTCGATACGCGCCTCTCCTTCTTCGCGCACCTGTTCGGCCAACTGCTCGACCAATGTCGCCAGCGCGTCACTGAGGTTGGGCGCGCTCACCGGCTTGGCCGGGAACTGGTTGTCGAGCTCTTTCAGGTACCGGTGAATGGTGGTTTTCGAGCCGGTATTGCCCAGTTCGATACGTACTGCATCGATGCTCGGATGGACCCCGCGGGCCAGCAGCGCCTGGCGGGCTTTCTGCACGACTGCCTTGTTGATACCGCCGCGGGCCATGGTTACTCCTACTATTTCGTAATGTGGTATGTACTATGTATTTACATGGTATCTCAATGATAAAAATCGCGCCTTCAAAACAGCTTTCTAAGATCAAATAATCACGGCTTATCGCATGTTACAGCCCAAAAGCAGCACAAAAGTGTCGCCGACAGCCCCCAAGGCCAACGCCGTGCGCCTTTGCAATTGATGCCTTCAAATCAACACTCTTTTGTCCCGGGCCGTCTGTATCCATGCGCCACGCACCGCTACCCTTTGCGCTTGCACCCAAGAGGATTCGTCATGTCCAACACGTATCGTGCCTGGGGCTGGACCCCGGGCGCCGGCCTTGAAGGCCTCAAGCTCATCGACAAACCCATGCCCAAACCCGGCCCCGGCCAGGTCCTGGTGGCGAACCAGGCCATTGCCCTCAACCCGGTGGACTGGAAGATCTGTGAATGGGGCCATGCCGACTGGCATCAGGGTACTGTTCCAGGCGTGGATGGCGCCGGGGTCGTCAGTGCCGTCGGCGAGGGTGCCAACCTGCCGCTGGGCACCCGCGTCGCTTACCACCAGACGTTGTCCCGCGACGGCAGCTTTGCCGAGTACTGCCTGCTCGATGCGGACCTGGTGATGCACATTCCGGCCAACCTCGAAGCCACTGCAGCCGCTGCCGTGCCTTGCCCGGGGCTGACTGCCTGGCAAGCGCTGGCCAAGATCGCCAACGGTGCGTCTCGTGATGTACTGGTGGTCGGCGCAGGCGGCTCGGTGGGCTTCTATCTTGTTCAGTTAGCGGCGCAGCAAGGCTGGCAGGTGTGGGCCACGGCGAGTGAAAAGCACCATGCGCGCCTCAAGCAGCTCGGTGCAGTCGGCGTTTTCGATTACCGCACCAATGACTGGCAGGCAGACGTTCAGACAGCCCTCGGCGAGCGCCCATTGCACGCGGTGTTTGACACTGTCAGTGGTGTGCATGCCGCAAGCCTGGCTTACCTGCTGGGTTACAACGGCCATCTGGTGTGCATCCAGGACCGTCAGGAAAACGCGCCACTACCCGCCTTCAGCACGGCGATTTCGCTTCATGAAGTTGCACTCAACAGCATTCACGCCCACGGACGGCTGCTTGATCGTCAGGCGTTGAAGGTTGAAGGGGAGCGTTTGCTGCAACAGGTTGCCGATGGCCGCCTGTTGGCGCCGCACCGTCTGGATTTTGCGTTCGACGCACTGCCACAGGCGTTGCGCCAGCTCAAGGATGGCAGCACGCCCGGCAAGTGGGTGACACACCTGGTGTAACCCACCAGCGTACATATGGGTGAGAGCCGACGGCCCAGGGCCATCGGCCTTCTTTCAAACACCGGGGATCAGAAGGTCCCAGGGTAAGCCCCGCCATCAATCAGCAAGTTCTGCCCGGTGATGTAGCCACCGTGGCGGCTGCACAGGAACGCACAATACGCGCCAAATTCCTCGGCACTGCCGAAGCGTGCCGCCGGGATCGCCTGGCGGCGCGCCTCGGTGGTTGCCTGCAGATCACCACCAACCTTGCTTGCGGCCTGCAGGGTCTTTTGCAGGCGTGCCGTGTCGAACGCACCTGGCAGCAGGTTGTTCAGCGTCACATTGTGCCCGGCCAGGCGTTGCTGACGAGCGAGTCCGGCGATGAAGCCGGTCAGGCCACTACGCGCACCGTTGGACAGACCGAGAATGTCAATCGGCGCCTTCACCGCGCCCGAGGTAATGTTCACCACCCGCCCAAAGCCGCGCTCGGCCATGCCGTCGACCACCGCCTTGATCAGTTCGATAGGCGTGAGCATGTTGGCGTCCAGAGCCTTGAGCCAATCCTCCCGGCTCCAGTCACGGAAATCGCCCGGCGGTGGGCCGCCGGCATTGTTGACCAGGATGTCGACCTGGGGGCAGGCAGCAAGCAACGCGTGGCGTACCGCCGGATCGGCCACATCACCGACGACCGGGCGCACCTCGATTGCCGGGAACCGGCCGCGCAGCTCGCCAGCTGTCTGCTCCAGTGTGGTGGCGGTACGCGCATTGATCACGAGGTTAACGCCCTCGGCTGCCAGGGCTTCGGCACACCCCTTGCCCAGCCCCTGGCTGGCAGCGCACACAATTGCCCAGCGGCCGCTGATACCTAGATCCATGATCTGCTCCTCGCTTGAGTTAACGGGTCATACATTGCACCGGGGACATTCTGACAGGGATCCCAGACATTTCGTTCAGTAACTGTTCAGGTCAGGTTCAGCAGGCGTTCAGGCTTGGCGGCTTAAGCTTGCCCCATTCCTTTTTGACGCCTTGCGAGGTCATCACAATGAACCGCCCTGCTCTGCTTCTGACTGCCCTGTTCACCAGCGTTGCCCTGCTGTCGGGCTGCGCGTCCAACCTGTCCGGCTCGTCCTATTCCCGCGCCGACGCCCGCGCCGTGCAAACCGTGCGCATGGGCACCATTGAATCGCTGCGCGCTGTGCAGATAGAAGGCACTAAAACCCCGATCGGCACCCTGGCCGGCGCTGCAGTCGGCGGTATTGCCGGCAGCACTATCGGCGGTGGACGTGGCAGTGCTGTCGCGACCATTCTCGGCGGTGTAGCGGGCGGCGCGGCGGGCTCGGCCGTGGAAGAAGGCATCACCCGCACCCAGGGTGTGGAAATCGTGGTCCGCGAAGACGACGGCAGTACCCGCGCCTACGTACAGGCTGTCGACACGTCCCAGCAGTTTCGCGTCGGCAATCGCGTACGCATCATGACCGTGAACGGTGCCAGCCGTGTCTCCCTTTGAATCGGTAACGGTTAAACGGCCGAATTGAATGGCGTCGCTGCCGCCAAGCTCTTACCATCTGCACACAGTATTCCTGGCGGGCAGCGGCACCAATGAACAGCATCGAACGTTACCTGCAGGCGTCTACCCGGGATAACACCCGGCGCAGCTACCAGGCAGCGGTCACGCACTTCGAAGTGAGCTGGGGCGGTTTTCTTCCCGCAACCGCTGACAGCATTGCCCGCTACCTGGCCGATCATGCCGGCAGCCATTCCATCAACACCCTGAAGCAACGGCTGGCAGCCCTCGGTCAATGGCATGTCAGCCAGGGTTTCCCTGACCCGACCAAGGCACCGCTGGTGCGCCAGGTGCTCAAGGGCATTCGCACCTTGCACCCGGCCGACCCCCGGCAAGCGGCACCGCTGCAGATTCAACACTTGCAGCAGACCGTCACGGTGCTCGAAGCACAAGCCCGACTGGCGCGCGAACAGCACAACCTGGGCAAACTGCTACGGGCAAGGCGCGATGTGGCGTTGCTGCTGATCGGCTTTTGGCGTGGGTTTCGCGGCGATGAACTGGCGCGCTTGCAGGTCGAGCATATACAGGCGCAAGCCGGCCGCGGCCTGTCCATTTACCTGCCGCGCAGCAAAGGTGACCGTCAGGCCGTGGGCACGCGGCATCAGGCGCCGGCGCTTAAAGTGCTGTGCCCGGTTCAGGCCTACCTGCAATGGATCGAAGTAGCGGGCATTGCCCATGGCCCGGTGTTTCGCAAACTCGACCGCTGGGGCAACCTCGGCGACACCGCGCTCAACAGCAACAGTCTGATTACCCTGCTTCGACGCATTCTGGAGCGCGGCGGCGTACCGGCTGCTTTATACACCAGCCATTCGTTGCGTCGCGGCTTTGCCACCTGGGCGACCAGTAACGGCTGGGAGATCAAGGCCCTGATGAGCCATGTCGGCTGGAAGGATGCCAAATCAGCACTGCGCTATATCGACGCGTCGGCATCCTTCGGTGAACTGGCCCTGCTCGATGCACCGGCCGAGCTTGCTGCCCTTACCCGTTCAGCGACGTGACTGAAGCGCACACGACCACAGCCGGGCGATATCGCCTGCGCGTGCCTGCAGCAACGTAGCGGCGTTACCACAGGCCTGCTCAAGGCTCATCGGGCCACCCGTCACGGCAAACGCAGCGTCAATGCCATGCTGATAGAGCTGCTCGTAGCCTTCGCCCAGGGTGCCGGCGATCACCACCACCGGAACACCGTGACGTTGCGCGACGCGGGCCACACCAAACGGCGTCTTGCCACGCAGGGTCTGCGCATCGAAGCGCCCTTCGCCGGTAATCACCAGGTCAGCGCCCTGCACCGCCGCTTCCAGTCCGGCCAGTTCCGCCACCACTTCAATGCCGGGGCGGAAGGTCGCCTGCATGAACGCCTTGGCGGCAAAGCCCATGCCGCCGGCAGCGCCACAGCCAGGAAAGTCACGCACGTCGTTATCGAGCACCTGCGCGCAATGATCGGCAAAATGCCCCAACGCCTGATCCAGCAACTGTACCTGTTCAGGGCTCGCGCCTTTCTGTGGGCCGAAGATCGCCGAGGCGCCGTTGCTGCCGCACAGGGGGTTGTCAACGTCAGCAGCGACTTCCAGCTGTACGTGGGCCAGCCGGGGGTCAAGCGCACTGGCATCCACCCGCGCCAACTGGCTCAATGCCAGGCCACCTTCCGCCAACGGCTGCTCACGGCTATCGAGCAAGCGCATGCCCAAGGCGCGCAACATTCCGCTGCCACCATCATTGGTGGCACTGCCGCCAATGGCGAGGATTACCCGCTGTGCGCCGGCATCCAGTGCGGCACTGATCAACTCGCCGGTGCCATAGGTGCTGGTGCGACAAGCATCGCGCTCGGCAACGCCGAGCAGTTGCAGGCCGCTGGCCTGGGCCATTTCGATGATTGCCGTGTGGCTATCGGCCAACCAGCCCCAACCGGCCATTACCGGCTCACCCAGCGGCCCCTGCACCTGCTGGTGGCGCAGCTCGCCCTGACAGGCTGCAATAATGGCTTCCATGGTGCCTTCACCGCCGTCGGCCATCGGGCATTTGACCAACTCTGCCTGAGGCCAGACTGCGGCAAGCCCTGAAGCAATGGCCTGGGCCACGCCTTCGGCGCTGAGGCTGTCCTTGAACGAGTCGGGGGCGATGACGATTTTCATGGCAATTCTCCTGCGGCAGATGGCTGCATGCTGACAGCAAGCCAACGCGCGGGCTTCTGTCGAATGCACAACACCAGGCCCGGCGCTTTGGTCACTTTGCCCAATCAGGCGTTCGCGGGTAGCAGTTGCAGGCCCAGGTACAGGCTCAACATGCCTTCCAGGCGCAACGGGTCGACCTCACTCAGCTCGGCAATACGCTCCAGCCGATAACGCAGGCTGTTGCGGTGGATGCCCAGCGCGTCCGCACACGCCTGGCTTTGCCCGTCGTGGGCACACCAGGCGCGCAATGTCGCCAGCAACTGACCGCTGTTGTCTTTGGCGCGGATGCGCTGCAACGGTTCGAGCAACTCATCCAGAGCATCGTCATTGCGATGACGCCACAGCAGTGCCGGCAGGCGATAGCGATTAAGGGTAAGGATCTGCTCGCCGGGCAGCACCTCACGGCCATAGGCCAACAGATCGCGCACCCGGCGATAGCCACGACGCAATTGATCAACGCTGTGTGCCGTCGAGCCTGTGGCCAGGCGCTGTACCTGCCAGCCATGGCGCTGCACCCGCTCCACCAGGCGCAGCTCTTCGAGCGAGACGCTGGCCGGTCGGCACCACAGCAGCGACTGCCGCGCAGGGCTGACACACCAGCTGTCCGGGTAGCGGCTCATCAGCCAGCTGGCCAAGCCTTCGGCGGCAGGCCCGGCATCCAGTTCGAACAGGCAGGGAATTCGCGGCAGTTGTGGTTTGAGTCCCAGCTGGCGGGCTTCATCCACCAGCCGTGGCGAATCGCCGGAGCCGCCCAGCAGCAGCGCGAGCAGGTCGTCACAACGCTGACGCCGCCATTGCTGCTCTACCTGCAAATGGCGCTGGGCCAGAAGCATTTCGGCAGTCATGCGTACCAGTTGCGCGTAGGTGCGTAAGTGCTGCGGGTCGCCGGTCAGGCCCAGAACGCCCATCAGGCGACCATCGAGCAACAGCGGCAGGTTGATGCCCGGCTGCACGCCCTTGAGGCACTTGGCCGCCTCGACGTCCAGCTCGACGATACGGCCGTTGGCCAGGACCAGTTGCGCACCTTCGTGGCGGGTGTTGATGCGCTCCGGTTCACCGCTGCCCAGAATCAGGCCCTGGCTGTCCATGACGTTGACGTTACAGGGCAAAATCGCCATCGCCCGATCGACGATATCTTGCGCCAGGTCATGGTCCAGTTCGAACATGGGAGGATCCTTGTTGTCGCAATGATTGGTCCGCGGCACAGCAGGCCGCTGAAAATGCTGTGCAAAAGCACAAAGACAGCCACGGTCCGCTCACCGAGACTCATCGCAGCAGCCGCCTCGACGCAGGCTGCGGCGATAAAAATAAACGAAGAGAGCAAATCATGTCATACAGCCCTGCCCCTGACCAAGGCCCAGACGTCACCCGCGATGCGCTGTATCGGCGCATCACCCTGCGGCTGATTCCCTTCATCTTCATCTGCTACCTGTTCAACTACCTTGACCGGGTAAACGTTGGCTTTGCCAAGCTGCAGATGCTTGATGCACTGAAGTTCAGCGAAACCATCTACGGCCTCGGCGCCGGTATTTTCTTCATCGGCTACGTGTTGTGCGGCCTGCCCAGCAACCTCGCACTCAACCGCTTCGGCCCGCGCCGCTGGATCGCGTTGATGATGATCGCCTGGGGCACGTTGTCGACTTGCCTGCTGTTCGTGACCACGCCGATGGAATTCTACGTGCTGCGGCTGTTTACCGGTGCCGCCGAAGCGGGCTTCTTCCCCGGTATTGTCCTGTACCTTTCGCGCTGGTTCCCGGCCACGCGCCGTGGACGGATCATGGCCCTGTTCATGTCGGCTATTCCGGTCTCCGGCTTGCTCGGCGGGCCGTTCTCCGGCTGGATCCTCAACCACTTCGCCGCCGGCCAGCATGGCCTGGCCGGCTGGCAATGGATGTTCCTGATCCAGGGCCTGCCGACCGTGCTGCTCGGCTTCCTCGCCATCTTCCTGCTCAGTGACGGCTACGCCACCGCCAAGTGGCTGAGCCCGGCAGAGCGGGACATGATCAAGCATGACCTGGCCGTCGATGCCGCCAGCAAACCGGTTACTGCCAGCGACAGCCTGTTGTCGGTGTTCACCAACCCGATGATCTGGACCTTCGGTTTCGTCTACTTCTGCATTCAGAGCGGTGTGTACGCGATCAACTTCTGGCTGCCGTCGATCATCAAGAGCCTGGGCTTCAGCGACGCCCTGCTGATCGGCTGGCTGAGTGCGATCCCGTACCTGCTTGCCGGTGTCTTCATGCTGCTGGTCGGCCGCTCGGCGGACTTGCGCAACGAGCGCCGCTGGCATTTGGTAGTACCGATGCTGATGGGTGCCATCGGCCTGCTGATCGCGGTGAACTTCGCCCATAACCCGGTGATTGCCATTGTCGGTTTGAGCATCGCGACCATGGGCGCCCTCACCGGCCTGCCGATGTTCTGGCCGATGCCTACCGCCCTGCTCAGCGCCGGTACCGCCGTTGCGGGCCTGGCGATCATCAACTCGGTCGGGCAAATGGCGGGCTTCCTCAGCCCGTACCTGGTGGGTTTCATCAAAGACCAGACCGGCTCTACCGACGCCGCCCTGTACTCGCTGGCCGGCTTGATCGTGGTCGGCAGCCTGGTGGCCTTGCGCGTGTCTCGGTCGCGGGCTACAGGCTTGGTAGGCGAACAGGCCAACTAAGCAGAATTGCATCGCCGGCACGGCCGGCGATGCTGTTCATCCCCGGTAGAACTGTGTAAAACAGGTCGGATCCCCCTCGCCAAGGATTCTCGATCATGATCTACCGTCCATTGGGCCGCAGCGGCCTGCAAGTGTCCGCCCTGACCTTGGGCAGCATGATGTTCGGCGAACAGACCAGCACCGAAGACTCCCTGCGTATCATCGATAAAGCCTGGGACCAGGGCATCAACTTCATCGACACTGCCGACGTGTACAACGCCGGGCACAGTGAGGAAATCGTCGGCGAAGCCATTGCCCGCAACCGCCATGAATGGGTGCTGGCCAGCAAGGTCGGCTTTGGTCCAGCCGATGGTATGCCCAACCGCAGCGGCTTGAATCGCAAACATATATTCAACGCGATCGAAGCCAGCCTGACCCGCTTGGGCACCGATTACCTGGACATTTATTACCTGCACCGCGAAGACCACAACACGCCACTGGAAGTCACCGTGGCAGCCATGGGCGATCTGCTGCGCCAAGGCAAGATTCGCCATTGGGGCGTGTCTAACTTCCGCGGCTGGCGCATTGCCGAGCTCTGCCATCTGGCCGAGCGGCTCGGGGTGCCCGCGCCCGTCGTCAGCCAGCCGCTGTACAACATCGTCAACCGCCAGGCCGAACCGGAGCAGTTCCATGCTGCGGCTTACCATGGCCTGGGCATCGTGCCGTACAGCCCCCTGGCCCGCGGTGTGCTCAGCGGTAAATACGCGCCCGACGCCGCACCCGATGCCAACAGCCGCGCCGGGCGGCAAGACAAACGCATCCTGGAAACCGAGTGGCGCCCGGCGTCGCTGGCCATCGCCCAGAAGATTCACGCCTATGTCGAGAACAAAGGTGTGGGCATGGTCGAGTTCGCCATTGCCTGGGTACTCAACAACCAGTTGGTCAGCTCGGCCATCGTCGGGCCACGCACCGAAGCGCAGTGGGACACTTACGCGGGCGCGCTGGAGGTCACGATCACCGCCGAAGATGAAGCCTTCATCGACGCGCTGGTAACCCCGGGACATGCTTCTACCCACGGCTACAACGATGTCGCCCACTTCGTCAGCGGGCGCCTGCCACGCTGATCACAGAATTGACGCATGCCCGTGCACCAAACCCTCTACGGCGCGGTCCAAGGGCATGACCACCCATGCAAAAATGCAGGTTCGGCCTGCAGTTTTGTCGATTGTATTGAGCAAATTTGCACTGATAGGATCCAGCGATCCTCTAGCGTCCATCCAGACCGTGACAATTCACCTGGAAAATCAATAACAAAGCAGGGAGACAGCGATGACCGCGCACGTCCACGCACCGACCGAAGCGCCAGTTCTGGCCCAGGTCCGCAACCACATCGGACACTTGACCCTCAACCGTCCTGCCGGCCTCAACGCCATTACGCTGGACATGGTTCGCCGCCTTCAGCAGCAACTCGACGCCTGGGCGAACGACCCTCAAGTGCACGCCGTCGTGTTGCGCGGTGAAGGCCCGAAAGGCTTCTGTGCCGGGGGCGACATCCGCTCGCTGTACGACAGCTACAAAGCCGGCGACAGCCTGCACCGCGATTTCTTTATCGAAGAATACGCCCTCGACCTGTGCATCCATCACTACCGCAAGCCCATTCTGGCGCTGATGGATGGTTTTACTCTGGGTGGCGGCATGGGCCTGGCCCAGGGTGCCGAGCTGCGGATGGTGACCGAACGCAGCCGCCTGGCCATGCCCGAAGTCGCCATCGGCTATTTCCCGGATGTCGGCGGCAGTTACTTCCTGTCGCGCATCCCTGGCGAACTGGGTACATACCTGGGCGTCAGCGGCGTGCAGGTACAAGCTGCCGATGCCCTGTATTGCGGCCTCGCCGACTGGTACCTGGACAGCAGCAAACTGGCCCAGCTCGATGAGCGCCTTGATGCCTTGAGCTTTACTGAATACCCGCTCAAAGACCTGCAGGGCGTGCTGGCCAAGCTTGGCACCCAGTTGCTGGAGGATGCGCCGCTGGCCAAGCTGCGCCCGGTCATCGACCACTTCTTCGCCCTGCCCGATGTCAGCAGTATTGTTGAACAGTTGCGTAGCGTAACCATTGCCGACAGCCACGACTGGGCGGTGAAAACCGCTGACCTGCTGGAAACCCGTTCGCCGTTGGGCATGGCGGTCCCCCTGGAAATGCTCCGTCGTGGGCGCCACCTGAGCCTGGAAGACTGCTTCAAGATGGAGCTGCACCTGGACCAGCAATGGTTCGAACATGGCGACCTGATCGAAGGCGTGCGGGCCCTGATCATCGACAAGGACAAGCAGCCGCGCTGGAACCCGGCCACCCTCGCCGGCCTCACCCGTTCTCGCGTGGATCAATTCTTCGAAGGCCTCTGAGGCCTGGAGTACGCAGATGCAAGACCTGGAACTGACAGAAGAACAGATCATGATCCGCGACATGGCGCGCGACTTTGCCCGTGGCGAAATCGCGCCGTTTGCCCAGGCCTGGGAGAAAGCCGGCTGGATCGATGATCAAGTGGTCAAGAAAATGGGCGAACTGGGCCTGCTTGGCATGGTCGTCCCCGAGCAATGGGGCGGCAGCTACACCGACTACGTCGCCTACGCCTTGGCCGTAGAGGAAATCGCCGCTGGCGATGGCGCCACCGGCGCCCTGATGAGCATCCACAACTCGGTAGGCTGCGGCCCGCTGCTAGCCTACGGCAGCGCCGAACAGCAACAAACCTGGCTGGAGCGCCTGGCGAGCGGTGACGTAATTGGCTGCTTCTGCCTGACCGAACCGCAGGCCGGCTCCGAGGCGCACAACCTGCGCACGCGCGCAGAACTGCAGGGTGATCACTGGGTCATCAATGGCGCCAAACAGTTTGTCAGCAACGCGCGTCGCGCCGGCCTGGCCATCGTCTTTGCCGTGACCGACCCGGACCTCGGTAAAAAAGGCATCTCGGCGTTCCTGGTGCCTACCGACAACGAAGGCTTTGTGGTCGATCGCAGCGAACACAAAATGGGTATTCGTGCTTCCGACACCTGCGCGGTCACCTTGAACAACTGCCGCATCCCGGCCGCCAACATGCTCGGCGAGCGTGGTAAGGGCCTGGCCATTGCCCTGTCCAACCTTGAAGGCGGCCGTATCGGCATCGCCGCGCAGGCACTGGGCATTGCCCGCGCAGCCTTTGAGGCGGCGCTGGCCTATTCGCGTGACCGCATCCAGTTCGGCAAGCCGATCAATGAACACCAGAGCATCGCCAATCTGCTGGCCGACATGCAGGTGCAGATCAATGCCGCACGCCTGCTGATCCTCCATGCGGCGCGCTTGCGCAGTGCCGGCAAGCCGTGCCTGAGCGAAGCGTCACAAGCCAAGCTGTTCGCGTCGGAAATGGCCGAGCGTGTGTGCTCCAAGGCCATTCAGGTGCACGGCGGCTATGGTTATCTGGAGGATTACCCAGTGGAACGCTATTACCGCGATGCGCGGATTACCCAGATCTATGAGGGGTCCAGCGAGATCCAGCGCATGCTGATTGCGCGGGAGTTGAAGCACTACGCTTTGTAATCAGTTCCGCGCACGCCCGCCGGATGGTCGTTGGCGGAAAATCAAAGGATTGCATCGACGACATCAATCACCTCGATTACCTGCGACGATAGTCGGGACTTATCGAACTAATGCAAATTAGCCATTGAAACCACAGCAAAGCCTGAAGTAAGCTCGAACCCATCAACTGGAGAGTCCCATGTCGCCATCCACCCTCATTCACGCTCAACTCGCAGGTCGCTCGACGCGTCCCGAGCTGGCTGTGGCCGAGTGTGCGACAGTCGCTCCCGCTGCGTTTTATTTTGGGTATTGGTTTAGCCACAGGCGCCGCTGATACCCACACCGGCGCCCACTTCAAGGGGCCGCCGAATACGAGAATACTCAACCCCCGGTCGGCTCCCCGACCGGGGGTTTTGCGTTTCAGGCCCCACGAAAACCGAACAGATTACGAGGATTACCCCATGAACTTCACCACCTATTACCGCTACCCAAACTTTACCGCCTGGCGATTTAGCCAATCCCGTTCGGGCCAGTCTGCCGCCTCCGATCGGTCACTTGTTGGTGGCACGCACACACATGACGCCAATCAGGCCAACTGTCGAACACCTCGATAGGGCCGACAGCGCGGGACAGAACCCGCCATCCGCCCAGGGAACCCAGCACATGCAATCGTCCACACTCGCTCTGCCACTGTCCGAACCCAACGCCGCCAACAGCGCCGTTAGCCAACGTCTGCCAAGCCCCCTGTTGCTCAAGCAGCAGATGCCGTTGTCCCCTGCACTTACCGCTCAGGTTGAACGCCATCGCCAGGCCGTGCGCGCCATTCTCAATGGCGAAGATTCACGCCTGCTGCTGATCGTCGGCCCCTGCTCGCTCCACGACCCGCGCTCAGCACGCGAATACGCCCAGCGCCTGGCCCAGCTGGCGGAAGAAGTCAGCGACCAGATGCTGCTGGTGATGCGCGCCTACGTGGAAAAGCCACGTACCACGGTGGGCTGGAAAGGCCTGGCCTACGATCCGCACCTGGATGGCAGTGACGACATGCACGCCGGCATCGCCCTGTCGCGGGGCTTGATGCTGGCCATGCTTGAATGCGGCCTGCCAGTGGCCACCGAGCTGCTGCAACCGATGGCGGCAGGCTACTTCGACGATTTGCTGAGCTGGGCGGCCATTGGTGCGCGCACCACCGAGTCGCAGATCCACCGTGAAATGGTCAGCGGCCTGGGCCTGCCCGTGGGCTTCAAAAATGGTACGGACGGCGGCGTTGGCATTGCCTGCGACGCCATTCGCAGTGCTGCGCACAGCCATCGGCACTTCGGCATGGACGTGCAGGGTTTCCCGGCGATCATCGAGACCCTGGGCAACCGCGATACGCACCTGGTGCTGCGCGGCGGCAACAAGGGCCCGAACTACGACCCGCAGAGCATTGCCCTGGCCCGCCAGGGGCTGGCCAAAGCGGGCGTGTCGCCACGGATCATGGTCGATTGCAGCCATGCCAACAGCGGTAAAGACCCCATGCGCCAACCTGAGGTGTTCAACCAGGTATTGACCCAGCGCCTGCAAGGCGACCGCGCGCTGATCGGCATGATGCTCGAAAGCCACCTGTTTGATGGCTGCCAGGCACTGGGTAAAGAGCCGCTCAAATACGGGGTGTCGATCACCGATGGCTGTCTGGGCTGGGCGGGCACCGAAGCCCTGCTGCGTGAAGGTGCTGCTGCATTGCGTGACATTGCGCAGGAAAAACCGGCACTAATCGGGTAGTCTCGGCACTTTCTTGTAAAGGAGTAACTCCCATGGCCAAAGCCACTGCCCGTCACATCCTGGTTGCCACTGAAGAGAAGTGCAACGAACTGAAGGCTCAGATCGAAGCCGGTGCCGATTTCGCCGAAATCGCCAAAGCCAACTCCACCTGCCCGTCCAGCCGTCAGGGCGGTGACCTGGGCTCGTTCGGCCCGGGCCAGATGGTCAAGGAATTCGACACCGTGGTGTTCAGCGCACCGGTAAACACCGTTCAGGGCCCGGTTAAAACCCAGTTCGGTTACCACCTGCTGGAAGTGACCAGCCGCCAGGACTGAGTCACCTGCCTGAACCGGTCCTGCCGGACCGGTTCAGGATTGCCGGCCTGACCTGCTAAGCTACAGCCACCATCGTGGGTACAGGTAGTCAGGCGCTTGCACATCGGTCGTCCCTCTCTTTTTGCTGTCTTTGCCCTGGCCCTGGCCTGGACCCACAGCGGTCTGGCAGCCCCCAGCCATGCGTTGACTGTCTACGGCGAAGCACCGCGCTATCAGCCCGGTTTCCAGCATTTCGATTACGCCAACCCTGACGCCCCCAAAGGCGGCAGCCTGCGCCGCTCGGCCATCGAGATCGGCCAGTTCGACCACGTGCTGCCTTACATCGACAAGGGCATCGGCGTGGCGGAGGTCGACGGCTGGCTGTATGCGCCGCTGGCGATTCGCTCACAGGATGAGCCCTACACCGTTTACGGGCTGATCGCCCGCCAGATGGAGCGTGACCCCGAAGGCCTCTGGCTGCGTTTCTACCTCGACCCACGGGCGCAGTTTGCCGATGGCCAGCCCGTGCGCGCAGAAGATGTGCGCTACACCTTCGAGCTGTTCATGCGCGAAGGCAACCTCAAGTACCGCACGCAGTTTGCCGATGTCGAGCGTGTCGAAGTCGAAGGCCCGCGCCAGGTTCGATTCGTCTTCAAGAGCAACCAGAACCGCACCCTGCCCCTTGACCTTGCCACTCTGCCGGTTCTGCCCGAGCACTGGTGGAAAATCCGCGACTTTGCCAGCGGTGGCGGCTTTGAAGCGCCTGTAGGCAGCGGGCCGTACCGGATCGGACAAATCGACAACGGCCGCAGTATTACCTTTGAGCGCAACCCGACCTGGTGGGCCCGCGACTTGCCGGTGAATCGCGGGCGCTACAACTTCGATCGCCTGCGCATCGAATACTTCGGCGACACCGAGGTGGCCCGCCAGGTATTGCGCGGCGGCGGCTATGACTACAACCGCGAGTTTTCCGCCACCGGCTATTCCATTGGCTACAACAGCCCGGCGCTGGACGACGGCCGCCTGCAACGCGCCCACCTGGCCAAACAGGCGCCACAACCGGCCCAGGGTTTTGTCTTCAACTTGCAGCGCCCTGTGTTCAAAGACCGTCGCGTGCGTCAGGCGCTGGCGATGCTCTGGGACTTTGAGTGGAGCAACCGGCAGATGATGCGCAACCTGTACATCCGCCAGCAGAGCTTTTTCTCCAACAGCGTCCTGGCCGCACGCGCGTTACCCGACGCCGGCGAGCTGGCGTTGCTCGAGCCGCTTCGCGGGCAAGTACCAGAAGAAGTGTTTACCCGTGTGTTCGAGGCACCACGTACTGACGGCTCAGGGCTGATTCGCGACAAACAGCTGCAAGCCCTGGACCTGCTACAGGCGGCCGGCTGGAAACCCGAAGGCGACCAGTTGGTCAACGCCCAGGGCGAACCGTTGCGTTTCACCTTCCTCAATGGCCAGGCCGGCTTCGAGCGATTGCTGCTGCCGTGGAAGCGCAACCTGGCACAGATCGGCATCACCCTGGACATCCGCCGTATCGACGCCTCCCAGTACGTTAACCGCTTGATGGCTCGCGACTACGATATGATCGTCACCGGCTACCCGGTCACCCCCTCGCCAGGCCTTGAGCTGTACAACTATTTTGGCTCGGCTGCGGCCAACGACCCGGGCTCGAACAACTACATGGCCCTGCAAGACCCGGCGGTCGATCGCCTGATCGATGGCCTGGTCAAAGCCAGCACCCAGGCCGATATGCTCCGCCATGCCCATGCACTGGACCGGGTACTGCAGTGGAACTACTACTGGATCCCCAATTACTACCCGCCGGGCACGTCCACCGTCTGGTGGAACCGTTTCGGCTTGCCTAAGGTACAAGCAAGCAATGACGAAGGCCTGGACAGCTGGTGGGAAGTCAGCCCCACGGCGCTGACCAATGCGCAAATGGCCGAACACCTCAAGGAGAAGCCATGACCGCTTATATCCTGCGACGGCTGTTGCTGATCATCCCGACCCTGCTGATCATTCTGCTGGTCAATTTCGTCATCGTTCAGGCTGCACCAGGTGGCCCCGTGGAACAGGCCATTGCCCGCCTGCAAGGCATTGGCGGCGGCGCGCCGGGGGCCAGTGTCGAGACTGTGCACACCAGTTCCCGTGCCAGTCGCGGCCTGGACCCAAAGCTGATCGAGGACATCAAGCGTCAGTACGGTTTCGACAAGTCGGCCCCGGAGCGCCTGTGGTTGATGCTCACCCAGTACGCCCATCTTGATTTCGGCAGCAGCTTTTTCCGTGGTGCCAAGGTCACTGACCTGATCCTGGAAAAAATGCCGGTCACGCTTTCACTGGGTTTCTGGGCGACGCTCATTACTTACCTGGTGTCGATTCCGCTGGGCATTCGCAAGGCCATCCGCCATGGAACGGCGTTCGATGCCTGGAGCAGCAGCCTGATCGTGATCGGCTATGCCCTGCCCTCGTTTCTGTTCGCGCTGCTGTTGATTGTGGTATTTGCCGGCGGCACGTCGCTGAACTGGTTTCCGGTGCGCGGGCTGGTGTCGGAGGATTTCGACCAGTTGAGCCTGCTGGGCAAGGTGGCCGATTACTTCTGGCACCTGGTGCTGCCCGTAGGCGCCCTGGTCATCGGCGGCTTCGCCACCCTGACCCTGTTGACCAAGAATGCCTTCCTCAACGAGATCACCCGCCAATACGTCATCACCGCGCGGGCCAAAGGCCTGAGCGAGAAACGGGTGCTGTATGGGCATGTGTTTCGCAACGCCATTTTGCTCGTGGTCGCGGGTATCCCCCAGGCCTTGATCAGCGTGTTTTTTGCAGGCTCCCTGCTGATCGAAGTGATCTTCTCCCTCGATGGCCTGGGACGCATGAGCTACGAGGCGGCGGTGTCCCGGGATTATCCCGTGGTGTTCGGTTCGTTGTTCATTTTCACCCTGTTCGGCTTGCTGATCCGCCTGGTCGGTGACCTCTGCTACACCCTGGTTGATCCTCGGATCGACTTTGCAACGAGGGCGCACTGATATGTTCAGCCTGTCCCCGTTGTCGCGCCGACGCCTGCAAAATTTCCGCCGCAATCGCCGTGGCTGGTATTCGCTCTGGCTGTTCGCGGTATTGCTGGTGCTGAGCCTTGGCGCGGAACTGGTGGCCAATGACAAACCCCTGGTCATGGGTTATCAGGGGCAACTGTATTTCCCGGCATTCAAGCGCTACACCGAGCAGACCTTTGGCGGCCAGTTGCCCTTCCAGCCGGATTACCGCAGCCAGTACGTGCAACAACTGATCAAGGATCAGCATGGCTGGATGCTGTTCGCGCCGATCCCCTTCAGTGCCGACACCCCCAACTACGACCTGCAGCAGCCAACGCCCAGCCCGCCGACCACGACCAACTGGCTGGGTACCGACGACCAGGGCCGTGATGTCCTGGCGCGGGTGTTGTACGGCACCCGCGTGTCGATCCTGTTTGCCCTGGCGCTGACGCTGATCAGCACCGTGATCGGCATCGCGGCTGGCGCCCTTCAGGGCTACCACGGTGGCTGGGTCGACCTGATCGGACAACGCCTGCTGGAAGTCTGGTCAGGCTTGCCAGTGCTTTACCTGCTGATCATCCTCAGCGGCTTTGTAGAGCCCAATTTCTGGTGGTTGCTGGGGATCATGGCGCTGTTTTCCTGGCTGGCGCTTGTTGATGTGGTTCGCGCCGAGTTCCTGCGCGGGCGCAACCTTGAATACGTGCAGGCGGCACGGGCCTTGGGGCTGGAGGACCGCGGGATCATCCTGCGGCACATCCTGCCCAATGCCATGAACGCCACCTTTACTTACCTGCCGTTCATTCTCACTGGCGCCATTACCACCCTCACCGCGCTGGATTTCCTCGGCTTTGGCATGCCGGCCGGCAGTGCTTCGCTGGGCGAACTGGTGAACCAGGGCAAACAGAACCTTCAAGCGCCGTGGCTGGGCTTTACCGCGTTCTTCGCCCTCGCGTTGATCCTGTCGTTGCTGGTGTTCATTGGCGATGCCTTGCGCGAAGCCTTCGATCCCCGGGCATAATCCCAGCCTTTGACCTTCAGGGAGCGGCCCATGCCTGCCAACGACAGCCTCAAGGACTATCAGCAGGTTCGCCTGCTGGCGATCCGTTCGCTGTTCGAGATCATCGAGCAGTCCAGCGAAGGCACCATCATTGTCGACCGCGACGCGCGCATTGTCTGGATGAACGAGCGTTACGCCCGGCGCTTTGGCCTGGAGGACGCCGTCAGCGCTATTGGCCAGCCCTGCGAGAGCGTGATTCCCGGCAGCCTCATGCGTGAGGTGGTGAACAACGGCAAGCCGATCCTGCTGGACATGCTCGATACGCCGAAGGAGCCGCTGGTGGTGATGCGCCTGCCGGTTCACGACGGCGATGGCGCGCTGATCGGCGCCATCGGCTTTGCCTTGTTCGACGAACTGCGCAGCCTGTCGCCACTGCTCAAGCGCTACGCCAGCATGCAGCAGGAACTGGCCTCGACCCGCTCGCTGTTGCGCGCCCGGCAAGCCAAATACAACTTTGCCAAGTTCATCGGCACCAGTGCCGCCAGC
The DNA here is from genome assembly GCF_016009175.1 of Pseudomonas alkylphenolica. Classification (GTDB taxonomy): domain Bacteria; phylum Pseudomonadota; class Gammaproteobacteria; order Pseudomonadales; family Pseudomonadaceae; genus Aquipseudomonas; species Aquipseudomonas alkylphenolica_B. The sequence continues at coordinate 24,187 of NZ_JADUCM010000024.1, forward strand.
CTAGAGGTCAAACGCCGGGCCCGACGCGGTGCCAGTACAGACTCGGCGGTGTTGCTGCTGGGTGAAACCGGTACTGGCAAAGAATTGCTGGCCCACGCCATCCACGCCGCCTCATCACGGGCGCACAAGGCCTTCGTCAGCATCAACAGCGCAGCCATTCCGGACACCTTGCTTGAAGCCGAGTTCTTCGGTACCGCGCCGGGTGCCTACACCGGTGCCGACCGCAAGGGCCGGCCCGGCAAGCTGCAACTGGCCGAGGGCGGCACGCTGTTTCTCGACGAAATCGGCGACATGCCCTTGCCGCTGCAGAGCAAATTGCTGCGGGTGCTGCAGGAAAAGGAATACGAGCCGGTGGGCTCCAACCAGATGATGCACAGCGACGTGCGCATCATAGCCGCGACCTCTACCGACCTCAGTGCGGCCATGGCCCGCGGCGAGTTCCGCGCCGACCTCTATTACCGCCTCAATGTATTGCCGATCCAGGTGCCGCCGCTGCGTGAGCGGCTGGACGATCTGCCAGCCCTGACTGAAGCCATCCTGGAAGAGCTGGGCAGTCAGCATGAGCTGGACGATGAGGCGCTCATGTTGCTCGCGCGCCATGCCTGGCCTGGCAACATCCGCGAGCTGCGCAATGTGCTTGAGCGCGCCACCTTGCTCGCCGACCATGCTCACCTTGGCGCACGCGACATTCAGTCTGCGCTTGGCAACCTGGCGCCGCTGCAGGTGACAACACCGCAACTGGACTACAAGCAAGCCTGCGCGGCGTTCGAACGGCAGTTACTGACCAACACACTGGCCCGTTGCAGCGGCAACGTACCGGAAGCGGCACGGCAGCTGGGGCTGGGACGGTCTACCCTGTATAAAAAGTTGGTGGCATTGGGCGTCTCGTCTCAATAAAGAGAACGCCGTCTCCATACAGAGACACCGCCTGTAGGAGCCAGGCTTGCCGGCGATCGGCTGCGAAGCAGCCGTAAAACCTGGCGACTCGACACCGGATTTGCTAACGCCGTGCCAGCGGTACAACTGACGAACATTGCCGGACCTGTCTCTATTCGGAGACCGACTTTGATGATCTTTTATGAAAATACAATAAAAACCTTACATTTCAATAAGTTATAAAGTTGGCACGATTCCCGCTATCTCCTTGCCATCAACAAAAACAAGATTCGCCCAAGGAGACACTCGATGAGTGTGATCATTGCCCTGGCAGCCCTCGCGCTGCTCATGCTGGCTGCTTACCGTGGTTATAGCGTTATCCTCTTCGCTCCCATCGCTGCCCTTGGCGCGGTGCTGCTCACCGATCCTTCCGCTGTCGCCCCGACCTTCACCGGGGTGTTCATGGAGAAGATGGTCGGCTTTATCAAACTGTACTTTCCGGTGTTCCTGCTCGGTGCAGTGTTCGGCAAGCTGATCGAACTGTCCGGTTTCTCGCGCTCCATCGTCGCAGCGGCGATTCGCTTGCTGGGTACCCGCCAGGCCATGCTGGTGATCGTGCTGGTGTGTGCCTTGCTGACCTACGGCGGTGTGTCACTGTTCGTGGTGGTGTTTGCGGTTTACCCGTTTGCCGCCGAAATGTTCCGCCAGAGCAACATCCCCAAGCGCTTGATCCCGGCAACCATCGCCCTGGGCGCGTTTTCGTTCACCATGGATGCCCTGCCCGGCACCCCGCAAATCCAGAACATCATCCCCAGTACTTTCTTCAACACAACGGCTTGGGCCGCGCCCTGGCTTGGCCTGATCGGCACCCTGTTCGTGTTCTGCACCGGCATGCTCTACCTGCAGCGCCAGCGCAACAAAGCCCAGCGCGCAGGCGAAGGTTACGGCACAGCGCTGCGTAACGAACCTGAAACCGCAGCCGACCTGACCCTGCCCAACCCGCTTCTGGCGCTCTCACCGCTGCTGCTGGTGGGCGTCATGAACCTGCTGTTCACCCACTGGATTCCCGCCTGGTACGGCAAGACCCACACCCTGCAGCTACCGGGCATGAGCGCACCGGTACAGACCGATATCGCCAAGCTCACCGCTATCTGGGCGGTCGAGGCAGCGTTGCTGCTGGGCATTATGCTGGTGCTGGTGGCAGGTTTCGGGGCAATCAAAAGCCGTCTCGCCGAAGGTAGCAAAAGTGCAGTAAGCGGCGCGCTGCTGGCGGCGATGAACACCGCCTCCGAATACGGTTTCGGCGCGGTGATCGCCTCGTTGCCGGGATTCCTGGTGCTTGCCGATGCCCTGCGCGCCATCCCCAATCCGCTGGTCAACGAAGCCATCACCGTCACCTTGCTGGCCGGTATCACCGGGTCCGCCTCTGGCGGGATGAGCATTGCCCTCGCGGCGATGTCCGACAGTTTCATTGCGGCTGCCAATGCCGCCAACATTCCGCTTGAAGTCCTGCACCGGGTGGCCGCCATGGCCAGCGGCGGCATGGATACCCTGCCACACAACGGCGCGGTGATTACCTTGCTGGCCGTCACCGGGCTTACCCACCGGGAAGCCTACAAGGACATTTTCGGCATTACCCTGATCAAGACCCTGGCGGTGTTCGTGGTGATCGCCACCTTCTACGCGACCGGTATCGTCTAAGGAGCAGCAGATGAATCTCAACGGTAAAACAGCAGTGGTCACCGGCTCCACCAGCGGCATCGGCCTGGGCATCGCCCATGTCCTGGCCAAAGCGGGCGCCAACCTGATCCTCAACGGCTTCGGCGACATCAAGGCAGCGATTGCCGAAGTCGCCCGCCACGGTACCCGGGTGGGCCATCACCCCGCCGACCTCGGTAGCGTGGAGCAGATTGAAGACCTGTTCGCCTACGCCGAGCGCGAGTTCGGTGGCGTCGACATCCTGGTCAACAATGCCGGCATCCAGCATGTCGCACCGGTTGAAGAGTTTCCGGTAGAGCGCTGGGACGCGATCATCGCCATCAACCTTAGCGCCGTCTTCCACGGTACCCGGCTGGTACTGCCTGGCATGCGTCAACGCAACTGGGGGCGAATCGTCAACATCGCCTCCGTACATGGTCAGGTCGGCTCCACCGGCAAGGCGGCCTATGTGGCAGCCAAGCACGGGGTCGTCGGGTTGACCAAGGTGGTCGGGCTTGAAACCGCTACAAGCAATATCACCTGCAATGCCATCTGCCCGGGCTGGGTGCTCACCCCACTGGTGCAGAAACAGATCGACGACCGCGCGGCCAGCGGGATCGACCCGCAACAGGCCCAGCACGATCTGCTGGCCGAGAAGCAGCCTTCATTGTCATTCGTCACTCCCGAGCACCTGGGTGAACTGGTATTGTTTCTCTGTAGCGAAGCTGGCAGCCAGGTTCGCGGCGCCGCCTGGAACATCGATGGCGGCTGGTTGGCCCAATAAAGGGAACCCTGGGGATCTGGCTGCTGCATCGCATTTTTTACCTGCAAGGAGGCCCTATGCGCCCGATCCCTTTCACTGCGTTGCTCACCCTGACCCTGGCTGTTGGTACTTCGGTACAGGCTGCCAGTCTCAAAGACGTAGCGCCCTACCCTGAAGCCGAAAAAGGCTTCACCCGCCAGGTGATCCACCTGCCGCCGCAGGCCGATGAGTCGGCGTTCAAGCTTGAAGTGCTGGCCGGCAAGCAGTTGCTGGTCGACTGCAACCGCCAGCACCTGGGCGGCACACTCGAAGAAAAGACCCTGCAGGGCTGGGGCTACAACTACTACCGCCTGGAAAAAGTCATGGGGCCAGCCTCGACCCTGATGGCCTGCCCGCAAAACACCAAGCAAGAAGCCTTCGTGCCCGTGGTGGGTGATGGTTTCCTGCTGCGCTACAACAGCAAACTGCCCGTGGTGGTGTACGTACCTGAAGGTGTGCAGGTGCGCTACCGCATCTGGTCGGCATCAACCGACGTGAAAAACGCAACCGTGGAATAACACCGCCCGGCTAAGGAGAACGCGGCATGAACGAAGTGCTCTGGCGCCCTTCCGAGGCACGCATCAAGGCCAGCCGTATGGATGCCTTTCGCCGTGAAGTCAATCGCAGGTACGGCATAGCGCTTGCCGACTACGTTGACCTGCATCGCTGGAGCATCGACCAGCGTGCCGCGTTCTGGCAAACCCTTGCCGACTATTTTCAGGTGTGCTGGCATCGGCCGGCCACCGAGGTCCTCATTGAAGGACCACAGATGCCCGACGCCCGCTGGTTCAGCGGTGCTACCCTGAACTTCGCCGAACACCTGCTACAACGCCGTGACGCTCATCCGGCGTTGATTTCTGTTGGTGAAGACCGCGAGCGCAGGGTCATCTCTCATGCCGAACTGGCCGAGCAGGTAGCCGGCCTGCAACGCAGTTTCAAGGCCGTCGGTATCGGCGTCGGCGACCGTGTTGCCGCCTGCATGCCCAATACCTGGCAGACGGTGGTGGCGATGCTTGCCTGCACCAGCCTGGGCGCGATCTGGTCGTGCTCTTCACCCGAGTTCGGTACCCAAGGCATCATCGACCGTTTCGGCCAGATCGAACCCAAACTGCTGATGGTGTGTGCGGGCTACCAGTACGCGGGCAAAACCATCGATCAGGTCGACAAGATCAACGAAGTGCTGGCGCAACTGCCTGGCCTGGAACAGCTGTTGGTGGTGCCTTACACCCGCGAGCATACGCGCGCTGAAGAATTCCACAGCACGGCCAACGCCTGCCTGTGGGACGATTTCTATCAAGCCGGCGGCGAGCTGCAGTTCACCCCGCTGCCATTCGATCACCCGCTCTACATTCTTTACTCCAGCGGTACCACTGGCGTGCCCAAGTGCATTGTGCACAGCGCCGGCGGCGTGTTGCTGCAACACCTCAAGGAGCACGGCCTGCACAACGATCTGGGTAGCGACGATGTGCTGTTCTACTACACAACCTGCGGCTGGATGATGTGGAACTGGCTGGTCAGCGGCCTGGCGGTCGGCGCCACGCTGGTGTTGTACGACGGCTCGCCGTTTCACCCCGGCCCCGAGCGTTTGCTCGACCTGATCGACAGCGAACGGATCAGCGCCTTCGGCACCAGCGCCAAATACCTGACGGCCCTTGAGCACGCGCACCTGCAGCCGCGCCTGAGTCACCGGCTCACCTCGCTCAAGCTGCTGCTGTCCACCGGCTCGCCGCTCTCGCCAGAGAGCTACGACTATGTATACCGCGAGTTCAAGCATGACCTGTGCCTGGCCTCGATGTCTGGCGGCACCGATATCTGCTCGTGCTTTGTCATCGGCAATCCGCTACTGCCGGTGCGGCGCGGGCAGATCCAGTGCAAAAGCCTGGGCATGGCGGTAGAAGTGTGGGATGACCAGGGTCGCCCGCTGATTGGCGCAAAAGGCGAACTGGTCAACACCCGGCATTTTCCGGCCATGCCGCTGGGCTTCTGGAACGACCCGCATGGCGAACGCTTTCGCGCCGCCTATTTCAGCCAGTTTCCGGGCGTCTGGGCCCAGGGCGACTTTGCCGAACAGCTGCCCGAGGGCGGCATGATCATTCATGGCCGCTCGGACGCTGTGCTCAACCCCGGCGGTGTGCGCATTGGTACTGCGGAAATTTACCGGCAAGTTGACACGATCGACGACGTACTCGAAAGCGTTGCCATTGGCCAACGCTGGCATAACGATGTACGGGTCGTGCTGTTCGTGCGTTTGCGTGAAGGGTTGCAGTTGGATGAGTCCCTGCAAAAACGGATCCGCCAGGTAATCCGCAGCAATACCACCCCGCGACATGTACCCGCGGTGATCCTCGCGGTAACTGACATCCCGCGCACCATCAGTGGCAAAGTGGTAGAGCTGGCCATCCGCAATGTGGTGCATGGAGAACCGGTGAAAAACACTGACGCCCTGGCCAACCCCGAGGCGCTGGCGCAATTTCGTGACCGCCCGGAGCTGCGCGATCAGGCATAATGTGCGGTTTTACTGCTTTGCGAAGGTACCCGAGATGAAAGCACAGGCCCGGCATATTCTGGTCAAGACCGCTGAAGAAGCCGAACAGCTCAAGCAACGCATTGCCAAAGGCGAGGCGTTCGATGTGCTGGCCAAAAAGCATTCCACCTGCCCGTCCGGCAAGCGCGGTGGCGACCTGGGCGAAGTGCGGCCGGGGCAAATGGTCGGCGCCATTGACCAGGTCATCTTCAAAAAGCCGCTACGCGTGGTGCACGGCCCGATCAAGAGCAAGTTCGGCTATCACCTGGTACAGGTGTTCTACCGCGACTAAAGGGCATCGCTTCGCCGCCCGGCGCGTTGCAGGCGCTGGTCGGCCAGATCGTTGCGCAACCCCAGGATCAGATTGGAAATCGCCCGGCTGCTGGTTAATTGATCGGCACTGATGCCCGTCACCAGCAGGTCGACCCGCTCGCAGCTGCGGTCGAACACCTTGACGGTCAACGAGCGATCGGCTGCCTGGGTGCACTGGCAGCGGGTGGGTAAAAAACTGCTTTCTATGATATTGCGCAACTCCAGGGTCGAGAGCATCGGTACATCTCCTTGGCAGATGGCGGACAGCGGTCCCGTGTTGCCCGGTCCACCCACCAGCCTAGGCGATATTTCCCGCCGAATCAGACCCTTTCACTATAAGGACCTGCGCACTTCACCCCGTGCGCAGCCCGCCAGCGCTCCTAAGCACGTCGAGCAGCCAGCAAACCGATCCCTGCCAGACTCAGCAACGTCGCACTGACCCGGTTGAACACCCGCCGCGGCCCCGGCTGGTTGAACCAGCGTTGCAGGTAGGCGCCCAGCCAGGCGTAAATGGCAATCGCCGCCCACTCCAGCAAGAGGAACAGCCCGCCCAACCAGGCGAACTGCTCCGACACCGGCACCGGGCTCGCGACCTGAACGAATTGTGGCAAAAACGCGGTAAAAATCAGAATCGCCTTGGGATTGCCCGCCGCCACGAGAAATTCCTGACGCGCCAGGCGCATCGTGCCAACGTGCTGTTCACTGCGCACCGCCGTGACTGCCACTGGCGCGCGCCACAGTTGCCAGGCGATGTAGAACAGGTAGGCCGCACCCAGCACCTTGATCGCCAGGAACAGGTACTCGCTGGTGTAAAGCACCACCGCCAGCCCCATGGCCGCCAGCGCAATCATGCCGGCAAAGGCCAGCAAGCGCCCGGCACCGGCCGCACAGGCGGTACGCAAGCCATAACGGCTGGCGTTGTTGAGGGACAAGAGGTTGTTCGGGCCCGGTGCCATGTTCAGGGCAAAACAGGCAGGTACGAACAAAGCGAGGGTGGACAGGTCCATGACAGGCTCCGGTGGTGTGAGGCTTAAGGGTCTGTTCAGGGCACCCATGGGGTCAAGGTACAGTTAACCGAAAAAACTGTGCGCGGTATGATTGCCCCACGTCATTGACTTGCCTGCGTCGATCCACTTGCATAGCCCTTACCCCAACCACCTGGATAACCTCATGGTCAGCAGCACTGAACGGCACCGTGCTTTCTGGCGTGACCCGGCCCTGCCCTTCGTGGAAAGTCGCCAGGCCTGCCACAGCCGGGCCTGCTACAAACCCCACAGCCACCCGACGTTCTCCATCGGCGCGGTCGATCAGGGCAGCAGCCTGTTCACCGGTGCCGGTGAAGGGCAAACCCGTTTGCTGCCAGGCACTCTGGTGTTTGTTCCGGCGCGGTGCGTTCATGCCTGCAACCCCGAGCCGGGCGCCTTCTGGAGTTATCAGATGCTGCACCTGGATGCCACGTGGCTCAAGGCCTTGCGCCTCGAGTCGGGCCTGGCGAGCCGCGACGGCGAGCCAGCCCGGATCAGCCAGGATGCGCAAACCTATCAGCGCTTCTGCAAGCTCAACCGCGTGCTGTTCTCCTCTGTCGGTGCCACAGAAAAAGAAGCGGCATTGATCGAGTTTATGGCCGACTACGACACAGGCGCCCTCTTGCCACTGGCCAGCTCAGGGTTGGTGAAGTTACCCGACAGCAAGCTCAACGCTGTACTGCAGTGCCTTGAGGAAGAAACCAATCAACTTCTGCCGCTGGCTGAACTGGCGACGCTGGCGGGCATGGGCCGCTACCAGCTGATTCGTGCCTTTCGCGCTGCCACCGGCCTCACGCCTCATGCCTACCAATTGAATCAGCGGGTCAACCTGGCTCGCCGTTGGCTGCGCGGCGCTACACCGGTCGCGGAGATCGCCTATCGCCTGGGCTTTGCCGACCAGAGCCATTTCCAGCGGGTGTTCAAGGCCCATACGGGCATCACGCCCGGCAGTTATCGCAGCTGAAACTGCGCAATTTTCTTCAATACCGCCACCGCTCCCTACGCAGACAATCGCCAGCCCTGTAGCTGAACAAGATTGCCTTCCATGGAACAGTTTCTGATGCTTGCCGCCGCTCATTTCCTGGCCTTGCTGTCACCCGGCCCGGACTTTTTCCTGGTGACACGCAATGCCTTGAGTGCCGGCTGGCGCGTTGCCAGCGGCGCATGCCTGGGGATCGCCCTGGCCAATGGCGTGTTCATTTTCGGCGCATTTGCCGGCCTCTCGGCGCTGCGTGCGGACAGTACGCTGTTCGTCGTCATCCAGTTGGCTGGCTGCGCCTACTTGCTGTACATCGGCACCCTGTTCATCCGCCATGCCGGCAGTAGCTCACTGGCTGGCGTCGACACGCCCCAGCCAGGCGCTGCACGCGCCTCCTGGTGGCAAGGATGGCGGATGGGGTTGCTGTCGGGCTTGCTCAATCCGAAAAACGCACTGTTCTACGTTAGCCTGGCGAGCATGCTCGGCAACCTCTCGCCTGGTTGGAAGCTGTTCTATGGCGCCTGGATGTTCGCGGTGGTGCTGGCCTGGGACTTGCTCATTGCCATGGTCATCGGCAACCCGCAGGTTCGTCGCCAGTTCTCCCGCTCGCTGCCCTGGCTGGAGCGGGTCTCCGGCGCCTTGCTGATTGCCCTGGCACTGGGCGTCATCCTTCATCTGTTGCGGCATTGACCAGGCTGAGGCTGTCCAGAGCCAAAAGGCTGAAGTGCCCGCGGGACCAGCCACCGGTGTCGATATGCCAGATGTTGCCCAGCACGCGGATCTCGCGCAAAGGTGTGTGCCCCACGATCAGTGCCCGGAGTCCTGCAATAGGTGAGGCGTCATCCACCTGCAAACGATGACGCGACCACTGGCAGTACTCCTCAAGCGCTTGCGGCATCTGACCTTGCAATTGCTCGCATAACTCACACCAGCTGGCGAATGGGCAATCGGCGTGCACAAGGCCGACCAACCCTTGCGCTGTCTCGACCTCCATCGCCAGAGGCATACGGGCAAACCGCTCGGCAAACCGCGCTTGCTCACGCTCCGGCAGATCGAGAAACCAGCCGCCACCTGCGGCACGGTATTGACCATAATCGAGCCAGCCGCCATTGACGTGGGTAACCGCCAGGGCTTCATGGTTTCCCTGCACGGCGTGGAACCAGGGCTGGTCCAGCCAGTCCAGCGCGTCGGTGCACTCCGGGCCACGGTCGACCAGGTCACCTACGCTAAATAGCCGGTCAACCTTGGGGTCGAAACCGACACGCATCAATTGGGCCCGCACACGCTGAAAGTGCCCGTGAATATCACCGACGGCATAATCCCTGCCCTGGTGGTTGGCGGCGAACCGCTCGATCCTGCTCACTGTGTTCTCCCCTCACCCGCCATCCCTGGCAGGCGTACAATAAAACCGTGCAGACGCTTGCACCCGGAGGTGAATCATGCGCGCTGTCCTGAACGTACTCATCCTGAGCCTGTTGGCTTCATACAGTTTGGCTCAAACGCCGCCAAGCGCATCGGTTGAAGTCAATTACGTCAATCCGGAGCAATTTCGCGATGCCAGCCTGGACAGCAACGGCTATGAGCGCGGCGCCGACGAACAGGTCATGAAAACCTTGCGCAGCTACCTACTATCGCTGGGCGAGCGCTATTTGCCCATGGGCCAGACGTTGCGCATCGACATCCGTGACATTGATCTGGCAGGTCGCTACGAGCCCTGGCATACACAGGCGTACAACGTGCGCTTCATGCGTGACATTACCTGGCCGAGTATCGAGCTGCACTACGTACTGACGCAAAACGGCCAGCCGGTGAGCGAGGCTGATGCCCACCTCAGCGACAAGTTCTACCTGCAACGCCCCGGTCGCAGCACCACCAGCGACCGCCTGTATGCGGAGAAAGCCATGCTCAACGAATGGTTCCGCAAACAGTTTGCCGTGCAACACCAGACGTCGTCGTGAACCAATTGGACCAGCGCCGCGTCTGAACCTGTGTGTACCGAGCAGAGGACAATGATAATGGTCACTCACTACAAGGTCGCCGGCCACCTGGCTTGCGGCCACCACGGCACCAACCTGATCTCCACCACCGAGCTCAACCGCGTGAAATGCCGCAGCTGCCGCAACACCGACGCCTACAAGGACGCCCGTCGCGATCAGCGCAACGCTGCCCGCCGCGCAGCACGCAAAGCCAAGTCGCACACCGCCACTGACTGGCGCAGCGCCTGGACAGAACGCCTGACCGCCATGCCCGGGTTGCAGCGCCTGCCCCGGGGTTTTCATGATCAGGCGTTTGTTTAGCGTAACGGGTACAACGGACTGCGCCCTGTGAGCCGTTAGCAATTGAATGGGGTATTGCGCCCACTGTGTTGAGGTATTGAAAAACCCGATGCCAGTATCTGACATCGGGTTTTTGGGGCAGGCTAAATTACAAGGGTATCACTACGTTGCAATCCAAACGCCCCCTTGGTTACCAACGCCGGGTTCAGGGCTGGATGCCGGCAATTTTCTCAAGGCGAATGGGGTAGCCTTGCCCAGGCTGAACGACCGTTTCGGTTTCTACAGTCTGGACCACGCGCCCGGTTGCATCCTTGGTGACCGCGACCGATTTGCTGTAGGTGCTTTGTACAACACAGCCAGTCAGTGTGGTAGCCAGTGCTACTGCCGATGCAAATGTAAGAACGGCCTTCATGCGGGATCTCCTTCCCATGTAAATTTCGGGCCGCACTTTACCAGTACTGTATAAAATTAATAGCCATTTGATATCACTGCGCGTTTATCATCAGCTACCGAGTGATCGTAGTATCAGGCCGGAACACCCAGAATGATGTGGGACGCCTTGATCACAACCGTGGTGCTGACGCCGGTTTTCAAGCCAAGCTCTGTTACCGCATCACGGGTTACGATCGAGTACACTTTTGAACCACCACCAAGTTCCACCACCACTTCGGCGTTCACCGCACCATCGGTGACGCTCAGCACCTTGCCTTCCAGACAGTTGCGCGCCGACAGGCGGATGTCGCTGGCCTCAGTCATCAGCATTACCCAAGGCGCCTTGACCAGGGCGACGGCGTCTTTGCCGACAGCAATCCCGAGGCTGCGGATGCTTTCCATGGTGACCACTGCAACCAGCCGTTCGCCACCCGGCAGGGTCAATACCACCTCGGCATTGACCGCACCTGCCTGAACCTGACTGACCTGGCCTTTGAACACGTTGCGTGCACTGACTTTCATGTGACAGTTCCTTTTTCTGACTTTTGAGTTAGGTTTTGTCACATCATCACGTTTATCGTCATGTAGTGACAACTACAGCGCTCGGATCAGGCGCCGATTTGCGGCGGTTCGAACCGTTATAGCCCAATAGTAACGCTGCAGCGCTCAAAGGCCTGATGTGGATCACCGCACCAAGTGGTACAATCGCGCCCCTCATGCCCCGCGCCCGATGCGTCGGGCAGCCTTGAGCGTCAACAGTCCGACACGCGCCACCCCCACGCAAGCATGTGCCTGATGGCTGGGATGAACCCGGGTTCATCGCCAATCCACTCGGCCATGTGTCGCGCTGCTGCGCTGAATCGACGAAAAATGGATCAGCTCCTCCTCGGATTGGAAGGAGCTGGAAAGCTGCCGATCCCTGACGATTTGGCCAAAAACAGTGCCACGATCGTTGCCGGCACCTAAACACACTTCTGGATACCCCGCAGGAACATCACTTGATCTCCACCGCTAACATCACCATGCAGTTCGGCGCCAAGCCGTTGTTCGAGAACGTCTCGGTCAAGTTCAACAACGGTAACCGTTATGGCCTGATCGGCGCCAACGGCTGCGGCAAGTCGACCTTCATGAAAATCCTCGGCAACGACCTGGAGCCTTCGGCCGGTCAGGTCATGCTCGAGCCGAACGTGCGTCTGGGCAAGCTGCGCCAGGACCAGTTCGCGTACGAAGAATTTACCGTGATCGACACCGTGATCATGGGCCACGAGGAGCTGTGGCGGGTCAAGGCCGAGCGTGATCGCATCTACTCGCTGCCGGAAATGACCGAAGAAGACGGCATGGCCGTTGCCGAACTGGAAACCGAGTTCGCCGAAATGGACGGCTACACCGCCGAGTCCCGTGCTGGCGAACTGCTGCTGGGCCTGGGTATTCCCCTGGAACAGCATTTCGGCCCGATGACCGAGGTCGCGCCAGGCTGGAAGCTGCGTGTATTGCTGGCCCAGGCGTTGTTCTCCGACCCTGAAGTGCTGCTGCTCGACGAACCAACCAACCACCTGGATATCAACACCATCCGCTGGCTGGAAAGCATTCTCACGGCGCGTAACAGCACCATGATCATCATTTCCCACGACCGTCACTTCCTCAACAGCGTGTGCACCCACATGGCTGACCTGGACTACGGCGAGCTGCGCCTGTTCCCGGGCAACTACGATGAGTACATGACTGCCGCCACCCAGTCGCGTGAGCAGCTGCTGTCGGACAACGCCAAGAAGAAAGCCCAGATCGCCGAACTGCAGACGTTCGTCAGCCGCTTCTCGGCCAACGCCTCGAAAGCCAAGCAGGCTACCTCCCGCGCCAAGCAGATCGACAAGATCCAGCTGGCCGAGGTCAAGCCATCGAGCCGTGTCAGCCCGTTCATCCGCTTCGAGCAGACCAAAAAGCTGCACCGTCAGGCCGTGACCATCGAAAAGCTGTCCAAAGGCTTCGAAGGCAAGACCCTGTTCCAGAACTTCAGCTTCACCGTTGAAGCCGGCGAGCGCGTAGCGATCATTGGTCCGAACGGTATCGGCAAGACCACCCTGCTGCGCACCCTGGTCGGCGAACTCACTCCAGACGCCGGTGCGGTGAAATGGACCGAAAGCGCAGAGCTGGGTTACTACGCCCAGGACCATGCCCACGACTTCGAAGACGACGTCAGCCTGTTTGACTGGATGGGCCAGTGGACCCAGGGCGAGCAGATGATCCGTGGCACCCTGGGCCGCATGCTGTTCTCCAACGACGAGATTCTCAAGTCGGTCAAGGTGATTTCCGGTGGTGAGCAAGGCCGCATGCTGTTCGGCAAACTGATCCTGCAAAAGCCGAACGTGCTGATCATGGACGAACCGACCAACCACCTGGACATGGAATCGATCGAGGCACTTAACCTGGCGCTGGAGAACTACCCGGGCACGCTGGTATTCGTCAGCCACGACCGTGAGTTCGTATCGTCCCTGGCCACCCGCATCATCGAGCTGAGCCCAAGCGGCGTCGTCGACTTCAGCGGCACCTACGATGACTACCTGCGCAGTCAGGGCGTCGTGGTTTAACCCGGCCATAACGTGAATGATCGCCGGCAAGCCGTCCCCTACAGGTCATCTGTAGGGGACGGCTTGCCGGCGATGCGTCGCCATAACAGCGTTAAAATTAGTTAGCCTGCTTTCTTTTAGCCTCGCCGCCAGCGATCATGGGTGCTCTCCCACCGCCCGCCAGCGAACGAGCTCATGTCCGCGTCACACCCCGCACCTGCCCACACCGTCTCGATCACCCTGCAGATCCTGTCGATCGTCTTCTATACCTTCATTGCCTTCCTCTGCATCGGCCTGCCGATCGCGGTATTGCCCGGCTATGTGCATGACCAGCTGGGGTTCAGTGCCGTCATCGCCGGCCTGACTATCGGCCTGCAATACCTGGCCACCTTGCTCAGCCGTCCGTTCGCCGGGCGGGTTGCTGATGGTCAGGGCACCAAGCGCGCCATCATCTACGGGTTGATTGGCATTGCTGTTAGCGGGCTGTTGACCTGCGCCTCGGCGCTGACGGTCAGCGCGCCGCTGCTGAGCCTCTTTACCCTGCTCGCCGGGCGCGTGTTCCTCGGTATTGCCCAAGGTTTGATTGGTGTCGCCACGTTGAGCTGGGGCATCGGCGCAGTCGGTGCCGAGCACACCGCCCGGGTCATTTCATGGAACGGCATTGCCTCCTATGGCGCTATCGCCATCGGCGCGCCGGTGGGTGTGATGCTGGTCGATCAGGTCAATTTCGCAACCCTGGGCCTGGTGCTGAGCGTGCTGGCGGTACTGGCCCTGTGGGTGATTCGCAACAAGCCGTCGATGCCGGTGGTGCGCGGTGAACGCCTGCCGTTCTGGGCGGCGTTTGCGCGGGTTGCGCCTTGCGGCGCAGGCCTGACCCTGGCCTCGATCGGCTATGGCACCCTGACCACGTTTGTCACCCTGTTTTACCTGGAGCAAGGCTGGACCGGCGCGGCCTGGTGCCTGAGTGCGTTTGGTCTGTGTTTCATTCTCTCGCGGCTGTTGTTCGTCAACGCCGTCAATCGCTTCGGCGGCTATCAGGTCGCGATTGTCTGCATGACAACCGAAGCCCTGGGCCTGGCGCTGTTGTGGCTGGCGCCGAGCCCCGTGTTGGCGTTGGTCGGTGCCGGGCTGACAGGCTTCGGCTTGTCGCTGGTGTACCCGGCGCTGGGGGTGGAGGCCATCAAGCAGGTGCCCGTGTCCAGCCGAGGCGCGGGTCTTGGCGCCTACGCGGTGTTTTTCGACCTGGCCCTGGCCATTGCCGGCCCCTTGATGGGTGCTGTCGCCCTGCACCTGGGCTACGCCTGGATCTTCTGCATCGCCGCCCTGTTGTCATTGGCCGGCGTCGGCCTGACTCTGCTGCTGTCGCGTCGGGCGCAGCATTATTGATTAGCAGTGTTGAGCCCCGCGCGCCCGGGATGCTTGAGTGTGCGGTTGAAAAAGTGCGCGGCTTCGCTTTGCAGTGACAGATGAATGCCTTCGCGGTCGACGCCTTCCGGATCGTTGCACAATGCAGCCATGTGCTCGCGTTGCTCATCGTCACACGGCGCCATGAACACGAAATGCCCGGCACCCGCCAGCAGCCGGTAGTTGGGAGTCACTGGCAGTTTGCGCGCCAGGGCCTGGGCATTCTTGTCGATCGCCAGCAACTGGTCGTTGTCGCCGCTGTAGATCAACGCGGGCACCTTTACATGGGCCAGTGCCTGGCGACCGAACATCAGGCTCAGCGGCGCCATCAGCAGCAATGCATGAATTCGCGGGTCGGCTTCGGCGCCCAGGTCGTCACGGTCGGCGATCAGCACGCCCTGGGTCTTGCAGGCATCAGCGTCCTGAGGGCGTTCCTCGCAGTAGCGGCGCAAGCGCTCAAGATCAGGCTCTGCACCGGAAAGGATCAGCGCGGTTTCGCCACCGGCCGAGTAGCCGATCATACCCACCTGCTTGCCGTCGACATAGGGTGACAGCAGCGGATCGGCAAGGCTTGCGGTAATTGCCGCACTGATCTGCAGCGGCCGCCCATAAAGATTGCTCAAGGTGCCCAGGCGGCTATGGTCGTGGGCGTTGTCGCCGGGGTGAGTGACTGCCACCACAATAAAACCGCGGCGCGCCAGTGCAGTGGCGAGGTCATGCAGAGCAAGGGGGGTGCCGGTGTTGCCATGCGAAAGCATCAGCAACGGATAGCGGCCAATGGCGATCGGTGCACCGGCAACCGCATCGACCCGATAGCCGTCAATGCGGCTGCTGCGCTCCGGGCCACTGGAAGGATAGAAGGCCAATGCCTGGACCGGGCGCGCATCCAGCGGGTCGGCGAACTCCATGTGGTGCAGGCCGACACTCCAGTGCTGTGCGGGCTCTGCGTGCACCACACTGACCATACCCAGCCAGCACATTATCCAGAACGCCGCCAATTTGCGCATTTTGCCTTCACCCTGCCCGGCTGATGATCTACCGGGTACCGGTCAAGCATAGAGCGCGCCAATGCGCCGCGGATGAAAGCTCAATGAAAAAACCGACAGCAGACATCGCCTGCTGTCGGTTTCGGTCACGCTATCGGGCGCTTAAGCTGCGGCGAACAACTCGGTGCTGATATGCGCCTGGGCAGCACTCATGGCGTTGCTGCGGTGCTCGTCACCGTAGGCCAGGCCATGGGCGCGGACGATTTCAAGATCAGTGACACCGATGAAGCCGAGGAACACCTTGAGGAATTCTTCATGGCCGACACCGGTCGGCTGGCCCGCGTGCAGACCACCGGCGGTGGACACCAGGATTACCTTCTTGTCGCCACACAGGCCTTCAGGGCCGGCTTCGGTGTAGCGGAACGTCTTGCCGGCTACGGCGACGCGGTCGATCCAGGCCTTGAGTTGGGTCGGGATGGTGAAGTTGTACATCGGTGCGCCAATCACCACGGCGTCAGCATCGAGGAACTCCTGCAGAGTTTCGCTGCTCAGCGCGGCTTCGTGTTGCTGGGCGGCGTCGCGCAACGCTTCCGGCGTGCCAGCGGCAACCAGGGTGGCGGCCGAGAAGTGGCTGATTGCGTCGCTTGCCAGGTCGCGGTAAACAACTTCCAGCGAGGGATCGGCAGCCTTCCAGGCCTCAACCACGCTGCGGCTCAGCTGGCGAGAGGCGGAGTTGTCGCCCAGGATGCTCGAATCGATATGCAACAGTTTCATGGTTCTCTCCTGAATGAAGACCGCGTCTGGGCGATCACAATGGAGACAATCCTACTTGAGTGACCAATAGCTGATAAGTCAGCAAATTTGCGTTAGTTTGTCCTACTGACAGGACAATGGTGAACACCATGCAAGACCTCAACGACCTCTTCTACTTCGCCCGCGTGGTCGAAGCCGGCGGTTTTGCTGCCGCCGGACGCCTGCTCGGGATCCCCAAATCGCGGTTGTCGCGGCGCATTGCCGAGCTGGAAGAACGACTCGGCACACGCCTGCTGCAACGTACCACCCGCCAGCTCAAATTGACGGCAGTGGGCGAACGTTACCTGCGTCATTGCCAGGCGATGCTGCTGGAGGCGGAAATGGCCGACGAGGCAGTTGCCAGCATGACCAGCGAGCCGCGCGGGCGGCTGCGCGTCTCCTGCCCGGTAGGCTTGGCCCATACCCTGCTGCCACAAGTGATCAGCAGCTTTCTCAGTCTGTATCCCCAGGTGCAACTGGACATGGTGCTGCTCAATCGCCGGGTCGACCTGATTACTGAAGGCATCGATGTTGCCCTGCGGGTACGCGACCTGGGCGATGAAGACCCGGCGCTGGTCACGCGCCGTCTACGCCAGGCCCAGATGTACCTGGTTGCGTCGCCCGAGTTTGCTGCCACTCACGCCCCGCGTACGCCTGATGAGCTCAGCGGCCTGCCCATGCTCGGTGCCGTGGACGCCGACCGCCTGGTCCATCTGCGCCTGCTCGACCAGCGTGGCCACAAACACGAACTGGCCATGGAGGCGCGCCTGGCCATTGACGATTTTGTCGTGCGCAAGGAGGCTGCCATCGCCGGGCTGGGCTTCACCGCCCTGCCGATCATGCACTGTGAAGCTGAGTTGGCTCGTGGCACGCTGGTACGGCTACTGCCAGACTGGTCGCTGCCTGGCGGTTACCTGCAGGCCGTCTACCCTCACCGGCGCGGTCTGTTGCCAGCCGTGCGGGTATGGATCGACCATCTGGTGGCAGCGTTTGCAGAGTGTGGGGAGCGATATGTCTGAGCGGCGCATGAGTGAAGAGCAGGTAGCGCAGTTCTGTTTGAGCCTGCCCGGCGCACGGGAAGATTACAAATGGGGCGGCATCCGGGTGTTCTCGGTTGCCGGCAACAAAATGTTCGCGGTAATGGATCTGGCCGGTGCGGGGGTGTCGTTCAAAGTCGACAGCGAGCTGTTTCTTGGCTACGTCGACCGCCCCGGCGTACGCCCTGCCCCGTACCTGGCGCGGGCGCACTGGATCAGCGTGGCGCGCCCCTACTGCATGGGCCGCGATGAGCTCTGCGACCTGCTGCAACGCTCCCACCAACTGGTGGTTCGGCGCTTGCCCAAGCGCCTGCAACCGGGCCTGCTTATCTGAGCAGCGGCCCCAAGGCACTGCCCAGCCAATGACCGCCGAGCACCAGCTGGTCGACCCAGAATACCTGGTGCAAAGCCACAATGGCCCAGAAGCTCAGCTGAAACGACACTTTGCGGGTTTTATGCCGATACAGCTGCTGGGCCACCAGCGCACCGGGCCAGCCGCCACACAGCTCGCAGGCGTGCAGGACCTTTTCCGGCGTGCGCCAGCCCTGGTGGCGGGCCTGTTGTTTGTCACGCCAATACAGCGCTACGCATACCAGGCTCACGACGGGGTACATCACTGCAGGCAGCCAGGACTGGCCGCTGACGAGCATCTGAACAGCGCCCGCAAATGGCAGCAGGCACAAGCCTGCGAACACCAGCAATTTGCTGCGCAGGTGCTGAATTGCACCGCTGTTGCTCGCCGCGCGCTGCGCAGATGCCCTACTCATCGATTCAGCCTTGCGCCGTAGCCCAGTCAACCCAACCGAACTGCCAGGTCGCGAGAATGATCAGGCCGAACACGATGCGATACCAGGCGAACATGGCGTAGCTGTGGTTGGCAATGAAGCGCAGCAAACCGCGCACTGCGATCATGGCGAAAATGAACGAAACCACAAAACCGATGGCAAACACCGGGAAATCGTCAGGCTGGAACAGGTGGCGGTATTTATAGCCAGAGTACACCGCAGCACCGACCATGGTCGGCATGGCCAGGAAGAACGAGAACTCAGTGGCCGCTTTACGCGACAGCCCGAACAGCAAACCGCCGATGATGGTCGAGCCGGAGCGCGACGTACCCGGGATCATTGCCAGGCACTGTGCACAGCCGATCTTCAGGGCGTCGGTCCAGCGCATGTCGTCCACCTGATCAACCTTGATCACATGCTGGCGGCGCTCGGCCCACAACATGATCACGCCGCCCACTACCAGCGCGACCGCGACGGTGATGGGGTTGAACAGGTATTCATGGATCACATCGGCAAACAACACGCCCAGCACTACCGCCGGTATGAACGCGATCAACAGGTTGGTGGTAAAGCGCTGTGCCTCACGCTGCTTGGGCAAGCCCACGACAACATCGATGATCTTGCGCCGAAACTCCCACACCACCGCCAGGATCGCACCCAGCTGAATGATGATGTTGAAGGCCATGGCCCGCTCGCCACCGAAGTTGATCAGGTCAGCGACAATGATCTGGTGACCCGTGCTGGAGATCGGCAAGAATTCGGTCAAGCCTTCGACAATACCCAGTATGACGGCCTGCAAGCCTGTCCAAAGATCCATTATTTCCCCACGCAGCAATGCCCAAGGCATGCCCTTTTCTAGTTTGAATAAGCCAAAGGCGATTCGAGTAACCGGTTGTTGTACAGCGGCTGTCGGTCGCAATTTCGACAAAAAAGTGCTGCCACCCTTCAGGTTTGTCGCGACCGGGCCGAAATCCTATCAGACCTCCGGTGTAAACGCTGCTGCTCAGCGCTACACATCTTGGCAGAAACAGCCTTTAGGCTTTGGTCGAGTGGGTGGTTGGACAAAAGCATGCTGGGATGTACCTGACAATAAAAAGAATCCGGGGTGAGCGTTGCATGAAGACTCTACGAAGCATGTCGATCAGCCGTCGTTTGTGGCTGATTCTGGTGGTGGCCGTGGTAATGCTGCTGACCTTGGGCCTGTTGATGCTCAGGCAGATCCACGGTGACCTGTACCAGGCCAAAGCGCAGAAAACCCGGCATGTGGTAGAAACGGCCGCCGGCGTACTGGCCTACTACCAGGGCCTTGAGGCCGCCGGCACCCTGAGCCGCGAAGCGGCGCAACAGCAAGCCTTGAGCGTGGTGCGCGGCCTGCGTTATGACCAGAACGACTACTTCTGGATCAATGACCTGGGGCCCACGATGATCATGCACCCGGCCAACCCCAAGCTCGACGGTCAGGATCTGTCTGCCGTACGCGACCCGGACGGTTTTGCCGTGTTCAACGAGATGGTTGCACTGGCCAAGGCCGAGGGCGCCGGCAACATTGGCTACCGCTGGCCCAAGCCAGGTGCCAGCGACCCGGTGGAAAAGACGTCCTACATTCAGTTGTTCAAGCCCTGGGGCTGGATCATCGGTTCAGGCGTGTATATCGACGACATGCAGGCCGAGTTCATGCGCCAATTGCGCGACGCCTCATTGCTGGGGCTGGGCATTGCGCTGGTCATGACCCTGCTGGTGGTGTTGATTGCACGCAGTATCTCCCGGCCGTTGCAGGATGCCGTGCACGCGATGGCCATGATTGCCAGTGGCGACAGTGACCTGACCCGCCGTCTGGACACCCATGGTCACGATGAGGTCACCCAGCTTGGCGAACACTTCAACCGCTTCACCGGCAGGTTGCAGGGCGTGATCGGCCAGTTGCAGGGCGCGGCCCATGCCCTGGGGCAGTCGGCGCTGGATGTCAGCAGCAATGCCAACCAGGCTCAGCAGCGCAGCGAGCAGCAATCGCAACAGATGGAGCAAGTGGCAACGGCAATCAACGAAGTGACCTACGCGGTGCAGGACGTGGCCAGGAATGCCGAGCAAGCCTCGACAGAAATGCACGATGCCCAGCAGCGTGCCCAGCAGGGCCAGCACAGTATTCACGGCAGCCTGCAACAGATCGATCAGTTGTCGGGCACTATCGATGAAGCCGTCAAAGTGATCCAGACCCTGGCCAGCCAGAGCACGCGCATTGGCAGCGTGCTGGAAGTGATCCGCTCAATTGCCGAACAGACCAACCTGTTGGCACTCAACGCGGCCATCGAAGCGGCACGCGCCGGTGAACAAGGCCGGGGCTTTGCCGTGGTTGCCGACGAGGTGCGCCTGCTGGCGCAGCGCACCCAGCAATCAACGGCTGAAATCCAGTCGATGATCGAGCACCTGCAGGGTCAGTCCGAAGCCGCGGTAAAAGCCATCGACGCCAGCAGCGAAGCCTCGCGCCAGACCATTGCCCAGGCCAGTGAAGCCGGTGTCAGCCTTGACGCCATCAGCCAGGCCCTGCACAACCTCACGGCGCTGAACGCCTCGATCGCCAGCGCCACCTTGCAGCAGTCCCATGTGGTCGAGGAGATCAACCGCAATGTCACCGATACCGCCGACCTGTCGCGCCAGACGGCAACTGCCGCGCTGCAGTCGAGCAGTGCCGGTGCGGCGTTGAATCAGTTGCGTGAGCAACTGGACAGCTTGCTCGGGCAATTCCGCGTCTAGCTCTCCCCCAGGGGGCTGCCTGGCGGCCCCTTGCAAACTACGCATCCAGCGTGGCACGAGGTACAATCCCCGCCCTTTCCCGAACCTGCCTAGGAACGCCGATGTCCGGCCTCGAATTGTTCGCCGCCGTGCTCGGCGTTATTGCCGTATGGCTCACCACCCGGCAGAACCCCTGGTGCTGGCCGATCGGCCTGGTCATGGTATTGCTCTACAGCTGGATATTCTTCGAGGTACGCCTGTACTCGGACATGCTCCTGCAACTGGTATACGCCGTGCTCCAGCTCTACGGCTGGTGGCAATGGACCCGTCCCGGCAACGAGCAACTCGCCCGCCAGGTCAGCTACCTACCCGTCCAGCCGATGCTGTTCAGTCTCGGCCTGGGTTTACTGGGCAGCCTGGCCCTGGGCGTTGCCATGTCGACCTGGACCGATGCCGCGCAACCCTGGCTAGACGCCGCCCTCACAGGCTTCAGCCTGGTCGCGCAATGGTGGATGGCACAAAAGCGCGTACAGTGCTGGCCTTTGTGGATAGTGCTGGATGTGATCTTTGTCGGGCTGTTCCTTTATAAAGGGCTGTACCTGACCGCCGCACTCTATGCATTGTTCACCCTCATCGCCGTGCAGGGCTGGTACGCCTGGCGGCGTGATCCGGCGGTATCTGCCTCATGAAAGTACTGGTGCTGACCGGCCCCGAATCCAGTGGCAAAAGCTGGCTCAGTGGCGAGATCCAGGCGCATTTCGGTGGCGAGTTGGTGGGCGAGTACGTGCGCCACTTTATCGACGAACAAGGCCGCGACACCTGCTACGCTGACATACCAGCTATTGCCCGCGGCCAACTGGCCTGGGAAGACAGCGCCCGTGCCCACCGGCCTGAACTGTTGATTCTCGACACGCACCTGCTGAGCAACATGCTCTGGAGCCGGGCGTTGTTCGGCGATTGCCCCGGCTGGATCGAACAGGCGTTGCTTGAACGTACCTATGACCTGCACCTGCTGCTTGATCCCGTTGGCGTCAGTTGGGTCGGCGATGGTCAGCGCTGCCAGCCTGAACTGGGCCAACGGCAGGCATTCTATGCCGACAGCCTGCACTGGCTGCAGCGCCATCGCCAGCCGGTACAGATCATTGGTGGCGACTGGCCCCAGCGCAGTGCCGCAGCGCTCAGCGCGGTACAGCAATTGCTAGGGGGAAAATCCCCTGCTTGCCCCACCGAGTGTTAAGCCACTGACACACCCCTGTGGGCGATAGTCCCCGTAAATGCGCATCAGCCCCCAGTTCTGGGGGCGTTGTTACACCCGTGATACATCCCGCCAAAAACCCCTTCGGGTAAGCCCACCAGCGGGCTAAGCGCAAACGCGCAGAAATTCTGTCTCAGTGGTGATACAGCAAAATACCGGTACGTTTAGCTTGGCGCGTCAACCCATTGATTCCACTGTAAATGTCAAAACCGGCACACCTTCTGCTCTCCTCCTTGCAACGCTGAACAGGGCCAGCGCACCCAAGAAGGAATTGCCATCGTGAGGAATTTGAACAAAGGCATAAATCGCCTCCTGTTGATCGGCTGTGCACTGGGGTCAAGCTTATGCTTGCCTGTCCAGGCGGAGAACGGAATTATCATCATTACGCGTGATGTGCAGCCGCGTAATGCGATGCGCCCGCCGCTCGCGCCCGACCCCTACCCCGTCACCGCCAATGCCAATCCGTCCGCACAAATTCTCAAGCAGACCAATGAACTGAGTGACGGCGACTTCGCCAACATCAGTAGCGGTGCGGGCATCTCCTCGCTGATCACCCAACAGACCAACAACCTGGGCGGCAACATCAACCACCAGAGCCAGTTGCCCAACCTCGCCGGCGGACGCTCCACCGGGTCAGGAAACGGCATCTCCAACATGGTCAATTCAAGTGTCCAGAAAGGTCTGGCGCCCTTGCAGATCCTGACCGGAGGCAAGTGAGATGAGGCACACGCTGCTGATTCTGGCCACGTTATGCAGTGCACCGGCCTTCGCCGAATCCCTCGTACCCGTCATCAACACCGCCACCATCGACAACTCCGGTGCGCAATACCAAGGCAACATGGCGGTCAACCAGGCGGCCGGCGACCTCCAGCAACAGGCCAATGCCCGGGCCTTTGCGGTGGGGCATGAAGCCAGCGCAACCACCGAGATCCGACAACGGCTACGTTCCGAGGTCGATCCCAGGATGGATGCCCAATCCAGCATCCAGGGCAATTCCTTCAGCAACGGCAGCGGTGCGCTGGGTGTCAACCAGAGCGCAGGCGCCAGTACCCAGCAAGCGAATGCGGTGCGCATCAGTATCAGCACCCAGCCGCAAAGCATCGACGACAGCGTCCTCATGCAACAGAACGTGGCGCTGCTCAACACCTCCGACTCGACTGACTCTGCACTCGGCAACCGCCAGGTCACTACCAGTGACCAGGCATTCACCGGTAGCCGCGGGGTGATTCAGTTGAATCAGAGCGCCGGGGTGGGAAACCGCATGGCAAACACCCTCAGCGTACGGGTCGCGGACTGACCCAAACAGGTAAGAACAACACTTAACCTAAAATAAAGTACGGAGAATCACCATGAAACCCTCGATGGCACTCAAGCCTCTGGTTTTCGCAATTGCTGCGGTCATGGCTGTTGCTGTACAAGCGGATCAAAACGACAAGCGTGGCAACGGCCACCACCACAACAATAACAACCACACTCCACCGGCAAAAATGGTCCCGATCAACGCGACCGCCAATGCCAACGACAGGCAAAGCAGCACCAACAACAAAATCGTCAACCAAGGTACTGAAAACTCGGCTGAGATGAGTTCTTCCGCCTCGGGCACCAGCGGCAACGTTGGCGTCAACGTGGCAGCAGGCGCAGGCAACCAACAAGACAACGCGGCGGCCATTGCCAACGCGTCCTCTGACAACAGTGCCATCGACAACAGTTTTGTCTTTGGCACTTCCGAAGCCACCTCACGCGTGACCCAAACCAGCAACAACAACAAGGTCTACAACTACGGCAGCACCAACTCGGCAGTCATGAGCGCGTCGGGTAGCGAAGGCAGCGGCAACATGGGCATCAACATTGCTGGTGGCGATCTGAACCAGCAGAAAAACACCATGGCAATCGCCAACACCAATGCACCGCTCGGCAACGCCACGGCTACCGCTTCGGCTAACCAAAGCGGCCCTGGCCTGGTTGTAGAAAACAACGCCGACCGGACCTACCGTGTCGATACGCTGACCTTCACCACCAGCTCCAGCGGCTCGTTCTCCCGCGATGGGACCTTCGATGCCAGCGTAGACAAGAGCTCGTCGTCGAGCTCGAGCGAAAACGGCTCGTGGAACACTGCCTCCAACGGCTCCAACAGCTGGAGTGCCAATGGCTCCAACAGCTCGTCGGCCAGCGGTTCCAACAGCTCGTCGGCAAGCGGGTCCAACAACTCGTCGTCCAGCGGTTCGCTCACTGCGAGTGCCAACGGCACCAACAGCTCCTCGTCCAGCGGCACTAACAGCAGCGATCATAGCTCTTCGTCGAGCTCTACCCTCACCGCTTCGCTTGATGCCGCTGCCGGGGCCAGCGTGACCAATACCCGTGACAACAACGGCAACGTCAATACGCGCACCCAAAGCATCGATGCTTCGGCAAACGCCAACCTCAATGCATCGCTGGAAACCTCGCACGAAGGCTCGTCGAACTCGTCGTTCGACAGGACCCGTGACTCGTCGTTTGATCGCTCGCTGGACGTGTCGTATGACAAGTCTCGCGAATCGTCCTATGACAAAACTCGCGAGTCTTCCTACGACCGGTCGCGCGAATCGTCGTTCGACAAGTCGCTAGAGTCCTCGTTCGACAAGTCGGCCTCGGCCTCGTATGACAAAGCCAAAGAAGCGTCTTCGGAGTCTTCGGACAGCATCTCGAAGAGCTACAGCGAAGCTAACTCGTACGACCTGAGCAACACCATCTCGTTCCAGGTGTTGACCCCTACCGGCTGGGCTAACCCTGTAACCAACACTGCAACCCTGAGCGGTTCGGTGAATGGTGGCAGCGGCAACCTCGGCGTCAACGTGGCTGCCGGTGTCGGCAACCAACAAAGCAACTCGCTGGCCATCTCCAACCAATCGTTCTGATTGTTTTGGCCTGGAGGCCCCCTTCGGGGGGCCTTTTCTCAACAGAACCAGAAGGCAGCTGAACATGCGCATTATCGCCTTGGCGTTGTTGCTCTGCGTGACCAGTCTGAGCGAAGCAGCACAAATGCCCCTTTCCGTTCTGCCGGGTGGCGCGGTGGTGTTCAAACCCATCCAGAGCGTGCGCGAGCGCAAATTTGCCGACCTGGTGCAACAAAAAACCGACTTCAGTTGTGGCGCCGCTGCGCTGGCAACCATCTTGCGTCAGGCCTATTGGCTGGACGTGAATGAAGAACAGATTATCGAAGGCATGCTGGCGCACGCCGATCAGGACCTGGTCCGCGTTCAGGGCTTCTCCATGCTCGACATGAAAAAGTACGTGGAAAGCCTCGGCATGCGTGCCCGCGGTTACCGGGTAGCCCCGGAAACCCTGCAAAGCGTGCGGATTCCGGTGGTGGTCCTGATGGACATCCGCGGCTACAAGCACTTTGTGGTGATGCAAAAGGTCGACAAAGGCTGGGTGTATATCGGTGATCCGGTGCTTGGTCACAAGCGCTACACCGTCGATGACTTCGTAAAAGGCTGGAACGGCATCATCTTTGCCATCATCGGTCAGGGTTACGACAAGACCAATGCCTTGCTCGACCCACCGCTGCCGCTGACCGCCAAGAACCGGATTAACAACTTCACCCCGGTTCAAGACGCAGAGTTGATGGATTTCGGCTTTATTCAAAGCGACTTCTTCTAATGACAAGGGAGCACGACGCTCCGGGAGCATCCAATGAAGACTCCACTCTGGCTGGCCGTGGTCTGCATGGCCGCCAGCCTGCCGACCCAGGCACAGTCGTTCAAACCCATCGAACTGAAAGACCAGGAGCTGGCGAACCTGCGCGGCCGCTATGTGTTGCCCGGACGCATCGTCAGCTTCGGTATTGTCATGACCAGTACCTGGCAGAACGCTAATGGCGAAGTAATCGGCGCCACATCCTCGATGCAGATCCAGCAATCGACCATCAAGCCGCAGTTCTATGTGTCGATGATCAACGAAAAAGGCAATGGCGCGGCAAGCACACAAAACAACAGCACAGGCGCCGTAACCGGCACCGTTACCGGCGGCAGCGGCCTCAACACCACCGAGGGCGTCACCCAGGTGGTGCGAGCTGCCGGCGATAACAACACGGCCTACAACAACGTTGATATCAACGTCAGCAAAGCCAACCAGGCACCCGCCGTGCAACAGCAAGGCGAAGCACTGGCCGCAGGCTCCACCCTGGTGGGTGCCAACGGCGCAGGCTCGCTGAGTGTTTCCTCAACCGGTACCGGTGTGCAGCTCAACATTGTCGCCAACAACAACCAGGGCAGCACCGTGCAACGCCTGGCCCAGGGCGGGCTGATGCAGAACACGACATTGCTTGGCGGTGGCAACCGAGTGAACAACCTGACCTCCCTCAACGTCGTGCTGCGTGACAACGTGCCGACAGCCGGGTCGCTGAACAGCAACCTGGACCAGCTTAAAGGTCTTCGCACTCTCGGATACTGATCTACGCTCAGTCTCATCAATTGCAGTCAGAAGGGACGGCTAACCCATGCAACGATCGTTGACGCTCAGGGCTATTGTCTGTTTGAGCACCCTGACTCCAGCCACATTGCTTTACGCAGCGCCAGACCCTCAGGTCGAAGCACTAAAAAAAGAACTCATGGAGCTGAAACAGCGGTACGAAGCACAACAGAACGCGTTGATGGTCCTCGAACAGCGCGTTCGCCAAGTCGAAGAAGCACCGGCAACCCCGGTCCCCAAACGCCTGACCAAATCCCCCGCGGAAACCACCCGGGGTGGCCAGACGGTTGCCGCCGGCGCACCAGGGACCACAAGCAGTTCCTACGGACAGTCGCTCAAAGACGACTCGGAGCCGGCGCAGAGCGTTTCCAACCTGTATGACGAAGCCAGCGGCTTCTTCGGTGGCGGCAAGTTCAGCGTCGAAACCGGCCTTACCTATACCCATTACGATACCCGTGCCCTGGTACTCAACGGTTTCCTGGCGCTGGACTCGATTTTCCTCGGCAATATCAACCTGGACCGGATCAAGGCCGATAACTGGACCCTGGACCTGACCGCCCGCTATAACGTCGCCCAGCGTTGGCAATTCGACATTAACGTTCCGGTGGTCTACCGCGAGTCGACCTATTCGTCCGGCGGTGCCGGCGGCGCCGGCCCGGTCACCTCCGATGCGACCGTGACCCGCGACCCGACCATCGGCGATATCAACGTCGGCGTTGCCTACAAATTCATCGATGAGTCGGAAAACTGGCCTGATGCGGTCGCCACCCTGCGCGTCAAGGCGCCAACCGGTGATGATCCCTACGGCATCAAACTGGTCAACGACCCCAGCAACGACAACCTGTCGGTACCTCAAGACCTGCCGACCGGTAATGGTGTCTGGGCGATCACGCCCGGTCTCTCGCTGGTCAAGACCTTCGACCCGGCCGTCCTGTTCGGCAGCCTGTCGTACACCTACAACATGCAGGATTCGTTCAGCGACATCAGCCCCACGATCAACACCAAAGTGCCAGGTGACGTGAAACTTGGCGATTCCTGGCAGATCGGTGCGGGTATTGCCTTTGCCCTGAACGAGAAGATGAGTATGTCGTTTTCGTTCTCAGACCAGTTTGCCCGCAAAAGCAAGATCAAGCCCGATGGTGGCGACTGGCAGTCGGTACCCAGCAGCGACTACAACGCCGCCAACTTCAACATCGGCATGACCCTGGCCGCCACCGACAGCCTGACCATCGTGCCAAACCTGGCCATCGGCCTGACCGACGATTCGCCGGACTTCTCTTTCAGCTTGAAGTTTCCGTATTACTTCTAACGCTGACGCCCATGAAAAAGCCCGCTTCTGCGGGCTTGTTCATGGTTCTTCACGGAATCGCGGGGGGACTGTGATTCTTGGGTTGGGTTGGGTTGGGTTGGGTTGGGTTGGGTTGGGTTGGGTTGGGTTGGCGAGCTTATCCATTTGATGTGGCGACGCTCACAGCCTCAGCCTATCAAACAACCAAACGTTCACCGTATCTGATGCTTGTGCAACAACCGGTAGAACGTGGGCCGGGAAATACCCAGCACCTTGGCGGCAATGCTCAAATTGTCACTGTGCCGGTTGAGCACATCACACAACGCCTGGCGCTCGGCCAGGTGCTTGTAGTTTTCAAGCGTTCCCATGCTGGGCACAAATGCATTCTGACTGTGCAACCCCAGGTCCTGCGCCTCGATCTGCCGGCCTTCGGCCAACACCAGGCCCCGCCTCACGCGGTTGGCCAGTTCGCGCACATTGCCCGGCCAGTCATGTTTGCCCATCGCCATCAACGCGTCTTCGCTGAAACTGCGAGGGCGCCGTCCGGTTTCCAGGCTGTAGAAATGAGCAAAGTGATTCGCCAGCATCGACAGATCGCCATGCCGGTCACGCAACGGTGCAGTAACCACCTGCAAGACATTCAGCCGGTAATACAGGTCCTCGCGAAAGCGGCCACGGGCAATGGCCTGCTCCAGGTCGACGTGGGTTGCAGCCAGTACCCGCACATCAACATCAATCGGCTGGCTGCCGCCCACCCGTTCGATGTGTTTTTCCTGAAGGAAACGCAGCAGGTTGGCTTGCAGCTCCAGCGGCAGGTCACCAATTTCATCGAGAAACAACGTGCCACCGTTGGCCGCCTCGATACGGCCGATCTTGCGTTGGTGGGCACCGGTAAAAGCGCCTTTTTCGTGGCCGAACAGCTCGGACTGGATCAGGTGCTCCGGCATTGCGCCGCAATTGATCGCCACAAAGGGTTTGTCCCGTCGCTGTGACTGGCGGTGCAGGGTCCGCGCCACCAGCTCCTTGCCCGTCCCGCTTTCGCCGCGGATCAGCACCGGCGACTCGGTCGGCGCAAGCTTGCTGAGCCATTTGCGCAGCTCGCGAACAGGGCGGCTGTCACCCAGCAGCTCATGATCGGCCTCATCGACGTGCACGGTACCCTTGCCACGCAGGCGCGCCATGCCGAATGCGCGCCCGATGGTGACCTGCACCCGCGACACGTCAAATGGCAGGGTGTGGAAATCAAAGAACCATTCACAGACGAAGTCGCCAACGTTCTGCATGCGCAGTTCGTCGGCGCCGAGTACGGCGATCCACTCGGTTTTGCTGCGTTTGATCAGGTCTTTGACCGCATCCGGATGCTTGAGGTGTGACGCCTGCAGGCGCAGCAAGCCGACATCACAGGGATGCTCCAGGGCAGAGGCCAATGTACAGCTGTGAACATCCCAGCCGACATTGCGCAGGCCCGGTAATAAACGATGACAATCATCGCAAGGATCGACGATCAGCAGGCGGCGGTTGGATGCAGGCTCAAGCATGACCTTTCCTTGGCGCCAATTGATGGATTTTTAATAGAAACAGCAAGTTGGCGGACCCGTTTGTAACAGTAGCAACGATGCGTCAAACGCCCAGTACCGTCTGTCAGTAAAGCAATGACATGCGATAGCAGCCGGGAATCTTTTTTAACTTTCAGCGTCACAGCCGCCAAGTGTTACAACTTTTTGCGACATGTGAAAAAAGTTTCGTTTTGTTGTGACTTACCCCGGTGCTGCGTGCATCAGTACAAGTAACCCACCGCCAACGCGGTTGTTAATTATCTTGTTTGGCCCACAGAGAGACCGAACCCATGAACGCCCCGCTCCGTGTCAACGAAGCACTGCTGATTGCCGACCACGCCTTCGAACCGTTCCAGTGTGTTGCCTGGGACTCGCCGAACGGCACGGGTGAACTAAGCCTGACAGTGATCGACCGGACCAGCACGCGCATTGGCAGCAAGCAAGTGCCAAGCAGCACCTACTCCGATCCTGCGCAACTGGCCAGCCTGATTGAAGAAATGCGTGCCGAATTGAAAAAACAAGGGTGCGCTCTGCAACCCTGGTCGATGCCAGCATAAAGCGTGGCAGTACTTCAATTGCCAATGGTTGCGCACCGAGTCACGGTGCGTACCAGGCAATTAAGTTGTTACATTTATATGGCTGCGACACATAGCCGCAGTATTGCCAACAGCATGTTGCGCGCGCGGCTTAATTAATTAAAACCTTGAAACTTTCAATTGAACGGTAGTCGGCCTCCAACTGCTGCGCCAATAACCGTGCACGCCCTAATCGCACCGGCGAACACTCCATGTCCACCAGTACACTCGGACACGGCAACGGCAGTAGTGGCTCCCAGGCCTTCAATCGACCATCGGTCAGTACCAGGCAACGTTGCTGTTCATCCGGATGACGCCGTTGGCGCGCCAGCAGCCAATGCCGTGCCTGTTCAAGGGCGGCGAGTAGCGGAGTCCCCCCACCTGCCCCGAGGTTTTCAAGCCAGGGCTGCAAAGCCATTGAGGCTTTCAGGCCATGACGCTGCCAACGTGGTGCATTACCGCTGGCGGTAAGCAAGGTCAGCCGTGCGCGCTGGCGATAAGCGTGATCAAAGAAGCTGGCCAACAGGCCCTTGGCCTGGCTCAAGGCCTGATAGCGACGGGTAGACGCCGAGGCATCGACGATCACCAGCCACAGTTCATTGGCGCTGGCCGTGCGTTGCTGCCAGCACAGGTGACGGCGCTGCGTCGGGCGGCCTTTGAGCAAGGTGGCCGGCCACGCTACCTTGCCCTGCTCGGCCTCGCGGGCACGCCCGCGCTGCCCCTGCTTGATCGCGCCTGCCCGAGGCTTGGCATCCGTTGTCTGCGACCGACGGATGCTCAGGGCTTTTTTGCCCAGTTCGGCACCTCGCGCCGGGCCCCGGTCGCTGTGGCCTCTGGAGGCATTTCGCCCCAGGCACCCTGGCCTTGTTGCGTGCTGCCAGCATCGCCGCCCTGTGGTGGTTCGGCCGAGCGCTGCGGCGGCGATTGAGGCGTTTCGCGGCGCCGGTGACGCAGGGCAAAATCAGCGACTGCGTCAATATCCTGCGCTTCGATAGCGATCCCACCGCGCCAGGCCGCATGGGCCCGGGCGGCACGCAGCCAGACCAGGTCGGCGCGCACGCCATCGACACCTGCGGCAAAGCAGCGCTCGGTGATCTGCGCCAGGGCATGATCGTCCAGGGCAATCTGCGTCAGGCGTTCGCGCGCACCCTGGCAGCGGACGCGCAATTGCTGTTGTGCCCCGGCCCACGCCTGACAGAACGCCTGCGGGTCGGCATCGAAATCCAGACGCCGCCGAATGATCATCCCGCGTGCCTGCGGTTCCGGTTGCCCCTCAAGGGCGACATTGAGACCGAAACGGTCGAGCAACTGCGGACGCAGTTCGCCTTCTTCCGGGTTCATGGTACCGATCAATACGAAACGAGCGCTGTGACGGTGGGAGATACCGTCACGTTCGACGCGGTTGGTGCCACTGGCGGCGACATCCAGCAGCAGGTCGACCAACGGGTCTGCCAGCAGATTGACCTCATCGACGTACAACACGCCGCCATCGGCCTTGGCCAGTACACCGGGCGAGAACTGTGCCTTGCCCTGCCCCAGCGCGGCATCCAGATCGAGAGTGCCGACCAGGCGTTCTTCACTGGCACCCAGTGGCAGTGTGACGAAGGGACCTTCACCCAACAGATCCGCCAGCCCGCGAGCCAGCGTGCTCTTGGCCATGCCTCGAGGCCCTTCGATCAGTACGCCACCGATCTTCGGATCAATGGCCGTGAGGCACAAGGCCAGTTTCAGCTCATCGGCGCCGACCACGGCAGACAGGGGGAAATGTACGGGTTCAGTCATCTCAGTTCTCTTCTTCGCCGTCCAGCAGGTGCTCTTCCAAGGCCTCCCGGTAAGCACCGGGTGCCTCCCACAGGCCGCGCTGCTGCGCTTCAAGCAGGCGCTCGGTAATATCACGCAAGGCCTGAGGATTATGCTGGCGGATAAAGTCACGGGTCGGGCCATCGAGTACATAAGCCTCGGCCAGCGACTGGTAATGGTGGTCATCGATCAAATGCGTGGTGGCATCGAACGCGAACAGATTATCGACGGTCGCGGCCAGTTCGAAGGCACCTTTGTAACCATGGCGTTTGACCCCGTCGATCCATTTGGGGTTGAGCGCTCGGGCACGGATCACGCGGTTCAGCTCTTCTTTGAGCGTGCGTATACGTGGCCGGTCCGGCTGGCTGTGATCGCCGTGATAACTGGCTACGCGAGTACCGCCCAGGCTTTCCACGGCAGCCAGCATGCCGCCCTGGAACTGGTAGTAGTCGTTGGAGTCGAGCAGGTCATGCTCATGGTTGTCCTGGTTCTGAATAACCGCCTGAACCTGGCTCAGGCGCCGGGCGAAATCGGCCCGTGCCGGTGTACCCTCATCTGCAGCGCCATAGGCATAGCCACCATGATTGAGGTAGACCTCGGCCAGGTCTTTGCGCTCGTTCCACAGGTGCCCGTCGATAGCATTCTGCACGCCGGCGCCATAGGCCCCGGGTTTTGCCCCGAATATCCGCCAGCCCGCCTGACGCGCCGCCTGTTCCTGGCTTACGCCCTGACGCTCCAGCTCGGCACGTTCGCTGCGCACGCGGGCAGCCAGCGGGTTGAGGTCGTCCGGCTCGTCCAATGCAGCCACGGCCTGGACCGCTGCATCGAACAGTTTGATGAGGTTGCCAAAGGCATCACGGAAGAACCCCGAAACACGCAACGTCACATCCACCCGTGGACGGTCCAGCAGGCTCAGGGGCAGAATTTCAAAGTCATCGACGCGCTGGCTTCCACTGGCCCACACCGGGCGCACGCCGAGCAGGGCCATGGCCTGGGCGATATCGTCACCGCCGGTACGCATGGTCGCCGTGCCCCACACCGACAGGCCTAACTGGCGCAAGTGATCACCGTGATCCTGCAGATGACGCTCCAGAATCAGGTTGGCCGAGGCAAAACCGATGCGCCATGCCGTGGTGGTCGGCAGGTTGCGGACATCGACGGTATAGAAGTTGCGGCCGGTTGGCAGCACATCCAGGCGCCCGCGACTCGGTGCGCCGCTGGGCCCTGCCGGAACAAAGCGGCCCTGCAGGGCCGCCGACAAACCGGCAAGCTCCGCAGGGCCACAGGCATCCAGCTGGGGCGCAATATGTTGCTGCAAGCCCTCAAGTACCGCACGGGCATCGCCCCACAACGGCGCATCGGGCAGGATCGCGCCGCCGTTAACGGTTTGCTCGATGAGCTCGGCAGCGAGTGTCTCCAGGCGTTCACGGGTGTCGCCCATTGTTCGCCATAGCGCAGGGTCCTGCGCTAGCAACATTGCCGGGCGCGGGCCCTGCCAAGGCTGGCCAAGGTCACAGTCAAGCGGGTCAAAGCCCAGTTGCAGCGCGCGAGCCAAAGCCCGCAGCAGGCTGGCATTGGTACCACGGCCATCGCCGCGCTCTACGCGCAACAGGGCCAGTAAAGTATCGATACGCAAGCGGCCGGCCGGTGATTCACCGAACACATGCAGGCCATCGCGAATCTGCGACTCCTTGAGGTCACACAGGTAGGTGTCCAGGCGCGGCAACCATACGGCGGCGTCATCCAGCGCCCCCTCAAGCTGCAGCTCACGGTCGATATGGTTATCGCGCACCAGTGCCAGAATGTCCCGTTGCAGTTCGCGCGCTCGACGCGGGTCGAGCAACTGGGCCTCATAGTACTCGTCGGCCAGGGCCTCCAGGTGACGCAGCGGGCCATAGGTTTCGGCGCGGGTCAGCGGCGGCATCAAATGATCGATGATCACTGCCTGGGTGCGCCGTTTGGCCTGGGCGCCCTCGCCCGGGTCGTTGACGATAAACGGATAGATGTTGGGCAGCGGCCCGATCAGTGCATCCGGCCAGCATTGGGCAGACAAGCCGACACCTTTGCCCGGCAACCATTCCAGGTTGCCGTGCTTGCCTACGTGTATCAGTGCATCGGCGGCAAAGCCATGGCGCAGCCAGAAATAAAACGCCAGGTAGCCGTGCGGCGGCACCAGATCCGGGTCGTGGTAGACCGCACTCTGGTCCAACTGGTAACCACGGGCAGGCTGGATGCCGACGAACGTCAGGCCAAAGCGCAGACCGGCGACCATCATTCGTCCGCTGCGGAACATCGGGTCTTGCTCGGGATGCCCCCAACGTTCCAGTACGGCCTGCTGGTTGGCCTGGGGCAACGCGGCAAAGGCACGTTGGTAGTCCTCCAGGGCCATGCTTTGCAGGCAGGGGCGCTGGTCGAGGCTGTCCAGGTCGTTGCTGACACCGCCGAGCAGTGCCTGGATCAGAGCCGTGCCGCTGTCGGGCAACTCGCTCAGCGGATAACCCTGCGCCTTCAATGCCCGCAGAATGTTCAACGCCGCCGCGGGGGTATCAAGGCCGACACCGTTGCCGATGCGGCCGTCGCGGGTCGGGTAGTTGGCCAGGATCAAGGCCACACGTTTCTGCGCATTGGGCAGATGCGCCAGCGCACACCAGCGCCGCGCCAGCTCGGCGACAAAATCCATGCGCTCGGCATGCGGGCGATAGCAGACCACGTCCGACTGGCTGCGCTCGCTGCGCCAGGCCAGGTCCTTGAAGCTGACCGGCCGGGTGATGATGCGCCCGTCCAGCTCCGGCAACACGATATGCATGGCCAGGTCACGAGCACCAAGGCCCTGCTCGCTGGCGGCCCAGCCGGGTTCGTTGTCCTGGGCGCAAATCGCCTGCAGCACCGGAATGTCCCGGCGAAACGGCCGCAGGTGCGGTTGTTCGGGGCTGGATTGGGCAAAGCCTGTGGTGTTGATGAT
The DNA here is from genome assembly GCF_016009175.1 of Pseudomonas alkylphenolica. Classification (GTDB taxonomy): domain Bacteria; phylum Pseudomonadota; class Gammaproteobacteria; order Pseudomonadales; family Pseudomonadaceae; genus Aquipseudomonas; species Aquipseudomonas alkylphenolica_B. The sequence goes on from NZ_JADUCM010000024.1 coordinate 59,294, forward strand.
CAGCGCGGCGTCGACCTGGTCCAGCCAGTCTTCTACCTGGCTCAGGCAACCGGCCTCTTTGAGGCTCGCGACCGCGATGGGAAGCGGGTTGAGCCCGGCAAGCTGCAAGCGCTCGCAGAATGTGTCGATAAAAGCCGTATTGGCCGCCTGCAGGTGCGAGCGATAGAACAGTATCGGCACCACCGGTTGCTCGACCTGCCAGTCTGCATACCAGTCGGCGAGTTCGGCGCTAGCCTTGCGCGGGTGATACACCGCCGTACGCGGCAGCTGTTGCGGCTCGCTCCAGGGGTAGTCGCGCTGCAGCCACTGGCTAGCCAGGCAGTTGAACAGGTTCAACGCATTGGCCTTGCCGCCCTGGCGCAAAAAGTGCCAGAGCCGCTCGGCCTGCGCCGGGGCCACAGTACTCAGGCGGGTGAGCTCCGGATCGGGTCGGTCGTCGCCCGGCACCAGAATCAACTGCACGCCACGCGCCGCCAGCTCCAATAACTGCTCGACGCCATAGCGCCAATAGCCAACGCCGCCGTGCAGCGACACCAGAATCACCTTGGCGTGACGCAGTACCTCGTCGACATACAGGTCGACCGAGGCATGGTTTTGCACCTGCATCGGGTTGGCCAGACGCAGGCTGGGAAAATCCTCGGGCAACTGCTGGGCGGTTTCGGCCAGCAGTGCCAGGTGCGAATCACCGCTGCAGAGAATTACCAGCTCGGCCGGGGTCTGGCCGAGGTCGGCAATGCTGTCGTCCGGTACAAAACCACCGGGTTGGGTCCGCAGCAGGTGCATGGATCAAGCGCCCAGGGCGGCGCGCAGGCTCGCTTCCAGTTGCAGCGCATCCAGTTCCTGGCCGATCAGCACCAGGCGCGTGGTGCGCGGCTCTTCGCTGCGCCAGGCGCGATCGAAGTGTTTATCGAAACGGGTGCCTACACCCTGAATCAGCAAACGCATCGGTTTACCCGGGATCGCGGCAAAGCCTTTGACCCGCAGAATGCCGTGCTGCACCACCAGTTGGGTCAGGGCATCAAGCAGCAGGCTTTCGTCGGCTTCAGGCAGCTCGATGGAGATCGAGTCGAACGCATCGTGGTCATGATCATCGTGATCATCGTCGTCGAGGTGCGAATCGTGGTGCGTGCGGCGGCCATCGATGTGCGCCTCGGACTCGGCGCCCAGGCCCAACAGCACTTCCAGCGGCAGGCGACCGCTGCTGGCTTCGATCACCTTGACCGCTGGCGGCAGCTCTTCCTGCACTTCGGCACGGACCTTGGCCAGGTCATCGGCAGCAATCAGGTCGGCCTTGTTCAACACCACAAGGTCGGCACTGGCCAGCTGGTCAGCAAACAGCTCATGCAGCGGCGACTCGTGGTCCAGGTTCGGGTCAAGCTTGCGTTGGGCATCGACCTGCTCGGGGTAAGCGGCGAAGGTGCCAGCGGCCACGGCCGGGCTGTCGACGACGGTGATGACCGCGTCAACCGTGCAGGCATTGCGGATTTCCGGCCACTGGAACGCCTGAACCAGCGGTTTTGGCAACGCCAGGCCGCTGGTTTCGATCAGGATGTGGTCGAGGTCGCCACGACGGGCCACCAGTTCGCGCATCACCGGGAAGAACTCTTCCTGTACGGTGCAGCACAGGCAGCCGTTGGCCAGCTCGTAGACGCGGCCGTTGGCCTCTTCCTCGGTGCAGCCGATGCTGCATTGCTTGAGGATTTCGCCGTCGATGCCCAGCTCGCCGAATTCGTTGACGATCACCGCAATGCGGCGGCCCTGGGCATTGTCGAGCATATGCCGCAGCAGCGTGGTTTTACCCGAGCCGAGAAAGCCGGTCACGATGGTGACGGGGAGTTTTGCCAGTGTTTTCATGTCGTCGATGCCCTTGGCAGGATGGCGGGCATGCGGGACGAGAGCCTCAGGCAGCATTACCTGGGCGCGTTCGCCACCGGATCACCCCGCCCGGTTTATGTCGGAAACTGATCGAGGCAGGTCTCCTGGCTTGCATTGCACAGGCACAGGGCCCGTTGAACGACGCCTTCCCGCAGGGACGCAGTGGCTGTGTCGAACGCTTCAATGCTTACAGTTGCGGGGGCAGCCGCGGCTTTGACCGCGTTCCCGTCTTAGCTTCGGCCAGCGCCGAAGAACCTCGAAAGCGCAAGGCTACGCAGTGCCCGGTAAGCGGTCAACTGCTGTCACGATTGACGCCTGCGCTCGCCCGTGATTTGCTAGCGCCATTCGTTTGGGTGCCCTTCAATGGGTGAAACTGGGAAACCGGTGCGTCATGCGCTGCTACACGTGCGGCATGACAAGTCCGGTGCTGCCCCCGCAACGGTAAGTGAGAAAAGCGTCTGAACCACTGTGCCTGCAGTCCGGCATGGGAAGGAGGCGCCTTTGGCGGAGCACCTGCTCGCCCTCATCAGCCCGGAGACCGGCCCGACACTGATCTGACAAACCCGCGGTGGGCGGGCGCTGTTGCAACCCCTGGGCGAAGTTCGTGCAGGGGTTTCCTGCGCTTGCCTGTTGCTGACAACACCAAAAGGAAAGCGCCATGCCTATCACCACCGCCAGTCACTCTGCTGTTACCCCTTCCAGCCTCAGCCAGCGCCTGCTGGTTGCCGTCGGTGCCTCGCTGCTGGGCCTGTGCCTGGTCTACTTCGCCGGTTTCTCGCATATCGAAGCCGTGCACAACGCTGCGCACGATACCCGCCACAGCGCCGCCTTCCCTTGCCACTGAGTGCCGTCCGATGATCAAGCGTATTGCACGTACCGCAGGGTTTGCCGGCCTGCTGGCGGCCCTGTTGTTGACCCTGCTGCAAAGCTTCTGGGTTGCCCCCCTGATTCTTCAGGCCGAAACCTATGAAAGCGCAGCCCCGGCGGTAGAGGCGCACGAACATGCGCCAGGGGTTGCCGCCGACCACCACCACGACAGCGAAGCCTGGTCGCCGGAAGATGGCTGGCAGCGCGTGCTCTCGACCACCGGTGGCAACCTGGTGGTCGCCGTCGGCTTTGCCCTGATCCTCGCCGCGCTGTACACCCTGCGCGCACCAAAAACAGTCATCAGCGGTGCCCTGTGGGGCCTGGGCGGTTTTGCCGTGTTCTGCCTGGCGCCAACCCTGGGCCTGCCACCGGAGTTGCCGGGTACCGCTGCCGCCGATCTGGCCCAACGCCAGGCCTGGTGGGTAGGCACCGCAGCCGCCACCGCAGCCGGGCTGGGGTTGATCGCGTTCGCCCACAACTGGCTGTTCAAAGCGCTGGGCGTGGTGCTGCTGGTGGTGCCTCATGTGATCGGCGCGCCGCAGCCGGAGGTTCATGAAATGCTGGCACCAGAAGCCCTGGAAGCCGAGTTCAAGGTTGCCTCCCTGCTGACCAACGCCGCGTTCTGGCTGGCCCTGGGCCTGATCAGCGCCTGGCTGTTCCGTCGTCCGAGCCAGGCCTGAAGCCCGTGCAATTGTTCGTCGGCCTGGGGTGCCGACGAGGTTGTCCGGTGGAAACGCTGGCCAGCTTGCTGGAGCAGACCCTCAAGGCCCACGACCTGCCACAGGCAGCCGTCGCGGGCCTTGCCAGTATCGATCTCAAGCAGCATGAGCCCGGGCTGCAGCAACTGGCCCGGCAACTCAATGTACCCCTGCTGTTCTTTTCCGTACCCCAACTGGCTGCTTTCGAGCAGCAATTGAGCCATCGGTCTACGGTGTCCTACCAGCACACCGGTTGCTATGGCGTTGCCGAAAGCGCGGCCTTGGCCCTGGCCGAGCACCTCACAGGCGCTGCGCAGTTGTGCGTTACCCGCACCCTGCTCAGCGATGCCAGCCTGGCATTGGCGACAAGCCCCCGGTTTGGCCGATAATTCCCGCTTTCTCTCCTAGGATTTCCCATGACTGTCTACTTCATCGGCGCAGGTCCCGGCGATCCGGACCTGATCACCGTCAAGGGCCAGCGCCTGATTCATCGCTGCCCGGTGATCATCTATGCCGGTTCGCTGGTACCCGCCGCCGTCCTGGAAGGGCACAGCGCCCAGACCGTCATCAACAGCGCCGAGCTGCACCTGGCACAAATCATCGACGCCATGCAGCTTGCTCACCAACAGGGACTGGATGTCGCCCGCGTGCACAGCGGCGACCCGAGCCTGTATGGCGCCATTGGTGAGCAGATCCGTTACCTGCGCGAGCTGGGTATTCCCTACGAAATCGTCCCTGGCGTTACTGCGGTGGCCGCCAGTGCCGCCCTGCTCGGCTGTGAACTGACCCTGCCGGACATCGCCCAGACCGTAATCCTCACCCGTTACGGCGACAAATCACCGATGCCTGCCGGAGAGCAACTGGCCGACCTGGCCCGCCACCGCACGACCCTGGCGATTCACCTGGGGGTCAAGCATCTGGAGAGGATCGTCGAGGAACTGCGCCCGCACTACGGCGGTGACTGCCCGATTGCTGTGGTCCATCGCGCGACCTGGCCCGATCAGGACTGGGTGCTCGACACCCTTGATGGTATTGTCCGGCAGGTACAGGCCAAGGGCTTTCGCCGTACCGCGCTGATTCTCGTCGGCCATGTGCTGGCCAGCGACGGCTTTGCCGAGTCGGCGTTGTACCGTGCCAGCCATGCCCATCTTTATCGCCCCTGAGCGAGGAGCCGACCATGCTCGAATTGCGCCCCAATTGTGAATGCTGCGACCGCGACCTGCCCGGTGACAGCCAGGATGCGTTGATCTGCTCGTTTGAGTGCACGTTCTGCAAGGACTGCAGTGAGCAACAGCTGAAGGGAAAGTGCCCGAACTGTGGTGGTGAACTGGTGAAGCGACCGCCACGGGCTGCGCAGAAGCTGCTGACGTACCCGGCGTCGACCACGCGGGTGGTCAAGGAACACGGCTGCCCGTCGCACTAGGTGGGGACTACCCCGTAGGCGCCAGGCTTGCCGGCGAAGCAGTCGCTGCGGTATAGCAGTATCACCGCGTCATCGTTGTTCGCGGGCAAGCCTCGCTCCTACAGGATGGCGGTGTGAATCCGTAGGAGCCAGGCTTGCCGGCGAAGCAGACGCCGGGGTATAGCAGTATCACCGCGTCATCGTTGTTTGCGTGCAAGTCGGAGCGCCCGCTCGCCCCTCCCCCCCGTCTCATTGCGCCTGGTACTGACTCAGGTACTTGTTCAGCACTTCGTTATCGCCGCTGCCATCCCCCGCCACCTGCCACAGGCGCCGTTCGATGCCTTGTGCCAGCAAGTGACCAACCGCCGATTCGATGGCCGACAGCACACACAGCTGGGCCGGTTCGTTGGTGGTGTAGCCCACCTCGGCTTCCAGCAGCTTCTTGAACTCGATGAATTTGAACACCCCGGCACTGCGCCCGACGGAGTAGATGGTCTTGCTGGTCATGACATTGGCCAGCACCTGACCGCTGCGTACATCGACGGCCCGCAGGTTGACGGAAACCTGGTCGACCCGGTACTCACGGGAGATATCGATGCCCAGGTAGCGTGCGCCCTCCCCGCCGCTGCGCACGTTGGTGTCGTAGGCGATGATCCCGCCTTCGAGCATCAGGTTGGCCGCCTGCAACGGTGGCAGTTCACCCTGGATGTTCACCGGGGTGTCGGGCTTTTTCTGCGAGGCGCGGATGATCTTGCGTTCGGTCAGCAGGTTCTGCAGCCCTTCACGCTCCAGCACCACAAACCAGCCACTGGCCTGCAGGGCGTCCATCAGCATGCTCGCTGCGCCCTGGGTCACGCTGGTGGAAAAGGAGCTTGCCGGAGTCGGCTTGTATTGCCCGGTCTGATCGCGGAACCCATACACCACGGCCATCAGCCGACCTTTGGGGCGCGGCATGTTGAGCAGATCGTAGTAGGTCGACGCGCGCGGCGTCAGGGTCGGCGTTTCGCCGTCTTGCTCGGCGGACATCGGCTCGCGCAGGCTGCAACCTTGCAAGGTGGCCAGTATCAGCAGTGCGGTCAGAATTCTTTTCATTTTATCTCTCCCCGTTGACCGCATCCCTTTATGGATTCAGGCCGTTCACCTGCACTTCGGAAACTTCCCCGGTTGCCCGGTCGGTGATCTGTATGCTCAGCGCGCCAGAGTCGTCGATGACATTGATGAGGAAGGCATCGGTTTGCAGGCTGCCGGTGTTGCCGTTATTGATGTTGGTGAGCAGTTGCGACAGCAGGCGTGACTCAAGCTGGCTGGTGAAGCGCTCCAGTGCCGAGGTGCTGGCAAAGGCCGAGGCCCGGTCTTTGATCGCCGGGTCTTCGTGGTCGTTTTGCGCCTGGGCGTTGTTGAGCAGCCAGGTGCCATTGAGCGGGTTGCCGCCGAACGCCGGGTTGACCGGGGTGTACACCAGTTCGGTGGCACCCGCCTGACTGCCCAGGGCAGCCAGCAGCACCAGGGAGGCCAGGCGACAGGTATTGTTGTTGTTCATAGCTCGTCCCTCTCTAGATCGGTGGTGTCTTGCAGCAGCATCTGCAGCTTGCGCTGGGCGATCTGCGCCCTGACCAGGTCAGCCGCTTCATAGGCGGCGTCCTTCAGCTCGGTAGTGTTGGGTGGCAAAAAGCGTCTGTAGATCAAACGTTGCTCGTACTCGACCGTTACCAGGCTGCCCCAGCGTGCGTCCGGCCGTTCGCGTACCACCAGGTTGAAATCCAGGCGGCTGGTGGCACGCAGCCGCTCGGCAAAGCTGTAATAGAAGTCGTGACCGATGTGCGAAATGGTGTTGTCGACGATAAAGCCCATCATCTCGTCCTCGGGCCCCCCCCCGGGGGGGGCGGGCCCCCCCCCCCCGGGCCCGGGGCCACCCCGCGGGTGGGGGGGGGGGTGGCCCCCCCCCCGCGGGCAAACGGTCTAATCCCCGCCGCCCCCGTGGGCCCAATGGGGGTGGCCCCCTAAACCCCCCACCCGCCCGCCCCCCCCCCCCCGGGGGGGGGGGCCGGCCAACAGCACCAGGGCCAGGGCGCAAGCCGTCAGTTGGCGGTTCATTGACCCACCCCCTGAGCCAGGCTCTTCTGTGCCCCGGCAGCCGTTTCGGCAAAGGCTTTTTCGGCGACGAACTGCCAGTCGGCGTAATGGGTCAGGCCCTCGAAGTCCGACCACTGGGCGGCAAAACCGGTCTGCTTCATGGGTGCCTGCACCGAGCGGCTGTAGACCCCGGTGATGCGCCCGTCGATCGAACGCACCAGACCCCAGTCGTCACTGCCGGTGATCGGGTCGGGGTAAAGCCTGCGCAGGTGACGCTTGACGTTCGGGTAGCGCGGGTCTTCGAGCAGTTCGTCGAGGGTCTGCGGGTACTGGGCCAGGCCCGGCGAATTGCGGTAGTAGCTGCGCAACGCCTGGGCGTACTGGGTGCCCACCCAGAGCAGGTCACGTTCACGCTCGCGCAGGGCCTGGGTTGACCACAGGGTGACGGTCGAGCTCAGGGCGATGGCTGACACGGCGATCAGCAACAGCACGCCCAGGTAGGTGAAGCCTGCCTCGGCAGTGCTACCACTCGGCATAGAGGCTGCCATCACGCGCCCTCCCGGTTGCACCGCTCTTGATGTCGGCGACAGACCCTGCCACCCCTTCCGGTGGCGCCACCACCTGCCACAGGTCGCGGCGTTCGGTGATCGGATCGAGCGGCGCGCTGCGCAGGTAACGTTGTTCGACCAGTTGCTCCAGCGACTCGGGATAGTGGCCGGTGTCGCCGTAGTAGTGGTCCAGGGCTTCGCGCATGACCGCCAGGCTCTGGCGCAAGGTGGCTTCGCGCGAGGTTTCCAGGCTCTGGAAATAGCGCGGCATGGCGATGGTCATCAGCGTGGCGATGATCGCCATCACCACCAGCAACTCAATCAGCGTAAACCCCTGGTTGCGTTTCATGCCAGTCACCACTGCCCGTAGGCTATACCGTTGAGGCCCTTGCCCCGCGCCTTGGAGTAAACGTCGAAGACGTCTTCACCGTCGCGTGGGTTCTGGGCGGAACTGTCGTAGCTGCGCACGCCCCAGCCACCGTCGTCGTCGCGTTTGTTGACGGTGAACGGATCGTGCGGAATACGCCGCAGGAAGTAGAACTTGGCCCCCTTGGCGCTGCGCACATCGCGCACGCCGTCCACCAGCACGTTCAGGTTCGGTGGATAGCCGCTGGCGTTGAGCGATTTCTCGATATAGCCGGCGTCGAAGGCGCGTTTGTAGGCGTCGATGGCATCGCGGATCTGATACAGCGCGGTTTTCAGCTCCTGTTCCTTGCCCCGGCGCACCAGGGTTTCGGTCAGCGGTGCGGCAATCGAGGCGAGCAACCCGAGCAGCGCCAGGGTCAGCATCACTTCGATCAGGCTGAATCCTGCCATCGACCGTTTCATCGCTCAGGGCCTCGCAGCGGTGGGTACAGCGGCAATGGGTTGTTCCAGCTCCACCTCGACATTGCGGTTGAGGTTACGGATCTGCATGCTGGTTTCAGTACCGGTAGGGAACTCCATGTCCGAAGGGCTCTGGTACGGCAGGTTGCGCACGATGCGTGGGGTAATCGACAACACCAGCTCCGACTGGCTCTTGTCGTTGCGGTTGCTGCCAAACAGCCGGCCCAGACCGGGAATGTCGCCAAGACCGGGGATCTTGTTACCGCTGGCGCCTTCGTCGTTGCGTACCAGCCCGGCCAGCACCTGGGTTTCACCGTCGTGCAGACGCAGGCTGGTCTGGGCGTTGCGGGTGTCGACCTGGACCGGAATGGTGCCCTGGCGGGTCGGCTCCAGCGGCTTGGCGTTACTCACTTCAAGGGAGACCTTGATCGCCACTTCGTTGTTCAGGTGCACAACCGGGGTCACTTCGAGCTTCAGACCGACGTCCAGGTAAGTAATGCTCTCGGTGATTACAGGCCCCTGGGTCGACGGCACCGAGGTAGCGCTGACGATCGGCACCCGCTGACCGATGTGGATGCGCGCCTGCTCACGGTTGCTGACGCGAATCACCGGGCTGGCCAGGGTATTGATGTCATTGTCCTGCGCGTTGATCTTCGCCTGCGGTGCTGGCGAGATGCTGATACGTGAGGAGTTGATACCGCGCAGCTGGTCGAGGGTACTGACCGGATTGCCCTCGTCGTTGAGCACGCCGAAGGTGTTCGGCCATTGCAGGCCCAGCTCGAGAATCCGCGAGCGGGCCACTTCCATCACCTCCACTTCCAGCACCACTTCCGGGTTGGACTGGTCTTGCGACTGCAACAGTTTCTCGGCCATGCGCACGGCGTCGGGGGTGTCGCGCATGGTCAGGGTGTTGAGGCGCTCGTCGACGAACACATCACGGGTCTTGAGCATGGTCTTGACCATGTTCAACGCGGTGTTGGAATCAATGCTGGTCAGGTAGAAAGTGCGCATGACCAGTTCCTGATAGTCCTTGGTCTTTTGCGGCGAGTCCGGGTAGATCAGCAAGGTGTTGTCGTTTACCACTTTCTGATGCAACTGGTTCTGGTCCAGCAACAGCGACACGGCGTCTTCGATTTTCACGTCACGGACGAAGATGGTGGCCTTCATGTCCGGGCGCAGGTCTTTGTCGAAGATGAAGTTCAGCCCCGCTACCTGGGACAGCACCTCGAAGATGGTCTTGAGGTTGGCATCACGAAACTCCAGGGTCACCGGCCGTTCCAGCTTGGTGCGCAGTTGCGGATTGGGCTGGGCGGTACGGCTCTGCACCAGTTCGATGTCCTTGCGCAGGGCCAGGCCGCCTTCGTTCTGGGGATCGAGTTGGAGCACCTCGCGCATGTGCCGTTCTGCACCGAACAGGTCGCCGCTGCGCAGTGCCGCCTGGCCGAGGGCGACGCGTTCACCGATGTTGTGTATCTGCTCGATCTGGCGCACACCTTCCTGCGCCCTGCGGTTGTTGGGCTCCAGGGTCAGCACCCGGCCGTAGCCCATGCGCGCACCGGCAAAGTCATGGCGGCTGCGGTCGCTGTCGGCCTGGGTGAGCAAGGCCTCGACGGCCTGGCGGCGGCTCTGCACCACCGCGATGTTCAGGTCGATGTCGCGCGGGTCTTCCTTGAGGGCTTGTTCGAGCTGGGCAATGCCGGCTTCGTATTGCCCCTGGGCCATCAGCTCCTTGGCATCGTTACGTACGCTGGTCGACCCGCAACCGCCCAGGGCGACGCAGAGGGCAAGCATCAAGAACGGCGCTTTATTGCAGTGCCTGGACGATTTCATGGTGCGCTCCCTACAGACAGAGTCTGGGAAAGGTGCAACGGCAGGTAGACCAGGCTCAGCTCCGTGGCGGAGATCTGCTCGATCCGGTAGGTGTCATCAATCACGTCGCCGCGCCGCACGACGTAGAGCTTTTCGCCGTTTTGCAGGAATACCTGTTGGTCATCCCGATCATCCAGGCGGCCAACGAACTGGAATGGCAGCACCGGCGCAGCAGGCGGCAGCGCAACAGGCTGTACCGCAACCGGTTGTTCTGTGACCGTGGCGAGCTGGGCCGCCGGCTTCCAGCTTTTGCTCGGAAACAGATCCCGAAGGCTCAGGTCGGCAGGCTTGGCGACCTGTTCGCCAGCCTTGGCGGCAGCGACTGCTGCCTTGTCTTTGGGGCTGACAACAGCTTCAGCGTCAGAGGCGGCGTCGTCGAAGAAGTAATCGGGTGCCCAGGCCAGCACTGCGGCAGTGCCGAAGAACGCTAACCAGGCCATGCGACGTTGAGTGTTCATCATGACCTCGACAGATAAAGGGTCATACGCAGGCGGCCGGTCAGCTCGCTGTCGCCGATTTTCTTGCGCTGCAGGTCGACGTCCTCAAGCACCAGCGCGGGCAACTGCCCGAGCAGGGCATGCACAAAGCGGCGGATCTGCGGGTAGCTGCCACGCACCGGCAGCAGGATCTGGTAGCGCGCCAGTTGGGTCTTGGGGTCGACGCCGAGGGCGTACTCGCCACGCGCCAGGCTGATACGTTCGGCCTTGGCCAGGCTGTAGATGCGGTCGATGGCCACCGTGGCCTGCGGCTGCGCCGGCAGTTGCTTGTGGAAGTCTTCAAGCTCATGTTGCGGCACTTGTGGCAGTTTCAGGTCGCCACGCTTGAACTGTTGCAACTGGGCCTGAGCCTCCTCGCTCAGCTGTTGCTGCTGTTGCAGTTGCTGCCACTGCGGCAGTACCACCAGGGCGCCGTACAGCAGGCCCACCAGTACCAGCGCACCGCCAGCCAGGCCAACCACGCCGAGCTGCCGGGCACGTTCATGCAGAATCAGGCTATGGACGTGCATGGCCGATCTCCCAGTTCGCCGACAGGTTGAACTGCACCGGATGCTCAGGCTGTTTGGCCATGATTTCGTGGTTGAGCAGCGACACATCGCTCAGCTCACCACTGGCTTCCAGGCGTTTGTGAAAGGCCAGCATGGCTTCCAGATCGCGTGCTTCGGCGCTGATGCGAACCTGGCCTTTACGCGCGTCGGGGGTCAGGGTCAGCAGCGCCACATCGTCCTGAGGCAAGGCTTCGAGCATGTTGAACAGGCGTTCCCACGGCCGCTGAAGCTGCTGCGAAACACTGCGCATCTGTGCCAGTTTCTCGGCTTGCTCACGGCTTTGCGCCGGGGTCAGCGAGGTGGTGTGTTCAGGGCGCTTGCCCAGTTGCCGTTCCAGCCCCTCCAGTTGCCGGGATACCTGTACCTGTTGCTGGCTGACCCCCTGTTGCAGGGCAATCGCGCCCGCCAGCAGGCTGCCGCCGACTGCCAGCAGCACCCAGGCCGAAAGGGCCGTGCGCCGTGGCTGAAAGTCCAGTTCCAGGCGGCGCATTTCAGGCCACCGCCCGGGTCATGCGGCACAGCACATCGCCCGCCTCGCCGTCCAGTTCGCAAAGCTGCACGCCGTCCAGTGCCGGTGGTTGTTCCAGGCGTCCGGGGGCATGCAGGAACACCGGCAGTTCGCGCTCATTGGCGTTGAGTTCACATTGGCGGGCGATCAGCGCTTGCAGGGCGGCGTCGCTGTCGCTGCCGCCCTGGGTGCTGATCTGCTGCCATACGCCGTTCTGGGCCAACAGGCACACAGTGCGCTGCGGCTCGGCGAGCACGAAGAGGAAGTCGCTTTCGCCCAGTTGCCCGGCAAAGCGGTTATAGGCGGCCATCAGATAAGGGCGGACCGAGCGCAGGCGCAGGCCCAGGTCCCTGCAGTGTTCGTGCAGGCGTTGCAGCAAAGCCTCAGGCACAGCGGTGGCGATCCGTGCAGCGCCGGCAGCCTCGGGCGACACCACCAGGCGCCAGCCGTCCAGGCTCTGGCCGTAATGGGCCTCAAAACAGGCGCGGGCATAGTGCTGCAGCTCAGCCGGACGGTTGATGGCGGCACTCCAGGGCACCAGGCAAAAACGGCAGTATTGTGCGGACAGCAACAACTGCAGTTCGGCACCCTTGCAACGTTGTTCGGCCAGCAGACTGTGTAGCGTGTCCAGTGCGAGGTTGGCGGCCTGGCTGCGTTCGGCGATGAAGCCCAGGCTGCCCAGCCAGTGGTGGTCCTGCCCGTGGCGTTGGCTCAGGCCGACACCTTGGGCGCCGAGTACGGCGATAAACCGATCAGGCGACAAATGTGACACGATTGATCTCCTCCAAGGTGGTCCGGCCATCGCGCACCAGTTCCAGTGCCGAGCTGCGCAACAGGCGCAGGCCGCGTTGGCAGGCCAGGGCCCTGATCTGCGCCAGGGGCCGACGTTCGACGATCATTTGCCGCAGCTCATCGTCCAGGTGCAGCAGCTCGGCGATTGCGGTACGCCCGCGATAGCCGCTGCCGCGGCACTGGCCGCAGCCACTGCCATGGACAAAGCGGTAGGCCCCCACCTGCCCGGCTTCAAGTCCCGACAGGCTCAGTTCTTCTTCGCTGGGGTGATGGGGGCTGGCGCAGTGCGGGCAGACCAGGCGAATCAGTCGCTGGGCCAGCACGGCGTTGAGGGCGGAAACAAAGCTGTAGGGATCGACCTGCATCTGGCTGAAGCGGCCGATCACATCAAAGACGTTGTTGGCGTGGATGGTGGTAAACACCAGGTGACCGGTCAGGGCCGATTGCACGGCGATCTGCGCGGTGTCCGGGTCGCGAATCTCACCGACCATGATCTTGTCGGGGTCATGACGCAGGATCGAGCGCAGGCCTCGGGCGAAGGTCAGACCCTTCTTCTCGTTGACCGGAATCTGCAGGACGCCGGGCAGCTGGTATTCAACCGGGTCTTCGATGGTGATGATCTTGTCCACGCCGTGGTTGATCTCGCTGATCATGGCGTAGAGGGTGGTGGTTTTGCCGCTACCGGTGGGGCCGGTAACCAGGATCATCCCGTAAGGTTCGTTGGCCAGGCGGCGCAGGCTGCGCAGGGTCTGGTCCTCGAAGCCCAGGGCCTGCAGTTGCACACCACTGACCCGGTCGGCCAGGTCTTGCTTGTCGAGTACCCGCAGCACCGCATCTTCACCAAAGATGCTGGGCATGATCGACACGCGAAAGTCGATCTGCCGGGCACTGATGCCAATCTTGAAACGGCCGTCCTGCGGTACACGCTTTTCGCCGATGTCCAGCTCGGCCATGACCTTGATCCGCGAGATCACCTGCTCGGCGAACTCGCTGCCACTGACTTTGCTGATGCTGTTGAGCACGCCGTCAATACGGTACTTGATCACCAGGCCATTGCCGGTGACACCCAGGTGGATGTCACTGGCGTGCATTTTCAGCGCGTCGTAAAGCGTGGAGTTGACCAGTTTGACGACCCGGCTCTGGTCTTCGCTGATGCTGGCCAGCGACAGGCTTTGCAGGGTGTCGAGTTCGTTGACCGCCTCGCTTTCGTTGTCCAGCGAATCGACGGCATGAAAGCTTTCTTCGTGGCGGGCGAGAAACCCGGCGAGGTCAGCGGCCTCGACCAGGTACAGCGGCGCACCTTGCAGGCACTCGTCGATCCAGGCCAGGCGGGCGGCATCGAACGGGTCGGCAAATACGCCAAGGGCCTGGCCGTTGTGCTCAAGGAAGATGAATTCACGTTTCAGGCACTGGGCCAGGCTGACCCGGTCAAACAGCGGGGTCGCGGCGAACAGCGACTGGCTGTCGAGTACCGGATAATGCAGGGTGACACCCAGACGGGCGACAAAATCAGCGGGGCTTGAAGCACTCAAGCGTTGCAGCGTGTCAATCAGGCGCTCGGCGCTCTGTTCGGCGGTGGCGCGTGCCTGTGCCAGCAACTCGCGACCGAAGGGTAAAGGGGCACTACCCTGGGTGCAGACTACAGCGAGTGACACGGTTTCCATGACTTGCTCTCCAGCGCGGGGCGCGGCAAGCCATGTTCAGGTCTGCTCGCGCGTTATTCCCCGGTGAGCAGTTGGTCGTCGTCCGGATCCGGCGGCCTCGCGCCACTGCGGCGGCGATCTGCCAGAACCCAACTACCGTCGAACAACTGCAGGGGAAAACTTTCACTCCTGCTCTGGCGTCGTTCAACGAACCCTGTGTCCGTGTTGTCTTCAGGCCCGGCCTCGCGCTTGATGCCCATCAGGTCGTTGACTGCGCGGGCCAGTTCCGCGAGCGGAAAAGGCTTGAACAGGATATGGCTGACACCTAGCTGGCTGGCTCGCTCACGGACCTCGGCGGTCGGATGGGCGGTGATCAGCACGAAATGACAGTTCCTGGTCTTGCGCACAGTCTCCAGTACCTGGAACCCCTCCATGTCGGGCAAGCGGAAATCGAGCACTATCACTTCAGGTTGGGTGCGTTCGGCCTCACCGATCGCACTGGCCCCGTCGTGAGCAACATGGACGTCCAGGCCTTGCGCATCCAGGTAGGCCTGGATATTGCCCGCAAGGGTCTGTTCGTCATCGACTACCAATACTGTGTTAACCAAGATCGACTCCTTGCAGCCTTTCAGCCCCGGTTTCCCGGTCTGGTGAAGTGCGACCTTGTACAGGCTTACGCATGCTTCGTGCCAGACCAGAGACGGCGCATTCAACTGTGCTATGTCGTTGATTTGTTAAGAGTAGACGCAAACGGGCCATGGCCCCTCCCCCAATCCCGGGGACCAGCTGGCGTTTTGCCCCTACCGATATCCCCAACATTGGGGGTCAGGTGAGTGATCAGTCAAGTCGTTGCACCTGCCCGGCGTCTCGAAGACGCTGCAGCAAGGCATACCGTGCTTGCGACTGTTGCTGATCGATAAGGACGCGTTTGGCCAGAACCAGCCCCTGCTCTTCTTCGACAGAAGCGTCTGCGGTTTGGTTCTGCACCTTCTGCAAATCTTGCTGATTGGCCAGATAAAAAGCCCGAACCTCAGCAGGGTCTGGCTCAACGACCTGGGCGGCCTGCATGAAGACTTGCTGTGCGGCCAGTTCCTGACGGGTGTATTGGGCGAAGCTGTCGCTGTCGAATCCGGCATCGGCCAGGCGTTGCTCGAACGAGCGGCTGTTGCCGAACGCCTTGCGCAGCTGGTCGACCTGCGCGTTGACCACGCTGTCACTGATCGTGATCCCTTGGCGCTGGGCTTCCTGCCACAGCAATTCACGGTCAATCAGGTCGTTCAGGGCCTGATCACGTAAACGTTTGTACACGCTGGGGTTGCGGATGCTGGTCAGCGCCCTGCCCTGATCCTCCAGGTATTCGGCAAAGTAGCGTTCCAGACGCAACTGGGTGATGCCTACGCCGTTGACCCGGGCCGCCAACGGCGCCTCCTGCGCGTACAACGGCAGAGCCAGCATGCACAACATCAGACAGAGCAGCTTCATGGCGCATTCCCCTCGGCGACAGGACGGTAGTCGGCTACCGGCAGGAACACCGGGCCGGGCATTTCCAGGGTGACCACATGAGCCCCGGCCAGCCCCTGACGGCGGCCAGGACCGAAATTCAGCGGTGGCGTGAGTCCGGTTTGCAGATCATGCAGGCCCTCCAGCGCCGTGATCAGCTTTTCGCGGCTGGCATCGCGCCCGGCCTGCTTGAGGGCATCGCTGAGCAACTGCATCGCACACCATGTGCTGACTTGCAAAACGCCCTGACGCCCGTCCAGCCCCTGACGCTGGCGCATCTCGCGGAGCGCCTGGCTGCCACCGGGTGTCCAGTCACCAGGGACAAAGGGATAGGCCAGGAACACCCGCCGCGACCAGTCCTCAGGCACCAGCGCAAGCTGGCTGGACACCTGGTTGGCGGCCGCGAACAGATACGGCGTGCGCCCTGCCTGTTGCAACTGCGCCATGAGTTGGCCGAAGCCTTCGGCCTGGCCGAGGTAGAAAATGGCCTGGTCGGATACTGCCTGTTCCGTCAGCGGCCCGGCCGTAACCTCGCGCCAACCGCGGTGTTGCAACTGCTGCGCAAGCTGCCGGGCGAGATCAGCCTGGGCCGGGTCGGTGTAAACGATGCGCGTGGCGGCTTGCTGCAGCGCCAGGTTGGCCTGGGCATAGTCGGCCAGGCTCAACAACTGATCATCCAGCCCCGGTAGTGGGTCAAAAATCTGCGCGCTACGGCCGGCAGTCAGCGCCGCGCCAATCATGGGAATGCGCGCCTGCTCCAGGCGGCTTGCCAGTGTCGACTCCAGGGCCGGCGCCAAAGGGGCAATCAAGGCAAACACCTGGCGTTGCTCGATCAGCTCCGTGAGTGCCTGTTCGGCGCTGGCCTGGTCTGGCCCCGGATCGATACTGATCAATTGCAGTTGACGGCCATGAATTCCGCCCTGGCGATTGAGCTGATCGATACGGTCGTTAAGCACCGCGGCCACTACCCGTGCCGACGGCGCCAAGGGGCCCTGTTCCGGCAACAGTGTACCCAGACGCAGGGTTTGCTCGGTCAGGCCCGGATCACGGTCATCGGCGAGGCGTTTGAGGTAGGCGCTGAGGTTGCGCTGGTCGGCCATGCTCAGCACAAAGCGCGGCATGGCCGGGTCCAGCTGATTGCCAGCCGGGTCCCGCCCCTCCTGAATCGCTCGGGCCAGACTGGCCTCGGTGTAGGCCGGATAGCGCCGGCCATTGGCGCTGCGCAATCCTTGCCCCTGCGCCAGACGCTGCCAGCTGAGTACCGGCGGACGCACACCGCCCTCCGCGCGGCCCAGCCCGTCGGCACCATGGCAACTGCCACAGGGCACGACACTGGCCGGCACCAGCATGTCGGCGGCGCCGACGCGTGCCGACACCTGGGCATCACTGCTCGAAAGGCCCTCACGGTACAGACGCTTGCCGGCCAGCTCTGCCGGGCTCAGGTCGAGGGCCTGGGCCAGGGTGCTGACGACGAGCATCAGCAACAGCGGCCCGCTACGCAGTGCACGTCTCATGGTACTCAACGTCCGGCCAACGGCTGGGACAGCAGTTGCAGGCGTTGGGCAATGGCTTGCGCCGGTGCATCGGGACGTATCTTGCTCCAGCGCTTGTTGGCCACGTCGCCAGCGATCAATTGCGTGGAGTGCTGCTCGGGGCTCGGAATCAAGTGGCCCAGGCGTGCCAGCACCAGGTCCATCTGTGCCTTGTCACCGGTCAGGAACAGCCAGTTCGGTCCATCCACCCCCTGTTTCTCGGCAAAGGCCTTGAGCACTTGCGGGGTGTCGTTGGTCGGGTCGCTGCTCAGCGAAACGAAGGTGACTTTGCTGGCCGCCTCTTCTCCCAGCGCCTCGCGCACTTCGCGCAACTTGCGGGTGATCAGCGGGCAGGCGTCGTTGCAGTGGGTGAAGATGACATTGAGCAGCACCACACGATCCTTGAGCACATCGCTGTAAAAACGCAGGCTGTTGCCGTTCTGGTCCTGCACCAGGCTATCGGTGAAGTAAGCCTGGGCATCATGGGTGCCGGTGGTGGGTGTCACCGCCCCTTGCGGCGCCTGTGGCGTTTGCGCTGCCTTCGGGGCGTGTCCTTCGTGGGCAAAGGCCACCGAGCTCAAGATCCACAGGCAGGCCCCGAGGGTCAACCAGTCGAGCACGCGCATGGGTGATTTGCGGACAATGGCAGCGCTCATGGTTGCACCTCCTGGGCAATCGCCGTGTGCTTGGCGTGCACCCGGCGGGCGCTGAGACGGTCAATTTCCTTGACCAGCAGCGCGGGGTCGGTAAAGCCGTAGAATCGGGTCCATTTACCGCTGCGGCCGTCGCCCACCAGAATCAACGGCGGGTGCTCGGCGAGGTTGGCACTGAAGCTACCGAGCCCCTTGAGGGTTTCAGTCACCGCATACGGCGAACCGGTGAGCCAGCTCCAGCCTGGGCCGACCTGAAACGCCTTGGCATAATCCTGCAGGCGCTTGGAGTCATCACGCTGTGGATCGACGCTGATCGACACCAGTTGCACTTCGTCACCCACGCGCCCGCCCAGCTGCTTTTGCACCTTGCCCATGATCGACGACACCACCGGGCATACCGTGGTGCAGCTGGTGTAGATAAAGCCCATCACCACCAGGTGGTCGGACACCAGGTCCTTTTCCAGGCGCACCGGCATGCCGTTCTGGTCCAGCAACTGGACGTCGGCAAAGCGCACCGAGGTTTTTTCCTGGAAGGCAGCCGGTGCACCGTGACCGCTATGGTCGCCGTGATCGCCATGGGCCTGAGCCAGGCCACAACTGGCGGCCAGCAGGCACAGGCTGAACAGTTTGCAGCGATTGAGCCTATTCATCGCACACTCCTTGAACCCAGGTCGGACGCTTGTTGAGCGGTAGCGGGCAGTACCCGCAAACTGGTGTAGTTCTTCTCGGCAAAGGCTGTACCCAGCGATGGCGCCTGCACATGCACGTACCAGGCACCGGCTTGCGCCAGCTCAAGCTGTGCTTCGTAGACGCCGTCGCCCACCTCGTGCACGCGGCTGTCGCGGGGTTGCGACGACGGTGCCAGGAAGTAGCGCACGTTCAGGTCCTTGATCCCGTTGCGGGGGCTGCCGTTACCTTCGACGATGCGAAAACGTGCGGTGTAGGTGCTGCCCTCCAGCACCATCTTGGGGTCGAGCATGAACTCCACCTGGGGCGTCTGCCGGTGCTTGGCGGTCGGTGACGCGGCCACCTCGGTGCTGAAGCAGTGGATGATCTGCGGTTGGTTAAGCAGGAAGGCGACATCGAAGGTACCCGCCGCCGGCAGCTTGATGGTCGAGCTGTACACCCCCGGCGACACCTCGCGCAGGCTGCGGTCGATGACCAGTGCCGCACGGGCGTTGTGCCCGCGGTTGGCGTACCCGGACATCGGGGCGTTCATGCCTTCGGCATAAAAGTAGGTGGTGTTGTCGACCGGGTTGACCACGAACACCGAGTTGTCGTCACGGGCCACCGTCAGGCCCTGGGCCAACGGCAGGTCGCCCGCCTGGCGAGGCGCCGCCGGGCCGGCCTCGAAACCCTGCACGATCGGCTGGTGACCCTCGCCGAGGCTGCTCAGGTTGATCATGGTGACCTTCGGCGAAGCCAGGCCGCGCACGTAGGCATAGGCTTTGGTAAAGGTCAGCTGGTAGGGCTCGGCGGCGACCGGCAAGCTGTGAATCAGCTGGTCGGTACTGGCGTCGATCACCAGGGCCTGGCTTTCCAGGGTGTTGAGCACAATGCCGAAGCGCCCGTCACTGCTGAAGCGCATCGGCCCAAGGCCCTGCTGGCCCTGGATCTTGTGCCGCAGCTCATGACTGCGGGCATCGATAACGCTGATGCTGCCTTCCCGGCCATCCGCCACATACACCGCCTGCGACAGTGCCGAATACGCCACCGACAACGGATGCGGCCCTACCTTGAGCGTCTTTACCAGGCGCATTTCGCTGGCGTCGATCACGCTCAGGGTGCCGCTGTCACGGTTGCTGACAAAGGCGTAACGGGAGTCGGCACTGAAGGCGATTTCGTGATGACCGCTGCCGGTAGCAAAGAACTTCTGGGTCTTGCGGCTGGGCACATCGATCACGGTGACGCCGCTGTGCGCCGGATCGCTGGCATTGTTGCCCACCCACAACAAGCGCTGGTCCGGTTGCAGGGCTACGCGCAGCGGTTGTTTGCCGGCATTGATATTGGTCACACGCTGAAAGGTTGAGGTGTCGATCAACGCCACTTCACCGCGCTCGGGCATCGACACGAACACTTGCTTGTCGTCATTGCTGGCCACCCAGTCCATGGGCACACCGGGCAGTTCGATGCGCGCCAGGGTGCTGGTGACACCGCCTACCGAGACATTCGGGTCGATCACGGTCAGGCTCGCATCCTTGTTCAGCACCAGCAGAAAGTAGCTGTTGAGGTCGAGCAAGGGCCGGGCACCGATGCTGCTTTTGAGAAACAGTGCCACCCGTGCCTTGCAGCTTTTGCTGCGGTCTTTGGCCGCATCGCCGCTCAACGCCGGGTCCAGCCAGGCGCCAGGCGACACACCTGAAAGGGGCTGGCCGCTGTTCTGGTCGGTGACCTTGAACAGCACGTTGGCGAATGCGCCTTCCGTCAGCACCCCGTCACTGCCCAGCGGCTTCGCCTCGAACTCGACGGTGACACCGTCGCGGCTGAGCCGGTGCAGAGCCTGGGGATCGCTCTCGACAGCCACCTCGCTGCGCGGATCGCACCACAGGCTCTCGTAGCTGATACCCAGGCCCATCAGGGTCAACCCTGCCATCAAGCCCAGGTACAGCGGTCGATTCTTCTTGTTCATGACGCTCCCCCTATTCCCTTACTGCGCTGGCGGTGTAGTCGGCGGTGTTTCGTCCGTTACTCGCAAGATGCCCCACAGGCCCGAGGCGTTGCCGTAGGCGGCGTAGTCGCGGAACAGGTAGTCACCCGGTACGGCATTGCCGCCGCCGGCGCTGGGCACCATGAAGCTGAAGTGCGCAGCCGGCAGCACGCTCTCCTGGGCACCGATGTACATCGCCTGCGGGTTATAGCCGAAGCGCACCGAGCCAATGCCGGGCTGGGCCATCGGGTAACCGCTGACATCGGACTTCTCCGGCAGGAAGTTATGCAGCGGCCACAGGTGGCCATCGAGCTGGAAGGTGGTGCCACGGCTGCCACCGGTTGGCATCAGCACATGGGTCCGCAGTGCCTGCCCGGGCTTGGCCCACAGCACCGGTGTTTGCGGATCGCCCCCGACCAGCGCGTTGCTGTAGGCCATGTGGGCGTTGGGAATATCCGCCCAGCCATTGCCATCGGCATGGCCGAACGGTGCGTTCGGTGCAACGCCGAAGCGGTACCACAGCGGCTCGGTCTTGTAGTTGATGGCCATGTTGGAGTTGTCCTGCGGATCGGTCGGCACGCCGTTGCCTTCGGCAGCGATGCCTTCCACAGGTCGTCCATTGGCCCAACGGGTGTTCAAGGCCTTCTGGAACACCAGGGCAAAATCGCGGTAGGCGTTGCTGCCCGGGATCTGCACCGTGGCCGAGGCGCGGCTGGCGGTATCCTCCGTCCAGGTCGCGGTTTGCGGCAGGATGCTCATGGCGCCGACCAGACCTTTCTGCGGTTGTTTGATCACATCCGCCGGGGTCAGGTTAAGGCCGCCAAACTCGATGGCCGTGGTGTTGATGTTGTCCACCGAACGGCCGGTCTGGGTGACCGGTTTGCCTTCGCGCTCCAGGTGCCCGGCGTAGTACTGGTAGACCTTGCTCGGGTAGGCACCACTGTTGCCGGTGCGTGGTGGTACGGTTTGCACCGGGTTCAGGCCGACGTTGACCCCGTCCGACTTGGTGATGTCGTAGGCCAGCAGTTGCGCATGCAGGCCGACATGGCTGGACGGACGCATCAGGTTGTTGTTGAAGGTGGTAGCGCCCTCGCTGTCATTGCGGTTGCGTTTGACCATGCCATGCATCACTGCGGTGCTGGCCAGGTCCGGCATGACCATTGGCAGGCGGTTCTCCAGGGTCACGCTCAGGCAGTCGCCGGCGGCGGCGCGCAGCACCAGCGGTTCGATCGGTACGCCGGGCTTGAGTTTGCCGGTAACCGGATCAAGGTCGCTTTTGCGCACATACAGCACGGCAGTCGGGTCGTGCAGCGGGCCGCTCTGACCGCCGATGGTGAAGGTCTCGCCATCTTCCGGATCAGTCACTGTCACCTGCGGGATGTTCACCGCACGGCTGTTGTACACCAGGGTACCGCCATTGGCCTTGAGCGGGCCGCCGACGTGCTGGCCGACGCCTGCCGGGTCGTTGATGCTCAGGTTGAGCGGGTTGCTCAGGATGTCGTTGGCCAGGGCCGCGACAATCTCATAGCTGCGCTTGACCGTTGCCCGGGTACCGATGCCGTTGGGGTTGGCGGTAAAGCGCGGGCAGATACCGTCGAACGCCACGGTATTGCGTGCCGCCATGGGTTGCGGGTTGTTTGGCAAGGCGAACAGGTCAGTGCGGCTGTTGGTGTAGTTGCGCATGATGCCCCACAGGCCATTCCAGTAGCCCTCAAGCGACGCATCCAGGGAGTATAGATAGTCGCCGTTGGGTGCCGAGGCGCTGGAAATCATCGATACCGGCGCCATGAACCCCAGTTGCTCGGAGATACCGACCATCTGCGAAGCCTTCCACCCCGAGTTCGAACTGTTACCGAAGCCCGAGCCGTTCTGCAGCCACTTGACGCCGTGCAACGTCACGTTGTGCTCCTCTTCATGACCACCGGCGTGCATGCGCAGGCGCACATTGTCGCCGGAGTAGGTACGCAACATCGGGGTGAACGGGTCGCCGGGCTCACCACCGCCCTTGTTGATATGCGGTGGGAACAAGGTGGTGCCACCGGTAGGGCCTACGGCGGACGTGATCGCCTGTGGCGCCAGGTTCAGGGCAGGAATCACCCGGTCAGTGCGGCTTTGCATGGCATACGCCAGGTCGCCGGCCATGCCATCGGCCTGCATCCCGCGCTTGCCGTCCGGGCCGACCCGGTTGGGGTCGTAGACCCGCAGTGCCAAGGGTTCGTTGCGGTAGTTGACGACGAACATGCCAGGGTCATCCACCGAAATCGCCTGTGGGCACGGCCGGCTAGGGCACGACGGCATCAAGCCGCCACGGGCCTCGGTGACCGCTTCGAGCAGACTCTCGGCTTCTTTGCGCACCGGTGGGTTGATGGCATAGCGGAAGCTGTCTGCGGTTGCCGGGAACGCCTGGGCGTTAGGCACGCCATCCGGGCCTGCGCCGACGTACACGCCCGCCTCATAGGCATGCTGGAAGTCGCTGTACTCCAGGAAGAACTCCCGGTAGCTGTCGTTACGGCCGTCACCATCGAGGTCACCGGTCTTGACCACGGCCTGCCAGGAGGTCGGGCCGCCATCTTGACGCAGCGCGGGGTTGTACAGCTGTTCGCCAGTTTCGGCGTGGTACCAGGTTGACCCTGCAGGCTCTGCCAGCACGGTGGCGTACAGGCCCAGCTGCTGGTGCGTCGATGGGCCAAGGTGGTCGTGGGTAAAGATGGTGCCCAGGCCGCGGTCGACGTTGTTGACGTTGACCACCGGGTCCGCGAACCAGCGCTGCATCGCCGTGCGGGCGCCCATCCAGTCGGCACGTCCGAAGCGGCCGAAGAACGGATGCGCCTTGGCCACCGGGCATTCCGCCGTGCCTTCACGCGGGTCGCCACTCTGGCATTCGTTGAACTCGCGAATGGCATGAATGCGCTCAACCACGGTGCCGGGCGAGAGGATGCCGTCTTCGTAGTTCCAGCCGTTGGCCGAACCATCGGCAGCGGTCAGGTCCCACTTGGGCAGGTGAATGTGCTGGCCGATCACGTCGGTCGGGGTGCGCACCTGATAGTCATCCATCTCGTAGTACGACGGGATCAGGTTGGTGTGCTGGTACATCACGCAGTCGAAGGTGTTCATGCGCATCACCAGTGGCTCAGGCGGGCGCTGTTTGTTGATCACCGGCCAGACGTCTTCCCAGAGGGCGATGATGCGCGCCTGCGGGAAGTGGTAGCCGACCTTGTTGTACACCGCGTCGAACTGGATGTTGGCGCCTTTGTAGATGCGCGGGTGGTCGGCGGTGAAAGTCGAGGAGCCGGTAAAGGTCATGCCATCCAGGCGTTCGCCGCTGTTGAACTCGCCAGTGCCGGCCGCCGAGGTCAGGCGTTTGGCACGGTCATCCATGCAGGGCTCGTAGTACGGTGCGCCGGCGGTTGGCAGCGCACCGTTGGTGCGGAAGTTGCGCGCCACCAGTTGCTTGCCCGGCAGCACGGCATAGCTTGGGTGCTCAAGCTTGGAGTGGAAGCTCATGGCCGCCTGTTCGACGTCCGTGCCCTCTTCTGGCAGGAACACCGCCTTGGCCTTGGTAACCTGCTTGGAGAAATCCAGCGCAGTGGTGGTCACATCCGCCTCACCGCCTGCCGCTACGCCTTGCAGCGCGTGCCGGGGCAGACCGCCATCCCAGCCACCGACCTGGGCCGGGTCGAGGTTGGCCCACAACGCGTTACCGCTGGTTTTAAGTTGCTGCGCCTTGGTCGGGTCGAGCATGTCCAGCGGTGGCGTTGGTGGACGTTGCCCCACGGTGCTTTCAATGCCACCGATCCAGAACGGATAACCCGGGTTTTTCAGGGTGCCGTCGGCATTGCGGTTGGCTTCACTGCGGTCCACCAAGGCGACCGAGCCAATCGCGCGTGGCGCGGCGTCATGATGACCGCTGTCATCATCGCCCTCTTCCTCATCGTCATCATCCTGTTCAGCAACCAGGGTTTCAGACAGTTTCGGAATCACCGCCACTTTACCCGGCATCGGCGCCATGGCTTTGCCTGGCAGCGGTACGACCGCCGGAATCGGTGTACCGGCGATGATCTCGCCGTCCGGCAAGGCACGTGCGCCCGACGCCGGTTTACCGTTACGCAGGGCAAACGGCGTGGTGTGGTAGCCGTCCTGGCCTTGGCCGGAGACCTCCAGGCGCGTGCCTTCTTCGAACACATCGTGCACCCGCCACATGGTCCACATGCCCTGGGCAAAGTGCGGGTAGAAGTGGCAGTGATAGATCGCATCGCCCGCTACCCGGTTACGGTTGCCCGAACCACCGTTGGCGATTTCGTAGGTGTAGCCGGCACCCGGGCCAATGCCCTGGGCATCGACATAGTCGGAGTTGTCGTCATTGGGGTTGAACAGCCATTGGTGGCCGTGCAGGTGGAAGATGTGCTGTTCGTGGCCGTTGTGGGTATTGCGGAATTTGACGAAGTCACCGATGTAGCTGTGGTTGACGTTGGACGGCTCGGCCGGGAACAGCGCCATGGTCGCCTTGACCCCGACCTGATCGGCCGAAGGCGTTTCCCCGGGACGGATGTTCTCGAGCCCGACGTTGGCGGGTACATCCACCAGCATCGCCACATCACCCACGGTGTGTGAACTGAGGAAGAACTCTTCATAGGAGCAGGACAGGCAGTCATGCATCGGCCCGACGCCCAGGCGGTTGGCGATCACTTCGGCGCCCATGCCGCCAGAGCCATAGTTGATCATGAACGAGTCGCGGGTCGGCTCCAGCACATGCCCCATCACCGGGTCCGCCCAATAGCCGGGGAACGCCTGGGTGACGGCCACCTCGTCGGTGAATTGCGAGGCAAAGTCGCGGAACGGCTCCAGGCGGTTGGGCAGTGCCGGGTTGCGTTTGCCGATGCTTTCCAGTGGATAGGTAGAAGGCGGGAAGCTGCCATCGGCATTGGAGCCCATGACCACGGCATCGGATTCGCTGGATATGATCTCGT
>NZ_JADUCM010000025.1 GCF_016009175.1 Pseudomonas alkylphenolica
ACTCGCTGCGATCTCTCGTCAGCGGGAGGCGAATTCTACAGCGTTTCAATCCGCTGTCAACCACCTTTTTCACCGCTGCCGATCTTTCGATCGAAGCCCCTCCGGTACTACCTGGAACATCTAACTCATTGAATCTCAAGGAGTTTTCCGTTCCGACTGCGCCGGAAGTGGGGCGAATTATAGACAGATCCACAGGGGCGTCAAGCACTTATTCAAGCTTTTGTTACAGAAGCTGTTTTTCGACTCGCAAGGCGCGGGATTCGTTTGGCAAGCAGCGGGATACGAAGCGCCAGCAGGAACGCACCAATACCCGCATACACAACCCACTCTTTGAGATCAGCCCGCACTATCCACAGAAAGTGCAGCAAGCCCAACACCAGAATCACATAAACCAGCTTGTGCAACTTCTTCCAGCGCGCACCCAGCCGGCGCTGACTATAACGATTGGACGTAACAGCCAACGCCAACAATCCAAGAAAGCCCAACGCACCAACAATAATGTACGGCCGCTTGCTCAATTCCACCCCCAACTGCCCCCAGTCCAGCCCCAGGACGAAGACCATATAGGAAGTCATGTGCAGCACTATATAAGCAAAGCACCACAACCCGAGCTGCCGGCGTGAGACGATCCACCCCGCCCAACCGGTCAAACGCTGTAGCGGCGTCATGCTCAGAGTGATCAGCAAAAAGATCAGCGCGCCCAACCCAAGGCGATCGACAAGAATCTTGCCCGGGTCCGGCCCCAGCGCATTCATGGCCGCCTCATACAGCCACCACAACGGCCAGATACTCGCCAGGATAAAAATGCCAAGGCGAAACAGTGGAAAGCGCATCAGTAGTTCTTCCTCAGGTCGAGCCCACTGTAGAGCCCCGCTACTTCCTCGGCGTAACCATTGAACATTTGCGTCGGACGCACGTTGGGACTAAACAGGCCGCTGGGCAGGCGCCGTTCCCGGGCCTGGGTCCAGCGCGGGTGATCCACTTCAGGATTGACGTTGGCATAGAAGCCATACTCTTCCGGCGCAATGGCCTGCCAGGTGGTACGCGGCTGCTCTGTCACCAGGCTGATACGCACAATCGACTTGATGCTCTTGAAGCCATACTTCCAGGGCACTACCAGGCGCAGCGGCGCACCGTTCTGGTTGGGCAGTTCGCGGCCATACATGCCAACCGCCAGGATCGCCAAAGGGTTCATTGCTTCATCAAGACGCAGGCCTTCTATATAAGGCCAGTCGATCAGGGCAAAATTGGAACGCTGCCCCGGCATGCTCTTGGGGTCCTGCAGTGTTTCAAAACGGATGTAGCGCGCCTTCGAGGTTGGCTCCACCTGCTTGAGCAATGCCGACAAGGGAAAGCCAAGCCAGGGTATGACCATGGACCAGGCCTCGACACATCGCAGGCGATAAATGCGCTCCTCCAGCTGATAAGGCTTCATGAAGTCTTCCAGCGCATAGCGCCCGGGCTTACCCACCTCCCCGTCCACTACCACCGTCCAGGGCTCGGTTTTCAGGCTGCCGGCATTGGCCGCGGGGTCACCCTTGTCGGTCCCGAACTCATAGAAGTTGTTGTAGTGCGTGGCGTCTTTATAGGGTGCGATCGCTTCCCCCGGGGCGGTAATCGCCTGCCAGCGGGTAGCATCAAGCTTGTCTGCAAACCAGGCCGGAGCGGTGCTCGCCTCGACATCGGCGTAGCGTGACACCTCCCCTGCACTCGCCCAACGCGGCAATGCAGAAACGGCCACGGCAGCAACTGAGCCACCCAGCAACGCGCGACGGGATACATACAGGGATTCGGGGGTGACGTCCGACTCTTGGCAATCGGAGGCTTTGGACAGCTTGATAAGCATGATGGCTCCGTAGAACTGGAGGACTGATGCACCAGTAGACTACGGAGCCCGAACGAAATTACATCACTCGATGTTTTTCCGCCGACGGATGCGCAGCAGGTACTGCACCGGACCGGAGGCCGCGTAGCCGAGGAACACCAGCAGCAGAATGCGCGGTGGATCACTGAAGACTACCGCGAACACCAGCACCACCGCGAGGATCGCTACGAATGGTACACGGCCCTTGAGGTCCAGCTCCTTGAAGCTGTTGTACTTGATGTTGCTGACCATCAGCATACCTGCTGCTGCGACCAGCAACGCCACCAGGAACGACAGTTTCGAGCCCTGGATACCGTAGTCGCTGAACGCCCATACGGTACCGGCTACAACACCCGCCGCAGCCGGGCTTGCCAGGCCAATGAAGTAGCGCTTGTCGGCGGTGCCGACCTGGGTGTTGAAACGCGCCAGACGCAGCGCTGCACCCGCGACATAGATGAAGGCAACCATCCAGCCGACCTTGCCCATGTCACCCAGGGCCCAGCCGAAGGCCAGCAGCGCCGGGGCTACACCGAAGGCGACCATATCCGACAATGAGTCGTACTCGGCACCGAAGGCACTCTGGGTGTTGGTCATGCGTGCCACACGGCCGTCGAGGCCGTCGAGCACCATGGCAACGAAAATGGCAATGGCAGCAAATGCAAAGTACTTGCTTGCCTCGCGCGGGTCACCCGCACTGAGGGCCGCCTGGGCACTCATGGAGTTGATGATGGAATAGAAACCAGCGAACAGGTTCGCAGTGGTGAACAAGTTGGGCAGCAGATAGATGCCGCGGTGCCGAACCTTGCGTCCTTCGGCGTCATGCCCTTCTTCAACATGCTCATCGATCGGTAGCAGGCTTTCGGCGTCAGAGGCCTTGTTCGGCTCTTCGGGACGTTCGCTCATGGACATTACCTTGCAACGGTGTGGAAAGTTTCGACAGAAGTCTGCGGCGAGGGTTCGCCGACAGACGATGAAGCTTTATACCAGAAGCTGACCGCCTAAACGAAAAAACGCGGCCGAAGCCGCGTTTTCATCGCATCAAAAGCCGATTAGTTCTTGGCTTTGTCGACGATTTTGTTCGCCGAGATCCAAGGCATCATCGAGCGCAGTTGCTCGCCGATGATTTCGATGCCGTGAGCGGCGTTGTTACGACGCTTGGCGGTCATCGATGGGTAGCCGGTAGCGCCTTCGCTGATGAACATCTTGGCGTATTCGCCGTCCTGGATGCGCTTCAGTGCGTTGCGCATGGCCTGACGGGATTCGGCGTTGATGACTTCCGGGCCGGTCACGTACTCGCCGTATTCAGCGTTGTTGGAGATCGAGTAGTTCATGTTGGCGATACCGCCTTCGTACATGAGGTCAACGATCAGTTTCAGTTCGTGCAGGCACTCGAAGTAAGCCATTTCTGGCGCGTAGCCCGCTTCAACCAGGGTTTCGAAACCGGCTTTGACCAGCTCGACGGTACCGCCACACAGAACGGCTTGTTCACCGAACAGGTCGGTTTCGGTCTCGTCCTTGAAGGTGGTTTCGATGATGCCGGTACGGCCGCCGCCAACGCCTGCAGCGTAGGACAGTGCAACGTTTTTGGCGTTGCCCGAGGCGTCCTGGTAGATAGCGATCAGGTCAGGGATACCGCCGCCTTTGACGAACTCGGAACGTACAGTGTGACCTGGCGCTTTTGGCGCGATCATGATCACGTCCAGGTCACCACGTGGCACAACCTGGTTGTAGTGGATGGCGAAGCCGTGGGAGAAGGCCAGGGTGGCGCCTTTCTTGATGTTCGGCTCGATTTCGTTCTTGTACAGCTGGCCTTGGAACTCGTCCGGGGTCAGGATCATGACCAGGTCGGCAGCAGCAACAGCGGAGGCTACATCGGCAACTTTCAGGCCGTGAGCTTCGGCTTTGGCAACGGTGGCCGAACCTTTACGCAGACCGACAGTGACATCCACACCGGAGTCTTTCAGGTTGCACGCTTGAGCGTGGCCCTGGGAGCCGTAACCGATGATGGCAACTTTCTTGCCCTGGATGATCGAAAGGTCGCAGTCTTTGTCGTAGAAAACTTTCATGAAAATACCCCTGTTATCTCGGCCCTTTAGGGCCATCGCTAATTTTTTGAGTTAGATGCTGAGCACTTTGTCGCCACGGGCAATGCCGGTGACGCCACTGCGCACTGTTTCGAGAATGGACGCGGTACCGATGGCCTGAATGAAGCTGTCAAGCTTATCGCTGGCGCCAGTCAGCTGAACGGTATAGACGCTGCTGCTGACATCGACGATCTGCCCACGATAGATATCGGTGGTGCGTTTGATCTCGGCACGCTGAGCGCCCGTGGCCTTGATCTTCACCAGCATCAGTTCACGTTCGATATGCGCGCTTTCCGAGAGGTCGACCAGCTTGACGACTTCAACCAGCTTGTTCAGGTTTTTGGTGATCTGTTCGATCACCTCATCATGACCGACCGTGGTCAACGTCAGACGCGACAGGGTCGGGTCTTCGGTCGGCGCTACGGTCAGGCTTTCGATGTTGTAGTTACGCTGCGAGAACAGACCGACCACGCGAGACAAGGCACCGGGTTCGTTTTCCAACAGCAGGGAAATAATGTGCCGCATGATTAGGTACGCTCCGTCTTGCTCAGCCACATATCGCGCATAGAGCCGTCTTTGATCTGCATCGGGTAGACGTGCTCGCTGTTGTCGACCTGAATGTCGATGAACACCAGGCGATCTTTCATGGCGAACGCTTCTTCGAGCTTGGGCTTGAGGTCTTTCAGGCTGGTGATGCGAATGCCCACATGACCATAGGCTTCAGCCAGCTTGACGAAGTCAGGCAGCGATTCCATATAGGAGTGCGAGTGACGGCTGTTGTAGGCCATGTCCTGCCACTGGCGGACCATACCCAATACACCGTTGTTCAGGTTGACGATCTTCACCGGCAGGTCGTACTGCAGGCAGGTCGACAGCTCCTGAATGTTCATCTGGATGCTGCCCTCACCGGTAACGCAGGCAACGTCCTGGTCCGGGAAGTTCAGCTTAACGCCCATGGCTGCGGGGAAACCGAAGCCCATGGTGCCCAGGCCGCCGGAGTTGATCCAGCGATTGGGTTTGTTGAAGCGGTAGTACTGCGCCGCGAACATCTGGTGCTGACCCACATCGGAGGTGATGAAGGCGTCGCCCTTAGTCACTTCGCACAGGGTCTCGATGACGGTCTGCGGCTTGATGACGCTACCGTCGCCCTTGTCGTAAGGGAACATGTCGCGATCGCCACGCCACTCTTCGATCTGCTTCCACCAGGCGTCGATTGCGGCTTTTTCCGGCAGTTCGCCGATTTCGCGCAAGGTCGCAACCATTTCGGTCAGGACGCTGTCGACCGGACCTACGATCGGTACGTCGGCCTTGATGGTCTTGGAGATCGATGCCGGGTCGATATCGATGTGGATAACTTTGGCGTTCGGGCAGAACTTGGCCGGACCGTTGACAACGCGGTCGTCAAAGCGCGCACCGACAGCGAAGATCACATCGGCGTGGTGCATGGCCAGGTTGGCGGTGTAGCTGCCGTGCATACCGAGCATGCCGAGGAACTGGCGGTCGGTACCCGGATAGCCACCCAGGCCCATCAAGGTGTTGGTGACCGGCAGGTTGAGCATCTGGGCGATTTCGGTCAGGGCAGCGGAGCCGCCGCCGAGGATCACGCCACCACCGGCATAGACCACTGGACGCTTGGCGGCCAGGAGCATTTCGGCGGCCTTGCGGATTTGTCCGGAGTGACCACGAACGGCCGGGCTGTAGGAACGCAGCTTGACCTTTTTCGGGTAGACGTATTCAAACTTCTCCGCCGGGTTGGTCATATCTTTCGGGATATCGACCACAACCGGGCCTGGACGGCCGGACTGCGCGAGGTAGAAAGCTTTTTTCAGGACTTCCGGGATTTCCGAGGCGTGCTTGATCATGAAGCTGTGCTTCACGATCGGCCGGGAAATACCGATCATGTCGGTTTCCTGGAAGGCATCGGTACCAACCATGGTGCTAGGCACCTGACCGGACAGGATGACCATCGGAACGGAATCCATATAGGCAGTTGCAATGCCGGTAATGGCATTGGTCGCGCCTGGACCGGAAGTTACCAGTACCACACCGGCTTTGCCGGTGGCACGGGCGTAACCGTCCGCCATATGGGTAGCGGCCTGCTCGTGACGAACCAGGATATGACTGACTTCCGGTTCTTTGAACAGGGCATCGTAAACATGAAGAAGAGCACCACCAGGGTACCCGTAGATGTGCTTAACGCCTTCGTCACGCAAAAAGCGGACGACCATCTCAGCGCCAGATAAAAGCTCCACGTTGTTCACCTCTAAAACGCCAGAATACCGCCCACGGTGGACGGGTCTTAATAGGTTTACTGCCAAGCAGAGCATGAGCGACGGAATCGCCGACTACGTCAGCACTGACTGAGCAAGTATTGGGAGCGCCCCAAAGTGTTGCGGGGTTTTCCCACCCAGCGCGAGGTAACGCGTTGCGGGGTGTAACAGGTCGGCGCGGGTGTGCGCCTCATGATCTGCTTAGCGGGTCTGCTTCTGGCAGTCCCTCTACAGCGGAATCTGGATTCTTCTTTTTCGGCGCGCGCAAGTCAAGAAAAATTATTGCCAATTTATCGCAAGGACGAACCGTCGCCACCACTATTGCCAAAGACAGCAGCAGAAAAACAAACAATACAAACAAAAAGAGCCACAATCTGTGGCTCTAAGGGGTAAAAGAGGGAAATTCAGGCAGATGGACTGATCAATTGGTCAAACTCTGCTAGCAGCCTGCGTAGCTCGCGACTTTCCTCCGGGCGATCCACGTATACCGTTTCAGCCATGACGAGGATGCCCGATGCGTTTGGCAATGGCAGGCCCTTCTCGAGAATCTCTTTCATCCGCGGCAGGAAAATCCACTGCAACCACTGATCGAAGCTCATGCTGTCGACGGCGAAGGGCACGGTACTGGCCAGTGCCTGGGCGCCTGGCGACACATCGCTCCACCAGCCCTGGGCGTGGAGTTCGTGCTCGATCAGCAGCAGGTGATCGGCAATATCGAGAATGCGCGGGTCCATCAGAGGCTGACCTGGGCTTTTTGCCGCGCCAGCGCCGCACCCGCCGAGTCGCCCTGTTTTTCACGGGCCTGGGCAATGATGTTCCACAGCCCGGCCTGCAGGTCGGGGCGACCGTTGGCGTAGGTCAGGGCGCGACGCGCCAGCTGCTCGGACTGCGCGGCATCACCTTGGGCCAGGCGCACCTGGGCCAGGCGGTAGAGCACCTGCGGCTCGCGCGGGGCGATACGCTGGGCGCGCTCCAGGCTGGACGAGGCGCCGTTGTAGTCGCCACTGCCCTGCTGTTGCTGGGCGGTGGTCAGCAACGCCAGTACCGGACCATCAAGCTGTTCGTCTGCTGAGAGGCCACCACTGGGTGCAGCACTGCGCGGAATGCCGGTGGGTGCGCTCGGGGCGGTGCTGGGCATGGTGTAGCTGCCGCCGTTGGCCGAACCGCTGTCAAACGGCGCGGCAGTGCTCGGGCCCGGTGTAATCGGCCCGGTGCTGATCGGCGCAGGCGCCGTCGAGGCCGGGAAGGTCTGGATCGGCGCCGCACCCGCCCCTTGCGGGACCATGACGGTGACACCGGAATCCTGAGGCACGGCCTGGGCCTGGCGCGTGCCGGCGTTGGCCTGGGCGGCACGGTTGGCCGTGACCCGCTCGCTGTTGGACACGCGCGTGCTGGAGTCAACCACAGGGATCGAGCCGCGTTGAACGCTGGCACAACCGTTGAGCAAAGCCAATGCCGTCAAGGCAGGAAACAACCACTTGTTCACGTCACACCCTCGTTGCCTAGTGCTTAATTCATCCAGCCCTTGACCCAGTCCATGACGGACTCGGCGGGATCCTGCGTGCCGCCACAGGCGGCGCCGGCAGGCGGTTCACTGCCGCGAATATACGGCATCTGTACGGCCCCCGGGCAACTGCCATCAGAACCCTGCCCGGTGTGTGGATCGACCCAGGCCTGCACCACGTTGTCCGGCAATGGCATATCCAGCGGCAGCGGGTCGGCCTTGCGCATGAAACTGGTCCAGACCTGCAGTGCACCGGTGGCACCGGTGAACGGTGTCTTGCCGTTGTCGTCACGACCAAGCCAGACCACGGCCAGCAGGTCCTGACTGAAACCTGCGAACCAGCTGTCACGTGAATCGTTGCTGGTACCGGTTTTACCGGCCAGGTTCAGCGAGCTTGGCAGCACACTGTAGACCGAGCGGCCGGTACCTTCGCGCATCACCCGCTGCATGGCGTTCTGGACCAGGTAGATAGCCCCCGGATCGAAGCTCTGCTGGATCTGGAACGGGTAGCGCTTGAGCGGTTCGCCCTCAGCAGTCAGCACGCTGCGAATACCGCGCATCGGCGTATTGAAGCCACCGTTGGCCAACGTCTGGTACATGGTGGCGACCTGCATCGGCGACATGCCGCCAGCACCCAGCAGCATCGACGGGAATGCCGGCCAGTCGACGTTCACACCCAGGCGCCCTATGGTTTTGAGTACATTGGGCACACCCAGTTCCAGGCCCAGCTTGGCCGTCGACAGGTTGTAGGAGTTCGCCAGGCCCTGGTACAGATAAATGGTGCCATGGGAACGGCGATCGTAGTTCTGTGGCCGCCATACCTGGCCGTCGGCACCTTTGACCGAGAACGGCTCATCCTGGACCCAACTGGTCAGGGTGTACTTGCTCGGTTTTTCCAGCGCGGTCAGGTACACCGCCGGCTTGACCAGCGAGCCAATCGGCCGCACCGCATCAATGGCCCGGTTGAATCCCGCGAAGCCTGCCTGGCGACTGCCGATCAAGGCCTGCACCTCACCGGTTTCCGGGTTGGTCACCACCATTGCCGCTTCGACCTCGTCAGCTCCTTTGCGCCCGGCCAGGCGCTTGAAGGTCTCGGCCATGGCCGATTCGGACTTCATCTGCAAGATCGGGTCGAAGCTGGTGAAGATGCGCAGGCCTTCTTCGGTCAAGTCTTCGTCACGGTAGTCTTGACGCAGCTGACGTTTGACCAGGTCAAGGAAGCCCGGGAACGAGCTGTCGGCCAGGCTGCCGCGCTTGGTTACGCCCAGTGGCATTTTCTTCGCCGCAGCGACTGCCTCGGGGGTGGCCACGCCCTGCTCGGCCAGCAGGTCGAGTACCAGGTTACGCCGTACGGTGGCACGCTCCGGATAGCGGCGCGGGTTGTAGTACGACGGCCCCTTGACCATGCCGACCAGCAGCGCCACCTGATGCAGCTTCAGTTCAGACAGCGGCTGGCTGAAGAAGAACTGGCTGGCCAGGCCGAAGCCGTGCACCGCACGCTGACCATCCTGGCCAACAAATACTTCGTTGAGGTAAGCCTCGAGAATCTCGCGCTTGTCGTAGTGCAGCTCCAGCAGCAGGGCCATCATCGCTTCGGTCAGCTTGCGGCTCAGGCTACGTTCGTTGGTCAGGTAGAAGTTCTTGACCAGCTGTTGGGTCAGGGTACTGCCGCCCTGACGCATGGCGCCCGAGGACGTGTTGACCCAGACGGCACGGGCAATCGACTTGGGCGACACACCAAAATGGCTATAAAAGTCGCGGTCTTCCACGGCCACCAGGGTTTCGAGCAGGTACGGCGGCACCTGATCAAGCTTGATCAGGATGCGGTCTTCAAGGTTCTTCGGGTACAGGCCGCCAATGAGCAGAGGCTCCAGGCGCACAACGTCGAGCTTGGAGCCATTGATACCACTGAGGCCGGCGACGTAATCACCGGAAAAACGCACGCGCACGGCCTGCGCCTGCTCCATGCCTTCATAGAACTGGAAGCCACGGGTGTTCAGGTCGACGGTATTGCCGCTGACCGCTGCAGCGCCCGGGCCATTGGCCACGCTTTCACGGCGATAGCCGAGGGCATCGAGCTCAATCAGGAAGTCTTCCTTGCTCAGCTTCTGGCCGACGAACAGCTCTAGCGGCCGGGCATACACCTTGGCCGGGATGGTCCAGCGCTTGCCGGAGAACTTCTCCTGGACCACAGCGTCGAGGTAAACGGCAAAACCGGCCAGTACCACAAGGCCGACCAGGCTGAGCTTGATGGCCCAGCCCAGCCAGGCGCGCGAGCGGCCAGACGGGCGTTTTTTCGGGGTACGGGGGGATCGGGTACGAGTCATGGCGGCGGATTATACGCACTTTATCGATCATCGACAGGCGCCCTCCGGCGGTTTGCACATCCCTCGCTTGCCGCCATAATGGCCGACTCGAAATCACTCAGACCCACAAGGATCGCCCGTGAGCCAAGTCTTGATCGCCGCGCTGCAGAACCCCGCCCTGTTTCCCCACCCGGTCAAGGACTTCCAGGTTATCGAAACCCATATTTCCTGGGTGGTGCTGACGGGCGACTACGCCTACAAGATCAAGAAACCGATGAATTTCGGCTTCCTCGACTTCACCGAACTGTCGGCGCGAAAACACTTCTGTAACGAAGAGTTGCGCCTGAACCAGCGCCTGACCGAAGGCCTGTACCTGGATGTGCTGCCCATCACCGGTAGCGCTGAGGCACCGCAACTGGGCGGTGAAGGCGAGCCGATCGAATACGCGCTGAAAATGCGCCAGTTCCCTCAGAGCCAGATGCTCAGCACCCTGCAAGCCAATGGCGAACTGACTGCCGAGCACATCGACCAGATGGCCGGACAGATCGCCCGCTTCCACCTCGATGCACCCAAAGTTGCCGTGGAGCACCCATTGGGTACCCCGGACGCGGTCATGGCGCCGGTTTCGCAAAACTTCGAACAGATCCGCCCGTTCCTCAGCGACAAGGCCGACCTGCAGCAACTCGATGCACTGCAAGCCTGGGCCGAGGATAACTTCAAGCGCCTGCATGGCCTGTTCGAAGCACGCAAGGCCGAAGGCTTCATTCGTGAATGCCACGGTGACATCCACTTGGGCAACGCCACCCTGATCGATGGCAAGGTGGTGATTTTCGACTGCATCGAATTCAACGAGCCATTCCGCCTGACCGATGTTTATGCCGACGTCGGCTTCCTGGCGATGGACCTGGAAGACCGCGGCCTGAAGTCGCTGTCGCGTCGCTTCGTCAGCCAGTACCTGGAACTGACCGGCGACTATGCAGGCCTTGAACTGTTGAACTTCTACAAAGCCTACCGCGCCCTGGTACGCGCCAAGGTAGCCCTGTTCAGCATGGGCGCCGACGCCGATGCGGTGCAGCGCGCCACTACCCTGCGCACTTACCGTAACTACGCCAACCTCGCCGAGAGCTACAGCGCTATCCCTTCGCGTTTCCTGGCCATTACCCACGGTGTTTCCGCCGTCGGCAAGAGCCATGTAGCCATGCGCCTGGTCGATGCGCTGGGCGCCGTGCGCCTGCGATCGGATGTCGAGCGCAAGCGCCTGTTCGGTGAACAGGCAGCCGCCAGCGCCGGCCAACTGCAAGCAGGCATCTACAGCGAAGACGCCAGCCAGGTTACTTACGCCCACCTGCACACCCTGGCAGAGACTGTTCTGCGCGCCGGGTTCCCGGTGGTGATCGATGCCACTTACCTCAAGCACGCGCAGCGCCAGGCCGCAGCACACGTCGCCAGCGCGACCGGCGTGCCGTTCCTGATCCTTGACTGCAATGCGCCCGACGCCGTCATCGCCAGCTGGCTGGCACAGCGTCAGGCCGAGCGAAACGATCCGTCGGATGCCACCCTGGACGTCATCAAGGCACAACACGCCAGCCGTGACCCGCTGAGCGCTGAAGAACAGTTGCAGAGCAAGCGCGTGGAAACCAACGAAAGCGGCAGCCTGGACCAACTGGTCGGGCAGATCCGTCAGCGCCTGCCAGGCCTCTGATCCCCGTCAGGACGTGAAGCAGTCGACACTTCATACCTGAATCCGGGCGCCTTCCGAGTGGTGGCACTATAGTGTCACCACAAGTCCAAACAAGGAGGCGCCTCATGAATCAGCCACGGCAACTGGACAGCGCACTGTACGCATTGGTGCATGACGAACAGATCGCCAGCTTCAATCGCGAAAAGCCTCAGGATGCTGTCATCGATTTTCGCGGCGGCGACTTTCGTGGTCTCGACCTGCGCGAGCTGGACACCGCCGGCATCGATTTCACCGACGCCTACTTTCGCGCCGCCGATCTGCGCGGCCTGGACCTTCGCGACAATGGCCTCGAAGGCGCTAGCCTTTCCCATGCGCAAATATCCGGCACCTACTTTCCCGCCGCGCTGAGCGCCGATGAAATTCTGATGTCGGTAAACTTCGGCACCCGCCTGCGCTACCGCACTCGCTGAGTGCTCTCCTGCCCCGCCAGCTGCGGCCTGGCGGGTTGTTTTCGGCTACCCGTCGGCCGAACGATGGCAAAAAGCCGCGTATTTTCCAAGTGCCGCTACACTGCTCATTGACCTGCCAGCGATACCTTCACAAGACCCGTTCAGCCGTCGCAAGGAGGCTTGATGAACGATGAACTTCAGCATCTGAAAAACCTTGGCAAGACCTCCGCGCAGTGGCTGCATGCGGTCGGCATCCACAGCGCTTCGGATTTACGGCGTCTTGGCGCGGTGAATGCCTACCAGGCGGTGCGCACCCGGGGATTTCGGGCTTCCAAGGTGCTGCTGTACGCCATTGAAGGCGCGTTGCTTGATATGCACTGGAACGACATTCCGCCCGAGCGCAAAGAAGCCCTCAATCAACAACTGGATGCCAAGACCCTGCGAAAAAATAATTGAAAATAGTGAGTCACGGTGATTGACACCGTAATGAGAATCGTTATGATTACCACAACTGGTCGCGAGATCGGTTGGGTAAGATGAAGGCCCCTGGTTCGGACTTTCAGATTATCTCCTCATCAGGCTAATCACGGTTATTGACCCGGCTTTTTGCCGGGTCTTTTTTTGCCCGGAGTTTCTCCCGGCGGCCAGCCGGGTGGATAACCCTCCAGCCACAAGGTATAAAGCGTCCGTTGCGGCCCCTTCACGCAGGACCCTCAGGACCATGCACTTTCTCTGTTTACCCGACGAATTGGCTGAAGGCCGCAGCCGCGGTTTCACTGTCGATGACATCTCGGTGTTTGCCGTGCGCCGTGCCGGGCAGGTCTACCTGTACCGCAATCGCTGCCCCCACCGCGGCATCCCGCTGAACTGGGAGCCTGACCAGTTTCTCGACAGCAGCGCCAGCCTGATAGCCTGCGGCCGCCATGGCGCGCTGTTTCTGATCGAGTCCGGCGAGTGCGTAGCCGGCCCCTGCGAAGGCGATCAATTGATCGCCCTGAGCTGCCGGGAAGACAGCCAGGGCATCTGGCTCACGGAGTAAGCAATACCGGGAGGGCACGATCGATGATGACCGCCTCACTATCGATACGGGTGCCATAGGCCAGCACTTCCACCCCCTCAGCCACGGCTGCACGCAATGCGACGGCGTAGGCCGCATCGATCTCATGCGCCGGGCGTACCGCCTCAATGCCGCTAAGGTTCACACAGTACAGTTGCACCGCGCGTACCCCCTGACGGGCGAGCGCAGCCAGCTCACGCAGGTGCTTCGCGCCTCGCTGGGTCACGGCATCAGGAAACGCCGCTACCGTCGAGCCGGGGAACCCCAGGGTTACGCTCTTGACCTCGACATAAGCCGGCCCCTGGGCGAAATCCAGGCGAAAGTCGATGCGGCTGCGCTCTTCGCCATAGGGCACTTCGCGCTTCAACCCGGTAAACCCCGCCAATTCAGGGATACGCCCGGCCAGCAGCGCCTCCTCGACCAGCGCATTGGCCCGCCCGGTATTCACGCAGGCCAGCCGTCCCTGAGGGGTTTCGCTGATTTCCCAGGTACCGGGTAGCTTGCGCTTGGGATCGTTGGAGCGGCTGAACCAGACCTGTCCGCCTTCTACCATGCAGTTGAGCATGGAGCCGGTATTGGGGCAGTGGATGGTCATCTGCTCGCCATTGGCCAGCTCGATGTCTGCGAGGAAGCGCTTGTAGCGGCGCAGCAAACGCCCACATTCAAGTTCGGGAGAAAATCGCATCAGCCTTGCCAGCTCCGCAAACCACGGGCAATACGCTCAACTGCTTGTTCCAGGCGCGGCAGGCTCTGGGTGTAGGCGAAGCGCACATGGTGGCCCGCCTGGTAGCGGCCAAAGTCCAGTCCCGGGGTGAAGGCGACATGCTCGGTTTCAAGAAAGTGCTGGCAAAACGCGAATGCATCGCCGCCAAAGGCACTGATATCGGCATACAGATAGAACGCCCCTTGCGGCTCCACGGCAATCCGGAAGCCCAGCTCACGCAGGGCGGGCAAAAGGAAGTCGCGGCGCCGGCCAAATTCGGCGCGGCGTTCTTCGAGGATGGCCAGGGTCTGCGGCTCGAAACACGCCAGTGCAGCCTGTTGCGCCATGCTCGGGGCACTGATGTAGAGGTTCTGTGCCAGTTTCTCCAGGTCCCCGACGGCGGCGGGCGGCGCCCCCCCCCCGCCGAGACGCCAGCCGGTCATGCCGAAATACTTGGAAAAACTATTCAGTACAAACGCGTCGTCATCGACTTCCAGTACGCTGGCGGCATCCATGCCGTAGGTCAGCCCGTGGTAAATCTCATCGACCACCAGGTGACCATTGTGCGCACGGGTCGCCGCTGACAGGCCAGCCAGTTCGGTACGATCGAGCACGGTACCGGTCGGGTTCGCCGGGGAGGCGACCAGGGCGCCGACCGTGTCCTGGTCCCAGTAGCGTTCGACCAGGTCTGCCGTCAGCTGGTAATTGACCTCGGGGCCGACCGGCACCAGCTGCGCGCCACCTTCGACCAGGCGCAGGAAATGGCGGTTGCACGGGTAGCCGGGATCGGCCAGCAGCCAGTGTTTGCCCGGGTCGACCAGCAGGCTGCTGGCCAGCAACAAGGCACCTGAGCCGCCCGGGGTGATGAGGATGCGCTGCGGGTCGATATCCAGTCCGTAACGCTGCTGGTAGAAGCCGGCAATCGCCTCGCGCAGCGCCGGCAAACCTCGCGCGGCGGTGTAGCGGGTATGCCCGGCAGCCAGGGCAGCCTGGCCCGCTTCTACAATCGGTGCGGCGGTGGTGAAGTCCGGCTCGCCGATCTCCAGGTGGATCACATCGTGGCCGCTGGCCTGCAACTCATTGGCGCGCGCCAGCAGGGCCATGACGTGGAAGGGTTCTATGGCGCGGCTGCGCGCACTGTAGGACTGGGCCATCAGCCTTCTCTCAAATGGGTCTAGAATAATGATTCTACCCATGTGCCGGGACGAACGTGTGGCTAAACCTGCGGTCTACTACGAAGGCAACCGGGAGTAGCGCGCCCCGATTCGATCTGGTAAGTTCGGCGGCTCGCAGTCGCAGGGCCGGCGGGCGCCGGAGATGGAGCAGCCTGCGCAATGGATTACAAGAGTGAGAGGCGGTCTATACATGTCCACCCTAGAAAAGCAGAAAGCCAGTCAGACCATGTACGGCGTTGAGCCCTATAAGGAAACCAAGGGTGAAGAGTACATGGGCGAGCCCATGAGCAAGCACTTCATCAAGCTTCTCGGGGCATGGAAGCAAGAGCTGATGACCAGTGTGGACCGGACTGTGGACCACATGAAGGACGAAGCGGCCAATTTCCCGGACCCAGCCGATCGCGCCAGCCAGGAAGAAGAGTTTGCCCTGGAGCTGCGCAACCGCGATCGCGAGCGCAAGCTGATCAAGAAGATCGACAAGACCCTGCAGAAGATTCAGGACAAAGAGTACGGCTGGTGCGACGCCTGTGGCGTAGAGATCGGCCTGCGACGTCTTGAGGCCCGTCCAACCGCCGATCTTTGCTTCGACTGCAAGGAACTGGCGGAGAAAAAGGAAAAAACCGTCGGTAAAGGCTGATAGCTGACCGACCTGAACGGGGGGCCATGGGCGCCCCGTTTCATTTGTGCACCACTGACTTTCCGGCGTTGTCATGAATCACACCAGCTATGTCGGGCGCTTCGCCCCCACCCCAAGTGGCTTTCTACATTTCGGTTCGCTGGTTGCTGCCCTCGCCTCTTGGCTCGACGCTCGGGCGGTGGGCGGGCAATGGTTGCTGCGCATGGAAGATATCGACCCGCCGCGTGAGGCCCCCGGCGCCCAGGCCGCCATCCTGCATACCCTGGAAAGCTATGGGCTGGAATGGGACGGCGAAGTGACCTACCAGAGCCAACGCCACGATGCCTACGCCGAGGTTGTCCAGCGCCTGTTCTCCATGGGCCTGGCGTACGCGTGCACCTGCTCGCGCAAGCAACTGGAAGGCTATAACGGCATTTACCCGGGCCTGTGCCGCAATGCCGGGCATGCCCAGCACGATGCTGCCATCCGCGTGCGCGTCCCGGAGTTGATCTATCGCTTCGAAGACAGGGTGCAAGGATCGTTCGAGCAGCATCTGGGCCGTGAGGTGGGTGATTTCGTCATTCGTCGACGCGACGGACTTTATGCCTATCAACTGGCAGTGGTGCTGGATGATGCCTGGCAAGGGGTGACCGATATTGTGCGGGGCGCCGACCTGCTCGATAACACCCCGCGCCAGCTGTACCTGCAGGAGCTGCTGGGCCTGTCACAACCACGCTACCTGCATGTGCCCTTGATCACCCAGCCCGACGGCCACAAACTGGGCAAGAGTTACCGTTCCGCACCGCTGCCGCCCGAACAGGCCACACCGCTGATCCTGCGTGCCCTGCGCGCGCTGGGGCAACCGACCGAGGCGAGCATGATGCAGGGTACGCCGACCGAGGTGCTGGCACAGGCCGCTTCGCATTGGAACCCCGACGCCATCCCCCGGCGCCTGAGCGTGCCTGAGGCGGACCTGCACTGACGCTAGTTGTAGGCGCAACTGTCTTTTTGGGAGCCGCCAAGCCGGGCCTGCTGTGCAGTCCATTGCGGCGGTCCGGCGCCCCGGTAAATCCTACAACTGGTGTCGGGTCAGCAATCCCACCTGTAGGCCATCGACGCAGGAGCTAGCGGGCGGCGTTCCGACTTGCCGGCGAACCAGGCACCACGGTGCCCCTGACGCACCGCGTCATCGTTTTTCGCGGGCAAGCCACGCTCCTACAGGTTGGGATGCATCGGGACGCCGGACCGCCGCGATGGGTTGCATCGCGACCCCAAAAATGGGACTGCTGCGCAGTCCGTCGCGGATAAGTCCGCCCCTACCACCGAACGCACCCAAAGCAGTTGCCCTCGCCCGGAAAGCCCAATAAATTCAATTCTTTGGCAAAAACGCACAAGCCCGTTACCATCGCCGCAGCCATTTGCGCCAATAATAAGTCCAAGCCGCAGCGCCCTAACCTTTGAGGCCAGCATGTATATCTATCGTTTGGTCCTGCTTCTGGTCGTGGGGATCTACCTGTTCTCCCCGGCCATCATGGACTGGTGGATCGAGCCCACCGGAGCCTGGTATCGCCCTTACCTGCTCTGGCTGATCCTGATCGTCGTGACCTTTATCCTGCAGAGCCAACGTGATGCCGATGAGCTTTAGCCTGACCCAGATGATCCTGATCAGCGCCGCCTACCTGCTGGTGCTGTTTGGCGTGGCCTGGATCAGCGAACGCGGCATGATCCCGCGCTCGATCATTCGCCACCCCCTGACCTACACCCTGTCGCTGGGTGTCTA
Source organism: Pseudomonas alkylphenolica (assembly GCF_016009175.1). GTDB lineage: Bacteria > Pseudomonadota > Gammaproteobacteria > Pseudomonadales > Pseudomonadaceae > Aquipseudomonas > Aquipseudomonas alkylphenolica_B. The sequence continues at coordinate 17,490 of NZ_JADUCM010000025.1, forward strand.
CGCCAGTGCCTGGGCGTTCTACGGCTCGGTCGGCCTGGCCTACCAGTACGGTTACGGCTTCCTGGCCTGTTACCTGGGGGTGTCCGGCGCGTTCCTGCTGGCCCCGGTACTGCTGTACCCGATTCTCAAGATCACCCGCACCTACCAGCTGTCGTCACTCGCCGACCTGATTGCTTTTCGCTTTCGCAGCACCTGGGCCGGGGCACTGACCACGATATTCATGCTCATCGGTGTGTTGCCGCTGCTGGCCTTGCAGATTCAGGCGGTTGCCGATTCCATCAGCATCCTTACCGGCGAACCGGTCAAGGCGCGGGTTGCCCTGGCCTTCTGTGCACTGATTACCCTGTTCACCATCTTTTTCGGCTCACGGCATATCGCGACCCGGGAGAAACACGAAGGCCTGGTGTTCGCCATTGCCTTTGAATCGGTGATCAAGCTGCTGGCACTAGGCGGTATCGGCCTGTATGCCTTGTACGGCGTATTCGGCGGCCCGCATCAGCTCGAAGTGTGGCTGTTGCAGAACCAGACAGCCCTGGCCGCGCTGCACACTCCCTTGCAGGAAGGCCCGTGGCGAACGCTGCTGCTGGTGTTCTTTGCCTCGGCCATCGTCATGCCGCACATGTACCACATGGCCTTCACCGAAAACCTCAACCCGCGCTCGCTGGTCAGCGCCAGCTGGGGCCTTCCGCTGTTCCTGCTGTTGATGAGCCTGGCGGTACCGCTGATCCTCTGGGCGGGCCTGAAGATGGGCGCCAGCACCAGTCCCGAGTACTTCACCCTGGGCCTGGGGATCGCCGCCAACAACCAGGCCTTGGCGCTGCTCGCCTATGTCGGTGGATTGTCGGCCTCCAGTGGCCTGATCATCGTCACCACGCTGGCACTCTCCGGCATGGCCCTCAACCACCTGGTGCTGCCACTGTACCAACCGCCGGCCGAGGGCAACATCTACCGCTGGCTGAAGTGGACCCGCCGGGCGCTGATCGTTGCGATCATTGCCGCCGGTTTCGGTTTCTACCTGACCCTGGGCAGCCAGCAAGACCTGGCCAACCTCGGTATCGTCGCCTTTGTCGCCACCCTGCAGTTCTTGCCGGGCGTGCTCTCGGTACTTTACTGGCCGACGGCCAACCGACGCGGATTCATCGCCGGGTTGCTGGCGGGGATTCTGGTGTGGATGGTGACCATGCTGCTACCGCTGGTAGGCAACCTGCAGGGCTTCTACATCCCGCTGCTGAACATGATTTATGTGCTCGACGACACCAGCTGGCACATGGCAGCGATCGCCTCGCTGGCCGCGAACGTGTTGCTGTTTACCCTGATTTCCCTGTTCACCAACGCCAGCACCGAAGAAGTCAGTGCCGCCGAGGCCTGCGCCGTGGACAACGTGCGCCGCCCACAACGCCGCGAACTTCACGCCGCCTCCCCCCAGGAGTTCGCCACGCAACTGGCCAAACCGCTGGGCGCCAAAGCCGCACAAAAAGAAGTCGAACAGGCCCTGCGCGACCTTTACCTGCCCTTCGACGAGCGCCGCCCCTATGCCCTGCGCCGCCTGCGCGACCGCATCGAAGCCAACCTGTCAGGGTTGATGGGCCCAAGCGTGGCCCAGGACATGGTCGAAACCTTCCTGCCGTACAAGTCAGGCAACGATAATTACGTTACCGAAGACATCCACTTCATCGAAAGCCGCCTGGAAGACTACCACTCGCGCCTGACCGGGCTTGCCGCCGAGCTCGACGCCCTGCGCCGGTACCACCGCCAGACCTTGCAGGAGTTGCCGATGGGCGTCTGCTCGCTGGCCAAGGATCAGGAGATCCTGATGTGGAACAAGGCCATGGAAGAACTCACCGGCATCCCGGCCAAACGCGTGGTCGGCTCCCGTCTGACCACCATCAGCGAGCCATGGCGCGGATTGCTGCTGGGCTTTATCACCGTGCCGGATGAGCACTTGCACAAACAACGCCTGGGCCTGGATGGCCAGACGCGCTGGCTGAACTTGCACAAGGCGGCCATCGACGAACCATTGGCACCGGGTAACAGTGGCCTGGTGGTACTGGTCGAGGACCTCACCGAAACCCAGGCCCTGGAAGACAAGCTGGTGCACTCCGAACGCCTGGCCAGTATCGGTCGCCTGGCTGCCGGGGTGGCTCACGAAATCGGCAACCCGGTCACCGGCATCGCCTGCCTCGCCCAGAACCTGCGCGAAGAACGCGAAGACGACGGTGAAATTACCGAGCTGAGCAGCCAGATCCTTGAGCAGACCAAACGTATTTCACGCATTGTCCAGTCACTGATGAGCTTTGCCCATGCCGGCAGCCACCAGCACAGTGACGAACCGGTGTGCCTGGCTGAAGTGGCCCAGGACGCAATTGGTCTGCTGGCCCTGAACCGGCGCAACTTCGAAGTGCAGTTCTTCAACCTGTGCGACCCCGAGCACTGGGTCGATGGCGACCCGCAACGCCTGGCCCAGGTCTTGATCAACTTGCTCTCCAACGCCCGTGACGCCTCACCGCCCGGCAGTGCCGTGCGGGTCAAGAGCGAAGCGAGCGAGCATACCGTCGACCTGATCGTCGAAGACGAAGGCAGCGGTATTCCGAAAAACATCATGGATCGTCTGTTTGAACCGTTCTTCACTACCAAGGACCCGGGCGAAGGGACCGGACTGGGGCTTGCTCTGGTCTATTCCATCGTGGAAGAGCATTATGGACAAATCACCATCGACAGCCCGGCCGATATACAGAGCCAGCGAGGCACCCGGATCCGTGTGACCCTGCCGCGCCATGTCGTAGCGACGTCCGCTGTGAACTGAGACCGTCGAGAGAATTGAATCAATGCCGCACATTCTGATCGTCGAAGACGAAACCATCATCCGCTCGGCGCTGCGTCGACTGCTCGAACGGAACCAGTACCAGGTCAGCGAAGCCGGCTCGGTACAGGAAGCCCAGGAACGCTTCAGCATTGCCACCTTCGACTTGATTGTCAGCGACCTGCGCCTGCCCGGCGCCCCGGGTACCGAGCTGATCAAGCTCGGCCAGGGCACCCCGGTGCTGATCATGACCAGCTACGCCAGCCTGCGTTCTGCGGTCGACTCGATGAAGATGGGCGCAGTGGACTACATCGCCAAGCCTTTCGATCATGACGAAATGCTCCAGGCGGTGGCGCGCATCCTGCGTGACCGCCAGAACGCGCCGGCTGCTCCTGCCGAAGCGCGTGGCAACGGCAAGACCGCCAGCGCAGACAAAGGCAGCAGCACTGCAGCCAACGGCGAAATCGGCATCATTGGTTCCTGCCCACCGATGCAGGATCTGTACAGCAAGATCCGCAAGGTTGCGCCCACCGATTCCAATGTGCTGATCCAGGGTGAGTCGGGTACCGGCAAGGAGCTGGTTGCCCGCGCCCTGCACAACCTTTCGCGCCGCGCCAAGGCACCGATGATTTCGGTGAACTGTGCAGCCATTCCGGAAACCCTGATCGAGTCGGAACTGTTCGGCCACGAGAAAGGTGCATTCACCGGCGCCAGCGCGGGTCGCGCTGGCCTGGTCGAAGCGGCCGACGGCGGTACATTGTTCCTCGACGAGATTGGCGAACTGCCGCTCGAAGCCCAGGCGCGCCTGCTGCGGGTGCTCCAGGAAGGCGAGATTCGCCGTGTCGGCTCGGTGCAATCGCAAAAGGTCGATGTGCGCCTGATCGCGGCCACCCACCGTGACCTGAAGAACCTGGCCAAGATTGGGCAGTTCCGCGAAGACCTGTATTACCGCCTGCACGTGATTGCCCTCAAGTTGCCGGCCCTGCGCGAGCGCGGCGCCGACGTCAACGAGATCGCCAATGCCTTCCTGGCCCGGCAAAGCGCCCGCATCGGCCGCAACGACCTGCGCTTCGGCCATGATGCCGAACAGGCCATCCGTCATTACTCCTGGCCCGGTAACGTCCGTGAACTGGAAAACGCAGTGGAGCGCGCGGTGATTCTGTGCGAGAGCCCGGAAATTTCCGCCGACCTGCTGGGTATCGATATCGAACTCAGCGACCTCGACGACGACGAACCCTTCGCCAGCCTGCCAGGCAACAGCAGTTCGGCCAGCACCACCAGCCATGAGCCGACCGAAGACCTGTCGCTTGAAGACTACTTCCAGCACTTTGTACTGGAGCACCAGGACCACATGACCGAGACCGAACTGGCACGCAAACTGGGCGTCAGCCGCAAGTGCCTGTGGGAACGTCGCCAACGCCTGGGCATCCCGCGGCGCAAGAGCGGTGCCACCAGCGATAGCTGATACCTTTCAGCCATGTGGGCGGGGAAATGCGGTAACAGAACGAAATGTGAAAAAACTGTTACCTCGCCACAATCTCGTAACAAAAGCCGGGGCTTACGGTAACGAAACCCCGGCTTTTTTTTGCCCGCCCGGGCCTGCCAAACCGCTCCAACCCCTTGTTTTACTGGGGTTTGAAAAAGTTGGCACGGCACCTGCTATATGTTTGGTACAAGAACAATAACAAGCACTGCAAAAGACAATAAAAATAAGACGAATCGGCTCACGCACAATAAGAACAAGACGGCGGAGGCGCAGCTAACTGATTCTTTTGGAGAGGAGTTGTTTTTGGGGCTTGCCCCACAACCAGGCAGAGAATAATAAAAACTGCACTCAAGCAGGGCCTGAACTGGTTGGATCACATGATCATTGCAACCTCAGCGACCAAAGCAATCCGTTTGCTCTTGAATCCCGGTTAGGGAGATCGTCCACAAGCTTTGCGTTTTGTGGATAGGGCACTCAACAAAAACAAGAAGCCCGGCAAAAAAACAATAAGAGCACGCAACTACTTCTTGGGGAGCTTCGGCTCCCCTTGTAGTTTCTCCCCCTCGCATCACCCCGCTTTGCTACCGCCTACACCATCCCCCCAGTAAATGCTAGAATCCACGCCCATCATGCGGCCATTCTTCGTTTTTGGCCGAACATTCCTTCAAACAGTGCATCCCATGCTGAAGAAGCTGTTCCAGTCGTTCCGTCCTCCCGTACGTGGTCCGCACCACAAGCGCACCACGCCTGAAGTGATCAATAGCGGTCAACACTCGCTGCAACGTGGCCAGTTCAGTCGTCATGCGGTGAGCATCGTTGAGCGCCTGCAAAATGCTGGCTACCAGGCCTACCTGGTCGGCGGCTGCGTGCGTGACCAGCTCCTGGGCATCACGCCCAAGGACTTTGACGTCGCCACCAGCGCCACCCCCGAACAAGTTCGTGCCGAATTCCGTAATGCGCGCATCATCGGCCGCCGCTTCAAGCTGGTTCACATCCATTTCGGCCGTGAAATCATTGAAGTCGCCACCTTCCGCGCCAACCACCCGGAAAGCGAAGCCGAAGACAGCCATACCTCGTCACGTAACGAGAGCGGACGAATTCTGCGCGACAACGTTTATGGCACCCTGGAAGAAGATGCGCAGCGCCGCGACTTCACCATCAATGCCCTTTACTACGATCCGGTCAGCGAGCGCATCCTCGATTACGCCAATGGCGTTCACGATATCCGCAATCGTTTGATCCGCCTGATCGGTGACCCGACCCAGCGCTACCAGGAAGACCCGGTGCGCATGCTGCGGGCCGTGCGTTTTGCCGCCAAGCTCAATTTTGGTATCGAGAAGCACACCGTGCAGCCGATCCGCGACCTGGCGCCGATGCTGCGCGAGATCCCGGCTGCCCGCCTGTTCGAAGAGTCCCTCAAGCTGTTCCTCTCGGGGCACGCTGCCGACACCTTCGAAATGCTGGTCGACCTGCAGTTGTTCGATCCACTGTTCCCGGCCAGTGCCGAGGCCCTGGAAGAACACCCGACCTACACCCACACCCTGATCAGCCAGGCATTGATCAACACCGATCTGCGCATCAAGCAGGGCAAGCCGGTAACCCCGGCCTTCCTGTTTGCCGCCATGCTGTGGCCCGCCTTGCCAGGGCGCGCGCTGCGCCTGCAAAGCCGTGGCATGCCACCGATTCCTGCGATGAACGAAGCCGCCCACGAGCTGATCAGCGAGCAATGCCAACGCATCGCGATTCCCAAGCGCTTCACCCTGCCGATTCGCGAGATCTGGGACATGCAGGAGCGCCTGCCACGTCGCAGCGGCAAGCGTGCTGACCTGCTGCTCGACAACCCACGCTTCCGCGCCGGTTACGACTTCCTGCTGCTGCGTGAAAGCGCTGGCGAAGAAACCGACGGCCTCGGCCAATGGTGGACCGACTATCAGGACAGCAACGACAGCGAGCGGCGCGACATGATCCGCGATCTGGGCAGCCGCGACGAAGGCGCAGGTAGCGCACCGCGCAAACGCAAGCGTAGCCCGAGCAAACGCAAGCGCGCTGACGGCGGCGCAGGCGAGTAAGCATGGAACGCGTCTACATCGGTCTGGGCAGCAATCTGGATGAACCGCAGGCGCAGCTGCACAGCGCGCTCAACGCCCTGCGCCAACTGCCCGACACCCAGGTGACAGCGGTTTCTGCATTTTATGGCAGCGAGTCGCTTTCACCGGGCCAGCCGCGCTACACCAATGCCGTTGCCGCGCTGGAGACCGGCCTTGCGCCATTGGCGTTGCTCGACAGCCTCCAGTCCATCGAAGCCGCCCAGGGCCGCGAACGCAAAGAACGCTGGGGCCCGCGCACCCTGGACCTGGATATCCTGCTGTACGGCGACCAGGTGATCGATGTGCCGCGCCTGAAAGTGCCCCACTACCACATGCAGGCGCGCCCCTTCGTTCTCTACCCCTTGGCCGAACTGGTGCCGGAAAGTTTCGTACTGGCCGACCAACGCCCCCTTGCCAAGCTGCTGGCAGATTGCCCGTTCGTCGGCTTGGAACGCCTGTAACCGGGCGTTCCCCCACAGGGTAACGCCCGTAACAGCGCTTTCGTAACATTGCGGTAACAGGGTAATTGACTTCAGTCCCCTCCCTCACGACTATAGGCGTCCCAAGGCGCCCGCGCGCCACAAGAAGGCGTAAATAGGCCTGGAACGGTCGTAACACTCAAACACCACGATCGATGATGTGCTGTTCCAGAAGATGAATACACGCGTTGTACGCAGTCGTTTTTCACAGCGCCTGAATGAGGATTCTTTTTCATGCCAGAAGTAACCCTGACCACCCTGCAGAGCCTCAAGGCCAAGGGTGAGAAAATAACCATGCTGACCTGCTACGACGCCACCTTCGCCCAGGCCGCAAGCCGTGCCGGCGTTGAAGTGTTACTGGTAGGTGACTCGCTGGGCATGGTCCTGCAAGGCCACGACAGCACCCTGCCCGTCACCACCGCCGAAATGGCGTACCACACCGCCAGCGTCAAGCGTGGCAACGAAGGCGCGCTGATTCTCGCCGACCTGCCGTTCATGGCCTGTGCCACCACCGAGCAGGCGTTCGCCAACAGTGGCGCCCTGATGCAGGCCGGCGCGCACATGGTCAAGGTCGAGGGCGCTGCCTGGCTGGCCGAAACCATCCGCCTTCTGGCTGAGCGCGGCGTTCCGGTGTGCGCCCACATGGGCCTGACCCCACAGACCGTGAACATCCTCGGTGGCTACAAGGTTCAGGGTCGTCAGGAAGCCCAGGCCCGGCAGATGCGCGCCGATGCCATTGCACTGGAACAGGCAGGCGCGGCCATGCTGCTGCTCGAATGCGTACCCAGTGAGCTCGCGGCAGAAATCACTCACGCGGTGAGCATCCCGGTCATCGGTATCGGTGCAGGCAGTGCCACCGATGGTCAGGTGCTGGTACTGCACGACATGCTGGGCTTGTCACTGACCGGGCGCGTGCCAAAATTCGTGAAGAATTTCATGATCGGCCAGAGCGACATCCAGGGTGCGCTCAAGGCTTACGTCACCGCCGTCAAGGACGTCAGCTTCCCAGGTAGCGAACACGGGTTCAGTGCATGAATACAGTCAAGACCGTCCGCGAACTGCGCGCCGCCGTAGCGCGGGCACGCAGCGAGGGCAAACGTATCGGTTTCGTCCCGACCATGGGCAACCTGCACAGCGGTCACGCAGCGCTGGTAACCAAGGCGGCACAGCGCGTCGATTTCGTGGTGGCGAGTATCTTCGTCAACCCGCTGCAGTTCGGCCCCAGCGAAGACCTGGACAAATACCCGCGCACCCTCGCCGCCGACCAGGAGAAACTGCTCCAGGCCGGTTGCCACTTGCTGTTCGCACCGACGGTCGAAGAGATGTACCCCGACGGTATGGACGGGCAGACTCGGGTCAGTGTTCCGCAGTTGTCCGAAGGGCTCTGCGGCGCCAGCCGCCCCGGCCATTTCGAAGGTGTTGCCACCGTCGTCAGCAAGCTGTTCAACATGGTTCAACCTGACCTCGCGGTATTTGGCCAGAAGGATTTCCAGCAACTGGCGGTAATCCGTGCGCTGGTCCGTGACCTGAACATGCCGATCCAGATCATTGGCGAGCCGACTGTACGTGCCGATGACGGCCTGGCGCTGTCGTCGCGTAACGGTTACCTCAACGAGGCCCAGCGCGACACCGCGCCAGCACTCTACCGTGTGCTCAGCGAGATGGCCGAGTCGATCCGCCAGGGGCAGCGCGACTACCCGGCAATGATTGCCCGGGGTCAGGCGCAACTGGCCACTGCCGGTTTTCGTCCGGACTATCTGGAAATCCGCCACGCCCTGACGCTGCGCCCCGCCGCGGCTGAAGATCGTGACGTGGTGATCCTGGCTGCTGCGGTCCTGGGCGCCACGCGCCTGATCGACAACCTGCACCTGAATCTCGACGACAAGTAACACCTCTCCCCTTCCTGCTCTGTAGGCCTGCTGCCTACTCCCTGTAACGCAGGCTGCATGCCTATAATTGGCATCAGCCTGCTAACAGGACGTTTTTTCCAGTGTCCAAGGCAGTTCACGCAATAAGGAAACCTGCAGCGATGGCGTATTACCGCACCCCTCACGACGTTACGACCCTGCCAGCCTGGCAGGCTCTCCAGCAGCACCGCGATGCCATGCAGGGCTTCAGCATGCGCGAGGCGTTCACGGCTGACCCCAAGCGCTTTGACCAGTTCTCCCTGAGCACCTGCGGGCTGTTCCTCGATTACTCGAAGAACCTGATCAACAGCCAGACCCGCGATCTGCTGGTCAAACTGGCCAACGAAGTCGATTTGCAGGAAGCGATAAAGTCGCTGTTCGCCGGTGAGATTCTCAATGCCTCCGAAGGCCGCCCGGCCCTGCACACGGCACTGCGCCGCCCGGTAGGCGACAAGCTGGCCGTGAACGGCGTCAACGTGATGCCCGAGGTACACAAAGTCCTCAACCAGGTCACCGAGCTGGTCGGCCGCATTCATGACGGCCTGTGGCGCGGTTACAGCGAAAAACCGATTACCGACGTGGTCAACATCGGTATTGGCGGTTCGTTCCTCGGCCCGGAACTGGTGTCCGAGGCTCTGCTGCCCTACGCCCAACGCGGTGTACGCTGCCATTACCTGGCCAATATCGACGGCAGTGAATTCCATGAGCTGTCAGCCAAACTGCGCGCCGAAACCACCCTGTTCATCGTTTCCTCAAAATCCTTCAACACCCTGGAAACCTTGAAGAACGCTCAGGCCGCACGCGGCTGGTACCTGGCCCAGGGCGGCTCGGAAGCCGAGCTGTACAAGCACTTCATTGCCGTATCGAGCAACAAGGCCGCGGCGATTGCCTTCGGCATCCGTGAAGAAAACATCTTCCCGATGTGGGACTGGGTTGGCGGTCGCTATTCGCTGTGGTCGGCCATCGGCCTGCCGATCGCGCTGGCCATCGGTACGGCCAACTTCAAAGAGCTGCTGTCCGGTGCCTACACCATGGACCAGCATTTCCAGAACGCGCCATTCGAGCAGAACATGCCGGTGCTGCTGGCGCTGCTGGGGGTCTGGTACGGAAATTTCTGGGGTGCGCAGAGCCATGCGATCCTGCCCTACGACCATTACCTGCGTAACATCACCAAGCACCTGCAACAGCTGGACATGGAATCCAACGGCAAGAGCGTTCGCCAGGACGGTACTCCGGTCAATCACGACACCGGTCCGGTGATCTGGGGTGGCGTCGGTTGCAACGGTCAGCACGCCTACCACCAGTTGCTGCACCAGGGCACGCAGTTGATCCCGGCCGACTTCATCGTCCCGGTGGTCAGCTTCAACCCGGTGGCCGATCATCACCAGTGGCTGTACGCCAACTGCCTGTCGCAAAGCCAGGCATTGATGCTCGGCAAAACCCGCGCCGAGGCCGAATCCGAACTGCGCGAAAAAGGCATGGCCGAAGCCGATGTACAGAAGCTGGCACCGCACAAGGTGATCCCGGGCAACCGCCCGAGCAACACCCTGGTGGTCGAGCGCATCAGCCCGCGTCGCCTGGGTGCACTGGTTGCGATGTATGAGCACAAAGTGTTCGTGCAAAGCGTGATCTGGGGTATCAATGCCTTCGACCAATGGGGCGTGGAACTGGGCAAGGAACTCGGCAAGGGCGTCTACCAGCGCTTGGTCGGCGGCATCGAGGACGCCGCTGAAGACGCCTCCACTCAGGGCCTGATCAACTTCTTCCGCAGCCGTCACCGCGGTTGATGCCCTGACGTTGCCCCGGGCCGCGCGAACGTGGCCTGGGGTAACGGCTACACTGTTCTGACAAAAAAATGCTCAGAACAGGACCCCACCATGTTCGATATCAGCGCCTTTCCCCATGCCGATGCCGTGAGCAAAGCGGCGCAGTTGAGCCAGGCCGATTACCAGCGCCTGTACCGCCAGTCGATAGAAGACCCAGAGGCATTCTGGGCAGAGCAGGCCAAGGCCCTGGACTGGATCACGCCCTGGAGCAGCATCCAGCACAGTGACATGAAGAGCGGCCAGGCTACCTGGTTCAAGGGGGCCCGACTCAACGTCAGCTACAACTGCATCGACCGTCACCTGGTGTCGCGCGGCGACCAGCCGGCAATCATCCGTGAAGGCGACAACCCTGCCGACTCCAGCGTCATCACCTACCGTGAACTGCACCGTCACGTCTGCCGCCTGGCCAATGTGCTCAAGCAACGCGGGGTAAAAAAGGGTGACCGGGTGTGTATCTACATGCCCATGGTGCCCGAGGCCGCCTACGCCATGCTCGCCTGCAGCCGCATCGGCGCGATTCACTCGGTGGTATTCGGCGGCTTTTCTCCCGATGCCCTGCGAGACCGCATCCTCGACGCCGATTGCCGTACAGTCATCACCGCTGATGAAGGCATTCGCGGCGGCAAGACCATTGCGCTGAAAAACAACGTCGACAAGGCGCTGCTCAGTTGCCCGGCTGTCAGCACAGTGGTGGTGATCAAGCGCACCGGCGGCACGATCGACTGGAGCGAAGGGCGCGACCTCTGGTACCACGAAGCGGTCAAGCAGGTCGGTGATGACTGCCCGCCCGAGCCAATGGACGCTGAAGACCCGCTGTTCATCCTCTACACCTCCGGCAGCACCGGTAAACCCAAGGGCGTGCTGCACACTACCGCGGGTTATCTGCTGCAGGCTGCGCTGACCTTCAAGACAGTGTTTGATTACCGCGAGGGCGAAGTGTTCTGGTGCACCGCCGATGTCGGCTGGGTTACCGGGCACAGCTACATCGTCTACGGCCCCCTGGCCAACGGTGCAATCACCGTGATGTTCGAAGGTGTGCCCAACTACCCCGACACCTCGCGCTTCTGGCAGGTGGTCGACAAACACCAGGTGAATATTTTCTATACCGCCCCCACCGCCCTGCGCGCCTTGATGCGTGAAGGCGAAGGCCCGTTGCAGAGCACTTCGCGCAAGAGCCTGCGCCTGCTGGGCAGCGTTGGCGAGCCGATCAACCCGGAAGCCTGGGAATGGTATTTCAATGCCGTCGGCGAGCAACGTTGCCCAATCGTCGATACCTGGTGGCAGACCGAAACCGGCGGCATCATGATCAGTCCGCTGGTCAGTACCCGACGGATAAAGCCCGGTTGTGCCACCCAACCGATGTTTGGCGTACAGCCCGTATTGCTCGATGACAAGGGCAAGCTCATCGAAGGGCCCGGCAGCGGCATGCTGGCGATCAAGGCCAGTTGGCCCGGGCAGATCCGCAGCGTGTATGGCGACCCGCAACGGATGATCGATACCTACTTCAAGCCCCTGCCCGGCTATTACTTCACCGGCGACGGCGCCCGCCGCGATGCCGACGGTGACCTGTGGATAACCGGGCGCATTGATGACGTGATCAACGTTTCCGGGCACCGCATCGGCACCGCCGAAGTCGAAAGCGCGCTGGTGTTGCACGACAGCATCGCCGAAGCGGCTGTTGTCGGGTACCCTCACGATCTCAAGGGGCAAGGCATCTATGCCTTTGTTACGCCCATGAACGGCGTAACCCCGGACGACACGCTCAGGCAGGAACTGCTGGCCCTGGTCAGCAAGGAAATCGGCAGCTTCGCCAAACCTGAGTTGATCCAGTGGGCACCGGCTTTACCCAAGACCCGCTCGGGCAAAATCATGCGCCGTATCCTGCGCAAGATCGCCTGCAACGAACTCGACAGCCTCGGCGACACCTCGACCCTGGCCGACCCGAGTGTGGTTCAAGGCCTGATCGATAAACGTTTGAACACATGAACGGCAGCCTTTCACGGTTGCCACGCACGCAAGGTAACCATGGAAGCGATTCGCCGCCGTATCGAAACCCAGGTGATGAGCCTGACCGGCTTGTCCCTGGGACAGCTTGACCTGGAAAACCCCAAAGGCGACCCCGGGCTGTTCGGCCCGGACAGCGCCAGCTGGCGAGTGCACGGCGACTTTCCGAGCATGCTGATCGGCGGCATCAGTGCCTTGCTCCTGCAACTCTTGCATCCGCTGGCGCTGGCCGGCGTCTGGGACCACTCCAACTTTCGTCAGGACCTGCTGGGACGCCTGCGCCGCACCAGCCAGTTCATCTCCGGCACTACCTTTGGCGCCACCCGGGATGCCAACTGGCTGATCGAAAAAGTCCGCACCATTCACCTGCAAGTGGTCGGCCATGCTGCCGACGGCACCCCCTACGCCGCCAGCGATCCCGACTTGCTGACCTGGGTACATGTGGCCGAGGTCAGCAGCTTTCTGGCCGCCCACCTGCGTTACCGCAACCCGAACCTGAGCATCGCCGATCAAGACGCCTACTACGCCGAGATTGCCCTGATTGCCGAACGCCTCGGTGCCCGCGACGTACCGCGTTCACGCCAGCAAATAGCGGATTACCTGCGCGCCATGCGCCCACAATTGCATTGTGATGAACGCAGTCACGAAGTGGTCCAGGTGTTACTGGATGCTCCTGCCCCCAGCCGCCTTGCACAGCCGGTGGGCAGCCTGATGCTACGCGCCGGTATCGACTTGCTGCCTGAATGGGCCAGCGCCATGCTCGACCTGCAACAACACCCGTTGCAACGACGCCTGATTCGCCTCGGGATCAACACCACGGCGCCGGTGTTGCGCTGGGCCATGCGCGATGGTTCGGCACACCGGGCGCGGCGGCGCATGGGCATCAGCTGAGCTCAGGATTGGAAGATCCCTGCGCATCTATGCCACCATGAGGCCCTATCAAGGCCTACCCGGCCTTCGCCGTTCTGACACTAAATCGAATAAGAGTGAGGACCCGCACCATGCAAGACGTCGTTATCGTTGCCGCCACCCGTACCGCTGTCGGTAGCTACCAGGGCGCACTGGCGGCAATTCCCGCCGTTGACCTGGGCGCTGCCGTGATTCGCCAGCTGCTGTCGCAAACCGGTATCGATGGCGAACTGGTCGATGAAGTCATCCTCGGTCAGGTACTGACCGCCGGCGCCGGTCAGAACCCGGCGCGCCAGGCCGCGATCAAGGCCGGCCTGCCCAACGCCGTACCGGCCATGACCCTGAACAAGGTGTGCGGCTCTGGCCTCAAGGCCCTGCACCTGGCCACCCAGGCCATTCGTTGTGGCGACGCCGAGGTGATCATCGCTGGCGGCCAGGAAAACATGAGCCTGGCCAATTACGTCATGCCTGGCGCACGCACCGGTTTGCGCATGGGCCACAGCACGCTGATCGACAGCATGATCAGCGACGGCCTGTGGGACGCATTCAACGACTACCACATGGGTATCACTGCCGAGAACCTGGTCGAAAAATACGCCATCAGCCGTGAAGAACAGGACGCCTTCGCCGCAGCCTCACAGCAAAAAGCGGCAGCCGCCATCGAAGCTGGGCGCTTCATCGACGAAATCACACCGATCCTGATTCCTCAGCGCAAAGGCGACCCGATTGCCTTCGCCACCGACGAGCAACCCCGCGCCGGCACCACCGCCGAGTCGCTGAGCAAGCTTAAGCCGGCCTTCAAGAAGGACGGCACCGTTACCGCCGGCAACGCCTCCTCCCTCAACGATGGCGCTGCGGCGGTCCTGTTGATGAGCGCGGCCAAAGCCCAGCAACTGGGCCTGCCGGTGCTGGCGCGGATCAAAGCCTATGCCAACGCTGGCGTAGACCCTGCGATCATGGGCATCGGCCCGGTCAGCGCCACCCGTCGCTGCCTGGACAAAGCCGGTTGGCAGCTGGCCGACCTCGACCTGATCGAGGCAAACGAAGCCTTCGCGGCGCAAGCACTGTCGGTGGGCAAGGAGCTGGAGTGGGATGCCAGCAAGGTCAATGTCAACGGCGGCGCGATTGCCCTTGGTCACCCGATCGGCGCGTCGGGCTGCCGTGTGCTGGTCACCCTGTTGCACGAAATGATCAAGCGTGACGCCAAGAAGGGCCTGGCCACCTTGTGCATCGGTGGCGGCCAGGGCGTAGCGCTGGCCATCGAGCGCTAGCACCTCGCGGGAGGGGCTGCCATGGCCCCGCCCCCGGCTTGGCTGTTAAACTGCACGTCCGCAAACCAAGGCCACGTGCATGTCCCTCTTGAATCAGGCGCTGCGCGCCGCCCTCGATGCCCGCAAGGGCCTGCTCAACGAACTGCATGCCCAAGGCACCGATTGCTATCGCCTGTTCCACGGTAGCCAGGAAGGCGCCGGTGGTTTGACCATTGACCGTTATGGCCCGCAGTTGCTGGTACAAAGCTTTCACCAAACCCTGGACGCCGAAGCGCTGCTAATGCTGCATGCCAGCATCGAGGCCGAACTGGGTCTTGAGTTGCTGCTGGTTTACAACGACCGCTCCCAGGGCAACAGCCGCATTGATCGCCGCGACCCGGTGTACACCGCCAGCGAGGCCGCCCTCGCCGACCAGATCGGCCATGAATGGGGATTGAACTACCGTGTGCGTGGCCGTCACGCCGGCCAGGACCCGCTACTGTTCCTCGACCTGCGCAATGCCCGCGGCTGGGTCAAGCAGCACAGCGCCGGCAAACGGGTACTGAACCTGTTCGCCTACACCTGTGGCGTCGGCCTGAGTGCCGCTGCAGGCGGCGCGGCCTCCGTATGCAACCTGGACTTCGCCGAAGGCAACCTGGCCGTGGGCAAGGAAAACGGCGCACTCAACCCGACACTGCCGCCGATGGAGTTCATTCAGTCCGACTATTTTCCGGCCATCCGCCAGTTTGCCGGCCTGCCTGTCAGCCAGCGCCGCGGGCACAAACTGCCGCCCTACCCGCGTCTTGAGCAGCGCGCGTTCGACCTGGTGCTTCTCGATCCGCCGGCGTGGGCCAAGAGTGCCTTCGGCACAGTCGACCTGCTGCGCGACTACCAGAGCCTGCTCAAACCCGCCTTGCTGAGCACCGCCGAAGGTGGCGTGCTGATCTGTTGTAACAACCTCGCCAAAGTCAGCCTCGACGACTGGCGTGAGCAAGTGCTGCGTTGCGCCGAGAAAAGCGGTCGGTCGGTACGCGACTGGCAAGTGCTCAAACCCGCCAGCGACTTTCCGTCGCAGGATGGCCAACCACCCCTGAAAACCTTGATTCTCCAGCTCTAAAGCAAAAAACCGGTAATTTCCGAGCGCACTTCGGAACCGATTTTACGTGCCATACTCCAAGCACTTCCGTTTCAGACAGACGACGCCGCACATGCTTAAAGGATTGAGACGCGCCCTGGGCGCCATGTTGGCCGCACTGGCCCTCTACAGCCTGCTTGGCTTTCTGATACTTCCGGGGGTGGCCCTGCGTATTGCCAACCAGCAATTGGCCAATTACGCCACGCTGCCCGCCCACCTGCAACGAATCGAACTTAACCCGTTCACCCTGGAGCTGACGCTCTGGGGCCTGCAGATCGGCGAAACCGGCAAGGAACAGGTGGGCTTCGAGCGTTTGTACGCCAACCTGCAGATCGACAGCCTGTGGACCAAGGCCCTGCACCTTGAACGCATCGAGCTGGACAAGCCACGCACCGAACTGCTGTTTGCCAAGGACGGCAGCCTCAACCTCACGCAACTGTTCAAACTGCCGCCCAGCGAGCCGGCACCACCCGCGCCCGCCAGTGATCCGTTTCCTGTGCGCATCGGCAGCATCAAGCTCCACGAAGGTTACCTGCATTTCCAGGACCTGCGGCCCAGCGAGCCGATCGAGTTCCTCTACGACTCGATGAACCTGGAACTGAAGAACCTCAGCACCCTGCCCGACGACAGCAGTGACATGACCCTTGTCGCTGTCGGCCCCTATGGCGGCCGTATCGACTGGAGCGGCAAGTTCAGTGTGGTACCACTCGCCTCCGAAGGCACCTTGAAGGTTACCGAGGGCAAGATGAAAGCCTTCTGGCCTTACGTGCGCGATGCCGTACCGCTGGTGCTGGAAGAAGGCGTCATCAGCCTCGATACCCACTATTCGTTGAACCTGTCCAAGAATACCGAACTGCTGCTCGATAAGACCTCGGTCAGCATCGCGCCGTTTGCCATCAAGGCACCGGACGGCCGCCCGTTGGCACGTCTGGCACGCCTTGATGTCAGCGAAACCTCGGTCGATCTCGCCAAGCAGCAGGTTACCGTCGGCAAGATCCGTAGCGAGAAGCTGGAAACCTGGGCGGCGCTTGAGGCAGATGGCCAGCTCGACTGGCAGAAGCTGTTCGCCAGCCAGCCGGCCAAGCCGTCGGCGAAAGAGAAAGCCGAGCCCGCTGCCGCCGAACCCGACAAAGCGCAACAAGCGGCAACGGCCGAACCCGGGAAGCCCTGGCAAGTACTGCTCAAAGACGTGCAATTACGTAATTATCAGGTGCACCTGGCTGACCGCTCGCAGAAAGAGCCCGTCGCCCTCGATGTCGGGCCGCTGAACCTCGACCTGCAAAACTTCGACAGCCTCAACCAGTCGCCCTTCAACCTCAAGCTCGACACCGGGGTTGGCAAGCAAGGCAAGCTGCAAGCCGCCGGCCAAGTCAATCTCGCGCCCGTGTCCGCCAAGCTCAAGGTCAGTACCCAGGACATCGACCTGCGTATCGCCCAGGCCTATATCAGCCCGTTCATTCGCCTGGAACTGCGCAGCGGCATGCTCGGCAGCGACCTCAATGTCGACCTCAAGAGCACCGAGCCGCTGGCCTTCAGCATCGACGGCAAGGCCCAGGTCAATCAGTTGCATACCCTCGATACCATCAAGGACCGAGATTTCGTCAAATGGCAGCAGCTGAACCTCGATGGGCTGTCCTATCGCCATGGTGATGCCCTGTCCATTGGCAAGGTCACCCTCAAGCAGCCTTACGCGCGCTTCATGATCAACGAAGACCGCACCACCAACGTCGATGACCTGTTGATCCCGCAGTCTGCCACCGCGCAATCCGTTGCTCCGGCGAAAGCCAAGGCCCCGGCGGGCAGCGACAAGCCACTGGGCATTCGCATCGGTGCTATCGATATCAATGACGGCTCGGCAAACTTTGCCGACTTCAGCCTGACGCCCAACTTCGCGACCGCCATCCAGCAGCTCAACGGCCAGATCGGCACCATCGATAGCCGTCAGCCCAAGCCGGCCAAGGTCGATATCAAGGGCAAGGTTGATCGCTATGCGCCAGTGACCATCAAAGGCGCTCTGAACCCCTTCGACCCTATGGCCAGCCTGGATATCGCCACCAGCTTCAAACGCGTCGAGCTGACCACCCTGACGCCTTACTCGGGCAAGTTTGCCGGTTTCCGCATCCGCAAGGGCCGGCTGAACATCGACCTGCACTACATCATCACCCAGGGCAGGCTCAAGGCCGAGAACAAGGTCGTGGTCGAGCAGCTGCAACTGGGCGAGAAGGTCGACAGCCCGGACGCCGTCGACCTGCCGATTCGCCTGGCGGTGGCCTTGCTCAAGGACACCGAGGGCAAGATTTCCATCGAACTGCCGGTTACCGGTGATCTGAACGATCCACAGTTCAGTGTCATGCCCATTGTCTGGCAGACGCTGCGCAACCTCGTGTTGCGTGCTGCCCAGGCGCCGTTCAAGTTCATCGGTGGGCTGATCAGTGGCGGTGACGCCCAGGACCTGGGCAGCGTGGCCTTTGCCGCAGGCTCCAGCGACCTCGCAGCGGACGCCCAGGGTGCCCTCGACAAGCTCGCAGCGGCGCTCAAGGAGCGCCCTGCGCTGCGCCTGGAGATCGAAGGAACCAGCGCCCAGAGCAGTGACGGACCGCTAATTGCCCAGCAACGTCTGGAACGTGAATACCAGAGTACCTACTACAAGATGCTCCAGCGTCGCGGCGAAAAGGTCCCGGCCCAGGCTTCGGAACTGAAAGTACCCGATAGCGACAAACCGGCGATGCTCGAAGGCATCTACCGTACCCGCATGAAGCAGCAGCCACCTGCCGAATGGGAACAACTGGACCGCGAACAGCGTACCAATCAGTTGCGCGACGCCGTGCTCAAATCCTGGGGTGAAAGCCCGCTGCTGCTACGCCAGTTGGGGCAGGCCCGGGCCAGCAGCATCAAGGATTACCTTGTCGACAAGGCCAAGCTGGAAGACGACCGGGTGTACTTCATTGATGCAAGCCTTGGCGAAGCGGAAGCGGATGGACGGGTAATCACACCGCTGCACCTGGATGCCGAGTAAAAACGAACGTCCAGCGCCGTTCGCCCAATAAAAAAGCCCCGGCAGCCAGTGCCGGGGCTTTTGTTTTTGCAGGTCAGTCGGTTTTCAGGCCATCAGCCGAAACCGCCTTAACGCCTTTGATCTTCTTGGTCATCGCGACTGCCGTATCTTTTTGCGACTTGGTCAGTGCGACGTCGGAAGACAGAGAAACCACGCCTTTGTTGGTTTCTACCTTGATGTCAGTGCCTGGAATGCCTTTCTCGGTCACCAGGTCGGATTTGACCTTGGTGGTGATCCAGGTGTCTGAGGTCGCCTCAGTTGCCTTGGTCATTTCACCGGCAGCGACAGTCAGCGGAGCCTGGGAAGGCTGTTGGGCGAACGCCGCGTTAGCCAGGGTCAGGGTCAGGGCGGTGGCAGTAGCGGCAGCAATAGCGAACTTCTTCATACGAGACACTCCTGTTTTTCGAAAAGTCTGCGCCGTAAGTCCTGGCAGCAGGGGTATGGATACCATTGCAGGGCCTGTGCCAGCTTTTGCCGTTAAAAATACATATAAAAATCAAATACTTACGAAAATAATCTGATTGTGCCATCGTGCAATTTGCAAGGCCCGGCAAAATCCTGCATGCAAGATGCATGTCCACAAGCTAAATCCTGCAGACATAAAAAAAGGACCCCGTAGGGTCCTTTTCTTCAACACATTCAGCTTAGACGCCGGATGCCTTGGCTGCAGCAACATCTTTGATCGACAGCTTGATACGGCCGCGGTTGTCCACGTCCAGAACCAGTACTTCGACTTCCTGACCTTCTTTGAGGATGTCGGTGACTTTCTCGACGCGAGCATCGCTCAGCATGGAGATGTGCACCAGACCGTCCTTGCCAGGCAGGATGTTGACGAAGGCACCGAAGTCAACAATGCGTTCGACCTTACCGACGTAGATCTTGCCGATCTCGGCTTCTGCAGTGATGCTCAGAACGCGCTGACGAGCAGCTTCAGCGGCGTCTTTGGTTTCACCGAAGATCTTGATCGAGCCGTCGTCTTCGATGTCGATCGAAGCTTTGGTTTCTTCGCAGATGGCACGAATGGTCGCGCCGCCTTTACCGATGACATCACGGATCTTGTCGGTGTCGATCTTCATGGCGATCATGGTCGGAGCATTTTCCGACAGCTCGCTACGGGACTGACCGATGATCTGGTTCATCTGACCGAGGATGTTCAGGCGCGCTTCCAGGGCTTGGCCCAGAGCGATTTCCATGATTTCTTCGGTGATGCCGTTGATCTTGATGTCCATCTGCAGCGCGGTAACACCCTTGGCGGTACCGGCTACTTTGAAGTCCATGTCGCCCAGGTGGTCTTCGTCACCGAGGATGTCGGTCAGGATGGCGAATTTCTCGCCTTCTTTAACCAGACCCATGGCGATACCGGCAACCGGTGCCTTCATCGGTACACCGGCGTCCATCAGAGCCAGGGAAGCACCGCAAACCGATGCCATCGAGCTGGAACCGTTGGATTCGGTGATTTCCGATACGACGCGGATGGTGTACGGGAACACGTCAGCGGCTGGCAGCATGGCCTGGACCGAACGACGGGCCAGACGGCCGTGACCAATTTCACGACGACCAGCGCCGCCCATGCGACCACACTCGCCCACCGAGAACGGAGGGAAGTTGTAGTGCAGCATGAAGGGGTCTTTTTTCTCGCCTTCGAGGGTGTCCAGCAGTTGCGCGTCACGGGCAGTACCCAGGGTCGCAACGACCAGGGCCTGGGTTTCGCCACGGGTGAACAGGGCCGAACCGTGAGTTTTCGGCAGAACACCCACTTCGATGTTCAGCGGACGTACGGTCTTGGTGTCGCGGCCGTCGATACGTGGCTTGCCGTTAACGATGTTTTCGCGAACGGTGCGGTATTCGATTTCGCCGAAGATCTCTTTGACTTCAGCAGCCGACGGCTGGCCTTCTTCACCGGAGAACTTGGCGATCGCCTGATCGCGCAGTTCGCCCAGGCGAGCGTAACGGTCGGCCTTGACGGTGATGGTGTAAGCCTGGGAAACAGCTTCGCCCAGTTCAGCGCGGATGGCGCTCAGCAGGGAAGTGTTTTCGGCCTTGGCAGTCCAGTCCCAAGTAGGCTTGGCAGCTTCGGCAGCCAGCTCTTTGACAGCCTGGATAACAGCCTGGAACTCGTCGTGGGCGAACAGTACAGCGCCCAGCATCTGGTCTTCGGTCAGCTCTTTGGCTTCCGATTCAACCATCAGCACGGCGTCGGAAGTACCGGCAACGACCATGTCCAGGCTCGAGGCAGCCAGTTGCTCGTAAGTCGGGTTCAGCAGGTAGCCGGTGCTTTCGTGGAAAGCAACGCGCGCGGCACCGATCGGGCCTTCGAACGGAATGCCGGAGATTGCCAGGGCGGCCGAGGTACCGATCATCGCAGCGATGTCCGGATCGGTCTTCTTGCTGGTGGAAACGACGGTGCAGACAACCTGCACTTCGTTCATGAAGCCTTCTGGGAACAGCGGACGGATCGGACGGTCGATCAGACGCGAGGTCAGGGTTTCTTTCTCGGAAGGACGGCCTTCACGCTTGAAGAAACCACCAGGGATCTTGCCGGCGGCGTAGGTCTTTTCCTGATAGTGAACGGACAGGGGGAAGAAGCCTTTGCCTGGATCGGCCTGTTTGGCACCGACCACGGTCACCAGTACGGTGACATCGTTGTCGACGGTGACCAATACGGCGCCGGACGCTTGACGAGCAATACGGCCCGTCTCGAGGGTAACGGTCGATTGACCGAACTGGAATTTCTTGATTACCGGGTTCACGGTTTCCTACCTTCTTCAGTGGCTCTGGGGGAACTGGTTCTTGCGAATTCTTGGGCAGCGCAGGGAATCGGCCCTGTGGGCAGTCCAGATAAAACTAGAGGTTGGGAGCCTGCCCTGCCCTGGCGGTAAACCGCTCAGGCGAGACAGACAGCCAACCTCATAGATACGCGCGGCGTGCTCATCGCTGCCGATGCCAGGCACCGGAAGCAATGAATGCAGCACGCCGTGCACACCACTGGCCAGGCCGCTATTAGCGACGCAGACCCAGGCGACCGATCAGGGCGCTGTAACGAGTGGTGTCTTTGCCCTTCAGGTAGTCCAGCAGCTTACGACGCTGGTTAACCATGCGGATCAGACCACGACGGGAGTGGTGGTCTTTGCCGTTGGCCTTGAAGTGGCCTTGCAGCTTGTTGATGTTGGCGGTCAGCAGTGCAACTTGCACTTCTGGGCTACCGGTGTCACCGGCGGCTTGCTGGTATTCGCCAACGATCTTTGCTTTTTCTTCAACGCTGAGTGCCATCTGGCTTCTCCAAATCAAGGGAAACCGAACAAACGGTTTCCAATAGGCCAGGGACAAATCCCTGTATTCATAAAGTGAGGCATGACCATGCCTATTAACAGCCATCCTCTTTACCGCCAGTGCCAGGCCGAAGCCTGAAACTGAAGGTTTCGATCACTCCGACCGAATCAAGCGACGTGGCGCAATACGCCCGTCTTCACTCACTTCACCGATACCAATGAAGCGACCGTTGTGATCTTGTACCCGGACCATACCGAATTTCGGCGCCTCGGGGGCTCTCACCGGTTGGCCATGCAACCAGTAGAACGCGCTGTGCTCGGAGAACTGCAGCAGTGGCCAGTCTTGCAGACCGCTGTCCGACGGCATCAGGAAGCGATCGACTGCTTCGTTGCCACCTTCGGCGTGGACCGCTTCGAGCTCTTCGAGGGTCACGGTCTGGGCCAGTTCGAACGGGCCGGCATGCGTACGACGCAATTCGGCAACATAAGCCCCACAGCCCAACACTTCGCCGATATCCTCGACCAGGGTGCGGATGTAGGTGCCTTTGCTGCAACCAACCGACAATCGAACCCGAGTGCCGTCGCACTCAAGCAGCTCCAAGCGGTTAATAGTAACAGAACGCGCTTCACGCTCCACTACTTCCCCTGCACGGGCAAGCTTGTACAACGGCTGGCCGTCACGCTTGAGCGCCGAGTACATCGGAGGTATCTGACTGATTTCACCACGAAATTGTGGCAGTACTGCTTCAACATCGGCGCGACCAACGGTCACGTCCCGAGTTTTGAGCACCTCGCCTTCAGCATCACCCGTAGTGGTGGTCTGCCCCAACTGCATCACCGTCTCGTAACCCTTGTCGGAGTCGAGCAGGTACTGGGAAAACTTGGTGGCCTCACCGAAGCACAACGGCAACACGCCACTGGCCAGCGGGTCGAGACTGCCGGTGTGGCCGGCCTTCTCGGCATTGAGCAGCCAGCGGACCTTCTGCAGGGCAGCGTTGGAGGTGAACCCCAACGGCTTGTCGAGCAGGATGATACCGCTGACGTTACGGCGAATACGTTTGACCTGGGCCACCGCTTACTCCTTGGTGTCCGGGGTATCGGCGGCCTGGTGCTGACTGTCTTCGGCAACAGCACGCTCGATCAGCGCCGACAGATGGGCACCGCGCGTCACGCTTTCGTCGTAATGGAAATGCAATTGCGGCACGCTGCGCAGTTTCATTTCCTTGCCCAGCTGCATACGCAGGAAGCCTGCAGCAGCATTGAGCACTTTGAGGCTTTGCTTGATGTCTTCAGCGCTGTCCTGGCCCATCACGGTGATGTACACCTTGGCGTGGCCAACATCGCGGCTGACGTCGACGGCGGTGATGGTCACAAGACCCACACGTGGATCTTTGACTTCGCGACGAATCAGTTGAGCCAGCTCGCGCTGCATCTGATCGCCAATGCGTTGGGTACGGCTATATTCTTTTGCCATTTTTGCTACCTGTAACTAAAGCGGCAAACGCCCGACCAGGCTTGAGCCTGACCGGGCGTTGCGTTCAGAGCCGCTGACGACCGCCTTGCGACGGGCGTTTCGCGCCTCCCATGCTCGATACTTAGAGCGTACGAGCCACTTGGACTTTCTCGAAGACTTCGATCTTGTCGCCGACTTTGACGTCGTTGTAGCTCTTCACGCCGATACCGCATTCCATGCCGGCACGGACTTCCGAAGCATCGTCTTTGAAGCGACGCAGCGATTCCAGTTCGCCTTCGAAGATCACCACGTCCTCGCGCAGTACGCGGATCGGACGGTTGCGGTAAACCACACCCTCGGTGACCATACAGCCGGCGATAGCGCCGAACTTTGGCGAACGGAACACGTCACGCACTTCGGCGATACCCAGGATGTTCTCGCGAACATCGCTGCCGAGCATACCGGTCAGGGCTTTCTTGACGTCTTCAATGATGTCGTAGATTACGTTGTAGTAACGCATATCCAGACCTTCCTGCTCGACGATCTTGCGCGCGCCGGCATCGGCACGCACGTTGAAGCCGAACAGTACTGCATTGGAAGCCAGGGCCAGGTTGGCGTCGCTTTCGGTGATACCACCGACACCGCCACCAATCACGCGTACCTGTACTTCGTCGTTGCCCAGACCGCTCAGGGAGCCCTGCAGGGCCTCGAGAGAACCACGTACATCGGACTTGAGCACGATGTTGAGGGTCTTCTTCTCTTCCTGGCCCATGTTCTCGAAGATGTTCTCGAGCTTGCCAGCGTGGGCACGAGCGAGTTTGACTTCGCGGAACTTGCCTTGACGGAACAGGGCAACTTCGCGGGCTTTCTTCTCGTCCGCAACTACCGACAGCTCGTCACCGGCATCCGGCGTACCGTCCAGACCGAGAATCTCGACCGGGATCGCAGGACCGGCTTCTTTAACCGGCTTGCCGTTTTCGTCGAGCATGGCCCGTACACGGCCGTAGTTCGAACCGCACAGAACCATGTCGCCCTGACGCAGGGTACCGTCCTGAACCAGCACGGTAGCCACCGGGCCACGGCCCTTGTCCAGACGCGACTCAACGACAACACCACGACCCGGGGCCGATGGAGTGGCCTTGAGCTCGAGGATCTCGGCTTGCAACAGAACGGCTTCAAGCAGTTCGTCGACACCGGTACCCATCTTGGCGGAGACCTTGACGAACGGCGTGTCACCACCCCATTCCTCGGACGTTACGCCTTCGACAGCCAGTTCGTTACGGATGCGATCGAGATCTGCACCTGGCTTGTCGATTTTGTTCACGGCTACAACCAGTGGAACGCCGGCAGCCTTGGCATGCTGGACCGCTTCCTTGGTTTGCGGCATTACGCCGTCGTCCGCCGCAACCACGAGGATCACGATGTCGGTAGCCTTGGCACCACGGGCACGCATGGCGGTAAACGCGGCGTGACCCGGGGTATCGAGGAAGGTGACCATACCGCGGTCGGTTTCCACGTGGTAAGCACCAATGTGCTGGGTGATGCCACCGGCTTCGCCAGCAGCTACCTTGGCACGACGGATGTAGTCGAGCAGCGAGGTTTTACCGTGGTCAACGTGGCCCATTACGGTCACGACCGGCGCACGGGTCTCGGTCTCGCCTTCGAATTTCAGCGATTCGGCCAGGGAATCTTCCAGGGCGGTATCACTGATCAGCGTGACCTTGTGGCCCAGCTCTTCGGCGACCAGTTGAGCGGTCTCCTGATCGAGCACCTGGTTGATGGTCACCGGAGTGCCCAGCTTGAACATGAACTTGACGACTTCAGCGCCTTTCACCGACATCTGGTTGGCCAGATCGGAAACGGTGATGGTCTCGCCGATTTGCACGTCGCGGATAACCGGGCCGGTAGGGCTCTGGAAACCGTGGGCATTGCGCTTCTTCGGCTTGCCCTTGCCACGGCCACCACGACGGAAGCCATCGCTTTCTTCGTCGGTGGTACGCGGAGCGGCACGCGGGGTTGGCGCCTTTTCCTTTTCCTTGACCTTGACCGAAACGCGCGGCGCTTCGTTGCGGCGCTCGCCACCGCGACGATCGTCGTCACGCGACTTGTCGTTGCGACGCACATCGTCTTTCTTGCGCTCTGCAACCGGTGCCGGCGCTGCATCAGCAGCCTCGATTACCGGAGCTGGCGCCGGAGCAGCCGGGGCTGCGGCGACAGGCGCAGCAGCCGGGGCAGCACCCGCTGGCTGGCGACGCGCTTCTTCTTCGGCACGCTGACGCGCTTCAGCTTCGGCTTTCTCGCGGGCTGCGTTCTCGACGGCCCGGCGCTCTTCCAGCTCGCGCTTCTGCTCGGCCTGGATCTCTTCCGGGCTGCGCTGAACGAATACTTTCTTCTTGCGTACTTCTACGCTGATGCTCTTGCTACCGGCAACACGCAGGGTGCTGGTGGTCTTGCGCTGCAAGGTAATCTTGCGCGGCTCTTCCACCTTCGCCTTGTGGCTGCTTTTCAGATGAGTCAGCAGAGCCTGCTTCTCACTGTCGGTCACTACCTGACCGGCGTCGGTGTGCGGCAGACCTGCCTCACGCATCTGCTGCAGCAGGCGCTCTACCGGTGCAGCGACCTCTTGGGCCAATTCTTTCACCGTGACTTGCGTCATGCACTTCTCTCCTCAGGCCGCGCCTAATTACTCGAACCAGTGGGCTCGGGCGGCCATGATCAACTTGCCGGCACGCTCTTCGTCGATGCCGTCGATGTCGAGCAGGTCATCAATCGACTGCTCGGCCAGGTCTTCGCGGGTAACTACGCCGCGCACCGCCAGTTCCATCGCCAAATCCTTGTCCATACCCTCAAGCGAGAGCAGGTCTTCGGCCGGATGGGCGTCTGCCAGCTTTTCCTCAGTAGCGATGGCCTTGGTCAACAAACGATCCTTGGCGCGAGCACGAAGCTCATTGACGATGTCTTCGTCAAAGCCGTCGATGTTGAGCATTTCTTCCAACGGTACGTAGGCAATCTCTTCCAGGCTGGTGAAGCCTTCATCGACCAGCACCTGTGCCAGCTCTTCGTCGACTTCCAGCTCGTCGATGAAGTTGCGCAGGATGTCACCGGTTTCAGCTTGCTGCTTGGCCTGGATGTCCGATTCGGTCATCACGTTCAGGGTCCAGCCGGTCAACTGGCTGGCAAGACGCACGTTCTGGCCACCACGGCCGATCGCCTGGGCCAGGTTGTCTGCACCCACTGCGATGTCCATGGCATGGGCATCTTCATCGACGATGATCGCCGCGACTTCAGCCGGCGACATTGCGTTGATGACGAACTGTGCCGGATTGTCGTCCCACAGGACGATGTCCACACGTTCGCCGCCCAGTTCACCGGACACTGCCTGAACACGCGAGCCGCGCATGCCGATACAGGCACCTTGCGGGTCAATGCGCTTGTCCTTGGAGCGTACGGCGATTTTGGCACGCGAGCCCGGATCACGGGACGCGGCCATAACTTCGATCAGGCCCTCGGCGATTTCCGGCACTTCGATGCGGAACAACTCGATCAGCATCTGTGGCGCGGTACGCGACAGAATCAGTTGAGGACCACGGTTCTCGGTGCGGATTTCCTTGAGCAGGGCGCGCAGGCGCACACCGACACGGAAAGTCTCGCGCGAGATGATGTCTTCACGGGCCAGCAGCGCTTCGGCGTTGTTGCCCAGGTCAACGATGACATTGTCACGAGTGACCTTCTTGACGGTGCCGGAGATGATCTCGCCCAGACGCTCGCGATAAGCATCTACCACTTGAGCGCGCTCGGCTTCACGAACCTTCTGGACGATGACTTGCTTGGCGGTCTGGGCAGCAATGCGGCCGAACTCGATCGATTCGATTTTCTCTTCGATCACGTCGCCGACTTTGGCTTCAGGATGGGACTCCTGGATTTTGGCCGGCCATACTTCGATTGCCGGATCATCCAGATCCTTTTCCTCGACGACTGTCCAGCGACGGAAAGTCTCGTAGCTACCGGTGTGGCGGTTGATTTCCACACGCAGGTCGACTTCGTCGTCAAAACGTTTTTTGGTTGCAGTGGCCAGAGCCACTTCCAGCGCTTCAAAAATTACGCTGGCCGGTACGCCTTTTTCGTTGGATACCGACTCAACAACCAGCAGTACTTCTTTGCTCATCGTACGCCTCGCCTTTCGCAAGCCATTGGATCCGCGCGGTCCGCGGGACCCGGCACGTCTCAGTCAAAACTGGGAATAATGTTGGCCTTGTCGATCGAATCGATCGGCAACAGGAACTCTTGATTGTCCACCTGAACAACCACATCCTGCTCCTCCACGCCACGGAGAAGGCCCTGAAAGTTACGACGACCTTCAAAGGGCGTACGCAGCTTGATCTTCACTTGTTCGCCGGCATGCGAAGCGTACTGTTCCAAAGTGAACAGCGGGCGTTCCATGCCAGGAGAGGACACTTCAAGGGTGTACTCGGAACTGATCGGATCTTCGACATCGAGAACACCGCTGATCTGACGACTGACAATCGCGCAGTCATCAACCAGAATGCCTTCCTCTTTATCGATATAGATACGCAGGACCGAATGTTTGCCTTGAGAGATGAATTCGATCCCCCAGCATTGATAGCCAAGAGCCTCGACCACCGGGGCCAACAAGGCCTGCAACTGTTCTAGCTTGCTCGACACCTGAACCCCCTCGTGCATGCTATGCAAATAAAAAATGGGCAAAGCGCCCATCCCTGATACGCCGTTGAATACCGGCGCTATGACTGTTCAGCCAAGAAAAAGCCCCTGCAAAAGGGGCTCCGCTGATACTGGTTGCGGGGGCTGGATTTGAACCAACGACCTTCGGGTTATGAGCCCGACGAGCTACCAGACTGCTCCACCCCGCGACAAAGCTGGGGCGAAAGTATACGACCGAACCCTGTTAGGGTCAATCTAACCTCCACCTACAAGAAAGCCCGCTGTAGCGGGCTTTCTTGTTTCAATTGGTACCGAGAAGGGGACTCGAACCCCTACACCCTATGGGCACAACCACCTCAAGGTTGCGTGTCTACCAATTCCACCACCTCGGCAATACTACTTTGAAACCCGTTACTTCTGCTCTTGAGCGGGAGGAACATCGCCAGTGTTAGTGGCTTCGCTCTTCTGCTCCTGGAGCACCGGTACATCATCTGTTGCCGGCTTTTGCTGCTTCACTTCGAGTACCGCTGGATCTGGCAACCCTACCTGAGTCAGCTGATGAGCTTTCTCTTTAGCAAAGTATCCTAACCCAAGAGCAGTTAAGAAGAAAGAGGCAGCTAGTATAGCAGTAAACTTACTCAGAAAGGTAGCAGAACCTTGGCTTCCGAACACAGTATTTGAAGCACCTGCGCCGAAAGATGCACCCGCTTCCGCACCTTTACCCTGTTGCAGCAACACCAGCACTACCAAACCCAGTGCGCCCAACAGATGAAACACAACGATCACTGTTTCCAGCATTTTTCAGTTTCCTGCGGCGCGACAAATTGCACCGAATTCGTCTGCGTTCAGGGATGCCCCACCAATCAGGCCCCCATCGATATCCGGCATGCCGAACAGTTCAGCCGCATTGGCCGCCTTCACGCTGCCGCCGTATAGAAGCCGCACATTTTTCGCGACTTCGGCATTCTCTGCCGCCAGCTGTGCGCGGATGGCTGCATGCACATCCTGCGCTTGCTGTGGCGTGGCCGTCAGACCGGTACCGATGGCCCAAACAGGCTCATAGGCAATCACCGCATTGGTGAAGGCGTCAACACCGAAAGCTTCGATGATGCTGCCCAGCTGACGCCCGACAATCTCAAGCGTTTTACCCGCTTCGCGCTCTTCGAGGGTTTCCCCTACACAGAGCACCGGCTTCAAACCGCAAGCCTGTGCCGCAGCGAACTTGCGATTGAGGACTTCGTCACTCTCGCCAATGATCTGGCGGCGCTCCGAGTGCCCAATCAGTACCAGCCCGCAACCTGCCTCGACCAGCTGACTCGGTGCAATTTCACCGGTCAGTGCGCCTTGCTCAGGCTCTACCGCAGAATTCTGAGCGCCGACGGTAATCGACTTCCCGTGCAGCCCATCAATCACTTGATTGATGTACAGCGCGGGTGGAAACACCGCGACCTCAACACCGCTCGGCAGGACTTGATTGCTCAAGCCCTTGATCAGCTCAGCGACGCTGGCGCGGGTACCGTGCATCTTCCAGTTACCAGCTACCATAGGGCGACGCATGCTGTACCTCGTCGGTCAAAGTGGGCGCAGATGTTACCCAACCCGATCACGGCTGGCAAGCGTATTTCAAACGCAAACTTCACTTACCAGTTTTGCCAGTGCTTCGGCATGCGCACGAACCTGATTTTCGTCGTCGCCTTCGACCATGACACGCACCAATGGCTCTGTTCCGGACTTGCGCAACAACACGCGACCACGCCCGGCCATTTCCTCGGTCACACGCGCACTGGCCTCTTTCACTGCCGGGTGCTCCAGCGGGTCAACCTTGCTAGCGCCAAAGCGCACATTGATCAGCACCTGCGGGCACTTGCGCAGCGCCTGACGCGCCTGCGCCAGAGTCTCGCCACGACGCTTGAGCGCCAACAGCACCTGCAGGGCGGCAATGATCGCATCGCCGGTTGTAGTGTGGTTACAGCACACGACATGCCCGGAGTTCTCACCACCGATCACCCAGTCGCGCTCCAGCAACTCGGCCATCACATAACGGTCACCGACCTTGGCACGCACGAAGGGGATATCGAGGTCCTTCAGGGCCAGTTCCAGCCCCAGGTTGCTCATCAGCGTACCGACGACACCACCTTGCAGCTTGCCGCGCTCCTTGAGGTCACGAGCGATGATGAACAACAACTCGTCACCATCGACGATCGCCCCGGTGTGATCAACCATCAGCACCCGGTCGCCATCGCCATCGAAAGCGATACCCAGGTGGGCATGACCCACGAGAACGGCAGCCTGCAACGATTCGATGTGAGTCGAACCACAGCTTTCATTGATGTTCAGGCCATCAGGCTGAGCCGACAGTACCGTTACCTCGGCGCCAAGCTCACGAAAAACGCTTGGAGCCACTTTGTACGTGGCGCCGTGCGCGCAATCGATCACCAGCTTCAGGCCGGCAAAATCAGTGCTGGTCGGCACGCTGCTTTTACAAAATTCGATATAGCGCCCGGCTGCGTCGTTGATCCGCGATACCTTGCCAAGCTTGCTTGACTCAACCACGGTCATCGGCTGATCGAGCAATTCTTCGATCATCAACTCCACTTCGTCAGGCAGCTTGGTGCCCTGACCGGAGAAGAACTTGATGCCGTTGTCGTCGTGCGGGTTATGCGAAGCACTGATGACAATGCCCGCCTCGGCATGGAAGGTGCGCGTCAGGTAGGCGATTGCAGGGGTCGGCATCGGCCCGAGCAGCATCACATCAGCACCTGCGGCGGACAACCCGGCCTCCAGGGCAGATTCGAACATGTAGCCAGAGATACGAGTGTCCTTACCCACCAACACCCGACAAGCGCCCATTTTGCGGAACGCCATGCCCGCAGCCCAACCGAGCTTGAGCATAAAATCCGGTGTGATTGGATATTCGCCGACACGGCCACGAATGCCGTCGGTACCAAAGTATTTTCTGCTCATAGACGCTCCTTCACACTTACTCGGCGGTTTGAACCGCCTCAATCATTCGCACGATATCGGCAGTTTCAGCGACATCGTGAACGCGCAGAATACTCGCGCCCTTGGTCATCGCCAATGCAGCCAGTGCCAGGCTGCCAAAGAGCCGCTGCTCGACAGGACGATCCAGGGTCTGCCCGATCATGCTTTTGCGCGAAACACCCACCAACAGTGGACGCCCTAGGCGGTAGAGGGACTCCATGTGCTTGAACAGGCTGAGGTTGTGCGCAAGCGTTTTGGCAAAGCCGAACCCCGGATCAAGGATGATCCTCCCGGCATCGATGCCCACAGCAGCACAGGCAGCCATTCGCTGCTCAAGATAGCTCGCCACTTCAGCGGTGACATCGTCGTAATGCGGATTGTCCTGCATGTCACCCGGCTCACCGCGCATGTGCATCAGGCACACCGGCAGCCCCGTGGCCGCCGCCGCATCCAGAGCACCATCGCGACTGAGCGAACGCACATCATTGATCAAGCCGGCACCCAGGCGCGCCGCCTCACGGATAACCGCTGGCGTCGATGTATCAACCGAGATCACCACATCCAGTTCGCGATTGATCACCTCGACCATCGGCGCAACGCGCTCCAGCTCTTCAAGTGCTGAAACCGCTCGGGCACCGGGCCGCGTTGACTCGCCGCCGATATCAATCAGCGTAGCGCCTGCCGCAACCATCGCTTCGGCATGACGCAACGCTGCATCACGCTGATTGAAGCGACCGCCATCAGAGAAGGAGTCGGGGGTGACATTGAGGATACCCATGACATGGGTACGGGACAAATCAAGAACCCGGTTGCCGCAAGGCAACCGGGTTGGGTACTGCTGTGAGGTCATATAAACCCTTAGAGTTGCGCCGCTGGGCCGCCAATCGGCGATTCCGGACGATCACCCTGCTGCGCAGGAGTGCCCGAAGCGCCTGATCCACCTTCCCAGTCGCGCGGCTCACGCGGTGTGCGACCTGCCATGATGTCGTCGATCTGATCGGCATCAATGGTTTCGTACTTCATCAGCGCGTCGGCCATTGCATCAAGCTTGTCGCGGTTGTCGGTAAGGATCTGCTTGGCGGTCGCGTAGCACTGGTCGATGATGCTGCGCACCTCGGAGTCGATCAGCTTGGCGGTCTCACCTGAAACACTGGCGTGCTGCGAGCCTGCACTGCGACCCAGGAACACCTCACCCTCTTCCTCGGCATACATCAGCGGCCCAAGTTTCTCGGACAGGCCCCACTTGGTAACCATGTTCCGCGCAATCTGGCTGGCACGCATGATGTCGTTGGACGCACCGGTCGTCACGCCATCAAAGCCCAGGGTCATTTCCTCGGCAATACGACCGCCGTACAGCGAGCAGATCTGACTGATCAGTGCGCGCTTGGAAAGGCTGTAGCGATCCTCTTCAGGCAGGAACATGGTCACGCCCAAGGCGCGGCCACGCGGGATGATCGACACCTTGTAGACCGGGTCATGCTCAGGCACGACGCGTCCGACAATGGCGTGACCAGCCTCGTGATAAGCGGTGTTCTGCTTCTCTTTTTCCGACATGACCATGGTCTTGCGCTCGGCACCCATCATGATCTTGTCTTTGGCCAGTTCGAACTCTTTCATTTCAACCACGCGCTTGCCGCCACGCGCAGCAAACAACGAAGCTTCGTTGACCAGGTTGGCGAGGTCAGCACCGGAGAAACCAGGAGTACCACGGGCAATAACGGCAGGATTGACGTTCTCGCCAATCGGCACTTTACGCATGTGCACTTTGAGGATCTGCTCACGACCACGGATGTCTGGCAGGCCAACGACAACCTGACGGTCGAAACGGCCGGGACGCAGCAGCGCCGGGTCGAGTACGTCCGGACGGTTGGTCGCGGCGATGACGATGATGCCGTCATTCATTTCGAAGCCGTCCATCTCTACCAGCAGCTGGTTGAGGGTCTGCTCACGCTCATCGTGACCACCGCCCATGCCGGCGCCACGATGGCGACCAACGGCATCGATCTCGTCGATAAAGATGATGCACGGGGCATGCTTCTTGGCCTGTTCGAACATGTCACGAACACGGCTGGCACCCACACCGACGAACATTTCGACGAAGTCGGAACCAGAGATGGTGAAAAACGGTACTTTTGCTTCGCCGGCAATGGCCTTGGCCAGCAGGGTCTTACCGGTACCCGGTGGACCCACCATCAGTACACCGCGCGGAATACGGCCACCCAGGCGCTGGAACTTGCCCGGGTCGCGCAGGAACTCGACGAGCTCGCCGACTTCTTCCTTCGCTTCGTCGCAACCGGCGACATCGGCAAGGGTGGTTTTAACCTGGTCTTCGGACAGCAGGCGCGCCTTGCTCTTGCCGAAACTCATCGGCCCGCCCTTGCCTCCGGCACCGCCTTGCATCTGGCGCATGAAGAACATGAACACGGCAATGATGACGAGGATCGGGAAGCTGGCCACCAGCAACTGGGTCCAGATGGACTGCTGCTCAGGCTGCTTGCCTTCGACCACAACGTGGTTGTCGACCAGATCGCCGATCAGGCCGTTGTCCTGAATGGCCGGACGGATGGTCTTGAAGCTGTCGCCATCAGTACGCTTGCCGGTGATGACATAGCCATCGACCGCTACGCGCTCGACCTTGCCATCCTTGACCTGCTGAATGAAGTCGGAATAGTTGAGGGTCTGCGGCTCATTCGGGCTGGAGAAGTTGTTCATCACCGTCACCAGGACAGCGGCGATGATCAACCACAGGATCAAGTTCTTTGCCATATCGTTCAATTAGCTACCCTCTGAAGCCGGCTGACGGCGCAGCCGTGCCTCGCATGATATTCACCGGCCTAACTTACTACATAACCCACACATCTGCAGGCGCCGTCTGTAACCCTTTGTGAAACCTAGACTACACGATGTTCATCCAAGTCAGGCAGGACATCCGATTGGAAAAAACTATCGGATGCCCCGAAAGCCACCGGCTTGAAGCCTTACTCGCCGCGATAACCCCGTGCCAGCAAGTACTGCTCGCGGGAACGATCCCGCGAGGAATCCGGCTTGAGCATCTGGACCTTGTCGAATTTCTGACGAGCGTCCTTCAGGTATACGTCAAACCCTTCGCCCTGAAAAATCTTGATCAGGAAATCACCACCCGGCTTGAGCACCCGGGTCGCCAGATCGAGGGCCAGTTCGCACAGGAACATGGCCTTGGGGATATCCACGGCAGGCGTACCACTCATATTGGGGGCCATATCGGAAATCACAAGGTCTACATGCGAATTACCGACCGCAGCAAGGATCTGCTCCAGCACTTCGTCCTGGGTGAAGTCGCCCTGAACGAAGGTTACGTCCGGAATGCTGTCCATTTCGAGGATGTCGGAGGCAATCAGGCGACCCTGGCCACCGATCAGACGACTGGTCACCTGCGACCAGCCACCCGGTGCCGCACCCAGGTCGACTACGCTCATACCAGGACGGATGATCCGGTACTTCTCCTGGATTTCCAGCAATTTGTAGCTCGCACGCGAGCGATAACCGTCCTTTTGCGCCTTTTTGACGTAAGGATCGTTGAAGTGTTCTTTCAGCCAGCCAAGGCTTGTCTTGGAACGCGCCACTGGGCACCTCGATGATTAGGGTCGTGATTAACTGGGCGGATCCACGGGCCCTCGGGTAAAATGGCCGCCATTTTTACAGAATCAGACACAAGGGTCAGATTATGCCGCTCAATAACGAGCAGAAGAAACAGTACAAATCCATTGGCCACGATCTGAAACCAGTTCTGATTGTGGCAGGCAATGGGCTGACTGAGGGCGTTATCGCTGAACTCGAACGCGCTCTGGCCGATCATGAACTGATCAAGGTCGAGATTCGCTCGGAAGATCGGGAAGAACGTGCCGCCGCAATCGCCGCACTGTGCAAGGCCGGTCGCGCCGAACTGGTGCAGACCATTGGGAAAAAAGCACTGATCTACCGCCGCAACCCACAGCCGAACAAGCAGCTGTCGAACATCCATCGTTACAAGTGATGTTCGTTCCGGTCAGTGGCGCGCTTAGCGCGCCCTGCCCGGCACCGGCTGAGCAGCCAGTACGATACCGCTGATCCCCAGAACAGCGAAGCAGAACACCTGCCATCGCTCCCCTACGGAAACACCGTAGCGCAAGGTGTAGTAGCCGACACACGCGGTAAACCCTACCAGCAGCATCTGGCCGCTGAAGGTCTGCCACCAGGCCGCAACCCCCCTCAACCTCACCAATACCGCCAGCTGGGTCAGCAGGCCGACTGCTGCCACGCCGATCAACCAGCGGTCAATCTGCACGGCGATGTCCTGCACCAGCAACGGCGCCAGGCCACTGACCTTGAGCGCCGGCACCAGCCCGACGTGAAACACCCACAGGCCGCCAACCCAGAAGACCTGGGCCAGCTGCCAGAGGATCCCTTCGAGGGTTGGCGCCGGCAGGTACCGGTCAGATGTGTTTGACTTCGACAATCTCGTACTCGACCGTGCCACTTGGCGTTTTGACGACGACGGTATCGCCTTCTTCCTTGCCGATGATTGCACGGGCAATCGGTGCCCCGGCAGAGAGCTTGCCCTTCTTGATGTCAGCCTCGTCCTCACCCACGATCTGATAGGTCACCTGATCGCCAGTTTCGGTGTTCTCCAGATCCACGGTAGTACCGAAGATGACCTTCCCGGTATGGGGAATGGTGGTCACATCGATCACGACCGAGTTCTGCAGGCGGCCTTCGATATCACGGATACGCGCTTCGACCATGCCCTGCTCTTCACGGGCGGCATGGTATTCGGCGTTTTCCTTGAGATCACCCAGCTCGCGGGCCTCGCCAATTGCCTGACTCAAGCGCGGGCGCTCGGTCTTGCTCAGGAACAGGTGCTCCTCCTCCAGGGCGCGAGCGCCCTGGACGGTCATCGGGTATTTGGTAATGCTCATGCTTTGAGTCCTGCATGCAGATCCTGCAAGCGGCGAACGGTCTTTTCCGGACCGAATTTCAGCGCTTCACAGATGGCTTCACCGGCCGCAATGGTGGTGGTGCAGTAAATCTTGTGCTGCAACGCATTGCGACGAATCGAGTACGAATCGGCAATCGACTGGCGACCTTCGGTGGTGTTGATGATCAGCGACACTTCGTCGTTCTTGATCATGTCGACCACGTGCGGACGACCTTCGGTCACCTTGTTCACGCGACGCACTTTCAGGCCAGCCGCTTCGATCACCTTGGCGGTGCCGACAGTGGCAACCACTTCGAAGCCCAGGGCGATCAGGTCACGGGCAACGCCAGCCACTTGCGGCTTGTCGTCGTCGCGGACGCTGATGAACGCAGTACCGCCGGTCGGCAGTACTTCGCTGGCACCCATCTGGGCCTTGGCGAAGGCTTCACCGAAGCTGTCGCCGACACCCATGACTTCACCGGTGGATTTCATCTCAGGGCCGAGGATCGGGTCAACACCCGGGAACTTGGCAAACGGGAACACCGCTTCTTTGACGCTGTAGAAGTTAGGAATGATTTCCTTGGTGAAACCGATTTCCTTCAGCGATTTGCCAGCCATGACGCGTGCAGCAATCATCGCCAGCGAGGTGCCGATGCACTTGGAGACGAACGGCACGGTACGCGACGCACGCGGGTTGACTTCGATCACGTAGATCTTGTCGCCCTGCAGCGCCAGCTGCACGTTCATCAGACCGACCACGCCCAGCTCCAGGGCCATTTTCTTGACCTGCTCACGGACTTCGTCCTGAACATGGGCTGGCAGCGAGTACGGCGGCAGCGAGCACGCCGAGTCACCGGAGTGAACACCAGCCTGTTCGATGTGCTGCATGATCGCACCGATCACTACGTCCTTGCCGTCACAGACCGCATCCACGTCCATCTCGATGGCGCAGTTGAGGAAGTGGTCGAGCAGTACCGGGCTGTCGTTGGAAACCTGTACAGCCTCACGCAGGTAGCGCTTGAGCTCGTCCAGCTCGTAGACGATTTCCATCGCACGGCCGCCCAGTACGTAGGACGGACGCACCACCAGCGGGTAACCGATAACACCGGCAGCCCGAATCGCTTCGTCTTCGCTGCGTACAGTGGCGTTTGGTGGCTGCAGCAGGTTCAGGCGCTGAACCATTTGCTGGAAGCGCTCACGGTCTTCCGCGCGGTCGATAGCGTCAGGGCTGGTACCGATGATCGGCACGCCGGCTTCTTCCAGGGCACGCGCCAGTTTCAGCGGGGTCTGGCCACCGTAGTGAACGATCACGCCTTTTGGCTTCTCGACGCGCACCACTTCCAGCACGTCTTCCAGCGTCAGCGGCTCGAAGTACAGGCGGTCGGAGGTGTCGTAGTCGGTGGAGACAGTTTCCGGGTTGCAGTTGACCATGATGGTCTCGTAACCGTCTTCACGCAGCGCCAGGGCGGCGTGTACGCAGCAGTAGTCGAACTCGATACCCTGGCCGATACGGTTAGGACCGCCGCCGAGGATCATGATCTTGTCGCGCGTCGACGGGTTGGCCTCGCACTCTTCCTCGTAGGTCGAGTACAGGTAGGCGGTGTCGGTGGCGAACTCGGCTGCGCAGGTGTCAACGCGCTTGTAGACCGGGAACACTTCGAGCTTGTGACGATGACGGCGCAGGTTCTTGTCGGTGATACCCAACAGTTTGGCCAGACGCTGGTCAGAGAAGCCTTTGCGCTTCAGGCGCAGCATCATGTCTTTGTCGATCGCCGACAGCGCGAGCGTCTTGACCTTCTCTTCTTCTTTGATCAGGTCTTCCATCTGCACCAGGAACCAGTGGTCGATACCGGTCAGGGCGAAGATTTCGTCGCAGGTCATGCCCGAACGCATGGCGTCGGCGACGTACCAGATACGCTCGGCACCCGGCACAGTCAGTTCGCGCTTGAGCACGCTGGCAGCGTCAGGGCTGGCCAGATCGACTTTAGGGTCCAGACCGCAGACACCGACTTCCAGACCGCGCAGGGCTTTCTGCAGGGATTCCTGGAAGGTCCGGCCGATGGCCATGACTTCACCCACAGACTTCATCTGGGTGGTCAGGCGGGCGTCGGCTTTCGGGAATTTTTCGAAGGCAAAACGTGGCAGCTTGGTCACGACATAGTCGATCGACGGCTCGAAGGACGCCGGGGTGCGACCGCCAGTGATGTCGTTCTGCAGTTCGTCGAGGGTGTAACCAACGGCCAGCTTGGCGGCGATCTTGGCGATCGGGAAACCAGTGGCTTTCGACGCCAGGGCCGAAGAACGCGATACCCGCGGGTTCATCTCGATCACGACCATGCGGCCGGTGTCGGGGCAGATACCGAACTGCACGTTGGAGCCGCCGGTTTCCACACCGATTTCACGCAACACCGCCAGCGAGGCGTTGCGCATGATCTGGTATTCCTTGTCGGTCAGGGTCTGCGCCGGCGCAACAGTGATCGAGTCACCGGTGTGCACGCCCATCGGGTCGAAGTTCTCGATCGAGCAGACGATGATGCAGTTGTCCTTTTTGTCGCGGACCACTTCCATCTCGTACTCTTTCCAGCCGATCAGCGATTCGTCGATCAGCAGCTCTTTGGTCGGCGACAGGTCCAGACCGCGAGCACAGATTTCTTCGAACTCTTCACGATTGTAAGCAATGCCGCCACCGGTGCCGCCCATGGTGAAGGACGGACGAATGATGCACGGGAAGCCCAGCTTCTCGAGCACGGCATTGGCTTCTTCCATGCTGTGGGCGATACCGGAGCGCGGGCACTCCAGGCCAATGGCCTTCATCGCCTTGTCGAAGCGCGAACGGTCTTCGGCTTTGTCGATGGTGTCGGCGTTGGCACCGATCATTTCCACGCCGAACTTTTCCAGGACGCCTTCGCGCTCCAGGTCCAGGGCGCAGTTCAGGGCAGTCTGGCCACCCATGGTTGGCAGCAGCGCGTCAGGACGCTCTTTCTCGATGATCTTGGCCACCGTCTGCCACTTGATCGGCTCGATGTAGGTGGCGTCGGCCATGGCCGGGTCGGTCATGATGGTGGCCGGGTTGGAGTTCACCAGGATGACGCGATAACCCTCCTCGCGCAGGGCTTTGCAGGCCTGGGCGCCGGAGTAGTCGAATTCGCAGGCCTGGCCGATCACGATCGGGCCAGCGCCGAGAATCAGGATGCTTTTAATGTCTGTACGTTTTGGCATGGGTATCACTCAATTCCGCAGGTCAGTCGGCAAGCCGCTTTGAACAATCTTGGGACAGCACCTGAACGCGGCTTGCACCGGTTCAGGGCCTTCTCGCAGGTGCTCAGCGGCGCTTGGCCATGGCATCGATGAAACGGTCGAACAGTGGCGCGACGTCGGTCGGGCCCGGGCTGGCTTCAGGGTGACCCTGGAAGCTGAAAGCGCTCTTGTCGGTGCGCTCGATACCTTGCAGGGTACCGTCGAACAGCGACTTGTGGATGGCGCGAACGTTGCTCGGCAAGGTCGCTTCGTCAACCGCAAAACCGTGGTTCTGGCTGGTGATCATCACCACGCCGGTATCCAGGTCCTGGACCGGGTGGTTGGCGCCGTGGTGACCATGGCCCATCTTCACGGTCTTGGCGCCGGAGGCCAGGGCCAGCAACTGGTGACCCAGGCAAATGCCGAACACCGGAATTTCGGTCTCGAGGATGTCCTTGATCGCCTGGATCGCGTAGTCGCATGGCTCCGGATCACCAGGGCCGTTGGACAGGAAAACGCCATCCGGGTTGAGCGCCAGTACTTCGCTGGCCGGGGTTTGCGCCGGCACCACGGTCAGGCGGCAGCCGCGGGCAACCAGCATGCGCAGGATGTTCAGCTTGACGCCGAAGTCGTAGGCAACCACGTGGTACGGCAGCTCGGCGGCATCGATGGTCGCGTGGCTGTCGGTTTTCAGTTCCCAGACGCTGGAGCGCCATTCGTAGCTGTTTTTGGTGCTGACGACTTTCGCCAGGTCCATGCCTTTGAGACCAGGGAAACCGCGAGCGGCGGCAATTGCAGCCTCTTCGCTGATGTTGTCACCGGCCAGGATGCAACCGTTCTGCGCGCCCTTTTCACGCAGGATGCGCGTCAGGCGACGGGTATCGATACCGGCGATCGCTACAACATTGTTGGCCTTGAGGTAGTCGGGCAGCGACTGCTTGTTACGCCAGTTGCTGGCGATCAGTGGCAGGTCGCGAATCACCAGGCCGGCCGACCAGACGCGATCGGATTCGGCATCTTCCGGCGTGGTACCAGTGTTGCCAATGTGCGGGTAAGTCAGGGTAACGATTTGCTGCGCATAGGAAGGGTCAGTCAGGATTTCCTGATAGCCGGTCATTGCGGTGTTAAACACCACCTCACCAACGGTTTGTCCGTCGGCTCCAATGGCTTCACCGCGAAAAATGCTGCCATCGGCAAGGGCGAGTATGGCTGGCTTAGTCAAGAAGACCTCCCGTAAATCAAGCCTGAAGGGGCGATCGCAGGTTGCAAAAAAGCGGAATGACGTATAGACACGTCACCCCGCTTTCTTAATCGAATTATCTGCGCGCTTTTAGTGGACACACTAAAGCTGTAGCTTACAGAAAAACGCTTTTTTGGTCTACCACTGATGTGCCTGAAAGGCGCAGGAATGCGACAGGGCGCATGGGAGGCTTGCGGGAGCGGATTCACCATTCCGGTTAATCCGCTCCCGCAGGGGTATTGCGATCAACGCAGGTCGAGCACGTCCTGCATGTCGTACAGGCCAGGCTCGCGCCCGTCCAGCCACAGGGCAGCACGTACCGCACCCTTGGCAAAGGTCATGCGACTGGAGGCCTTGTGGGTGATCTCCAGGCGCTCACCTTCAGCGGCGAACAGCACGGTGTGATCACCGACCACATCGCCGGCACGCACGGTAGCAAAACCGATGGTCTGGCGATCACGGGCACCGGTCTGACCTTCACGACCGTAAACCGCCACTTCCTGCAGATTACGGCCCAGCGCATTGGCAACGACCTCACCCATGCGCAGCGCAGTACCGGACGGTGCATCGACCTTGTGGCGGTGATGGGCCTCGATGATTTCGATATCCACGTCATCACCCAGTACGCGCGCAGCCATGTCCAGCAGCTTCAGGCTAAGGTTGACGCCAACACTGAAGTTGGCCGCAAAGACAATCGGAATGTCCTTGCCCGCTTCGGCCAGCAACTGCTTTTCCTCGACACTGAAACCCGTGGTGCCGATGACCATGGCCTTGCCCGCCTTGCGGCAGAACGCCAGATTCTTCAGGGTCACCGAAGGATGAGTGAAGTCGATCAGCACATCAAACTCATCGGCAACCTTTGCCAGGTCGTCGGAGAGCATCACGCCAATGCGACCCAATGCAGCCAGCTCACCCGCATCAGCGCCCACCAGCGAACTGTCCGGACGATCAATTGCCGCCGTCAGTCCGGCGCCCTGGGTCTGCTGCACAGCCTCGATCAGGGTCTTGCCCATGCGCCCTGCCGCGCCCATTACCGCTATACGTCGCATGCCTTATCCCTCTTACAAGTCGCCGAAGAAGCGCTTTACGCCTTCAAACCAACCACTGGCCTTGGGCGAGTGAGAACTGTCGCCTTCCAGCGAGTCACGCAGCTCTTCGAGCAACTCGCGCTGACGACGACTCAGGTTGACCGGTGTTTCCACCGCAACCCGGCACATCAGGTCGCCAGCACCGCCACCACGCACCGGGGCCACACCCTTGCCACGCAAGCGGAACTGCTTGCCGGTCTGGGTGCCTTCCGGGATCTTCAGCTTCACCCGACCATCAAGGGTCGGCACTTCCAGCTCACCACCCAGGGCAGCATCGGTGTAGCTGATCGGTACTTCGCAATACAGGTGCTTGCCATCACGCTGGAAGATCGCGTGCTCGCGCACATTGATCACAACGTACAGATCACCGGTAGGCCCACCGTGGGAGCCGGCCTCACCTTCACCCGACAGGCGAATGCGGTCACCGGTATCAACGCCAGCCGGCACCTTGACCGAAAGCGTCTTGAACTCTTCGACGCGGCCTTCACCGTGGCACGAGTTGCACGGATCGGTAATGATCTTGCCCTGGCCGTGGCAACGCGGGCAGGTCTGCTGGACCGAGAAGAAGCCCTGCTGCATGCGCACCTGACCAATGCCGCCACAGGTCGGACAGGTCGAAGGCGACGAGCCTTTCTTGGCACCTGAGCCATCACACGGCTCGCAGTTGACCAGCGTCGGCACACGAATGTTGACCGTGGTACCGCGCACCGCTTCTTCCAGGTTCAGCTCGAGGGTGTAACGCAGGTCGCTGCCACGCTGGGCACCACCGCGCGAACCACCACGGCCGCCACCAAAGAAGTCGCTGAACACGTCACCGAAGATATCGGAGAAGTTCGCGCCACCGAAGCCAGCGCCACCGCCACCCATGCTCGGGTCGACACCCGCGTGACCGTACTGGTCGTAGGCCGCGCGCTTGCTGGCATCGGAAAGAACTTCGTAAGCCTCGTTGGCTTCCTTGAATTTCTCTTCAGACTCTTTGTCATCGGGGTTACGGTCCGGGTGATGCTTCATCGCCAGGCGGCGATAGGCCTTTTTCAGGTCCGCCTCACTGGAGCCGCGCTCAACCCCCAGAACTTCGTAATAGTCACGCTTTGCCATAAGTCTTTGCACTCTTGAGGACGTTCGGCAAACCTCTGCGCATTTCGCGCTGTGCCGCCAGCATCCACCTCAACCTCCTCCCGAAGGCCTGACAGATGCTGTAAAAATTCGGGTATTCCAGACACGCCAACGCGGGAGCAAGCCCCCGCGCGGCGACATCCTACCAGTCAACCGCTAGTGAGCAGTCAGCCGGCCGACAACCTGTAGCAATTACTTGTTGTCTTTGACTTCTTCGAACTCAGCATCGACCACGTCGTCGTGCTTAGGCTCTTCGGCTTGCTGCTGCGCACCCGCTTGTGGCTGCTCAGCCTGTTGCTCGGCGTACATCTTCTGAGCAACCGGGGCCGATACTTTCGACAGCTCTTCGACCTTGGCGTCGATGGCAGCCTTGTCGTCGCCTTTGATGGCGGCTTCCAGGGCAACCACAGCAGCCTCGATCGCGGTCTTCTCTTCAGCGGTAACCTTGTCACCGGCATCAGCGACCATTTTGCGAGTCGAGTGAACCAGCGCATCACCCTGGTTACGGGCAGTGGCCAGCTCTTCGAACTTGCGGTCTTCTTCCGAGTTCGCTTCGGCGTCGCGGATCATCTGCTGAATTTCTTCATCAGACAGACCCGAGTTGGCCTTGATCACGATCGACTGGGTCTTGCCAGTAGCCTTGTCTTTGGCGCCTACGTGCAGAATGCCGTTGGCGTCGATGTCGAAGGTTACTTCGATCTGTGGCACGCCACGTGGTGCTGGTGGGATCTCGGCCAGGTCGAACTTGCCCAGGGACTTGTTCTGTGCAGCCTGCTTACGCTCACCTTGCAGCACGTGAATGGTCACAGCGCTCTGGTTGTCATCGGCAGTCGAGAACACTTGCGACTTTTTGGTCGGAATAGTGGTGTTCTTCTCGATCAGCGCGGTCATCACGCCCCCCATGGTTTCGATACCCAGGGTCAGCGGGCTGACGTCCAGCAGCAGTACGTCTTTCACGTCACCGGCCAGTACCGCACCCTGGATCGCAGCACCCATGGCAACCGCTTCGTCAGGGTTGACGTCTTTACGGGCCTCTTTACCGAAGAAATCGGTAACAGCCTTCTGTACCAGCGGCATACGGGTCTGACCGCCCACCAGGATCACGTCGTCGATCTTGCTGACGTCGATACCGGCATCTTTCATGGCGATACGGCATGGCTCGATGGTGCGCTGAACCAGGTCTTCGACCAGCGACTCCAGCTTGGCGCGGGAGATCTTCACGTTCAGGTGCTTAGGACCGGTGGCATCTGCAGTGATGTACGGCAGGTTGACGTCGGTCTGCTGGCTCGAGGACAGCTCGATCTTGGCCTTTTCAGCAGCTTCTTTCAGGCGCTGCATGGCCAGCGGGTCACC
The DNA here is from genome assembly GCF_016009175.1 of Pseudomonas alkylphenolica. GTDB lineage: Bacteria > Pseudomonadota > Gammaproteobacteria > Pseudomonadales > Pseudomonadaceae > Aquipseudomonas > Aquipseudomonas alkylphenolica_B. The sequence continues at coordinate 61,779 of NZ_JADUCM010000025.1, forward strand.
TTTGAGGTTCATGCCGCTTTCTTTCTTGAATTCGTCGACGAGGTAGTCGATCAGACGAATGTCAAAGTCTTCACCACCGAGGAAAGTGTCACCGTTGGTGGCCAGTACTTCGAACTGGTGCTCGCCATCGACTTCGGCGATTTCGATAACCGAAACGTCGAAGGTACCACCGCCGAGGTCATAAACGATCACAGTGTGATCGCCCTTGGCCTTGTCCATACCGTAAGCCAGTGCAGCTGCGGTAGGTTCGTTGATGATACGTTTTACGTCCAGACCGGCGATGCGACCGGCATCCTTAGTGGCCTGACGCTGGCTGTCGTTGAAGTACGCCGGAACGGTGATGACCGCTTCGGTGACAGGCTCGCCGAGGTAGTCTTCGGCAGTCTTCTTCATTTTTTTCAGGATCTCGGCAGAGATCTGAGGTGGTGCCATTTTCTGGCCGTTGACTTCGACCCAGGCGTCGTTGTTGTCAGCCTTGACGATCTTGTACGGAACCATCTGGATGTCTTTCTGCACGACATCTTCGTCAAAACGACGACCGATCAGACGCTTTACTGCGTACAGGGTGTTGTGCGGGTTGGTCACCGCCTGACGCTTGGCGGATTGACCGACCAGAATCTCGCCATCGTTGGCGTATGCAATGATCGACGGCGTGGTACGAGCGCCTTCAGCGTTCTCGATGACCTTGACGTTGCCGTTTTCCAGAATGGAGACACACGAGTTGGTGGTCCCCAGGTCGATACCAATGATTTTGCCCATGTTCACTCTCCCGAAACTTGAATTTTGTTGCCGCAGCAGTGGTGGCTAACTGCGGTAATACTTGAATGCTTGACACCTAGATGGGGGCGCCCGAAACGATTTCAAGCCTGCTCGTCAATCGATGGCGAAACCGCTGCCGGGGCCTTGCTGACCACGACCATGGCCGGGCGCAGCAGGCGACCATTGAGCTGATAGCCCTTCTGGAAGACCTTGAGCACGCTGTTGGGCTCGACTTCGGCGCTTTCCTGCATGGCCATTGCCTGGTGATGCTCGGCGTTGAAGGGTTCGCCGTGCGGGTCAATCGCCTCGAGGTTGTAGCGCTTGAGGGTGTCATGGAACATCTTCAGGGTGAGCTCGATGCCTTCGCGCATTGGGCGAATGCTCTCGTCGTCCGGGCTCGAAAGCTCCAGGCCGCGCTCCAGGCTGTCGATGACCGGCAGCAGGTCACCGGCGAATTTTTCCAGCGCAAACTTGTGCGCCTTCTCGACATCCTGTTCGGCACGGCGACGGATGTTCTGCAGATCGGCAGCGGTACGCAGGGATTGATCCTGGGCCGCCGCCAGCTGCTCTTCGAGCACCTGCACGCGGGCGCTCAGGTCTTGTGCGCCAGTTTCTTCGGCGTTCAGATTCTGTTCATCCAGCTGTTCGTCAGCCATAAAATCTCTCCTCTCGAATAATGTCAGCGAGCTGAACTCGCGCTTCTGCCGGCTATATGGGGTCGCAAAACCCAGGTTCAAGGGGTAGAGAGCAGCCCAAGCAGATTCGTTCATAACCCATCGCAATCAGAACAGCCTGCTGATAACCAAATCGAACTAAGCACAGCCATTGCCAGAGGATTTTAAAACACTGTATAAATAACCAGACTTCTCGCCTGGGAGCCGCCCCAATGCTGGTGCACCTGTCTGTACACAACTATGCCATCGTCGAACACCTGGACCTGGAGCTCGCCCGCGGGATGAGCGTCATTACCGGTGAAACCGGTGCCGGCAAATCGATCATGCTCGACGCCCTGGGCCTGACCCTTGGGGATCGTGCCGACAGCGGCGTGGTGCGCCCAGGTGCCGACAAGGCCGACATCCTCGCCACCTTCGACCTTGTGGATATTCCCGAGGCTCGCACCTGGCTGGCCGAACGCGACCTGGACAACGACGGCCCGTGCATCCTGCGCCGGGTCATCACTGCCGAAGGGCGCAGCCGCGGCTACATCAACGGCACCCCTTGCCCGCTAGGCGACCTCAAGGCACTGGGCGAACTGCTCATCGATATCCACAGCCAGCACGAGCACCAGTCGCTGCTGAAGACCGACACCCATCGGCGACTGCTCGACGAATATGCCGGCGCCACCGACCTGGCCCGCCAGGTACAACTGGCGGCCCAGCGCTGGCGCCAGACCCGCCAGGAACTCGAGCGCCTGTCCAACTCGGGCGACGAACAGCGGGCCCAGCATCAACTGCTGAGTTACCAGCTCGAAGAGCTCGACAACCTGGGACTGGGCGAGAATGAACTGGAACTCCTGGAACAGGAACACAAGAACCTGACCAACGCCGAAGCCTTGTTCGGCATCTGCCGCCAGGTCATCGACCACTGCAGCGAGAACGACTCAGGCAACGTGCTCAACGCCCTGACCGCCAGCCTCAACCGCCTGACCGCCATACAAAATGCACCCAAGGCCTTGGGCGAAGCCGCCAACATGATCGCCAGCGCACAGATCCAGGTCGAAGAAGCAGTGGGTGAGCTCAACCGCTTCCTCGATCACTTCGATGCCGACCCGGCACGCCTGCAGCAGCTCGAAGAGCGCCTCGACAACATCTATACGCTGGCGCGCAAGCACCGCGTACATCCGACCGAACTCTCCAGCCTGCAACAGCGATTGCTGGAGGAACTCGAAGGTCTCAACGCCAATGACGAGTCGATCGAGCGCCTTGCCGACGAGCTGGCCGCCTTTGCCCGTCACTACCAGGACAAGGCTGCTGAACTGAGCGGGTTGCGCAAGCAGGCAGCCACCCAGCTGGCCGGCGCCGTGGAACAGGAAATCCAGCGCCTGGGCATGCCCGGCGGCCGCTTCAACATAGAGTTGCACGCCAACGACAGTGACGAGCTGTCACCGCATGGCCTGGAACAGGTGGAATTGCTGGTCAGCGCCAACCCTGGCCAACCGCTCAAAGGCCTGGCCAAAGTCGCCTCCGGTGGCGAACTGTCACGGATCAGCCTGGCTATCCAGGTGATTACCGCGCAAACCTCTCGCATCCCGACCCTGGTCTTCGATGAAGTCGACGTAGGTATCGGCGGCCCGACCGCAGAGATCGTTGGACAACTACTGCGCCGCCTGGGTGAACGCGGCCAGGTATTGACCGTCACCCACCTGCCGCAAGTGGCTGCGCAAGGCCACCACCACTTGTTCGTGCACAAGGTACGCAACAGCGATGCTACCCATACTGCCGTGGCCAACCTTGGCAAGCGCGAACGCGTTGAAGAAGTCGCGCGAATGCTCGGCGGCATTGACCTGACCAAGGAATCACTGGCTCACGCCCGCAAAATGGTGGTGACCAGCAAAGCCTGAAGCAAAGGCCAGAAAACACAAAGGCGACCTGAGGTCGCCTTTGTTGTCATACACGAAGAAACAATTGCTTACTTTTTCTTGCGCACGTACAGGACCAGATTATGGTCAACCAGGTCGAAACCGTGCTCAGCAACGATTTCCTTCTGGCGCTTTTCAATTTCACTATCGAAAAACTCGATAACCTCGCCAGACTCCACGTTAACCATGTGGTCGTGGTGGCCGCCATCGGCCAGCTCGAATACGGCGTGACCGCCGTCGAAGTTGTGGCGCACAACCAGGCCTGCGGCTTCGAATTGGGTCAGAACACGGTAAACCGTGGCCAGACCTACATCTTCGCCAGCCTCCATCAGCGCCTTGTAGACATCCTCAGCACTCATGTGACGCTGCTCGGTAGAGTCGAGCATCTGTAGAATTTTTACTCGAGGCAGGGTCACCTTGAGACCAGCTTTGCGCAGTTCGCTATTTTCAACCATGGTCAGCTTTCTCGCCGATGCTGCTTCGCAGCTTCTCTGAATACGGGTATGATCGGGGTTTACGTTGTCCAGCCAAGATAGTGGAAGTCGCCCACCGATGCAAAACACCAAGCTCTTGCTAACCAGCCTCACCTTTGTGGGACTGCTCGCACTCGCCGGTTGCTCGTTCCCCGGGGTTTACAAAATCGACATCCAGCAGGGCAATGTCGTCACGCAAGATATGATAGACCAATTACGCCCCGGAATGACCCGTCGGCAAGTAAGGTTTATCATGGGCAACCCGCTGATCCAGGATACCTTCCATACCAATCGTTGGGATTATCTGTACAGCCTGCAGCCAGGTGGCGGTGAACGCCAGCAGGAGCGCATGAGCATCTTCTTCAACGAGAACGATCAACTGGTCAGCCTGTCCGGCGACTTCATGCCGGGCGTCAGCCGCGACCAGGAAATTCTCGGTGGCAGCGGCGACACCAGTGTCGCCCCGGTTGAGCCAGGTACCACCCAGCCAGTCGAGCCGGTGAAAGAAACTCCAGCCAAGCCGGGCTCTCTGGAAGAGAAAATCCAGAAAGAAGTCGATACCATCAAAACCATTCCGGTACCGACGCCTGCCCCACTGGAAACATCGCCGCAATAAGTACATTGCAGACAAAGAAAAGCCCGGACATTCCGGGCTTTTTTGTGTCTCAGCGCTTGGCTTTCTTGAACACCCTGGCCACTTTGTCGGCGCGCTGCTTGCGTACTTCCTTGGGGTCGATCAGCAACGGCCGGTACAACTCGATGCGGTCACCGTCGACAACGGCTTGCTGGTCAGCCTCTTTTATAACCTTGCCGAAGATACCCAATGGACAGGCCTCTGTATCCAGCCCCGGCACCTGCTCGGCGAGCCCCGACAAGCGCACTGCCTCACGCAGTGTGGTACCGGCCGCTACCTCTAGCGTCATGAGCCATTGCTGGTCAGCGGTTGCATAGACAACCTCAACCTGCACCACACCCTCAACCATTGACTTGCTTTGCCCGCTGGCAGAACGCATCCACCAGCGTATTGGCCGCCTGGTTGAATAGCGGGCCCAATGTCGCTCGCACCAACGGCCCGGCGTAATCAAAGGACAGGTCCAGGCTGATCTTGCAGGCCTTCTCGCCCAAGGGCTTGAAGATCCACAGCCCGTGCAACTGGTTGAACGGCCCCTCCTCCAGGTTCATCTCGATGGACTGCCCAGGTACCAGTACATTGCGGGTTACAAACTTCTGGCTCATCCCGCCCTTGGCAACTTCCAGGCTGGCGCGCATCAGCGTGTCACTGACTTCGAGCACCGTGCTGGCCGAGCACCAGGGCAGAAACTCAGGGTACCGCGCTACATCGTTGACCAGGTCGTACAACGCCTGGGCGGGATAAGGCAGTAGGGCCGAGCGTTGAATATGGGTAGTCATCCAGGTGTCACTTCCAAAGCTGAGCGGCAAACACAATCAGAATGCCGAGGGGCGCCACATAGCGCATCAAGAAGAAAGTCAGAGCAAACAACAACGGGCTGCGCATGGCCAACTCGTCGCGCACCGCTTCACGGCCCATGATCCAGCCGGCGAAAACCACGAAACACAATCCACCCAGCGGCAACATGATTCGCGAAGTGAAGAAATCAATCACCCCGAAGAAGTCCAGGCCGCCGCTCGCGCCCCACTGGTAGAGCTGCAGGCCGCTGCCGTCGTTCACAAAAAAGCGCGCCTGCTGCCAGATATTGAATGAAAACACCGTGCCCAAGCCAACCAGCCAGCAACTGAATGCCAGCCAGGTCGTGATCCAGCCACGGCGAACACCGGTGCGCTCCACCAGGTAGGCCACCATCGGTTCCAGCAGGGAAATCGCCGAGCTCCAGGCCGCCACTGCCACTAGAACAAAGAATACGACGCCCATCAACTGGCCAAACGCCACATTGCCGAATGCAAATGGCAGCGCAACGAACATCAGGCCCGGGCCTTCACTAGGGTTCAAGCCCGCCGCAAAGACAATCGGAAACAGGGCCAGGCCAGCCAACAACGAAACAAACGTATCGAGCAGCGCAACGGCAACAATGGTGCCGCCAATCGACGCACCTTTAGGCATGTAGGCGCCGTAGATCAACAGCGAACCGACACCGACACTCAACGAAAAGAAGGCGTGCCCCATGGCAGGCAACAAACCGTCGAGCAGGCGCGAGGTGTCAAAGTCGAACATGAAATGCAGGCCCTGCATAAAGTGCCCGGTGGTCAGGCTGTAGCCCAGCAGAATCACCAGCAGCAGGAACAGCAGCGGCATCATGATCCGCAGACTCTTCTCCAGGCCTGCCACAACACCGCGTGCAATCACCAGCGCCGAAAGCAGCATGAACAGGCTGTGCCACAGCACCAGCCGCCAGGGATCACTGATGACCCCATTGAAGTAGGTACCGACCTGGTCGGCCGTCACACCCTGAAAATCACCTTTGCCCATGTTGATGATGTAGTCGAACGACCAGCCACCGACCACGCTGTAGAAGGACAGGATCAACAGCGCCGTGATCATTCCGGCAAACGCCCACCAGGACCAGCGCGGTGAGTGCCCCGCTTCCAGTGCCAGGTCACGCAGGGCATTGGCCGGGCTTTGACGGGTGCGGCGGCCGATCAGGGTCTCGGCGAGCATCACCGGAATTCCGATCAGGGCAATGCAGGCCAGGAACACCAGAACAAAGGCACCTCCGCCGTAGACGCCGACCATGTAGGGGAATTTCCAGATACTTCCAAGCCCTACTGCAGCACCGGTTGCCGCCAGCACAAACACCCAGCGACTGGCCCAGCCACCATGGACAGAAACCTTGTCCGTCGACATCAACACGCTCAACTGTGGAAAAAAGAGCGCGCATTGTCCGGGATTCAACTCACAGGCTCAAGCGCACTGCTACCCCGTAGCCGACAGCGCAACGACTGCCTATAATGCCGCCCCTATGGCTAAACAAAAGAAACATCCGACAGGGACCATCGCGCAGAATAAAAAGGCGCGACACGATTACTTCATCGAGCACAAGTTCGAGGCCGGATTGGTCCTGTCCGGTTGGGAAGTAAAAAGTCTGCGTGCCGGCAAGGCGCATCTGACCGACAGTTACGTGGTGCTCAAAGATGGCGAGGCCTGGCTGATGGGCAGCCATATCACGCCACTGACCGCGGCCAGTACCCATGTCATTGCCGACCCGACACGTACCCGCAAACTGCTGCTCAACAAGCGCGAGCTGGAACGCATTCATGCTGCCGTGCAGCAAAAGGGCTACACCTGCGTGGCCTTGTCGATCTACTGGAGCAAGCACCTGATCAAGTGCGAGATCGCACTGGGCAAGGGCAAGAAGGAATACGACAAGCGCGATACCCAGCGCGAGCGTGATTCCGACCGCGAACTGCAGCGTGCAGTGCGCAACAAGGGCAAGGAAGACTGAGCCTTTCCGGCAGGTGACCCCGGCCGCCTGTCATCGCCTCATCGCCGGCATTGCCGGCGATGCAAGGCAAAGCCTTGCCATTACGCGCTAGCGTCCGATGCGCCGCTCTGCCCGCGCCGTTCGCTGCACTTCCTGGCGCACCTCATCGAGCACTTCCTGCACATACAGAATGTGCCGGCTGGAGACTTCGCGCGCATCCTCCGCACGCCCTTCCACAATCGCCAGGTACAGCTCCCGATGCTGGCTGATCAGCATGTCGCGGGTTTCGGCACGCTGCTTGTACATGCCGCCAATGTTGGTCACCACGTTGCGCTTGAGCAGATCGAACAGGCCGCGGATGGTATGCAGCAACACCGCGTTGTGACTGGCCTCGGCAATCGCCAGATGGAAACGCGCATCGGCAGCGCCCTCCTCGGCCCGATCCACCTCAGCGGAACGGGAATAGCAATCCTGCAAGGTGTCGAACGCAGCCTTGAGCCGTTGTCGGTCGGGTTCTGTCGCACGGATCGCGGCGTAATAGGCACACGATGCTTCCAGGGTGTGACGGAACTCAAGCAAGTCACGCTGGGCTTCCGGGTTGCTCTCAAGCAATTGCAGCAAAGGATCGCTGAAGGTCGTACCCAATGACTCGGCCACGTAGTTACCGCCGCCCTGGCGACTGATCAACAAACCCTTTGCCACCAGTTTCTGGATTGCTTCGCGCAATGACGGTCGCGATACACCGAACTGCTCGGCCAATGCCCGTTCGGCAGGCAGCCGCTGGCCGGCAGCCAAGGTGCCTTCAAGAATCATCCCCTCAAGCCGCTCGACGATATCGTCGGACAAACGGCGTTGGCGGACCTGATCAAAAACCATCACATGCACTCCACAAGCCCAAGAACGTTTGGGGCCGTCTATTTTGGCCTATCCGCCTCTCGCCGACACCCATCAGTTGGCAAATTTCCGAGCTATTCAGCCCTCACGTCCGCCCCTGCTCCGACGAAAGTTTTGCCGAGACAAATTGACACACCCGCTACGAGGCTTTTAACCTAGCGCCTCGACATTGTAAATTGGTATTACCAATTATCCAATGCCAGCGTCAGACCAACAACAATTAGGGGCCACCCCATATGCAAACCTGGCAACAGCTTTACAGTCCGCTTGGTAGTCTTGGCCTGTCCGCGCTTGCGGCAGTCATCCCGATCGTCTTCTTCTTTCTCGCGCTGGCGGTGTTCCGTCTCAAGGGTCATGTGGCGGGTAGCATTACCCTGGGCCTGTCGATCCTGGTCGCGATCTTTGCCTTTCAGATGCCCGCCGACATGGCGCTTGCCGCCGCCGGATACGGTTTTGCCTATGGCCTGTGGCCCATTGCCTGGATCATCGTTGCGGCGGTGTTTCTCTACAAACTGACGGTAAAGAGCGGCCAGTTCGAAGTCATCCGCAGCTCGGTACTGTCGATTACCGATGACCAGCGCCTGCAGGTACTGCTGATCGGCTTCTGCTTCGGTGCCTTCCTCGAAGGTGCGGCAGGCTTTGGCGCACCGGTGGCGATTACTGCCGCCCTGCTGGTAGGCCTGGGCTTCAACCCGCTGTATGCCGCCGGCCTGTGCCTGATCGCCAACACCGCCCCGGTGGCATTCGGTGCCCTCGGTATCCCGATCATCGTCGCTGGCCAGGTCACCGGTATCGACGCCTTCAAGATCGGCGCCATGACCGGCCGCCAGTTGCCGTTGCTGTCGATGTTCGTACCGTTCTGGCTGGTGTTCATGATGGACGGCCTGCGCGGCGTCAAAGAGACCTGGCCTGCTGCACTGGTAGCCGGCCTGAGCTTCGCGGTAACCCAGTACTTCACTTCGAACTTCATCGGCCCGGAACTGCCGGACATCACCTCGGCCCTGGCCAGCCTGGTTTCCCTGACCCTGTTCCTCAAGGTCTGGCAGCCCAAGCGTTCGTTCACCAGCGCTACCGGCAGCGTTGGCGCCGCCGTGGTCAATGGCGGTGGCAGCCAGCCTTCGCCGTATAGCTTCGGTGAAATCTTCAAGGCCTGGTCGCCGTTCCTGATTCTCACCGTGCTGGTCACCATCTGGACCCTCAAACCGTTCAAGGCGGCCTTCGCTGCCGGCGGCTCGATGTACAGCTGGGTGTTCAACTTCGCCATTCCGCACCTTGATCAACTGGTGATCAAGACCGCCCCGATCGTCGCCACCCCGACCGCGATTCCGGCCGTATTCAAACTTGACCCGATTTCCGCCACCGGTACCGCGATCTTCTTCTCGGCGCTGATCTCCATGCTGGTCCTGAAGATCAACTTCAAAACTGGTCTGACCACTTTGAAGGAGACCTTCTTCGAGCTGCGCTGGCCGATTCTGTCGATCGGCATGGTGCTGGCCTTCGCCTTTGTCACCAATTACTCGGGCATGTCTTCGACCATGGCCCTGGTACTGGCCGGCACCGGCGCGGCGTTCCCGTTCTTCTCGCCGTTCCTTGGCTGGCTGGGCGTGTTCCTGACCGGCTCCGACACCTCGTCCAACGCCCTGTTCAGTTCGCTGCAGGCCACCACGGCACACCAGATCGGGGTTAACGACACCCTGCTGGTCGCGGCGAACACCAGCGGTGGCGTGACCGGCAAGATGATTTCGCCACAGTCGATCGCGGTCGCCTGTGCGGCCACCGGCCTGGTCGGCAAGGAATCGGACCTGTTCCGCTTTACCCTTAAACACAGCCTGTTCTTCGCCACCATCGTCGGCCTGATCACTCTGGTTCAGGCCTATTGGCTGACCGGCATGCTGGTTCACTAAAGTGTCAGAGGCCGGGCGCGGTTCAGCGCGCCCGGCATCCGCCCCTTACAACCGACGCAGCGAGACCACATGATCATTTCTGCCTCTACCGACTACCGCGCCGCAGCGCAACGCAAGCTGCCGCCGTTCCTGTTCCACTATGCCGACGGCGGCGCCTACGCCGAGTACACGCTGCGCCATAACGTCGAAGACCTGGCCAGCATTGCCCTGCGCCAGCGCGTGCTGAAAAACATGTCCGAGCTGAGCCTTGAAACTCAGCTGTTCAATGAAACATTGAGCATGCCCGTAGCCCTGGCGCCGGTTGGCCTGACCGGCATGTATGCACGTCGCGGTGAAGTCCAGGCGGCGCGCGCCGCAGCAGCCAAGGGCATTCCCTTCACCATGTCGACGGTGTCGGTGTGCCCGATCGAGGAAGTCGCGCCGGCCATCGATCGTCCGATGTGGTTCCAGCTGTACGTACTCAAGGACCGTGGTTTCATGCGCAACGCGCTGGAGCGCGCCAAGGCTGCCGGCGTTACCACGCTGGTGTTTACCGTCGACATGCCGGTGCCGGGCGCCCGCTACCGCGACGCATACTCGGGCATGAGCGGACCGAACGCACCACTGCGTCGTGTCTGGCAGGCCATGACCCACCCACAGTGGGCGCTCGACGTCGGCCTGCTGGGCAAACCTCACGATCTGGGCAACATCTCCAAATACCGTGGCAGCCCCACCGGTCTTGCCGACTACATCGGCTGGCTGGGAGCGAACTTCGACCCGTCGATCTCCTGGAAAGACCTTGAGTGGATCCGCGAGTTCTGGGACGGCCCGATGGTGATCAAGGGTATTCTCGACCCTCAGGATGCCAAGGACGCAGTGAAGTTCGGCGCCGACGGTATCGTCGTCTCCAACCACGGCGGCCGTCAGCTCGACGGCGTACTGTCCAGCGCCCGTGCACTGCCGGCGATTGCCGATGCGGTGAAGGGCGACCTGAAGATCCTCGCCGACTCCGGTATCCGCAGTGGCCTGGATGTGGTGCGCATGATTGCCCTGGGTGCAGACACTGTGCTGATCGGTCGCGCATTCCTGTATGCCCTGGCTACCGCAGGCGAAGCCGGCGTGAAGAACCTGCTGGACCTGTTCGAGAAAGAGATGCGCGTGGCCATGGTGCTTACCGGCGCCAAGTCCATCAGCGAAATCACCCGCGACTCGCTGGTACGCGAACTGGGCGCCTGAAACCTGCGCCTGCACCCTTCCAAGCCTGATTGACCGGGGTACGCCGCGCATCAGACGCCACGGCCCCGCGAGGAGATTGCATGAGTCTGCCCGCCGCGTTCCTCGACACGGTAGAACACCTGATCCCCCGCGAGCGCCGCTTCGACGACCCGCTCTCGACCCTGGCATTCGGCACCGACGCCAGCTTCTACCGCCTGATCCCCAAGCTGGTGATCCGCGTCGAAAGCGAAGGCGAAGTCGCCACCCTGCTCAAGGCGGCGCATGCCCAGCAGGTCGCGGTCACCTTCCGCGCCGCCGGCACCAGCCTCTCCGGCCAGGCCGTCAGTGACTCGGTACTGCTGGTGCTGGGGGATAACTGGAACGGTCGCGATATCCGCGACGGTGGTGCGCAGATCCGTCTGCAACCCGGGGTAATCGGCGCTCAGGCCAATGCCTGGCTAGTGCCGTTCGGCCGCAAGATCGGCCCGGACCCGGCCTCGATCAACGCTTGCAAAATCGGTGGCATCGTCGCCAACAACGCCAGCGGCATGTGCTGCGGTACCGCGCAGAACAGCTACCACACCCTCGCCGGCATGCGCCTGCTGCTGGCTGACGGCACCTTGCTGGACACCGAACAACCGCACAGTATCGAGCAGCTGCACAAAACCCACGGTGCCCTGCTTGAACAGCTCGGTGAACTGGGTCGGCAAACACGCGCCAATACCGAACTGGCGGCAAAGATTCGTCACAAGTACCGCCTGAAGAACACCACCGGGCTCTCCCTCAATGCCCTCGTGGACTACGACGAGCCCCTGGATATCCTCACCCACCTGATGGTCGGTTCCGAGGGTACCCTCGGTTTCATCAGTGCCGTGACCTACAACACCGTGCCCGACCATCCGCACAAAGCCAGTGCGCTGATCGTCTTCCCGGATGTCGAAACCTGCTGCAGGGCAGTGCCGGTGCTCAAGCAGCAGCCAGTGTCGGCCGTGGAACTGCTTGACCGTCGCAGCCTGCGCTCGGTGGAAAACATGCAGGGCATGCCCGAGTGGGTGAAGAGCCTGTCTGCGGGCGCCTGCGCATTGCTGATCGAGTCACGTGCCGCCACCCAGTCGCTGCTGCATGAGCAACTGGCGCACATCAGCGCATCGATTGCCGGGTTTGCGGTGGAAAAGCAGGTCGACTTCAGTGAAGACCCGTTGGTCTACAACCAGCTGTGGCGCATCCGCAAAGACACCTTCCCGGCGGTCGGCGCCGTGCGCGAGACTGGTACCACGGTGATCATCGAAGACGTCACCTTCCCCGTCGAGCAACTGGCCGAGGGTGTGAATCGACTGATCGCGCTGTTCGACAAACACGGCTATGACGAGGCCATCCTCTTCGGCCATGCCCTGGAAGGCAACCTGCACTTCGTCTTCACCCAGGGTTTCGACTCGCCGGAGCAAGTGGCGCGTTATTCCGCCTTCATGGAAGACGTCGCCCATCTGGTTGCCGTGGAGTACGGAGGCTCGCTCAAGGCCGAACACGGCACCGGGCGCAACATGGCGCCCTTCGTCGAGCTGGAATGGGGTGCGGACGCCTACCAGTTGATGTGGCAACTCAAGCGTCTGCTCGACCCCACCGGCATCCTCAATCCCGACGTAGTGCTGACCGACGACCCGCAGCTTCACCTCAAGAACCTCAAGCCGTTGCCTGCCGCCGACGAGATCGTCGACAAGTGCATCGAGTGCGGGTTCTGCGAGCCGGTGTGCCCGTCCAAAGGGCTGACCCTCAGCCCCCGGCAGCGCATTGTCATGTGGCGCGATATCCAGGCGAAAAAGCGCGCGGGCAGCGACACCGCCCAGCTCGAACGCGACTACCAGTACCAGGGCATCGATACCTGTGCCGCCACGGGGCTGTGTGCCCAGCGCTGCCCGGTGGGCATCAATACCGGCGAGCTGGTGAAAAAACTGCGCGGCGAGTCTGCCGATCATGCCAAGACCGCCAACTGGCTGGCTGACAATTTCCACACCGCTTTGAGTGGTGCACGCTTTACCCTGCGCGCGGCTGACACTGCACGCAGGCTGCTCGGCGCCCCGCGTCTGAGTCGTCTCAGCGGCCGTTTGAGCCAGATCAGCCACGGCCGTGTACCACAGTGGACAACAGCAATGCCGCAACCGCTGAAGCCTGTTCAGTTCAGCGCGCCGCGCGGCGATGCACGGCCACGCGTGGTGTACCTGGCGGCCTGCGTTTCGCGGGTCATGGGACCAGCTGCGGGCGATAGTGAGCAAACCTCGCTGCTCGACAAGACCCGTGGTTTGCTGGAGAAAGCCGGCTACCAGGTGGTGTTCCCGGAAAACCAGGACAACCTCTGCTGCGGCCAGCCCTTTGCCTCCAAAGGCTACGCCGAACAGGCCGAGCACAAGCGCCAGGAGCTGATCAACGCCCTGCTCCACGCCAGCCGTGGCGGGCTTGATCCGATCTACTGCGACACCAGTCCCTGCACCTTGCGCCTGGTTCAGGACCTCGCCGAAACCCGCCTGGACCTCTATGACCCAGTGCGTTTCATCCGCACTCACCTGCTCGACAAGCTGGAGTTCACGCCCCAGGACGAACCGATTGCGGTGCACGTAACCTGCAGTACCCAGCACCTCGGTGAAAGCCAGGCGCTGATCGACCTGGCCCGACGCTGCAGCAAGCAGGTTGTGATTCCGGAAGGCATCCATTGTTGCGGCTTTGCCGGCGACAAGGGCTTCACCACGCCGGAGCTCAATGCCCATTCGCTGCGCAGTCTCAAGGAAGCGGTGCAGTACTGCGGTGAAGGGATTTCCACCAGCCGCACCTGTGAAATTGGCCTGAGCAACCACGGCGGAATTGATTACCACGGGCTAGTCTATCTGGTGGACCGCGTCACTCGGGCACGGGTGGTGAAATCTTCCTGAACCCCTGGCAAGCCGTGCAGTCCACTGAACAAGACCCACATCCCCAACGCCACTCCCGCAAGGAGATCGACATGAAGCGTACTGCGATTACCGGACTGTTCATTGCCGCCGCACTGCTTGCCTCGCCTGTGTTCGCGGCTGACGACCTGTGTGCCACCAACCTGCAGAAGATCAACGACGAAATGGCCACCGCCAAGGCAACCTCCGAGAGCCTGGGTGAAACCCTGGAAACACGCCTGGAAAAAGCCAAGGCCGCCCAGGCCAGTGGCAACACCGAGGAATGCATAGCCATTACCAGCAAGATCATCAGCCGCATGCAGAAAACCGAGAAAGGCGGATATTGAGCCTTGCGCCTGGTGACGGGTCAGCAGTCGACGTCACCCGGGCGATGGCGTATACTCGCGGCAAGCGTTGAAAAACGCTTCAGCTAGAGCGCAACAAATGGGGCCGATTAGGATTCGACGCCGGTCGTGAAACTCTAGGTGCATGCCGAGTTGGTAACAGAACTCGTAAATCCACTGTTGCAACTTTCTATAGTTGCCAATGACGAAAACTACGAGGGTTACGCTCTCGCTGCGTAAGCAGCTGAGCCCGCTCTCCTGGTAGCTTCGGCTCCAGCAATCACTAGGGGATGCCTGTAAACCCGAAGTGATTGTCATACAGAACAGGATCGCCACCCGAGTACGTTGCGGACAAAGGGGCTAAATACTACGCAACTCGTCCAAAGCACCCTGCCCGTCGGGCGGCTGCGGATTAACTCAATAGACACGGCTAAGCATGTAGTACCGACAGCGGAGCACTGGCGGACGGGGGTTCAAATCCCCCCGGTTCCACCAAATCCACAAAAAAAGACGTCCTCGGACGTCTTTTTTTGTGCCTGAAACTCAGCATCGGCTGCTAGCGTGGCCGAGCTGTTTCACACCCTTGAATTGCGCGGTGCCTGGCTTTGCATGACGGTCCAGTAGACCGGAAATGCGTTCAGCCCCACCACGCCGCAGCGGTAATTCGAAGCTTCGCGCGGCCTGACCAGGTCGCCCGCCATCCAGCTTGCGGTGTTGGCTGCCAGCACCCGGCCATCGGCATTGAGCAATACCGCTTCGTTGGGAAAACGCATCAGCCCGCGTACCAGCAACGGCTCCAGTGACTCCAGCGACACATCCGCCGCAGCCACGCCAATGAAGCGGTCACCGTCAAACATGGGCACCGAGAACGCGACGATGTACTCCCCGGTACCGTTGACGTCGACGAATGGCCCCGCCACGCACGGCTTGCCGGTGTCGCGAACACGCGAATACCAAGGCATGGTCAGGTAGTTGTAGAAGTTGTCGCTGCGGCGATTGAAGTCCAGCTTCAGGGGATGGACGCTGTGGTCCGTCTCGCCGCACCACCATTCGATGTGCATGTCGGCATCGGCTACTTCACCTGGTGCCAATACCACCCCGGCGCCATGAATCCTGAGGCTGTCGATGCCCAGCAAGCGTACCGCATCCGCCTCCAGGCAGCGGAGATCCCGCAGCCGGGGGCGCCCACCGGCGGTGCGCGCCTGTTTCCAGATGCACGCAACCTGGGCGCTCAGTACGCCTAAGCCTTCGAAGATGTTACCAATTGCAACGTTGATATTGGACGCAAACTCCGCAAACTCAGCACGGTCTGCTTCATCACTCATGGCTCAATCTCGCACTGCTTGGGGGGTGGGCGTGTGAACGGCATCAATTGATCAGGTGTGAAGGAGCAATATCCGTTCCATTTACTCGAGCTGGGCAATTTGCTCCAGCCGCAGTGCGGTCAGCTTGCGCATCTCCTTGATGACGTGAGCGCGAGCCAAGGCCACCGCCAGCGCACTGTCGTTGGCCTTGATCGCGTCGACAATGGCGCTGTGTTCCCGTTGCATCGCCGGGATATCCGGCTCGGCGCCATAAGCCAGCCAAAGCAACTCACCCAGCTCCGCCTGCAAACGCACTTCACTGTGCGTCAGGCGCACCGACTGTGCTGCCACCGCTATTTCGATGTGGAACCGGGCATCGGCCTGGCGCTGCTCCCTGGCATCGCCAGCAGTTCCCAGCGCGTCGATCAGCATCTGCAGCCGGTCGTGTTCATCCGGCCCTGCGCGTTGCGCTGCCAGCTCGGCGGCAGCGGCGGCGATTGCCACATGCTCGTCAGTGAAGTCACGCAGCTCCAGGGCGCTGAAACTGCGCAAGCGGGTGTAAAGGGCCTGCACGCTAGTTTGCGGCGGCGCGCAAATGAAGCTGCCGCCGCTGCGCCCACGGCGCGTTTCGATCACGCCACGACTGCGCAATACCGCCAGGGCATCGCGCAAGGTCACCGGGGCAACCCCCAGGCGCGCCGCCAGAATCGGTTCGCGCGGTAGCTGCTCGCCTTGCGCCAGAAGGCCCAGCGCAATCATCTCTTCCAGATGGCGGATGACCGAGTCGGTTTTACCTTCCTGCTTGAAACGGATCAGGTGAGAGGTCGCGGGCATGGGCATTCGTCAGTCATTGAGTACGTACAGTCATATGACCGCAGGGTCAGAATTAGATATGAAACCGTATCTTATAGAGTTATTTACGTCATTCAAAGCACACATCAATACCTAAAAATTATAACAATCCGGACAAAACCGCAAAAAACGCTGAGGCATGGTGCTTCTCAGCATCAAAATTATATGGTTCCATACAATTTATGTGCGCCAACTCTAAAAAACACAAGGAGCATTCATGAGCCAGCTGAACAAAGCCGATTGGCAAGCCAAAGCCCTCGCCCTGAGCATCGAGGGAAGGGCGTTCATCAACGGCGAGTACGTTGATGCCGTTGGCGGCGGTACCTTCGCCTGTCACAGCCCCATCGATGGTCGCCTGCTGGCAACGGTGGCGAGTTGTAACGGTGACGACGCGCAAATCGCCGTCGCCAACGCCCGCGCCGTTTTCAATTCTGGAGAATGGTCAAAATGCGCCCCCGTCGAGCGCAAGGCGGTGCTGAAGCGCTTTGCCGATCTTCTCGAAGCACACGCAGAAGAACTGGCGCTGCTCGACACCCTCGACATGGGCAAGCCCATCAGCGACGCCCTGGCGGTGGACGTTGCCGGCTCGGCGGATGCCATTCGCTGGAGCGCCGAGGCCATCGACAAAATCTACGACGAGGTGGCGCCGACTTCCGCCGATCAACTTGGCCTGGTGACCCGCGAGCCGGTCGGGGTGGTGGCAGCCATCGTGCCGTGGAACTTCCCGTTGATGATGGCCAGCTGGAAACTGGGCCCTGCCCTGGCCACCGGCAACTCGGTGATCCTCAAGCCCTCCGAGCGCTCGCCCCTGAGTGCCATCCGCATCGCGCAACTGGCCTGTGAAGCAGGCTTGCCCAAAGGCGTTCTTAACGTACTGCCAGGCTACGGGCACACCGTCGGCGAAGCGTTGGCGCTGCACATGGATGTCGACACCATCGTCTTCACCGGCTCGACAAAAATTGCCAAGCAGTTGCTGGTGTACTCCGGCCAATCGAACATGAAGCGGGTGTGGCTGGAGGCCGGCGGCAAGAGCCCGAACATCGTCTTTGCCGACGCCCCGGACCTGCACGCGGCAGCAGAAGCCGCCGCCGCGGCCATCGCCTTCAACCAGGGCGAAGTGTGTACCGCAGGCTCGCGCCTGCTGGTGGAGAAATCCATCAAGGCGCAATTCCTGCCGCTGGTGGTTGAAGCAATCAAGGGCTGGAAAGCCGGCAACCCGCTGGACCCGCAAACCAACGTGGGTGCACTGGTCGATGCCCGGCAACTGGAGCAGGTGGTGAGCTACGTCGAAGCCGGCAAGGCTGCCGGCGCCACGGTTGTGACCGGCGGTACGCGGGTGCTGGAAGAAACCGGCGGCACCTATTTCGAACCCACCGTATTCGATGGCGTCGACAATGCCATGAAGATTGCCCAGGAAGAAATCTTCGGGCCGGTACTGTGCGTGATCGAGTTCGAAACAGCAGAACAAGCAGTCGCTCTGGCCAACGACACGCCCTACGGCCTGGCCGCGGCACTCTGGACCCGCGACCTGTCCAAAGCCCACCAGACCGCGCGGGGCCTGCGGGCTGGCAGCGTCTGGGTGAACATGTACGACGGTGGCGACATGACCGCGCCGTTCGGCGGTTTCAAGCAGTCGGGCAACGGACGTGACAAGTCCCTGCACGCATTCGACAAGTACACGGAAATCAAAGCGACCTGGATCAAGCTCTGACCTGACCCGACCTGAGGAGGCGCGCGCCTCCTCTGTACTCAAACACCCTCGTTTCCGCAAAGGGCGCCGCCATGAACAGCTCTGTAAGTCCGGATGCAGCCGTTGATAAAGATGCCGAACAACTCAAGGCATTGGGGTACAGCTCAAACTTCGACCGAAGCATGAGCCTGTGGCAAAACTTTGCTTTGGGCTTCACCTATCTATCCCCCGTCGTAGGCGTTTACACGCTGTTCGGGCTATGCCTGGCGGCCGGTGGGCCGCCAATGTTCTGGTCGTACCTGTTGGTCGGCATCGGCCAGATGCTGGTGTGCCTGGTGTTCTGTGAAGTGGTCTCGCAGTATCCCATTTCCGGGGGTGTGTACCCGTGGGCCAGGCGCCTTGTCGGCAAGAAGTGGGCCTGGATGGTCGGCTGGGTATATGCCATCTCGCTGTGTGTGACGGTAGCTGCAGTAGCCCTCGGGGCCGGCCCGTTCATTGCCAGCCTGCTCGGCTTTGAGTCCAGTCCGGCGACCAACACCCTGGTGGCACTCGCGCTGACTGCAATTGCGACCCTGCTCAACCTCAGCGGCACGAAGCTGCTCGCCCGGGTGGCGATTTTCGGTTTCGTCTGCGAGCTGGTCGGCGCGCTGGTGATCGGTACCTACCTGCTGGTGTTCGAACGGCATCAATCGTTCGGAGTTCTGTTCGATACCTTCGACATTGCTATCGACGGCGCCTACTGGCCGGCCTTCCTCACCGCAGCGTTGGCAGGGATGTTCCTCTACTACGGTTTCGAAGCCTGTGGCGACGTGGCCGAAGAAACGCCCAACCCAAGCCGCAAGGTCCCCAAGGCCATGCGCATGACCATCTGGATCGGTGGCGCAGCGTCTATGTTTGCCGCACTGGCATTGATTCTCGCAGTGCCCGACATCCGCGCCGTGATCTCGGGCGCCGACGCCGACCCGCTGTCGACCATTTTCGGTTCGGCATTCGGTCCGCTGGGTTCGCGGATCGTGATGGCGGTGATCACCGTCTCGTTTGTTTCCTGTGTGCTCAGCCTGCAGGCCTCTGCAAGCCGCTTGCTGTATGCCTATGCGCGTGACGAGATGATGATCGGTAGCGGTCTGCTGAAACGGCTGTCACCCAACACCCATGTGCCCACTGCTGCACTGGTGGTGTGTGGGGTGATCCCGGCGCTGATCGTCTGTGTCGGCTTCTACCTGCAGAACGCCATCGCCCTGGTGGTCAGCTTCGCCGCCGTCGGCATCTACCTGGCCTTCCAGATGATCGTTGGTGGCGCACTGTATGCCCGCTTGCGCGGCTGGAAGCCGAAGGGCAAGTTCACCCTCGGTGCCTGGGCCTGGCCGGTGAACATTGCAGCCCTGGTGTATGGCGTGCTTGCGATGGTCAACATGTCGTGGCCGCGCACCCCGGATGCCCCTTGGTACGTCAACTACAGCATTCTGGTCGTGGGCCTGACCGTCATCGCTGTCGGACTGGTCTACATGCTGCTGTTCCGCCCGCATGAGCGCAGCAATGCCCCGGCGTCGGATGCCTGGAAAAACTGACTGAAGCGTTTGGGGGCCCGGCCCCCCCCGGGGCCCCCGGGGGGTTCCCCCCCCCCGCGGCCCCCCCGCGAGAGCGCGGCCCCCCGGCGGCCCGCCGGGCACCGGAGCGGGCGG
>NZ_JADUCM010000026.1 GCF_016009175.1 Pseudomonas alkylphenolica
GACATCTCAAGCTGACGAGCGGCTTCGGTCCTGCCAACCGTCTCAGCCAATGCAACAGCTTGGGCTTTGAACTCATCGGTATAGCTACGGCGGTTAGGTGGGTACATGGCAACCTCCAAGTTAGCGATTTAAGTATCGCTTCTTGGCGTCCGTTGTCACGGGACAGAACCATGCCTACTTTTTCCAAGAAAAAAGTAGGCCGCCGTAAGGGCGGAAGGGGCCGGCAGCCTCGCCACATGGAATGGATAAGCTCACAGCTTCAGCTTCAGCTTCAGCCTGAACATCTATGGAACATCGATGGAACGCCCTGAAGGACCATTTATTTTTCCCGGTAAATTTGAAGTTGCCGGGCGGATCGCCTAAACCCTCTAGCGAGGGCGCGTGTTCAACGCAGGGTAGTGAGGGCTTTCACGTGTCTGTGGCGTAAATCGACCAAGAGAGTACGAGCATGACAAACAAGCTGATCGGCAAGGCAGTGTTACTTGGGCTCCTCAGTACCGCCGCGATTTCCGCGCAGGCAGCACAGGCCGGTGGCGGGGGCTGTGGTTGGGGCAACATGCTGTTCGACGGCCAAAGCGGCCTGGCGCCGCACCTGCTGGCGACCACCACCAACGGCACCTCGGGCAACGCCACCTTTGGCCTGACCTCAGGTACCAACGGTTGCGATTCGAAAGTAAAACTGGGATATGGCGGCCGTTCGTGGCTGGCAATGAACAACATGCTGGAAGGCATCTCCGAAGACATGGCCAAGGGCGGCGGTGAGTCATTGAATGCCTACGCCACCTTGTTGGGCGTGCCCAACGATGATCGCCAACACTTTGCCAGCATCACGCAACAGCATTTCGACGAGATTTTCGCCAACCAGAACGTCACCGCCCAACAGGTCTACAGCAACACCCAGGCGGTGATGAGCCGCGACCCACGCCTGGCGCGCTACGTGCAGGAACCGGGCTAACCACCTGGCGCTTGGTGATCAAGCCCTCCCTGGAGGGCTTTTTCTTGAACAGCCAGGGTGTCGTCGCATTTACCAGCTTCACTGCTGGATTTACCCCAATCATGATCGACTCAAGGACAGAACCGGTGACCATACGAGAACAGGTAGCCGCACTGGAAACCACCGTGGCCCAACAGGTACTGGGGCAGGCCGACACCATTCGGCACGTGATTCTCGGCTTGCTGGCCAATGGTCACGTGCTGCTCGAGAGTTTGCCTGGCCTGGCCAAGACCCGCACCGTCAAGGCGCTGTCCACCCATCTGGACGCGACAATGCGCCGCATTCAGTTCACCCCCGATCTGCTGCCGTCGGACATCACCGGCGGGGAGATCCTTCAGCAAACGGCTGAAGGCAACCAGATCAAGTTTCAGCCCGGCCCGCTGTTCGGCAACGTGATTCTGGCCGACGAAATCAACCGCGCCCCGGCCAAGGTCCAGGCTGCCTTGCTCGAAGCCATGGAAGAGCGCCAGATCACCGTGGCCGGGCAAAGCTACCCGATGCCGGGCCTGTTCATGGTCATGGCGACCCAGAACCCCATCGAGCAAGAAGGCACGTACCCGTTGCCCGAAGCGCAGATGGACCGTTTTCTGATGAAGCTGCAACTGGACTACCCCAAGGTCGAGGATGAGATCCTCGTGCTGCAACTGGTCCGGGCCGAGGAGCAGAAAAACAGCGCGGCCCGTCAGGCACCGATGCAATTGCCTCAGGAGGTGGTTTTTGCTGCGCGCAGCGAGGTCGCCGGGTTGCACGTCAGCGATGCAATCGATCGCTACATGATCGACCTGATCAACGCCACGCGACACCCGGTCGACTATGACCCGGACCTGGCCCGCTGGATCAAGATCGGCGCCAGTCCCCGGGGCGGCATCAGCCTGGACCGGGTGGCGCGGGCGCATGCCTGGTTGGCCGGTAACGACTTCGTGTCGCCCGACGACGTGCGGGCCGTGGTGCATCCGGTACTGCGCCATCGCCTGCAGCTGTCGTATGACGCCATCGCCGACGGGGTAGGCGCCGACCAGGTGCTCGACCGTCTGCTCGACCGTGTCGCCATTCCGGCTTGAGACCATGACGACCTCAACGCTGGATAACCCGCCTGCCGATGGCTTCGTGCATGCCTCGCTCGGGCAACTGATGGCCCTGGAGCACCGTGTACGGGGCTTGAGTTTTCTCGCCCGTCAGCCGCTGTCGAGCATTCTGTCCGGCAACCATGCTTCGCGTTTGCGTGGGCGTGGCCTGAGCTTCGACGAGTTGCGCCGGTACATCCCCGGTGACGACTTGCGTCACCTCGACTGGCGCGCCTCGCTGCGCTACGGCAAACCTTTTGTACGCACGTTCACCGAAGAGCGCGACCGGCCGACCTTGCTGCTGGTGGACCAGCGCATGAGCATGTTCTTTGGCTCGCGGCGCAGCTTCAAGTCGGTGGTCGCCGCCGAGCTTGCGGCAGTCTGCGCGTGGATCGCCTTTCATGCCGGCGACCGTGTCGGTGGCATGGTTTTCGATGACCGTCAGGTGCAGCACATTCGCCCGCTGCGCAGCCGTTCACGGGTCGAAGCCCTGTGCGCCGCGGTTGTGCGCAGCAACCAGCAACTGTCGGCAACCAATCCGGACAACGAAGGCGACGGCCAGCTCGATACCGTGTTGCGCAATTGCATCAGCACCGCCGGGCATGATTGCCTGGTGTGCATCATCAGTGATTTTGCCGGCGCCACGGCACAGACGCTGCAACTGCTGCGCCAGTTGAGTGCACACAACGACGTCATCGCCTTGCAGGTCTATGACCCGCTGGCCTTGAACATACCGGCCTCCGGCCGGGTGACCGTGACCCAGGGCGAGCTGCAGGTTGAGCTGGATGTCGAGCGCCGCCAGGTGTACCGGCCCTTGAGCGAGTTTCTTTCCGGGCGGCTGCGCGAGGTGGCAGACATGCTGCGGCGCAGCCAGGTGCCGCTGATGATGATCGACACCGGCCAGGACCCGCTTGAACAGCTGCGCCGTGAATTGGGGCGGCTGTCCGGGGTGCCACGGTGAGCGCCCCCGTCGTACCGAGTATCGATCAGCTTCAGGTGCTGCCGACGCCGGTGCCGCCGTTCAGTTATGTGCCGCAGACCTGGGGCTGGCTGGTGCTGTTGCTGGTCGTGGTGTTCATTGCGACGCTGTGGGGTATTCGCCGCTGGCGCCGCTGGCAACGGGATCGTTACCGCCGCGAAGCACTGGAACAACTGGAAAACCTGCAGCAGGCGTTGAGTGATTCCGGCCAGCGTCTGGGTGCACTGCGTGCGTTGCCGGCGTTGCTCAAGCGGGTGGCGTTGTCGATGGCCGATGCGCCGCCAGTGCAAAGCCTGAGCGGAGAGCAGTGGCAGGCCTTTCTCAATCAGCGAGCAACAACACCCTTGCCAGACAACTTTGCCGGGCGGCTGTTTACCTTGGCCTATGCCCCGGACACGGCCTTGGCAGGGATCGCAGAACAGGAAGTGACGGCGCTGTTTGCGCTCAGTAAACAATGGATCGAGGCCCATCATGTGGCAGTTTGATTACCCCTGGGTGCTGTTTCTGCTGCCATTGCCCTGGTTGGCTTATCGCTACCTGCGCGACTATCGCGAAGCGCGCAGCGCCTTGCGGGTGCCGTTTTTTTCCGCCATGAGCCGTGCCGCGGGACAGACACCGGGTACCGCTGCTGCCAGCGGCGGGCGCTGGCAACTGCCGCTCAATTGCCTGGTTTGGGCATTGCTGCTGGCTGCCTGCGCACGCCCGGTGTGGGTGGAAAAGGCCATTGAACATGAGCAGCCGATTCGCGACATGATGCTGGCCATCGATATCTCGCAATCGATGCAGACCACCGATTACACCGACGCCAACGGCCAGCAGAGCGACCGTTTGACCGCGGTCAAAGGCGTGGTACGGGACTTCATTGTGCGACGCAAGGACGACCGTATCGGTTTGATCGTGTTCGGTACCGGTGCCTATCCCCAGGCGCCGCTGACCCTCGACCACGCCAGCCTCGGCGTGCTGCTCGATGAAGTCGGCATCGGCATGGCCGGCCCGAACACTGCGTTGGGTGACGCCATCGGCCTGACCATCAAGCTGCTGGACAAAGCCGACGAACAGGAAAAGGTGCTGATTTTGCTCACCGACGGCAATGATACCGGCAGTGCAATCACCCCTGACCATGCGGCACAGATGGCCAGGCAGCGCGGCATCGTCGTGCACACCATCGGTATCGGCGACCCGCAAGCCACGGGGGAGGGCAAGGTTGACCTGCAAACACTGCAGAGCATTGCGCAAACCACCGGCGGTCGCTTTTTCCGCGCCGATGACCGCAACGCGCTGCAGACGGTCTACGCCACCCTCGACCAGATCACGCCGCACAAGGTGAAAACCTTCAGTCACCAGCCCAAGCGCGACCTGTTCTGGTTGCCGCTGGGCGGCGCCTTGTTACTGCTGCTGGTCAGTCATCTACTGGCTGCATTGTTTGGCCGGGTCGCACGCGGTCGCAGCCGCCCGTTACAAGCGGGGCACTGATATGGAACTGGACTTCAGCGTCTTTCACTTTCTGCGCCCGCTCTGGTTGTTGCTGCTCATACCCGCAGCGCTCCTGCCATGGTTGTGGTTGCGCCGCCATGACCTCAAACGCCAACTCAACGGCCTGATTGCCCCGCATTTGCTCGAGCATCTGCTGATCACGCCGGTCGACCATCAACAGGTGCGCCCTGTCTATTTGCTGGCTGCGCTGCTTGCACTGGGAGGCGTGGCCGCTGCCGGGCCAACCTGGCAACAGGACATACCGGATTTTCTCGACAACCGTGCACCGCTGATTATCGCTGTCGACCTGTCGCCGTCGATGGACGCCGATGACGTTCCGCCATCGCGCCTCGCTGCTGCCAAGCACAAACTGCACGATCTTATCCAGCGCCGCGCCGGGGCGCGCACTGCGTTGATCGCCTATGCCGGCAGCGCCCACCTGGTACTGCCCGCCACCGAAGACCCGGAGCTGCTCGACACCTTCGTGCAGGCCTTGTCGACCGACCTCATGGATAACGCCGGCAAGGACGTTGTCGGCGTTATCGGGCAAGCCAAAAAGCTTCTGGATGCAGAAAAAATGCCCGGTACCCTGTTGCTGGTGACCGATGGCGCAGCGCCGGAACAGTTCAAAGCCATTCCCAAATTGCTGTCGGCCACCGATCTGCAGGTGCTGGTGCTGGCGGTCGGCAGCCAGGATGGCGGCCTGCTGCGCGATGCCCGCGGGCAACCGCGCATGGGTAACGATGGACAGCCACTGGTTGCCCGTTTTGATGCCCAGGGCCTCAAGCAACTGGCCAGCGCCGCGGATGCACCGCTGGGCAGCCTGACCCTCAACGATGACGACCTGGACTGGATCGAGCTGCATGCCCAGCAGCATTTCCAGCAAGTGCAGGGCGATACGCAGCAGGTGTACTGGAAGGATGCGGGCTACTGGCTGTGCTGGCCATTGGCGCTGATCGCCCTGTGTTGCGTGCGCCGTGGCTGGCGGGTGCACTGGCTCGGCAGCGTGCTGGTGGCGGTGCTGTTGAGCGCCAGCCCCGACACCGCGCGGGCCGGGGCGTTTGCCGACGCCTTTTTTACCCCGGACCAGCAAGGCCGCTGGGCGTTCGAGCACGGGCATTTTCCTCAGGCAGCGGCGCACTTCAGCAACCCGTACTGGAAAGGCCTGGCCGCCTATAACGCGGCTGACTACGACGCCGCAATGGCCAGTTTTGCCCGCCTGGACACGGCGTCGGCACATTTCTACCTCGGCAACATCTACGTGCATCGGTTCAAGTTCAGCCAGGCCATTGCGGCCTACCAGCAGGCGCTTAAAAAGCAGCCTGACTTTCCCCAGGCGACGGCCAACCTCGTCTTGGCCCAGGCCTTGTTGAAGGACTATGAAGACCAGCAAGAGGCCGGTACGCCGGATGAAAAGGCCGACAAGGTGGTCGAGGACCAGACCCCGAGCACCGGCGGCAAGGAGCAGCAGCAAACCACGCCGCAAGCGGCCTCCGACCAGCTGTGGCTGAACAACCTGACGACATCGCCGGCGCAGTTCCTCAAGCGCAAGTTCAGGCTCCAGGACGCGGCACGGCAACAGGCCGGGGAGGGTTCGCCATGAGGTGGCTGGTATATGGCCTGCTACTGTTCCCGCTGGTTGCGCTGGCAGTCCCCGATGTCCGGGTGCAAAACCGCCTGGTGCCGGAAACCGGCGTCATGGTCGGCGCCACCCTGACCATGGAGGTCGACCTGCTGGTTGATACCTGGTTCACCGCGGCGCCCGTACTGGCACCACTGAGCCTGCCGGGCAGCGTGGTGACACCGCCTGGCGGCGAAGCCCAGCACCTCAACGAACAACTGGATGGCAAAGCGTTTTACGGCTTGCGCTACACCTACCAGATCACACCGCAAGCGGCGCAGCAGTTCGACATTCCGGCGCTGCAGTTTCAGGTCCGGCCGGGGCAGGGCGACGGTCCGGTGACGGTGAGCAGTCAGCCCTTGAGTTTTGTCGCCAAGGCGCTTGCCGGTGTCAAGGCAGGTGATACGCATCCGCTGGTGGCCAGCAAGGTGACCTTCAGCCAACAGGCTCTGCATTCCCATGACCCGCTGCGGGTGGGCGACAGCATTACCCGTACTGTCACCGTTGAGGCCGAAGGCGCCCAGGCCATGCTGATTCCACCGCTGGCGTTTGCCGAGGTCGACGGCCTGAAACGCTATGTGCAAACCCCCAAGGTTACGCCGCTCAGTGATGGCCGCGGCGGCACCCTGGGCGGCAGGCGTGAAGACAGCGTGACCTATGTGGTTGCTAAAGCCGGTACGTACAACCTGCCTGCGATGACCCTCGACTGGTGGGACGCCAGCACCGGTGAGGCGCACAGTACGTCGGTCGACAAGCTGACTTTCGACGCTGCCGAGGGGACTTACACCGCGCCGTTTTCCATCACCCAGGACCTGCGCGATCTTGGCCAGAAGGCTCACGTTCGACTTGCCGGGCACTGGCTCCTGGCACTAACCGTGGTGATGCTGGCGGCAGGTCTGATCTACTTCGGCCGCCCTTGGGCCCAGGCCGCACGCGACGGGTTCCGGCGCTGGAGCGCCGAGCGGCGCAGCGCCTGGCTGGCATCGCCCGAATTTGCCCGGCGACAGGCCCGTGAACAGTTGAGCGCCAGGCCGCCGCAACTGGGTGCGTTGTACCTGTGGGTGCGGCGCAGTACCGGGCTGCGAACCCTCGCACAAATTTGTGCACAATCGCCCGACAGCAACGCCAAACGTTCACTAGACTTGCTCAGGATTCGCTATGGCACTGCCGTCTCGACTGAGGATGAGGCGGCCCCGCTGGTTCAGGCGCTCGAGGCGTTGCAACCGCAGCTGGCCCCGGTGAAGGTCAGCACGGCGCGCCATGGATTGAAATCGTTGAACCCCTGACTCATGCGAGTCGGGCACCAGGGAACTGTCCAAGGACGTCATATGCCTCAGAAGATCGCAAAACACTGGATTGTGATGCTGCTGTTGCTGATGCCGCTGTTCAGTCAGGCCGCGGACCCGTTGCCATCCTGGTACAACGGCGCCTCGCGCGGGGCCATCGAGAAATTTGTCGCTGCGGTGACCGAGCAGGGCGGCAAGGACTACGTGGCGCCAGCAGAGCGCATCGCCGTGTTCGACAACGACGGCACGCTGTGGAGCGAGCAGCCGATGTACTTCGAAGTGCTGTTTGCCCTGGACGAAGTCAAACGCCTGGCCCCGCAACACCCCGAATGGAAAACCCAGCAGCCGTTCAAGGCAGTCCTTGAAGGCGACCAGAAGGCACTGGCGGCCAGCGGTATGGACGGCATGCTGAAAATTGTCGCTGCCACCCATGCCGGAGTGAGTACCGAAGCGTTCATTGCCCAGACCCGCAGCTGGCTGGCGAAAACAGTCCACCCCAAAACCGGCAAGCCCTATACCGAAATGGTTTTCGCACCAATGCTGGAGTTGCTCCAGTACCTGCGTGAAAACGGCTTCAGGACCTACATCGTGTCCGGTGGCGAAGTGGCTTTCATGCGCGCGTTTGCCGAAGAGGTCTACGGTATCCCGCCCGAGCAGGTCATCGGCACTACGCTTGACGCCCGCTTCCAGGACAAAAATGGCGAGCTGACCATCCAGCGCTTGCCAAAACTGGTGCACAACGACGATGGCCCGGGCAAACCGGTCAGCATCGACTCCATTATCGGCCGCCGCCCGATCCTGGCCTTTGGCAACTCCGACGGTGACCTGCAAATGCTCCAGTGGACCATGGCCGGCCCCGGCAAACGCTTTGCCGGGCTGGTTCACCATACCGACAGCAAACGCGAGTGGGCGTACGACCGCGACAGCAAGGTCGGGCGCCTGGACAAGGCACTGGAAGCGGCACGCAACAACAACTGGGTGGTCGTGGACATGGCCCGGGAATGGCGACGCGTCTACCCGTTTGAAAGCATTCAGGAGTAGTGATCAACACACCGCAGGCGCAAAGGGATTTCGTTCAGCAGTCGAGTCCTCTGATGCACGTAGTCGTGGCACATGCCAGTAACGTGAAACGGAGAAATGGCCTTATGAAACTCAGAAGTAGGTGGCTTACAACAATGACACTCGCCGCCTCGGTGGCGTTAGGCGCGGGGGCAGTGCATGCGGCGGAAAAGCCGAACATTCTGGTGATCTTTGGCGATGACATCGGGCAAACCAACATCAGCGCCTATGGCAAGGGTGTGGTGGGGTACCAAACGCCCAACATCGACCGGATCGCCAAAGAAGGCATGCTGTTTACCGACTATTACGCGGAAAACAGCTGCACCGCAGGCCGTTCAACCTTCATCACCGGCCAGTCGGCGCTGCGTACCGGTCTGTCCAAGGTCGGCATGCCCGGGGTACCGGTCGGCCTGCAGGCGCGTGACGTGACCATCGCCCAGGCGCTCAAGGCCCAGGGTTATGCCACTGGGCAGTTCGGCAAGAACCACCTGGGGGACAAGGACGAGTACCTGCCGACCAACCACGGCTTCGACGAGTTCTTCGGCAACCTCTACCACCTCAACGCGGAGGAGGAGCCGGAGCGTCCGTACTGGCCGAAGGACGACGCGGCGTTCGTCAAGGCCGCTACGCCGCGGGGCGTGATCAAGTCCAGTGCCGACGGCAAGATCGAAGACACCGGCGCGCTGAACAAGAAGCGCATGGAAACCATCGACGATGAGACCACTCAAGCGGCGATGGACTTCATCGACAAACAGGTCAAGGCCGACAAGCCGTTTTTTGTCTGGATGAACACCACCCGCATGCATGCCTTCACCCACGTCCGCGAGTCCATGCAGGGCCAGAGCGGTATGCCGGGCAACGACTATGCCGACGGCATGCTGGAGCACGACGGTGACGTCGGCAAACTGCTGAAGAAACTCGATGACCTGAAAATCACCGACAACACCATCGTCGTCTACACCACCGACAACGGCCCGAACCAGTGGTCCTGGCCTGATGCGGCAACCACGCCGTTCCGCAACGAGAAAAACTCCAACTGGGAAGGTGCCTTCCGTGTGCCTGCGATGATTCGCTGGCCGGGCAAGATCAAGCCCGACACCACCTCCACCCAGCTGTTCTCGGGGCTCGACTGGTTCCCGACGCTGCTTGCTGCGGTGGGTGACACCGACATCAAGGAGCGTCTGCTCAAAGGAACCGACCTGGGTGGCAAGAACTTCAAGGTGCACCTCGACGGCTACAACCAGCTGGACTACCTGACCGGCAAAGCCGACAAGAGCGCACGTACCGAGTTCTACTACTTCAGCGATGACGGTGATCTGGTGTCCATGCGCATGGGCGACTGGAAAATTGTCTACTGTGAGCAACGTGCACCTGGCGGCCTGCAAGTGTGGAGTGAACCGTTCGTGTGCCTGCGGGTACCGAAACTGTTCAACCTGCGCATGGACCCGTATGAAAGGGCAGACGTGGTTTCCGACCAGTACTACGACTGGCTGACCAAGAACGACTACCTGCTGATGCAGGCCACGCAAAAGGCAGCCGGCTTCCTGCAAACCTTCGTTGACTACCCGCCTAGCCAACGCCCGGCGAGCTTCAGCATCGACCAGATCCGTGCTGACGTAGACAAGAAAATCGAAGAGAAGATGAAGAAGTAAGGCCGTGCCAGCGCCCGTCAAACGACGGGCGCTTTTTTTACGACTTGTATTTCGGATAGCTGCTGATCCGATAAGGCCAATTGATGCGTTCAGCCGTCAACTCCACCCGGTCCCGAAGCGCCGCTGCACAAGAGGTAGGCAAACGCCTGTCGCTGCAGCTGCTGATTCCCGCCTCTTTGCTTTGTGTTTCCGGTGCTGCGGCGCTGGTGTACCAGGTGCTATGGGTCAAACAACTGTCGCTGGTGGTGGGGGTGGAGGTGTACGCCATCACCACCGGCATCAGTGCATTTTTTGCCGGGCTGGCCTTGGGCGGCCTGGTGTTCGGGCGCTGGGCCGACCGCCTGCAGCGCCCGGTGAGGCTGTATGCCGGCCTGGAACTGGCGGTGGCCGTGCTGGGTGTGCTCAGTACCCTGGCCCTGGCCAATGCCGCCGGACTGTTTGCCCGGCTGGAGGCCAGCGTTGGCTTGCTGGCCTGGCTGCTGCCGTTTTTGCTGGTGGGCGTCCCTGCTTTTTTGATGGGGGGCACGCTGCCCGTGCTGGTGAGGGCGCTGACGCCGGCCCAGGGGCAAATGGCTGAAGCCGGCGGTCGCCTGTATGCGGCCAATACGGCCGGGGCGATTCTCGGCACCTTGCTCGCAGCTTTTGTTCTGTTGCCTCAGCTCGGCGTCACCGGTAGCGCCCTGGTGGCGGCCAGCCTGAACCTGGTGGCCGCGGCCGGGGCCTGGCTGTCGTGCCGCGCAGCCCCAGCGCTGGTACCCGCACCGCCTGCCGCTGCCTCGCCGCGCAACGCCAGTGCCACCCTGGCAATCGCCCTGTATTGCCTGGCCGGGGGCGTGGCGCTGGGCTATGAAGTGGTGTGGACGCAGTCCATTGTTCAGTTCATGAGTACCCGCGCGTTCGCCTTTGCCGTGGTGCTGGCGACGTACCTCGCCGGCCTGGTACTGGGCAGCGCCATTTACGCCCGGCGTGCCGACCGGATCAGTGATCCCTGGGGCTTGTTCGGCCTGCTGATTGCCCTGGCCGGGTTGCTGGCACTGGTGCAGATCGCCGGGCTTGGCCGTTGGTTGATTATTGCCCAGACGCAAGTGGAGGCCTTGGTCCTGCAGGTGACCGGCAATGAGCTGGCCGGCATGTGCGCACGCTTTGCCACCGCCGCCTTATGCGTGGTGTTCCTGCCTACCACACTGCTCGGTGCGGCCTTTCCCCTGGCCCTGAGATTGTGCGCCGACAGTACCCAGGCGGGCCGGGATGTCGGTGCGGTGGTGGGGCTGAACACCCTGGGAGGTATCGCTGGCGTCATGCTCACCGGCTTCGTGCTGGTGCCACAGCTGGGGCTGGTACGCACGCTGGTGGTGCTTGCCTTGCTGGCGGCAGCCATCGGCTGCGTGGTTATCTGGCGCGGCGTTGCGGTGCGTCCGGGGATGCGCGCGGCGATCCTCGGCGTGACCCTGGCCTCGCTGGTCATCGGTGTCTTGACCCCGCCCCAGCGCCTGGCACAGTTGCTCCCGGGCGCACGCGGCGGCCAGATCACGTTTTATCAGGAAGGGCGTGGCGGCACGGTGGCCGTGGTGTCCCAGGAACGCGGGGCGCGTACATTCAGCCGCCTGTACATCCAGGGCGTGTCCAATACCGGCGATGCCATGCCGTCGTTGCGCTACATGCGCCTGCAGGCATTGTTGCCGTTGTTGATTCACCACGGCGAGCCACGTTCGGCCATGGTCATCGGCTTTGGAACCGGCATTACCGCCGGGGCCATGTTGCGCTATCAGGGGCTGCAACGCCCGGTGGTGGCGGAATTGCTGCCAGAGGTACTGGCCGCAGCACCGTTGTTTACTGGCAACTTCAATGCAATCAGCGACCCGCGCCTGGACATCCGCCTGCGCGATGGCCGCCGGGAGCTGTTGCGCAGTGCCGAACGCTACGACCTGATCACCCTGGAGCCCCCACCACCTTCAGCCGCCGGCGTGGTCAACCTCTACTCAAGGGACTTCTATCAACTGGCGGCCGAGCGTCTTGAAGCCGACGGTATCGTCGCCCAATGGTTGCCGTTGCCGACCCAGAACGAAGACGACAGCCGTTCGCTGGTACGCAGTTTCCTGGATGTTTTCCCGCATGCCTCGCTGTGGACCACCGAGTTTCACGAGATGCTCCTGGTTGGCTCGCTGACACCACAGGAGCTGGACTACACGCGGATCAGCCAGCGCTTTGCCGAACCGCCAGTGGCCAAGGCCCTGGCGGAAGTAGGGGTGGATTCCGTGAATGCCTTGCTGGCCACCTGGGTGACCGACCGCGACGGGCTGGAGCGCTTTGCCGGCCAGGCCCGGGCGGTGACCGATGACCAGCCGCGGATCGAGTACGCACCCTGGGTGCGCGCCAAGGAGATCACCCGGGTGTTGCCGCAACTGTTGGCATTGCGCAAGGCGCCACCGTTGCTCAATGCCGATGTTGGCCAGCGGGCGGCGGTCGAGGACCAGTGGCAGGTACTGCAGCGCTTTTATGGCTTGACCTTGCTGGCCTACAACGGTAACCGCGAGGGCTGGGCGCGCGAGGCGCGGTTGTTGATGCAAGGGGAGGGGCGCAACCCGTATTTCCGCTGGTTCATGGGCGGTGGGCAGTAAACAGCCCGCTGTGTACTCATGCCCGCAATGGGGAAGGGGCGTGTCAAGGTGTCCGGGCCGTGGTGAGCTACGCTTGATCAGGCGCGCGATCGTCCGGTAACTGCGGCCGGTTGTCTGCTAATCGCAAGCAGTCACGGAGACACCCTGACGATGCAAACGCCGGTCAAACCCCGCAGCACCCTCAACCCGCCGGTGTTCTATACCAGTGCCGTGCTGATATTCCTGCTGGTGCTGTATGCCGTGGTGTTCCAGGAACAGGCACAAAGCCAGTTCAACCATGTCCAGCAGTGGATTTTCACCAACGCCAGCTGGTTTTACATCCTCGCCGTCGCGCTGATCCTGATCAGCGCGGTGTTCCTGGCTATAAGCCGTTATGGCGACATCAAGCTGGGCCCCGACCACAGTGAGCCGGAGTACCGCAGCAGAAGCTGGTTTGCCATGCTGTTTTCTGCCGGCATGGGCATCGGCCTGATGTTTTTCGGCGTGGCCGAGCCGGTCATGCATTTCACCAGCCCGCCGGTGGGCGAGGCGGGCACGGTGCAGGCGGCCCGCGAGGCGATGAAAATCACCTTCTTCCATTGGGGCCTGCATGCCTGGGCGATCTACGCCATCGTCGGCCTGATCCTGGCGTATTTCAGTTTCCGCAAAGGCCTGCCGCTGACGCTGCGTTCGGCGCTTTATCCGCTGATTGGCGAGCGTATCTACGGTCCCATTGGTCATGCCGTAGACGTGTTTGCGATCCTCGGCACGGTGTTTGGTGTTGCCACCTCACTGGGCTACGGGGTATTGCAGATCAACAGTGGTTTTCATCACCTGTTCGGGGTGCCGGTGAACACCACGGTGCAGATCATCCTGATTGCCGTGACCTGCGGGTTGGCGACGTTGTCGGTGGCCAGCGGTCTGGACAAGGGTATCCGCATCCTTTCAGAACTCAACCTGGCATTGGCCGTGGTGTTGATGTGCTTCGTGCTGCTGCTGGGGCCTACGGTGTTCCTGCTGCAGGCGTATGTGCAGAACACCGGGGCTTACCTGTCCGACATCGTCAACAAGACCTTCAACCTGTATGCCTACGAGCCGACCGACTGGATCGGCGGCTGGACCTTGCTGTACTGGGGCTGGTGGCTGTCGTGGTCACCGTTCGTTGGCCTGTTCATTGCCCGCATCTCCCGTGGGCGGACCATCCGTGAGTTCATTTGCGGGGTATTGTTTGTACCGGCCGGTTTCACCCTGTTGTGGATGACGGTGTTCGGTGATTCAGCGCTGCACATGATCCTCAACGAGGGCATCACCGACCTGGCGGCAGTGGTCGACCAGGACAGCTCGCTGGCGTTGTTCGCCTTCCTTGAGCATTTCCCGTTTTCGTCGCTGATCTCGATGCTCGCGGTGCTGATGGTGGTGGTGTTCTTTGTCACCTCCGCTGACTCCGGCGCTTTGGTCGTGGACATGCTGGCGTCTTCCGGGCATGACCATTCACCGCTGTGGCAGCGGATTTTCTGGTCGGTGAGCATCGGGATAGTGGCAATCGCGCTGCTGCTGGCCAACGGCTTGAAGGCCCTGCAAACGGCAACCATTGCCAGTGCGTTGCCGTTCTCGCTGATCCTGCTGGCCTCGATCTGGGGCTTGTACCGGGCGCTCAACCTCGACGCGACCCGCCAGGGCTTGCGCTACCAGGCGCTGCCGTCGCCCCGGCATGCCGCGCATTCGTTCGGGGGTTGGCAGCGGCGGCTGCGCAACATTGCCATGATGCCGCGGCGCTCACACGTCACCCGGTTTATCGCCGAGGTGGTCAGGCCGGCCTGTGACGAGGTGGCGGAAGAGCTGCGCAAGCAAGGTTACGACGTGGCCGTCGACGAGCAGGACGATGGGCGCATTACCCTGGAACTGGACCATGCTGGCGAAGGGCGCTTTCTCTATGAAGTGCGTCCCCGCGCTTTCGTGATGCCCAGCTTCGTGCTGCAGGAAAGCGATGAGGGCAGCGAGGCACGCAAGTACTTTCGCGCTGAAGTGCACCTGCGCGAAGGCGGGCAGGATTACGACATCATGGGCTGGAGCCGCGAGGATGTGATCGGCGACATCCTCGATCAGTACGAGCGGCACTTGCACTACCTGCACATGGTGCGTTGAACCGCAGCTGTCAGCCGCCAAGCCTTTGAGCCACCGCCTGCACCTGCTGGCGCAGCCAGCGCCGCAACGGGTCGGCATCGGTGCGGGCATGCCAGATCTGCATCACCTCGACCCGTGGCAGCGCCAACGGCAGCGGGTACAGGCGCAGGTCGGCATCATGTTCCACCGCCTCGACCGCCAGTGAGCGCAGGCAGGTCAGCAGCATGTCGGTGCCGCGAATCAGCCGGCTCGGGGCGATAAAGCTCGACAGTCCCGCCGCGATTCGCCGCTTCAGGCCTTTGGCCTGCAACGCTTTGTCCACCACGCCGTCGAGGTCGCCGGTGAGGGTGGTCAGCAGGTGCTCGCAGGCCAGGAAGGCATCGAGGTCCAGCCCCTTGCCCAGTCGTGTATTGCCCTTGGAGGCGAGCACGACAAAGTCTTCGCTGAGCAGGCGTTGCTGGTGGAAGGTATCCGGCAGGTCGGTATAGAAACCGGCAATGGCGACGTCGCAAGTGCCTTTTTCCAACGCTTCACGCGGCAACTGACCGCGGGTGTTGTGTGTGATCAACACCAGGTTGGGCGCCTGGCTGCGCAGTATCGGCAGCAGGCCGGGCAGCAAGGTTTGCTCGACGTAGTCGGTGCTGTAGAGGTGGATGCGTTCGGTGCGGGCGAGAAAATCGCTGCCGTCGCAGTGCTCATAGAAGGCCTCCAGTTCCCCCACCAGGCGTTGCACTTGCGGGGCCAGTTCATGCGCACGCGGGGTCGGCGACAGGCCACGCGGTGCGCGAACGAACAAAGGGTCGCCCAGTTGCTGGCGCAGCTTGTTCAGCTTGTGGCTCAACGCCGGCTGGCTGAGGGCCATGCGCGTGGCGGCCAACGAGGCATTGCGCTCCTGGTAGAGCACATGAAACACCAGCAGCAGGTTCAGGTCCTTCTTGTTGATATTCATATTTTAAATGCCAGAAATTAAAGCTTTCGAATTTTCGAATCTTAGCGACTTGTCTAGGATAGTGGCTACTGACATCGCTGACCCTCAGGAGACCCCATGACCATCAGCATCTTTGCGACAATCCGCCCCAAACCCGAGCACCGTGACGCCGTCGAACAAGCCCTGCGGGTCATGGTCGAGCGCTCGCGTGCCGAGCCGGGCAACCTGCGTTACGACCTGTTCGAGCGCGAAGGTGGTGAGCTGGCCTTCGACCTGTTCGAGCTTTATGTCGATGCTGCGGCGGTTGAAGCTCACCGCCAGAGTGCCCACTACCAGGCCTATCGGGCCGCCACGGGTGAGTGGGTAGCCGCCCCGGTCGAGGTACGCCTGGGCCGTGCGCTGGACCTGGCACCGTTCGAGGGAGCAGGGGCATGAGCCGGCGCACACTGACCAAGGTGGCCCTCGCTTTGGCCGGCACATTGCTGGCCGGCACTGCGGCTGCGGCGTCCAAGGGCGAAGTGCTGGTGCTGCTGTCCAGCGAACACCAGCTGCCCCTGCAAGGTGGCAAGCAGTACACCACCGGCTATTACCTCAACGAGTTCGGCGTACCGGCCGACGAACTGATCAAGGCCGGCTACACGCTGGTGCTGGTAACGCCGAAGGGCAATGCCCCGCGTGTCGACAAGACTTCGATCGACCCTTCGTACTTCGCTAAAGACGCCGCGCAAATGCAGCGCATCCAGACCCTGGTTGACGGCCTGCCCGGCATCCACGACAGCCTGTCACTGGGTGAGGTACTGGCCGGGGACCTGGACCGTTATGCCGGGCTGCTGATCCCAGGTGGCCATGCGCCGCTGATTGATCTGGCCAACAACCCGCAGGTAGGCGCCTTGCTGCGCCATTTCCATCAGGCTGGCAAGCCCACGGCCGCCATTTGCCATGGCCCGATCGCGCTGCTCTCGGCGCAGCAGGACCCAGCCGCTTACCACGCGGCGCTCAGCCGCGGCGAAACGCCCGCGGCCAGCAACTGGATCTATCAGGGCTACCGCATGACCATCTTCTCGGACCCGGAAGAGCAGGTGTTCGAAGGTTCGCTCAAGGGTGAGCGCCTGCTGTTCTACCCGGCCAAGGCCATGGCCGGTGCGGGCGGCAACATGAGTTATGCGCAAGCGTGGATGCCCAATGTGGTGGTGGATCGCGAGCTGATCACCGGGCAAAACCCGTTCTCGGATCACGCACTGGCCAAAGCGCTGGTGGAAAAGCTCGACGCCCAACAGAAAGATTGACCCCCGCCCCCCTTGTACGGACAGATTGCGCGGTCTAAGGACAGATCGCGCAGCGATTTGCGGCAGCTACCGCTCTGTAACATTTAGTTTCATGTGTGGCCTCAATAGTGACCAGCCCAACGCTGTCATCTATGAGGCTGCACCGTGTTTCAACGTCTTTTGTGTTCGCTGTCTGTCCTGAGCCTTTCCATCGCCGCCGCCCAGGCCGCGACCCTCGATACGCCGCGGCTGGCGAGTATCGACAACTTCCGTGATGTCGCCGGTACCACCAGCGCGTACACCACGCGCAACGATGGCACGATGCGTGCCGGGGTGTTCTACCGCTCCAACGCCTTGACGCCATCGGCCGCCGACCTTGCCACCCTCAATGGCCTGGGTATCCGCGCCATCTACGACCTGCGCACGCCCAGCGAGATCGCCGCCACCCCCGACACCCTGCTCACCGGGGCGACCTACCGCAACATCGACATTATTGGCAGCGGGACGTCCGGGGCCAATATCACCACCGTCTCGATCAGCAGTGCGGCCCAGGCCATGGCGATGATGCAGGACGCCAACCGCAGCTTTGTCAGCGATGCCGGCATGCGCAACCAGTTCGCGGCGCTGTTCACGGCACTGGCCGATGTCGACGGCGCGGCGTTGTTTCACTGCACGGCCGGCAAGGACCGCACCGGCTGGACCTCGGCAGTGCTGTTGAGCCTGGCAGGCGTCGATAACGCCACGATCATGGCGGACTACCTGGCGACCAATGACTACACCGCCGCGCGCGTGGCCAAGACCCTGGCCGCGATGCCGGCGAGCATGGCCGCGATTTATGGCCCGATGCTCACGGTCGACGCGAGCTTCCTGCAAGCCGGGCTGGACGAAGTGATCAGCCAGTACGGCAGCATGGACAACTACCTCAAGACCGGCCTGGGCCTGTCGCAAGAGACGCTCTACGTGCTGCGCGCCAAACTGGTCGAATACAACAGCCTGCCGGGCCAGGCCGGATTGCTCGGCAACGCCGCGGCGGGTGCCGGCCTGTTGCAACAGCTGCAGAACAGCAGCCTGTCGGGCGCCGATACGGCTTATAACTTCTACCTGCAATCGGCCATTGATGACGGCACCCTTGGCGGTGTCGAGTCGACGGTTGGCGGCCAGGTGCATGCCGATGCGGCCAGCTACCTGCTGCGTCAGGATGCGCTGATAGACCAGGCTGCAACGCCCTACACCCGGGGTACCGAGCTCAAGGTCGGGCAATACCGTCTGTGGAGTACCGCGCTGGCCAGCTACCTGGGCACCGATGGTTCGAACCACGCCGCCAGCAGCAACGAACACAGCCAGGGCATGATGGTCGGCCTGACCCAGCGCTTCTCGGAACAGCTCAGCGCCTACGCCGGTATTGGCTACAGCAACGGCTCGGTGGGTGGCGCCGGCGGCGAGGTGGATACCGACCTCAGCTTCATCCGTGCCGGTGCACGTTTTGCGCCCGATGGCCTGGAGCACGGGGTGTTCGTCGACGCCGATGCCAGCGCCGGCTGGCTGGACTACGACAGCAAACGCGACCTGGGCGGTGGCCTGGGCACGGCCAAAGGCGACAGCCACGGTACCCTCACAGGCGCCAGCCTGGCCTTGGGCTATCGCACACCGGTGAACGGCGTTGTATTTGAACCGACCCTCGGCGTGCGCGCCAGCCATCTGGAAATCTCCGACTTCACGGAAAAAGGCAGCGAACTGGCGCTGGCGGTAGACGGCATCAACGAGACCCGTACCAGCGCCTTCGTCAACCTCAATGCGTCGTTCAGCGCGTTTGACGTCGGCGCCTGGCAATGGGTGCCGGGTATCGACGTAGGCTATGAGCACGTGCTGGGCGATAACACCCTCGACAGCCAAGGGCACTTGCTCGGACTGGATGTTGAACAGCGTGCCGCGTTTGATAACCGCGACCAGTTCAGTGCCGGGGTCAACCTGATGGCGACCTTGGGGGCTTTGAGTGTCGGTGCCGAGGTAGGTGCCAGCGGTGGCGGCGACAGCCACGGTGCCAGTGGCAGCCTCAAGGCCAGTTACCTGTTCTGATTGTCAGCCTGGTGCTCTGCCGCCCATGCAGAGCGTCGGGCGCTTGCGTACGTCGGCCGGGCTTACGCCGTAAGCGCCCTGGAAGTACTGGCAGAACCTGCCGACGTTGCTGAAGCCGTGCTGCAGGGCCACCTCGGAGACCGATGGCGCGCCATCGCTGGCCAATGCTGAATAGGCCCGCTCCAGGCGGATCTGGCGTTGGTAGGCAACAATCGAAGTGCCGGCAAAGCGCTGAAAACCGTCCTGCAGCGCGCGCAGGCTGGTGCTGCTCAGCTGTGCCAGTTCACTGCCGCCGACCCGCGCGTGGGGATGGCTGTGGATGTAATCCATGGCCAGCTTCACATGGCGCGGTGCAATCTGCGGCGCCGGGCGGCGCAGGGCGTCAGTGAAATTGTGCGGCCAGGCCTCCAGTACCGCATCAATGAACATTTCCTGAAGACGGACCGGCATCAACGAACCGGTGTTGATCAGCAGGTCGAACTCGTTACCGGTGGCCAGTTGCACCAGGGCACGAATGCCTTGCAACGCCGGTGCGTCAAGGTTCACCCGCGGCTCGAAGCGCAACGGCTGTACGATCGGTTTGCCCAATAGCGTCGACAATCGCTCGGTGAGCAGCGCACGGCGTATCGAAAGACCGTGCTGAGTATGGCCGTCGACCACGCGCATCGAGTGCATGTCACGCTTGTCGATGGCCAGGCCGACGCCGCTCAGGCCTGCCGATTCACTGGCCTGGTTGAAAATGATGGTGCCGGCGGTGGGCAGTACGAAGGTGATTTCGTCTGCGGGGCTGGGGAGCGTGATGGTGAAGTCGCCCCGGTAATGCATGTGCCGAAAGCTGACGCCTTCATAGCGGCCATAGACGCCACCGATAACGATGTCCCGGGGCAGCGGCGGAGTATCGGCATAGAGGTTGCCGAACAGCTGGGCGAACATCGCCCCGAATGCATCGCTGTTCATCACGTCAGCGCGAAGGATGATGGGCTTGCGGGTTGTGCTGGAGTACACCGTGAGTGTCGCCTTGAACAGGAGCGCGGGCCGGCGCGGGAGTGCGCAGCGACGCTAGCAGCGCGCGATGACAAATGTATGACTTGGCTCAGGCTGCGTTGAGGACCTTCGACTAGACTCACACGCTGGATTCAAGGCATTAACGGACGCGAGGCTTTGTTCATGGCAAAAGACAAGAAAGATTCTGATAAGCGCAAGCCCTCAAAAGATACCAAGTTGAAGAACAAGGACTACCTCGAGCAATTGCGCTTGCTGCATGTCGAGCTGGTCAAGATGCAGGAGTGGGTGAAGGAAAAAGGCGTCAAGGTCTGCATTCTGTTCGAAGGCCGCGATGGTGCCGGCAAGGGTGGGACCATCAAGGCCCTGACCGAGCGGGTGAGCCCGCGGGTGTTTCGCGTGGTGGCGCTGCCTGCGCCCAACGACCGTGAAAAAAGCCAGATGTACCTGCAGCGCTATCTGCCGCACCTGCCGGCCGCTGGTGAAGTGGTGATCTTTGACCGCAGCTGGTACAACCGCGCCGGTGTCGAGCGGGTGATGGGGTTTTGCACCCAGGAGCAGGCTGAAGGTTTCCTCAACGCCGTACCGGCGGTCGAGCGCGCAATCATCGATTCGGGTGTGATCCTGCTCAAGTACTGGCTGGAAGTCAGTGAAGAGGAACAGACCCGTCGCCTTGAAGCACGCATCGAGGATGGGCGCAAAATCTGGAAACTGTCGCCCATGGACCTCAAGTCGTACAGCCGCTGGTATGACTATTCACGTGCCCGCGACGACATGTTCAAGGCCACCGACACCGGACATGCGCCCTGGTTCGTGGCCGACTCGAACGACAAACGCCGCGCGCGGCTGAACATCATCGCCGACATCCTCAGCCACATTCCCTACAAAGAGATCCCGCGCGAGAAGGTCAAACTGCCGAAGCGGCAGAAGCCTGGCAATTATCGAGAGCCCAATTACCAGTTCAAACGGGTGGTCGAGCAGTACTGACAACTGCTCTACGTGCCCATCGCAGGCAATGCCTGCGATGGGGCGCGCAGGGCGTCTTTAGCCGGCGTGCTCACGCCGCCACAGGGCCGGTGTCTTGTTGAACTGCGCCGTGAACCAGCGCGTGAACGAACTGGGCATCGAGTACCCGAGCATGTCGGAGATGCGCCCCAGCGAGTAGCCCGGGTTGTTCAGGTAACGGATGACCAGGTCGCGGCGCACACAGTTGAGCAAGTCGCTGAAGCTGGTGCCGTCGGCCTCCAGGCGCCGCTGCAGGGTGCGCACGTTCAGGCCCTGGATCAGCGCCACCTGCTCGGGTGTGGCTTTGCCCATCG
Organism: Pseudomonas alkylphenolica; assembly: GCF_016009175.1. Taxonomy (GTDB): domain Bacteria; phylum Pseudomonadota; class Gammaproteobacteria; order Pseudomonadales; family Pseudomonadaceae; genus Aquipseudomonas; species Aquipseudomonas alkylphenolica_B. The sequence continues at coordinate 21,440 of NZ_JADUCM010000026.1, forward strand.
GCAGCAGCAGGTAGATGGACTTGCGCACTTCAAAGGCCAGGCTGTGATCGTTCTTGCCCCTGAGCGAATTCAGGTAGCGCTCGGCATGGCGGGCCAGAGCCTGGTTGCCCAGCGGGTTGGCGGCGTCGAGGTTGGCGGCGGGGCAGGCGATGCCGTTGAACTCGCAGCCGAACTCCACTTTGCAGCCGAAGACACGCCGGTGCACCGCAAGGTCGTTCGGTGCCTCGTGGGTAAAACAGACGTACAGCGGCTGCCAGTGCACCCCCAGCAAGGCAGCGCAGAAGCGATGCAGAATGGCGGTGGCCAACTCGATGGACTGGCGGTTGCGAGTGCCTCGCTCGGTGATGAGTTCCTGGCGGATGATGACCGTCTTGCCGGTTTCCTCGATGAAGATCGCCAGGGAATCATTGAGCAGGTGCCGATACTGCACGATCACGTTCAACGCATCGCGCAGGGTGTGCTGGTGGCTGAGCAACAGGCTGACTTCGCCAAAATCTGCCAGGTTGCGCAGTTCGGCCATGCGCAGCCCCAGGGTTTCGCAGCGGGTAAGCTGTGCGGTGCGCTCCAGCAGCTCAACCGCAGGCTGGGCCGGGATGTGCTGCTTGCTGTCGGCGATGACCTCAGGGCAAAAGCCTGCCTCACGCAGCAGGGCGTCGCCGTCAAACTGCAGATGGCGGGTGACCTCCAGGTAATTGCTCAGCACGGCGGTACGGGCTAATAAAGTCATGGTGTCTTTCACCTCCCTTTGCTGACATCTGACATCCGGCGCGCCAGGCGCACTGTTATAGACGGTTAGTAGGCTGATCTGTACAGGTCGTCATCAAAAGACAAAAAGCTGACGCGAAAAGTGAAGCGCTGTGCGTGGTCGAAAATTACTGTGCAACGACATAACAGACGCAGGAAGTCGTTCCGTGGTGAAAACAAAAAAAATTCCACCTGCTCACAACGCCTACAACTACCCGTTGTTGATCAAAAGCCTGTTGCTGTCGGGCGTGCGCCATGCCCCGGAGCAGGAAATCGTCTCTGGTCATACGCTGCGCTACAACTACCGCACGCTCAACACGCGTATCCGCCAATTGGCCAACGCGCTGACCAACGCCGGGGTAAAGCCGGGCGATACCGTGGCGGTGATGGACTGGGACAGCCATCGCTACCTGGAGTGCTTCTTTGCCGTACCCATGATCGGCGCCGTGTTGCACACCGTGAACATTCGCCTGTCGCCCGAACAGATTGTCTACACCATGAACCACGCCGAAGACGACCTGGTGCTGGTGCATGACGATTTCCTGCCCCTGCTCGAGCCGATTGCCGACCAGCTGACCACGGTCAAAGGCTACATCCAGCTCAGCGATACCGGCGCAGCAGCTACCGGGCTGCCGGTGCTGGGCGAGTACGAAAGCCTGCTGGCCGAGGCCGATGGCGTTTACGACTTTCCCGACTTCGATGAAGACTCGGTGGCCACCCTGTTCTACACCTCCGGCACCACCGGCAACCCCAAGGGCGTTTACTTCTCGCACCGTCAGCTGGTGCTGCACACCCTGAGTGCGGTTGGCACGCTCGGCGCTTACAAGGGCCTGCCGCTGCTGCGTTCGGACGATGTCTACATGCCCATCACGCCAATGTTCCATGTGCATGCCTGGGGCGTGCCCTATGTCGCCACCCTGATGGGGATCAAGCAGGTGTACCCGGGGCGCTACGAGCCCAATAATCTGGTGCGCCTGTACCGCGAAGAAAAGGTCAGCTTCTCGCATTGCGTGCCGACCATCCTGCAGATGATCCTCGACAGCGCTGAAGCCGCGACGACGGACCTCGCCGGCTGGAAAATGCTGCTTGGCGGCAGTGCCTTGACCCACGGCGTAGCGGCCCAGGCAACCGGGCGCGGCATGAGCATTCATTGTGGCTACGGCATGTCCGAGACCTGCCCGATCCTCTGCACCACCTACCTGCGTGAGTCCGACTATGCGTTGCCGGCGCATGAACAGGTGTCGGCGCGGATCAAGACCGGTGTTCCCGGTGCGCTGGTGGATCTGAAGATCATCGACGCCAACGGCAAGGCGCTGCCCCACGATGGCAGCGCGCAAGGCGAGATCGTGGTGCGCGCACCCTGGCTGACCCAGGGCTACCTGAAAGAGCCGGAGCAGGGCGCTCAGCTGTGGGAAGACGGCTGGTTGCACACCGGTGACATTGCCTCCATCGATGCCCTGGGCGTGGTGGAGATCAAGGACCGCATCAAGGACGTGATCAAGACCGGCGGGGAATGGATCAGCTCGCTGGAGCTGGAAACCCTGATCAGCGAACACCCGGCGGTTGCCTCGGTGGCGGTGGTCGGTATTCCTGACCCGCAATGGGGCGAACGCCCGGTGGCGCTGGTGATCTGCGCGGCCAATGAACAGGTGGATGCCAACGCCCTGAAGACCCACCTGAACCAGTATGTTGAAAGCGGGCGCATCAACAAATGGGCAATCCCCAAGGAGATCCGCTTTGTAGCCGACATCCCGAAAACCAGTGTTGGCAAGATCAACAAGAAGCTGATCCGGGAAAACGAGTTGTCGATGTAATCCCTTCGCGGGTAAACCCGCTCCCACAAGGGGAGTGCAACGGCTGAGACCAGCACTGCACCTGTGGGAGCGGGTTTACCCGCGAAAGAAGACAGTTGCCCTTACGCCTCACGCAGCCGCCGCCACAGGGTGGTACGGCTGACCCCCAGCCGTCGCGCGGCTTCGTCCATGTTTCCCTGGCAGGCATTGACCACATGCCGGGCGTGTGCGCGTTCGGCCGTCTTGCCGTGGTGGCGCAGATCTTCCTGTACCGTAACGGGCTGCACCTCGTGCAAGGGTACAGGCACCTGCTCGAACAGCTCCGGAAACAGCGCACTCAAGCTGAAATCCGGGTCATCGCCGTGCAATGACTGAGCACACACCGCCGCCCGCTCGACAATATTCTCCAGCTCCCGAATATTGCCCGGCCAGCGATGGCGCTGCAGGAACGGCATCAACCGCTGCAGTACCCGGGTATCGGCCGGCGTCGCGCCCGGCTGGCGTTCAAGCAGGGCGTTGGCCAGCAACGCAATGTCCTCCGGGCGCTCACGCAGCGGCGGCACCGCCAGGCGCAGAATGTTCAGGCGATAGTACAAGTCTTCACGAAAGCGCCCGTCGGCGATGTGCGCGCGCAGGTCGCAATGGGTCGCCGCGACAACCCGGATATCCACTGGCGTCGGCTCGCTGGCGCCCAGACGCAACACTTCACGCTCCTGCAGCACCCGCAACAGGCGGGTTTGCAACGACACCGGCATATCGCCAATTTCATCGAGAAACAACGTACCGGTATGCGCGCTTTCGATCAGGCCGACCCGGCCACCCTTGCGTGAGCCGGTAAACGCGCCTTCTTCATAGCCAAACAGTTCGCTTTCCAGCAACGACTCGGCAAAGGCCGCGCAGTTGATCGCCACAAACGGTGCCGGTTGACGCGCACTGGCATTGTGCAAGCTTTGCGCGAGCAGTTCTTTACCTGTGCCGCTTTCGCCGGTGATCAGCACCGTCGAACCGGATTGCGCATAACGCTTTGCCAGCTGCAGGGTGGCGCGAAACGCTGGCGCCTGGCCGAGGATCTGCTCGAAACGGTAACGGGCCGTGAACTGCCGTGGCCGCGCCTGGATACGGATGCGCCGCTCGGCTCGCTGGATGGCATGGGTTTCCTGGCAGGTGATGACCATGCCGTCGGGCTGACCCGCTTCGATGATCGGGGTGAGGGTGGCCGCCAGGGTCTGCTCGCCAACGCGGACCAACTGGTTTTCTTCCTGCAAGGCCGCAGTATCGAGGGTCGGCAGCAGCTCGTGGACACAACGGCCCTGCGCCCATTGCGCCGTGACCTGAAGCAGGGCCGCCATCTTCGGGTTGATCGATTGCACGCGCCCCTCGGCGTCGACCGCGATCACGCCATCGCTGAGGTTGCGCAACACGGCATTCAGGCGCTGGTGTTCGCGCAGGCTCTGCGCACGGCTGTGGCAGAGCGACAGGGCATTGTTCAGGGTGCGGCGGATGCTATCGGCGTTGAGTGCCAGCACCCCTTGCACGCCCAACGCCTGGGCCAGCTCAACGATGGTCGAGGAACCGACGATCACCGCAAAGCCCTCATCGACCAGCTGCTGCACCTGGTGGCGGGCCTCTTCGAAGTTGCTGTAGGTGGCCTCGCGCAGCGCCACGGTGAACAGCGACTGCATCGCTGCCAGCTCCGGGTGGGCATGGCGAAAGCTCAGGATGCCGACGCGGGTGGCGCGTGACCTGGCCAGGTCCAACGCACGGATCAGGTCGAATTCGCCCATGTGGATGGCCATCACCGGGGTCGCGATGTGTTGGCGCAGGTACTCGGCGGTTGCCCCCGAACAGATGATCATGTCGGCGCGCTGTTCGGCTTCGAGCAGGCGCGCGGTGTCGAGCAACTGGGCCAACGGCGTGTCGACGATCTCGATGTGTGCGCGGCGGTGGTAATCGCCGGTTGCTTGTCCGATGAGGCGTGCCATGGGACTGGGACCGTCGGCCGGGCGCCGGTGGGTGAGCAGGGCGATGATCTTTGGCAGGTAGGGGGCTTCAGGCATGGGGGCTCCACAGGTGCGTGTGGCAGTGCAGGGGAAAGCGGGCGCCATCGTTGCAATGACGCCCGGGTGGTACTACAGCGGGTTGACCAGATGCCCGCCGTCCACGGCGATGATGCTGCCGGTCATGAACGCACTGGCTTCGCTGGCCAGCAGCAACAACGGACCGTCAAGCTCCTGCAGCCGGCCGAGGCGACGCAGGGGCACCCGCTCGCGGATGTAGCCCTGGCCGGCCTCACTGTCGAAGTAGTCGCTGTTCATTTCGGTCTTGAAGTAACCGGGGGCGATGGCGTTGACGCGGATGCCATGACGCGCCAACTCCAGGGCCATCGCCTTGGTCAGCTGCACCACACCGGCCTTGGCCGTGCAGTAGTGGCTCAGGCCCGTGCCCACGCGCAAGCCGAGGATCGAGGCAATGTTGATGATGCTGCCGCCGCGCCCGGCCTTGATCAGACGCTGGCTGGCACATTGGGCGACGCGGAACACGCCATCCAGGTTGGTCGACAGCATGCTGTGCCACTGCTCTTCGCTCAGTTCGGTAAAGCGTCCGGGATCGCCGATACCGGCATTGTTGATAACCACATCAATGTGGCCGAACTGTTCCTGGGCGGCATCGAAGGCCTGTTCGACGCTGTCGCGTCGCGTCACGTCGAGGCTCACGGCCAGCGCCTTGCCGCCGTTCTGCTGCAGCTCGCCGGCCAGCTGTTCGAGGCGTTCGACGCGGCGCGCAGCGACCACCAGGTTGGCACCGGCGCGCTGGGCCACGCGGGCGAAATGAGCGCCCAGGCCACTGGACGCGCCGGTGACCAGCACGGTCTTGCCGGTCAGGGAAAACGGGGTATCGAGCATGGTGGTTCCTTGTTCTCAGAGCACTTCAAAAAGACCGGCAGCACCCATGCCACCGCCCACGCACATGGTCACGACCACGTATTTCACACCGCGACGTTTGCCTTCGAGCAAGGCGTGGCCGACCATGCGCGCGCCGCTCATGCCGTACGGGTGACCAATGGCAATGGCGCCGCCGTTGACGTTGAGGCGTTCGGGGTCGATGCCCAGCGCCTGCTGGCAGTACAGCACCTGGCAGGCAAAGGCTTCGTTGAGCTCCCACAGGCCGATGTCGTCGACCTTCAGGCCGTGTTGCCTGAGCAGTTTCGGCACCGCCAGCACCGGACCAATGCCCATTTCCTCCGGGGCCAGGCCCGCTACGGCAATGCCGCGGTACAGGCCCAGCGGCGCCAGGTTGCGTTGCTCGGCCAGGCGCGCGTCCATCAGCACGCAGGCACTGGCACCGTCGGACAACTGGCTGGCATTGCCGGCGGTGACGCAGCCGCCGTCGATCACAGGCTTGAGCCCGGTGAGGTCCTGGAGCACGGTCAGCGGGCGGTTGCCCTCGTCCTGAGTCAGGGTGACCTGCTCGAAACGCTCGTCGCCGGTGGCCTTGTCGATCACTTTTTTGCTCGTCGTAACCGGCACGATCTCGTCGGCGAACAGGCCGGCCTGCTGGGCGGCAGCGGTGCGCTGCTGCGAGGTCAACGCGTAGGCGTCCTGTGCTTCGCGGCTGATGGCGTAACGGCGGGCGACGATTTCGGCGGTTTGCAGCATGGGCATGTAGGCATGCGCAGCGTTGAGCTCCACCTGGGTGTCGCGCTCGGCCATGGCCCATTCCATGTTGCGCGCCTGTACCAGGCTGATGTGCTCCTGGCCGGCGCCGATGGTCACCTGCATGCCGTCGACCATGATCTGCTTGGCGGCCGTGGCGATGGCCATCAGGCCTGAGGCGCACTGGCGATCCAGGGTCTGGCCGCTGACGCTGTAGGGCAGGCCGCTGGCCAGCGCGGCCATGCGCCCCAGGTTCCAGCCGGCGGTGCCGGCGGGCATGGCGGTGCCCATGACCAGGTCGTCGACTTCATCGGTTTCGATACCGGCGCGTATCACCGCAGCACGGATGGCATGGCTGGCCATGCTCGGCGACTTGAGGGCGTTGAAGGCACCGCGAAAGGCTTTGCCAATCGGGGTGCGGGCGGTGGAGAGGATGACAGCTTCTTTCATGACCGTGTCCTGTTATCAGCGTTGCGCAATGTGGGTGTGGCGATGGGCAACCAGGTGCTCAAGCAGCGGCGCTGGCTGCAACCACTGCTGGCCGTAGGCACCGAGCGCCTGACGGTAGTGCTCGATGCCGCGCAGCACGCTGTCCAGCCCCAGCTGCTCGGCGTAATGCAGCGGGCCACCGCGCCAGGCCGGGAAGCCGTAGCCATTGGTCCACACCAGGTCGATGTCGCCGCTGCGCAGGGCAATACCCTCATCAAGCAATTGCACGCCTTCATTGATCAGCATGAACAGGCAACGGTCGTGGATTTCCTGGTCGCTGATGGTGCGCCGCTCGATGCCCAGCTCGGCGGCGAGGCGCTCGGCAATCTCGACCACCCCCGGGTCTTCCAGGCGCTCGCGGCCCTGGTAGTGGTAAAAGCCGCGGCCGGTTTTCTGGCCATGGCGGCCAAGGGTGCAGAGTTCATCGGCGAGGCGGAAGTAACTGGGGTCGTGGGCCAGCTCGTCGCGCCGGGCCTGGCGCACCTGGTAGCCGATATCGATGCCGGCCAGGTCGTACATGGCAAACACGCCCATGGCCAGGCCGAGGCCGGTCAATACCGCGTCGACCTGCGCCGGGGTGGCGCCTTCCAGAACCAGGCGATGGGCTTCGCGGGCATAAGGTTCGAGCATGCGGTTGCCGATGAAGCCGAAGCACACCCCGGACACCACGGGCAGCTTGGCGATGCGCCGGGCCACCTTCAGGGTGGTCGCCAGCACGTCGGGGGCGGGGGCCTTGCCACGCACCACTTCCAGGAGGCGCATGACGTTGGCCGGGCTGAAGAAGTGCAGGCCGACCACATCCTGGGGGCGACGGGTGACGGCGGCGATCTGGTCGACGTCCAGCGTCGAGGTGTTGCTGGCAAGGATGGTGCCGGGCTTGCACACTTCATCGAGGGTGCGGAACACGTTCTGCTTGACGCCGAGGTTCTCGAACACCGCCTCGATGACCAGGTCGGCGTCGGCCAGGTCGGCATACTCCAGGGTGCCGGTGAGCAGGGCCATGCGCTGTTCGAGTTGCGCCTGGCTGATCTTGCCGCGCTTGCGGCTGGTCTCGTAGTTCTGGCGGATCTGCGCCAGGCCCCGGTCCAGCGCTTGCGACGACAGTTCCAGCACGGTCACGGCGATGCCGGCATTGATGAAGTTCATGGCGATGCCGCCGCCCATGGTGCCGGCGCCGATCACCGCCACCTGGTTGATGTCGCGCAAGGGCGTGGAGCGGTCGATACCAGGGATTTTCAGCGCTTCGTTCCTGGCGAAGAACTGGTAGCGCAGCGCCTTGGCCTGTGGGTGTTCAAGGGCCTGACGGAACAGGGTCTGTTCGTGTGCCAGCCCCTGGGTCAGGTCAAGTTCGCAGGCCGCACGCACGGCGTCGAGTACCGCCTGGGGCGCGTGTTGTCCGGGTTTGCGCGCTGCCAGCTGGGCGTTCTGCTCATTGAAAAACGTCGCGGTGGGGGCGCTCGGCGGTGCAGGGTGATGGGTGCGTGCAGGGGTGTCGCTGCCGGCGCTGTCGGCCAGCTGTTGACGGGTGTAGGTGCAGGCCTGGGCGAGCAGGTCGTCGCCGTGTTCAACCAGACAGTCGATCAGGCCCAGTTCATGGCCGCGGCGCGCCGAGATGGGTTGGCCTGCGAGCATCATCTCCAGTGCCGCCTCAACGCCAATCAGTCGCGGCAGGCGTTGCGGGCCGCCGGCGCCCGGAATCACCCCCAGGGTCACCTCGGGCAGGCCCAGCCGCGCCGAGGCTACTGCCACGCGGTGGCGGCAGATCAGCGCCAGTTCCAGCCCGCCGCCCAGGGCCACGCCGTCAATGGCGGCAATCAGTGGTTTACCGCGCCGGGCCAGGGCAGGCAACAGGTCGGGCAGGGCAGGCGCCTGCCAGGTCAAGGGGCCACCGAACTCGCTGATGTCGGCACCGGCACTGAACGGCAACTGCTGGCCATAGAGGACAATGGCGCGCACCTGCGGATCGTTGGCGGCGGTTGTACAGGCGTCGGCCAAGGCTTCGCGCAGGGCGTGGCCAAGTGCATTCACGGGGGCGCTGCACAGGCCGATCAGGGCCAGTTCCTGGTCACGGCGATAGTCAATCAACTGGGACATGGGTTCCTCGTCTCCTCAGCGGCCAAAGGCGCTGTCGGTAATGGTCATCAGGTTTGAGCTGCCGCTTTCGATCAGCGTGCGGTGAAGGGTGGCGCGGGGCAGCAGGCGTTGCAGGTATAAACGTGCGGTTTCACGCTTGCCCTGATAGAACGCCTGTTCGTCACTGCCGGCTGCCAGCGCCTGGTCGGCGAGGCAAGCGGCCCGCAGCCAGTAGTAACCGAGCAGGGTGTAGCCACTTTGCATCAGGTAGTCGAAGGCGCTGGCGCCGACCAGGTTGGCGTCGCTGTGGTGGCGTGCCTGCAAGGCCGCACTCACTTCGCGCCAGGCATCCACTTGTTTGAGCAGCGGCTGTGCCAGTTCGGTCGGAACGGCGGGACCACGGGCGAAACCTTCGATCTCTGCAAGCAACTCGCCCAGTGCCTGGCCGTTGTCGGCGAACACCTTGCGGGTCAGCAGGTCAATGCCCTGAATGGCATTGGTCCCTTCGTAGATCGTAGTGATGCGCACATCACGGGCAATCTGTTCCATGCCCGATTCACGAATAAAACCGTGCCCGCCGAACACCTGAATGCCCAGTTGCGCGGCTTCGTTGCCGGCTTCGCTGAGAAAGCCCTTGGCGATGGGCGTGAGCAGGGCCAGGCGGCGCGCGGCGACATCGCGCAGCGACGGTTCGGCAGCGTGATGCAGGCGGTCGACATCCTGGGCGCAGGCATAGGCGAGCATGCGCCCGCCTTCGGCAAAGGCTTTCTGGGTCAGGAGCATGCGTCGCACATCGGCATGGCCAATGATCGGGTCGGCTGGCTGCTCGGGGGTCAGGCGCGGGCTGGCGCGCATCTGCAAGCGTTCACGGGCGTACCCCAGGGCGCCTTGAAAGGCCGACTCGGCGTGGGCCTGGGCTTGCTGGGCAACCGCCAGGCGCGACTCGTTGATGAAGGTGAACATGGCATTGATGCCACGGTTCGCTTCACCCAGCAGGTGACCACAGGCGCCGTCGAAGTTGAGCACGCAGGTAGCATTGCCGTGAATGCCCATTTTGTCTTCGATGGCACCGCAACTGACGCCGTTGGGCTCGCCCACTTGCCCGCTGGCGCTGACCTGATGCTTGGCTACCACGAACAGCGAGATGCCCTTGATACCGGCGGGGGCACCTTCGATACGGGCCAGCACCAGGTGCACGATGTTCTCGGCGAGGTCGTGTTCACCGGCAGAAATGAACATTTTGCTGCCGCTGATCCGGTAGCTGCCGTCGGCCTGAGGCACGGCACGGGGGCGCAGCAAACCCAGGGCGGAACCGCAATGCGCTGCGGTCAGGCACATGGTGCCGGTCCAGCGCCCGGCGATCAGCGCCGGCAGGTAGCGCTGCTTGATCGCCGGGTCGGCGTGGGCACTGAGGGTGCTGATCGCACCGCCAGTGAGGTTGGCGTACATGGTCCAGGCATGGTTGGCGCTGCACAGCATTTCATGAATGACAAAGCCCAGCGTTGGCGGCAGGCCCTGGCCGCCGTAGGTGGGGTCTTTGTCCAGGCCCAGCCAGCCGTTGCTGGCAAACTGGCTGAAGGCAGCGGCAAAGCCCGGCGGCGTGGTGACCTTGCCCTCGTGCAAGCGGCAACCGTGTAAATCGCCGATGGCGTTCAAGGGCGACAGTTGATGGGCAGCGAACTTGGCGCCTTCCTCGACGATGGCATCGAAGGTGGTCGGGTCGAGGGCTTCACAATCGACCAGCTGTTGATAGTGGCCGGCAAGGTCGAGCAACTCATGGGCGACGAAGGCGATATCGCGTAAGGGGGCCTGGTAGGTGGGCATGCAGCGCTCCGGGATGGATTGGCGATGCCCCGTTTTACCAACAGGCGCTGCGCACAGCGTCCACCCCCGGGTTGATTGAGGGGTGGAAAGTGCGTTGGGTGGAGGTGGAGGTCAGTCCAGCAGGCCGAGCCCCTGGGCCATTTGCCGGGCGCTGTCGCGGTCGGCGACATCGAGCTTGCGGAACAGGTTGTTGATATGGGTCTTGACCGTGCTGAGGCTGATGAACAGGGCTTCGGCAATCTGCTGGTTGGTCTGCCCGCGTGACAGGCGCTGGAGCACTGCCAGTTCGCGCCGCGACAGCGGCACGATCAACCCCTGGTGGGGCTGTTCCTTGCCCGCCAACAGACGGGCGAACAGCGGGTTGAGGCGCTCGCGCGGTGGCGCCGGTGCGGCCAGCGCCAGTTGTTCGCGGGTCTGCGGGGTCAGCAGGTGCTGCAACGACTCGAGCTGGTCTTGTCCTTCGTATTGCAACAGCTGCCCGAAGCCGTGGCTGCTGGCCAGTTGCAGAGCGTGTTCCAGGCAGCGCAGCGCTGCATCGCGGGCACTGCGGTCCTGCTCCAGGGCTGTTTCAAGCAGCAGCACGTCGAGCAGCAGGCGCTGGTTCGACTGCGTCTGTGCCTGGTCCTTGAGCTCGGCATGAATCTGCCAGGCTTTGCGGTGCTGCCCCAGGTGGCGCTGCACCCAGGCATAGGCCAGCCATTCTTCCGGCAGCAGGTGTTCGCCATAGCGGCGAAAGCACCCGTGCCACTCGTCCAGCCACTCCAGCAGAAACGCCTGGTCATCCTCGCGTACGGCCAGCCGCGCGCGCCCGGCGCCGGCCGGGCGGTACAGCAGGAACAGCTGGTACTGGCGCGCCATGCGGCGCACTTCGTCCCAGCGCGCCTTGGCCTGGCGGGTTTCACCCGCCGCCCAGTACAGGCAGGCCTGATGGTGGAAGATCCACGCCAGAGCAGCGCAATGCGGGAAGTCCAGCGCCAGCGTTTCAGCCTGGACCAGGCACTGGCGCGCAGGCTCCAGCTGGTTGCCCTGCAGCAACACCAGGCCCTTGCCCAAATGGTGGAACAGGGCATAGAAAATGCCCGAGCTGCTGGTGCCGTTGGGGTTGGCCAGGCCGAGGAAGCGTTGCCAGGCCTGTTCGCCCTTGCCTTGGGCCAGCTCGATCTGGCCGAGCAGCGACTGCATGAGATTGGTGTACCCGCTCAGGCCGAAGGCTTGCAGCTCGTTGAGGGCGCGTTCGGCTTCAGCCTTGGCCTCATCCAGGTTGCCCAGCGCGAACAGGCAGCTGGCGCGGTCGAAGTGCAATACGGAGCTGGCTGCGTTGGGCTGGGGAAGCTGCTGCAAGGTGCGGTCGGCGATTCGCAGGCTGTGCATCAGGTTGCCGCCGAGAAAGGCCAGGCGGGTGCGCAAAAACGCCAGGGTTTGCTGGACCCGCTGCGGATGGCGGTGCGGGGCCTGCTGCCGGAGCAGCCCTTGCAGGCGCCGCAGGCACTGGCGGGCGTGTACCACGTCGTTGGTGACGATGACGATCGAGGCCTCAGTGGTGGCCAGGGTGAAACTGTCGCCGCCGGTTTGCCCGGCCAGCTGGGCGAGGAAATCGACCAGGGTGTTGATCTTGCCTTCGCGCAGCAGTTCGAAGGCATGGCGATCGACGATGGACAGCACCGCCTCGACATCCCCGGCGCGCACGAACTGGTGCAGCGCTTCGGTAAAGTGGCGCTGGCCCAGCAACCACTGCGCCGCCTGCTGATGCAGCTGGCGCAACTGCCGGGGGTCACGTTGCTCAAGGCGCTGGTAGAGGCTGTTGCGCATCACCGGGTGGTAGCGGTACTCGCTAAGGTCGTCCGGGCGGGTCTCGATGAACAGGTCCTGGCGTTGCAACTGGCGCAGTTGCTCGCGCACGTTGCTGCTGGCGCTGAGCTGCCCAGCCAGTTGCAGGTCAAAGACCTGCACCACCGAGGTCTGCTCGAGCAGGCGCAACAACTCGGGCTTGAGCTGGCGCAGGCGTTCTTCCTCAAGGAACTGGCGGGCATGGGCGTAGGCCTGGCGGCTGATTGCGCGCAAGTCGCTGGCCCCACCGTTCGAACCGGCCTGCTCGTATGCCTCAAGCCAGAACAACACGCCACTGATCCAGCCTTCGCTGCCGGCGCGCAGTTGGTAGATGGCGTCGGCACTGAGTTGTACGTTGCGCTGGGCGGCAAGTTGCCGGGTCTCTTCGCTGTCCAGAGCCAGGTCGTGGGCGGTGAGCAGGGTCAGCCGCGCATCGCGGCGCAGATGGGCCAGCGGTAGCCGCGGCGGACCTTCGCTGGCCGCCAGCAGGCGCAGGTTGGGCAGCGGGAACTGCAGCAGTTGGTCGAGGTACTGGTAAGCCTGAGGGGCATGCAGCAGGTGAAGGTCGTCAAGCAGCAAGGTAACCGGTTGGTCACTGCGCTCCAGGTGCTGCTGAATGTCGCTCCACAGGCGCTGCGCATCGCCTGCCGGGAGGCTCGCTGGCACATTCAGTGCGGCCTGCAGGTGGCCCAGCAGGCTCAAGGGCTGGTTATCGGCAGCGCTCAGGCGCAGCCACGCACAGGTGGCGCCGTGGCGGCGGGCGAACTGGCCGAGCAGGATGCTTTTGCCGTAGCCCAGCGGCGCCTGCAGCAAGGTGAAACGTCCGGCATCAACGGCCTGCTCCAGCCGCTCGAGCAGGCGCCCACGGGTGAGCGCGCGGCGCGGCTCGGCGGGAAGGCGTAGCTGGTTGGGCTTGAGCACGGGAAGAAGCATCAGGGCGTATTTCCTTGCAGGCAAAGCGTATTCAGCGCCGGGGCGCACGAGAGGGTGGCGCGCCCATCCTAGCCGAGAGTGGCAGCAGGGTGGGAGTGCCTGTGTGCAGGCGGTTGACCGGCGTTGCGTTCTTGAAACACGGGTTCATTGATGCAAGTGCGGTGTGCAATTCTGAAATCGATTCGATGTCATTAACTTCATGATTAATTTGAATATCGCGTTCAACTATATGATTAATAAGTGTTAAAAAATTCTATTTTGCGCGTGGCATCGATCTTGCTCCCGAGCAGGGCAGCTTTCAAATTGCGAGATCGAGCAACTATGCCAAGCAGTAATCCATTGCGGCGTGACTACGCCCAGACAGACATCGCGCAAGCCCATGAGGCGCTGGCTTCCTACCTGAGTGAGCAGCTCGATGGCAGGCCGGTGGTCATTGAACGTAGCGAGCGCCTGTCGGGGGGCGCCATCCAGGAAAACTGGCTGATCGAGGCCGTGGTGCACGAGGCCAAGGGGCCGCTGCGCCAGCGCTGGGTGCTGCGCACCGATGCCGCCTCTGCGGTGGCGGCGAGCATGAGCCGTGAGCAGGAGTTCGCCGTGCTGCGCGCGGTTCACCAGGCCGGCGTCAACGTGCCTGAGCCCCTGTGGCTCTGCCAGGATCCACAGATGATTGGCCGGGCGTTTTTTATCATGCAGGCACTGGCCGGCAGTGCCAGTGGCTTCGGTTTGACCACCACTGCATTCAGCGCTGAACAACGCCGTGCTATCTGCACCCAGCTCGGCGCCTGCATGGCACGCCTGCATCAAGTGACTCCGCCGCAGGGCGGCCTCGGCTTCCTCGGCTCGCCGGTGAGCGACCCGGTGCAAGACAGCGTCGACCGCTACCGGGCGTTTCTCGACACCTTGCCCGAGCGCCACCCGGTGCTGGAGTGGGGCCTGCGCTGGTGCGAAATCAACAAACCCGCGCCCTTGGCCTCATGCCTGATCCATCGTGACTACCGCACCGGCAATTACCTGCTGGACAACGGCGTGCTGACCGGCGTGCTGGATTGGGAGTTTGCCGGCTGGGGCGATCCGCGTGAGGACCTTGGCTGGTTTACTGCGCGCTGCTGGCGCTTCGCTCGCGCGGACCTGGCGGCAGGCGGTATTGGCGAACTGCAGGACTTGCTTGTCGGTTACCACAGCATCAGTGACCTGAGCCTGACGGGTGAGGATTTGCTGTTCTGGCAGGTCATGGCCCACCTGCGCTGGGCGGTGATTGCCTTGCAGCAACAGCAGCGCCATCTGTCCGGGCAGCAGCGCTCGCTGGAGTTGCTGCTCACGGGCCGCCTGGTGCCCACCCTTGAACACGAAATCCTCGCCCTGACCGGAGGCCCGCAGCCATGAGTCAACATATTGTGAGCGATTTGCTGGCGTGCGCCCGAGAGCTGCTGCTCAGCCAGTTGCTGCCGGCCTTACCCCCGCCGTTGCACTACGAGGCGCGGATGATCGCCAACGCCTTGGCGATTGCCGGCCGCGAATTGGACCAGTCGCCAGCCTGCCACGATGCGGAGTGGCAGGCGCTGAACGCGGTATCAGCGCTGCTGGGGCAGCCACCGTTGCCGCTGGAACAGGCGAAAGCCGTGCTCAGCGAGCACATTCGCCTGGGGGCCTTCGACGCCGACGGTGATGCCCGGCGCTGCCTGCTGGATGCCTTGCGGCGCAGTAACCGTGAACAGCTGAACATCAACAACCCCAAGGTACTGGCTGATGAATGACCTCGCTGCAGGCGCGTTGCGTCGCCGCCGTTGTTATCTGGTGCGCCACGGCCACGTGAACTATTTCGATGACGCGGGCAAACCCCTCGATCCGCGCAGCGTACCGCTGTCGGCTAAAGGCCTTGTGCAGGCGCAAGCGCTGGGGAAGGTGCTGTGCGATGTGCCGTTCGACCGTGCGCTGTGCTCGGATTACCCCCGCGCCAGGCAGACGCTGGATCAACTGATAACCGGCCGCACGCTTGCGGTCGATGAACTGAGCGGACTGCGCGAAATTCGCGCCGGGCGCCTGCGCGACATCCCCACGCACTCGCTGCACGACGAGGTGACCGGGGCCTACCAGCGCGCCGCCTGGGAAGGCGGGCGCTTTCTGCGAGGTGAAGGCTGGGCCGCGTTCCAGGCGCGGGTCCTGTCGCAGTTCAACCGGCTGCTGGCAGACCCTGACTGGCACAGCGCGCTGGTCGTCAGCCATGACGCGGTCAACCGCATCCTCCTGGCCTGGGCCACGGGCGCAGGTTTGCAGGGGCTGGCCGCCTTCGAGCAGGACCACGCCTGCCTCAATGTGATGGACATCGACATGGACGGCCCCCGCGTCGTGCGCGCTTTGGTGCGTACACAGAACTTCACCCCCTATGACCCGACCAAGGTCGGCATCGGGCACACCGTCATGGAGCACCTGTACAGCACCATTGACCCGCGCGGGCTGCACGCCTGATTTCACTTCGACGCCAAGGAATATCACCATGAATTTTGCACTCCCTGCCGAGCTGCTGGCCCTGAAGGCCAAGGTCCGCCGTTTTATCGCCGAAGAAATCGTGCCCATGGAGCGCGACCCGCGCCAGACCGCCCACGGCCCGAACGCCGAATTGCGTCAGGCGCTGGTTGAAAAGGCCCGTGCCCATGGCCTGCTGACGCCGCATGCCTCCACTGAGATGGGGGGGCTGGGCCTGAGCCACATGGAAAAGGCGGTGATCTTCGAAGAAGCCGCGTATTCGCCGCTGGGGCCGATTGCCCTGAACATTCACGCCCCCGACGAAGGCAATATCCACCTGCTGGAGCTGGTCGCAACGCCCGCCCAGAAGCAACGCTGGTTACTACCGATGGTGCAGGGCCACATCCGCTCGTGCTTCGCCATGACCGAGCCCAGCCCCGGAGCTGGCTCGGACCCTTCGATGATGACCACCACGGCGGTCCGCGACGGCGACGACTACCTCATCAACGGCCAGAAGTGGTTCATTACCGGCGCTGAAGGCGCCAGCGTCGCGATCATCATGGCGCGCATGGAAGACGGCACGGCCACCATGTTTCTCACCGACACCGACCGCCCGGGGTTCATTCTGGAGCGCATGATGGACTCGCTCGACAGTTGCTTTGCCGGCGGCCACGCGGTGCTGCGCCTGGAAAACCTGCGGGTGCCGGCTGCTGACGTGCTCGGCGAAATCGGCAAGGGCTTTCGCTATGCGCAGTTGCGCCTGGCACCCGCGCGCCTGACCCATTGCATGCGCTGGCTCGGCCAGGCCCGACGTGCCCATGAAGTAGCCTGCAGCTACGGCAGTCGTCGCCAGTCGTTTGGCAAGACGCTGGGCGAACATCAGGGGGTAGGCTTCATGCTTGCCGACAACGAGATGGACCTGCACAGCACCCGGCTGACCATCTGGCACTGCGCCTGGGTGCTGGACCAGGGCGAGCGCGGCAACGTCGAGTCGAGCATGGCCAAGGTCATCAGCTCCGAGGGTATCTGGCGGGTCATCGACCGCTGCGTGCAGGTGCTGGGCGGGCAGGGGGTCACCGGCGAGACGATTGTCGAGCGTATCTTCCGCGATGCCCGCAGTTTCCGCATCTATGACGGCCCTAATGAAGTGCACCGCATGAGCCTGGCGAAAAAAGTGCTGTCGCGCTTCACCGAGGACAAGCAATGAACCCGGGTACGTTTCAGGACCAGGTGGTGATGATCACCGGCGCAGCCAGTGGTTTTGGTGAACTGCTGGCGCGGCGTCTGGCAGGCCTGGGCGCGCGGCTGGTGCTGGGTGACCGCAACGAGACCGGGCTGGCCCGGGTCGCCGCACAGTTGCGTGAGGCAGGCGCCAGTGTCGTCGCTCAAGCTTGTGACGTAAGCCGCGAAAGCGAGGTCAGCGCCTTGGTCGATGTCGCGGTGGAGCATTTCGGGCGTCTGGACATCGGGGTCAACAACGCCGGTATCCTCACGCCGATGAAAGCCTTCATCGACACCACCGAGGCCGAGCTGGACCAGAGCTTCGCAGTCAACGGCAAAGGCGTGTTCTTCGGCATGAAGTACCAGATCCGCCAGATGCTCAGCCAGGGCAGCGGGGTGATCCTCAATGTCGCCTCGATTGCCGGGCTTGGCGGTGCACCGAAACTGGCCGCTTATTGCGCTGCCAAGCATGCCGTGGTCGGGCTGACCAAAGGGGCGGCGGTTGAATACGCCCGGCAGAACATTCGCATCAACGCCGTGTGCCCGTTCTACAGCGCGACGCCGATGGTGACCGACAGCGAAGTGGGCGAGAAGCAGGACTTCCTCGCCCAGGGCTCGCCGATGAAGCGCTTTGCCGAACCTGACGAGGTGGTCGCGGTGATGCTGATGCTCTGCGCCCGCGAGAACGGCTACATGACCGGGCAGGCCATTGCCGTGGACGGCGGCTTGTCGGCGTATTGAACAACCCTGAAAAGCCCGCGGCGGAACGCGGGCTTTTTTTATCGCTGCCCGGTAATTACTCGTCGCGGATAAATGCCAGCAGATCGGCGTTGATCTGGTCCGCATGGGTGGTCGGCATGCCGTGAGGCAAACCCGGATAGGTTTTCAGCGTGCCGTGCTTGAGCAACCTGATCGCCAAGCGGGCGGAGTCGTCGATGGGCACGATCTGGTCATCCTCACCGTGCATCACCAGGGTCGGCACCTGGATCTGCTTCAGGTCTTCGGTAAAGTCGGTTTCGGAAAACGCCTTGATGCAATCGTAGTGAGCCTTGGTGGCCCCCATCATGCCCTGGCGCCACCAGTTCTCGATGATGCCTTGCGACACCTTGGCGCCCGGGCGATTGAAGCCATAGAACGGACCGGCCGGTACATCGAGGAAAAACTGCGCGCGGTTGGCCAGCAAGGCCTCGCGAAAGCCGTTGAACACTTCAATCGGCAGGCCACCGGGGTTTTTCTCCGACTTGACCATGATCGGTGGCACCGCACCGATCAGCACGGCCTTCGATACCCGCCCAGGCTTGGCCCGCGCCGTATAACGAGCCACCTCGCCGCCACCGGTCGAATGCCCGACATGCACCGCACCGATCAGGTCCAGCTTGCCGGTGAGCTGAATCACGTCATCGGCATAGGTGTCCATTTCGTTGCCTTGCCAGGTCTGCGATGAGCGCCCGTGGCCGCGGCGGTCATGGGCAATGACGCGAAAGCCTTTGCCGAGGAAGAACATCATCTGGCTGTCCCAGTCGTCGGCGCTCAGCGGCCAGCCGTGGTGGAACATGATCGGCTGGGCCTCCTTGTCGCCCCAGTCCTTGTAGTAGATCTCGGTGCCGTCTTGGGTAGTAAAGGTACTCATGGCCTAACTCCTGTGCTCGCCTGGATCGCTGTGGCTGAAGGGTTGGGGTGGCGCGAAGCGGCCGCTCCGGTGACTGCGGGCCGTCATTTTGAGCCGCGTAAGAGTGTAGCCGGGCGTGCCGACCCTACCAGTCAAGGGGGTACCATACCCGCTGAGTATAGTGGAATATTCAATTGATATTGGACGTAATTATGGCGATGTGCAAAGCTGGGCAAAGCTCATAAAAACAACAGTCCAACGCGTCACACGACGTCCGGACACCCAGCCTCTGGAAGCTTGCAATGACCCATGCCGTGATCGAACGCATCGAAACCCTCATTGTCGACCTGCCGACCATCAGGCCGCACAAGCTGGCCATGCACACCATGCAATCGCAGACCCTGGTGATCATCAGGCTGCGCTGTGCCGACGGCATCGAAGGCATCGGTGAGTCCACCACCATCGGTGGCCTGGCCTATGGCTACGAAAGCCCGGAAAGCATCAAGCAGAACATCGACGCGCACCTGGCGCCGGCCTTGATCGGCATGGACGCCGGGAATATCAACGCGGCGATGCTCAAGCTGGACAAGATCGCCAAGGGCAATACCTTCGCCAAATCCGGCCTTGAGTCGGCACTCCTCGATGCCCAGGGCAAGCGCCTTGGCTTGCCGGTCAGCGAGTTGCTCGGCGGCCGTGTGCGCGACAGCCTGGAAGTGGCCTGGACCCTGGCCTCCGGCGATACCGCCCGTGATATCGCCGAGGCCGAGCAGATGCTCGAGCTGCGCCGCCATCGCATTTTCAAATTGAAGATCGGCGCCAATCCTGTCGACCAGGATCTTGCCCATGTGATCGCGATCAAAAAGGCCCTGGGCGACCGGGCCAGCGTGCGCGTAGACGTCAATCAGTACTGGAACATTTCCCAGGCCCTGCGCGCCTGCCGGGTACTGGGCGACAACGGTATCGACCTGATCGAACAACCGATTTCGCGCAACAACCGGGCAGGGAAGGTGCACCTGCATCAGGTCAGCCCGGCGCCGATCATGGCCGATGAATCGATCGAAAGCGTCGAGGATGCCCTGAGCCTGGCCATCGACGGTGCCGCCAGCATTTTTGCCCTGAAGATCGCCAAGAATGGCGGGCCGCGTGCCGTTCTGCGCACCGCACAGATTGCCGAGGCGGCAGGCATTGCCCTTTACGGCGGCACCATGCTCGAAGGCAGCGTCGGCACCCTGGCCTCGGCCCATGCCTTCATCACCCTTAATCAGTTGACCTGGGGCACTGAGCTCTTCGGGCCGTTGCTGCTCACCGAAGAAATCGTCACCGAGGCCCCGGTATACCGCGACTTCCACCTGCACGTGCCGCGCACCCCAGGCCTGGGGCTGACGCTGGACGAAGAGCGTCTGGCACGTTTTGTTCGCCGTTGATAGAGGTAGACACCATGCTGTTTCACGTAAAGATGACGGTAAAACTCCCCACCGACATGGCACCGGATGCCGCGGCCAAGCTCAAGGCGGAGGAAAAGGAACTGGCCCAGCGCCTCCAGCAGGAAGGCACGTGGCGTCACCTGTGGCGCATTGCCGGTCACTACGCCAACTACAGCGTATTTGATGTGCCCAGTGTCGAGGCCCTGCACGACACGCTGATGCAACTGCCGCTGTTTCCTTATATGGACATCGAGATCGATGGGCTCTGCCGCCATCCGTCCTCGATTCATGCTGACGATCGTTGATCACCTTCAATAACAATAAGACGGGTAATAACCATGACCGTGAAAATTTCTCAGACTGCCGACGTCCAGAACTTCTTCAATGAAGTGGCCGGTATCAATAACGACCAGGGTAACCAGCGTTTCAAGCAGATCGTCCTGCGCATCATTCAGGACGCTGCGCGGCTGATCGAAGACCTGGAAATCAGCGATGACGAATTCTGGAAGGCGGTGGACTACCTCAACCGCATGGGTACTAACCAGGAGGCCGGCCTGCTGGTCGCCGGGCTGGGTATCGAGCATTTCCTGGACTTGTTGCAGGACGCCAAGGACGCCCAGGTCGGCCTGACCGGCGGCACCCCGCGTACCATCGAAGGGCCTCTGTACGTTGCCGGTGCGCCGCTGTCGCAGACCGAGGCGCGGATGGACGACGGCACCGACCCGGGCACGGTGATGTTCCTCAAGGGCCGTGTGCTCGATGCGCAGGGCAACCCGGTTGCCGGCGCCACCGTCGACGTCTGGCACGCCAGCACCCAGGGTACGTACTCCTACTTCGACTCCAGCCAGTCGCCGTACAACCTGCGTCGGCGCATCCTCACC
Source organism: Pseudomonas alkylphenolica (assembly GCF_016009175.1). Classification (GTDB taxonomy): domain Bacteria; phylum Pseudomonadota; class Gammaproteobacteria; order Pseudomonadales; family Pseudomonadaceae; genus Aquipseudomonas; species Aquipseudomonas alkylphenolica_B. The sequence continues at coordinate 42,374 of NZ_JADUCM010000026.1, forward strand.
GACGAGCAGGGCGGCTACCGTGCGCGCAGCATCGTGCCGAGCGGCTACGGTTGCCCGCCCAGCGGCACCACCCAGGAAGTCCTCAATCAACTGGGCCGGCATGGCCAGCGCCCGGCGCACATCCACTTCTTCATCTCGGCGCCGGGCTACCGTCACCTGACCACGCAAATCAACTTCGAGGGTGATCAGTACCTGTGGGACGACTTCGCCTACGCCACGCGTGACGGCCTGGTCGGGCGCCTGGACTTCAACAACGATGCCCAGGCCTCCCGCGAGCGCGGGCTGGAAGGTCAGCCGTTTGCCGATCTGGAGTTCAGCTTCCAGTTGCAGGACGCCAAGGACGCCGGCGCCACCGAGCGCAGCCAGCGCCCGCGTGCATTGCAGGAGTAAGCCTGCAACGCAGCTGGTTTATTCGCGCCTGCCGGTTGGTGACCGGCAGGCGCGGAGCTCCTACAAACTACCCCGCACCGTTTGATGTTCGTTGTTCTCCTGCCCCTGGCACTCACGCCTAACAATAAATTCAATAAAGCGTGGTGTTGATCACGCGTGCGCCTGGCCGTGCGTTCAGATCGACCCCGTGGGAGTGTGATCGTGAATATAGAAGCCGTAGCGCCCGTTGTGCTGAAACAGAAACGCTACCTTTACGAGTGGTATGTCGTTGGCTTGTGCATGGTCGCGTACATCTTCTCGTTTGTTGACCGGCAAATACTGGCGTTGATGATCGAGCCGATCAAAGCCGACCTGCAGATCACCGATACCCAGTTCAGCCTGTTGCATGGCCTGGCGTTTTCACTGTTCTACGCGTTCATGGGCATGCCCATCGCCTACCTGGCCGACCGCTTTTCACGCCCTAAGATCATCGCCCTGGGCGTGGTGTTCTGGAGTTTCGCCACGGCCACCTGTGGCGTAAGCAAAAACTTCCTGCAGATGTTTCTCGCGCGTATCGGCGTTGGCGTGGGGGAGGCAGCGCTGTCGCCGTCGGCCTACTCGATGTTCAGCGACCTGTTCCCCAAGGAAAAGCTGGGGCGTGCCGTAGGCATCTACTCCATTGGTTCGTTCGTGGGCGGGGGCATTGCCTTTCTGGTCGGCGGCTACGTCATCGACCTGCTGAAAAACACCCAGGCCATCGAGTTGCCGTTGCTGGGCGCGATGCGCGCGTGGCAGCTGGCGTTCTTTCTGGTCGGGTTGCCCGGGGTGCTGGTCGGCTTGCTGATCTGGCTCACCGTGCGCGACCCGGCGCGCCAGGGCATCAAGGCGGATAAACACGGTGCACCGTCACGTGTTTCGATGCTGGATTGCCTGCGGTTCCTGTGCCGCCATCGCCAGACCTTCTTCTGCCACTATGTGGGCTTTTCGTTCTACGCCATGGCCTTGTACAGCATGATGAGCTGGACCCCGGCGTATTACATGCGCACCTTTGGCATGAGCCCGGTGGACGCCGGTTACATGCTCGGTATCGTCCTGTTGGTGGCCAACACCACCGGGGTGTTCTTCGGCGGCTGGCTCACCGACTACCTGGCCAAGCGCGGCTATCAGGACGCGGCGATGCGCACAGGGGTGATTGGCGCGGTCGGCATGGTGGTACCGGCGGTGCTGTTTACTCAGGTCGGTACGCTGTGGTTGTCGGTCGGCTTGCTGGTGCCGGCGATGTTCTTCGCGTCGTTCCCGATGCCGACATCGGCCGCCGCCATGCAGATCCTGGCACCCAACCAGCTGCGGGCCCAGGTGTCGGCGCTGTTCCTGCTGGTCAGTAACCTGATCGGGCTGGGCCTGGGCACGACGCTGGTGGCGATGCTCACGGATCGCTATTTCGGCTCGCCTGCAGCCGTCGGCATGTCGATGTCGCTGGTGATCGCCGTTGCCTCGTTGCTGGCGATTTTCCTGCTGGGCAGAGGTTGCACCCATTTCCGCCAGAGCGTGCAGGCCGAGCAGTCCGCAAGCCACTGACGTGGTGGCTTGGCCCGGGCAGGCTGCGCGCTGAGCAAGGCCTGCCCGGGCTGGCACTTATGACAAAGGCGAAAACGCGGCAGGAAGGTACGCCACCGAGTTCATTTCCTGCAGTTGCGGGGCGGAGTTTTCCGGCGGCCAGACACCGTCCTTGACCGCACGCGTGCGCACGTCCAGACGCTGCTCCAGGCTCGCGTAGGGCCAGATATGCAGGTAGCGCGGCACCCGCCCGCTGGTGGCATAGAAGGCTGCATAAACCTGCGAGTACGCCTCATCGGTGCGCGGTCCCACTGCTTTTTTCCAGCCCTCCAGCGTCGGCTCAAGGCCAGAAGGCACCAGGTTGTATTCGCGCAACTCATAAAAGGGGCCGTGCGGGCCGGGTGGCAGCGGCTGCAGAAACGGGAACAGGCAGTAGTCATCGATGTGCTGGTGCAACAGGTACTCGCCAATGCCCAGGCCATCCGCTGCCAGCAACAGGCGCTGGCGTTCGGCGTCCCTGATTTCGCTTGAGGCGAAGCTACGCATCACCGCAATGGTGTTTTGCGGGCCGATCTCGGAGACCCAGCACCCCACCAGTTCGACGCCTTCAAGCGCTTCAGACAGTGCTGCCTGCAAGCGCGGCAGGGCGAGGGGGACGGTGCGAACGCGCAACGTCAGACGAATCAACTCGTACAGCTGATGGCTCATGTGCAACTCCTCGGGGTTTCAGTGGCGAGGCATCATGGCGTGAGGGCCTGTCGTTGAATAGACGGTTCAATAAAAAAATAAAATAAATTTCCAGTATTTTTCGAGATCGAATGACGTTGACTAGAAATTTACTGAATAAAAAATTCATATAAAACAAAGATATGAGACATTTTCATAAACCATTTTCTACATTTTCCGCTCGATTTTTTGCCGCGTTATAAGCGTGAATAATCCATTGACTATTCACGTAAATGGAGGCACATTTGCTCCACGGCACCAAAACAAAAAAGGTACTCGATCATGCCGACCCATCCCGCTTGTCCCAAGCAGCCGGGTGCCTGTGAACAGGCGCCGGCACCCGCAGCACTGGCGTGCAGTCACGCTGCAGCCCCGAGGGCTTTTACGTCCTCTTGCCCCTTGCTCATTGCCCTTAACCGTGACTGAAGACGGAGTGTTCCTATGAATCCGCTTAGCGTGCCGGACGCAGCTCCTGTGTCTGCGCTATCCAGTGGTCCTGCCTTTGAAGCGCTGCTTGACGGTGTTCGGGCCCGTGCCCGGCTGGGTGAGTTTGATCGCCAGCGTCACATTTCCCGTGATGTCATCGACGCCTTCAAGGCGCAGGGCGTGTACCGCGCACTGGTGCCTCGGCGCTTTGGTGGCAACGAATGCTCGCCGGCGCAGTTCTGCGAAATGATCGAGCGTATTTCCCATGCCGACGGCTCGGCCGGTTGGGTCGCCAGCTTTGGCATGAGCCCGGTCTACCTCGCGGCCCTGCCGCTGGAGACCATTGCCCAGGTGTATGCCAACGGCCCGGACATCGTGTTTGCCGGCGGCATCTTCCCGCCGCAGCCTGCCGAAGTGGTACCCGGCGGCTTTCAGGTCAAGGGGCGCTGGAAGTACTCCAGCGGTTCCATGGGCGCTGACATCGTCGGTGTGGGCATCGCGCCGAAAAACGGCGACAAGTTCGACCTGCCACGCATTGCGGTGATGCCGCAATCAAAGGTACGCATCGACCAGACCTGGGAAACCGTCGGCCTGCTGGGTACCGGCAGCCACGACTTGGTGATCGATGACGTCGTGGTCCCAGAGCAATGGACGTTTGTCCGCGGCGGGGCGGCCAACCTCGACGAGCCGTTCTTCCGCTACCCGTCGCTGTCGTTTGCCACCCAGGTGCTTTCGGTGGTGGGGCTGGGCGTCGCCCGCGCCGCACTCGACGAGCTGGCCGGCATGGCCAGCGGCAGAATCTCGGTGACCGGTGCCCCGGCACTGGCCGACCGCCCGCTGGCCCAGGTCGACATCGCCAAGGCCGAAGCTGCGTTGCGCTCGGCACGCGCGTTCTTCTACGAGTCGATCGAGCAGGCCTGGGATCACGTGCTGGCCGGTAACCCGGTGCCGGCCGAGACGACCAATTTGCTGCGACTTTCTTCGACCCACGCCACCCGCGTTGCGGCCGACGTGGCGCGCACCGCGCAAATGCTTTCGGGCATGACCGGTGTCTACAACGAGAGCCCGCTGGCGCGCTGCGTCAATGATGCGCAGGTGGTCACGCAACACGCGTTCATGGGCGACGTTACTTATCAGAATGCCGGAGCGATCTTCTTCGGCAAACAACCGCTTCCTGGCTATATCTAATTACCGAGAATTGATCATGAGCGATAAAAAAGCATTGCGCGTGTTGTTTTGCATGGGCATCAACCAGAACTTCTTCGACGCCCCGCGTGAAGAACAACTGCAAGTCTGGGCAGCCTTTAGCGAAATGTGGAACGGTATCCATGACCTGCCTGGCGTTGAAGTTCTGGGCAACATGGATGATGACAAAAGCATGGTCGGCCCGTCTGACGGCTTCCCCTGGACCACGTACCTGCTGGCCGATGTCCCGGATATCGAGACCGTGCATGCCGCCTGCAACCTGTTCCGCACCACTGCGGTGGGCGAGACCCCTTACAAACTGTGGCGCTATGCAAAAGTCGAGGCGCGTGTCGGCCGTGAGCTGATTATCCAGCGCACGTGATTGACGGCAACGTGCCGCGAACGACGAACCACTGCATTTAAAAAAACAAAGTCCCGTTGTTGCGATGGCTAATTGCAACAGGCGGTCAAGTGTTGCCGGAATTTCGTCCGGCAAGGAGATACCGTGAGCAATCTGATTCCCGCCGTAAACCTGGCGGTCGACCCTGCCGAACTGGTGAAGGCTGACCGCGTCCACACCTCGCTGTATACCGACCCGGCGCTGTTTGACGCTGAACTTGAAAAAATCTTCTACAGCACCTGGGTGTGGGTCGCCCACGAAAGCGAAGTGCCGGAAGCCGGCAACTACAAGACCACCTACGTCGGCAAGCAGCCGGTGATCGTGGTGCGCGACCGCAAGAAGAACATCAACGTGCTGCTCAACCGCTGCCGCCACCGTGGCGCCACCGTGTGCGAACACAAGAAAGGCAAGACCGCCAGTTTTGTCTGCCCGTACCACGGCTGGGGCTATGCCCTGGACGGTTCGCTGCGCGGCATTCCGCACCCGGAAAGCTACGCCGATTGCATCGACAAGGCTGAGCTGCCGCTGGTGAGCCTGCGCGTGGAAAGCTACAACGGGATGATTTTTGCCACCTTCAAAGACGACATCGAGCCGCTGAGCGACTTCCTCGGTGCGGCGAAGAAGTGGATCGACCTGTTCATGAAGCAGGGCGCCGGCTACGGCATCAAGGTGCCGGGCGAGCACCGTTTCCGCTTCCCGGGCAACTGGAAGATCCAGCTGGAAAACACCACCGATGCCTACCACTTCCCGCTGGTGCACAAGAGTTTCCTGTCGTCGGTCGACGAACAGACCCTGGAGCTGTTCGACTTCGTCGAAGGCCCGGGCTACGTCGAGGACCTGGGCAACGGCCACAGCGTGATGGTGATGATTCCCGACCTGGTCGACCTCGAAGCCGCCCTCGACAAGCCGATTCCCGAGCGTTTCGAATCGCTGGCCGCCGAGCTGCGTGACGAAGGCATCGAAGAGCAGCAGGTACGTCGCATCGTCCGCGCCGTGGGCGGTTCGGGCTTCAACCTCAACCTGTTCCCCAACGTTGCCTGCTCGATGGCGTTCTTCCGCGTGCTGCAGCCGATCTCGGTGACCGAGACCGAGATCCACCACTCGGTGATCACCATGGACGGCGGCCCGGCCGTGGCCAACCGCTACCGCCTGCGCCTGCACGAACACTTCCAGGGCCCGATGGGCTTCGGCACGCCGGACGATTCCGAAGCCTGGGAGCGCGTGCAGAAGGGCGCCAACGCCGGTGAAGACCTGTGGATCATGCTCAACCGCGGCCTGCCGGGCGAGAAGCCCAGCGAAGATGGGCTGGTATCCGACGTCAGTGCCGAAACCGGCATGCGTGCGGCCTACCAGCAGTGGAAAAAGATGATGTCGGCTTGAGAGTGGAGAACCTTATGAACCTGCAATTGCTGCAAGAAGTCACCGCTTTCATCTGGCAGGAAGGCGACATGCTCGACCATGGCGAATACGACGCCTGGCTCAACCTGTGGACTGACAAGGGGACGTACATCATCCCGATCAATCCCAAGGAAACCGATTTCGAGAACACCCTGAACTACGCCTACGACGATCACCACATGCGCAAGCTGCGGGTCCAGCGACTGATCGGCGGCGAGTCGATCTCCACCAGCCCGCAACCGCGCACGGTGCGTTCGCTGTCGCGTTTTCGCGTGCTGGTCGATGACGGCATGAACCTGACCGTGCGTTGCGCGCAGAACATCCGCGAGTTCCGCAAGGAAAGCCTCAAGCACTACACCGCCGACCTGACCTACGAACTGGTCCGTCACGAAGGCAGTTTCAAGATCCAGCGCAAGCTGATCAGCCTGATCAACAGTGACGATACCCTCGCCGGTATCGGCTACATCCTCTAAGGGAGCACTGCGATGAGCCAAGTCGCATTGGTGACCGGCGCCGGCCAGGGCCTGGGCCAGACGTTCTGCGCCCGGTTGCTTGAAGCCGGCTACCAGGTGGTAGTCAGCGACCGTAGCCTGGACGCCGCGCAAGCGTCGGCACGCCTGCTGGATCCTGCCGGTGAACGCACCCTGGCCGTGCAGCTGGATGTCGGCAGCAAGGCCGATTTCGAGCAGGCGCTGAGCCAGGTGCTGGCGCGCTTCGGCGCACTGCACGTGGTGGTCAACAACGCGGCGGTGACCAAGACCACGCCGCTGATGCAGATCAGCCCTGAAGAGTTCGATGCGGTGGTGGGCCTGAACCTGCGCAGCATTTTCCTCGGCTGCCAGGTGCTCGGTGCCTACCTCGCCGACGCCGGTTACGGGCGGATCATCAACATGGCGTCGCTGGCCGGGCAAAACGGTGGTACCGCAACGGGTGCGCACTATGCCGCAAGCAAAGGCGCGATCCTGACCCTGACCAAGATCTTTGCCAAGGAGTTCGCCAGCCGCGGTGTGACCGTCAATGCCATCGCCCCCGGGCCGATCGACTCGCCGGCGGTGCATGCGGCGGTGCCGGCCGACAAACGCGATGCGTTGCGCGCCAACATCCCGGTGCAGCGCTTTGGCGATGCGGACTTCCTCGGTGACCTGATCGTTCAGTTGGCGCGGCCTGAAGCCTACTTCACCACCGGGGCGACCTGGGACGTGAACGGCGGCCTGTTCATGCGCTGAGCCAACCCGGGCCACTGCGGTGGCCCTCCCGACTACATGGAGCGAATGCCATGAATGAAGAGCTTTTGAATGTCGTGGTACGCAAGCGCGTACTGCAAGGGGACGGCGTAGTCGTCCTCGACCTGACCCGTGCTGACGGGGCGCTGCTGCCAGCGTTTGCGGCCGGCGCCCATGTCGATATCCACCTGGCCCCGGGCCTGGTTCGCCAATACTCGCTGTGCAGCAACCCCAGCGATGTCAGTTGTTACCGCCTGGGTGTGTTGAAAGACCCGGCCTCGCGCGGCGGTTCGGTGAGTGTGCATGACATCCTGGTCGAAGGCCGTGAGGTGCAGATCAGTGCGCCCCGCAACCTGTTCCCGCTGGCCGACAACGCCCAGCGCTCGGTACTGCTGGGCGGCGGCATCGGCATCACGCCGATGATCGCCATGGCCTATGCGCTGCATGAGCGCGGCGAGGCGTTCGAGCTGCATTACTGTGGGCGCTCGCGCCGCAGCAGCGCCTTCTTGCAGGAACTGCAGGACGCGCCATTTGCCGAGCACGTGGTGACCCATTTCGATGACGAAGCACCCGAGCAGAAGCTCGACCTGGCCAAGGTGCTCGGTGCCGGTACAGCCGGTGTGCACATGTACACCTGCGGCCCGTCCGGTTTCATGGACTGGGTGATCGGCGGTGCCCGCGCGCAAGGCTATGCCGAGGACCACATCCACAAGGAATACTTCCAGGTCGAGGTGGATGCCAGTGGCGCCAGCTTCGAAGTGGTTGCCGCACGCAGTGGCAAGACCGTGGAAATTGCCGAGGGCCAGTCGATTCTCGATGCCCTGGCCAAGGTCGGCATCAAGATTGAAAAATCCTGCGAGCAGGGTGTGTGCGGTACCTGCCTGTGCGATGTGCTTGAAGGTGAGCCCGATCACCGTGACGTGTACCTGACCGACGAAGAAAAAGCCGGCAACGACCAGATTCTGGTGTGCTGCTCGCGCGCCAAGTCGAAAACACTCGTGCTGGACATTTGAGGAGAACGACCATGGTAGACCTGACCAGCTTTCGTAATGCAATGGCGATGCTCGGTGGTGCCGTTTCGGTCATTACCACCGACGGTGAGGCCGGCCGCTTCGGCTTCACGGCGTCGGCGGTGTGCAGCGTTACCGACTCGCCGCCCACCCTGCTGGTGTGCATGAACCGCGCGTCGCCTTCCAATGCCCAGTTCCAGGCCAACGCGGTGGTGTGTGTGAACGTGTTGGCCGCCACCCACCAGGAGCGTTCCGGTGCATTCTCCAACAAGGCGCTGAGCATGGATGAGCGCTTTGCGACGAGCTCGTGGACCTCCCTGGAAAGCGGTGCACCGGTGATGCTCGACGCGCTGGTGAACTTCGACTGCCGGATTGCCCAGGTGCACGAAGTGGGCTCGCACAGCATCTTCTACTGTGAAGTCCTGGCCATTCGCCACGGCGGTGCGGACGAAGGCCTGGTGTACTTTAACCGTGCCTACCACCGGCTTGGTCAGGCGTCCAAAGCCTGCTGAATCTTCTTACGTAGGAGCCAGGCTTGCCGGCGAACCAGGCTCCGCAGTGCCCTTGATGTACCGCGCCATCGTTTTTCGCGGGCAAGCCATCGACGTAGGAGCCAGGCTTGCCGGCGAACCGGGCACTGCGGTGCCCCTGATGCACCGCGTCATCGTTTTTCGCGGGCAAGCCTCGCTCCTACAGGTGGTGTCGACGTAGGCGCCGGGCTTGCCGGCGAACCGGGCGCCGCGGTGCCCCTGATGCACCGGGTTATCGTTTTCGCGGGCAAGCCACGCTCCTACAGGTGGTGTCGACGTAGGAGCCAGGCTTGCCGGCGAACCGGGCGCCGCGGTGCCCCTGATGCACCGCGTCATCGCTTTTCGCGGGCAAGCCACGCGTCTACAGGGCGATTTTAGAAGCTTTCCAGGTTGTGGAAGACGGTTTCCAGGGTCTTGTTGAAGCGCTCGACCTGGCTTTCGGTCAGGCCGGCAAAACTGCGCTTGAACAGCTCGCTGGTAACGCCTTGCATGCGCTCGATGGTCGCCAGCCCCAGCGGCGTGATGCACACCTGGGTGACACGGCCGTCTTCAGTGCTCTGGGCGGTATCGATCAGCCCGTCTTCCTTCATCCGGTAGACGATTTTGGTGATGGTCGACAGCTTGGCGATGGCGTGGGTCGAGATCTCGGAAATGCTCGACTGGCCATTCTGGTTGAGGATCCACAGGACGCGCCAGCGGGCGACATCCAGGTCCACCTTCTTGAGCAGCCGCTCCATGTTCTGGGTGTACTGGCCGTGTACGCGGGCGAGCCAGTAGAACGGAAAATCTTCTTTACGGAAGTCTTCGCTGGAGGGGTCGTAGCGGCTGTGGCGCTTCTTGGTCGGGCTCATAAATGACTGACTGAAGTAAGGGGTGCCCAATCATAGACTTTTCCCGTAATAAGGGCACCCCGAAATTGGCTGCGACCAAAGCGCACACATCGCTCTGGCTAGCCACTGTGCGTGTTTCGGCCGATAGTCCGCCAATCTAATGCGTGAATATTCAGTTGACTATTCATGTAAACAAAAGCAGCTTTAAGCATTATTGGCGCGCGGTGCGCGCGCCTGCGAACGAGGGGTGTGCAATGGCAATCGTGGTTGAGTCGTTGAACTTGGGGGGCAGCGGCCCCAGCGTGATGGTGAAAGACACCATCGACATCGCCGGATCACCGACCCGGGCGTCAAGCCGTGCCCTGGCGCAGGCCGAGCCTGCCGCGCAGCACGCCGACGTGGTCCAGCGCCTGCTCGATGCCGGCTGCCGGATTACCGGCAAAACCAGCCTGCATGAACTGGCCTTTGGCACTACCGGGATCAACCACTACACCGGCACTCCGGTGAACCCGCGCTTCCCGGCGCTGATTCCCGGTGGTTCGTCCAGCGGATCTGCTGCGGCGGTGGCCGCAGGGCTGGCAGATTTCAGCCTGGGTACCGATACCGGTGGTTCGGTGCGGGTGCCGGCCTGTTGCTGCGGGGTGTTCGGCTTCAAGCCGACCTTCGCACGGGTCAGCCGCCGAGGCGTCATGCCTGCCGCTACCACGCTCGATTGCGTAGGCCCGTTTGCAGCCACGCTACCGATGCTGATCACCGCGATGACCATCATCGATCCGGGCTTCACCCCGGCCCGTACCCCGGCCAGCGTCAAGGTCGGCGTGCTCAAGGTGCCGGCCAGCGCAGCGGTGGAGACCACGGTACAGGCTGCCTTGGACGCCAGCGGTCAGGTGCTGGAAGCGGTTGAATGCGCCGATTTCGAAGCGGCCTACAGTGCAGGCATGGTGATTATCAACCGTGAAACCCATGCCGCCTGCGGACATTTGCTGGCCGGCGGCAAGGTCGGCGCCGATATCGCCGGGCGCCTGGAGGCAGCCGGCAGCATGACGGACGCTGCCGTGGCAGACGCCGAGCACGTTCGCCAACGTTTCAGTGCACAAGTCGATGCGGCGTTGCAGCACTGCGACATCCTCGCGCTGCCGACCATGCCCGACGTGCCGCTGCGGGTCGAAGACGCCGCCGACACCCGCGCAGTGCTGGGCATGACGTCGTTGGTGCGGCCGTTCAACCTGTCCGGGCACCCAGCTGTGACCCTGCCGTTGACCAGCGCCCAGGGCCTGCCGGTCGGTTTGCAACTGGTGGGGGCCAAAGGCGCGGACGAAGCCTTGCTGGCAGCGGCGACCTTGCTGGTGCAGCGCATCGCAGAAAACCCGGGCCGTCCCCTGGAGGCTGGGCAATGAGCAGCCTTGAGGAACTGCAACAACGCCTGCAGCGCTTTGAATCCGAGCACGCCGTACGGGCCTGCATGAATCGCTACATGGTGCTGTGCGATGCCCTGGATGCCAACACCCCGCTGGATGAACTGGCAGGTCTGTTCACCCGTGATGCGGTGTGGGAAGGCAAGGGCGCCAAATACGCAAAAAGCTTTGGCGGCTACCGGGGGCGCGAGGCGATCCGCGCCATGTTCGCCACCTACATGCAGCCGCCGGCGCACTTCGCCCTGAACGTGCACTTCCTGACCAGCGAGCTGATCGACGTGGCGGGCGAGCAGGCAACCGGCAGCTGGGTGATGCTGCAAACCAGCACCTTCACCAACCAGGCCTCACACCTCAATGCCGCACGCTTGACGGTCCGCTTTGCATTTGAAGAGGGCCAGTGGCGCATGGCGCATTTCCAGACTGAAAACCTGTTCGGGCGGCCAACCAGCGCCTGGAACAGCGAGGCGCCGTTGCCGGTGCCCACTGCAACGACTCAACAAGAACAAGGTGAATTGCAATGACCGAAGTAGCGCTTCTCGACAGCGTGGTGACATTCCTGTCCAAACCGCTGGGCAGCTTTATCGATGGCGCCGCCGTTGTCGACGGGCAAGCCGGTGCGATCGACATCATCAACCCGGCCACCGAGCAGGTGATTGCCCGGGTTCAACAGGCTTCGGCCAGCCAGGTCGATGCGGCCGTCGCTGCCGCTTCCCGGGCGTTCCAGGGAAGCTGGGCACAGACCTCGCCGTACCTGCGCGGCGTGCTGCTGAACAAACTGGCCGATGCGATCGAAGCCCATGGCGAAGAACTGGCCCAGCTCGAAGCCTTGAACTCGGGCAAGGCCATCAACGTGGCCCGCGGCCTGGAAGTGGCGCAATCGGTGATCTTCCTGCGCTATTTCGCTGGCTGGACCACCAAGATCAACGGCGAAAGCATCACCCCGTCGTTGCCGTCGATGGCCGGCGAGCACTACACCGCGTTCACCCGGCGCGAGCCAGTGGGTGTGGTGGCCGGTATCGTGCCGTGGAACTTCCCGCTGCTGATCGCCGTGTGGAAACTGGGTTCGGCGCTGGCCACCGGTTGCACCATTGTGCTCAAGCCGAGCGAATTCTCGCCGCTGAGCCTGTTGCGGCTGGTGGAGCTGGCAAAAGAGGTGGGGCTGCCTGATGGCGCGATCAACGTCGTCACCGGGGCAGGCCAGGTGGGCCAGCAACTGACCGAGCACGCGGCGGTGCGCAAGGTGTCGTTCACCGGTTCAGTGCCCACCGGTATCGCCGTGGGTGCTGCCGCGATGAAGTCGAAGCTGACCCGCGTGACCCTGGAACTGGGGGGCAAGAACCCGGCCGCACTGCTGGCAGACGTCAACATCGATGAGATCATCCCCGGGTTGCTGATGACGGCCTTTACCCACCAGGGGCAGATCTGTGCATCGCCCGAGCGTATCTATGTACACCGCTCGCGCATCGACGAGCTGTCGGAAAAGCTCGGCGCGGCCCTGGCTTCAATGAAAATCGGCTCGCCACTGGATGAAAGCGTGCAGTTCGGCCCGCTGGCCAACAAGGCGCATTACGACAAGATCGTCGGTTACTTCGCGCGCATGGGCGAGGGCAACCAGGTGGTGACGGGCGGGAATACGGTGGGCGAGAAGGGTTATTTCGTCCAGCCTACCTTGCTGCGCACCACCAACCCCGACGACCTGTTCCTGACTGAAGAAACCTTCGGGCCGATCGTCTGCCTGATGCCGTTCGACACCGACGAAGAGCTGCTCGAGTTGCTCAACGACACGCCGTATGGCCTCGGTGCAAGCCTGTGGACCAACGACCTGTCCAAGGCCTTGCGGATGATTCCGCGCATCGAGTCGGGCACGGTCTGGGTCAACATGCACACCTTCCTCGATCCTGCCGTGCCGTTTGGTGGCAGCAAGTCGTCCGGGATCGGCCGTGAATTCGGCAGCGCCTTCATCGAGGCGTTCACCGAATTGAAGTCGGTGATGATCCGTTACTGATCCGTTTCCAGCCCGCCCGGCAGCGGCGTGACAGCAAGGCTTCTCATTGCCGCTCACGCCACGCCGGCCGGGCCCTCTGCCTTTGGTCGCGAGCCTTCGGAAACACCCCCAAGCGGCGCAAATGCGGCCAATTTGGGATAGCCGCAGGGCAGGGCGAAGCCTAGCATCGCACTTAGCCTGAAGGTCATAACAATAACTCGCCGCAACGCTCTGTGTGCAAGAGCGAAGCGGCTTTAAATCCCGCGAAGACTGCCTCATAAAACAAGGTATAAAAACATGAGCGAATCCCTGCGCGACGGCTCCTCCACGGAGCTGCGGCGTGGCAGCCTTGGTGTTGCCATGATCATCTTCTTTGTGCTGTCGGCGGCCAGTCCGCTCAGCGTACTGGCCGGTGGTTTCCCTATTGGCATGATGCTGGGTAATGGCGCGGGAACGCCTGCTTTACTGCTTGGAACCCTGGTGGTGCTGCTCTGCTTTGCTGCGGGCTATACCCGCATGGCCAGCCATATCACCCATGCCGGTGGCTTTTACGCCCTGATTTCCCGTGGCCTGGGTGGCCTGGCCGGTGGCGCCGCCGGGATGCTCGCCATGGTTGCCTACAATGTGCTGCAAGCTGGCATGTACGGTTTGTTCGGCGCCATTGTCGCCGGCACCCTGGCCGAAGTGTTCGGCATCAGCCTGCCCTGGTGGGTGTGTTCCGCCGTCGCCCTGGGGCTGATTGCCTGCCTGGGTTACCGCAACATCGACCTGTCGGCGCGGGTGCTGTCGATCACCGTGATCGCCGAGTACGTTGCGGTGCTGGTGCTGGACGTGGCGATTCTTGGCAGTGGGGGCGCGCACGGTGTCAACGCCGATGCCTTCACGCCGGCGCACATCACCAGTGGCAACCCGTCCATTGGCCTGCTGTTCTGCTTTGCGGCCTTTATCGGCTTTGAAGCGTCGACGCTGTACAGCGAAGAAGCCAAGGACGCCAAGCGCACCATTCCCAAGGCCACCTACCTTTCGGTGTTGCTGATCGGCGGCTTCTACACCCTGTCGCTGTGGGCGATGGTCGTCGGCGCTGGCGCGGATGACCTGGTCAGCACATTGCAGGCGTTGCAGGATCCGACCACCTTCCTGTACGCCTTGTCTGACCAGTACGTAGGCGCAGGCTTGACCAATACCATTCGCCTGTTGTTCGTGGCCAGTCTGTTTGCCGGGTTGCTGGCGTTCCATAACGCTGCTGCGCGCTACTTCTTCGCCATTGGCCGTGACGGCCTGCTGCCGGCCAAGCTGGGCACCACCCACCAGAAACACCAGAGCCCGCACCTGGGGTCCGGTCTGCAGTCGCTGATCGCCGCCAGCATCCTGGCCGTATTTGCCCTGGCAGGTGCCGACCCGGTACTGCAACTGTTCTCCTGGTTCTCGAACGTGGCCACCCTGTGCCTGATTCTGCTGATGGTGCTGACATCGCTGGCGGTCATCGGCTTCTTCAAGTCCAACCCGCACCTGGCCGACAGCCGGCTCAAATGTTTCATCCTGCCGGCGCTCTCCGGCGTGGCGCTGCTCGCTGTGTTGATCACTGCGGTCATTCACTTTGACGTGCTGACCGGTGCAAGTACCACGCTTTCGCTGGCGCTGTGCACCATTGTTCCGGTGGCCGCGCTACTGGGCATCGGACTGGCTGCACGCCTGCGCAGCGTTGCTCCCCTAAGGTTCAGCGGCCTGGGTAACCACGCCGCCTGAAGCGCAGCGCGCATCGGTCCGTCGTGGGCCGATGCGCGGCTCAAGTAACGGCCAGCCACCACTCGCATCATTCTGTCGTCAGGATTTCTTACCATGTCTTCGCGTCTTGCTCTGTGCGGCATCGCCGCAAGTATTGCTGTGTCCGGTGCTTTTCAAAGCGCCCAGGCAATTCCCCTGGTCGACACGCCGGATACGCATGTCAGCTTTGAAGGGTTGGCCGCGTACGGGCTGTTCAACAGCCGTAAAAACTACGATGGAACCGAGGGTGGTTCGCATTGGCGGGAAGGCTTCATCAAGTACGGGGTCAAGGCCGACACCGCCCTGGGTAACGCCGGTTCCGCCTACAGTGGTTTTGCCATGGTGTCTTCCGGTACCTGGGGTGACGGTGACGCGGGGGGCTTCACCGACGGCAGCGAGCGCACCACCAAGATCGAAGATGCCTACCTTGGCTGGCGCTCCGGTGATGCCTTCGCGCCGCTGGGCAAGGACGGTGTCGACCTGTCGTTCGGCCGCCAGATCTTCAAGGCCGGCCAGGGCTTTTTGATCAACGACGACGGCCCCAACCTGGGCAAGGGCCTGGCCGACGGCGACCTGAACCGTGGTGGTGCGTACTATCTGGGGGCACGGCATGCCTTTGACCGCACCGCCGTGGTTCGCCTGGGCGGTGATCAGGGCTTGCACGGCAGTGCGGCCTGGCTCAAGTCCGACAACCGCGCCCAGGCCGAAACCGAGCTGGCCGTTGGTACCCTGGAGTACACCCAGCCCGTCGGCACCCTCGGCCTGACCTACATCCACGGCATCGACGTGGTCGACCAGTGGGCCAGCGAGTTCCAGCAGCGCCGCGACGGCATGGATGTCTACAGCCTGCGCGGTGAGGGCAATGCCGGTATCGAAAACGCCAGCTTTGGCTTTGAATATGCCGTTGAAGACGCCAAGGGCGATCAGGAAACCGCCTGGTACGCCGAAGCGGGCTACCGCTTTGCCGATGTTGTCTGGGCCCCGAGCATCACCGCCCGCTACACCCGCTATTCGCAGAACTGGGACCCGCTATTCACTGGCTACAGCACCGGTTACGGCACCTGGTTCCAGGGTGAGGTAGCGGCCAACTACGCCGGGCCGTTCAACAGCAACACCGAAATCAAGCACCTGGCGCTCAAGGCCAATCCACTCGAAAACCTCACCCTTGGCGTGTTGTATTTCAACTTCAACACCCTGGGCGCGCGCAGCCAGCTCAACCTGGATGCAGACGAACTTGACCTGTATGCCGAATGGGCGGTTTCGCCCAACCTGATCATTACACCGCTGGTGGGCCTGTACCAACCGGACCGCGCGCTGGGTACCGGTGGCAATCAGTCAAACGGCAACGGCACCAACGTCTACAGCCAGCTGACCGTAGCGGTACCGTTTTAACGGCTACGCAGGACGACGCAGGACGGTCGCCGGCATTCGACCGTCCGTCCTCGGTAGATGAGTGGTTGGTAAGGGGAAGGACTTTTGGCCTGTAGCTTGCTTACAACTTGTTACAAGTAAATAACAGGTGGTAACGATGGCGATGTTTGCCCAGATGAAAAGCTTTGACGATGTACATTTGCACGCCGGTGCGATCGTGGGGTGGCAGCAAACCTACGATCAATTGAGCACCGGGCACGTGCAAACCGTGCTGAAACACGTCACCGGCGAACGTTTCCAGATATTTCAAGAGTCCCTGAACAAGCGCGTGGTCCAGCGCGGCGTCGCGCCCTTGGGCAGGTTGTGCCTGGCCATGCCCAAGTGCGGTGGTGAGTTGGCAGTGTTTCAGGGCAAGAGCCTGGGTACTGAAAGTGTCACGCTTCTTCACAGTGGCCAGGAATTTTTTGTGCAAGCGGCAGAGGGTATGGACCTGCTGGCGATCACGGTAGAAGCCTCTCGTCTGGAAAATCTCGCGGCCCGGGAGTTTTCAGACAGCGAAATGCGTCGCCTGGCGCGGGTCTCACGCCTGGAGTTGCGTCAGGACGTACTGCACGCCGTGCGCAAGCGCTTGGAAGATGTAGTCATCGCCGCGCTGCAAAACCAGTTCATGCCGGAAAACCTGCTCGAAGACCTGACCCTGGAATGCATGCTGGATTTGCTCGATCACCGGGTAGAGGGTGAAGAGGGTCGTTCAGGCAACCACATGGTCAGTGCTTACCTGGTCAAGCAAAGTCAGGAACTGGCGCTGGCTCACAATGATGAGCCCATTTCGGTGCTGGAATTATGCGAGCGCCTGAACGTGAGTCGACGCACCTTGCAACGCAGTTTTCAAAGCGTGACCGGCTTGCGGCCGGTGGAGTACCTGCGGTCAGTCAGGCTCAACGCCGCCCGCCGGCGACTGCGCATGACCTGTGCCAATGAAGTGACCGTGGCCCGTATTGCCAGTGATTTCGGTTTCACTCACCTGGGGCATTTTTCCGGTTATTACAAAGCGCTGTTTGGTGAGCACCCGTCGGAAACGCCCCGTCATTAAGCGGCTGCGCGCGATTGCATGAGCCGCTGTGTGTACGCCCCCTGGGTGATGCGCTGCTGATAGTCGTGGGGCGTGGTACTCACAAGCTTTTTGAAGTCGCGCAGAAAATGCGATTGATCGGTAAAGCCAAGCTCCATCGCCAATTCCGAAAATGACAGATCCTGTTCACTGTTGATCGACTGCAGCGCCGCCTGGCAGCGGATGATCCGGCAGAACGCCTTGGGTGTCATGCCCGTGTCCTGGGTAAACTGCCGGTGAATGGTGCGGGTGGTATAGCCACTGCGTTCTTCGAGTTGCTGAATGCGGATATCACCTCTGTGTGCAAGCACGGTCTGGATCACCGACGTGGTCAGGCCCGTGGTTTTACGCAAAGCATCAGGAACCAGGCAGCGCTCGAAAACCTTCATTTGTTCACTGAGCACAGGGGTTTTAATCACTTCGTCGAAAAACTGCCGGGCCAGTGGCGTCACCTCCAGCAAGTCGAGCTCGTGCTCGGTCAGTTCTTCAGCCAGCGCATTGATAAAACCCGGAATGACTCCCGGGGTAAATCGCACACCAAAATAATGGTGATTCTCCAGCAGTTCTACTTGCCTGGCTTGTAAGGGGGTGCCGCATACCCGTGCGGTGGGCCGCGTACTGTCACAATCCACGACAATATCCACACAGCCGTCGGGTATCGCCAACATGACATTGGTGGACTGGGCTACATCCAGCGCATAAAAATGCGAAATGGCCGGGTGCGCGGATGCTATTACCGAATACTGCGAGGAATTCAATACAAACCAAGGCTGTTCACAGGTGGTGAAAAGCGCCGAGTTGCTATGCACTTTTTGCATAAGCTGGACCTACCGCTGAACTTCTTATTATTAGGCAGCGACCGCACCCTTAAATTGGATCGGCGGGCCACTCATGTCCGAAATATACAATACCCGCAAAGTGGGCTCCGTATACTGAACCCCTATGTTGATGGAACAACCAGGCGATTAAACCTGAGGGGAGGGCGTGTCCGTGCGCTTTCTCGGGATTGTATCATTTCAGTCTGAGAAAAATTATGTCCAATAATACAAAAATTGATTTTATCTACCTTTCTGAGCAAGACATGATCCGTGCCGGCGTGACCGACATGGCCGGCTGTGTCGATACAATGGAAGAGATGTTCGGCTTGCTGTACGAAGGCGACTACCGTATGGCCGGGCCTAATAATGATTCGCATGGCGCGATGGTCACTTTCCCCGAAAGCTCGCCGTTTCCAAAGATGCCAAAACCGACGGCCGACCGTCGCTTGATGGCCATGCCGGCGTACTTGGGCGGTAACTTTTGCACCGCCGGGGTTAAATGGTATGGCTCGAACATCGCCAACCGCGAAAAAGGCCTGCCGCGTTCCATCCTGATGTTCACCCTTAATGACCCGGACACCGGTGCACCGCTTGCGCACATGTCGGCAAACTTGCTGTCCGCCTACCGCACCGGCGCTATTCCAGGGGTTGGCGCACGTCATCTGGCGCGCAAGGATTCCAAGGTTGTAGGCCTTCTGGGCCCCGGTGTCATGGGCAAAACCACCCTTGCCGCGTTCGTTGCAGTGTGCCCGCAAATCGACACCATCAAGATCAAAGGGCGCGGCCAAAAGAGCCTCGACGACTTCATTTCCTGGTTGGAAGAAACCTATCCGCAAATCGTCAACATTCATATTGTCGATACGCTGGAAGAAGTCGTGCGTGATTCTGACCTGGTCACTTACTGCAGTTCGGGTGCCACCGGTGACCCGCTCACTTATCCAGTTGTCAAGCGCGAATGGGTCAAGCCAGGTGCCTTCATGGCAATGCCTGCAAGTTGCCGTCTGGACGACGGAATGGAACAACCCGACATTCGCAAAGTGCTGGACAACACCGGTCTTTATCACGCCTGGTTTGAAGAACTGCCCAAGCCTGCCCATAACTGCGTGCCTGTAATCGGTGTGCGTTTCATGGACATGCTTGCCGAAGGAAAGTTGACCGAAGACGAACTTGAAGATATCGGAAAGATCATTGTTGGTGAGGCGCCAGGGCGTAAAAATGATGAAGAAATCATCATTATGTCGGTAGGTGGAATGCCCGTCGAAGATGTCGCCTGGGGCACTGTTGTATACCGCAATGCAATCGAAAAAGGCATTGGCGTGAAGCTCAACTTGTGGGAAGCCCCGGTACTCAGCTAATACGTTTTAGTTAATTAAAAGGAATGCAAAACATGACCGAAGTCATCAAGCTTAAAACCGGTTCGAAGTACGAAGAGATGGGCAGCTACTCACGTCTGGTGGCTGTCGATAACTGGATCTATGTCTCCAATACTGCCGGGCGCAACCCTGAAACCAAGTTGATCTCGGAGGATGTCATCGAGCAGACCCACCAGGTGTTCAGCAACATCGAGGCAGCGCTCAAGGCCGTGGATTCCAGCCTCGCCGACGTGATCTGCTCACGCGTATTCATTCAGAACCCGGACGATGTAGCTGCTGTCATGACCCTGATTGGCGAGAAGTTTCGCGGTATTGACCCGGCGAGCACCATTACCTGTCCGCCATTGGGCTCGACGATCTACAAGGTCGAAGTGGAAGTCACGGCGTACCGCAATGCCGCGCGTGCCAATGTAGTGAAGATCAACCTGCCACTGTAACGCCAAGATCGAACTGCTCTCCCGTTCGCCTGTTTTAACACTTTGTAAGTCGAGTCTTTGTCATGGCCCCCACTATTGCCTCTGTGCAAACTTCAAGCGTATTTCCGTCGTCCACGTCGGTTGTGATCATTGGCGGTGGAATCATTGGTTTGACCGCGGCGTTGGCCTTGGCTGAGCGCAACATTCCAGTGGTGGTGCTGGAAAAAGGCCGACTGGCGGGAGAGCAGTCTTCGCGCAACCTGGGCTGGGTACGTAAAACCAGCCGCCACGCCGAAGATATTCCCCTGGCGCAGGCTTCCGATCGCCTGTGGGCGCAAATGCCGGAGCGGGTAGGGGCGGATGTTGGTTACCGTCAAGCCGGCATCATGTTTGTCGGTCGCACTGAAAAACAGATGGCCATGCATGAGGGCTGGCTGAAATCGGTCGAAGCGCTTTCGCTGGATTCGCACTTGCTCAGCAAGCGTGAAATCGACAGCCTGGTGCCCGGTGGCAAAGGCAACTGGGCCGGCGGTATCTACACGCCTTCCGATGGCCGTGCCGAACCGACCCTGGCTTCCAGTGCCATTGCCAAGGCAGCGATTGCCAAGGGCGCTCTGATATTTGAACACTGCGCCGTGCGCACACTGGTTACCACCGCGGGCAAGGTCAGCGGTGTCGTCACCGAAAAAGGCGAGATCCGTTGCGACCAGGTGTTGCTGGCCGGCGGTGCGTGGTCGCGGCGTTTTCTCGGCAACCAGGGCATTGCCCTGCCAACGCTGCCGCTGGTGTGCTCGGTATTGCGCACCAAGCCGATGCAGGGGCCAACCGACATTGCCGTTGGCGCGCCGGACTTCTCGTTTCGCAAGCACAAGGATGGCGGTTTCATCATCACCCAGCGGGGCAAGCTTGATGCTTTCCTGACCCTGGACCATTTGCTGCTGGGCACCCAGTACCTGCCGGCGTTTCGCGCGCAACGCGATTTTCTCCAGGTATCGCTCGGCAAACCCTTCTTCAAGGACCTGGCCCTGGCACGCCGCTGGAAGGCGGCGAACGTGTCGCCGTTCGAGCGGGTGAGGGTGCAGGACCCGCAGGCCAACGCCTTGCTCAACAACGAGGCGATGACCAACCTCAAGGCCGCCTGGCCGGTGTTCGAGCAGGCACAGATCGAACAGGCCTGGGCGGGCACCATCGACGTAACCCCCGATTCGATTCCGGTGATCGGACCGGTCGCCCAGCTGCCGGGGCTTACCCTGGCTACCGGTTTCTCCGGTCATGGCTTCGGTACGTCGCCTGCGGCCGGGCAACTGGCGGCCGACCTGGTATCGGGGCACTCGCCGATCATCGATCCGGCACCTTACCGGTTTGAACGCTTTGCCGGTTGATCCCGTCAGCGCGGAAACAACAGCGTGACGGCCATGCGAAAGCCCCAGCCTTGTGGCCCGTCCGCTGCTCTGTCCAGCCAGTAGCGCGGGCCCGCCTGCACGGTGAGCGGATGGCCGCTGATCTTGAGCAGTTGAGTCACCGTGAGGTTGACCGGAACCGACCACTCCTTTAACTGCCAGTCGTACGTGGCTTCAGTGTTGATGCCATAAGTGGTGAGGGCGGCAGTGGTATACGACAGAAAGGGTTGCAGGAAGGTCTGGTTGACTTTCTCCTTGTCGTCGGGGGGACTGCCGTTCAGGCCCCACAGGTGATTGGCCAGAATGCCGTGGGTCCAGCCATGTTCCTGCTGTAACGCCACCACCGTCGGGCCCACGGCCCATTGCTTGTTGCTGAGCAGATCATCACTGCCGGTCGGTATCAGCAAGGCCGGGCCAGCGCCGAGAATCCAGCCGCTGTCTGTCGGCTTGCGTGGCGAAAAGAAGAAGCTCTGGGTGATATCACCGACACCGGATTTGTCCGCCGCGCCGTCAGGGGCAAGCCCGTGCTGATCGATCACGGGCAGGATGGTGCGTGAGATAAGGTTCCAGTCTTCATTCAGGGTAAATGGCAGCACCGGCTGGATATTGGTGACGCTGTGCATGCCTTCATGGCTGGGGCCCATTTTCTGGTCCCAGTTGTATTGCACCGGCAGGCTGTACATGGCCGCAACCGGGTTGAGTGCCTGCTTGGCCAGTTCTGCTGAGTCCTGGGCTGGCGCCATGCTGCTGTAGGCAACGGCTGTCGTTGCCATCCAGATGAAAGGGTACCGGCGTCGGTGCAGGTTCAAAGGAGCGACTCCTTGGCGACAATGAGGGCGGGCGCAACACACAAGCCAGACCAAGACTAGCCGACGTTTCCGGCACAGACGACATTGCGTCGCGTGTGCGCTGGCCCGCGCTCCTCATTGCAGCACCTGCGAAGGGTTTGCGCTGCTGGTCAGGGCGAAACCACCTCGACGGCAGGGAAGCTGTATCCGCCGGCCTGTACGGCTTTGCTCGGGCCGTACATGCGCAGGATGATGTAGGTGTCCTTCTCCGGGATCGGCAGGTAGTTGGGATTGCTGGCATCGCCCTTGGCGGCCAGTTCAACGGTGTAGGTGCCGTCCGCATCGGGCTTCAGGGTGCGGTCGCCGCGGCTGTGGCGATTGAGGCTGTTGTGCGCCATGAAGCGGTTGTCGGTGCCGTACACGGTGAAGGACCAGAATTCACTGACCTCCGGTGCCTTGAAGTGCATGCGATAGGTTTTGCCATTGGCGCCGTTGATGGCTTTGCCATCACTGCCTTTTACCGCTTGCAGGTACACGGTTTCGTCAGGCGGCAGCCCCCACTGGCCGAGGTAGGTGCCTTCGGCAAACAGGTCACGCGGGCCTTCGCCCAGTTGCGCGCGGGTGCCGAGCAATTTGCCGGCGTCTTTCATCGTCGGCGCCAGTTCCTTGATGTGCTGCATGCCCAGCGCCTCGCCTTTTTTGGCGGCGGCCAGCTGGTCGTTGCTGAAGTCTTGCTTGCACGGCGCCAGGCCAATCGCCTTGTACTGATCCAGCCATTGTTTATCGGCCTTGGCCATGCTGCCGTCACACAGCACGAAGTTCACGCGCTGCAGCCAGGTGCTCTTTGCCGGGTCAAGGTAGGCGCGCTGCCTGGCCTTGGGGCCGGGCACGCCCAGGTACGCCGACAGCGTGCGCACGTTCCAGTCGTCCATGTAGTTCAGTGCGGTTTTCTCGTCGTCAGGCCCGGTGGCCATGATCCGCCCCATCAGCTTCACCAGGTTGGAGTCAACGCGGATCACCTCGTCGACGCTGCCCGGTACCTCACCTTTCCAGTCCTGCGCGGCGAACATGAAATGCCCGCCTTTGTTGCCCCGGGTGCGCGAGCCGATCATCGAGGTGGTGTAGTGGCCCATGTCCATGGTGTGCAGGATCCAGTAACGGCCCTTGTCCATGTCCGGCACGCTGACGATCACAGGTTCCGCGGCGACGTCGAGCCAGCCCATCAGGTGCAGGGTGTCGTTGTTGATGGTCGGGTGGTCGGTGTAGGTGTCGTCGGCCAGGTGGCGAATGTTCTGAAAGCGGTTGAGCGGGGTGTCGGTCTTCACCGCCGTTTCGTAAAAGAACTTGTAGGCCTCATCGATGGAGTAGCCGTAGGTGTAAGCGTCGGTGGCCAGGGTGTCGGGCAGTTGGGCAAACGCGGGCAGGGCCAGGGTGAGCAAAGACAAGGCAAACATGTTTTTCTTCATGACAATTCCTGATGGCAGGCAGCGTGCTTTTTTTTAGTTACCACCGGATTTCGCGTGAAGTAAAGGTCGCTAAGCCCAAGGGCACGGCATATTTTTGACTGACGTGAAATGAGAAAAGCATGACGTAAAAAGCCAATAAATTCCCCCGCGCCTGGCCAAGACTGAAAGCCCCAATAACAACACTGCAACCGGCGTTTTGCCGAATGTGGGAGGTTCACATGCGAGCACTGCTCATCATCGGTCTGGGCGCCGCCAAGCTGGTAGGCGCCGTCAGTATTGTCCCGGCATCCACAGCGTCTGCGGCGAGCGTGGGCGCAGTGCATAAACCTGCCAGCTACGGCGCGATCTTCAAGCAGTTCTGACGGGCCTCGCGCTACCGCTGTCAATCAAGGAATAACAATAATGAACGTTGCCACTCGACTCCTGCGCAGGTGCGCAGCCGCCGCATTGACACTTGGCATTGCCGGCATGCCGACGCTGCTGCTGGCTGCAGACAAACCCAATATCCTGGTGATCTTCGGCGACGATATCGGCATCACCAATATCAGTCATTACAGCCACGGCATCATGGGCTACCAGACCCCCAACATCGACCGCCTGGCGCAGGAAGGCACGATGTTCACCGACTACTACGGTGAGCAGAGCTGCACTGCCGGCCGTGCCGCGTTCATCACCGGCCAGCATCCGGTGCGCACCGGCCTGACCAAGGTCGGCGTGCCCGGTGCCCCGGTAGGCATCCAGAAGCAGGACCCGACGCTGGCGGAACTGCTCAAGCCGTTGGGCTATGCCACGGGGCAGTTCGGCAAGAACCACCTGGGCGATCGCGACGAGTTTCTGCCGACCAATCATGGTTTTGACGAGTTCTTCGGCAACCTCTATCACCTCAACGCCGAAGAAGGCCCGGAAGACCCCGACTGGACCCGTGATCCGGCCATCGACAAGCTGATTCGTCCGCGCGGGGTGATTCACAGCCTGGCCGACGGCAAGATCGAAGACCTCGGCGCGCTGAACAGCAAGCGCATGGAAACCATCGATGAGGAATTCCTCCAGGCCTCGATGAACTTCATCGACAAAGCGGCCA
The DNA here is from genome assembly GCF_016009175.1 of Pseudomonas alkylphenolica. GTDB lineage: Bacteria > Pseudomonadota > Gammaproteobacteria > Pseudomonadales > Pseudomonadaceae > Aquipseudomonas > Aquipseudomonas alkylphenolica_B. Next base: position 67,015 of record NZ_JADUCM010000026.1, read on the forward strand.
AGGCCGACAAGCCGTTCTTCGTCTGGTTCAACTCGAGCCGCATGCATTACTACACCCACCTCAGCGACAAGGTCGTGGGCAAATCCGGGCAGGGCTTCTATAACGACGGCATGGTCGAACATGACGGTCATGTCGGGCAGTTGCTCAAGCAACTCGATGACCTCGGGATCGCTGACAACACCATTGTGTTGTACACCACCGACAACGGCGTGCACTTCAACCAATGGCCGGACGCCGGCATCACGCCGTTCCGGGGCGAGAAGAACACCAACTGGGAAGGCGGCTTCCGCGTGCCGGCCATTGTGCGCTGGCCTGGCCATTTCAAGGCGATGAAGGTGTCCAACGACATCATGTCCAGCCAGGACTGGGTACCTACCTTGATGGCGGCAGCTGGTGTACCTGATGTGAAAGAGCGGTTGCTCAATGGTTACCAGGCAGGTGACAAGTCGTTCAAGGTGCACCTGGACGGCTACAACTTCCTGCCGTATCTGACGGGGCAGGCGCCGAGCGGGCCACGCAAGGACTTCTACTACTTCAGTGATGACGGCCAGTTGCTGGGCATGCGCGATGGCGACTGGAAGGTGGTGTTCGCCGAACAACGCGCGCAGCGTTTCGATGTCTGGCGCGACCCGTTTGTGCAGCTGCGCATTCCCAAGGTGTTCAACCTGCGCCGCGATCCTTACGAACGCGCCGACACCGACTCCAACAGCTACAACGTCTGGTGGGACAAGAAAGTGGCGGTGGTTGCACTGCCAGCGATGATCCGCGTGCAACAGTTCCTCGGCACCTTCAAGGCGTTCCCGCCGCGTCAGCGTCCGGCCAGTTTTACCGTGGACCAGATGCTCGAAAAATTCATGCGCTATCAGGAACAGGGTGGCTGACTTCAGCGACTGACCGCTTGACCTGACAACGGCCCGCCGGCATTGCCGCAGGGGGCCGTTTTCGTTTTTGTGGGTGTTATGCGCTGACGGCAAATGACAAAACCATGGCGGCAAATGTCAATTTCTTGGGCGGGCCCGACCGCAGTATGGAGGCGTTGACACACAACCCCGAAACCGCCTGTAAGAGGACAATAATAATGGCTATGCCCACCCCGGTTTTCGACCATAAAGAACTGCTGACCCTCAACACCCACGAGATGCCGATCTACCGCGACGCCATGGCGCCGCATTTCCCCGGCGTCGACGTGCAGCCGCTGTACCTTGATCCCAACCTGGGCATCTGGACCCTGCGGGTGATCTTCCAGCCCGGCGTGCGCCTGCCTTGCCACTACCACACCGGCCCGGTGCATTTCTTCACGCTCTCCGGCAAATGGAACTACGTCGAATACCCGGACCAGCCACAGACCGCCGGTAGCTACCTGTACGAGCCAGGTGGCTCGATCCACACCTTCAGCGTCCCTGCAGACAACACCGAACCGACCGACACCGTCATGGTGGTTCACGGCGCCAACATCAACTTCGACCAGGACGGTAACTACGTCAACGTCATGGATGCCACCGACATTATCCAGATCATTGATCGCCTGGTGAAAGAGCGCGGCCTGGAACCGGCCCGCTACATTCGCCCGGGGCAAGCCGGCTACACCATTGGCTGACCTGCGTGGACGGGTGTAACCGCGCCCGTCCTTCATGACCGTGACTGGAGAGTGCTCGATGAGCCATCCCGCTATGCCGACCGGTGCCCAGGGGCAAAGCCCCGACGTGCCGCGTTCGGTTTTCATTACCGGTGCCAGCGGTTTTATCGGCCAGGCCCTGGCGCGCCGCTACCGGGCGCTGGGTGCCGAGGTGCGGGGCATGGACCTGCGCGCCGACCCGGCCAACAACGTGGTTGCCGGCGACCTGACCCGGCCGCAGCAGTGGGCCGAACATGCCCGCGGCTGTGAACTGTTCATCAACACGGCGGCCGTGGTGTCGCTGGCGGCGCCCTGGAAGCTGTACCGCGACGTGTCGGTGCGTGGCGTGCGCAACTGCCTGGACGTCGCCATCAGCAGTGGCGCGAAACGCTTTGTGCAGTTTTCCTCGATTGCCGCCCTGGGCTGGCAGTACCCGGAGCAGGCCACCGAGCGCTGCGACGTGGTGATCGGCGAGCAGTACCGTTACGGCGTCGCCAAAGGTGCCAGCGAGCACATGGTGCTGGCAGCGCACGCGGCCGGTGAGATCGACTGCACCATCGTCAGGCCCGGGGATGTTTACGGCCCCGGCTCGCGCGCCTGGCTCAGCGAACCGCTGAAGATGGCCAAGGCCGGCGCGCTGATCCTGCCCGATGGCGGTAAAGGGCGCTGGACACCGGTGTACATCGACGACCTGCTCGACGGTGTGATGCTGGCGGCCGGCCTGGCCCAGGCCAGCGGGCAGATCTTCCACATCAGTGCCGCGCAATCGGTGAGTTGCCAGCAGTTCTTCAGCAACCACTGGCGCTGGGCCGGGCGCTCCGGCTCGCCACGCAGCCTGCCGCTGTGGCTGGCGGTCACCCTCACGCATGGCCTCTGGTACCTGAACCGCAAATTGGGGCGGGCCAACGAAGTGACGCCGGACACCATGTACATGTTCTCCCGCACCGGGGGCATTTCCATCGAAAAAGCGCGGAACCTGCTGGGTTATGCGCCGAAGGTCAGCCTGGAGGAAGGACTACGCCGTTCCGAGGCCTGGCTGCGCGAAGTCGGCCAGTTGCACTGATCGTTACACGCCGCCGCTTCAGGCGGCTTACCCCTGAATTCGGAGAAACTCCATGAAAGCCGTTGTCATGCGTGACCAACAGTTGCAGGTTGATTCGATTGCAAGCCCGGTACCCGGGCAGGGCGAGGTGCTGGTCAAAACCCTGGCGTGCGGTATTTGCGGCTCGGACCTGCACATGTTCCACCATTGCGAGCATGTACTGGCCAACTTCAAACGCGGCAACATTCCGATCGCGTTCGATGCCCGCCAGGACCTGGTGTTTGGTCATGAGTACTGCGCCGAGATTCTCGATCACGGGCCGGGTAGCGACAAGAAGCTCAAAGTGGGTACCCGCGTCTGTTCGTTGCCCTTTGTGATCACCCCGCAGCAGTTCCATCACATCGGTTTTTCCAACCGCTACCCCGGTGGCTACGGTGAACAGATGGTGCTCGCCGAGCAGATGTTGCTGCCGGTGCCGGGCGATCTGCCGGCAGAACTGGCGGCGTTGACCGAGCCGCTGACTGTGGCCGCCCATGCGGTAAACCGGGCGCGCCTCGATGGCAGCGAAGTACCGGTGGTGATCGGTTGCGGGCCGATTGGCCTGGCGATGATCGCCATTCTGAAATCGCGCGGCATCGGCCCGGTGGTAGCGGCAGATTTCAGCGCCGGGCGACGGGCGCTGGCCGAGAAAATGGGCGCGGATGTCGTGGTCAACCCGGCGGAGCAGTCACCTTACACCTCCTGGCTGCAAGTTGCGGCACCCGAAGGCTACGACATCAACGGCCCGATGGCGCTGCTGGGGCTCGGCCCGCAACCGCGGCCGTGTGTGGTATTCGAGTGCGTGGGAGTGCCAGGGCTGATCCAGCAGGTACTGCAGAATGCGCCGCCGCGCTCGCGCCTGATCGTTGTCGGGGTGTGCATGGAAAGCGACCGGATCGAGCCGCTGATCGGTATCGGCAAGGAAATGAACGTGCATTTCTCCTTCGGCTACACCGGCGAGGAGTTCGCTCAGACCTTGTACGCACTGGCCGACGGCACTCTGGACGGGGCACCGATGATCACCGAGCGGGTGACGCTGGACGGGGTAAGCGCTGCCTTTGAAGCACTGGCCCAGCCCGACCTGCACGCGAAGATCATGCTCACCTACACGTAAGCATCGCCCGGGCCAATAGCGCGCAATTGGTTGCGCCGCTGGCGCGGAGAAGTGCCATACCAGCGCCGGCAAGCGCGGTTGAACGAACTTTGTTCGGCATAACCGAGCAGGCCGGCGATTTGCGCCATGGGCATCTGCGCTTCACTCAGGTAGAGGTCGGCCAGCTCGCGCCTCACCGTTTCGACCATGTCCTCGTACACCTGATCCTGTTCAGCCAGGCGCCGTTGCAGCGAGCGCTCGCGCATGCCCAACTGCTCGGCAATCAGTGGCAGGGCGCAGCGCTGCGTTGGCAGCAGGCGGCGGATGGCGTCTTCGACCTGGCTGTGAATCCCCATCGCGTTCGCCGCGTCCAGACTGCTGACGTAATCCATCATGGTGTCGTGCAGTTGGCGGTTGTGCTGGTCGATCGGCTTGCTCAGGTGTTCGGGCAACAGTACCAGCGCGTTCTGCGCCTGGCCGAAGTAGGTGCGTGCCCCGAAAAAGCGCTGATAGCGGCCCTGCGGCAAGCGCGCCTCGGTGCGTGAATGCACCGAATGCGGGCGAAAGCCCGGCCCGAAGAGCATCTGCAGCACTTTGAACATGACCCCCAGCGACAGCTCGATGATCTGTGTCTGGCGAGGGGCAGGGCGCAGGCGCAATTCATAGATCAGGTGGTGGCGCCCCGGGTCGATCTCGCTGTCCAGGTACACCAGCACCCCAGGGCTGTAGGTGTGCAGGAAGCGCACTGTCTCGTTCAATGCCTCGCCGACATCCCGCGCGTTCTGCGCAACCACCGCTATGGGCCCCAGAATCATGATGCTCTGGCGCTCTGCCAGGCGCAGACCGAAATCCACGCACTTCAATTGCTCGGCGCACAGTTCAAGGAGGTTGATCATCGCCCGGTAGGGGATCACCGCACCGCTTTTGTCGAGCGTTTTCGGGTCGATCTGCAGCTGGCGCAGCAACTGGTCGGGGTCGCCGCCCAGGTCGCGCACCAGCGCGGGGAAACCCGTGAGCGACGTGGTTCTGATCAAGGCTGTCATAGGCAGTTCTTTCTTATTGTTGTTCAACAGGATAACGCCCTGCAGTTTTACCTCATGTCGAGATGAAATTTCGACATCTGGCAGCAAATGACAAATTCCTGACAGCAGCAGACAAATGATTCTGTGTCGCCTGTGGGCATTCTTGCGCAAACCAACAAGAACGCTCACCCCGCAAACCAGTCCCGGATTTGCGTGGCAAGGGCGGTGCCGGAGACGCGCATGCACTACAACACTGACGCTGTTCGTTGTGTCCTCAAGCCCCTGGTTGCAGCGATGGCCCTGGCATCTGCCGGGGCGGCCAACGCGCTGCCTTTCCAGATGGAAAATGGTTGGGAAGGCGAGTGGAACACAACGCTATCGGTCGGCTCTCAATGGCGGGCCGAGGGCCAGGACAATGACCTCTACAGTGCTGCCAACGGCGCACTGGTGGGAAAATCGGGGGGCACTGGCGGTTCGGTAGACGGGGGTAACCTGAACTACGACAAAGGTGACCGGTTCTCCACCATCGGTAAATTCGTCACCGACCTGTCGCTGCGCAACGGCGACCTCGGTGGCCTGGTGCGGGTCAAGGGCTGGTACGACTACGCACTCAAGGACGAAGACGTCAATTTCGGCAGCGCCTCCAACGGCTACCGGAAAAAGCCGCTCAATGACGACGGCTACGCCGACCTGCAGAAATTCAGTGGCCTGTACCTGCTCGATGCCTACGTCTACAACACCTTCTACATGGACGAAACCCCGGTTCAGGTGCGTCTCGGCCGGCAGGTGGTGAACTGGGGCGAAAGTATCTTCATCCAGGGTATCAACCAGATCAACCCGCTGGACGTGCCGGCGCTGCGCCGGCCGGGCACCGAGCTCAAGGAAGCACTGATTCCGGTGTGGATGGGCTACCTCAACATCGGCCTGCCAGCGGGCATATCGATGGAGGCGTTCTACCAGCTCAAGTACGAGAGCACCGCCATCGAAGGCTGTGGTCACTACTGGTCGGTCACTGAAAGCGCCATCGGCCAGGACTTTGGCGATTGCCAGCTGGGCACCTTCCTGGGCGGCACCAACCCGTCGTCGCCGGACAAGATCGCTGCCGGTGCCTACCTGCCGGAAGTGAAAGGCAAGGACCCGCACGACAGCGGGCAGTGGGGCGTGGCCTTCCGCTTGCCAGTCGATGCGCTGGATGGCGAGCTGGGCCTGTACTACCTGAACTACCACTCGCGTACCCCTTACCTGGGCATGCGCAGCACCGACTCTGCCGCCTTGTCCGAGTTCCCCAATGGCGGTACGCCGGGCGCCGTCGCGCACAACGCCGCCGGCCAGTTCGTCGGCCCGAGCTGGGAGTACCCGGAAGACATTCGCCTGTTCGGCTTGAGCTTCACCACCACCCTCGGTGGCTGGTCGATCGGCTCGGAGCTCAGCTACTCACCGAACCAGCCGGCGCAGATCAACGGTGCCGACCTGCTCAACGGTGCTCTGGCCGGCATCGGCCCGGCCGCCAACCTGCTGCAGCAGGTGAAACTGCAAAGCTCGCCCTTTACCGCCGGATGGGATCGCTTCGAGAAGACCCAGTTGCAGGTCAACGGCGTCAATGTGTTCCCCAACGTGCTCAAGGCCGACAACCTGACGGTAGTCGCCGAAGTCGGTTTCCAGTGGAACAGCACGCCGCAGGATGAAGGCGACCGCCGCTACGGGCGCGGCTTCATCTACGGGCTGGGTTCGTCATCGACCATTCCGGCCGGCGGCAACACCTGCAGCAGCCCGGTGCCAAGCCTGGTCAATGCAAGCCCGGCCGGTTGCAAGAACGATGGCTATGTCACCGACTTTGCCTGGGGTTATCGCCTGCGCGCGCAACTGGATTACAACAACTTCCTTGGTACCAGCGTGACCACATCGCCCTACGCCTTCCTCGGCCAGGACGTTGACGGGGTGTCGATGGATGGCCAGTTCAACGAAGGCCGTGTCACCTCGGCCGTGGGTGTGACCTTCGATTACAACAAGCAGCACAAGCTCGACTTCAGCTACGTCAGTTTCGACAACAGTGCCGAGTACGACCCGCTGCACGACCGTGATTTCTACGCCGCAAGCTACAGCTACAGCTTCTAAAAGAACAACAAGAGGTTACTTCGATGAAAACGCCCCTCCGCGCCGCACACGTTGCCGGCCTGACTGTCACCTTGCTTGCCTTGAGCGGCATGGCGCAGGCACAAATCACCGCCGACCAGGCTGCCCGCCTGGGCAAGGACCTCACGCCGCTGGGCGGCGAAATGGCCGGTAATGCCGATGGCTCGATCCCCGCGTACAGCGGTGGCCTGAAACAGGCGCCGGCCGGCTGGACACCCGCGCAGGGCTATGTCGACCCGTTCGCCAGCGAAAAGCCGTTGTTCACCATCACGGCAGCGAACCTTGCCCAGTACAAGGACAAGGTCACCCCGGGTATGCAGGCGTTGCTGGCCAAGTACCCCAACTTCAAGATGCCGGTGTACCCGACGCACCGTACTGCAACAGTGCCGGACGCTGTGGCCCAGAAGGTCCGCCAGGAGGCAGTCAATGCCCAGCTCAACGGCTTCGGGGTCAGCAACCTGAATGGCACCACCACGCCGTTCCCGATCCCGAGCAACGGCCTGGAAGCGGTCTGGAACCACAACCTGCGCTACCTGGGTGGTGGTTTGCAACGTACCTACGCGTCGTTCCCGGTGCGCAGCAGCGGTGACTACTACACCGTGCGCATCCAGGAAAACCGGGTGTTCGACACCAACATGGACAAACAGTCGGACAACCGCCTGCTCAATTACTCGGCACGTTTCATTTCGCCAGCCACGCTGGCCGGTACAGTGCAACTGGTGCACGAGCCGATCGACCAGGTCAAGGAAGTGCGTTCGGCGTGGATCTACAACGTTGGCCAGCGCCGCGTGCGCCGCGCGCCTGACCTGGCCTACGACAACGTCAACGACGGCACCGAAGGCCTTCGCGTAACCGACGACTTCGACGGCTACAACGGCGCCCCGGACCGCTTTGACTGGAAGCTGGTCGGCAAGCAGGAAATGTACGTGCCCTACAACGCCTACAAACTCGGCGCGAAGGAAACCCCTTACAAAGAGGTACTGACGCCCAACACGCCCAACGCGGATTTCATGCGTTACGAGCTGCACCGTGTCTGGGTGGTAGAAGGCACGCTGCGCAAGGACGCCAAGCATGTGTACGGCAAACGCGTGATGTTCCTCGACGAAGACTCCTGGACCGTGCTGGCCACCGATGCCTACGACACCCGCGGTACCTTGTGGCGTATCGGCGTGCACCCGATGGTGCAGTTCTACGATGCCCAGGTGCCATGGTACCGCGCCAACATCTGGCATGACCTGAGCAACGGCAGCTACTACCTCGCCGGCCTTGGCAACGAAGAGGGGCAGCCGTGGACCTTTGGTACCAAGGGCCGGTTTGTCGACTTCCAGCCTGACGCGCTGCGGCGCATGGGCAAGTGACCCGCCACCCCCTTCGCTGATTGCGCAATGGACCACCGCGTGTGGTCCATCTGATCGCTGGAGTTACCTTCATGTTGCTACGCCATCTACCGGCGCTTGCAGGTTTGTGCCTGCTCGCCACGCATGTCCAGGCCGAGCCGCCGGCGCTGGACTACCCGATTCGACCGCAGCAGGTGTTGCTGCTCAATGTCACCGCGCCCGGCGACAGCCTGGTGGCCGTCGGTGAGCGCGGTGTGGTCCTGCGTGCCGACAAACAGGGCGACCCATGGCAAAGCATCCGTACGCCCTCGACCCGCACCCTCACCGGCGTGGCGTTTGTCGATGCCAACCAGGGCGTCGCGGTCGGCCACGGCGGCACGCTGTTGCGCACCACAGACGGTGGACGCCACTGGCAAGCGGTTGAAGCCGATACCAACGGCGATGCGCTGTTGGGGGTAGCGGCGCTGGGCGACGGGCGCATGGCCGCCTGGGGGGCCTTTGGCCTGTACCTGTTGTCGACGGACAACGGCGTGACCTGGCAGCGCCACAGCGTGCTGGACGAGGACTTCGACCGCCATATCGCGCAGATCATTGCCCTGGCCGATGGCCGCTGGCTGATGGTCGGCGAAAGCGGCACCCTGGCCAGCTCCGCCGACCGTGGCGAGACCTGGCAGGCACTGGAAAGTCCCTACGCCGGGAGCCTGTTCGGTGCGTTGCAACTGCAGGGTGGCGGCCTGCTGGTCTATGGCATGCGCGGCAACCTCTGGTATTCGGGCGATGGCGGACAGACCTGGGAGCAGCGCGATACCCACACCACGTTCGCCTTCAACGGGGCACTGCAGCTCAAGTCAGGGCGCATCCTGCTGCTGGGCAACAGTGGCGTGCTACTGGCCAGTGATGATCAGGGCGGGCACTTCTTCGCCTTGCCCTCTACGCACGCCAGCCTGGCGCGGGCCATCGAGCACGGTGACAGTCAGCTGATAGCGGTCGGCGATCACGGGGTGATGTCGTTCGCTTCGCTTGCAACAACAGGGCAGGACTGATTCATGAGCATGCAAGAGAAAGCGCTGCACAAGGACGACCACCTGGCACGCCAGGATTTTTCCCGCGGTATGGTGGGGCGGGTGTCGTACTGGATTTTCCATCAACGCAAGCCGCTGCTGGCGTTGTTCATCCTGATCACCCTGGGGCTGGGTTACAGCGCCAGTCAGCTGAAAGTGGAGGCGGGGTTCTTCAAGATGATCCCGCTGCACCATGAGTACATGAAGACCTTCTTGCAGTATCAGAAGGACTTTGGCGGCGCCAACAAAGTGTTGGTGGCGGTGAAAAACAACAAGGGCGAGGTGTTCACCCCCGAGGCCATGGCCGCCTTGCGCAAAGTCTCTGACGAAGTGTTCTTCATCAGTGGCGTGGAGCGCAGTTCGGTAACGTCGCTGTTCACCTCCAATGTGCGCTACACCGAAGTGGTCGAGGACGGTTTCACCGGCGGTAACCTGGTGGACTCCAGCTATGCCGGCACACCCGAGCAGATCGCCCAGGTGCGCGAGCGCACGCTGAAATCCGACTGGGTCGGGCGGATTGTCTCCAGCGACCTGTCTTCAGCCATGGTCGTGGCCAACCTGCAGGAAACCGATCCGCTTACCGGGCAGCGCCTGGACCTGCAGGACGTGGCGCGCAAGCTGGAGCAGATCCGTCAGGACAACCAGAACGCCGACATCAGCATCCACATCATCGGTTTTGCCAAATCCATTGGCGACATCGCTGAAGGGGCGTCCGGTGTGCTGGTGTTTTTCATCATCGCCTTTGTCATTACCGCGGTGCTGCTGTTCTGGTACTCGGGGTCGCTGATGCTCACCGGCTGGGCGCTGATCTGTGCGGTGGTGCCGGTCATCTGGTTGCTTGGCCTGCTGCCGCTGGTCAAGCTGACCCTGGACCCGATGTCGATCCTGGTGCCGTTCCTGATCTTCTCGATCGGCGTGTCCCATGCAGTGCAGATGACCAACGCCTGGAAGCTCGAAACCCTCAACGGGGCCGATGGCGTAACCGCCTCGCGCAACTGCTTCCAGAAGCTGTTCATCCCCGGCGCGGTTGCGTTGCTGGCCAACGCCCTGGGCTTTGTGGTGATTGCCCTGGTGGACATCGAGATGGTCCGCGAGCTTGCCATCACCGCGACCCTGGGTGTGTCGGTGATGATCGTCACCAACAAGATGCTGCTGCCGATTCTGCTGTCGTTCATGCGTTTGAGTGCCGCCGATGCGCAAAAGCTGCGCGGCAAGGAAACCCTGGGCGCCGGCCTCTGGGAGCGCCTGGGGGTACTGGCAACCCGCCGTGGTGCCCTGGGTGTGCTGGGCGTTGCCGCCGTGCTGCTGGTCGTCGGTCTGCTTCAGGCCCGGCACCTGCATGTGGGCGACACCGGAGCAGGTGTACCCGAACTGCGCGCCGATTCACGCTACAACCAGGATGTGGCGGTGATCACCCGGGACTTCGCCATTGGTGTCGATCTGCTGCAGGTCATCGCACGGGCCAAGGGCAATGAAGAGACACCTTGTGTAAAACGTGAAGTGCTCGATCCGATTGGCGAGCTGGAGCTGTTCCTGCGCCAGGACGAGGGCGTGTCGTCGGTGCGCAGCCTGGCCAGTTTTGTCGGCAATATCACCCAGGCTTATGCCGAGACCGACCTGAAGTGGCGCGTGCTGCCCGAACCCACGGCGCAGATTGCCCAGGGCGTCGGCTTTGCCACCCGGGTTGGCACCGAGTACATGAACAGCGCCTGCAATGCGATCCCGGTGTCGATTTATACCCGCGACCACCAGGCGGACACCATCACCACGCTGATGGACAAGATCAAGGCGTTCAAGGCCGCCTACGACAATGATCAGGTCAGCTTCGAACTGGCTTCCGGCAACGTCGGCGTAATGGCGGCCACCAACGAAGTGGTGCATGCCGGCGACAAACTGGTGAACAGCGCGCTGTTTGCCTCGGTGACGCTGCTGTGCCTGTGGATGTTCCGTTCGCTGCGCATCACCCTGTGCGTGATCCTGCCCCTGGCCCTGGTCACGGTGTTGTGCAACGCCCTGATGGCCCTGCTGGGCATCGGTGTGAAGGTCAACACGCTGCCTGTCGTCGCCCTGGGCGTGGGGGTAGGGGTGGACTACGGCATCTACCTGTTCGAGCGGATCAAGCACGAGATGGATGGGCGCGGTGCCAGCCTGCGCGACGCCTTCGTCGAGGCGCTCAAGCAGCGCGGTACGGCGTCTGTGTTCACCGCAGTGACCATGACCCTGTCGATCGCCACCTGGGCCTTCTCCTCACTGAAGTTCCAGGCCGACATGGGCATCCTCCTGGCCTTCATGTTCCTGGTCAATCTGCTCGGCGCCATCCTGCTGCTGCCGGCGCTGGCGGCGTGGTTGCTGCGTTCGCCCAAGGCAACTGCGCCTCACTGAGCCGCGGCTACCGATCATCGACCTTGTCGGACGCATTGCCGAACAACCTGGCCCTTAACTGGGGCCAGGTCTTTTTTTCTGCATTCCCCGATCACTACACATGGAGTTTGATACCGATGAGCACACTATTTTGCCGTTCATTGCTGGCGCTGGCACTTGGGGCGTCGGCCGTGGGGGGCGTACAGGCTGCCACCTACTCCGCAAGCAAACCGGCCAATGAGGTGGCTGGCATTCCGGCAGGCACCGTGATCACCCCGTCCAGTGCCCGGGTAATTGCCCAGGACACTTACCTGTGGGGCTGGCCGCTGGTCAACGCCTTCAATCGCCGCACCGCGTTTTCCGCTGCCCCGGAGCCGGGACTGATGGGCGGCTTTCTGCCGGCGGCGCCGACCGGTTACATCAGCATGCTCAGCGACTACATCTCGCCGCAACAACGCTGGGTGGCGCACCCCAACCAGGATGTGGTCTACGGCTTCGGCTACGGTGCCACCGACGACGAGCCGGTCGTGCTGCAAGTGCCGGATTTCGGCGATCGCTACTGGGTGTACGCGTTGTACGACGCCCGCAGCGAAGAGTTCTCCACACTGGGTAAACAGTACGGTACGCAACCGGGCAATTACCTGGTCGTCGGCCCGAACTGGAAGGGCACGGTACCGGACGGCATTGCCGGGGTGATCAAAGCACCGACCGAACTGGTGGCGATCGGCCCGCGGGTGTTCATGGATGACAGCCAGCAGGACCGCGACGCCATCAAGGCGACCCTCAATCAGGTGGTGGTCTACCCGCTGAGCCAGTACACCGGTAAAGCGGTCAGCAAGGACTGGAGCAAAACCCCGCATTTTCCTGCGGCACAAAAGTCGTCCAGCGAGACCCGTTGGGTCGACCCGGAAAAATTCTTCGACCAGTTGCCGCAGGTAATCGCCAAGGTGTCGCCACTGGCCGGAGAGGAAAGCCGCTATGCGATGATCAAGGCCTTGCTGGAGGCGGCGGCCAAGGACCCGGCGGTGAAAAAAGCCATCGTCCAGGCGGCGGTGGATACCGAGGCACAGGTGGTGGCGCCGCTGTTTTCCTTCCGCACCAATGGCTCACGCCTGCCCGGCGGCTGGAACACCCCGACCAATGTCGCGCGCTGGGGCAATGACTACCTGACGCGTACGGCCACGGCGAAATCCAACATGTACACCAACCAGCCGGAGGAAACCCGCTACTTTTTTGCCGAAGTGGACGACAAGGACGGGCGCCTCAACGGCGCAAACCGCTACACCGTGACCTTCGCCAAAGGCCAGACACCCCCGGTGGACGGCTTCTGGTCGCTGACCCTGTACGATCCGCTGCATTTCTTCGCGCCCAACGCCCTGAACCGTTATTCGCTGGGCACCAAGAACAGCAAGCACCTGCGCTACAACGACGATGGTTCGCTGACTCTGTACGTCCAGCATGACAACCCGGGCAAGGACAAGCAGGACAATTGGCTGCCAGCCCCCGGCAGCGATTTCGAACTGACCATCCGCACCTACTGGCCGAAACCTGAAGTGCTCAGCGGCCAGTGGTTGCCGCCAGCGGTCAAACGCGTGAACTGACGCGCTAAAGCGTAGCGGTACCGGGACGGTCTGTGCGGCCGCCCCGGTGCTGGTTACAGGCTGCTCACCAACTGCCCGCCATCGACGGAGAGCACTGCGCCGGACATGTAGGCGCCGGCTTCGCTGGCCAGCAGCAGGAAGGGTCCGTCAAGCTCATCCAGTTTGCCCAGGCGACGCATGGGGACTGCCGCGCGGATGTAGGCCTGGCCTTTTTCGCTGTCGAAATAGCCGTCGGTCATCTCGGTGATGAAGTAGCCCGGTGCGATGGCGTTGACCCGGATGTCGTGTCGGGCCAGTTCCAGTGCCAGCGACTTGGTCAGTTGCACGACGCCGGCCTTGGCCGCGCAGTAATGGCTGTAGCCGGTGCCCACGCGCAGGCCGAGCATCGAGGCGATATTGACGATACTGCCGCCACGCTCGGCGCGCGCCAGGCGTTGCGCCGCGCACTGGGCCACACGCCAGACGCCGTCGAGGTTGGTCGAGATCATGGGGCGCCAGTCTTCTTCGCTGAGCTCCAGCACGCGCTGGCTGTCGCCGACGCCGGCATTGTTGAGCACCACGTCAACCGTACCGAAGGCGGCCTCGGCGCTGTCGAAGGCGGCTTCGACGCTGGCGCGGTCGGTAACATCCATTGCCACCGGCAGCGCCTCGCCGCCATCCTCGCGGATTAGTCTCTTAAACACATCTG
>NZ_JADUCM010000027.1 GCF_016009175.1 Pseudomonas alkylphenolica
CCCGCTCCCACAGGATTTTGTGGGAGCGGGCTTGCCCGCGATAGCAATGGAACAACCATGAAGCTCTATCGCCTGACCCCGCTCCTGCTCTGCCTGCCCGCCACCCTGCTGGCCGACCCCATCGACCGCGACAGCGCCCTGAAGCTGCCCGACACCCTGATCAGCGCCAACCGCCAGGTTGAGGACCGCACGCAGACCAGCGCCGCCAACACGGTGTTCACTCGTGATGATATCGACCGCCTGCAGCCGTCCAGCGTTACTGACCTGCTGACCCGGGTTCCCGGTGTTCAAGTCGCCCCCACCGGCGGGCGCGGCAGTGTCCCGGGCATCTACATCCGTGGCAGCAAGACCGCCCAGAGCCTGGTACTGGTGGACGGCGTGCGCATCGCCAATGCCACCTCTGGCGACAGTGGCCTGCAATTTCTCAATGTCGATCAGATCGAGCGGGTCGAGGTATTGCGCGGCTCACGCTCTGCGGTTTACGGCAGCGATGCGATTGGCGGGGTGATCCAGATCTTCACCCGCCGCAGTGCACAACAAGGCCTGCAACCACGCCTGCGCCTGGCGGCCGGGAGCAATCAGACCTGGCAGCGCAGCCTGGGCCTGTCCGGTGGCGACCAGAACACCCGCTTCAACCTCGGGGCCAGCCTCGATGAAAGCCAGGGCATCGACTGGAGCCACACCTCGTACCCCAGCGACGGCGACCATGACGCCTACCGCAACAAGTCGGTCAACCTGAGCCTTAGCCACAGCTTCACTGACAACGTCGAAGCCGGCCTCAACCTGCTCGACAGCCGCGGCCGCAGCGAATACGACAATCCGTATGGCCGCTTCGACCTCGACACCTTCCAGAGCTTTGCCCAGGCGCCGTACACCGACTACACCGTCAGTAGCCTGGGCACCTACGTCGGTGCCCAGTTCAGCGAACTGTGGTACTCGCGCCTGGAGCTGGGCCACAGCGAAAACCGCGACAAAAAGCGCGACAAGCTCAGCGACGACGCCAGTGAGTTCAATACCTATCGCGATTCCGTCAGCTGGCAGAACGACCTGACCCTCGACGACCAGAACAGCCTGATGCTTGGCGGCGACTGGTACCAGGACCGTGTCCATGGCAGCACCGACTTTGACGAAGACAGCCGCTGGAACCGCGCCGCCTTCATCCAGCACCGTTTCAAGGGTGAAAGCTTTTCCACCGAACTGGGCCTGCGCCGCGACCAGAACCAGCAGTTCGGCGGACAAAACAGCTGGAGCGGCAGCCTCACCCTGCCGGTCAACCCGAACAACGACCTGCTGCTCTCCTATACCGAAGGCTTTCGGGCCCCGACGTTCAACGACCTGTATTACCCGCAGTACAGCAACCCGAACCTCAAGCCCGAGCACTCGAAAAGCTACGAACTGCAGTGGCGCAGCCAGTTAAGCGAAACCAGCCGCCTCGAAACCTCGCTTTATCGCACCGACCTGCGTGATGCCATCATCTTTGGCGCCGATTCGATTCCGGCCAACGTTGCCTCCGCGCGTATCAACGGCTTCGAAACCGCCCTGCACCAGCAATGGTTCGGCTGGCAAAGCAACCTGGGCATAGCCATGATCGACCCACGCGACCGCGACAGCGGCCATACCCTGGCCCGTCGCGCCCGCCGCACCCTGAGCCTGGACCTGGACCGGCAGTTCGATCAGTTGGGCCTGGGCGCCAGCTGGCAGGCCGTGAGCAGCAGCTATGATGACGAGGCCAATCGCAACAAACTGGGCGGTTATGGCCTGTTGGGCCTGCGCGGGAGCTGGACGCTGAACCCGGAAATCAAGCTCGACCTCAAGCTCGACAACCTGTTCGACAAGGGCTATTCACGGGCTTTGTACAGTTATGAAGGCGCCAGCTACGGCTATCGCGAAGAAGGCCGCACCTGGTTGCTCGGCGTCACCTGGACGCCGGCACTTTAGCCTCAATCACCTGGCACAGACGCGCCGTCGCCTCGATCATCTGCCCACTGGGCCGCTCCAGGCCCTTGTCCGGCACCAGCAGCAAGCGCCCATGGCGCACAGCATCGACCTGCGGCCAGGCGTTCCAGGCATCGAGCTGGGCCTGGTCGCCGGCCAGAATCACTTGGGGATCGCGCAACAGCACCGTCTCCAGGTTCACCTGCGGTGCCGGCACCTTGAGCTCGGCGAACACATTGCGGGCGCCGCAAACGGCCAGGGCATCGCTGACAATCTGGCCGCCTCCCACGGTGTACAAGGGTTTGTCCCAGACCTGATAAAACACCCGGATCGGCTGATCACGATGGTACTGCGCACGTAACACCTGCAACCGCTCACGCAGTTGCTGCGCCCGCACCCGCCCTTGCTGCGGGCGCCCGATTTGCGCACCGATAGCTTCAATCTGATCGATCAGTTCATCGATGCCATGCGGTTCGGCACTGTAAGTAGGAATGCGCAGGCGCTTGAGCTGGTCACGCTGGGCCGGCGGCACGCTGCCCGGCCAAAGCAGCAGCAAATCCGGTTTGAGGCTGAGCAGGCGCTCCATATCGATCTGGCCGTAGCGCCCGATCGAAGGCACATCGGCCAATGCAGGCGGGCGCTCACCGCCGTCGAGCATGCCCACCAGTACATCAGCGGCCTGCAACTCGACAACGATTTCGGACAGTGAAGGCGCGAGGCTGACCACCCGCGTCGCGGCCGCAAGCGGTGCCGCCACGGCCAGCAGGATCAGCAGCACAATGCCGCGCATCAGCCCAGCTGACGCGGGATACGGTAGAGGTACATCAACACCAGGGTGGAAATGGCCAGCAGGATCTGCGGTACCGCTTCCAGGCCGACAAACACCGACAGCGCAGACACCCAAGCCGGCAGGCAGGCAAACAGCATGCCCACACGCCGGACCCGCGCCAGTTCGATCCAGGCTGCGGGCTCGGCGTCAGTGTTCAAGGCTTGCTGGGTGGCGATCAGTGCGTGCTTGTAGGCACCGAAGCGCGGCAGGCTGAGAAACATCGAGGCCACGCCGGCGATAAACACCGGCATGGCCAGAATCGGGATCAGCGACTGCACATCACCGAACGCCCAGGCGAACACCAGCAATGGCGCCAGCGCCACCGCCAGGTACTGCCACCAGGCCAGCTCCAGACGCCGACGCACCTCGGCGCGGGTCACGCCCGACCGGCCTCGCTCTGGTGCTCGTTGCCCATCATGTGGCCGAGCTTGCCGGCTTTGGTCGCCAGGTAGTGTTTGTTGTGCGGGTTGTGGCCGGTGTGCAGCGGCACACGCTCGGCTACCGGAATCCCCATGCCGGTCAAGGCTTTGACCTTGCGCGGGTTGTTGGTCATCAGTCGCAGCGACTTGACCCCCAGGTGCTCGAGCATCGGCTGGCACATGCCGTAGTCACGCTGGTCGGCGGCAAAGCCCAGGCGCTCGTTGGCCTCGACGGTGTCGGCGCCGCCATCTTGCAGCTCGTAAGCGCGAATCTTGTTCAGCAAGCCGATACCACGGCCTTCCTGACGCAGGTACAACAGCACGCCACGGCCTTCGCGGGCGATGGCCTGCAACGCCGCTTCAAGTTGCGAGCCGCAGTCGCAACGCTGGCTGAACAAGGCATCGCCGGTCAGGCACTCGGAATGCAGGCGCCCCAACACCGGTTGCCCATCGGCTACATCACCCAGGCTGAGCACAACGTGCTCGCGGCCTGTGGCTTCGTCGAGAAAACCATGCATGGTGAACGTTGCAAACGGGGTAGGCAGCTTGGAAGCGGCAACAAAGACGACGGGCACTTTGTGCTCCTGATCTGAAAGCTTGAAGAATAAAGTGAACCGATTGTATCAGTATGTGGACGCGCTGCTTAGGCCGAATGTTTGTTCAAACCCATCGTACAGTACGATTGGTCCTACTCCAGGTGCTTGGCCTTGTCGAAGGGGTAGGGTTGCGACCAGTGCTTGAAGATCTCGCGCAACTCGCCACTGGCGACCAGTTTGTCCATGCGCTGATCGAACAATGCCTGCAGCGCCCGGCCTCTTTCGGTCTTGCCAAACGCCAGGTACATGGGCAATTCGGCGATATGCGTGCTGCGAAACTTGCTGCGCTCGCTTTCCGGTGCCTGGCCCATCACGTAGTCGACTTCGGTTTGCGCGTCGATGTAGTAGTCCACGCGTCCCCGCTCGAGCATGGGCAAAATCCCTTCGCGGCGCTGCACTTCACGGTACTCGCCGACATGCGGCAGGTAGCGCTGGTAGTCGTAGCCCCGCACCCAGGACAGCTTGAACTGTCCCAGGGTTTGCTGAGTAGGCACAGGTTTGCTGGCCAGGCTCAGGGCGTAGATGTGGTCGGTGTCGAAGTTCCAGCGCGGGTAGAGGTTGTCGGCGCTTTCCTCATGGTAGGAACCCACCCAGGCATCGGCTTCGTTGCGCTTGACCAGGCCGATGGCGCGGCTGTACGGCACGCTCAGCACCACCACCTTGACCCCGGCAGGCTCGAATACCTTGCGCAGCAAGTCCCAGGCAATGCCGGTGCCGTCGGCGTTGGTGTAATCCTCCCAACGCTCGCTGGCCAGTCGTACCTGCGCGGGCACTTCAATTGTCTCGCTGGCGTGAACGCCGCCGACAACCATCGCCAACATCAACAGGACCACTCGCCATCCGCGCATCGTACGACTCCCTTTTAAGTGAAGCTCCATACCAGAACTTGCATACCCAACCAAGCGAAGACGCCCGCCAGCACATCGTCAAGCATGATGCCGACACCGCCGTGCACATGGCGGTCGACCCAGCGGATCGGCCAGGGCTTGAGGATGTCAAAAAACCGGAACATCAAAAAGCCCGCCAACAACCATTGCCAGCCTTCCGGGACCAACCACAGGGTGATCCACATACCGACCATTTCATCCCAGACAATGCCTTCATGGTCGTGAACGCGCAAGTCATCGGCCACTTTTCCGCACAGCCAGAAGCCGAACAGCATGGTCACGCCGAGCATCAGCCAGTAGCCCCAGTCGGGCAGCATCTGCCACAACGGGATGAACGGCAATGCTACCAGCGAACCCCAGGTCCCCGGGGCCTTGGGCAAGGTCCCGGAGCCGAAGCCAAAGGCGAGGAAATGCCACGGATTGCGCCAGACCGACGGCGGAACGTTTTCCGCAGGCACCTGATTGGGGTGATCGGTCACGGTTGCTCCCTAAAATGTTGATAGCCCCGGGTTGCCGGGGTGATGTCCAGTCCCTGGCCATCGACCAGGCTGACACCGGCTCCAGTGGTTGCACACCCCACGACATGGATCGGCCACCCGGCCGCCAGCAGCGGAGCAAGTTCGGTTTCGGGCAAGGTGAACGCCAGCACATAGTCATCCCCGCCGGTCAGCGCCGCCTGTTGCGCGCCTTCACGGCCGAACAGCGCTTGCAGGGCCGCAGACAGCGGCAAGCGTTCCAGCTCTACCTGCAAAGCGACGCCGGAGGCCTTGGCAATGTGGCCGCAATCGGCCAGCAGGCCATCGGAGATGTCCAGTGCCGACGTTGCCTTGCCACGCAGTGCCTGGCCCAGCGCCAACTGCGGTTGCGGCGACCAGTAATGGGCCAGCAACGGCTCGGCCACCTGGGCCTCTGCCTGGCGCTCGGCCAATACCAGTGGCAATGCCCCGGCAGCGTTGCCCAGATCGCCGCCAACACACAGCAGGTCGCCGACACGGGCACCACTGCGGGTCAGCGCCTGGCCGCCCGGCACGCGGCCGAACACGGTCATGGTCAGGCTCAAGGGCCCACGGGTGGTATCGCCGCCGATCAGGCTCAGCCCGCAGGCCTGGGCCATCTGGTTCAGGCCACCGGCATAGGCCTGCAGCCAGTCGGCACGCACCGCAGGCAGGGTCAGGGCAAGGGTAAAGCCGATGGGCGTGGCGCCCATGGCAGCCAGGTCACTGGCGGCAACGGCCAGCGAACGCTGACCGAGCAGAAAAGGGTCGCAGACAGCCGGGAAATGCACCCCGGCCACCAGCGTGTCGGTGGAGATCGCCAACTGTTCACCTGGCGGCAGGCTGAGCAAGGCGCAATCGTCACCAATGCCCAGCGCAACCGCTTCGCCGCCTTGCGCACAGGGCGCAGCGGCGAAGTAGTGGCGAATCAGCTCGAACTCACCCATTGGCAATCAGCGCCGCACTCAGCGCTTGAACGCCTTTACTTCGGCTTCACGCAGCCGTGGAGCCAGCTTGTCGAGCACGCCGTTGACGAACTTGTGGCCGTCGGTGGCACCGAAGACCTTGGCCAGCTCGACGCCTTCGTTGATCACGACGCGGTACGGTACGTCCGCACGCATCATGAACTCCCAGGTGGACAGGCGCAAAACCGCCAGTTCAACCGGGTCGAGTTCTTCAAGGGCCAGGTCCAGGCACGGCTTCAGTGCTTCGTCGATTTCGACTTTCTTCGTTGGAACCCCGTGAAGGATTTCGCGGAAGTAGGCACCGTCGACATCGGTGAAATCGTTATCGACCCGGAACTGCGCTTCGATCTCGTTCAGCGACTGCCGAGCCATGTGCCATTGATACAGGGCCTGGGTCGCGAGCTGACGGGCTTCGCGACGCTTGGCGCTTTTCGATGGTTTGCCAGCATCCGCAGGTTTTGGATCGCGCGGGTTGAAACGATCGTGCTCGTCGCTAATCACTTGGCCTCCAACTGCGCCAGCAGGCTGACCATTTCCAGGGCGGACAGTGCAGCTTCAGCGCCCTTATTGCCGGCCTTGGTGCCGGAACGCTCAATGGCCTGTTCGATCGAATCGACAGTCAGGACACCGAAAGCAACCGGTACGCCGAACTCCATGGACACCTGGGCCAGGCCCTTGGTGCACTCGCCCGCTACGTATTCAAAGTGCGGGGTACCGCCACGGATCACGGCGCCCAGGGCGATGATCGCGGCGTATTCGCTTTGCTGGGCGACTTTCTGTGCCACCAGCGGGATTTCGAAGGCACCCGGGGCACGGATGATGGTGATGTCGCTTTCGCTCACACCGTGGCGTACCAGGGCGTCAACGGCACCGCTCACCAGGCTTTCGACGACGAAGCTGTTGAAGCGGCCAACCACCAAAGCATAGCGACCTTTGGGGGCGATGAAGGTACCTTCGATGGTCTTCAGGGTCATTCCGGAGTTCTCATTCTAAAGAGCCAGGCCGCAAATCAGCGGCCTGTGGAGGGTTTGGACACGAATGGCAGCGCGACGAAGCGCCTGCTTTATTCGGAGGGCACGTATTCTACAACTTCCAGATCGAATCCGGATATCGCATTGAACTTCATTGGCGAACTCATCAGGCGCATTTTACGTACGCCCAGGTCGCGCAGGATCTGCGAACCGGCACCGACGGTGCTGTAGGTGGTCGGGGTTTTCGCTGGCGCGGCATCGGCACTTTCGCGGATATGCGCAAGCAGCACGTCGCCTTCCAGCGGATGGCCGAGCAGCAACACCACACCGCTGCCCGCCTCGGCAACCGCGGTCATGGCGGCGCGCAGGCTCCAGCGGCCCGGTTGCTTGACCATCAGCAGGTCACGCAACGGGTCCATGTTGTGCACCCGCACCAGGGTCGGTTCTTCGGCGCAGATGTGGCCCAGGGTCAGTGCCATGTGCACGTCGCCTTCCACCGAATCACGGTAGGTCACCAGGTTAAAACTGCCCAGTTCGCTGTCCAGCGGCTGCTCGGAAATCCGCTGAATGGTACGTTCGTGGATCATCCGGTAGTGGATCAGGTCGGCAATGGTGCCGATCTTGATGTTGTGCTCGGCAGCGAAGGCTTCGAGTTCCGGGCGACGCGACATGGTGCCGTCGTCGTTCATCACTTCGCAGATCACGCCGCTAGGCTCGAACCCGGCCATGCGCGCCAGGTCACAGGCCGCCTCGGTGTGGCCGGCACGCGCCAGGGTACCGCCAGGCTGCGCCATCAGCGGGAAGATGTGCCCGGGGCTGACGATATCGTCGGCCTTGGCATCTTTGGCCGCGGCCGCTTGCACGGTGCGCGCACGGTCAGCGGCAGAGATGCCGGTGGTCACGCCTTCGGCGGCTTCGATCGACACGGTGAACTTGGTGCCGAAACCCGAGCCGTTGCGCGGTGCCATCAATGGCAGCTTGAGCGTTTCGCAACGCTCGCGCGACATTGGCATGCAGATCAGGCCACGGGCATGCTTGGCCATGAAGTTGATGTGTTCGGCCTTGCAGCACTCGGCGGCCATGATCAGGTCGCCTTCGTTCTCGCGGTCTTCGTCATCCATGAGGATGACCATTTTGCCCTGGCGGATGTCTTCAACCAGTTCTTCGATGCTGTTGAGCGCCACGCGGCACCCCCTTTCAAATCAGGATTTCAGGTAGCCGTTGGCGGCCAGGAAACTTTCGGTAATGCCGCTGCCGTTGCTTGGCTCGGCGGCTTTGTCACCCAGCAGCAGGCGCTCCAGGTAACGGGCCAGCAGGTCGACCTCAAGGTTGACCCGACGACCTGGACGGTAGTCGGCCATGATGGTTTCGGCCAGGGTATGCGGAACGATGGTCAGCTCGAATTCGGCGCCATCTACAACGTTGACGGTCAGGCTGGTGCCGTCGACGGTGATCGAGCCCTTGTGGGCAATGTACTTGGCCAGCTCTTTGGGTGCACGGATGCGGAACTGGATGGCGCGGGCGTTATCGCTGCGCGACACCACTTCACCGACACCGTCGACATGACCGCTGACCAGGTGACCGCCCAGGCGGGTGGTCGGCGTCAGGGCCTTCTCCAGGTTCACCCGGCTGCCACTCTTGAGGTCGTTGAAGGCCGTGCAGTCCAGGGTTTCGCGGCTGACGTCGGCCCAGAAGCCATCGCCAGGCAGCTCGACCGCCGTCAGGCAGACGCCATTGACGGCGATGCTGTCGCCCAGTTTGACGTCGGCCAGGTCGAGCTTGCCGGTTTCGACATACACCCGCACGTCGCCGCCTTTGGGTGTCAGGGAGCGGATGCTGCCTATGGATTCGATAATGCCGGTGAACATGAGTCCTCCTCGAGAACAGGGCTGCGCGTGGCTAGCCTGGAATTATACGCCGGGCGCCGGCACAGGAACCGCAGTGACTCGCCAGTCATCGCCTACTGCGCGCATTTCAGTGATTTTCAGGGGCACGGCTTCGCTCATGTGGTTCAACGGCCAGTCCAGTAACGGACGGGCGCTGGACCCCAGGAACTTGCCGGCGACAAAGATCTGGTACTCGTCGATCAGGCCAAGCTGGGCAAAGGCGCCGACCAGGCGTGCACCCGCCTCCAGCAGTACCTCGCTGGTGCCACGGGCGGCCAGCTCGCGCATCAGGACGGGCAAGTCGACCTGCCCCCCTTCGCCCGGCAGGCTCAGCAGCTCATGGCCAGCGTCGGCATAACGTGGGTCAACGGCGGCGGCCGTGACCACCAGCGCTGGGCCGGCCTTGAAGAACGGCGCGTCCAGCGGCAGGCGCAGACGTCCGTCGATCAGCACGCGCAGGGGCGGTCGCGCCAGCGCCAGGGCCGTGGTTTGCGGGTCAAGGCCAAGCTCGTCGCCGCGCACGGTCATCCGTGCGTTATCAGCCAGCACGCTTTCAGCACTGCTCAGCACCACGCTGGAGCGGGCGCGCAGACGCTGTACGGCAGCGCGCGCGGACGGGCCGGTGATCCACTGACTTTCACCGTTGGCCATGGCCGTACGACCGTCCAGGCTCATCGCCAGCTTGGCCCGAACGAACGGCAGCCCGCATTCCATACGCTTGAGAAAGCCCGGGTTAAGCGCTCGTGCTTCGGCTTCCAGCACGCCGCTGCTGACCTCGATACCAACATCGGCCAGGCGCTTGAGGCCTTGGCCTGCAACTTGCGGATTAGGGTCCTGCATGGCGGCAACGACGCGTGCCACGCCCGCCTTGACCAGCGCCTCGGCACAGGGCGGCGTACGCCCGTGGTGGCTGCATGGCTCAAGGGTTACGTAGGCGCAGGCGCCACGGGCCAGCTCGCCAGCCTGGCGCAAGGCATGCACTTCGGCATGCGGCTCACCCGCACGCACATGCCAGCCTTCGCCGACAATCTGGCCGTCGCGGACGATCACGCAGCCAACCCGTGGATTAGGGTGCGTCGAATACAGGCCCTTGCGGGCCAGTTCCAGGGCCCGGGCCATGTAGTGGGCGTCGAGTACCGCGCGTTCGCTGGACATACTTACTCTTTAGCCGGCTCGCGAGCCAGGCGGTCGATTTCTTCGCGGAACTCATCCAGGTCCTGGAAGCGCCGGTACACCGAGGCGAAGCGGATATACGCCACTTCATCGAGCTTCTGCAGCTCGGCCATGACCAGTTCACCGACAACCAGCGACTTGACCTCGCGCTCGCCGGTGGCCCGCAGCTTGTGCTTGATATGCGCCAGCGCCGCTTCCAGGCGCTCGACGCTGACCGGGCGTTTTTCCAGGGCGCGCTGCATACCGGCACGCAGTTTTTCTTCGTCGAACGGTTGGCGGCTGCCGTCTTGCTTGATCAGGCGCGGCAACACCAGTTCGGCCGTTTCGAACGTAGTGAAGCGCTCACCGCAGGCGACGCATTCGCGCCGACGGCGCACTTGCTCGCCCTCGGCAACCAGTCGAGAGTCGATGACCTTGGTGTCGTTGGCACCGCAGAAGGGACAGTGCATGGTGGCAGGCAACAAAAAAAGGGAGGGCCATGGTAGCGCATCCCACTGGCAAGACAAGCCAAAGGGGTTACCATCCACTGAGGAAAAATGCCGCGAAGGAATTCCCCATGCCATTTAGAGCGCTCGTTGTGCTCGGTTTTGCTGCCTTGCTGGCGGCCTGCAGCAGCGACAAACCCCAGACCGAACTTGCCCCGAAAGCGCCGGTGGCAAGCACTACCGCCAAAGAACTCGGGCCGTTGCCGGCCTATCAGCGCGAACTGAGTGGCACTTTGCTCAATGTGCCATCCGGTGCCGAGGTCGAACTGGCCCTGCTGGTGATCGATGACCGCGGTCGGCCACAAGACCTGTTGGCCAGCAGCACCCTTAGCGGCAACGGCCTGGACCTGCCGTTCAAGTTGCGCTTCAACCCCGAGGCGTTTCCGGCGGGGGCCCGCGTCGAGTTGCGCGGTCGCGCCAGCAAATCTGGCCAGTTGATCCTGCATCTGCCGCCGCTGCGCATCGCCCAGGCTCAGACCCAGGCCACCGGCCCGCTGCGTTTCGAACAGGCACCGTGATGGCGCCGGCTCCATTGCAGCAGGCCCTGGGCCAATTGCTGGGCGATGCCCGCCTGGTCATCAGCGACCTGCCCGAGTGCGCGCTCAAGCTGTGGCTCATCGACGCCGAGAACATGGACCGCGAATTCAGCTCCGAAGAAACCCGGCGCATCCTCCACGAGCCGCCGTACTGGAGCTTTTGCTGGGCCAGCGGACTGGCCATGGCCCGCTACCTGGACGAGCACCGCCACTGGGTAGCGGGCAAGCGCGTGCTGGACTTCGGCGCCGGCTCCGGGATTGCCGGAATTGCCGCCGCCCGTGCCGGTGCCCTCGAGGTGGTCGCATGCGACCTCGATCCCCTGGCCCTGCAGGCCTGTCAGGCCAACGCCGAACTCAATGGCGTGACGCTGAGCTATTCCAGTGACTTCTTTCAGGAAGCCGACCGTTTCGACCTGATTCTGGTGGCCGACGTATTGTATGACCGGGCCAACCTGCCGCTGCTGGATGCGTTTCTCAGCCGCGGTCAGCAGGCCTTGGTTGCCGACTCACGGGTACGCGACTTCAGCCACCCGCTGTATCAGCCCCTCGGCGTGCTGGAAGCCCTGACCCTGCCGGATCTGGCCGAACCCCACGAATTCCGCCGGGTCAGCCTGTACCACGCTAGCCGCCAGCCTTTATAGTGATGTCATTCACGGATTTTCGAGAGTCGCGATGAGCCAAGACACGCCTTATGTTTTCGATACCAGCGCCGCCGATTTCGATCAGCTGGTCATCGCCAACTCCCATCACAAACCGGTACTGGTGGATTTCTGGGCCGAGTGGTGTGCCCCCTGCAAGGCGCTGATGCCGCTGCTCGCGCAAATCACCGAGAGCTACCAGGGCGAGCTGTTGCTGGCCAAGGTCAACTGCGACATCGAGCAGGACATCGTCGCCCGCTTCGGCATTCGCAGCCTGCCGACCGTGGTGCTGTTCAAGGATGGTCAACCGGTTGACGGCTTTGCCGGCGCCCAGCCCGAGTCGGCCATTCGTGCCCTGCTCGAACCGCATGTGCAAATGCCGCCACCGGCCGCTGCCGACCCGCTGGAGCTGGCCCAGGGCCTGTTTGCCGAAGGTCGTTTCAGCGAAGCCGAAGCCACGCTGCAAGCCTTGCTGACCGAAGACAACAGCAATGCCGGCGCGTTGATCCTGTATGCACGTTGCCTGGCTGAACGCGGTGAGCTGGGTGAAGCCCAGACCGTGCTCGATGCGGTCAAGAGCGACGAGCACAAGGCCGCCCTGGCCGGTGCCAAGGCCCAGCTGACCTTCCTGCGCCAGGCCGCGAACCTGCCTGACGCCGCAGACCTCAAGGCACGCCTGGCACAAAACGGTGAGGACGATGAGGCTGCCTACCAGCTGTGCATCCAGCAACTGGCTCGCCAGCAATACGAGCCTGCGCTTGATGGTCTGCTGAAACTGTTCACGCGCAATCGCGGCTATGAAGGCGGCTTGCCGCACAAGACGCTGCTGCAGGTGTTCGAGCTGCTGGGCAATGATCATCCGCTGGTGGGGACCTACCGGCGCAAGCTGTTTGCCGCGCTGTACTGAACAGCATCGCTGGCAAGCCAGCGCCTACCAGTCCGTGTAGGAGCCGGCTTGCTGGCGATAAGCCTCAACCCACCCAGTGATACACCGGCGCATCCGCCCCGCTTTCTACCTTCACCTCGGCGCTATGGCGCAAGCGCACCAGCAGCCGCTTGCCTGCTGTGGTATTGCCCGCCAACCCTTCCAGGTGCTCAAGCAGTTCCGGCCCGTTGAGCTGCCCGGCGTTACGCAACACTTCGCGCGCAGCCTGCCATAACGCATCATCCGGCCGCGCCGGGGCTGCAGCGGGCGATGTCACTGGCGGTGCAGGCACGGCAGTCGTCAACTGACCGCCCAGTTGCGCCCATTCCGCCGGTTCCAGCTCCAGGGTCAGGTCTACCGGCCAGTCACCGATGTGTCCGCGAATTCGCATGGGTATGTCCTTGTGCGCCATCAATGGTCACATGCTCCCACGCCAACGACTCATCGCCAAGCACACTGGCGCACGGCAAACAAGTTGTTATAACATAACCAAATCTATCCAGCGCCCTCGCGGAGTTCTTCCATGCGTCGTCTGTTGCTTGCCTTGCCGTTTGCCGTGTTGCCCCTGGCCGTCGCTCATGCCCATGACGACCATGATCATGACCACGCCCATGGCAGCCTTGCTGCCCACGAGCACGGCGCCGCCCGCCTCAGTGTGGTACTCGACAACGCCACCCTGGAGCTTGAGCTGGACAGCCCGGCGATGAACCTGGTCGGGTTCGAGCACGCTGCCACCAGCGCTACCGACAAGGCCAAGGTCGCCGCCGTACGCGTCCAGCTGGAAAAACCCCTGACGCTGTTCGGCCTTAACAATGCGGCCAACTGCAGCGAAACGGACCAGGAACTGGAAAGCCCGCTGTTCGGCGACAAACCGGCTGTCGATGACGACGGCGACGCACATGAGGGCCATGAACACAGTGATATCCACGCCCACTACCAGCTGACCTGTGCCAACCCCGATGCACTAAAGCGTCTCGACCTGAGCCCGCTGTTCAAGGCCTTCCCTGCCACTCGCAAAATTCAGGTACAACTGATCGGTCCGAACGGCCAGCAGGGTGTTGAAGCCACGCCAGCCAACGCTACGATCAACTTCTGACAGCCCTTTTGCAGCGAAGCGCCCGAGGTAACCCGGGCGTTCATCTATGAGCCAGGCACTGATTGAACTGACCGACCTGGGCTTTGCCTGGCCGGGCCAAGCCCCCTTGCTGGACATTCCCGCCTTGCGCCTGGAAGCCGGTGAATCCCTCTTTCTCAAAGGCCCCAGTGGCAGTGGCAAGACCACCCTGCTCGGCCTGCTGGGCGGCGTGCAAAAACCTGACCGCGGCAGCATCCGCCTGCTCGGCCAGGACTTGAGTGAATTGAAGCTGGCCGCCCGTGACCGCTTCCGGGTCGACCACACCGGCTACATTTTCCAGCAGTTCAACCTGCTGCCTTTCCTGTCGGTACGCGAGAACGTCGAACTGCCCTGCCGCTTCTCGCGCAGCCGGGCCGCCCGCGCCACGCAGCGTCATGGCAGCGTTGACCAGGCCGCCAGCCTGCTGCTGGCGCATCTGGGACTGAGCGACCCGCTGCTGCTCGCCCGCCGTGCCGACAGCCTGTCGATCGGCCAGCAGCAACGCGTGGCCGCTGCGCGCGCGCTGATCGGCCAACCCGAACTGGTGATCGCCGACGAGCCGACCTCGGCACTGGACGCCGACACGCGCGAAGCCTTCATTCGCCTGCTGTTTGCCGAATGCCAGGCCGCCGGCTCCAGCCTGTTGTTCGTCAGCCACGACCAAAGCCTGGCACCACTATTTGATCGTCATCTGTCGCTGGCCGAGCTTAATCGCGCGACCAGCCCCCGGGAGGCTTGATGTACCTGCTTCGTCTGGCCTTGGCGAGCCTCGCCAACCGTCGCTTCACCGCCTTTCTTACTGCCTTCGCCATCGCCCTGTCGGTATGCCTGCTGCTGGCGGTCGAGCGCGTGCGCACCGAAGCCCGCGCCAGCTTCGCCAGCACCATCAGCGGCACCGACCTGATTGTCGGCGCGCGCTCCGGCTCGGTGAACCTGTTGCTGTACTCGGTGTTTCGCATCGGCAACGCCACCAACAATATCCGCTGGGACAGCTACGAGCACTTCGCCAACGACAAGCGCGTGAAATGGGCCATCCCCATCTCGCTTGGCGACTCGCACCGTGGCTATCGTGTGATGGGCACGACCCCGGCCTATTTCGAGCATTACCAGTACGCACGCAAACAGAACCTGGAACTGGCCCAGGGCCGGGCCTTCGCCAACGATCCGTTCGAAGTGGTGCTGGGGGCCGAAGTCGCCGAGGCGCTGCATTACAAACTCGGTGACAAGCTGGTGCTGGCCCACGGCGTTGCGGCCATCAGCCTGGTCAAGCACGACGACAAGCCGTTCACCGTCGTCGGGGTACTGGCGCGCACCGGCACGCCGGTCGACCGCACCCTGCACATCAGCCTGGGCGGCATGGAGGCCATCCACATTGACTGGCACAACGGTGTACCGGCCCGTGGTGCCGGGCGCATCAGCGCCGAGCAGGCGCGCAGCATGGACCTTCAGCCAGCAGCCATCACCGCCTTCATGCTCGGCCTGAACAACAAGATCGCCACCTTCAGCCTGCAGCGCGAAATCAACGACTACCGCAACGAACCGCTGCTGGCGATCCTGCCGGGGGTCGCCCTGCAAGAGCTCTGGAGCCTGATGGGAACGGCCGAGCAGGCCTTGTTCGTGGTGTCGCTGTTCGTGGTGCTGACCGGCTTGATCGGCATGCTCACCGCGATCCTTACCAGCCTGAACGAGCGGCGCCGGGAGATGGCGATCCTGCGATCCGTTGGCGCCCGTCCGTGGCACATCGCCGGGCTGCTGATACTCGAAGCACTGGCGCTGGCCGTGGCCGGCATCGTCGCCGGGCTTGGCTTGTTGTACGCCGGCATCGCCCTGGCCCAAGGTTATGTGCAAGCCAACTACGGGCTGTTCCTGCCGCTGGCGTGGCCCAGCGCACATGAGTGGAGCCTGCTGGCGATCATTCTTGGCGCCGCCCTGCTGATGGGCAGCGTGCCCGCCTGGCGAGCTTATCGACAGTCCTTGGCCGACGGCCTGTCCATTCACTTGTGAGAACCATGATGCCGCACCTGTTGCTGTCGATTGTGTTGCTGCTGACCACCCCGGTGTGGGCTGACGGGCCACGCACCCTGGAATGGCCACAATTGATCCCCGCCGGTGCGCCGGTCATTGCGCCGCAGATGGCGCCCCTGCACGACCTGTCGCAACTGAGCGACGCGCTGGCCGCCGAAGCCGCCCCGGCGGCCCGTCAGCAGGCGCCCGATGCACCGGTGGTCAAGGCCCTCGACGGTCAGCAGGTCAGGCTACCGGGCTACATCGTGCCGCTTGAGGTCAGTGAAGAAGGCCGCACCACAGAGTTTCTCCTGGTGCCCTATTACGGCGCCTGCATCCACGTGCCGCCACCCCCGTCAAACCAGATCGTGCACATCGTCAGCGAGATGGGCGTGCGCGTCGAAGACCTGTACCAGCCCTACTGGATCGAAGGCCGGATGCAGGTAAAAAACACCAGCAGTGAACTGGCCGATGCCGGGTACCAGATGGAGGCAGAAAAAATCTACGCTTACGAGCTGGAATGAACCGCACAGAATCAAGGCGTTGAGGTTTTCTTGAGCTGGGTCAAATTTGCCAATCCGGCGATTACTTACCATGGAGGCACTTAATTCTAAACGTCCTTTGGGAGCTTCCATGAACAAGTCCTTGCTCAGCGCCTCGCTCATAACCCTGGCGCTCGCAGCCCCTGTTGCTCACGCCCACCAGGCGGGTGACTTCATTCTGCGTGCAGGCGCAATCACTACCGCTCCCAATGAAAACAGTGGTGATATCAAGCTCGACGGCACCAAGGTATCGGGCACCAAAGCGACGCTGGACAGCGACACCCAGCTGGGCCTGGCGTTTGCCTACATGCTGACCGACCACATCGGTCTGGAGCTGCTGGCCGCCACCCCGTTCCAGCACACCGTTGGCGTAAAAGGCCTGGGCGCTGGCCTGGACGGCAAGCTGGGCGACATCAAACAACTGCCACCGACCCTGTCGCTGCAGTACTACCCGATGGAGCCAAGCTCGAAGTTCCAGCCGTACGCCGGTATCGGTCTGAACTACACCATGTTCTTTGACGAAGACCTGAGCAGCAACCGCAAGGCCCAGGGCTTCAGCGACCTGAAGCTCAAGGACTCGGTCGGCCTGGCCGGCCAGCTGGGCATGGACTACATGATCGACGAGCACTTCATGGTCAACGCCGCCGTCTGGTACGTCGACATCGACACCAAGGCCACCATGGATGGCCCTACCGCCCTGGGCGTAGGCAAGACCAAGGTCGACGTCGATGTCGATCCGTGGGTCTACATGGTCGGTGTGGGTTACAAGTTCTAAGGCTGCAGGCCCTGGAACGAAAAAGCGGCGATTTGATCGCCGCTTTTTTTATGCCTGCTTACCGAGCAATCGCGCAAGACCAACCGCCAGCGGAGTGGGTTCGGGAAAGCGAAAGCGCGCCAGCAAACGCTGGTTGTTGGCGCGCGAGTGGCGGATGTCACCGGAGCGCGCCGGCCCGTGGGTAATGGCCGGCAAAGCGCCCACCACCGACTTCAGGGCATCCAGCAACTGGTTCAGCGACGTGGCCTGGTTCAAGCCGATGTTCACTGCACCTTCTTCGACCGCGTCCATCTCCAGCGCCTGAACCATCACATTGACCAGGTCGGCCACATAGAGAAAGTCGCGGGTCTGCTCGCCGTCGCCGAACAGGGCGATCGGCTGACCACTCAAGGCCCGCTCGCAAAAAATGCTGATCACCCCGGAATACGGCGAGGACGGGTCCTGGCGTGGTCCGAAGATATTGAAAAAACGGAATACCACTGGCTCCAGGCCATGCTGGCGACGATAGAAATCCAGGTACTGCTCGCTGGCCAGCTTGTCCACTGCGTAGGGCGTCAACGGCGCCTTGGGCGTGTCTTCATCGATTGACTGGCCTTCGCCGTTGTTGCCGTATACCGCTGCGCTGGAAGCGAACACGATGCGCTTGATGCCATTGAGGCGCATGGCCTCGCAGACATTCAGCGTGCCAATGAAGTTGCTCTGGTGGGTCTTCACCGGGTTTTCCACAGACGCCTGCACCGACGCCACGGCGGCCAGGTGCACCACCGCCTGGCAACCGGCAGCCGCGCGCAGGACCAGCTCGGCGTCGGCCACATCGCCTTCGATCAGCTCGAGCCTGGCGTTGTCCATTTGCAGGTTTTCCGGCTTGCCGGTCGACAGATCATCAAGGATCCGCACGGCATAACCTTTTGCCAGCAACGCATCGCTCAGGTGGGAACCGATGAAGCCAGCGCCACCGGTGATCAGAATGGGGGCTTCAGCCATGACGGTAGAATCGATCCAGTAGAGGTGGCAAACCCGAGCGCCAGGCGCGGGGTTTGATACCGAAAGTATGAAGAATTTTCTTGCAGGCCAGTACTGCATGCTGCGGCTCTTCACTCGCATCCGGGCGTGCGGCATGGGCCTGCGCGGTCGGTGCGGTAACGGCCAGCTTGTGCAGCTGCGCAGCCTCGGAAAGGATAGCCTGCCCCAGCGCCAGTGGCGTGGTGGCTTCGTTACCTGCGTAGTGATAGGTGCCCCACAGCGGTGCTGCGCAGTCGAGCTGCTTGAGCACCGACAGAATCACCCGCGCGGCATCGTCTACCGGCGTCGGGTTGCCCCGGCGGTCATCGGCCAGGAGCAATTCCTGCGGTTGCTCGGCACGGGTCAGGAAGCGACCGAGCACGCCATCGATGCTTTCATCCAGCAGCCAGCCAAAGCGCAGCAACACATGCTGCGGGCAGGTCGCCCGCACGCTCTGTTCGATGCGCCACAGCGCCTGGCCACGCAAGCCCAGTGGCACCGGCTCGTCTTTCTCGCTGTAGGCCGTGGCGCGCGAACCATCAAACACCCGGTAGCTCGATGGCTGAACCAGAATGATGTTGTGGTGCTGGCACAGCTCGGCCAACCGCTCTACCGACCGTTCCTGCAGGGCCAGGCGTTTTTCGCTGACGGACTCTGCCTGAAACCAGTCGAAATAGTAGGCAAGGTTCACCAGCGCGTCCGGGCGGGTATCGTCCAGCAACTGGGTGAGGCTGGCCGGGTCCCAGCCGTTCTCTGGCGGGCGCGGTGCCAGAAAGCCGATATCTTCCTCGGCCCCGAGGCGAATCAGCGCTTGCCCAAGGGCATTTCCACCACCCAACAGCATCAGGCGCATTCGCATAGAGTCAGCAGGTCCGGTCAGATTGATTGAGAGCAAGGGCACATTTTGCGTTTTCCGGCTTGGGAAGTCCAACCTGCGGCGGGCTAAAGCCTTATCTATGCTGATTGGCAAACGACCTATAATGCGCCGGGTACACGTATTCTCGGCTTCTCAAGGCGGCGTCCATGGAACTTGAAGCGACCTCCCCCCAGCGCTCTACCTGGCAATACGATGAGCCCAGCCCCGGCACAGAGCGGTTCGTGACCGAAGCGTTCCACGGTTACCGGCAACAGGCGCGGCTGCTGGTCCCCGACGAGGAGCGTGCCCCACCGCTGTTCGTAGTGGGCGGTGCGCAATCGGATTTCACCCGCCTCAACCCCCTGCTCTACCGCCTGCAGGCTTCGGGGATCGGCTCGCTGACCGCCAACCTCTCAGGCCACAGCCTTGCCAGTGAACCCGGTGCCGTAGCACCCTCGCTCGCCACCAACCGCGAAGAAGCCCTGCGCTTTCACCGCCACATTGCACAACGCTGCCAGACCATCATCGGGCATAGCCTGGGCGCGTCCATTGCACTGAAACTGGCGGCGCAGCAACCGGCTGTGGACAAGTTGATCCTGATCTGCCCCGCCGTCTACCCGGATGACGCCCATGACGCACCGTTCGGCCCCGCGTTCAAGGCCGCCATCAGCAAACCCTATGGCTTTCTGGACTGCGACAGTTTCGAGTTCCTGCGCACCTTTGCGGGCCGCGTGCTGTTGGTGCTCGGCGAGTTCGACGGGCTGAACTCCAAGGTCTACGGCCAAGGCGAAGGCACCTCGGCCGGCACCTTGTGGCTGGCGGGCGCGCAGCGCTACAGCCCGATCCCCGAGGAAGTCACACGCGCCCTGCTCAAGTCGGTGCCGCCGCCGCACCTGGAGTGCCTGCTGCTCTCCAACTGCGACCACGGCATCGCCGCGCACCTGCGCGCAACCCCGGCTGTTGCCGATCAGGTGACGCAGACGGTGGTGGAGTTCATCCTTGGTGACGGGTGACTACTCGATCTCGAACAGCCCATTGCTGATCGGCCCGACACTCAGGCGCTCGCGCACATCATCGTCGATGCGCGGGTCGTCCGGCCTGTAGAGTTTCACCTGGCGGTAGGCGCTGATGCGGTTGATCTCGGTGCCCAGGTATTCCCAGACCACCCGGGTGCAGGCCGGGGTGCGCCGGTCACCACTGGATACGCCGGTTTTCAGGCCGTTCAGGCGGGTGATGCGGCTTTTGAAGCTGGGAATGAGGATGGTCTGGCTCATTTCGTTGACCGTCAGCGACTCGTAGTCGATGAGAAACAGGCGGTCCTGCAACTGGAACGCCGCGCCCAGATAGCGACAGCGAACCCAGTCCTCGGCCTGCACATCCGTGCTGCTGGAGCGCTCCTGACGTTCCTGGCGCTCGAACAGGAAGGTGCCGCGCTCCTCACGCAGGTGAACCAGCGACAACAGTATCGAGCCCGGTACCGACATGCAGTTTGAGTACTCGAAGTAGTAGCCGCAGTAACGCGAAAGGTTACCGCCCTGCTCGCGCAGCGGGCGCAGCAGTTCACTCAGCGGGTCACCCTGCTGGCTGGCAACCGTGGCTGGGTTGCGCGCTCCGATCAGCCTGGCGAACTGTTCTGGCGGCAAACCGAGTTCGTAATCCTCCACACCGAAGAAATCACCGATGCGCTTGAGGTTGAAGGCCGTGGGCTGGCTTTGCCCGCTCAGGTATTTGTTGAACTGCGCGCGATTGATCGACAGCTGCCGACAAACCTCTGAAATAGAGCGGTAGTGGCTGCAGGCGAGTTTCAGATTGGTGCCGAGGTATTCGCTCATGTGAGCTGTTCCAGGTGATGCGACAGATGCCATTTTAGCATCAAGTCGCATCAACTCAGAGCAAGGCGCGAAATTGTAACCATATTTAACTTGGCCAACCATGCGCCCCTGGGAATCGGCGCGTCGACGCCGGTTCTGCCGTCTTTCATGCAAAGAATAAGAATCGAGGTCACTCCATGCTCGAAGCGCTCAACGATTTCCTTTCGGGGAAACTCCTCATCGTGCTCATCGTCGGACTCGGCAGCTATTTCACCATTCGCTCCCGTTTCGTCCAGTTCCGCCACTTCGGCCACATGTTCGGTGTTTTCAAGGAATCGTTGCGCGGCCAGGCTGGCCAGCTGAGCTCGTTCCAGGCGCTGATGCTGAGCCTGGCCGGCCGCGTCGGCGCCGGTAACATCGCCGGTGTCGGCATCGCGGTAACCCTGGGCGGCCCGGGCGCGGTGTTCTGGATGTGGGTAACGGCGCTGGTGGGGATGTCCAGCAGCTTTTTTGAATGCACCCTGGCCCAGGTCTACAAACGTAGCGACGGTGATGGCCTGTACCGCGGTGGCCCGGCGTACTACATCCTGCATGGCCTGAAACTGAAGAAAATGGCGGTGGTGTTCTCGCTCCTGCTGCTGGTGACCTACGGCTTCGCCTTCAACGGCCTGCAGTCGTACACCGTGACCCACTCGCTGCAAAACGCCTTTGGTTTCGCCCCCGAGCACACCGGCATCGCCCTGGCCGTGCTGCTGGCGATCGTCTTCCTGGGCGGCATCAAGCGCATCGCCTCGGTGTCCGACCTGCTGGTGCCGGTCAAGACCCTGGCCTACATCGGCGTGACCCTGTACGTGATCGGCAGCCAGATCGAGCACGTGCCGGCGATGCTGGAAACCATCTTCAAAAGCGCCTTCGGCCTGGACCCGGCCTTCGGCGGCCTGCTCGGCAGCGCCATTGTCATGGGCGTGAAGCGCGGCGTGTTCGCCAACGAAGCGGGCCTTGGCAGCGCACCTAACGTGGCGGCAGTGGCCGCAGTGAAACACCCGGGTGCGCAAGGCGTGGTGCAAGCGTTCAGCGTGTTCCTCGACACCTTCGTGATCTGCACCTGCACGGCGCTGCTGATCCTGCTGTCGGGCTTCTACACCCCGGGCTTTGAAGGTGACGGCATCGTCCTGACGCAGAACTCCCTGGCGGCCGTGGTCGGCGACTGGGGTCGCCTGTTCGTCAGCGTGGCGCTGTCGCTGTTCGTCTTCACCTGCATCCTCTACAACTACTACCTGGGCGAAACCAGCCTGCAATTCCTCAGCCGCAACCGCCTGGTGCTGCTGGGCTACCGCGCCCTGGTGCTGGCGCTGATTGTCTGGGGTTCGGTGCAGAACCTGTCCACCGTGTTCGCCTTCGCCGACATCACCATGACCTGCCTGGCGTTCGTCAACCTGATCGCCCTGGCGTTGCTGTTCAAGGTCGGCCTGCGGGTCATGCGTGACTACGACGAGCAGCGCAAGGCCGGTATCCAGCAGCCGGTGTTCGACTCCGCACGCTTTGCCGACCTGGACCTGGACCGCGAGGCCTGGCCCGCCAACCCGGCGAACGCGGCGCAGGTCGAGGTGAACCTCGCTGCTGCACAGACGCAGAACTGAAATGCACGTCGTCAACAACCCGCTGATCCTCTACACCGGGGGCACCATCGGCATGCTGCAGACGCCGCAAGGCCTGGCGCCTGCCGGTGGATTCGAGGCACGGATGCGCGCCCACCTGCAGCAACGTGTAGACGCGCCGACGTTGAACTGGCGACTGCGCGAACTGACGCCCCTGCTCGACAGCGCCAACATGCAGCAAGCCAACTGGCTGGCCATGCGCGATGCCATCGTCGAGGCCGTAGAACGCGACGGCCATGACGCCGTGTTGCTGCTGCACGGCACCGACACCCTGGCCTACAGCGCGGCAGCCTTGTCGTTCCTGCTGCTCGGCTTGC
This sequence comes from Pseudomonas alkylphenolica, assembly GCF_016009175.1. Taxonomy (GTDB): domain Bacteria; phylum Pseudomonadota; class Gammaproteobacteria; order Pseudomonadales; family Pseudomonadaceae; genus Aquipseudomonas; species Aquipseudomonas alkylphenolica_B. The sequence continues at coordinate 22,819 of NZ_JADUCM010000027.1, forward strand.
AGGCGCCGGTGCTGCTCACCGGCTCCATGCTACCGGCCGGTGCTGCGGACAGCGATGCCTGGGACAACCTGTGTGGCGCCCTCAAGGTAATGGCCAGCGGTATCAAGAACGGCGTACAGCTGTACTTTCATGGCCAGTTGCTGCACGGCGCAAGAGCCTCGAAACTGCGCAGCGACGCCTTCGATGCCTTTGCCTGCTTGCCGCGCCAGCGGGAGGGGCAATCCGCTCCGTCCGTGCCCGCCTGCCTGGACTACCGCCAACCGCGCCAGACCGTGAACCTGGCCGTGCTGCCGGTGTTCCCGGGGCTGCAGGTCGGCCACCTGCGCGCCTTGCTGGGTAGCGGCGTGCACGGCGTGTTGCTGGAGTGCTATGGCAGCGGAACGGGGCCTTCCGATGACCAGGCGCTGCTGGATGCATTGCACGATGCCCGCGAGGGTGGCGTGCTGATCGCGGCCATCAGCCAGTGCCCGCAAGGTGCCGTGCACTTCGACACCTACGCCGCCGGCAGCCGCCTGCGCGATACCGGGCTGATCAGTGGCGGAGGCATGACCCGCGAAGCTGCGCTGGGCAAGATGTTTGCCTTGCTGGGGGCCGGACTGGATGTGCAAGCTGCCGAGTACTGGTTCGCGCTGGACCTGTGCGGTGAGCGCGTGCAGTAGAAAATGGCGGAAGGCAGCGGGAGTCGAACCTGCCCAGGAACGGCTGCCGTCCCCAACCGGGTTTGAAGCCCGGCCGCGCCACCGGGCGCGATTGCCTTCCTTGAAATCAATGCCCTGACGATTGTGCCAGGGCGTTATCGGCGCGGATTTGACGCCGGTCACCCAGGCGACGGGTCAGGCCGATACGATCGAAATACTCCAGCACCTGAATGCTGCGTTTGCGGCCAATGCCCAGCACATCGCGAAAAGCCGCCACCTGTACCACCGGGTCGTCACTGGCCAGCTGCAAGAGCATAGCTGCCATTTGTCGGATGGTGAGCTCAGGATAGAACAGATCGCGCACCACCTGGTGCACCTGCCCCATACGCGCCAGTTTGCGCAGCAGCAAGCGAACGTCCGCCTCCTCCTGCCCTGCCGACGTCGCCAGATCACGCACCCAGGGAGGATCGAATCGTCCCAGTTCAAGCAGTGGTTGCAGCTGCAGCCACAACGCGGCATCTGCGTCGCTCAGGCGCACCTGGTGTTCGGGCAGATGCAACCAGGGCCCGCTGCCGGCAATGGCACCGCTGGCAATCAGCTCATCCAGCAAGCTGACAAACGCTGGCCGCTCCAGCGCCAGGGCTGCAAAGCGACGCAAGCGGTCGCGGTCGGGGCCCAGTTGATCCGGTTCCTGCTCGTGAAAGTGCGCCAGCACTTGCAATACCGTTTGCTTAAGCGCTTGCCAGCGTACCGTGGTGAACAGCAATTGCCCCTGGCGCGTGGCGACCACCTGCACATCGGCCGGCAGTTGCCAGCTGCTGCGCAGGCGATTGAACTGGCGCTCCAGACGCTGCGGATCAAGACCGGTCTCATCGTTCGCCAGCAATGCCGGCAGCGCCTGTTCCAGGCTGTCGGCACGCGCCAGCCCCTGCAACTGTGCCAGACGCGCCTCGCTGCGACGCTGGCGCGCCGGGGCATAGGGATCGAGCACACGGCCGCCGCCGAGGGTCCGTTGCGCACTGTGATCGCGTAGCACCAGGCGGTCGCCATGCACCGCCTGCAGCGGCGCGTTGAGTTGCAACTGGGCAAACATGCGCCCACCCGCACGCAGCTGTTCACCCTCCAGCAACGCCACGCGCGCAGTCACGTCCTGCGTGCCCAAATGCACATGCACCGGGCTGAAGTGGGTGAAACTGCGGGTTTCACTGGCGAGCAGCTGCAGTTCGATATCCACCCGCTGGGTCGGCCCGTGTAGCCACTCGGCAAGCAACCAGTCACCGCGGTGAATCTGCGCCAGCTCCAGGCGTTCGGCGCTGATGTTCAGCGCTACACGTTGCCCGGCCCACGCCTCGGCTACGGCCTGGTTCTGGGCGTGCAGCCCCCGTACCCGCACCGGTTTGCCAGCTTTGCCAAGCACCAGCGTATCCCCCAGTTGCACCTGGCCATCGAGTGCCGTGCCGGTCACCACGATACCTGCCCCCGCCACGGCAAACGCGCGGTCGATGGCCAGGCGAAAACCGCCCCGCCGACTGCGCACGACACTCTGCCGCTGGGCTTCAAGCAAGGCCTGGCGCAAGGCATCGACTCCGTCACCGGTGATGCTGGACAGCGGAAACTGCGCCGCACCGGCATAAGGTCCGGCGGCGAGCAGATTGCTGACCTGGGCCTGGACCTCATGCACCCGACGCGGCTCTACTCGGTCACACTTGCTGATGGCCACCACGGCTTGCGGGATACCCAACAGCTGCACAATCGCCAGGTGCTCACGGGTCTGCGGCATCACCCCGTCATCGGCCGCCACCACTAGCACCACCACATCGATACCCTGCGCCCCGGCCAGCATGTTGTGGATAAAACGCTCATGCCCGGGTACGTCGATAAAACCGGTCAGTGGCGCCCCGGCTTCCAGGCTTGCGTAGCGATAGCCCAGGTCGATGGTCATGCCCCGCGCACGCTCTTCCTGGCGCTGATCGCCGGCCTGGCCCGTCAAGGCTTCAAGCAACGCGGTCTTGCCGTGGTCGATGTGCCCCGCCGTCCCGACAATCACCTCACGGGCTCCATCCGTTGCAACTGCGGCAGTTGCGCCAGCCAACCCGACTCGTCATCAAGCTGGCGAAGATCAAGCCACAGTGCGTCATCGTCGATGCGACCAAGCACCGGCACCGGCAATTCGCGCAAGGCCTCTTCCAGCAGGCGCAAGCTGCGCCCGCGCAAACGCCTGGACTGGTGCGGGCGCAGGCACAAGGCACCGCTGGGCAAGCGCGCCACGGGCTGGCTGCCACTGCCGATCATGCTCTGCGCAGGCACCGCGTCTACTTGCCAGCCGGTCCCCAGCACCTGCGCCAGTACCGGCGCCAGGCGCTCAGCCTGAGCCAGAATCTCCGCCTGGGGTCGGGTCAGCAAGCGCAAGCTGGGCAGGCGCTCGGCAAGCAGGTCAGGATTGCGGTACAGCCCCAGCACAGCCTCGAGGGCCGCCAGCGTCAGCTTGTCGACACGCAGTGCACGCTTGAGCGGGTTCTTCTTGATCTTCGCGATCAGTTCCTTGCGCCCGACAATGATCCCCGCCTGGGGCCCGCCGAGCAGTTTGTCGCCACTGAAGGTGACGATGTCGGCGCCATCGGCCAAGGCCTGGCGCACCGGGGGCGCGGCGGGCAGGCCCCAGCGCGTAAGGTCGAGCAAGCTGCCACTGCCGAGGTCTTCGAGCAGTGGCAACGCGTGGCGGTGCGCCAGTTGCGCAAGCTCCGCTGTTGCCACCTGGGTGGTGAAGCCCTGAATGCTGTAGTTGCTGCAGTGCACACGCATCACCAAGCCGCTGCGCGGCCCAATGGCCGCTTCGTAATCGCGCGCGTGGGTGCGATTGGTAGTGCCGACTTCATGCAGTTTGACCCCGGCCCGGGCCATGATGTCGGGAATGCGAAACGCACCGCCGATTTCGATCAGCTCGCCACGGGAGATGATGCCTTCTTTGCGCGATCCCAGGCTGTTGAGCGCCAGCAGCACTGCGGCGGCGTTGTTGTTGACCACCGTGACCGCTTCGGCGCCGGTCAGCTCGCGGATCAGCCCTTCGATCAGGTCATCGCGGTCGCCGCGCTTGCCGGTGGCCAGGTTGTATTCGAGGTTCAACGGGTAGCGCGCCGCCCGCTGTACCGCCTCGATGGCCTCTTCGGGCAGCAGCGCCCGGCCGAGGTTGGTGTGCAGTACTGTCCCCGTGAGGTTGAACACCCGCCGCACCTGGCTGCGGTGCTGGGCCGCAAGCCGTTCGCCAGCGCGGCCGGCGAGCACCGCCGGGGCCAGCTCTGCGGCGTCCAGCTGGCCCTGTCGGGCCGGTTCGCGCAGGTCGTCGAGCAACTGGCGCAAGGTGGCCAGCAACGCGTCACGGCCATAGCGCTCGATCAACGGCTGGCAGGCGGGGTGACGCAACAGGGTATCGATGGACGGTAAACGGGTCGGCAGCGTGGCGAGACTGGAGGGCATTAACGAGGTTACCTTCAACAGGGGGGACTTGCCCGGCGATGGCTACAGTACAAAACCTGAGTGTAGACGTAGCGCTCACTCCCCTCCCGGCGCCAGCATCAGATTCGGCGCCAGCCGCTGATACCCCTCCTGATCCAGGCGCAGGTCCAGGGCCAGGCTCGCCAGGTCTGTAGACAGCGCCTCAGCCTCGGCATCGCACTCCAGGTAGATCTGCTTCAGGTAGCTTTTGCACCCCGGACAACATTCGGCCCGCAGCGGCGCCTTGCCGGCTGCATGGCGATCGTCCTCAAGGTTGAAGTAGGTCAGCCCTTTGCTCTGCTCGCAGTAGATGCATTTGACCCGCACCACATGCCACTCGCACGCGCACAGCGAGCACACCAGATACCGCAGGCCGTTGTACTTGCCACGGTGACGGATCACCCCGGCCATCGGCGGCGACCCGCATGCCGGGCACTGACACAGGCTGTCGCCGGCCTTCAGCCCGGTATCGGCCAGACTCAGCAACCAGTGACTCCAGGCAGCCTGAAGTGCAGCCCCGAGAAACGGTACCAGCGCTGCCGGCACGGCGCTGAACTGCCCGGTCAGCAAGGCAATGCCCCAGAGCTTGCGCTGCTCGGCACTGGACGCGCTCAAGGCGCTGACTGCCGCCTCCAGTTTTGAACTGAGTGGCCTGGCAACGCGCAGCAACAAGGCGTCGAGATAGGCCAGCCACTGCCCCTCACGCACCAGACTGTCGGCGGCCAGCGGCGGCAAGCCGTGCTCCAGACACAAACGCTGGCGCTCGGTTTCGGCCGGCACCGCCACCGGGGGCTGGTCGAGCAGGCTTTGCTGGATTCGGCACAGTTCGGCGATCAGGCGCAGGTAGTCCCCCAGGGCATTGCCCTCCGCGAGGGCGTCCAGGCGGGCCGCGCGCAAGGCGAACAGGTTCGCGGGTGGCAGATACAGAAACGGCGGCGTGCTGGCCGCCGCTTCGATCTGTCCAGGTTCAAGAATGGTGCTCAAGTGATCATCCTTTTTTACTGATCTGCGAGTCCGGCGGATCCTCGCGTGTCACGTCCCGATACCATAGCTCATGGTGTTTTTTCGCCCAGGCACGGCTGACCCAGCCATGCAGCATGGCGCCGACCGAGCCCTTGATCCAGATCCCGGCATAGATGTGCACGATGATGCTCAGCACCAGCACGAAAGCAGCCAGCGCGTGCAGCAAGGTCGCCAGGCGGATCGCGCCAATATCAAAGTACTGGCTGAACCAGGCGCGCCAGATCACGATGCCGCTGAACAGCAGAATCAGCATGCACAGCAGCAGGGTCCAGAACAGCAGCTTCTGCCCGGGGTTGTACTTGCCGATCGGCGGCACCCCCTCCTCTTCGTTGCGCATCACCCGGTCGATGCGTTTGAGCCACAGGCGGTCGTTGGCGATAAAGAAATTCGCCCGCCAGAAACGCAGCACCAGAAAGAAAAAGAACACGAACATCAACACACCGATAAACGGGTGCAAGATGCGCGTCCACGGTCCCCCGCCGAACAGATGGCTAAGCCAGAACAGCGCCGGGTGAAACAGCGCCAGTCCCGACAAGGCGGCCATGATGAACAGGATCGCCACCAGCCAGTGATTAGTGCGCTCGTTGGCGTTGTAGCGCAGGATGGGTTTGTCTTTCATGGCCGCTCCTCCCCTTGCCCACCCGGCTTGTGCGGGTCGTACACATGCACGGCCGGATCAACCACATGCACGCTGGTATCAGGTGCACTCGGGTGCTCGTCCTCCTCGACCCGGTTCGGGCCAATGCGCACATAGTGGAAGAAGCCTGCGAGCACGGCGGCGCCCATGGCCAACAGTGCCAGCGGTTTGCTCACGCCTTTCCACAGGCCCACCAGCGGGCTGATCACCGGCTGGTCCGGAAGTCCGGCGTACAGTTTGGGCTGATCGGCGTGGTGCAGCACGTACATCACGTGGGTGCCACCGACACCGTCAGGGTCATACAAGCCGGCGTTGTCGAAGCCGCGCGACTTGAGGTCGACGATACGTTCGGCGGCATGCTCCTTCATGTCTTCCTTGCTGCCGAACACGATCGCCCCGGTCGGGCAGGTCTTCACACAGGCAGGCTCCAGCCCTACCGCGACACGGTCGGAACACAAGGTGCACTTGTAGGCTTTGTGGTCCTTCTGCGAAATCCGCGGAATGTTGAACGGACACCCGGTGATGCAGTAACCGCAGCCGATGCAGTGGTCCTGGTTGAAGTCGACGATGCCATTGGCGTGCTTGATGATCGCGCCGGGGCTCGGGCACGCCTTCAGGCAACCCGGGTCGGCGCAATGCATGCAGCCATCCTTGCGGATCAGCCACTCCAGATTGCCGTCGGCATTTTCATGCTCGGTGAAGCGCATCAGGGTCCAGGTCTCGGCCCCCAGGTCATGGGGGTTATCGTAGGTGCCGTAGCTGTGCCCCACTTCGTCACGCAACTCGTTCCATTCCGAACACGCCACCTGGCAGGCCTTGCAACCGATGCACTTGGTTGTGTCGATCAGTTTGGCCACTTCCTCCTGCTGGCGGATCGAAGGCGGCGCCGTGGTGGTGGCCGAACGGGCGATGATGTCTTGGCTAGCCATCAGATTTTCTCCACGTTGACCAGGAACGACTTGGATTCCGGCGTTTGCGTATTGCCGTCACCGAGGAACGGCACCAGGGTGTTAGTCAGGTAGCCGTGCCGGGTCACCCCGGTAAAGCCCCAGTGCAACGGGATACCGATCTGGTGCACGGTCTGGTTGTTGACCTGCAGCGGTCGAATCCGCTTGGTTACCACGGCCACGGCCTCGATATGCCCGCGCTTGCTGGAGACGCGCACCCGGTCGCCGGCGGCAATGCCCTTCTCCTTGGCCAGCACTTCACCAATCTCGACGAACTGCTCCGGCTGGGTGATCGCGTTGATCGGGCAATGCTTGGTCCAGAAGTGGAAGTGCTCGGTCAGCCGGTAGGTGGTGGCGGCATAGGGGAAGTCCTTGGCTTGCCCCAGGGTATCCCAGACCGAATCGAATACCCGGCCTGCCGGGTTGCTGATCGCCTTCTTGTTGTTCGGGTGCATGGGGTTGACCCCGATCGGCGTTTCAAACGGCTCGTAATGCTCCGGGAACGGCCCTTCGGCCATCTTGTCCAGGGCAAAGAAACGCGCCACGCCCTCAGGGTTCATGATGAACGGGTTCATCCCCGCTTCCGGCGGCACGTCGGCCTTGTAGTCGGGTACATCGGTGCCGCCCCAGGCCTTGCCGTTCCACCACACCAGGCGTTTTTCCGGTGACCAGGGTTTGCCCTGCACGTCCGCCGATGCCCGGTTGTAGAGGATTCGCCGGTTCGCAGGCCAGGCCCAGGCCCAACCCAGGTTCTGTTTCATGCCGAACGGGTCGGCGTTGTCGCGCCGGGCCATCTGGTTGCCCTGCTCGGTCCAGCTGCCACAGAAGATCCAGCAGCCGGACGCAGTACTGCCATCGTCCTTGAGCTGGGCGAAGGCGCCCAGTTGCTGGCCGGCCTTGATCGTTGCGCCGCTGGCATCGGTGACATCGGCTACCGCGTAGCCGTTGAACTCCTTGGCGATTTCTTCCGGTGTCGGTTCGTGGGCTGTTTTATACGGCCAGTTGAGCTTGAGGATCGACTCGGCCCAGGCCCCGCCTTCCTTCTGGTAGCGTTCGCGCAGGCGCAGGAACAACGCACTCATGATCCACACGTCGGTGCGAGCCTGGCCCGGGCCTTCAGCGCCTTTCCAGTGCCATTGCAGCCAGCGGCTGCTGTTGACCAGCGAGCCGTCTTCCTCGGCAAAACAGGTGGTGGGCAGGCGAATCACCTCGGTTTGTACATTCGCCGAGTCGACATCGTTGAACGGCCCGGCATTGCGCCAGAACTCCGAGGTCTCGGTCGCCAGCGGGTCCATCACCACCAGCCACTTGAGCTTGCTCAGCGCGGCCGTCACACGGTTCTTGTCAGGCAACGCGGCAATCGGGTTGAAGCCCTGGCAGAAGTAGCCGTTAACCTGCTCCTTGGCCATCATGTCGAACATCTTCAACACGTCGTAGCCGGGAATATCCAGCTTGGGCAGGTAGTCGTAGCCCCAGTTGTTCTCGGCCGTGGCATTGGCGCCATACCAGGCCTTCATCAGGCTGACATGGAACTTGCCGTAGTTCTGCCAGTAGGACAACTGCCCCGGCCGCAGCGGCTTGGACGCGCGCTTGGCAATGAAGGCGTTGTAATCCTGCTCGGCATCCGACGGCAGAGTCAGGTAGCCCGGCAGCAGGTTGGACAACAAGCCGAGGTCGGTCAGGCCCTGAATGTTGGAGTGCCCGCGCAAGGCGTTGACCCCGCCACCCGGCATGCCGACGTTGCCCAGCAGCAACTGCACCATCGCCGCACTGCGGATGATCTGCGAGCCGATCGAATGCTGGGTCCACCCCAGGGCATAAAGGATCGTCATGGTCTTGCCCGGTTGCGAGCAGGTGGCGATCTCTTCCCAGATCTTGCGCATGCTGTCCACCGGCATACCGCAGACCTGGCTGGCCAGTTCCGGGGTGTAGCGGCTGTAATGCTGCTTCATCAACTGGAATACGCAGCGCGGGTCTTGCAGGGTCGGGTCGACCTTGGCGAAACCGTCCTCACCGATTTCGTAGCTCCAGCCGGACTTGTCGGTGTAGCTGCGCTTGGCCGCGTCATAACCGCTGAACAGGCCATCCTCGAAGGTGAAGCCCGCTTTGACGATGAACGACACGTCGGTGTAGTTGTGTACGTATTCGTGCTGGATCTTGTCGTTGCTGATCAGGTAATTGATCAGCCCGCCCATGAACGCGATATCCGTGCCGGTACGAATCGGCGCGTAATAGTCGGCCACCGAAGCGGTTCGGGTAAAACGCGGGTCGACCACGATCAGCCGGGCCTTGTTGTGGGCCTTGGCCTCGGTTACCCATTTGAAGCCGCAAGGGTGGGCTTCTGCAGCGTTGCCACCCATCACCAGGATCAGATTCGCGTTGGCGATATCGGTCCAGTGATTGGTCATGGCTCCACGGCCGTACGTCGGGGCAAGACTTGCCACCGTCGGGCCATGTCAGACACGTGCCTGGTTATCGAACCCCAGCATGCCCAGACTGCGGATGACCTTGTGGGTCATGTATCCGGCTTCGTTCGAAGACGCCGAAGCGGCCAGGAAGCCCACGCTCAACCAGCGATTGACCGTCTGGCCCTGAGCGTTCTTCTCGATGAAGTTGGCGTCACGATCGGCCTTCATCAGGTCGGCCACGCGGTCCAGCGCCTCATCCCACGAGATACGCGTCCACTCTTTGCTGCCCGGCTTGCGCACCTGCGGGTACTGCAGGCGGTTGGGGCTGTGGATAAAGTCGAGCAGGCCGGCGCCTTTGGGGCACAACGTGCCGCGGTTTACCGGGTGATCGGCGTCGCCTTCGATGTGGATGATGTTCTGCGCAACGTTTTTGGCTCCATCACCCTGGCTGTACATGATCAAGCCACAGCCGACGGAGCAATAAGGGCAGGTGTTGCGGGTTTCTTTGGTATGCGCCAGCTTGAAGTGACGCACCTGCTCGGCAAAGGCTGGCGTCGGGGCCATGCCCAACGCCGCCAGGCTCGAACCTCCAAGGCCGATTGCGGCGACCTTGAAGAACTGCCGACGGTTGAGATCCATCGTGCACTCCTGATCAGGTGGTGGACGCGCGGGACGTTGCCGGCGTCTCTTGAACGATCACGGCGGTGACGTTTGCAGCAGTCACCAGTTGATACTGTAGTCAAGATTTCCGAAAACACGATGAAAGCGGACCTTCGGTTCACGCGCGGCATTCTGCCTTGACAAGCGATCTGTGATCACATATCACTAAAAAGGAATCCAACACAAAAACAAGACAGGATTAACCGCCATGAACGTTGTAGAACGCCTTACCCCTTACTCCGGCTTGAAGGTTTTGATTTCCGGTGGCGCTGCCGGTATCGGCGAGGTGATCGCAGCCGCCTATCTCGAGACCGGAGCGCGCGTGCATGTGTGTGATGTCAGCGAGCAGGCTGTCGCCGCCTTTCGTGAGCGCTACCCTGCAGCGCTGGCAACACAAGCCGATGTTTCCAACCCTGCCGACGTCAAGCGTGTCTTCGACCTGCAGCGGGAGTGGGCGAACGGCCTGGATGTACTGCTCAACAATGCCGGTATCGCAGGGCCGACGGCCGGGATAGAAAGCATCAGTGAGGCGCAATGGGCGCAAACCGTAGACATCAACCTCAATGCGCAGTACCGCTTCGCCCATCACGCGATCCCGCTGCTGGTTGATTCAGAACATGCCCACATCATTCACATCTCCTCCGTCGCCGGTCGCCTGGGTTACGCCTGGCGTACCCCGTATGCGGCGACCAAATGGGCGATTGTCGGGCTGATGAAGTCGCTGGCCGCCGAGCTGGGCGACCGGGACATTCGAGTCAACGCCCTGCTTCCAGGGATCATTGAAGGCCCTCGGCAAGATCGGGTTATCCATGATCGCGCGAAGCAATTGGGCATCTCCGAGGCTGAGATGCTCCAACAGACGCTGAAGAAAATCTCCCTGCACCGAATGACGCCCCCAGAAGATGTGGCAGCGATGGCCTTGTTCCTCTGCTCGCCTGCCGCTCGCAATGTGACAGGCCAGGCGATCAGCATCGACGGCAATGTCGAGTATCTCTGATCAGGTTTAGCGCCAGCGCCAGATAGCTTGCTGGTGAGCCGTCTGGCGCGTCAACAGGACAGCCCGAGCCATTAGCGCAACGGCCAGTAACCACAAGAAAAAACCTGGAGAACATCATGCGAAGTACGACTGTCTCTGCAACTGAGCGCGGCCCCGTTGCGATTGTTGGCGCAGGCCTGATCGGCAGAGCCTGGGCAATTGTTTTTGCTCGTGCCGGTCACCCGGTGCGCCTGCACGACATGGATCTGCAAACCCTGCACAACAGCCATGCCTACATCGAGGCACGACTCGACGAGCTGGCCGCCTTCGACCTTCTCGATGACGCCCCGCTCAGCGTGCTTGAGCGCATTACCTGCGTGCCCGATCTGGCAGACGCATTGCGTGACGTGGTGCTCGTACAGGAAAACGTGCGGGAAACGGTCGAGGCAAAAATCGACATTTTTACCCGAATGGACGCGTTGGCCCCCAAGGGCGCGATCCTGGCCAGTTCGACATCATGGCTACCCGCCTCCCGGTTCACCGAAGGCCTGCCTGGGCGCGGGCGCTGCATCGTCGCTCACCCTACCAACCCGCCTTACCTGATTCCGTTGGTAGAGCTGTGCCCTGCGCCTTGGACAGACGCCGAGGTCACGGTTCGAGCGCACGACATCTACAGCGCAGCCGGACAGAGCCCTGTCGTGCTATCCCGGGAAATCCACGGCTTTCTGCTCAATCGCGTTCAGGCCGCCGTCCTCAATGAGTGCTTCAAATTGCATGAGGATGGCTTGGCAAGCGCGGAGGATATCGACCGGGTACTCAAAGACGGGCTCGCCCTCCGGTGGTCGTTCATGGGCCCCTTCGAAACGATCGACCTTAATGCCCCGGCCGGCGTCTCCGACTATGCCAAACGTTACGGCCAGCAAAATCGCGAAACGATCGGCTCCGACACTGCGTTTGGCTGGTCGGAACCCGCTGTTGCCCGCGTGCATGCAGAGCGTCGCCAACACCTTGAGCTCGAAGCAATTGCAGCGCGTTCCGCATGGCGCGACCGACGCCTGATGGCCCTGGCTGCCCATAAGCGCCAAGCGCCAAGTGCCTGACCTGTATACCTCATCCTGAACACCAGAATAAAAGCCACAGGAGATCACCATGACCCGTAAAGTCATCATTACCTGCGCCGTTACCGGCGCCATCCACACGCCTTCGATGTCCCGCTACCTGCCGGTAACACCCGGCCAGATTGCCGAAGCTGCAATTGGTGCCGCTGAGGCAGGCGCGTCAATCGTCCACCTGCATGCGCGTAACCCGATTGACGGCAGCCCCTCGCAGGATCCTGAACTGTTCAAACAGTTTCTTCCTGCGATCAAAGAGGCAAGCGATGTGGTGATCAACCTGACAACAGGGGGTGCACCGACCATGGCGCTGGAGGATCGACTTCGCCCGGCACACCAGTTCAAACCGGAAGTGGCCTCATTGAACATGGGCACGATGAACATGGGTCTCTACCCAATGCTCAACCGGTTCAAGGAATTCAAACACGATTGGGAAGAACCGTACCTCGCTGGCAGCCATGACCGTATCTTCAAAAATACCTTTACCGACATCGCCCACATTCTTCAGTCGTGCAGCGAAAACGGCACCCGCTTCGAGATTGAATGCTACGACATCGGGCATCTCTACACGGCTGCCCACTTCATTGATCGTGGGCTGATCAAACCGCCATTTTTGATCCAGTCGGTATTCGGCATTCTCGGCGGCATCGGCGGTCACCCCGAAGATGTGCTGCACATGCGGCGCACTGCAGACCGGCTGTTCGGTGATGACTATCAATGGTCGGTGCTGCCAGCAGGCAAGCAACAGATGAGTATTGGTGCGCAATCGGCCACGTTGGGCGGACACGTTCGTGTCGGGCTTGAAGACTCCCTGTGGGACGGGCCCGGTCAGTTGGCAAAAACCAACGCGGACCAGGTTTCGCGCATGCGCAAGATTATTGAAGGCCTTTCCCTTGAGGTGGCGACACCCGATGACGCCCGGGAAATCCTCAAACTCAAAGGTGGCGATAACGTTAATTTCTAAGCACGAGGGTTAACCCCCTTAACAACTATCCAGAGGATATATCGCTCGCAACAGGGCGCTGCACAGCAGCGTCCTGGAACTCTATCCTCATGAGGAGAACCTGAGCCATGTTCGCTACGCCCCACACAAAAACACAACAGGGACCGACGCTGAACGCTTTGATGTTTCGCAAACTAATGCCGATGTTGGTGTTTGCATACGTCATCAGCTTTCTGGACAGAACCAATATCTCTCTTGCCAAAACCCACATGGCCGTCGACCTGGGTATCTCAGCGGCCGCCTACGGATTTGGTGCCGGGCTTTTTTTCCTCACCTATGCGCTGATGGAAGTACCCAGCAACCTGATCATGCACCGCGTCGGCGCCCGCCTGTGGATAACCAGGATCATGATCACCTGGGGGTTGCTCTCCGCCGGCATGGCCTTCATTACCGACGAAACCTCGTTCTACATCGCCCGCGCCCTGCTCGGGGCCGCCGAAGCGGGGCTGTTTCCGGGGGTAATGCTCTATCTGACCTATTGGTTTGGCCGCGAGCAAAGGGCCCGGGCGAGTGGTTATTTCCTCATTGGGGTCTGCCTGGCAAACATCATCAGCGGCCCGATTGGCGGACTGTTGCTGGAGATGGACGGAATGCTCGGTTGGCACGGCTGGCAATGGCTGTTTTTTCTGGAAGGCATTCCTGCTGTGCTCTTCTCTATCGTCATTTGGCGCAAGCTGCCAGATGGGCCATCCACTGCGCGCTGGCTGTCAAAGGAACAAGCCCGTGAAGTGGAGCAGAACCTCAAGAAAGAACATGACGAGGAAGTTGCTTCCGGCAACGTGGGCCACTCTTTCAAGGGTGTCATTAAAATCCCGCAACTGTGGCTGGCCATCGTTGTGTATTTCCTGCATCAGATCAGCGTTTACTCGGTGATCTTCTTTTTGCCGGGCATTATCGGCACCTACGGCGGTTTGACCTCTGTGCAAATCGGGCTGCTCAACTCAATCCCCTGGGTGGCTGCGGCACTCGGCGCCGCGTTCCTGCCCAAATACGCAACAACGCCAAAGTTATCCCGCAACATAATGTTTTCCGGCCTCCTGCTCATGTCGGCCGGGTTGACCCTCGCCGCATTTACCTCGCCCTTAGTTGCCCTTATCGGCTTTACGCTGACGGCCTCGATGTTTTTTGTTGTTCAACCGGTGATATTCCTCTTCGCCAGTTCACGTCTGGCGGGTGCCGGTATGGCGGCCGGGCTTGCGCTGGTAAACACCTTTGGCATCACCGGTGGTTTCTTCGGCCCTTCACTGCTGGGTTTCGTCGAGCAAACAACAGGAAGCACCAAAAACGGGCTGATCATTGTTGCCGCTCTTTTGACCCTGGCCGCCTTCCTGAGCCTGCGTTTGCGTCAGGCGCACGAAACAATCACGCCCTCTCGGGACAACATCGTATTGCCCCACGCCACACCGTGCATTGCTGAAAACTCGAGGACAAAATGAACAGCACTTCTCTGGCACTGAAACTGCACCCCAACGATAACGTCGCGATCGCACGCGCGCCTGTCTCTCAAGGCGACGTGGTCACCGAGTTCGGCAATGCCCCTATCGTGGTGCGCGCCGATATACCTGCGGCGCACAAGATCGCGCTTGCACACGTGAACTCTGGCGAGCCTGTTTTGCGCTATGGGCAAATCATCGGGTTTGCTACACAACCCATTGAGCCAGGTGATTATGTGCACACGCACAACCTGGAGATGGCAACGTTCGAGAGGGATTACGCCTTCGGTGAGGATGCCCGGATCGCCTCCCCCGCCGCCTCTCCCGTCACCTTTCAAGGCTTCGTCCGCGCCGACGGTCGGGTGGCCACCCGTAACTACATCGGTGTAGTGAGCACCGTGAACTGCTCCGCCACGGTGACCAAGATGGTCGTCGAACATTTCTCACGCAGCGGTGCACTTGAGGCTTACCCGAACGTGGATGGCGTGGTGCCGATCACCCACAGCTTTGGGTGCTGCATCGAGCATAACGGCGAGGGGGTCAATCAGCTGCGGCGCACGCTTGGCGGCTTCATCAAGCACGCCAACTTTGCTGGCGTGGTGGTCATCGGTCTTGGCTGTGAAGCCAACCAGATGGACGCGCTGTTCATGGCCCAGGGCATCGAAACCGGCACGCTTATCGCCCCTGTGGTGATTCAGGACGTGGGCGGAACCCGCAATGCCGCAGATGCAGCCATTGCCGCAGTGGAATCCATGCTGCCGGTTGCCGACGCGTGCCGGCGCGAGCCGGTATCGGCCAAACACCTGACCGTCGCGCTGCAGTGCGGCGGTTCAGACGGGTACTCGGGAATCACCGCCAACCCCGCTCTCGGTGTAGCTGTCGATCTGCTCGTCGCCCAGGGCGGAACGGCCATCCTGAGCGAAACGCCCGAGATCTACGGCGCCGAACACCTGCTGACCCGCCGCGCGGCAACCCGTGAGGTCGGCCAGGGTATCGTCGACCTGATCAAATGGTGGGAAAACTATGCAGACCGCGAAAAAGGCAGCATCGATAACAACCCCACACCCGGCAACAAGGCGGGCGGCCTGACGACCATTCTGGAAAAGTCGCTGGGCGCTGTTGCCAAGAGCGGCTCCTCGGCACTCATGGGGGTGTACCGTTACGCCGAACCCATTACCGCCCGGGGCCTGGTGTTCATGGATGCACCTGGCTATGACCCGATGGGCGCTACGGGCCAGATCGCCAGCGGCGCCAACCTGGTAGCGTTCACCACCGGCCGAGGCTCGTGTTTTGGCGCCAAGCCTGCCCCGTCGATCAAGCTTGCGACCAACACCAGGATGTACACACGGATGAAGGACGACATGGACATCAATTGCGGCGATGTCATGGATGGCGATGCAACACTTGAGTCGAAGGGAAAAGAAATCTTCGACATGTTCATTCGCGTGGCGTCTGGGGAAAAATCCAGAAGTGAAGCGTTGGGCGTAGGTAACGAAGAAACAGTGCCCTGGATGATCGGTGCCCAGATGTAAGTAGCAAGCAAAAAAAGAGGCGGTCTGTTTACCAGATCGCCTCTGTTTTGTTGCCGTATAAAACTATTCAGTTTCGGCAGGCTTAACTGAATCGGCCACGATCAGTGCACCCGTATTCAGGATGAATTCAGCCGCACTGGTAATGTCGTTCTGCAGTGACTGACAAGCAGCAACAGGGTCTCGATTCTTCAACGCTTCGACCATCGCCGCGTGGTGGCTGGCTTGTACCCGCTGAACCACCCGTTCAGTGCCGGAGCGCAAGTCGTAATTGAGGATGGGCCCGATTCTTAGCCACAGCGACTCAACGATCTGAAGCAGGATAGGCATCTGCGCCTGGTTGTAGATTGCGAAATGCAATTCTTTATTCAGTGCAATGAGTCGGGACTCATCAGGCGTGCTCTTGGCAAACTCGCGGCAAGAGGCTTCGTGAATACCCTCGATCTCCCGCAATGCCTTGGCGCCAACCAGTTCCGCAGCGCGCGCCGCCGCCTGCCCTTCCAGATTCAAGCGGATACTGGTGATTTCCCGGAACTGGCTGACAGTCAGCACTGGCACGCGAATGAAGCGGTTCGCCGACATTTCCAGCGCCTGCTCGGCAACCAGCCTGTGCACCGCCTCTCGAACCGGCATGACGCTGACGCCCAGCGCATCCGCGATGGACCTGAGTGAAAGTTTTTCCCCGGGCATCACGCGTCCGCTGATCAGCAGGTCGCGCAGCTGGGCGTAAACGTCCGCACTGAGGGTCTGGCGGACCATGGGTGTTACGAGTGTCGATAGGTTCATGGACAGGATTATAAGCAGATTCAACCGCCCCGGCATACAACAAAATGGCATCTGTGATCACAGCCCAGAGCAAGCTGCCAACCGGTATTTCCTGCGTAATTCAGGCTTGTGCAACGAACCACAACCGTGATCACATATCACTCACAAACAACATTCCTCCACACCGCCAAAGGGAAGTAACACGTTATGAAATATCGTTTGGGAGACCTCAGCGTTGATGCTCATCCACAGAGCTGGGTAGCCCCCACCGCCACCGTGATAGGCCGGGTGCGCCTGGAGAAGAATGCCAGTGTCTGGTTCGGTGCGGTCATTCGCGGCGACAACGAACTGATCACGATTGGTGAGGGCTCCAATGTCCAGGACGGTGCCATTCTGCACACGGATGAAGGGTTTCCATTGACCGTGGGGAACGATGTCACCATTGGTCACCAAGCCATGCTTCATGGATGTGTAATTGGTGATGGCAGCCTGATCGGCATTCAGGCGGTTGTCCTCAACGGCGCCCAGGTCGGTGCGAACTGCCTGATTGGCGCCAAGGCGCTTGTCACTGAAAAGATGGTCATCCCGGACGGGTCGTTGGTAGTGGGCTCGCCTGCCAAGGTTGTGCGTACACTCAGCGAGCAGCAGCAAGCAGGCATTCGCGCCAACGCAGTGGGCTATGTCGCCAATGCACATCGCTTTCTGACGGAGCTTGTAGACGATCACAACTGACTTCAGGAAATTGCGTGAAGGCGATCAGAAAGGGCTGACTGTTTTAGAGGAATAAGCCTACTCCATCATCGAGAGGTCCCTTGCTACGTTGGCACGCCGTACTCAAGGAGTGCGAAACGCCATGAAAACAGCACGTCACCTGGCTGCGCTTATCGCCCTGATTGGGCCGTTGATGTTCTTTGCCCCCGCACAGGCTGCCTCTGCTTCGATCACATCGCACATGGCGCAAACCATGGCCGATGCCGCAGCACAGGCTGCCCGGGAAAAGGGCTTTTCGATCGTAGTGAGCATTGTCGATAACCATGGCAACCTCAAACACCTGCATCGCATGGATAACACCAGCGCTGGCAGCATCGAGGTGTCCCGACTCAAGGCGTCGACCTCCGCTCATTTTCCGGTCTCAACCAAAGTGCTGGCCGAACGCAGTACCGGGTTTGCAAGTAACCCCTACGCCGCGATTCCAGGCTTCCTGTTGCTGGAAGGTGGATTGCCCATCATGAGCAAGAACGGTGTGCATATCGGCGGCATTGGCATCAGCGGCGCAACGCCTGAGCTGGATGCGGCATTTGCCCAAGCGGCGATTAATCGGTTGAATCAGTAAACACGGTACGTCACGGAATCCCGGGAAGCTCTCCCCCAATAAAAAGCCCCATCACCTTCTGGTGACGGGGCTGAGTTCAAAGCAGGCCGGGGCAAATACCCTCGCCGCCTGGCAATCAGAACGGAATGTCGTCATCAAAGCTGTCGAAATCCGGAGCCGGCTGCGGAGCGGCCTGCTGTGGTGCAGGGCGCTGCTGCGGTGCCGACTGCTGCGGACGCGGTGCTTGCTGGCGTGGCGCCTGGTTGTAGTTACCGCCCTGGTTGCCACCCTGGTTGTACTGGTTGCCACCTTCCTGGTTCTGCGGACGGCCGCCCAGCAGCTGCATGGTGCCCTGCATGTCGACGATGATTTCAGTGGTGTAGCGCTTGATGCCGTCTTTTTCCCACTCGCGGGTCTGCAGCTTGCCTTCGATGTAGACCTGCGAACCTTTGCGCAGGTACTCGCCGGCGATTTCGGCAACCTTGCCGAACATCGAAACGCGGTGCCACTCGGTACGCTCGACCTTCTGGCCGGTCTGCTTGTCGGTCCACTGCTCGCTGGTAGCCAGGCTCAGGTTGGTCACGGCGTTACCGTTGGGCAGGTAGCGGACTTCGGGATCCTGACCGCAAGTGCCGACCAGAATGACTTTGTTAACCCCACGGGCCATAACGTTCTCCTAGGCTTCGCACGCTGCGGAGGCCGGGTTTACCAGGCGCTCCAGAGTCGTACGATCCAAAATTTGTGTATCAAGTTTGATATAGATGGCGCCTTCATCGGCCACCACCACTGCGTCGGTCACACCCGGAACGGCCAACAGCCGCTCGGTCAGTCCAGACTCGCGGACCGCCTCGGCCGACAACGGCATGCGCAGGCTGGTCACGTACGGTGGCTCACGCATGCTCAGGGCAACGATCCACCACACCGCACACAAGGCTGCACAGCCCAGGAACACCGTGCTCAGACCACCGTGCTGGAACAACCAGCCACCGAGAATTCCTCCCAGCGCGGCACCCAGGAACTGGCTGGTGGAATACACCCCCATGGCCGTACCCTTGCCACCGGCAGGCGACACCTTGCTCACCAGCGAAGGCAGCGATGCCTCCAGCAGGTTGAATGCCGTAAAGAATATCACGGTGCCGATCACCAGTTCGTGCAAGTTGTCAGCCGACAGCCAGAAGAACAGTTCGGTAAGCATCAACACACTGACCGCGCCCAGCAGGACACGTTTCATCTTGCGCTTTTTTTCGCCGTAGATAATGAACGGGATCATTGCAAAAAATGAGATCAGCAGCGCTGTCAGGTAGACCCACCAGTGTTCTTCTTTAGGCAGCCCGCCACGTTCGACGAACGCCAGCGGCAAGGCAACGAAGCTGGCCATCAGGATTGCATGCAGGACGAAGATGCCAACATCCAGGCGCAACAGATCCGGATGGCGCAAGGTCGGCCCCAAGGCCTGCTTGGCCACACCGGATTCACGGTGCTGCAATGCGCCATGCGAGGCCGGCACGACAAACGCGATCAGGGCGATGCCGACCAGGGCCATGGCCGCGGTGGCCAGGAACAGCCCCGACAAGCCAAAGGCGCGGGTTAGCAAGGGCCCCACGACCATGGCCACGGCAAACGACAAACCGATGCTCATGCCGATCATGGCCATGGCCTTGGTCCGGTGTTGCTCGCGGGTCAGGTCCGAGAGCAGCGCCATCACGGCGGCAGATATCGCCCCGGCGCCCTGCAGGACACGACCGGCAATCACGCCCCAGATCGAATCGGCCTGGGCCGCCAATACGCTGCCAAGGGCAAAGATGACCAGGCCCAGGTAAATCACCGGGCGTCGACCAATGCGATCGGAAATGACCCCGAACGGGATTTGCAGGAATGCCTGGGTCAGGCCGTAGGCACCAATGGCCAGGCCAATCAACGCGGGGGTGGCACCAGCCAGGTCCATGCCATAGGTGGCAAGTACCGGCAGGACCATGAACATGCCCAGCATGCGGAAGGCAAATACCAGGGCCAGGCCGCCTGCGGCGCGGGTTTCGCTGCCACTCATGCGTTCGCTGTGGGTATCGTGCATGGATAAACCTCGTGTGAACCGGCGGCGATTCTACCAGTCCCATCGCGTAACGGCATCTACGTGACGCTTTGCCGCGTACTGGCAGGGAGCCGTATACTCAACCGTTTAAGCCCGCCAAGCGAGGCCGCAGTGGACAAGATCCTGATTCGTGGGGCACGGACCCACAACCTGAAGAACATCGACCTGACGCTCCCCCGGGACAAGCTGATCGTTATCACCGGCCTGTCCGGTTCCGGCAAGTCGTCGCTGGCCTTCGATACGCTGTATGCCGAAGGACAGCGGCGCTACGTCGAATCGCTGTCTGCCTACGCGCGGCAATTCCTGTCGATGATGGAAAAGCCTGATGTCGACACGATCGAGGGACTGTCACCCGCCATCTCCATCGAGCAGAAGTCGACCTCGCACAACCCGCGCTCGACGGTCGGCACCATCACCGAGATCTACGACTACCTGCGCCTGCTCTACGCCCGTGTGGGGACTCCTCGCTGCCCGGATCACGACATCCCGCTGGAAGCCCAGACTGTCAGCCAGATGGTCGACCTGGTGCTGGCCCAACCCGAAGGCAGCAAGCTGATGCTGCTGGCCCCGGTGATTCGCGAGCGCAAGGGCGAACACCTGGCGGTGTTTGAGGAACTGCGCGCGCAAGGCTTCGTTCGCGCCCGGGTCAACGGCAAACTGTTCGAGCTCGATGAACTGCCCAAGCTCGACAAACAGAAAAAGCACACCATCGAAGTCGTGGTGGACCGCTTCAAAGTCCGCGAGGACCTGCAGCAGCGCCTGGCCGAGTCGTTCGAGACTGCGCTGAAACTGGCCGACGGCATTGCCCTGGTGGCCTCGATGGACGATGAGCCCTTCGAGGAGATGATCTTCTCGGCCCGCTTCGCCTGCCCGATCTGCGGACATGCCATCAGCGAGCTAGAGCCCAAGCTGTTTTCGTTCAACAACCCCGCGGGCGCCTGCCCGACCTGCGATGGCCTGGGGGTCAAGCAGTTCTTCGACATCAAGCGCCTGGTCAACAGCGAACTCACCCTGGCCGAAGGCGCGATCCGCGGCTGGGACCGGCGCAACGTCTATTACTTCCAGATGCTCGGCTCCCTGGCCGCCCACTATGATTTCAGCCTGGAAGTGCCTTTTGGCGAACTGCCGGCCGACCAGCAGAAAGTCATCCTCAATGGCAGCGGCAAGCAAAACGTCGACTTCAAGTACCTGAACGACCGCGGCGACATCGTCAAACGTTCGCACCCGTTCGAAGGGATCGTGCCAAACCTTGAGCGCCGCTACCGCGAGACCGAGTCGGCGACCGTGCGCGAAGAGCTGGCCAAGTTCCTCAGCACCCAGCCCTGCCCCGATTGCCGCGGCACGCGCTTGCGCCGCGAGGCGCGCCACGTCTGGGTCGGTGAGAAGACCCTGCCGGCCGTCACCAACCTGCCCATCGGCGATGCCAGCGATTACTTCGGTGGCCTCAAGCTGACTGGCCGTCGCGGCGAAATCGCCGACAAGATCCTCAAGGAAATCTGCGAACGCCTGCAGTTTCTGGTCAATGTCGGTCTCGACTACCTCACCCTGGACCGCAGTGCCGACACCCTGTCCGGCGGTGAAGCCCAGCGCATTCGCCTGGCCAGCCAGATCGGCGCCGGCCTGGTCGGGGTGATGTACATCCTCGACGAACCGTCCATCGGCCTGCACCAGCGCGACAACGACCGCCTGCTGGGCACCCTCAACCACCTGCGTGACATCGGCAACACGGTCATCGTGGTCGAGCACGATGAAGACGCGATCCGTCTGGCCGACTATGTCGTCGACATCGGCCCCGGTGCCGGCGTGCACGGCGGCCAGATCGTCGCTGAAGGCACCCCCGCCGAGGTAATGGCCCATCCCGATTCGTTGACCGGCAAGTACCTGTCGGGCCGGGTCAAGATCGCGGTACCGGCCAAACGCACCCCTCGTAACAAGAAGCTGTCGATCAAGCTCAAAGGCGCACGCGGCAACAACCTGCAAAACGTCGACCTGGAAATCCCGATCGGCCTGCTGACCTGTGTCACCGGAGTCTCTGGCTCAGGCAAGTCGACGCTGATCAACAACACGCTGTTTCCGCTGAGTGCCACCGCCCTCAACGGCGCCAGCACCCTTGAGGCGGCGGCTCACGACAGTTGTGATGGCCTGCAGCACCTGGACAAAGTGGTGGACATCGACCAGAGCCCGATCGGTCGTACGCCGCGCTCGAACCCGGCGACCTACACCGGGCTGTTTACCCCGATCCGCGAACTGTTTTCCGGCGTGCCCGAGTCACGCTCGCGTGGTTACGGGCCGGGGCGCTTTTCGTTCAACGTCAAAGGCGGCCGCTGCGAAGCGTGCCAGGGCGACGGCCTGATCAAGGTCGAGATGCACTTTCTGCCGGACATCTACGTGCCCTGCGATGTCTGCAAGAGCAAGCGCTACAACCGCGAAACCCTGGAAATCAAATACAAGGGCAAGAACATCCACGAAGTCCTGGAAATGACCATCGAGGAAGCCCGTGAGTTCTTCGACGCGGTGCCCGCCTTGGCGCGCAAGCTGCAGACCCTGATGGATGTCGGTCTGTCCTACATCAAGCTGGGGCAGTCGGCGACCACCCTCTCCGGCGGTGAAGCGCAGCGGGTGAAACTGTCCCGTGAGCTGTCCAAGCGCGATACCGGCAAGACCCTGTACATCCTCGACGAACCGACGACAGGCTTGCACTTTGCCGACATTCAGCAATTGCTCGATGTGCTGCACCGCCTACGCGATCACGGCAACACCGTGGTGGTGATCGAGCACAACCTAGACGTGATCAAGACCGCCGACTGGATTGTCGACCTCGGCCCCGAGGGGGGCTCCAAGGGCGGCCAGATCATCGGCTTCGGTACACCGGAGGAAGTGGCCGAGATGAAACAGTCCCACACCGGCTACTACCTCAAGCCGCTGCTGGAACGCGACCGGGTCTGACGCCCATGAAAAAGCCCCTGTCATTCGCATGACAGGGGCTTTTTAACAGCAGGCAGATTACATCTGCGACTGCAGGTAGTTCTCCAGGCCGATGGACTTGATCAGGCCCTGCTGCTTCTCCAGCCAGTAGGTGTGATCTTCTTCGGTGTCGGCCAGCTGCAAGCGCAGGATATCGCGGCTGATGTAGTCCTTGTGCAGCTCGCACAACTCGATGCCTTTACACAGCGCTGCGCGCACTTTGTACTCCAGGCGCAGGTCAGCAGCGATCATTTCCGGCACAGTGGTGCCAACGTCCAGATCATCAGGACGCATGCGCGGTGTACCTTCAAGCATGAGGATACGACGCATCAGGGCATCGGCGTGCTGGGTCTCTTCTTCCATCTCGTGGTTGATACGCTCGTAGAGCTTGCTCAGGCCCCAGTCTTCGTACATGCGCGAATGGATGAAATACTGATCGCGTGCCGCCAGTTCGCCCGTCAGCAACGTGTTGAGATAATCGATTACGTCCGGGTGACCTTGCATCGCCCTGCCTCTCCCTGTGTGAAAGTCATAGTTTGAACCAGGATCATCGAGAGGTCACTTGGGATTGGGCAAAAAAGTGCAAAAAAGCGGGTAAACAGTAGTGATATTCATTGAAAAACCGCCCAAATGAGGGCGGTTCTTCTTATCACTTCGACTTAGGCGAGATTTATGCCCAAAGCCTTGGCAATGCCTTCTCCATAGGCCGGATCGGCCTTAAAGAAGTGCTGCAGCTGACGCTGCACAACATCCGCCGAAACCCCGGCCATCGCGCCGGCAATGTTGCTGATCAGCAGGGCTTTCTGGTCAGTGTCCATCAACCGGAACAGTGCACCGGCGTGGCTGTAGTAATCGGTGTCTTCGCGATGATCGTAACGATCCGCCACACCGTTGAGCTCCAGTGCCGGCTCGGCGAACTGTGGGGCCTGTTTGGGCGCATTACTGTAGCTGTTCGGCTCATAGTTCGGGGTCGCACCACCGTTAGTGCCAAACGCCATGCTGCCATCGCGCTGGTAGCTGTTCACCGGGCTACGTGGGGCGTTTACCGGCAATTGCTGATGGTTGGTACCAACACGGTAGCGGTGGGCATCTGCATAGGCAAACACGCGCCCCTGGAGCATGCGGTCAGGCGACAGGCCAACACCCGGAACCATGTTGCTCGGCCCGAACGCGGCCTGCTCGACTTCGGCGAAGTAGTTGAGCGGGTTGCGGTTGAGTTCCAGCTCGCCGATCTCGATCAGCGGGAAGTCCTTTTGCGACCAGGTCTTGGTCACGTCGAACGGGTTCTCGTCGCGGCTTGCCGCTTCTTCTTCGCTCATTACCTGGATGCACACTGCCCATTTCGGGAAGTCGCCGCGCTCGATCGCTTCGAACAGATCGCGTTGGGCGTAATCCGGGTCAGTACCGGCCAGGCGTGCTGCATCGGCAGGTGCCAGGTTCTTGATGCCCTGCTTGGTCTTGAAGTGCCACTTGACCCAGGTGCGCTGACCGCAGGCATTGATCAAGCTGTAGGTGTGACTGCCAAAACCGTGCATGTGGCGATAGCCATCAGGAATGCCGCGGTCGGAGAACAGAATGGTGACCTGGTGCAGCGCCTCGGGCGAGTGCGACCAGAAGTCCCACATCATCTGCGCACTTTTCAGGTTACTTTGCGGCAGACGCTTCTGGGTGTGGATGAAGTCGGGGAATTTCAGCGGGTCGCGAATGAAAAACACCGGGGTGTTGTTACCGACGATGTCCCAGTTACCCTCTTCGGTATAGAACTTGACCGCAAAACCACGCGGGTCACGCTCGGTATCCGCCGAGCCGCGCTCGCCGCCGACAGTGGAAAAGCGCAGGAAGGTTTCGGTCTGCTTGCCGACAGCGCTGAACAGCTTGGCATAGCTGTACTGGGAAATGTCCCGCGTCACAGTGAAGGTGCCATAGGCGCCCGAACCCTTCGCGTGTACGCGACGCTCGGGGATGTTTTCGCGATTGAAGTGGGCAAGCTTTTCAATCAGGTGAAAATCATCCAGCAACAACGGCCCGCGTGGACCCGCAGAGCGCGAGTTCTGGTTATCGGCAACCGGTGCGCCGCTGGCGGTCGTCAGTGTCTTGGTCTGGCTCATGCGCTATCTCCTTATCGGTCTTGAACTGCATCGGTCTCGACATGCATCGGTCCCAAACGGCCGGCTAATCGGCTTGCAGTGAGTATCGACCAGAACTATGACAGCAACAAATTTATTACCTGACTTACATCAATAGATTATTACAATACATGTAGACACAAAAAACCGGACACTAGGCCCGGTTTTTTGTTTCAGACTGACGTCTTATTCAGCAGCTTCTACCGAGCCACCGACAGGACGATCAACCAGCTCGACGTACGCCATTGGTGCGTTATCGCCAGCGCGGAAGCCGCACTTGAGGATACGCAGGTAGCCGCCCTGACGGGTGGCATAGCGCTTGCCCAGATCGTTGAACAGCTTACCGACGATTTCTTTCGAACGGGTACGGTCGAAAGCCAGACGACGGTTAGCTACGCTGTCTTCCTTGGCCAGGGTGATCAGCGGCTCGGCAACGCGGCGCAGTTCCTTGGCTTTTGGCAGGGTAGTTTTGATCAGCTCGTGCTCGAACAGCGACACCGCCATGTTCTGGAACATAGCCTTGCGGTGAGAGCTGGTACGGCTCAGGTGACGTCCACTTTTACGATGACGCATGATTCATTCCTTACCAAACACTACGTTCGGTGATTACGACGATCAGGCAGTCGCCTTGTCGTCCTTCTTAAGACTTGCAGGCGGCCAGTTGTCGAGGCGCATGCCGAGGGACAGACCACGGGAGGCCAGAACGTCCTTGATTTCAGTCAGGGACTTCTTGCCCAGGTTCGGAGTCTTCAACAGTTCTACTTCGGTGCGCTGAATCAGATCGCCGATGTAGTAAATGTTCTCCGCCTTAAGGCAGTTGGCCGAACGTACGGTCAATTCCAGATCGTCAACCGGACGAAGCAGGATCGGATCGATCTCGTCTTCCTGTTCGACTACCACTGGTTCGCTGTCACCTTTGAGGTCGACGAACGCAGCCAACTGCTGTTGCAGAATGGTTGCAGCACGACGGATAGCCTCTTCAGGATCCAGAGTACCGTTGGTTTCCAGATCAATAACCAGCTTGTCCAGGTTGGTACGCTGCTCGACACGGGCGTTTTCCACCACGTATGCGATACGGCGAACCGGGCTGAACGAAGAGTCAAGCTGCAAGCGACCAATGCTGCGGCTTTCGTCTTCATCGCTCTGACGCGAATCGGCCGGCTCATAACCACGACCACGAGCTACGGTGAGCTTCATGTTCAGGGCGCCGTTAGACGCCAGGTTAGCGATTACGTGATCGGGGTTAACGATCTCGACATCATGATCCAGCTGAATATCGGCAGCGGTAACCACCCCCGAACCCTTTTTCGACAAGGTCAGCGTAACTTCGTCACGACCGTGCAGTTTGATAGCCAGGCCTTTCAGGTTCAACAGGATTTCAATGACATCTTCCTGTACACCTTCGATTGCCGAGTACTCATGGAGTACACCGTCAATCTCGGCCTCGACTACTGCACAGCCAGGCATAGAGGACAACAGGATGCGGCGCAGCGCGTTGCCCAGGGTATGGCCAAAGCCACGCTCGAGAGGCTCGAGCGTGATTTTAGCGCGGGTTGGACTGACGACCTGCACATCAATGTGGCGGGGCGTCAGGAACTCATTTACCGAAATCTGCATGGATGCACCTATTTTCTAGCCCTTACTTGGAGTAGAGCTCGACAATCAGGCTTTCGTTGATGTCGGCGGACAGGTCACTGCGAGCTGGAACGTTCTTGAAAACGCCCGACTTCTTGGCAGCATCCACATCTACCCACTCAACGCGGCCACGCTGGGCGCACAGTTCAAGGGCTTGAACAATGCGCAGCTGGTTCAGCGATTTCTCGCGAACTGCGACCACGTCACCCGGACGAACTTGGTAGGACGGAATGTTTACAGTCTTGCCGTTGATGCTGATCGCTTTATGCGAAACCAGCTGACGAGATTCGGCACGAGTAGCGCCAAAGCCCATACGATAAACGACGTTATCCAGACGGCATTCGAGCAGTTGCAGCAGGTTCTCACCGGTAGCACCCTTCTTGGCGGCTGCTTCCTTGTAGTAACCACTGAACTGACGCTCGAGAACGCCATAGATGCGACGTACTTTTTGTTTCTCGCGCAGCTGGGTACCGTAGTCGGACTGACGGCCACGGCGCTGGCCGTGGATACCTGGGGCTGCTTCGATGTTGCACTTCGATTCCAGAGCGCGAACGCCGCTCTTCAGGAACAGATCGGTGCCTTCACGACGAGACAGTTTGCATTTTGGACCAATGTAACGTGCCATTTATCTGTCTCCTGATTACACGCGGCGCTTCTTCGGCGGACGGCACCCGTTATGCGGGATTGGCGTCACGTCGGTGATGCTGGCGATCTTATAGCCACAACCGTTCAAAGCACGAACAGCGGACTCACGACCTGGACCTGGACCCTTGACGTTTACGTCGAGGTTCTTCAGACCATATTCCAGCGCAGCTTGACCAGCACGCTCAGCAGCTACTTGAGCAGCGAACGGGGTGGACTTGCGGGAACCGCGGAAACCCGAACCGCCGGAGGTAGCCCAGGACAGGGCGTTACCTTGACGATCGGTAATGGTCACGATGGTGTTGTTAAAAGAGGCATGGATGTGGGCGATGCCATCAACCACTGTCTTTTTAACTTTTTTACGAGGACGAGCAGCAGGTTTTGCCATTTCTAAATTCCTGTCGATTCGCTGGTGCGATTACTTGCGGATCGGCTTACGCGGACCTTTACGGGTACGCGCATTGGTCTTGGTACGCTGACCGCGTACTGGCAGACCCCGACGATGACGCAGGCCGCGGTAGCAACCCAGGTCCATCAAACGCTTGATTTTCATGTTGATGTCACGACGCAGATCACCTTCGGTGATGTACTTCGCAACTTCAGTACGCAGCGATTCAACCTGCTCGTCGCTCAGATCCTTGATCTTTGCGGCTGGGTTGACCCCAGTAGCTTCGCAGATTTTCTGCGAAGTAGTGCGACCAACACCATAGATGTAGGTCAGCGAGATAACAGTATGCTTGTTATCTGGAATGTTGACGCCTGCAATACGGGCCATTCAGTGGGACTCCAATTGACAGCTACCTACGCCCCGGAAGCCAAGAAATAGGGCGCGAGATAATATCGCTGTAGAAACAAATAATCAACCCAGCAGCACACTAGCTGCTGGGTTTGAAGCGCAGATCACACTCAGCCTTGGCGCTGTTTGTGACGTGGTTCCGCACTGCAAATTACTCGAACAACACCTTCGCGGCGAATAATTTTGCAGTTACGGCACAGCTTTTTCACCGATGCACGAACTTTCATCACCAACTCCTCGAACCTTAAGGGTCTCTCAGCGCAGCAAACCGCTGCCGCCGTAGCCTTTCAGGTTGGCTTTCTTCATCAGGGATTCGTACTGGTGCGAAACGAGGTGCGATTGTACTTGGGACATGAAGTCCATCACAACCACTACCACAATCAGCAACGAGGTCCCGCCAAGGTAGAACGGAACGTTTGCCGCAACCACCAGGAACTGGGGAAGCAGACAGACGGCCGTCATATAAAGAGCACCGAACATGGTCAAGCGGGTCAGAACGCCATCAATGTAGCGCGCCGACTGCTCACCTGGACGGATGCCCGGAATAAAGGCACCGGACTTCTTCAGGTTTTCCGCTACGTCTTTCGGATTGAACATCAACGCCGTATAGAAGAAGCAGAAGAAAATAATCCCTGCACTAAACAGCAGAATATTCAACGGCTGACCAGGAGCGATCGACTGCGAGATGTCCTGCAACCAGCCCATACCTTCGGACTGACCGAACCAGGCACCCAGCGAAGCCGGGAACAGCAAAATGCTGCTCGCGAAAATGGCAGGAATTACGCCCGCCATGTTCACCTTCAGCGGCAAGTGGCTAGTCTGCGCAGCGAAGACCTTACGGCCCTGCTGACGCTTGGCGTAGTGAACGGCGATTCGACGCTGACCACGCTCAATGAACACCACAAAACCGATAATCGCTACTGCCAGCAAACCGATTGCGACCAGAGCGAAAATGTTGATATCGCCCGTACGTGCAGACTCGAAAGACTGCCCGATTGCTCTCGGAAGACCGGCGACGATACCTGCGAAGATCAACATCGAGATACCGTTGCCTACACCGCGCTCCGTGATCTGCTCACCCAGCCACATCATGAACATTGCGCCAGCCACAAACGTGGAGACCGCAACGAAATGGAAGCCAAAATCAGCAGAGAACGCCACGCCCTGACCGGCCAGACCAATGGACATGCCAATGGCCTGGACCAGCGCCAGGATTACGGTGCCGTAGCGGGTGTACTGGCTGATCTTGCGACGGCCAGCTTCACCTTCCTTCTTCAACTGCTCCAGCTGCGGGCTGACGGCGGTCATCAGCTGCATGATGATCGATGCCGAAATGTACGGCATGATCCCCAGTGCAAAGATGCTCATCCGTTCCAGCGCGCCGCCGGAAAACATGTTGAACAAGCTAAGAATGGTCCCCTCATTCTGTCGAAACAGTTCCGCCAGCCGGTCCGGGTTGATACCTGGAACTGGGATGTGTGCGCCTATCCGATAGACGATGATCGCCAGGAACAGAAAACGCAGACGAGCCCAAAGTTCAGACATCCCGCCTTTACCGAGCGAAGAGAGAGCACCTTGCTTAGCCATTTATTCCTCGAACTTGCCGCCAGCTGCTTCGATAGCCGCACGCGCACCTTTGGTGGCTGCGATACCCTTGATGGTGACTGCGCGAGTAACTTCGCCCGACAGCATGATTTTCACACGCTGTACGTTCTGGTTAATCACGTTGGCATCCTTCAGGGATTGCACGGTGACAACGTCGCCTTCCACTTTGGCCAGCTCGGACAGACGCACTTCTGCGCGGTCCATGGCTTTCAGGGAAACGAAGCCGAATTTCGGCAGACGACGGTGCAGCGGCTGTTGACCGCCTTCAAAGCCTGGAGCAATGGTGCCACCGGAACGGGAGGTTTGACCTTTGTGACCACGGCCACCAGTCTTACCCAAACCGCTACCGATACCACGGCCCGGACGATGCTTCTCGCGACGGGAACCCGGCGCTGGACTCAGATCATTGAGTTTCATCGATTAACCCTCGACGCGCAGCATGTAGTAAGCCTTGTTGATCATCCCGCGATTCTCGGGAGTATCCAGGACTTCTACAGTGTGACCGATGCGGCGCAGACCCAGACCCTTAACACACAGTTTGTGGTTAGGGAGACGGCCGGCGGTGCTTTTGATCAGCGTTACTTTAACGGTAGCCATGATCAGCGGATCTCCTCAACGCTCTTGCCGCGCTTGGCAGCAATGGATTCAGGAGACTGCATAGCCTTCAGACCCTTGAAAGTGGCGTGAACCACGTTTACAGGGTTAGTCGAGCCGTAGCACTTGGCCAGGACGTTCTGAACGCCAGCAACTTCCAGGACGGCACGCATTGCGCCACCGGCGATGATACCGGTACCTTCAGAGGCAGGCTGCATGTACACCTTCGACGCGCCATGGGCGGACTTGGTAGCGTACTGCAGAGTGGTGCCGTTCAGGTCAACCTGAATCATGTTGCGGCGGGCAGCTTCCATGGCTTTCTGGATCGCAGCAGGTACTTCGCGCGATTTGCCACGGCCGAAGCCGACACGACCTTTACCATCACCAACCACGGTCAACGCGGTGAAAGTGAAGATACGGCCGCCTTTAACGGTTTTTGCTACGCGGTTAACTTGAACCAGCTTCTCGATGTAGCCTTCGTCGCGCTTTTGATCGTTATTTGACATAACTTAGAACTCCAGTCCGCCTTCACGAGCACCATCAGCCAGCGCTTTCACACGGCCGTGATACTTGAAGCCAGAACGGTCAAAGGCAACTTGAGATACACCGGCGGCTTTCGCGCGCTCAGCTACCAGCTTGCCAACCTTAGTGGCCGCGTCGATGTTGCCAGTGGCGCCATCACGCAGGTCTTTGTCCAAAGTCGAGGCGCTGGCCAGGACTTTGCTGCCGTCGGCCGAAATGACCTGGGCGTAGATGTGCTGCGAGGAGCGGAACACGCAGAGACGCACGACTTCGAGTTCGTGCATTTTCAGGCGTGCTTTGCGAGCGCGACGCAGTCGAGTAACTTTTTTGTCGGTCATTTGCTAGGCCCTACTTCTTCTTGGCTTCTTTACGACGGACGACTTCGTCCGCGTAACGCACACCCTTGCCTTTGTACGGCTCTGGTGGACGGAAGTCGCGGATTTCAGCGGCCACCTGACCTACCAGCTGCTTGTCGATACCCTTGATCAGGATATCGGTCTGGCTTGGGGTCTCAGCGGTGATGCCCTCAGGCAATTCGTAATCCACTGGATGCGAGAAGCCGAGCGCAAGGTTCAGCACAGTGCCTTTAGCCTGAGCTTTGTAACCAACACCGACCAGCTGGAGCTTACGCTCGAAGCCTTGGCTTACGCCTTGGACCATGTTGTTTACCAGAGCACGGGTAGTACCGGCCATAGCGCGAGTTTGTTGATCGCCATTGCGAGCAGCGAAACGCAGCTCACCAGCTTCTTCAACGACTTCTACTGACGAGTGAACGTTCAGTTCGAGAGTGCCCTTGGCACCCTTCACCGAAAGCTGCTGGCCGACGAATTTAACTTCGACGCCTGCTGGCAGCTTAACGGGGTTCTTAGCGACGCGAGACATGCTTATCCCCCCTTAGAACACTGTGCAGAGAACTTCGCCGCCGACACCGGCAGCGCGCGCAGCACGATCAGTCATCACACCTTTGTTGGTGGAGACGATAGACACGCCCAGACCGCCACGTACTTTCGGCAGTTCTTCGACGGACTTGTACTGACGCAGGCCTGGACGACTTACGCGCTTGACTTCTTCGATGACTGGACGGCCTTCGAAGTATTTCAGCTCGATGGAAAGCGATGGCTTTACTTCGCTGCTGACTTGGTAGCCAGCGATGTAACCTTCGTCTTTCAGAACTTTGGCTACCGCAACCTTCAGAGTCGACGAAGGCATGCTTACGACGGACTTTTCAGCCATCTGGGCATTACGGATGCGAGTTAGCATGTCCGCTAACGGGTCCTGCATACTCATGGGCTAGACGCTCCTGATACAAGAAAAATTAGCCTCTCGGCTACTACAGTCGCCTGAGCGACCAGGTCAAAAAACCCGGGCTCAGGAGAGCCGGTCATTCTAGACAGATCCCAGAAACGAAACAAGCCCCAGAAGGGGCTTGTTTCGTTGCAATGTCACCGGTGGTCGGAAGATTGCTCTTCCGCCACCTGGACGCTGCCGGCACGTCTTACCAGCTGGCTTTAACCAGACCTGGAACGTCACCGCGCATTGCTGCTTCACGCAGCTTGTTACGGCCGAGGCCGAACTTGCGGTAAACGCCGTGTGGACGGCCGGTGATGCGGCAGCGGTTACGCAGGCGCGAAGCGCTGGCGTCACGTGGCTGCTTCTGCAGAGCTACGACAGCGGCAAAACGCTCTTCTGGAGTTGCTTCCAGATTAACGATGGTCGCTTTCAGCTCGGCACGCTTCTTGGCGTACTTGGCAACAGTGAGCTGACGCTTCAGCTCACGGTTTTTCATGCTCTTCTTGGCCATTTTCCTACTCCAATCAGTTGCGGAACGGGAATTTGAAAGCACGCAGCAGAGCGCGGCCTTCGTCATCGTTCTTGGCAGTGGTGGTCAGGGTAATGTCCAGACCGCGCAGAGCATCGATCTTGTCGTAGTCGATTTCCGGGAAGATGATCTGCTCTTTCACGCCCATGCTGTAGTTGCCACGACCGTCGAAGGACTTGGCATTCAGGCCGCGGAAGTCGCGAACCCGAGGCAGGGAGATCGCCAGCAGGCGGTCCAGGAATTCGTACATACGATCACGGCGCAGAGTAACTTTAACGCCGATCGGCCAGCCCTCACGGACTTTAAAGCCCGCGATGGATTTCCGAGCGAAAGTCACAACGGCTTTCTGACCGGTGATCTTCTCCAGGTCAGCAACAGCGTGCTCGATGACTTTTTTGTCGCCGACAGCTTCGCCCAGACCCATGTTCAGGGTGATCTTGGTAACGCGCGGAACTTCCATCACGTTCGCCAGCTTAAGTTCTTCCTTAAGCTTCGGAGCAATTTCCTTCCGGTAAATCTCTTTCAGTCGTGCCATGGTCTTCTACCTAGCAGTGTTCAAGCATCAACCGCTTTTTGGGTCGACTTGAAGACACGAATTTTCTTGCCGTCTTCTACTTTGAAACCAACGCGGTCAGCCTTGTTGGTTTCGCCGTTGAAAATGGCGACGTTGGAAGCGTGCAGTGGCGCTTCTTTCTCGACGATACCGCCTTGTACGCCCGACATCGGGTTAGGCTTGGTATGACGCTTCACCAGGTTGATCCCACCAACGACCAGACGGTCGTCAGCGAGAACCTTGAGCACCTTACCGCGCTTACCTTTGTCTTTGCCGGCGATCACGATGATCTCGTCGTCACGACGAATCTTTTGCATGTCGGATCTCCTTACAGCACTTCTGGGGCGAGCGAGACGATCTTCATGAACTTCTCAGTACGAAGTTCACGGGTCACTGGCCCAAAGATACGGGTGCCGATCGGCTCTTGCTTGTTGTTCAGCAGAACAGCAGCATTGCCATCAAAGCGGATGATGGAGCCGTCAGCGCGACGGACACCGTGGCGAGTGCGGACTACAACAGCAGTCATCACTTGGCCTTTCTTCACTTTACCGCGAGGAATTGCTTCCTTGACGGTTACCTTGATGATGTCACCGATACCGGCGTAACGGCGGTGCGAACCGCCGAGAACCTTGATGCACATGACGCGACGAGCGCCGCTGTTATCGGCCACATCGAGCATGGATTGAGTCTGAATCATAAAATTTCTCCGACCCTTAGCCCTTAGACTTCAACAGCGCGTTCGAGAACTTCAACCAGTGCCCAAGCTTTGGTCTTGGCCAGCGGACGGGTCTCGCGGATGGAGACCTTGTCGCCGATGTGGCACTGATTGGTTTCGTCGTGCGCGTGCAGCTTAGTCGAACGCTTAACGTATTTACCGTAGATCGGGTGCTTTACGCGACGCTCGATCAGTACGGTGATGGTTTTGTCCATCTTGTCGCTGACGACACGGCCAGTCAGCGTACGGACGGTTTTTTCAGCTTCAGCCATGATCACTTACCTGCCTGCTGGTTGAGCACAGTTTTCACGCGAGCGATGTCACGCTTAACTTGCGAGAGCAGGTGCGACTGCCCCAACTGGCCAGTTGCTTTCTGCATACGCAGATTGAACTGGTCGCGCAGCAAGCCGAGCAGTTGCTCGTTCAGTTGCTGTGCTGATTTTTCACGAAGTTCATTCGCTTTCATCACATCACCGTCCGCTTAACAAAGGAGGTGGCGAGAGGCAGCTTTGCAGCCGCCAAGGCGAAAGCCTCACGCGCCAACTCTTCAGAAACACCCTCGATCTCGTACAGGACTTTGCCTGGCTGGATCTGGGCAACCCAGTATTCCACGGAACCTTTACCTTTACCCATCCGCACTTCGAGAGGCTTCTTGGAGATCGGTTTGTCCGGGAACACACGGATCCAGATTTTACCGCCACGTTTTACGTGACGGGTCAGAGCACGACGTGCCGACTCAATCTGGCGGGCGGTGAGACGACCGCGAGCAACAGCTTTCAGAGCAAACTCGCCGAAGCTGACTTTGCTACCGCGCAGTGCCAGACCACGGTTGTGGCCAGTCATCTGCTTGCGGAATTTTGTACGCTTTGGTTGCAACATTTGGCGTACCCCTTACTTAGCAGCTTTTTTACGAGGCGCTGGTGCTTGTGGTTTCAGTTCTTCTTGGCGACCACCAATAACTTCGCCTTTGAAAATCCAAACCTTCACACCGATCACACCGTAAGTGGTGTGAGCTTCGTAAGTGGCATAGTCGATATCAGCACGCAGGGTGTGCAGCGGCACACGACCTTCGCGATACCATTCAGTACGTGCGATTTCAGCACCACCGAGACGACCGCTCACCTGGATCTTGATGCCTTTGGCACCAATGCGCATGGCGTTCTGTACGGCGCGCTTCATGGCGCGACGGAACATCACACGACGCTCCAGCTGCTGAGCAACGCTCTGAGCAACCAGCATACCGTCGAGTTCCGGCTTGCGGATCTCTTCGATATTGATGTGCACAGGCACACCCATTTGCTTGGTCAGGTCCTGACGCAGCTTCTCAACATCTTCACCTTTCTTCCCGATAACGATACCTGGACGAGCGGTGTGGATGGTGATGCGTGCAGTTTGAGCCGGACGATGGATATCGATACGGCTAACGGACGCGCTTTTTAGTTTGTCTTGGAGGTACTCACGCACATTCAGATCTGCGAGCAAATAGTCCGCATAAGTCCGACCGTCTGCGTACCAGACGGAGGTGTGCTCCTTGACGATTCCCAGGCGAATGCCAGTGGGATGTACTTTCTGACCCATCT
Organism: Pseudomonas alkylphenolica; assembly: GCF_016009175.1. GTDB lineage: Bacteria > Pseudomonadota > Gammaproteobacteria > Pseudomonadales > Pseudomonadaceae > Aquipseudomonas > Aquipseudomonas alkylphenolica_B. The sequence goes on from NZ_JADUCM010000027.1 coordinate 58,394, forward strand.
GATCGACTCCGTTACTTGTCCGCAACCTTGACAGTGATATGGCAAGACCGCTTGACGATGCGATCAGCGCGGCCTTTGGCACGCGGCATGATACGCTTCAGCGAACGCCCTTCGTTGACGAAAACGGTGGAGACCTTCAGGTCATCAACGTCTGCGCCTTCGTTATGCTCGGCGTTGGCTACGGCCGACTCGAGGACTTTCTTCATGATTTCAGCGGCTTTTTTGCTGCTGAAAGCCAACAGGTTGAGCGCTTCGCCCACCTTCTTCCCGCGGATCTGGTCGGCGACCAAGCGGGCTTTCTGGGCGGAGATTCGAGCGCCCGACAACTTAGCGGCTACTTCCATTTCCTTACCCCTTAACGCTTGGCTTTCTTGTCAGCCACGTGCCCACGATAAGTGCGGGTACCGGCAAACTCGCCCAGTTTATGGCCGACCATGTCTTCGTTCACGAGAACTGGGACGTGTTGGCGACCGTTGTGTACCGCGATGGTCAGACCGACCATTTGTGGCAGGATCATGGAACGACGCGACCAGGTTTTAACTGGTTTGCGATCGTTCTTCTCCGCCGCCACTTCGATCTTCTTCAGTAGGTGAAGATCGATAAAAGGACCTTTTTTCAGAGAACGTGGCACTGTCGTATCCCTCTATTTACTTGCGACGACGGACGATCATGTTGTCGGTACGCTTATTACCACGAGTCTTCGCGCCCTTAGTCGGGAAGCCCCATGGCGATACCGGATGACGACCACCGGAGGTACGACCTTCACCACCACCATGTGGGTGGTCAACCGGGTTCATGGCAACACCACGAACGGTTGGGCGAACGCCACGCCAGCGTTTGGCACCAGCTTTACCCAGCGAACGCAGGCTGTGCTCGGAGTTCGAGACTTCGCCCAGGGTCGCACGGCACTCAGCCAGGACTTTACGCATTTCACCAGAGCGCAGACGCAGGGTCACATAGACACCTTCGCGAGCGATCAGCTGAGCCGAAGCACCAGCGGAACGAGCGATCTGTGCACCTTTGCCCGGCTTCAGTTCGATGCCGTGAATGGTGCTACCCACTGGGATGTTGCGCAGTTGCAGGGAGTTGCCTGGCTTGATTGGAGCCAGAGCGCCTGCGATCAGCTGGTCGCCAGCAGCAACGCCTTTAGGGGCGATGATGTAGCGGCGCTCGCCGTCTGCGTAGCACAGCAGTGCGATGTGAGCAGTACGGTTTGGATCGTATTCGATACGCTCGACAGTGGCGACGATGCCATCTTTGTCGTTGCGACGGAAATCGACCATACGGTAATGCTGCTTATGACCACCACCTACGTGACGCGTAGTGATGCGGCCATTGTTGTTACGACCACCAGACTTCGACTTCTTCTCGAGCAGCGGTGCGTGAGGAGCGCCTTTATGCAGCTCCTTGTTGACCACCTTGACCACGAAACGGCGGCCAGGGGAAGTCGGTTTGCATTTAACGATTGCCATGATGCACCCCTTCCTTACTCAGCACTGCTGCTGAAATCGAGATCTTGGCCTGGCTGAAGGGAGACGATCGCCTTCTTCCAGTCATTACGCTTGCCCAGACCACGTGCGGTACGCTTGGATTTACCCAGAACGTTAACGGTCGACACGTTTTCGACTTTTACGCCGAACAGGCCTTCGACAGCTTTCTTGATTTCCAGCTTGGTTGCATCAGTAGCAACCTTGAATACGAACTGGCCTTTTTTCTCAGCCAGAACGGTAGCCTTCTCGGAAACGTGCGGGCCAAGGAGGACTTTAAATACGCGTTCCTGGTTCATCCCAGCAGCTCCTCGAATTTCTTCACGGCCGACACAGTGATCAACACTTTGTCGTATGCGATCAGACTGACCGGATCGGAACCCTGTACGTCACGTACGTCGACGTGCGGCAGGTTACGAGCAGCCAGGTACAGATTCTGATCAACAGCGTCAGAAACGATCAGTACGTCGCTCAGACCCATGCCATTCAGCTTGTTCAGCAGATCTTTGGTTTTCGGTGCTTCAACAGCGAAGTCCTGAACCACGACCAGACGGTCGGTACGCACCAGCTCAGCGAGGATGGAACGCATTGCTGCGCGGTACATCTTCTTGTTGAGCTTCTGCGAGTGGTCTTGAGGACGAGCTGCGAAAGTGGTACCGCCGCCACGCCAGATTGGGCTACGGATAGTACCGGCACGAGCGCGGCCAGTACCTTTCTGACGCCATGGGCGCTTACCGCCACCAGCAACGTCGGAACGGGTTTTCTGCTGCTTGGTGCCCTGACGGCCGCCGGCCATGTAGGCCACGACTGCTTGGTGAACCAGCGTCTCGTTGAATTCGCCACCGAAAGTCAGTTCGGAAACTTCGATCGCTTGAGCGTCATTTACATTTAGTTGCATGTCAGCTTCCCCTTAACCGCGAGCCTTGGCAGCCGGACGCACAACCAGATCACCGCCAGTAGCGCCAGGAACGGCACCCTTGACCAGCAACAGATTGCGTTCAGCGTCGACGCGCACTACTTCCAGGGACTGAACGGTCACGCGCTCGGCGCCCATATGACCGGACATTTTCTTGCCCTTGAATACACGACCAGGAGTCTGGCACTGGCCGATAGAGCCCGGGACGCGGTGGGAAACGGAGTTACCGTGGGTGTTATCTTGACCGCGGAAGTTCCAGCGCTTGATGGTACCGGCAAAGCCTTTACCTTTCGACTGACCGGTAACATCTACCATTTGGCCAGCAGCGAAGATTTCTGCATTGATCAAGTCGCCAGCCTGGTAGTCGCCTTCTTCAAGACGGAACTCCCAGACACCGCGACCAGCGGCAACGTTCGCTTTAGCGAAGTGACCTGCTTGAGCAGCAGTCACGCGCGAAGCACGACGCTCACCAACAGTGACTTGCACTGCACGGTAGCCATCGGTTTCTTCGGTTTTGAACTGGGTGACGCGATTCGGCTCGATCTCAATGACCGTGACCGGAATGGAGACACCTTCTTCGGTGAAAATACGGGTCATACCGCATTTACGACCGACTACACCAATAGTCATGTTGTAAACCTCATGAGTGTACGGGGCTTTCACCCGCTATGGCCGCCCATTTCAGAGCGTTACACGACTAAGACCGTGTCTTAGCCGAGGCTGATCTGCACTTCCACGCCGGCCGCAAGATCAAGCTTCATAAGAGCATCAACGGTTTTATCCGTTGGCTGGACGATGTCCAGAACGCGCTTATGAGTACGGATCTCGTACTGGTCACGCGCGTCTTTGTTGACGTGCGGGGAGACCAGAACGGTGAACCGCTCTTTGCGAGTAGGCAGTGGAATTGGACCACGCACTTGAGCACCAGTACGTTTCGCGGTTTCCACGATTTCCTGGGTGGATTGGTCGATCAGGCGATGGTCAAAAGCCTTCAACCTGATACGGATTTGCTGATTTTGCATTGGATTTCAGACTCCAGGCTGCTATTCCCACCGGGCGCACTACGCCCGTTAAAAGGAGGCGTGATTCTATAGACGCCCCTATTGGGTGTCAACCCAATAAAAAAAGCCCCCGCTGAGCGGAGGCTTTTTTCAACCTATCGAGGATTACTCGATGATTTTGGCTACGACGCCAGCGCCGACGGTACGACCGCCTTCACGGATAGCGAAACGCAGACCATCTTCCATTGCGATGGTTTTGATCAGAGTGACAGTCATCTGGATGTTGTCACCTGGCATTACCATTTCAACGCCTTCTGGCAGTTCGCAGTTACCGGTCACGTCAGTAGTACGGAAGTAGAACTGTGGACGGTAGCCTTTGAAGAACGGAGTATGACGGCCGCCTTCTTCTTTGCTCAGAACGTAAACTTCTGCGGTGAACTTGGTGTGCGGCTTAACCGAACCTGGCTTGACCAGAACCTGACCACGCTCAACGTCGTCACGCTTGGTGCCACGCAGCAGAACGCCGCAGTTCTCGCCAGCACGACCTTCGTCCAGCAGCTTACGGAACATCTCAACACCGGTGCAGGTGGTGGTGGTGGTGTCACGCAGACCAACGATTTCCAGGGCGTCTTGAACGCGGACGATACCACGCTCGATACGACCGGTAACAACGGTACCACGACCCGAGATCGAGAATACGTCTTCGATTGGCATCAGGAACGGCTTGTCGATAGCACGCTCAGGCTCTGGGATGTAGCTGTCCAGAGTCTCAACCAGCTTCTTGACAGCGGTGGTGCCCATTTCGTTGTCGTCTTTGCCTTCCAGCGCCATACGAGCCGAACCGATGATGATCGGAGTGTCGTCGCCTGGGAAGTCATAGGTGGACAGCAGGTCGCGAACTTCCATCTCGACCAGTTCCAGCAGCTCAGCGTCGTCTACCAGGTCAGCCTTGTTCAGGAAGACCACGATGTACGGAACGCCTACCTGACGGGACAGCAGGATGTGCTCACGGGTTTGTGGCATCGGACCATCGGCGGCCGAGCAAACCAGGATCGCGCCGTCCATCTGGGCAGCACCGGTGATCATGTTCTTCACGTAGTCAGCGTGACCTGGGCAGTCAACGTGAGCGTAGTGACGAATGTTCGAGTTGTACTCGACGTGCGCGGTGTTGATGGTGATACCACGAGCTTTTTCTTCTGGAGCCGAGTCGATTTTGTCGAACTCAACAACGGCCGAACCGAAAACTTCGGAGCAGACGCGAGTCAGAGCTGCGGTCAGAGTGGTTTTACCGTGGTCAACGTGACCGATGGTGCCAACGTTGACGTGCGGAAGGGAACGATCAAATTTTTCTTTAGCCACGACAGTGAACCTCTTGCCTAAAGGGCTGGATTAGCCTTGTTTTTTAACGAGTGCTTCGACGATATTCGACGGAGCTTCGGCGTATTTGGAGAATTCCATGGAGTAGCTCGCGCGACCCTGAGACATGGAACGAACGTCGGTCGCATAACCGAACATCTCTCCGAGCGGAACTTCAGCACGGACAACCTTGCCGGACACCGAATCTTCCATACCCTGGATCAGACCACGACGACGGTTCAGGTCACCCATCACGTCACCCATGTAGTCCTCAGGGGTCACAACTTCTACCTTCATGATCGGCTCAAGCACCTTACCGCCGCCTTTGGCTGCGAGTTGCTTGGTCGCCATGGAAGCGGCCACCTTGAACGCCATCTCGTTCGAGTCGACGTCGTGGTAGGAACCATCAAACACGGTTGCCTTCAGGCCGATCAGCGGATAGCCGGCAACGATGCCGTTCTTCATCTGCTCTTCGATACCCTTCTGGATCGCCGGGATGTATTCCTTAGGAACCACACCACCTACAACTTCGTTGGTGAATTCCAGGCCTTCGGTGATGTTGCCTTGGGCGTCTACCGATGGCTGCGAGAAGCGAATCCAGCAGTGACCGAACTGACCACGACCACCGGACTGACGAACGAATTTACCTTCGATCTCGACGTTGTCCTTGGTGATCTGCTCGCGGTAGGAAACCTGAGGCTTACCGATGTTGGCTTCGACGTTGAACTCGCGCTTCATGCGGTCAACGAGGATGTCCAGGTGAAGCTCGCCCATACCGGAAATGATGGTCTGGCCGGTTTCTTCATCGGTCTTGACGCGGAACGACGGGTCTTCCTGAGCCAGTTTGCCCAGTGCGATACCCATCTTCTCCTGGTCCTGCTTGGTCTTCGGCTCAACAGCTACCGAGATCACAGGCTCCGGGAAGTCCATACGCTCAAGGATGATTGGCTTGTCGGCGTTGCACAGGGTGTCACCGGTGGTGACGTCCTTCATGCCGATCAGGGCGGCGATGTCGCCTGCCAGTACTTCCTTGATCTCTTCACGCTGGTTGGCGTGCATCTGCACCATACGACCAACGCGCTCTTTCTTGCCTTTGACCGAGTTGATCACGGAGTCGCCAGACAGCAGCATGCCCGAGTAAACGCGCACGAAGGTCAGGGTACCCACGAACGGGTCGGTAGCAATCTTGAACGCCAGCGCCGAGAACGGCTCACTGTCGTCAGCGTGACGCTCGTCGTAGTCAGCTTCGGTCAGCTCTTCCTTCGGCTTCTCGATCAGGTCAGGGTGGATACCCTTGATCGCAGGAATCTCGGTAGGAGCAGGCAGGAAGTCGATAACAGCATCGAGTACCAGAGGAACGCCCTTGTTCTTGAAGGAAGAACCGCAGACAGCCGGAACGATCTCGCTGGCCAGGGTGCGCGCACGCAGACCGGCTTTGATTTCTTCGACGGTCAGCTCACCTTCTTCAAGGTACTTGTTCATCAGCTCTTCGTTGGCTTCTGCAGCGGCTTCGACCATGTTGGCGCGCCACTCGTTAGCCAGGTCCAGCATATCGGCAGGAATTTCTTCCTCGCGATAGGTGGTGCCCTTGTCGTCGTCGTTCCAGTAGATCGCCTTCATCTTGATCAGGTCGACCTGGCCCTGGAAGTTGTCTTCCGAGCCGATAGCCAGCTGAACAGGAACCGGGGTGTGACCCAGACGGTTTTTGATCTGACCTACGACGCGCAGGAAGTTTGCACCGGCACGGTCCATCTTGTTCACGTAAACAACACGCGGAACACCGTACTTGTTGGCTTGACGCCATACGGTTTCGGACTGCGGCTCAACGCCGGAAGTACCGCAGAATACAACGACAGCGCCGTCGAGTACGCGCAGCGAACGCTCTACTTCAATGGTGAAGTCAACGTGGCCCGGGGTATCGATGACGTTTACGCGGTATTTGCCGTACTGGCCACGGGAACCTTCCCAGAAAGTGGTAACAGCAGCGGAGGTAATGGTAATACCCCGCTCCTGCTCCTGCACCATCCAGTCGGTGGTCGCGGCGCCGTCGTGCACCTCGCCCATTTTGTGGCTCAGACCTGTGTAGAACAGGATCCGCTCGGTAGTGGTAGTTTTGCCCGCGTCAACGTGCGCGCAAATACCAATGTTACGGTAGCGGTTGATTGGTGTAGTACGAGCCATAGAGCCCTCGCAAAAATAGTGATGCCTGAATTAGAAGCGGTAGTGCGAGAACGCTTTGTTGGCTTCGGCCATACGGTGTACGTCTTCACGCTTCTTGACTGCAGCACCTTTGCCTTCAGCAGCATCCAGCAGCTCGCCAGCCAGGCGCAGGGCCATGGACTTCTCGCCACGCTTGCGGGCGTAGTCTACCAACCAGCGCATTGCCAGAGCGTTACGACGGGAAGGACGAACTTCAACAGGAACCTGGTAAGTAGCACCGCCTACACGGCGCGACTTAACTTCGACCAGCGGAGCGATGGCGTCGAGAGCTTTCTCGAAGATTTCCAGGGGATCGCTGTTCTTGCGTTCTTTGACCTTGTCCAGTGCACCGTAAACGATACGCTCGGCAACGGCTTTTTTACCGCTTTCCATCACGTGGTTCATGAACTTGGCGAGGATCTGGCTTCCGTATTTTGGATCGTCCAGAATCTCACGCTTGGCTGCTACACGACGTCTTGGCATTGATAAGCCCTCAAACGGTCTTCAGGTTAGCCCGGGACAGGTGACCCCAAAGGGGTGCGTGCCCGACCTTACTCTTATCGACTCAATAAAATGAATAACTGCAAATTGCTGCAAACGGCCGATTACTTCGGACGCTTGGTACCGTACTTCGAACGGCCTTGGTTACGACCTTTAACACCGGAAGTATCCAGGGAACCGCGAACGGTGTGGTAACGAACACCTGGCAAGTCTTTTACACGACCGCCACGGATCAGTACCACGCTGTGCTCTTGCAGGTTGTGGCCTTCACCGCCGATGTACGAGGAAACCTCGAAACCGTTGGTCAGGCGCACACGGCATACTTTACGCAGTGCCGAGTTAGGTTTTTTCGGCGTAGTGGTGTACACACGGGTGCACACGCCACGACGTTGCGGGCAGTTCTGCAGCGCAGGAACGTCGGATTTCTCGACGATACGCTTACGCGGCTGACGTACCAGCTGGTTGATAGTTGCCATCTACTAGCTCCACTGTTGTCTTGCGACGCTATTGTCTTGCAAGAAAAGCAAAAATTGGCAGGACGGAGTCCCACCAAATTTAGGGGTACAAGAGTCTAAAGAGGATCTTGCCCCCAGTCAAGACGAGGCCCCAGCCTCCCTCCTCCAGTCATCGGCAACATTTTATGTTGTCAATGACCGGATCGGGTCAGCCGGGGCCCTGCCCTACTTTCAGTTACCGCTGGAGTTCAGCGCTTCAGTCAGTGCGGCTTCCACCTCACTGGCACTTACGCGCAGCGGTTTGTCGGCATCACGGCGACGCTTGCGCTCGCTGTGATAGGCCAGACCGGTACCGGCCGGGATCAGACGACCCACAACCACGTTTTCTTTCAGGCCGCGCAGGTAATCGCGCTTGCCGGTTACCGCCGCTTCGGTCAGTACGCGGGTGGTTTCCTGGAAGGAAGCCGCCGAGATGAACGATTCGGTGGACAGCGAGGCCTTGGTGATGCCCAGCAGTACACGGGAGAACTTGGAGATGAACTTGTCTTCACCACCCAGACGCTCGTTCTCTACCAGTACCTGGGTCAGTTCCATCTGGTCGCCCTTGATGAAGCTGGAGTCACCCGACTCAGTGATCTCAACTTTACGCAGCATCTGACGCAGGATGGTCTCGATGTGCTTGTCGTTGATCTTCACGCCTTGCAGACGGTAAACGTCCTGAATCTCGTTGACGATGTACTTGGCCAGCGCGCTGACACCCAACAGACGCAGGATGTCGTGCGGATCGCTTGGACCGTCGGAGATAACTTCGCCGCGGTTCACTTGTTCGCCTTCGAAGACGTTCAGGTGACGCCACTTCGGAATCAGCTCTTCGTACGGATCGCTACCGTCGTTCGGGGTAATGACCAGACGGCGCTTGCCTTTGGTCTCTTTACCGAAGGCGATGGTGCCGCTGACTTCAGCCAGAATCGAGGCTTCTTTCGGACGACGCGCTTCGAACAGGTCAGCTACGCGAGGCAGACCACCGGTGATGTCACGGGTCTTCGACGTTTCTTGCGGGATACGCGCGATAACGTCACCGACGCCGATCTGGGCACCGTCAGCCACACCAACCAGGGCGTTCGCCGGCAGGAAGTACTGAGCCGGTACGTCGGTACCTGGCAGCAGCAGATCCTTGCCATTGGCGTCGACCATCTTGATTGCAGGACGGATTTCCTTACCTGCAGCCGGACGGTCTTTGACGTCCAGAACTTCAATGTTGGTCAAACCAGTCAATTCGTCAGTCTGACGCTTGATGGTGATGTTTTCTTCCATGCCCACGAAGGTCACGGTACCTTTCATTTCGGTAACGATCGGGTGGGTGTGCGGGTCCCACTTGGCGACGATGGCGCCAGCGTCGACCTTGTCGCCTTCCTTGACCGAAATCACAGCACCGTACGGCAGCTTGTAACGCTCACGCTCACGACCGAATTCGTCGGCGATCGCCAACTCACCGGAACGCGATACGGCAACCAGGTTACCGTCGGCGCGCTCAACCTGCTTCAGGTTGTGCAGACGAACCATACCGCCGTTCTTCACCTGGACGCTGTCGGCAGCCGAGGTCCGGCTTGCAGCACCACCGATGTGGAACGTACGCATGGTCAGCTGGGTACCCGGCTCACCGATCGACTGTGCAGCGATAACGCCGACAGCTTCACCGATGTTCACCTGGTGACCGCGAGCCAGGTCACGACCGTAGCACTTGGCGCAGATGCCGTAACGGGTTTCGCAGCTGATCGGCGAACGCACGATCACTTCGTCGATGCTGTTCAGCTCGATGAACTCAACCCACTTCTCGTCGACCAGGGTGCCGGCAGGGACGATCACGTCGTCGGTGCCTGGCTTGAACACGTCACGGGCGATTACACGGCCCAGTACACGCTCACCCAGCGGCTCTACTACGTCACCGCCTTCAATGTGCGGCGTCATCAGCAGGCCTTGCTCGGTACCGCAATCGATCTCGGTAACGACCAGGTCTTGCGCAACGTCTACCAGACGGCGAGTCAGGTAACCGGAGTTCGCGGTTTTCAACGCGGTATCCGCCAGACCTTTACGAGCACCGTGAGTCGAGATGAAGTACTGGAGTACGCTCAGACCTTCACGGAAGTTCGCGGTGATCGGCGTCTCGATGATCGAGCCGTCCGGCTTGGCCATCAGACCACGCATACCGGCCAGCTGACGAATCTGAGCTGCCGAACCCCGGGCACCGGAGTCAGCCATCATGTACATCGAGTTGAACGACTCTTGCTCGACTTCGTCGCCGTTGCGGTCGATGACTTTCTCTTTCGAGAGGTTGGCCATCATCGCCTTGGAAACTTCATCGTTCGCCTTCGACCACAAGTCGATGACTTTGTTGTACTTCTCGCCCTGGGTTACCAGGCCGGAGGCGTACTGGCTTTCGATCTCTTTCACTTCGTCGGTAGCGGTACCGATGATGCGAGCCTTCTCGTCCGGGATAACGAAGTCGTTAACACCGATCGAGACGCCGGAAATGGTCGAGTAAGCAAAACCGGTGTACATCAGCTGGTCAGCGAAGATCACGGTCTCTTTCAGACCAACCACGCGGTAGCACTGGTTGATCAGCTTGGAGATCGCCTTCTTCTTCATTGGCTGGTTGACCACGTCGTACGACAGACCTGGTGGTACAACCTGGAACAGCAGCGCACGACCGACGGTAGTGTCGACGATACGGGTGTTCTTGACGCTGCCGCCGTCACGGTCGTTCACGGTTTCGTTGATACGAACCTTGATCTTCGCGTGCAGGGCTGCTTCGCCGGCGCGGAATACGCGGTCGACTTCCTGCAGGTCAGCGAATACGCGACCTTCGCCCTTGGCGTTGATGGCTTCACGGGTCATGTAGTACAGACCCAGTACAACGTCCTGCGACGGAACGATGATTGGCTCACCGTTGGCTGGCGACAGAATGTTGTTGGTCGACATCATCAGCGCGCGCGCTTCGAGCTGGGCTTCCAGCGTCAGCGGCACGTGCACGGCCATTTGGTCACCGTCGAAGTCGGCGTTGTACGCAGCACAGACCAGCGGGTGCAGCTGAATAGCCTTACCTTCGATCAGTACCGGTTCAAACGCCTGGATACCCAGACGGTGAAGGGTCGGTGCACGGTTGAGCAGTACGGGGTGTTCGCGAATCACTTCAGCGAGAACGTCCCACACCTCTGGCAGCTCGCGCTCGACCATCTTCTTGGCGGCCTTGATGGTGGTCGCCAGACCACGCATTTCCAGCTTGCCGAAAATGAACGGCTTGAACAGCTCGAGGGCCATCTTCTTCGGCAGACCGCACTGGTGCAGACGCAGGGTCGGACCTACGGTAATTACCGAACGGCCGGAGTAGTCAACACGCTTACCGAGCAAGTTCTGACGGAAACGACCTTGCTTACCCTTGATCATGTCGGCCAGGGATTTCAGAGGACGCTTGTTCGAGCCAGTGATGGCACGGCCACGGCGGCCGTTATCCAGCAAGGCATCGACCGCTTCCTGCAGCATGCGCTTTTCGTTGCGCACGATGATGTCCGGCGCGGACAGGTCGAGCAGGCGCTTCAGTCGGTTGTTACGGTTGATCACCCGACGATACAGATCGTTCAGGTCGGAAGTCGCGAAGCGACCGCCGTCCAGCGGAACCAATGGACGCAGGTCTGGCGGCAGAACCGGCAGAACGGTCAGGACCATCCACTCAGGCAGGTTGCCCGAGCCCTGGAAGGCTTCCATCAGTTTCAGACGCTTGGACAGCTTCTTGATCTTGGTTTCCGAGTTGGTCTGCGGAATTTCTTCGCGCAGGCGACCGATCTCGTGCTCCAGGTCGATAGCGTGCAGCAGCTCGCGGACAGCCTCGGCACCCATGCGGGCATCGAAGTCGTCACCGAACTCTTCCAGCGCTTCGAAGTACTGCTCGTCGTTCAGCAGCTGACCTTTTTCAAGAGTGGTCATGCCCGGATCGATAACGACATAGCTCTCGAAGTAGAGAACGCGCTCGATATCACGCAGGGTCATGTCCATCAGCAGGCCGATACGGGACGGCAGCGATTTCAGGAACCAGATGTGGGCAACCGGAGAGGCCAGTTCGATGTGCGCCATGCGCTCACGACGAACCTTGGCCAGAGCGACTTCAACGCCGCACTTCTCACAGATGACGCCACGGTGCTTCAGGCGCTTGTACTTACCGCACAGGCACTCGTAGTCCTTGACTGGGCCAAAGATCTTGGCGCAGAACAGGCCGTCACGCTCAGGCTTGAACGTACGGTAGTTGATGGTTTCCGGCTTTTTAACTTCACCGAACGACCACGAACGGATCATCTCAGGCGAGGCCAATCCGATACGGATGGCGTCGAACTCTTCGACTTGACCCTGGTTTTTCAGCAAATTCAGTAGGTCTTTCAAGGCCTTTCCTCCTGGCGGAGCAGGGAGCGGGCTTTTCAGCCACGCTCCCGATTCGCGTCACGTGTTATTCGGTTTCCAGATCGATATCGATACCGAGCGAACGGATCTCTTTGATCAACACGTTGAAGGACTCGGGCATGCCCGGCTCCATACGGTGATCGCCGTCCACGATGTTCTTGTACATCTTGGTCCGACCGTTCACGTCGTCCGACTTCACTGTGAGCATTTCTTGCAGGGTGTATGCCGCGCCGTATGCTTCCAGCGCCCACACTTCCATCTCCCCGAAACGCTGACCACCGAACTGCGCCTTACCACCCAGCGGCTGCTGGGTAACCAGGCTGTAAGAACCAGTGGAACGCGCGTGCATCTTGTCGTCCACCAAGTGGTTCAGCTTGAGCATGTACATGTAACCAACGGTCACTGGACGCTCGAACTTGTTACCGGTACGGCCGTCGAACAGCTGCATCTGACCGCTTTCTGGCATGTCTGCCAGTTTCAGCATGGCCTTGATCTCGCGCTCCTTGGCACCGTCGAAGACTGGAGTGGCCATTGGCACACCGCCTTTGAGGTTCTTCGCCAGGTCCAGGATTTCCTGGTCGGTGAAGTCTTCCAGGCTCTCCTGACGACCACCGATCTCGTTGTAGATCTCGGTGAGGAACTTGCGCAGCTCAATGACCTTGCGCTGCTCTTCGAGCATGCGGTTGATCTTCTCGCCCAGACCTTTGGCCGCCAGGCCCAGGTGGGTTTCGAGGATCTGACCAACGTTCATACGCGATGGTACACCCAGTGGGTTGAGTACCACGTCAACTGGCGTACCGTTGGCGTCATGCGGCATGTCTTCGACCGGCATGATCACCGAGACCACACCCTTGTTACCGTGACGACCGGCCATCTTGTCGCCCGGCTGGATGCGACGACGGATTGCCAGGTAGACCTTGACGATCTTCAGTACGCCCGGTGCCAGGTCATCGCCCTGCTGCAGCTTGCGCTTCTTGTCTTCGAACTTGTCGTCCAGCAGACGGCGACGATCAACGATGTAGGCCTGAGCCTTCTCAAGTTGCTCGTTCAGCGCGTCTTCGGCCATGCGCAGTTTGAACCACTGGCCGTGCTCCAGACCGTCCAGGACTTCGTTGGTGATCTCAGTGCCCTTCTTCAGGCCTGCACCACCATCGACGATCTGGCCGTTCAGGGCAGAACGCAGACGCTCGAAGGTTGCACCTTCAACGATACGGAACTCTTCGTTCAGGTCCTTGCGGATCTCGTCGAGCTGCATCTTCTCGATGGACAGCGCACGGCTGTCGCGCTCAACGCCGTCACGGGTGAAGACCTGTACGTCGATGACAGTACCTTTGGTGCCGGTAGGCACACGCAGGGAGGTGTCTTTAACGTCGCTGGCCTTCTCACCGAAGATTGCGCGCAGCAGCTTCTCTTCTGGCGTCAGCTGGGTTTCGCCCTTCGGCGTGACCTTGCCAACCAGAATGTCGCCAGCGCCAACTTCAGCACCCACGTAAACGATACCGGCTTCGTCCAGCTTGTTCAGCGCAGCTTCACCGACGTTCGGGATGTCTGCGGTGATTTCCTCTGGGCCAAGCTTGGTGTCACGGGCCACACAGGTCAGTTCCTGGATGTGGATCGTGGTGAAGCGGTCTTCCTGAACCACACGCTCGGACAGGCAGATGGAGTCTTCGAAGTTGAAGCCGTTCCACGCCATGAACGCGATGCGCATGTTCTGACCCAGTGCCAGCTCACCCATATCGGTGGACGGACCGTCGGCCATGATGTCGCTACGCTGAACCACATCACCCTTGCTCACCAGCGGACGCTGGTTGATGCAGGTGTTCTGGTTCGAGCGGGTGTACTTGGTCAGGTTGTAGATGTCGACACCAGCTTCGCCGGTTTCAACTTCGTCATCGGCAACACGAACCACGATACGGCTGGCATCGACGGAGTCGATCACGCCACCACGACGAGCCACGACGCAAACGCCGGAGTCACGGGCAACGTTGCGCTCCATGCCGGTACCGACCAGCGGCTTGTCGGCACGCAGGGTTGGTACAGCCTGACGCTGCATGTTCGAACCCATCAACGCACGGTTGGCGTCGTCGTGCTCGAGGAACGGAATCAGCGACGCAGCAACCGAAACTACCTGCTTCGGCGATACGTCCATCAAGGTGACGTCTTCCGGCGCCTTGACGGTGAATTCGTTCAGGTGACGAACGGCTACCAGCTCGTCGATCAGTTGTTTCTTGTCGTTCATCGCGGCCGAAGCCTGGGCGATGACGTGATCAGCTTCTTCGATCGCCGACAGGAACACGATGTCGTCGGTGACAACACCCTCTTTCACCACACGGTACGGGCTTTCGAGGAAGCCGTACTGGTTGGTGCGGGCGTAGGCCGCCAGGGAGTTGATCAGACCGATGTTCGGACCTTCAGGGGTCTCGATCGGGCACACACGGCCGTAGTGGGTCGGGTGTACGTCACGGACTTCAAAGCCTGCGCGCTCACGGGTCAGACCACCAGGGCCGAGTGCAGAGACACGACGCTTGTGGGTGATCTCGGACAGCGGGTTGTTCTGGTCCATGAACTGCGAGAGCTGGCTGGAACCGAAGAACTCTTTCACCGCCGCCGCAACCGGCTTGGCGTTGATCAGGTCTTGCGGCATCAGGCCTTCGCTTTCGGCCATCGACAGACGCTCTTTGACCGCGCGCTCTACACGCACCAGGCCAACGCGGAACTGGTTCTCGGCCATCTCGCCGACGCAACGTACACGACGGTTACCCAGGTGGTCGATGTCGTCGACAATGCCTTTGCCGTTACGGATATCGACCAGGGTCTTGAGGACCTCGACGATGTCTTCCTTGCTCAGCACGCCCGAACCTTCGATCTCGGTACGACCGATACGACGGTTGAACTTCATGCGACCAACGGCCGACAGGTCGTAACGCTCGGCGCTGAAGAACAGGTTGTTGAACAGGGTCTCGGCAGCATCCTTGGTTGGCGGCTCGCCAGGACGCATCATCCGGTAGATTTCGACCAGCGCTTCCAGCTGATTGCTGGTGGAGTCGATCTTCAGGGTGTCGGAGATGAACGGACCGCAATCGATGTCGTTGGTATACAACGTTTCGAAACGGACAACCTGAGCCTTGGCGATCTTGATCAGCAGCTCGGTGTTCAGCTCGGTGTTGCACTCAGCCAGGATTTCGCCGGTAGCCGGGTGAACGATCGCTTTGGCGGTCGTGCGGCCCAGGACGTATTCCATTGGAACGTCCAGTTGCTTGACGCCGGCTTTTTCCAGCTGGTTGATGTGACGAGCGGTAATACGACGACCCTGCTCGACAATCACCTTGCCGGTTTCGTCATGGATATCCATGACCGCAACTTCACCACGCAGGCGCTGAGGCACCAGCTCCAGGCTCAGGCTCTCGCCGGAGATGTGGAATACGTTGGTGGTGTAGAAAGCGTCCAGCACTTCTTCAGTGCTGTAGCCCAGCGCGCGCAGCAGTACCGACGCAGGCAGTTTGCGACGACGGTCGATACGGACGAATACACAGTCTTTCGGATCGAACTCGAAGTCCAGCCACGAACCGCGGTAAGGAATGATACGCGCCGAATACAGCAGCTTGCCCGAGCTGTGCGTCTTGCCACGGTCGTGGTCGAAGAACACACCTGGCGAACGGTGCAGCTGGGAAACGATAACACGCTCGGTACCGTTGATAACGAAGGTACCGTTTTCAGTCATCAGGGGGATTTCACCCATGTAGACTTCTTGCTCTTTGATGTCCTTGATCGCTTTGTTCGACGATTCTTTGTCGAAAATGATCAGGCGCACTTTTACCCGCAGCGGTACCGCGTAGGTCACGCCGCGCAGTACGCATTCTTTGACATCAAAAGCCGGTTCGCCCAGACGATAGCCAACGTACTCCAGGGCAGCATTGCCGGAGTAGCTGATGATCGGGAAAACCGATTTGAAGGCCGCATGCAGGCCCACGTCGCGGAACTGATCTTTAGTCGCTCCCGCTTGCAAGAATTCACGATACGAATCCAGCTGGATGGCCAGGAGGTAAGGCACATCCATGACGTCCGGCAACTTGCTAAAGTCCTTGCGGATACGTTTTTTCTCAGTGTATGAGTAAGCCATCAGCGTTCCCCAGCTTGGTCACCTGCTTGTTTGGCTTCTCCCGACGGGAGCAGCCAGAAAATCGTGCAAACCCCTTGGTTTGCGCCACCGTCATCGGTGGTTGAAGCACGTTACTGGCGCCGACCTGGTCAGCCGCCAATAACGGAAAAAGGCCGGTGGCATGAGCCACCAGCCATCAGCCTTACGCTTAACGCTCGGGCTGGCGTCGCAAAGTCGAAATTACTTGAGTTCGACTTTAGCGCCTGCTTCTTCCAGCTTCTTCTTGGCGTCTTCAGCGGCTTCTTTCGAAACGCCTTCAGCGACAACCTGAGGAGCGCCGTCAACTTTCTCTTTGGCTTCTTTCAGGCCCAGACCGGTCAGTTCACGAACGGCCTTGATCACGTTGACTTTCTTCTCGCCGGCTTCAACCAGAACAACGTTGAATTCGGTTTGTTCTTCAACAACGGCAGCGGCAGCAGCTGGGCCGGCAGCGGCAACAGCAGCGGTAACGCCGAAGGTTTCTTCCATTGCTTTGATCAGCTCAACAACTTCCAGAACGGTTTTCTGGCCGATTGCTTCGATGATTTGCTCGTTAGTCAGAGACATGACTTAAATCCTGTATTGGGGTGACAGCCTACGCAGCTATCAAATTAAACGTATGATTTCGAAAGTGCTTTCTGTGCCTTAGGCAGCAGTAGCTTCTTTCTGGTCGCGAATAGCTGCCAGGGTACGAGCCAGCTTGCTGGTAGCGCCTTGGATCACGCTCATCAGCTTCGCGATAGCCTCGTCGCGGGTCGGCAGGGTAGCCAACACGTCGATTTCGTTAGCGGCAAGGAACTTGCCGTCAAACGCAGCTGCCTTGATCTCGAACTTGTCCTGACCCTTGGCGAACTCTTTGAACAGACGGGCAGCGGCGCCCGGGTGCTCGTTGGAGAATGCGATCAGGGTCGGGCCGGTGAAGGCGTCGTTGAGGACACTGAATTCAGTGTCAGCAACAGCGCGCTTGAGCAGGGTATTACGTACAACACGTACGTATACACCAGCTTCACGAGCCTCTTTACGGAGTCCGGTCATTGCGCCTACAGTCACACCACGGGCATCAGCCACGACAGCGGACAGAGCGACTTTGGCAGCCTCGTTGACTTCAGCGACGATGGCCTTCTTGTCTTCGAGTTTAATTGCCACGGGTAAAACTCCTGCTTGTTACCGTTTCATCTGGCCGAAGCCGGATGTCGTTTTGGTGTCTGATTCGGTAAGGAACCGGGAGCACCATCTGCGTAGGCTTGAGGTTTAAGGCTTGCGCCGCCTACGGTCTTGGATAGCCCCCGCCAGGCAGGGACCCCAATTTTTTCAAGCGGACGCGATCGCTCGCGTCGGCTTTTGTCTTACGCGTTCAGCGAGCTCTGGTCGATGACCAGACCTGGGCCCATAGTGGTGCTCAGGGTAACGCGCTTGACGTAGATACCTTTCGAAGAAGCAGGCTTGATACGCTTCAGATCAGCGATCAGGGCTTCAACGTTTTCCTTCAGCTTGCCAGCTTCAAAGCCAACTTTGCCAACGGAGGTGTGGATGATACCGTTTTTGTCGGTGCGATAACGAACCTGACCGGCCTTGGCGTTTTTAACCGCGGTGGCTACGTCTGGAGTTACAGTACCAACTTTAGGGTTAGGCATCAGGCCGCGAGGACCCAGAACCTGACCCAGCTGACCTACAACACGCATTGCGTCCGGGGAAGCAATAACGACGTCATAGTTCAGGTCGCCGCCTTTCATTTCGGCAGCCAGATCGTCCATACCTACACGGTCAGCGCCGGCAGCCAGAGCGGCCTCAGCAGCTGGACCCTGGGTGAAGACAGCAACACGTACGGTCTTGCCAGTGCCGTGTGGCAGCACGGTAGCGCTACGAACGACCTGGTCAGATTTACGTGGGTCAACACCGAGGTTGACAGCAACGTCGAAGGATTCGCTGAACTTCACGGTGGACAGTTCGGCCAGCAGCACTGCTGCGTCTTCGAAGTTGTAGACTTTGCCAGCTTCGAGCTTCGAAGCAATGGCCTTTTGGCGCTTGGTCAGCTTAGCCATTACACACCCTCCACGTTGAGGCCCATGCTGCGAGCAGAACCGGCGATAGTACGCACGGCTGCTTCCATGTCAGCGGCAGTCAGATCAGCATTTTTGATTTTTGCGATCTCTTCCAGCTGGGCACGGGTCACAGTACCGACTTTAACGGTGTTCGGACGCGCAGAACCGCTGGTCAGGCCAGCTGCTTTCTTCAGCAGAACCGAAGCAGGGGTGCTTTTGGTTTCGAAGGTGAAGCTACGGTCACTGTAAACAGTGATGATCACAGGAGTCGGCAGGCCGGCTTCTTGACCCTGAGTACGGGCGTTGAAGGCCTTGCAGAATTCCATGATGTTCACACCGTGTTGACCCAGTGCTGGACCAACGGGTGGGCTAGGGTTGGCCTGGCCGGCCTTTACTTGCAGCTTGATGTAAGCCTGAATCTTCTTAGCCATGAGCTACTCCAATATCGGGTACGAACGCCATAAGGCTCCCCGGATTACTTGCGTTTTATCCCAGTGACGACAAAACCCCGCAGCACATAGGGCTGCGGGGTATGGGATGCTGTGTTCGGCTAGACCTTTTCGACCTGGCTGAACTCAAGCTCTACCGGGGTAGAGCGACCGAAAATAAGCACGGCCACTTGGATCCGGCTCTTCTCGTAGTTAACTTCTTCAACGGTGCCGTTGAAATCAGCGAACGGACCGTCGATAACGCGGACCACTTCACCCGGCTCGAACAGAGTCTTCGGCTTCGGCTTGTCGCTACCATCGGCAACGCGACGCAGAATGGCCTCGGCTTCTTTGTCAGTGATAGGCGCAGGCTTGTCTGCAGTACCACCAATGAAGCCCATGACGCGAGGGGTATCCTTGACCAAGTGCCAAGTACCTTCGTTCATGTCCATCTGAACCAGCACGTAACCTGGGAAGAACTTACGCTCGCTCTTGCGCTTCTGGCCATTGCGCATCTCGACCACTTCTTCAGTCGGGACCAGAATTTCGCCGAAACCGTCTTCCATGCCAGCCAGCTTTACGCGCTCGATCAGCGAGCGCATTACATGCTTCTCGTAACCCGAGTAAGCATGCACAACGTACCAACGCTTAGCCACGGGACACCCTTAGCCAACAATCAAGGAAATCAACCAACCCAGCAGGGAGTCGAGACCCCACAGCAGCAACGCCATAACCAGAACAACCGCCACTACGATGAGCGTGGTCTGCATGGTTTCTTGACGGGTTGGCCATACGACTTTACGAATCTCGGTGCGAGCTTCCTTCACCAGCGTAAAGAACGACTTGCCCTTGGCAGTCTGCAGGGCGATGAAGCCGGCAACAGCAGCGAGAGCGAGCAGTGCGAGTACGCGATACAGAATCGGCGAGGCGGAGTAATAGAGGTTACCCACAACACCAACAACCACCAAAGCGACAACAGCCAGCCACTTGAGCAGATCAAAACGAGAGTCTTGGGCTTCAGCCTTGGGAGTCATCTAGGAAAATCCTGTGAAAAGAAAGCCAGACACACGAGGTGAATCTGGCAGGTCAGGAGGGAATCGAACCCCCAACCTACGGTTTTGGAGACCGTCGCTCTGCCAATTGAGCTACTGACCTAAAAGCTTATCAGGCCGGCCATTATGCCGACCTGATCGAGAGAAATCAACTACTTATTCGATAATCTTTGCTACTACACCGGCGCCGACGGTACGACCGCCTTCACGGATAGCGAAACGCAGACCATCTTCCATTGCGATGGTTTTGATCAGAGTGACAGTCATCTGGATGTTGTCACCTGGCATTACCATTTCAACGCCTTCTGGCAGCTCGCAGTTACCGGTCACGTCAGTAGTACGGAAATAGAACTGTGGACGGTAGCCCTTGAAGAACGGAGTATGACGGCCGCCTTCTTCCTTGCTCAGAACGTAAACTTCTGCGGTGAACTTGGTGTGCGGCTTAACCGAACCTGGCTTGACCAGAACCTGACCACGCTCAACGTCGTCACGCTTGGTACCACGCAGCAGAACGCCGCAGTTCTCGCCAGCACGACCTTCGTCCAACAGCTTGCGGAACATCTCAACACCGGTGCAGGTGGTGGTGGTAGTGTCACGCAGACCAACGATTTCCAGGGCATCTTGAACGCGGACGATACCACGCTCGATACGACCGGTAACAACGGTACCACGACCCGAGATCGAGAATACGTCTTCGATTGGCATCAGGAACGGCTTGTCGATAGCACGCTCAGGCTCTGGGATGTAGCTGTCCAGAGTCTCAACCAGCTTCTTGACAGCGGTGGTGCCCATTTCGTTGTCGTCTTTGCCTTCCAGCGCCATACGAGCCGAACCGATGATGATCGGAGTGTCGTCGCCTGGGAAGTCATAGGTGGACAGCAGGTCGCGAACTTCCATCTCGACCAGTTCCAGCAGCTCAGCGTCGTCTACCAGGTCAGCCTTGTTCAGGAAGACCACGATGTACGGAACGCCTACCTGACGGGACAGCAGGATGTGCTCACGGGTTTGTGGCATCGGACCATCGGCGGCCGAGCAAACCAGGATCGCGCCGTCCATCTGGGCAGCACCGGTGATCATGTTCTTCACGTAGTCAGCGTGACCTGGGCAGTCAACGTGAGCGTAGTGACGAATGTTCGAGTTGTACTCGACGTGCGCGGTGTTGATGGTGATACC
>NZ_JADUCM010000028.1 GCF_016009175.1 Pseudomonas alkylphenolica
TTCGGGCCAGAGTGAGAGGTGGATGGCGACTATGCTCCTACTCGTGCTCTAGGGCACTGCTGGCTATCAGTCTGCCATCCACCGCTCTCACCTCTGATTTTAAAGGCATGTGAAGACACAAGCTGGCGTAGCCTGCGATGGGCTGCGTAGCAGCCCCGTGGGCGAAGTTGGCTGAGCAACCTGCGACCGCTGCGCGCTCGATCGCAGGCTTCGCCAGCTCCCACAGTTAACCGGGCGAACTCCTGTTCCCTAGTCCGTTTTAGTGATTCAGGCACCCCGCCCGGCATTCCAGACTGCGGCATTCATCCGCCTTGCAGAGACCACCCCATGGAGTTCGCTTTTACCGAAGAACACCTGATGATTCGCGACAGCGCCGAGCGCTTTCTCGCCAGCGCCAGCGATTCGCTGGCCGTGCGCGCCAGCATGAGCCGCGCCGACGGTTACGCCCCCGAGGTCTGGCAACGTATCGGCCTGGAGCTGTGCTGGCCGGCCCTGATGGTCCCCGAACGTTTCGGCGGCATGGGCCTGGGCTTTGTCGAACTGGCAATCCTGCTGGAACAGAGCGGCCGCTTTCTGCTCGGCTCACCGCTGTTTGCTACCGCCTGCCTGGCCACGCCCGCACTGCTGCTGGGCGACAACCCGGTGGTGCAGGAGCGCTGGCTGAGTGCGATTGCCGCTGGCGAAACCACGGCAACGCTGGCGGTTGCCAGCGGTAAAGGCTGGGACGCACACAGCGTACACACGATCGCCCGGCCCGCTGCTGGCGGCTTTGTCCTTGAGGGTGTCTACACCCAGGTCGTCGACGGCGCACAGGCAGACCTGCTGGTCGTCGCCGCACGCAGCCCGGGCAGCGAAGGCACATCGGGCATCAGCCTGTTCGCACTCGACGCCGATACCGCCGGTATCGCACGCACTGCCCTGCCCACCCTGGACCAGACCCGGCGCCTGGCCCGGGTAGAACTGCACGACGTGGTGGTCAGCGACGCGCAGTTGCTGTGTGGCCCTGACCAGGGCTGGGCGGTGTTGCGCGACAGCCTGCAGATCGCCGCTGCCGGCCTTGCCGCCGAGCAGGCTGGCGGCGCGCAGCAAGCCCTCGACCTGACCCTGGCCTACATCGCTGAACGCCGGCAGTTCAGCCGCACCATCGCCAGCTTCCAGGCGATCAAGCACCGCTGCGCCGACATGATGCTGCAGGTTGAATGTGCCCGTTCTGCGGTTTATTACGCGGCATGCGTGGTGCAGGAACACCTTGATCCGGACGGCGACGTGACAGTCGCCAGCGAACTGACCATGGCCACCGCCACGGCAAAGATCCATGCCAGCGAAGCGCTTTTCCATTGCGCCGCCGAATCGATCCAGTTGCATGGCGGCGTGGGGTTTACCTGGGAATACGACCCGCACCTGTATTTCAAGCGCGCCCGCGCCAGCGAGCAACTGCTCGGCACCCCGGCGCTGCACCGTGAACGCCTGGCGGCCCACCTGTTTGGAGAAGACGCATGAAAATCGGATTCAGCACTGCCGACGAAGCTTTCCGTGGCGAAGTCGCCCACTGGTTGGCCGACCACCTGAAGGGCGAGTTTGCCCCGCTACGCTTTCGCGGCGGCCCAGGGGACGAACACAGCTTTCCCGAGGAGCGCAAAGCCTGGGAGCGTGAACTGGCCGCAGGCGGCTGGATTGGCCTGGGTTGGGCCAAGGAGCATGGCGGACGCGGCCTGAGCATCTGCCAGCAGGTGATTTTCCACGAGGAATACGCCCGCGCCGGCGGCCCCGGGCGCATGGGCCACATCGGCGAAGGCCTGGTCGGCCCGACCCTGGCCGCCTTCGGCACCCCGGCCCAGCAACAGCGCCTGTTGCCCGGCATCCTTGAGGGTCGCGAGTTCTGGTGCCAGGGCTATTCCGAACCTGGCGCGGGCTCTGACCTGGCCAACGTACAGACCCGGGCACGGCTTGATGACAGCGGCGAACACTGGCTGATCAGCGGGCAGAAAGTCTGGACGTCGCTGGCCCACGAAGCCGATTGGTGTTTCGTGCTGGCGCGTACCGAGCCCGGCAGCCAGGGGCATCATGGCCTGTCGTTCCTGCTGGTGCCGATGGCCCAGGCGCAGATTCGCGTGCACCCGATCCAGCAACTGACCGGCACCAGCGAGTTCAACGAAGTGTTTTTCGATCAGGCGGTGACTCACGCTGACAACATGATCGGCAAGCCGGGTGACGGCTGGAAGATCGCCATGGCCCTGCTTGGCTTCGAACGCGGGGTGTCGACGCTGGGCCAGCAAATGCAGTTTCAGAACGAGCTCGACGAAATCATCCGCATTGCCCGCGCCAACGGCGCCGCACGCGACCCGTTGCTGCGCCAGCGCATTGCGCAGGCGTGGTCCGGGCTCAAGGTATTGCGCTACAACTCGCTGCGCATGCTCTCGGGGCCGCAGGACGGCAGCCTCAAGCGCGAGGCGATGATCTACAAGCTGGCCTGGTCGACCTGGCACTCGGACCTCGGCAAGCTGGCGATGGATGTATTGGGTGACGAAGCGGAAGTGCTCGAAGCGGCGCCCTATCAGCTGAACCGTTTGCAGTCGCTGTTCCTGTTTACCCGCTCCGACACGATTTATGGCGGCAGTAACGAGATTCAGCGCAACATCATTGCCGAGCGGGCACTGGGTATGCCGCGCGAGCCGCGATTAGTGTAGGCGAAACTGGCCCGGCTATGCCGGGCATCGCGGATAAATCCGCTCCCACAGTAAGGTGCATGCCTCAGCCAATGCACGCCCCTGTGGGAGCGGGTTTACCCGCGAAAGACAGATCAGCGAACGCGGATCTTCGGGGCATCCGCCCCACGACGCAGGTTGGCGAGGAAGCCTTCCAGCGGCGCCGGTTCGGCGATCTGCGGCAAGGCATCCTTGTCCGGCCGTTGCGCCCAGAACGCATCCCAGGACGGGAACAGTTCGTGGAAGGTGCCGGCATACGGCTCACGCCCCGGCCAGCGCATCTTCAGGCCGCCAATCGGTGGCTTGTTCAGATCGGTCGCATACCAGTAGCACGGCAAGCGCCGGCGGAAGCACCAACGCCCGTCGATCCGCTCGTAGTCGTCCCAGTAGAGCATCTGCATGATCACCCACTCCGGGCCCGTCTCATGCTCGTTCTTGGAATACACCACACCGGTGGCATGATCGGCGTCGCTGAACTCGATGATGTGCTGGCCCAGGTGATGGGAAGTGCCGTGAAACTGCTTGCGCATGGTTTCGTCCAGCCACGCCTTGAGGTGCGCCCGGCCGCTTTTGTCACGGCCCACGCGCACATCCGGGGCGAAGCAGTTGGCCATGGCATCCATGTCGCGCATGTCCAGGGCCAGGGCATACTTGCCAGCCAGCTGGCGGATGGCGTCCAGCGACTCAAGACGGTCGATGCGCTCAAGCAGCGCGGCGGATTCCACGCCCATCACTCCATCACCGTGTACAGGTCGGAACCGCGGCCACCGTCTACCGCCAGGCTGGCGCCGGTGACATACGAGGCTTCGTCGCTGGCCAGGAACAGGATGGCATTGGCCAGTTCCACCGGCAGGCCGACCCGTTTCATCGGGATGACTTTCTCGGTGTTGGTTCGGGCCTTGCTGTCGCCGAGCATGCCGGCAGTAGCCGGGGTGTCGACCACACCAGGGATGATCACGTTGCAACGAATGTTGTCGGGCGCGCCTTCACTGGCCGCCGCGCGGCTGAAGTTGATGACCGCCGCCTTGGCCGCCGAGTAGCCGGCCATCCATGCGGTGCCGAACAGGCCGCAGATCGAGGCGATGTTGACAATCGAGCCGCCACCCTGGGCTTTCATCAGGCGCATGGCGGTACGGGTGCCGAAGAAGGTGCCATCGACCGTGGTGGCGAAGTTCGCGTGCCAGTCGGCGGTGCTCATGGTGTCGATGCCACCCCAGGTGTAGGCCATCGCGTTGTTGACCAGAATGTCCAGGCGGCCGTGGCGCTGCGCGGTGGCTTCCAGTGCGCCGACGTAGGCCTGCTCGTCGCTGACATCGGCGACGGCAATTTCAGCCTGGCCACCGAAGCCCAGAATCTTTTCCTGCACACCTTGCAACGGCTCCACGCGGCGCCCGCACAAGACAACGATGGCGCCCTCTTCGGCGAATCGTACGGCGGTGGCTTCACCAATGCCGGAGCCGGCACCGGTCACAAAGGCGATTTTTCCCTGTAAACGCTTGCTCATCAGTAACGCTCCGATCAGATAAAGGCCATGCCGCCGTTGACCGCGATGTTCTGGCCGGTCATGAAGCTGGCGTCTTCGCTGGCGAGGAATACCGCGACACGGGCGATCTCGTCGGTTTCGCACATGCGACCCAACGGGACGTTTTTCAGCAGCGCCTGCATGTATTCGTCAGGAATGCCCGCCATCATCGGCGTGTTGGTCGGCCCCGGTACCAGGGTGTTGACGCGGATACCGCTGGCCGCCAGCTCGCGGGCGATCGAACGGGTCAGGCCCATCACCCCGGCTTTCGAGGCGCAGTAATGGCTAGGCCCCTCGCCGGTCAGCGCGGCGGTGCTGGAGAGGTTGATGATCGCGCCCTGGCGCCCACCCTTGACCATCAGCTTGGCGCCCTCGCGACAGCACAGGAAGGTGCCGCCCAGGTTCACGCCGATCACCCGCGCCCAGCTTTCGTCAGGGGTTTCGAGGAAGCTGTCGAGGCCGCCGACACCGGCGTTGTTGACCAGAATGTCGAGGCCGCCGAAATGCGCCTCGGCCTGGCCCATGGCATCGGCCACGGAAGCGCCGTCACCGACGTTGCAGGCCAGGGCCAGGACGTTGCTGCCAAGGTCGGCGAGGCTCTCGGCCAGTGCCGCCTGATTGAGGTCGACCGCTACCACTTTCGCCCCTTCGGCGACAAAACCACGCACGATGGCCTGACCCATGCCTTGCGCGGCGCCGGTCACGAAGGCCACTTTATCGAGTAACTTCATTGC
This sequence comes from Pseudomonas alkylphenolica, assembly GCF_016009175.1. Lineage (GTDB taxonomy): Bacteria > Pseudomonadota > Gammaproteobacteria > Pseudomonadales > Pseudomonadaceae > Aquipseudomonas > Aquipseudomonas alkylphenolica_B. The sequence goes on from NZ_JADUCM010000028.1 coordinate 4,962, forward strand.
GTTCTCCCAGTGTGCAAATAGCTGCGGCCCGCCGCCCTTGCAGAGGGGCCGTCCCCTGAATGATTAGCGGCATGTGCCCGGGCTCACATCGTCCGATGGGACTAGCGCGCCCACCGTGGTCTGAACGGACGATGCCGACAGCGGCGCACGGCCCCAGCATGCAGAGGAGCACACCCCGTCAGGCGCAGCGTTCCCCTTCACACCGCTGGCACGCCTGACGCGGTTGTGCGTCATGAATCCGCAGAAAAATGGAGAACCCCATGAACCAACCCGTAGACCTGCCCCTGCCCGTCGGCCATTACGCAACGCTGCCCAACGGTTTGCGCCTGCATTACCTCGATGAGGGCGCAGGCCCCGTAGTGCTGTGGCTGCACGGCAGCGGGCCGGGCGCCAGTGGTTTCAGCAATTTCAAGGGCAACTACCCGCAGTTCGTCGCGGCCGGCTACCGCAACATCGTCCTTGACCTGCCGGGTTTCGGCCGCTCGGACAAACCCGAAGACGTGCAGTACAACCTGGATTTCTTCGTCGAATGCGTGGCGACCTTCCTGCAGTCGATCGGCGTCAAGCGCTGCACCCTGCTGGGGAACTCGCTGGGCGGCGCGATTGCCCTGGGCCTGGCCCTGCGTCAGCCGGACCTGCCACAGAGCCTGATCCTGCTGGCACCAGGCGGTGTCGAGGAGCGCGAGGCCTACTTCAAGATGGAAGGCATCGTGCGCATGGTCAGCCTGTTCAGTGCCGGCCCGATCGGCATGGACGAGATGCGCAGCATGATGAGCCTGCAACTGTTCGACGCTTCGATCCTGCCGGAAAGCCTGTTGCAGGAGCGGGTCGCGGTGGCGGTGACCCAGCCGAAGAACCTGTTCAGCACGATGATGGTGCAGAACATGGAATCGCGCCTGGGCGAGATCCAGTGCCCGATCCTCGGGTTCTGGGGCAGCAACGATCACTTCAACCCGGTCAGTGGCGCCCAGCGCATCATCGATGGCGCGCAGAACGCCCGGTTCATCGTGCTCAACCGTTGCGGACACTGGGTCCAGGTGGAACACCGCGAACTGTTCAACCGCAGCTGCATCGACTTCCTGCAGAACGGTTGATCGTCAATCACCACAGTTCATGTGGGAGCGGGCTTGCCCGCGATGCGTCGGAACAGTCAACATTGATGTCAGCTGATCCACCGCTATCGCGGGCAAGCCCGCTCCCACAGGGGTTGTGGTGTATTTGTTTATTGTGTGGTTAGCGATCTGCCGCCTTCTGGCTGTTCAATTGCGCATCACCCGGCTTGCCCAACACGCACGAAGTACCCCCCGGGGTATACATCATCGCCACGCAGCGGTTGCAGGCGGTGCAGATGGAGTCGCGACTGGCGCCGCTTTCAAGCTTGTTGACGTAGTCGTTTTCAGCCAGCAACACCCGCCCCATCGCCACCAGGTCGAAGCCCTCGGCCATGATCTTTTCGATGCTCGCCAGGCTCTTGGCACCGCCCAGGTAAGCCAACGGCATGTTCACTGCAGCACGCACCTTGCGCGCATGTTCAAGCAGGTACAGCTCACGGAACTCCACGGTCGGCTCTTTGCGGCGCTGAATGGCCATCGCCAGGGCGATGATCTTGTTCTTCTGCTGCACGCGGTTTTCCTTGGGGAACGAGGAGCCGAACATGGTAGTGATCGACTCGGCGTTCATCCCCGCGCTGAGCACCAGCAGGTGAGCCCCCTCTTCCTCGAGCATGCGCGCGATCTTCGCCCCGTCTTCGGCGCTGTTACCGGCGCGCACGCCTTCGGTGACGCTGTATTTGCAGATCACCGCCATGTCCTGGCCGACTGCATCCAGCACCGCCCGCAGTACCCGGCGCGGAAAGCGCAGGCGGTTTTCCAGGCTGCCGCCGTACTGGTCGCGACGTTTGTTGTACATCGGTGAAATGAACTGGCTGAGCAGGTAGCCATGGCCCATGTGGATTTCCACCGCGTCGAAGCCTGCCTGACGCGCCAGGCGCGCGCCCTGGGCGAAATCGCGCACCACTTGTTGCATGTCAGCTTCGGTCATCGCCTGCTTGAGGAACATGCCGCTCATCATGCCGATCTTGTTGAAGCCGCCGCTGGCCGACAGCGGCCGCTTGGTCGAGCGCTCGCGAATAAAGGTAAAGCAGCCGCCGTGGGTGATCTGTGCGCTGGCCAGGCCACCGGCTGCGTGCACGCCATCGGTCAGGGCCTTGAAGTGCGGCAGGCTGGACTGGCTCAGGGTCAGTTGGTTGGGCAAGGTGCGGCCATCGCTGCTCACCGCGCAGTAAGCCACGGTGGTCAATGCAGTGCCACCGGCAACCAGCGCCGAGTGCAGCTTGACCAGTTGCTTGGAAGGCACGCCGCCAGCACTCATGCCCTCGTTGGTGGCGGACTTGATAAAGCGGTTTTTCAGGGTCAGCGGGCCAATCGCAATCGGACTGAACGGTGACGGGGTCGGACGAGGGTTCATGACATGCCTCTCTTTGTTGTTATCAGGCTACAAGCGAAGGCTGCGACGCGTTGGCGCGACGCAGCCGGGGTCATCAGAAGGTGTATTTGGCGTTGAGCGACAGGTAGTCGCGGTCGGCCAGCAGCCGGCCCTGGGCGACATCCGGTGAGCTCAGGTAAGCGACATAGGTCATGCCGATCTGGAAGTTGCCCAGGTACTTGAAGTCGCCACCCACGGTCAGGCGCTTCTCGTCGCGGCCCAGGCCCTGGTAGGCGCTGCCGTCGACGTTCTGCGTCCACACCACCTTGGTGCTCAGGTCCAGGCCGGTGGCAATCGACGGGTAATCCATGTAGGCGCCTATGCCCAGCAGGGTCGAGCCGCGGGTCTGGGTTTTCGACTCGAAGGTGTCGAAGGTGCCGTCCACGCCAGGCCCGCCGCCGGTGATCGTCAGGCTGTCGACACCCTCGATGTGCTGATGCACCACTTCGCCCATGAACGTGGTCTGCTGCGCCAGGAAGCTCGGGCCGAGGATGTACGAGGCGTTGAGGTTGCCCTGCCAGATCTGCCCGGTGGTCGGCGCGCCGTTGTTCAGGTAGACCGAGGCGCCATCGCGGTAGCTGAGGTCACCGGCATACTGCACCGAGTCGCCGATCTTCGAGCTGAAGCTGATACCGGTGAGTTCGACGTCTTCGAAGTAGCCCAGGCGGTAGGTCAGCGGTTCGCCTTTGTGGCCAATGCTCTTGAGCGACGAGTACTGGGTGGTGCCGGAGAAGTCGAAGAACAGCGAGCCGATGCGCTCGTTGTAGCGGTAGTGGAACAGCCCCACCTCGGTGTTCTCGGTGATCCGGTAGCGCACGCCCAGGCCCCACTGGCCGCTGTCCTTGGCATCTTTCTCACCGGCATAGCTGACCGCTGCGCCGTTGGGCAGGCTGTCGATCACGCCACTGCCGAGGCGGAAAAACTCGGCGCCGGGGCCGAAGGTGTCGCTGCCGAAGTAGTCACCCACGGGGTTGAGCTGGGTTTTTTCCCACTCGTACTGGTAGTAACCGACAAAGGCCAGGTCTTCATTCAGCGACCACGACGCCGACACCTGCCCCACCGGCAGGTACGAGTCCTTGGCCTCGGTACCCGGCACGTTGAACTTGGTGGCATCCACTGGCGCCTGGCCCTGGCTGATGTTGGGCCAGAACAGGCTCTCGCCCCAGGCCACCAGGTGACGCCCGGCCTTGAGCGACAAGTACTGGGTTTCGCCGACATCGAAGTTGCCATACACATAGGCGTCGAGCAGGCGCGCGGTGTTGCCGCTCAGGCGGCGGGTTTCGTCGCTGAAACCATCGTTGTGCCCGACCTTGTTCACCGTCTCCGGTGAGTCGTTGTCGTTACGCTGGTGGTAGACATCGTCGTAGAAATCACTGCCGCGCAACACCGCCCCGAGGTTGTCGTGCTTGAGTTGCAGTTCACCGAACAGGCTCAGGCGGTTGTTGATCAGGGAGCCGCGCTTGAAGTTGCGCGTGCCGTCGTCGTTGTTGGGGTCGTTGAGGTATTGGCTGGCCTGCTTGGCGGTCCGCATCGAGGCGGTGTAGTTGACCGTCAGCGACGAGTCCAGCGTGGTGTTTTCCCCCAGCTCGATAGTCGGCGCGGCGCTGACCGTGGCGCTGGCGACGGTGATCGCCGTTGCCAGCAGGCAACGCCTGCTCCCCGGATAGCGCGCAACCGTGTTTCGCGTAAACATGCTCCTCTCCTTTTTGTTGTTGTTTTTGCTTGGGTCGCCACAGCGTTGAAAAATCCATTTGCCCGGCTGTGCGGGCCTCATGCCGGCGCGCTGTCGGCCACCAGCGCGCGCAGTTCGTTCTTTGCCACTTTGCTCGACGGGTTCAAGGGCAAGGCCCTGAGAAAGCGCACCTGGCGCGGCACCTTGTAATTGGCCATTTGCTCACGGCTCCAGGCGATCAGTTGCGCCGCGTCCAGCGCTTCACCGTCGCGCAGCACCACGCAGGCGCAGCCGACCTCGCCCATGCGCTCATCGGCGATGCCGATCACCGCCACCTGGGCAATCGCCGGGTGTTTGATCAGTGCGGCTTCGATCTCGGCCGGGTAGCAGTTGAAGCCGCCGACGATGAACATGTCCTTCAACCGGTCGGTGATGATCAGGTTGCCCGCCTCGTCCAGACGCCCGACGTCGCCGGTATGCAGCCAGCCGTCGGCGTCGATGGTTTCGCGGGTCGCTTGCGGGTTCTGGAAATAGCCCTGCATGATGTGAAAGCCGCGCAGGCAGATCTCGCCGGTCTGCCCCGCGCCCAGCACCTGGTTGTGCGGGTCGCGGATGCTCACTTCGGTACCGGCAATCGGCCGGCCGCTGGTACCGGCAATCACTTGCGCCGAGTCCTGCGGGTCACAGATGGTCGCCAGCCCGCCGCATTCGGTCAGGCCATAGGCGGTGGTGACCACGCTAAAGCCCAGTTCATTGCGCATGCGCTCGATCAGGCTGGGCGGAATGCTCGCCGAGCCGGTCACGGCGATACGCAGGCTCGACAGGTCGGTCTGCTTGAGTTGCGGGTGGGCCAACAGCGACAGGTACAGGGTCGGCGCGCCGGGCAGAACGCTGATGCGCTCGCGGGCAATGCGCTGGAACACCGCTTCGGCGTCGAACACTGCGTGGGGCAAAATGGTCGCGCCAGCAATCAGGCAGGTCAGCCACCCGGCCTTGTAGCCGAACGCGTGGAAGAACGGGTTGACGATCAGGTAGCGGTCGCCCGGCACCAGGCCAAGGATCTTGACGTACTCGCTGAACGCCCGCAGGTTCTGGCCATGGCCGCTCATCACGCCCTTGGGTTTGCCGGTGGTACCGGAGGTGAACAACAGGTCGCACATGGCCCCGGGCTCGACGGCCAGCGCACGGCGTTTGGCACTTTCGCTGTCGATGGTCGCCGCCCCCTGCAAGAACCGCGCAAGCGTCAGGTCCGCAGGTTGCTCCGGCGTGTCGCCATCGATAATGACCAGGTGTTCGAGGCTGGCCGGCCGATACGGCGCGAGCAACGCCGGGTAGTCCACCTCGAGAAAGCGCTGCTGCACGAACAACACACGGCAGCCGCTGCGCTCCAGCACATCGGCGGCCTCGGGGCCCTTCATCCGCGTGTTGATCGGCACCAGCACCGCGCCGGCGCATTGAATGCCCAGCGCCGCGAGGATCCACTCGGCGCTGTTCGGCGCCCAGACACCGACCCGGTCGCCGGCCTGGATACCCAGGGCCATCAGGCCACTGGCGAACGCCATGACGCGCTCGGGTAACTGCGCGTAGTCGATGTGCTGGCCGTCTTCCTCGATGGCAATGCGCCCGGCAAAGCGTTCGGCACTGCTAAAGACCAACTGGGCCAGGGTGGCTGGGGCTGCGCTCAACGGCGCGGCAGGGTTCAGGCTCTGATTCATCGTAGGCTCTGGCTCGGCTTCATTCGGAAACGTCATTCGGGAAAGCGGATATGCAATTGCGCGCTGGTGGGCACGGCCTGGCAGGCCAGAATCCAGCCTTCGGCGAGATCGCCCGCGTCCAGGGCATCGTTGTGCAGCAGCTCGACATCACCGCTTTCCAGCTTGCACATGCACGAGGCGCAGCCACCGACACGGCAGGCGGCGGGCGGGTTGAGACCGGCACGCTCCATGGCCGCCAGCACGGTTTCACCGCTGTCACAGGCCAGCTGGTAGTCCTCGCCATCCAGGCGCACCGCCAATTGCGCGGCCACTGCCGCCTCGCTGCTGGACACCAGCGGCAGCTCACCTTCGCCGGGCAGCGAGACGAAGCGCTCGACATGCACCCGGGCGTCCGGCATGCCCAGCGCGCCGAGCGCGCTGACCACCGCATCCATGAACGGCCCCGGGCCACAGATGAACGCCTGGGCATCGATGAAGGGCCGCGCCAGCTCGGCCAGTTGCCCGACACTCGGCACGCCCTGCACCGAGTCGAGCCAATGGACGATCTGCAGGCGTTGCGGATGCGCACTGGCCAGGGCCTTGAGCTCATCCTTGAAGATCACCGAGGCTTCATCACGGTTGGCGTAGATCAGCAAGATCCGGCCGCTGCCTGCCAGCAACGCCGAACGCAGGATCGACAGCACCGGCGTCACCCCGCTGCCGCCGCCGAACAGCAGCAAGTCGCTGTCCAGGTTGCGCGGCACGAACACCCCGGCCGGTGCCAGTACTTCCAGGGTCTGGCCGGCCTGCAACTCGCCGCACAGCCAGTTCGACGCGCGCCCCTGATGCACGCGCTTGACCGTTACCCGCAACGGTTCATCCAGCAACGGTGTACTGGACAGTGAATAACAACGTGGCAACCAGCCGCCCTCGAAAGGCACACGCAGGGTCAGGAACTGGCCGGGTTGGTAGCGAAAGCGTTCGCTCAGGTGCTCAGGCACGTCGAACACCAGAGACCGCGCATCGGCGGTTTCCTCGATCACTTGTGCCACGCGCAGGGCAAGATAATTGTTCATAGGTCAGGTACTCATGACCACCTGCCCGCGTTCCACGGGCAGGTGCAAACCCAGGGGTATCGAAACGGCTGCTACAGCCTCAGACGTAGGGGTCCGGGTTCGGCAGGCCGAGCATCACTGCGCCGTAGCTGCGCCCGTAGGCCATGTAGTTGTTGGCGATGTGCCCGCGCGCCTGATGCAGGTCGCGGAACAGCCGCGCCACCGGGTTGGTGTTGTACAGCCCCGAGGCGGCCATGCTGCGCAGCAGGTCGTTGACCCGTTCGGCGCAGATGTTGGTTACGTAGGCCGACTGGTAGCGATACAACAGGCGGGTTTCGGTGTCCGGGTATTCGCCGGCACGGGCCAGGCTCATCAGGTGCTCGTAGTTGCGCTCCAGCACCAGGCGCAGGCCGTCGACAGTGATCATCGCTTCGGCCACCGCGGTTTGCGCCACCGGATCGTCAGCGGTGCGGGCACCGTGCTTGCCGATGTGCTTGGCGGCATTGTCGCGGAACTCGTTGATCGCACCTTGCAGGGCGCCGATCGCCGAGGTCGAGACCGCACGGGAGAACACCTGGGCGAACGGGATCGCGTAGATCGGGTTGGTGTTGACCAGGCGGCCCGGCGTCGCTTCGAGGGTGCAGTTGTTGGTGCGCTGCACACGATGAGCCGGGACGAATACATCCTCGACCACGATGTCATGGCTGCCGGTGCCGCGCAGGCCCAGCACGTCCCAGTTGCGTTCGATCTGGTAGTCGCTGCGCGGCAGCAGGAAAGTGCCGTGCTCGGCGGCCATGTCACCATCAGGCGGAATGATGCCGCCGAGGAAGATCCACTGGCAGTGCTCGCTGCCGCTGGAGAAGCCCCAGCGCCCGCTGATGCGGTAGCCACCTTCGACCACTGTGACCTTGGCGGCCGGCATATAGGTCGAGCAGATCAGCGCACTGTGGTCGTCCGCCCAAACTTCACGCTGGGCTTCGATCGGATAACGCGCCAGCTGCCAGGGGTGAACCCCCATCACGCCGTAGATCCAGGCGGTGGACATGCAGCCCTCGGCGAGGATGGTCTGGATTTCGAAGAAGGTCCGCGGGTCCACTTCATAACCACCGAAGGCGCGTGGCTGCAAGGCCCGCAACAAGCCTGCCGACTGCAGCTCGGCAACGCTTTCGTCCGGCACCTTCAAGTCCTTGTCGGCCTGCGCCGTGCGTGCTTTGAGTGCCGGCACCAAACGGCGTGCACGTTCAAGCAGATCACATTCGTCCTGGGTCTTTTCTCGCATGCTGTGCATCACTCAATTCTCCCGATCTCACTGCGCCACTGCGCCAGTTGTGATGGATCATCGGATCGAGCGAGCAATCCTTCATCGTCAAAGCGGACTAGGGGTGTAATCGTTCAACAACGTACCTGTAGGAGCCAGGCTTGCCGGCGAAGGGGCACTGCGGTTTGCCTGTTTCACCGCATTGTCGTTCTTCGCGGGCAAGCCTCGCTCCTACAGGCGGAAGCAGGCCTTAGTCCGTTGAGACGATGCCCTGCCCCGCCACCGCAGCGATAGTGAACACATCCATAGTCGACCCCACGGAGCAAGGGCCCATGAGTATTTTGCAGCGTTTCCAACTGGACGGCAGCGTCGCCATCGTCACCGGCAGCGGCCGGGGTATCGGTCGCGCCATTGCCCTGGCGTATGCCGAAGCCGGTGCCGATGTGGTGTGCTCGGCACGCTCGCTGGAAGATGTACAAGCCGTGGCCGAAGAAGTCCGCAGCCTGGGCCGGCGCGCGCTGGCCATCACCTGTGACGTCAACGACGATACGCAGCGCCAGGCCCTGGTACGGCAAAGCGTCGAGCACATGGGCCGCATCACCCACCTGGTCAACAACGTCGGCGGCGGCGGACCGAATGACCCGCTGACGCTGACGCCCGAGCAGTTCGCCCAGATGCTCAACTTCAACGTCGCCACCACCTACGCCTTCTGCCAGTTGTGCGTGCCGCTGATGCGCGACGCCGGTGGCGGCAACATCATCAACATCAGCTCGGTGGCGGCACGTTATGCCCAGCGCCACTTCAGCGCCTACGGCACGGCCAAGGCCGCCCTCAGCCACCTGACCCGCCTGCTGGCGCAAGACTTTGCGCCGCAGATCCGGGTCAACGCCGTCGCCCCCGGCCCGCCCCTGACCGAGGCGTTGAACGGCGTGATGCCGGCCGCCATGCGCCAGGCCATGGAAGCCAATACCCCGCTGAAATGCCTCGGCACCCCGGAAGACATCGCCGCCGCTGCCCTGTACCTGGCCAGCCCTGCTTCGGCCTGGGTCACCGGCAAGATCATCGATGTCGATGGTGGCGCCGACTCGTCGGTCTGGCCCGGCTGAACCCACTCTTCTGAGCCCGTTCCTGTTGCTCTCGGGACGGGCTTTTTTACTTCCTACCCTCTGGAGCCTTCGCCATGGACGCCCAACTGATCCACGCGCTCGGTGACGAGCTGTTCAATGCCCTGCGCAACCGCCAGACACTCGCGCCGCTGACCCGTCGCTACCCGCAGATCACCCTGCAGCAGGCCTATCAGATTTCCCTGAAGTTCCTGCACCGCCGCGAAGCCCTCGGCGAGCGGGTGATCGGCAAGAAAATCGGCGTTACCAGCCGCGCCGTGCAAGAGATGCTCGACGTCCACCAACCGGACTTCGGCTTCCTCACCGATGCCATGCAAGTGGCGGATGGCAGCGACGTCAGCCTGGCCCGCTACAACCTGATCCAGCCGCGGGCCGAAGGCGAGATCGCCTTTATCCTCGGTGAAGACCTGCAAGGCCCGGGCATCAGCGCCGACGACGTGCTGGCCGCCACACAATCGGTGGCGCCGTGCTTCGAGATCGTCGATTCGCGCATCGACGACTGGCAGATCCGCATCCAGGACACCGTGGCCGACAACGCCTCCTGCGGCGTGTTCGCCCTCGGCAGCCAACGCATCGACCCACGCTCTCTGGACCTGGCAGCGGTGCACATGCAACTGCTGAAAAACGATCAGCCGGCGGGCTCGGGCCTCGGTTCGGCGGTGCAAGGCCACCCGTGCGCGGCCGTGGCCTGGCTGGCCAACACCCTGGGCGAGCTGGGCATTCCCTTTCGCCGCGGCGAAATCATTCTCTCGGGCGCCCTCGCGCCGCTGGTGCCTGTGGTCGCCGGCGACCGCATCAGCCTGTCCATGAGCGGGCTGGGCGAAACCAGCCTGCGCTTTGTCCCTTGACCCCCTCCTCCCTCCCCTGGAGCCAAAGACCATGAGCAACAAGATCAAATGCGCGCTGATCGGGCCGGGCAACATCGGCACCGACCTGCTGTACAAACTGATGCGCAGCGAGGTGCTGGAGCCGGTGTGGATGGTCGGCATCGACGCCACCTCCGAAGGCTTGGCACGGGCCCGCGAACTGGGCCTGAAAACCACCGCCGACGGCGTTGACGGCCTGCTGCCACACGTTGTCGAAGACCAGATCCAGATCGCTTTCGACGCCACCTCGGCCTATGTGCACGCGCAGAACTCACTCAAGCTCAACGCCCTGGGCGTGTTGATGATCGACCTGACCCCGGCGGCCATCGGCCCGTACTGCGTGCCGCCGGTCAACCTCAAGGCGCAACTGGGCCTGGGCGTGATGAACGTCAACATGGTCACTTGCGGTGGCCAGGCCACCATTCCGCTGGTAGCCGCGGTTTCCAGTGTGCAGCCGGTGGACTACGCCGAAATCATTGCCACCGCCGCGTCGAAATCGGTCGGCCCCGGCACCCGCAAGAACATCGACGAATTCACCCGAACCACCTCCAGTGCGGTGGAAAAGGTCGGCGGCGCCAAAAAAGGCAAGGCGATCATCATCATCAACCCCGCCGAGCCGCCGCTGATCATGCGCGACACCGTGCATTGCCTTACCGCCAGCGAGCCCGACCAGGTCGCAATCACGGCCGCGATCGAGGCGATGATCAAGCAAGTGCAGCGTTACGTACCCGGCTACAAGCTGGTCAATGGCCCGGTGTTCGACGGCAACCGGGTATCGATCTTCATGGAAGTCGAAGGCCTGGGCGACTACCTGCCCAAGTACGCCGGCAACCTCGACATCATGACCGCGGCTGCAGCGCGCACCGCCGAGATGTTCGCCGAGGAAATCCTCAAGGGTGAGCTGGTGCTGCAAGCCACTGCCCAAACCGCCCACGCATAAGGAGACGACCATGGATCTTCGCGGCAAAAACATCACCGTTCACGACATGTGCCTGCGCGACGGCATGCACCCCAAGCGTCACCAGATCAGCCTGCAACAGATGAAAGACATCGCCTGCGGCCTCGATGCTGCCGGCGTGCCGCTGATCGAGGTCACCCATGGCGACGGCCTCGGTGGCAGCTCGGTGAACTACGGCTTTCCGGCCCACACCGACGAGGAGTACCTGTCGGCGGTGATCCCGCTGATGAAAAAGGCCAAGGTCTCGGCCTTGCTGCTGCCCGGTATCGGCACCGTCGATCACCTGAAGATGGCCCATGAGCTGGGGGTCAACACCATTCGCGTGGCCACCCATTGCACCGAGGCCGACGTCAGCGAGCAGCACATCTCCCACGCCCGCGGCCTGGGCATGGACACCGTCGGCTTCCTGATGATGGCGCACATGAACAGCCCTGAAGGCCTGGTCAAGCAGGGCTTGCTGATGGAAAGCTACGGTGCCAACTGCATCTACCTGACCGATTCGGCGGGCTACCTGCTGCCCCATGACGTCAGTGCCCGTGTCGCGGCGATGCGCGCAGCGCTCAAGCCGGAAACCGAGATCGGTTTCCACGGCCACCACAACCTGTCGATGGGCGTGTCCAACTCCATCGCCGCGATTGCTGCCGGCGCCAACCGTATCGATGCCGCCTGCGCAGGCCTGGGTGCCGGTGCCGGCAACACACCGATGGAAGTGCTGGTGGCGGTGTGCGACCGCATGGGCATCGACACCGGTGTCAGCGTGTTCGGCATCCAGGATGTCGCTGAAGACCTGGTGGTGCCGATCATGGACTTCCCGATTCGCAGCGACCGTGATGCACTGACCATGGGTTACGCCGGGGTCTATGGTTCGTTCCTGCTGTTCGCCAAGCGTGCCGAGAAGAAGTACGGCGTGTCGGCGCGGGAGATCCTGGTCGAGATGGGACGGCGTGGAATGGTCGGCGGTCAGGAAGACATGATCGAAGATACCGCGATGACCCTCGCCCGCCAGCGCCAACAGGCGTAAGCCGGTTCAACCTCGCTCGATACCCTGTAGGAGCGAGCGGGCGGCGCTCCGACTTGCCCGCGAAGAACGATGACGCGGTTAGACCGATAGACCGCAGCGTCAGGTTCGCGGGCAAGCCTCGCTCCTACAGGGTAAGGTAGGTTCAGCGCCAGTCAGCGACGATGCCGTGCTCCAGAGCAAACGGCTGCGCGGCGATGGTCCGGCGTTGAAACGAAGGTGCCTGTTCGGCGGTGGCCAGCCACAGCATCACGGCCGCCGGTACATGCGGTGGCGCGATACCGGAACGCAAGGCCAGCACACCTTTGTCACCGATGGTGGCCTTGAGCGCCTCGGTGCTGACCACCCCGGGATTGAGGGTGTAGGCGCGAACGCCAAGGTCGCCCAGCTCTGCGGCCAATACCCCGGACAAGCGCGATACCGCCGCCTTGCCCGCGCCATAGGCATAGCCCCAGCCGCCCTTGTCCGCCGCCACCGGTGGATCACTTTCACCGGCACCGGAAGTGACATTGATCACCACGCCGCCACCGCGCGCCACCATGTGCTCGGTGACCGCCCGGGTCAACAGGAACGGTGTGAGAATGTAGCCCTTGAACATCCGTTCCAGGGTTTGCGCCTGCAGGCTCATGAACCCGGCGTTGAGATCGCTGCCCTGGTAGATCGCGTTGTTGATCAGCACGTCGATGCGCCCGTATTCGGCCAGTACCGCCTCGCAGGCGTCAAAGGCCGAGGCGCTGTCGAGCAGGTCCATCGGCACCACGAAAACCCGACAACCGAGTTCACGCACAGCCTCGGCGGTACTGTTGAGGCTGCCGGCCAGCGGTGCCCCGGTAGCGTCGCGTAACGCATGTTCGTGCTGCTCGCCCTCGTTGAGGGTGCGGGCGCTGATTGCCAGGTCGAAACCGGCACGGGCAAACGCCAGTGCCGCCTCGCGGCCAATCCCCCGGCTGGCGCCGGTGATGAATGCCACCTTGTTCATGCGGGTTCCTTATTAGAAGCGCGAGGGGCGAACCATGGCATCCATGCCGCCGTCGACGAACACCACGGTGCCATGGACAAACGATGCCTGCGACGACTGCAGGAACGCCACCACGCGGGCGATCTCATCCGGGTGCCCGGAACGGCCCAGCGGTGCGACGAACTCGCGGGTCGCCTTGCCGAAACGTTCGTCGTCCAGCGAGGCCTGGTGCAAGGGCGTAGCCACTGCGCCCGGCGCCACCAGGTTCAGGCGAATGCCCTGCTTGCCCCAGCTCACCGCCAGGTTGCGGGCGTGGTGGCTGATGGCGAATTTTGAGGCGGCATAGGCGACGTGCGGCTCGCCGAGGGTATTGGCCAGTTCCAGCGCCTGCGCCTCGTCGCCAGCGAGCATCATCTCGACCATCGGCTGGCCGGCAGGCCCGGAGTGCGTCGCAGCTACCGAACCGATCACCAGCGCCGCCGGCTGTTGCCCTTTGGCCAGGGCGTCATGCAGGCCGCTCAGCAGCTGACTGACGCCGAAATAGTTGACCGCCAGGACCAGCCCGCAGTTGGGCGCGGTGACACCCACTCCGGCGCAGCAAATCAGGCCGTCGAGGACCCCGCCGCTCTGCTCAAGCACTTGGGCGATTGCCGCGTCACGCCCCTGAGAGGTGGACAGGTCGGCGATCACTTCAGCGTTGCTGCGATCAATACCGATGACCTGGTGGCCGGCTGCGCGCATGGCGGCGCTGACGGCAGCACCGATTCCCGAGGCGCTACCGGTGATGGCTGTAATAGGCATAGTGGTTCTCCGTGATAGGTCCAGCCAGTATCGATAGGCCGATCACCCGGGGGCATCGTCTATGCGGACTAAAAATGCGCGTCGCCTGCAGGCGCCAGCGGCGGTGTAACTCAGGCGGTCACGGCCAGCTTCAGCGGTGGTACTTTGATTTTCTCGGCGGCTTTCAACGCCAACTTGGGTTTTCCCAACGCCACCACGCTGTTGAGCAGGATGCGCACCAGCTCGGTCTGGCGCCGCACGCCAGTCTTGGAGAAGATCGAGCGCAAGTGGGCACGGGCGGTGTTGCGCCGGATGTTCAACACTTCGGCGGCTTCTTCCAGGGACAGGCCGTTGGTCAGCTCCATGGCCAGTGCGGTCTCGGCCTTGGTCAGGTTGAACAACTGCTTGGTCACCACTTCGTTGGCCAGTGATTTGCTCTCAGCGTCGCGGATGTACACCAGCGCCGCCGGCTGGCCCTTCTCCTCGGCCCAGTCCAGGGACGGGATCGACTCCACCACCACACCAAGGTTGACCAGGCCGGAAGGCCGGGTCACCGACATGGCCTCGGCGCTTTTCGGCGCATCCGGCGAGAACGCGCCACGAATCAGGCGTTGCAGCTCGCGGTTGTCGCTCGGGTACGTCGCTTCCAGGCGCCCGCCCACCAGTTTCAAACCGTCTGAACGGGCGAGGATTTCCTGGGCCACCGGGTTGACCTGCAGCACGCTGCCGCTTTCGTCGAGGACCAGCGTGGCCACCGACAAGCGGCCGATCGCCTGGGAATACAATTCGCTCAGCGATTCGCTGCGGTCCAGCAAGTTGTGCAACTGCAAGGCCCGACGCAGGTGCGGCAGGAACATCGCGCACAAAGCCCGTTCGTCGGCGGAAAAACCGGGGGAGCGTTTCGGGCGGGTGATACGGAAGCGGACCTTGCCGCTGTCCGGCGTGGAAACGTCGGCGCCCATCACGTGGTAAACGTCGTTGGGGCCGCAGAATGCCTTGAAGTAGGCGCTGTGCTCCCACTCGGTGGAGCTCATGATGTCATCAACGGTGAAAACATGGTCCAGCGGCTGGTTGACGAACGGCGTGTTGGTACGCGGGTAGGTCATGTAGTTGACGTCGCCGGCGCCTTCGATATCGCCGGCCATGATCATCAGGCCGACGTCGGGCTGGTCCGGCACCCGCAGGATCAGGGTGACGTAGTTGGCGTCGTAAAGGGTAAGGAAGCTTTTGAGGGCCTTGGCCATCAGTTTCGGATCGAGGGCGCCGTCGTAGACTTCGCCCACCAGCTGGTTGAAACGGGTAAGGTCCAGGCCAAGGTTCGCCAGGGCTTCGTGGGTCAAGACAACATCTTGCATAGTCTTCTCCTCGCACGGGTAAGGACGGTGCCCTTCCCTTATTATTTTTATAATTTCGGCTGGGGCGAACTCAGGGTTCACCCTCTTGACTGCAACGTGCCCGCGAGCCCCGTATGGGGGCTCGCGCATCAGTTTCCCTATCCTTGTCGCCGTCCACAATAGGCCCGGCGGGTTTATTTTTTACGGGTTCGTATCACGCGACGCCGGGCTGTTTTTCAGCCGGAACTGGCCCTGTGCGGCGGCGGGTTGACGTACCCGTTCGCTGACCAGCGGTCGCCCGCGGTTGAACCAGGCGGCCAGCGCCGGCAGGAGGAAAATAGCCCCCAGCACGTTGACCAGGAACATGAACGACAGCAACACCCCCATGTCGGCCTGGAACTTCAGCGGTGCAAACGCCCAGGTGCACACGCCGATCGACATGGTCACGGCCGTGAACACCGCCGCCGTGCCACGCTGGCACATGGCTTCGTAGAAGGCTTCGCGCAGGTTGGCGCCGCGCAGCATTTCATGCTGGATGCGTTCGTACAGGTAGATGCCGTAGTCGACCCCTACCCCTACGCCCAGCGCCATCACCGGCAAGGTCGCGACTTTCAGGCCGATCCCCAGCAGGGTCATCAGCGCGTTGCAGAGGATCGCAACGATCGCCAGCGGCACCAGAATGCACAGCACGGCGCGGATCGACAGGAACGTCAGCCAGCAAAACAGCGCTACCGAGCCAAACAGCGCACCCAGCATGATGACTTCAGCGCGTTTCACCGCTTCGTTGGACGCGGCCATCACCCCGACGTTGCCGCCGGCCAGGAGGAACTCCACCTGCGGCGAGTTGACCTCGGCAATGATCCGCTTCGCCTCGCTTATCGCGTGGCTGACGGTGCTGCCTTCGTGGTCGGTCAGAAACACCAGGATCTGCATCTGCTGGCAGCCGTCGGTCACCAGGCCATCGTCCGGGATATAAGCCCGCGCACCCTGGCTGAGGCCACGGGCAGAACCGGGAATCGCCGCCCAGCGCGGGTTGCCTTCGTTGTTACCGGCAATTACCCGCTTGCCCATGTCTGCCACGCTCTGGATCGACTGCACCCCCGACACCGTGCGCATGCGAAAATCGAACGCTTCCACCGCCCGCATCACCGCCGGTGACAGGCAGCCTTCGTCGACGCCCTTGACCTGAACGAACACCGACATCACATCGAGCCCGATGGCATAGCTGCTGATGATCTTGGCGTTGTCCTGGTTGTAGCGTGAATCGGCCCGCAGTTCCGGCGCGCCTGCGCCGATATCGCCGACGGCCAGGTCACGTGCCTTGTAAGCGCCGGCCACCAGCAGCAACAGGCTGATGGCAAACACACCGAGTGCCGGCCCGGGCTCGGCCAGCGCCGACAGCCGCCACCACAGCCGGTGCTTGCCCGCAGGCCGCGATTGCGCGCGGCGCAGCAGCCCGGGCTCCAGCCGCAGGTAGGAAATGATGATCGGCAGCATCAGCTTGTTGGTGATGATCATCAACATCACACCGATGCACGCGGTGACCCCGAGTTCGTGAACGATGGGAATATCGATCAGCATGATCACCGCGAAGCCCAGGGCGTTCATCAGCAAGGCCAGGGAGCCGGGGATGAAGATCTTGCAGAACGCCGAGTGTGCCGCCTCCCGGGAGGTGCTGCCGGCCAGTACATCCTGTTTCCAGGCATTGGTCATCTGCACCGCATGGGACACGCCAATGGAGAAGATCAGGAACGGCACCAGGATCGACATCGGATCAATGCCCAGCCCGAGCAACGGCAACAGGCCCAGCAGCCAGACCACCGGCAGCAAGGCCACCACCAGCGCCACCACGGTCAGGCGCAGGGAACGCGAATACAGCCACAGCAGCAACCCGGTGATCACGAAAGCGATGACAAAGAAGCCGATCACCGTATTGAGCCCTTCGACAACATCGCCCACCAGTTTGGCGAAGCCGACGATGTTGATCTCGATGTCATCGCTGTTGTACTTGGCGCGGATGTCTTCCAGGCGCTTGGCGATCTCGACATAGGACACCGGCTTGCCGGTCACCGGGTCGGTGTCCTGCAGGTCGGCACGCACCATCGCCGACTTCAGGTCATTGGCCACCAGGCGCCCGACCTGGCCGGAAGCCGCGGTGTTGCTGCGTACCTGCGCCAGGTCTTCAGCGGTGCCGCTGAAGCGCGGTGGCACCACCACGTCACCGAAGAAGCCTTCCTCGGTGATTTCGATGTAGCGCACGTTGGCGGTAAACAGCGACGTCACGCTGGGACGACTGACCCCGGAGATGAAAAACACATCGTCTGTGACTTTGCGCAGGGTCTCCAGGTACTCGGGGTTATAGATGTCGCCTTCGCCCTTCCAGTGCACGCTGACCAACAACCGGTTGGCGCCGGTGAAGTAGCGGCTGAACTTGAGAAAGTTGACCATGTACGCATGGGTCACCGGAATCTGTTTGTTGAAGCCCGGGTCCAGTTGCGTGTGGGTGGCACTGTAGCCCAGGCCCAGGGTGGTCAGGACAAACAGCACCATCAACCCTTTGCGCCAGGCCATCAGGTAGTCGGCGCAGATCAGGACGCCGCGCGTTACCCAGTGTTTTCCTTGATTCATTACCTGCCTCTCGTTTACTGGGTGGCCTGTGCGGCCGCTAGAGCAGCTGCGCTGCCACTTGAACCTTGCAGTACGCCGCGCTCGCCGCCGACCAGCAGGCGTGAGCCGACCATCGTCGCCGAGGTCAGGGTACCGAGCCCGGCCAGACGGCCGACGCCGACCAGCGCGCCCTGTGCATCCAGACGTACCACCGAGCTGCCGGCACCGACGATGACCAGCCCGGTGTGATCGGGCAGCACCACATGGCCGTACAGCGGCAGTTGGTTACCGACGTTGATCTGCGTCCAGCTGTCGCCGAAGTCGTGGCTGACGAACACGTGCCCGCGCATGCCGTAGGTCACCCAGTTGTCGGCACTCAGACGCACGATGCCGAACAGCGAGCCGCTGTAGAACGCCGGCAGGGTTTGCCAGTGCTTGCCGGCATCATCGGTGCGCAGCACCAGGCCCTGCTCGCCGACCAGCATGCGCCGGCCGTCGTTGGCGCCGGCCATGCTGTTCAGGTGTGCGCTGTCGATGTCCAGGGCTTGCGGCGTCCAGCTCTGGCCGGCATCGGTGGACTGGTAGAACTTGCCGAAACTGCCGAAGGCCAGGACTTTGTCGCCGCCACCGGTCCAGATGCCCAGAAGCGGCTCACCCAGTTCGCTGTCGTAGCGCATTTCCTGCCAGCTGTTGCCGGCGTCCAGGGAGCGCAGGATCCAGCCATCGTGGCCGACGGCAAGCAGGCGTTTGTCGTCCAGGGCCAGCACGGCGGTGAGGGTAGCGTTGCGCTGGGTGGCGACACTGGCGGCTTGCCAACTGACGCCCTGGTCATCGCTGAGCAGGATGCTGCCGCGCTCGCCCACGGCGACCACACGCGAGCCAAGATTGAGCAGGCCGTTGATCTGCACCCGGTCCGGACGCGTGGCCAGCACTTCGGCCTGAGGCGCCACTTTGGGGGAAAAGGTGTAGCCAATGGTCAGGGCGACCACCAGGCAAACCAGGTATCCGATTATCGAGCGCATGGGCAACGCTCCTGTTCGGGGCACGCGTGCATAGGGCAAGTCATAGGGCCAATCCTCTTGTTCTTGTCAGGCGCCAAGGCATGCGAGGCAAGCGAATCGGGCGTTGCCTCTTGGGGGAATAGTCAGCGCAAGGACAGGGTGAAACATCGTCCAAATGGCTTATGCGATGGCGTAAATGGCGCAGCGGTCGGGGCACCGCGTTTTCGTTCGTCTCTGTAGGAGCGAGGCTTCCCGCGAAGCGGACAACGCGGTGTATCGACTCAACCGCGTCTTCGTTCTTCGCGGGCAAGCCACGCGCCTACCGGCGAAACGGGCGCTGCTGTGATCAGGCGAGGTAAAGAATGACCAGGTCGTTGATTACCGACGGACGGTCCTGGCCGACCACATGGGTGTTGAGTTCCAGGGTCACTTGGGTGCCGCGCGCCGAGATCTCGGCCTTTTTCACCCGCGCCCGCGAATGGATGCGCGAACCGGCCGGTACCGGCGCCGGGAAGCGCAGGCGGTCGGAGCCGTAGTTGATCTGGGTGCTGAAGCCGGTGATCTCGAAGCCCAGCGCCAGCTTCATCCGCGACTGCAACACTTGCACCAGCGCACCGTGGGCGATGGTGCCACCAAACGGGCTTTGCAGGCGTGCGCGCTCCGGGTCGGTGTGGATCCAGTAATCGTCACCCGACAACTGCGCAAACGTGTCGATCAACGCCTGGTCGACCACCACAACGTTGCTCCAGTCGCTGAACTGCTCGCTGACCAGGGTCTGCAAGGCTGGCCCGTCGTTGAGGTCGATCTGCCGCGCAGGCGGTTGCTGCGAGACCTCAGGCAATGGTTCGCTGTCTTGTGCAGGTGGCCGCTCAAGGCTCGCCGCATCCTTGTCGACACCGGTAAAGCGCAGCAGGCGGTTGCCCTTGGCATCGACCTCGGCGAACACCGGCTGCAACGGCATGCCGATGCGGATTTCGTCTTCAGCCAGGCCGACCAGGTTGGTGTTGATCCGCACCCCCTGGGCCAGCTCGACCACTGCCAGTTTCTGCGGCATTTCGTCCATGAAGTCGGGCAAGGTGGCAATGCGCGTCACGGTGTAGCTGTACAGCGTCGCGGCACCGTCGACCTCGCGCCAGGCCAGGTCATGTTCCAGGCACGCCGTGCAATGCCGGCGCGGGTAGAAGTTCCAGTGATCACAGGCATTGCATTGCTGGATCAACAGGCGGCGAGCCTTCAGGCCCTCCCAGAACGGTGCGGAAATTTGCGTCGCAACCGGCATCGGTTTGTTGTTGGACATGTGCTTATGCTCCCTGAAGAATCAATGCGCCCTGCTCGCTCATCACGCCACCGGTACCGGAGACGTAGACGCTGTCGCAGCGCCCCAACTGGCGTTCACCGGCAGTACCCGCGATCTGCGTGACCGCTTCGATCACCTGGCTCATGCCACCGGCCGAAGCCGACTGACCGAAGCTCAGTTGCCCGCCGTGCGTGTTCATCGGGAAATCACCGCGGAAGGTCAGGTCGTGTTCGCGCACGAACGCCATGCCCTCGCCTTTGCCACAGAAACCGGCGTCTTCCAGGGTCAGCAAGGTGGTGATGGTGTAGCAGTCGTAGATCTGTGCTGCGTCGACGTCCTTGGGCTTGAGGCCGGCCATGGCGAAGGCCCGCTCCGACGCCGGGCCGATCGGCGTGTTGATCATGTCCTGGGCGTAGGAAGGCGACTTGAACGCCAGGTGTTCGCCAAAACCGGTAATGAACGCCGGACGTTTGCGGCAGCGTGCCGCCACTTCCTTGCTGGTGATGATCATCGCGGCGCCACCGGCCACCGGCATGACGATCTCGAGGACGTGCAGCGGGTCGGCGACCATTTTGCTCGCCAGCACCTGCTCGATGGTCAGCGGCTGACCGAAGAACATGGCTTGCGGGTTGGCCAGGGCGTTGGTGCGCTGGTCGACGGCGATCTTGGCCATCGCGCGCTGGTCGTAGTCATACTGCGCAGCGTAACGCTGGGCGATCATCGCGTAGCCAGTGTTCTGGCCCATGTGCCCGTAAGGCAGGTCGAACTCGGCTTCGGGGGCGCCAAATGCCGTGCTGTGGCCACCGTAACGCATGGAGCGGGCCATCCAGCTGGGGTCTTCATCGGGGCCGAACGGCGCCATGCGCGCAGGGATCACGCACAACACCGCCTGGCACAGGCCCAGTTCGATGGCGGCGGCCGCACGCCAGACCATGCCCACCGACGTGCAGCCGCCCAGGTCCACCACCTCGGCGAAGTTCAGGCGCAGCCCCAGGTACTCGGCGGCCATCGCCGGCACGAACACCGAGGCTTCGTGAAAATGCGGGCCGTTGATCACCAGCCCGTCGAGGTCCGAGGCTTTCAGTCCGGCGTCACGCAGGGCCTGGGCCGCCAGGTCGGCGACTTGCTCCAGGTGGAACATCTTCGGCGCCGTCGAGTATTTTTCCGGTTTGTATTGCGCGGTGCCAACAAGGGCCGCATGCCCTTTGAGCCCCATAGTGCCTCCCGGTCGACGCGCTGCGCTTCGACGCTGTTCAGTTGCTGAAGAAGGTCCGGGCGCGTGAACGCGACCCGGCTTGTGCGTGGTCGATCAGAAGCTGTATTTCATCGAGAACGTGGCGTAGTCGCGGTCGGCGAACGGCCGCTTGATCGGGTCCGCCTCACCCAGGTAGGCGATGTACTTCAAGCTGGTTTCGAGGTTGCCCAGGTACTTGAAAGTGGTGCCCACACTCAGGCGTCGGTCGCCTGCCACGCCGGAGATGCTGCCGGCCATGGGTGTCGATCCGCTGAAGACGTTGGAGAAACTGAGGGGGACTTCCAGATCCCAGCCTTGGAAAACGCCCGGATAACTGAACGATGCGCCCACGGTGTAGGCACTGGAGGATTTGGTGCGCCAGCCGGCGCTGGTTTTGTAGGTATAGTCATCGGAAGACGCCACCAATGGAGCCACTTGAGGAATCAGGTTAAGGCCTTGCAGGTTCGGCGCGGCCGAGGCGGATTCGACACTGTCTACCTGCACGCGGATGACTTCGGCGGTCAGGGTGGTCTGTTGCGCCCAGGGACGATCACCGAGGATACGCATCGCCGACAGCTGCATCTGCTGCCCCTTGCCTTTGGCCGGTACTGCGCCCAGGGCGGTATTGACCATCACCGGCGCACCGTCGCGGTACGACCATTCGCCACCGACCTGAACGTCACCGATCTTGGTCGAGGCACTGATACCGGTCAGCTTGATGTCTTCGAAGTACTTGATCCGGTAGCCGTTCATGACCATGGCATTGAGGCCACCGCCGACGGCCACCGGGTCATAGCCGATCAGGGCGGTAGCCGGGTTCTTATCGTGGTAGTTGACGTGGAACAGCGACAGCTCGAGTGCCGGTACGGGGCGATAACGCACCTGCACACCCCACTGGCCGCCATCGCTCGGTTCGTCGGTGCCACGGTAGAGCACCTTCTGGCCGTTGGCGTAAATGAACTCGCGCCCCGGTCCGACCACGTCGCTGCCCGACAGGTAGCTGCCCACTGGCGGCAGCTCGGTACCCTTC
Source organism: Pseudomonas alkylphenolica (assembly GCF_016009175.1). Taxonomy (GTDB): domain Bacteria; phylum Pseudomonadota; class Gammaproteobacteria; order Pseudomonadales; family Pseudomonadaceae; genus Aquipseudomonas; species Aquipseudomonas alkylphenolica_B. Next base: position 27,332 of record NZ_JADUCM010000028.1, read on the forward strand.
CATTCATATTGAACGTAGGCGCCGAAGCTCAGGCTGGGGTTGATGCGGTACACCCCGGAGAACTGGCCCACCGGCAACAGCACTTCCTTGACCTCAACCCCCGGCTGCGAAGCTTTCACGGCATCGGACGGGTTCTGTACGCCGTTGACACCCGGGTAGTACAGGCTCTCGCCCCAGGACTCGATATGCCGCCCGGCCTTGACGTCGAGCATGGTCGCGTTGTCGAAGCGCCAGCCGCCGAACACATAGGCATCGAGCAGTCGGGTACGGCCACCGCTGTAGTATTTGGTATCGCTGGTGAACTCGTCGTTGCGCCCTTCCTTGTTCACCGTGCGGGGTGAATCGTTGTCGTTGTCCTTGTGGTAGACATCGTCGTAGAAGGTACTGCCACGCACCACGGCGCCGTAGTTGTCCTTGCGCAGGATCAGTTCGCCCAGCGCGCCCACGCGGTTGGTGGTGAGGCTGCCGCGATCGAAGTTGCGGTCGGCATCGTCGGCGTTGGCGTTGCCCAACAAGCGGTCGCTCTGGCTGCCGGTGCGCACACCGATGCCGTAGCTGGTCGTTACGGACCAATCCATGGTCAGACCATTGTCGAACTCGATCGTATCTCCAGCCCAGGCTGGCATGGACACCAGCGCAATCGCTGCCGCCAGGCTGCTGACCCGAAATACGCTCGAAACCATGACCGTAGAATTATTGTTGTTTTTGTTGATCACACTGTCTCTCCTGTAGGGCAACCGGTTGGCTGCCCGGAATGTTCAACACTGCTGCCGTGACGCCCGCTTAAAACACCTTGAGCGGTGTAGCCGCGCACGCTCCCCTTACCGCGCACCGGAAGCGATATCGCCCCTGGTGCTCTTCCCGCACCAGCGACCCTTCGGCCACCAGGTAGTTGGCGTGCGCCAACGTTTCGCCCAGCGCCATCAGTTCGTCGAAACGACCCGACAACCTGGTAAACAAAACGGCCATCAGTTCGAGCGCAGTGCGCGGCTCGTCACAGCTGGCCAGCATCAGCGCCAGGTGCGCCCGGTGATGCGCCTCCAGTTGATCCAGGCGCTGATGCAAATTGAAAAATGGCCGCTCGTGCGCCGGCAGCACCAACACGCTGTCGGGCAAGCTGCGCAGTTGCTCGATGGAGTCGAGCCAGTCGCGCAGCGGGTTGGCCAGGGGTTCGGTGGCGTGCACGCCAACCGTGGACGTGATGCGCGGCAGCACCTGGTCGCCGGAGATCAGCAAGCCGTCATCGGCGGCATACAGGCAGGCGTGCTCCGGCGAATGGCCACGACCGACGACCACTTGCCAGCTGCGGCCGCCGATTTCGAGGACACTGCCGTCTTGCAGGCGGCGGTAATGGTTCAGCGGCGCCGGCAGGAAGTGCGCATTGCTCATTACCCCGAACATCTCGACGCTTTGTTCGTCAGCCACCCCGGCCTTGCGATAGAAATCGAGAAAGTCCCAGCCCGGTGGCTGATCGGCGGGAAACTTGACGTGCAACGACTGGAACTCGCCGGTGGTCATGTACACCGGGCAGTGAAAGCGCTCCGACAGCCAGGCGGCCACCCCGGCATGGTCGGAGTGAAAGTGGGTGCAGACCACCGCCAGCAGCGGCAGACCGTCACACACCTGGGTCAGTACCCGGTCCCAGACCTCACGGGTCTGATCGAGGTTCATGCCGGTGTCGACCACCACCCAGCCGTCGGTGTGACGCAGCAGGTAGAGGTTGATGTGGTCCAGGCGAAACGGCAGCGGCATGCGCAGCCAGAACACGCCGGGGGCCACTTCCAGCACTGCACCGGAATCGGGCGCCTGTAGCCACGGGTAGCGCAGGCCGTCGCGCAGCTCGTGACCGTTCGCGTCGAGGTCAGTCATGGCTGGCCACCGCGAAAGGCGTCAGGCCGGCTCGCGTCAGGGCCTCTGCCGAATACGGCACATAGGAGCGGGATTGCTCGTCGCGGATGAACAAGGGGTCGCTGCAACGTGACGGGCAGTAGCCCTCGCGCTGCAGGTCAACCTTGCGCAACTTGAAGCTGGCGGTCAGGTCGGCCGACCGGGTAACGCGCACGAACACCGGGGCCGCATAGCGTGGCAGCCGTGCCTCGGTCAGGGCGTACAGCGCCTCCGGATCGAACGGCCGGTCCGCCTGCATCAGCACCGCCGCCATGCCGGCACGCCCTTCATGGCCGGGTACCTGAACACCGTAGACATTGATCAGTTCCAGGCCCGGCAAGTCGCCCAAGGCGTCCGCCACTTCCTGGGTCGACACGTTCTCGCTCTTCCAGCGATAGGTGTCGCCAATGCGGTCGACGAAATAGCAGTAGCCGTCGGCGTCCTCGCGCAGCAGGTCGCCGGAACTCCAGTAGGCATCGCCCTCGCGCAGCACGTTGCGACGGATTTTGCTTTCGGTGGCGTCGGCCGAGGTGTAACCCTCGAAACGCCCGGCGCCGATGTCCGGGTGATCGACGATAAAGCCCATGGCCTCACCCACCTCACCGACCTTGCAGACCTGATAGAAACCGTTTTCGTCACGCGGGTGGCAGTCGTTTTCGATGTCGTAGCGCACCAGCCGCACGTTGGTCTTGTTCCAGTCCGGCACGCGGCCGCATGAGCCAAAGTGGTTGTCGACGTTGATGATCGCGGCGTTGGCCTCGGTGGCGCCCCAGCCCTCGAACACCTGGATCGGCCCGAAGCGCTCCAGCCAGCGCTGCCAGGTGTCTGGCGACAGCCCGGCACCGAGCATGCAGCGCAGGCTGTGTTCGCGCTCGTTTACCTGTACGGGTTGGTTGAGCAGGTAGCGGCAGATCTCGCCGATGTACTGGAAGATGCTGATCTGGTGACGCGCCACATCGTTCCAGAACTCGCGCACGCTTAACTTGCGGCGCACGACGATGGCCGCCCCGGCGCGCAGCGCGGTTGAGGTTACCGAGGTGGCGGCCGCACCGTGGTACAGGGGCAGGCAGCAATAGAACACATCGGCGTGGGTGACCTGCAGGGTGCACTCCATCACGTCGCCGGAGGACATCCAGCGCATGTGGCTGTAGCGCGCCGCTTTCGGCAAACCGGTGGTGCCCGAGGTGAAGATCAGCAAGGTCGGCGTCTGCGCCTCGATGTGCGCACGGATGTCACGCGGGAACGGGGTGCGCGGGGCGTTGTCCAGGCGCGTATCGAAATGGCCGTCGATGCCTTTGGGCAGCGCACCGGCCCAGGGGTTTTCCGGGTCGCGTATCAACCAGCACGGCAGCGCCGGAAAGCCTTCGGTGGCCTGGACATTGGCCAGGCATTCTTCGCCGACGACCAAAGCCTTGGCATCCGTGGTTTGCAGGGCATGCAGCAGCGGCCGGCCACTGATCTGGGTGTTGATGAAGGCCACCACCACCCCGAGTTTGACCAGGCCGAACCAGGCGCAAAAGAACGCCGGGCGGTTTTCCATGGCCAGGGCACAGACATCGCCCGCGCGCAGGCCATTGGCATAGAACGTATGGGCCATCTGGTTGGCGCGGGCGTCGACCTCGGCGTAGCTGAGCACCTGCTCGGCGTAGATCAGGAACGGACGCTCACCCTGCTCGCGAGCCTGCTGCTCCAGGCGGTCGGCCAGGGTGTAGAGGTCACGCGGTTTGATCAGGCCGGCGGCGGCCGAGCGCCGGTCGAGCAGCGCCTGGGTCTGTTCCCGTGGCACCGCGCGGGTCGGCAGAACGCCGTTCAATTCATTCAGGTTCATTGCGCCACCTCTTGGGTGTTGACGGGATGGGTGGGGTAATCCGAGTAGCCCGCCGCGCCCGGCGTATACAGGGTCTTGCGGTCAAAACCACTGAGCGGCAGGCCACGCTTCAGGCGCTCCACCAGATCGGGGTTGGCAATAAAATGACGACCGAACGACACAGCAGCCCCCTCGCCCGACGCGAGTGCGGCACTGGCCGAAGGGCCGTCGAAACCATCGTTGAGAATCAATGCATGCGGGCTGTGCCGACGCGCCAGGGCGAAGGCATCGAGCTCGGCCAGAGGCGAGCGCATGATGTGCAGGTAGGCCAGGTTCAACGGCGCCACGGCGTCGCACAGGGCCGCCGCGGTAGCCGCCGGATCGCGGTCGTCGATGTCGTTGTAGGGGTTGCCGGGGCACAGGCGAAAACCGACTCGCCCGGCGCCGATGGCAGCGGCCAGGGCCTCGATCACTTCCTTGGCAAAACGCACCCGCCCGGTCACATCGCCGCCGTAGGCGTCGCTGCGCTGATTGCTGCCGGAGGCCATGAACTGCATCGGCAGGTAGCCGCTGGTGCAATGCAACTCGACACCGTCGAAACCGGCCTGGCGCGCATTCAATGCCGCCTGGCGATAGTCGTCGATGACCTCGTGAATGCCTTGCAAGGTCAGCGCCTGGGGCGCGTCGGTGTCCACCAGGCCCACGGCATCGCTGAACACCTGGGTGCGCGCACGCAGTGCCGAGGGCGCCACGGTCGCGGCCCCGGCCGGCTTGTTGTACTGGCTGGCAGCGCGCCCCACGTGCATCAGTTGCAGGACGATGCGCCCGCCCTCGGCATGCACCGCCTGGGTAACCCGCTGCCAGTGTTCGATCTGTTCGCTGCTGTAGATGCCCGGGGTGCGGCAATAGCCCAGGCCGCTGGCGGAAGGCGCGGTGCCTTCGGCGACGATCAGGCCGGCACTGGCACGCTGACGGTAGTACTCGACCATGTCGCTGCCGGGCACTGCATCGGCAAGAGCGCGACTGCGCGTCATGGGGGCCATGACGATGCGGTTGGCCAGTTGCAGCTCGCCCAGGGCGACCGGCTCGAACAAGACGCTCATTTCAGATCCTCAGCTTCTTTTTATTTTCAGGCTGTCGCAGGGCTTGCCGTGGTGCGGGCAGGTGCTGACATACCAGCGAATGGGCTGAATGATTGACGTTGAGCGAAGGCGAAACATCGTCCGTCAAGACTAGGTTGGCAATGGTTTGCCCAAAGCTGCAAAGATGGTCTGAACGGACGATGAAAAAAGCCCGTGACCCGCCGAGCATCGCGACAACTAGAACAAAAACGGGAGTACCCGCAGTGACCCAACCCACCGCCGTGACCTGGCGAACGCACTACGCGCTTTTCGTGCTCGCCAGCATCTATGTGTTCAACTACATCGACCGTCAGTTGATGGCGATCCTGATCGAACCGGTGAAACTCGAGTTCGGTATTTCCGATACCGGCATCGGTCTGCTGTCGGGGGTGACCTTCGCCGTGTTCTACACCGTGTTCGGCTTCCCGATGGGACGCCTGTCGGACCGCATCGGGCGCAAGCCGGTGATCGCGTTCAGTTGCATCGCCTGGAGCGTGATGACCATGCTCTGCGGCATGGCCGGCAACTTCCTGACCCTGGTACTGGCGCGCATTGGCGTGGCGGTCGGTGAAGCCGGCGGCACTGCGCCGTCGGTGGCCATGGTCTCGGACCTGTACCCGGCCAATCGCCGCTCCACGGCCCTGTCAGTGCTGATGCTCGGCTCCAGCCTGGGCGCCATCGTGGGCCTGGGCCTGGGCGGCTGGATTGCCCAGCACCACGGCTGGCGCTATGCGTTCCTGCTGATCGGTGCACCGGGCATTTTCCTCGGTTTGCTGCTGTTGCTGACCGTGCGTTCGCCCAGGCCGGTGGCGCCATTGGGCATGGTCGCGGTGCAGCAGGACGGCTGGGCGAAAACCCTGGTCGAGCTGTTTCGCATGCCGTCGTTCCTGTGGCTGGTACTGACCGGTGGCGCAGCGGCGATTGCCGGTTACGCCATCGGCACCTGGAGCCCGAGCTTCCTGATTCGCTCGCACGGCCTCAACCTGCAACAGGCAGGTTTTCTGGTAGGCGTGGGCGGCGGCACCGGGGCGACTGTCGGCACTCTGACCTGCGGCATTGTCACCGACCGCATGGCGCGGCGCGACGCCGGCTGGCAGATTGGCGTACCGTTGCTGGGTACACTGCTGAGCATTCCCTTCGCGCTGGCCTACTTCCTCTGGCCACAGGGCACGGCGTTCAACATCGGCGACACCGCCGTGCCGCAGGCCTTCCTGTTCTACAGCGGCTTCGCCTTCCTCGGTGTTTGGTGGGCAACGCCTTGCCTGAGTGCCATTACCCACCTGTTCCCGGCCACCCGACTGGCCCAGGCGACGTCGATTTTCGTCATGTCCATGACCTTGCTGGGCGTTGGTGTCGGACCGCTGCTGGTGGGTATGCTCAGTGACTTTTTCGTGCCGCGCCTGGGCGGTGAATCACTGCGCTATGCCCTCGCCGCCTCCGTGTCGCTGCTGGCTTTGGCGAGCATTTTCCTGGCGTTGGCGCTACCGCGTTATCGTCAGCAGATGAAGAACCCCGCGCCTCACCTGGCACCGGTCCGGGCTGTCACGGCCTGATCCTTTCCCGCCTCGCCGCTGCGATCTTTACAGGTTCCAGCGGCTTTTTTTTATGAGGATCATCATGAGCACCAGCGCCGTGCAGATCTGCAACCTGCTCTACCGTTACGCCGAATGCCTGGACCGCGGCCAACTGATCGAAGCCGCACAGCTGTTTGCACATGCCCGCATCAAGGTCCAAAGCCCGGAACCGATAGATCACACCGCGCTGCTGGGCATCTGGCAGCAACGCATCAAGCTCTACCCCTGTGGTACACCGCGCACCCGCCACGTCATCAGCAACCCCATCATCGACATCGACGAAACGGCAGGAACCGCCACGGTCCGCTCCTGCTACACGGTGTTCCAGGCCACCGACACCCTGCCCCTGCAAGCCATCGCCGGCGGGCGGTACCTGGATGAGTTCGAACGTGTCGACGGGGTGTGGCGCTTTCGTTTTCGTGACTATTCACAGCTGGACATGACCGGCGACCTGAGCGGGCATTTGCTGGGTTGAAAACACCCTGCGCACAGTCAAAACAAAGGGAGACACGATGGACATCAAACAGCTGCTGCTTGAGCGTGAGCTCGGTGTGGTTCTTTCCCGCTACGCGCGCGCGTGCGACCAGCGCGACTGGTGCGCACTGGATGAGGTGTTTGTGCAGGAAGCGACCGCCGACTATGGTGGCCTGAACCGACTGCAGGGGCGCGAGACGATTGTCGCCATGATCCGTGTGCACCTGGAAGGCTGCGGGCCTTCCCAGCACTTGCTCGGCAACCTGCTGGTCGAAACCGGCGACGCCGGTGTCGAGAGCCGCGTGTATGTCCGCGCCGCGCACCGCGGTGCCGGCAGCCTGCAGGACCTGACCTATGAATCGCTGGCCGAGTACCAGGATTGCTGGGTATCGACACCTAATGGCTGGCGTATCGTCCATCGGCGTATGGTGATCAGTCACGAGCAGGGCTGCCGCGACATCCTGCGCCCACACGCCCGCGAAGAACGATGACGCGGTTTGACCGATAGACCGCGGCGTCAGGTTCGCGGGCAAGCCTCGCTCCTACAGCCATGCCACGACATCCTGCGCCCGTACCTGTGGGAGCGGAGCTTGCCCGCGAAGAACGATGACGCGGTCAGACCGATAGACCGCGGTGCCAGATTCGCGGGCAAGCCTCGCTCCTACAGCCGAACCGCGTACCACAATGGGTAATCTCCAATGCGCTTGACCAGCCCCGCCCGCAACGGATTGGCAACGATATAACGGGCTACAGCTTGCAGGTCTTCTTCCCTGCGGATGGCCCGGTCATGAAAACCGTGTTGCCAGAGTGATCCTTCACGTCCAACCGAACGATTCACCGCAAGCATGATGCGTGATTTGGTTCTTGCCATCAGGTAAGAAAGCGTGCAGCTCTCAAGCTTGATCAACCAGTGCAGATGATCCGGCATCACAACCCAGGCCAGTGAAGACACCAGCGCTTCCCGATGCGCTTTACGCAATGCATGAACCACCAGTCGGCCTTGTTCAAAGGTGGTAAATACAGGCTGCCGATGCTGGACAATCGTGGTCACCAAATAGACCTGACCCGGCAATGAACAACGGCCGATGCGTAATCGATGCGCATGACGGCTACGTGGCATAAAAGATCCTCCTTGATCATGGGCCTTTCACTTCAGGCTAGAACTCGGGAGGTAGATGGACCGTAAATTGTTGTTCGCGGTGTAACCAACACACCGCAGCGCCCGCTTCGCTGTAGGAGCGGAGCTTGCCCGCGAAAAACGATGACGCGGTTTGACCGATAGACCGCGGCGTCAGGTTCGCGGGCAAGCCTCGCTCCTACGGGGATAGAAAACTGACCAGTTGGCGACCATGGGTGCTGAGCGATTCCCAGCCTTTGATACACAACCGTAACTCGAGGGTCGCCCAGGTTTCGTCAAGCAACACCGTACACACCGGCAGCTCTTGCTCCATGCGCAACGCAGTGGTTTCCGGGAGCATCGCAACGCCGGCACGCTGGGCCACCAGTTGGGCGATGGCTTCGAAGCTCGGGGCGCGGACGCGAATCTGCAAGGGCATGGCCAGCTTCAGTGCACGCTCTTCGATAAAACGCTGCATGGCCCGTTCGGCCGCCATACCGATGAAGGGATACCCCAGCGCATCGCGCAGGCGCGTCTGTTCACGCTCGGCCAGCGGGTGGCCGGTCGGCACCAGCATCACCAGGCGCTCCCGGCGAAAAGGCAAGGACATGACCCCGTCGCTGATGACGCTGCCGTCATATACGCCAATCTCGCATTCTCCGGTCAGCACCGCACGCATGACATCGGCGCTGCGGTACTCGGACAACTGCAGGTCAACTTCCGGGTAATCCGCCAGAAATGAGCCCAGCACTGCGGGCAGCAGACTGCTGGTGGTCACCGTGGTGGCCGCCAGGCGCAAGGTGATGCGCCGTTGCCCGGCAAGCTCCTTGAGGGTGTCCTGAAGCTTTTGCGCCTCGCCCAGCACGCTGCTCGCCGCATCCAGCACCAGGCGACCGGCCGGGGTAAGCTGCATACCGTCGGCCTTGCGGGTGAACAAGGTAACGCCACAGCGCTCTTCAAACAGGCGCAGGCGCGTGCTGGCCGCGGAAACCGCAACCGGAATGCTGGCCGCCGCCTTGCTCAAACTGCCCGAGGCGGTAATGGCGCTGAGCAAGCGCAGGTCGGAAAGGTCGAAATGCATCAGGGTTTCTCTTTTGACGAAGGCTTGTTTCGGAAAAATGCGATTCTGCAGCGTTTGCCTTCACTTTAGAATAACGCCTATTCCTGCCCCTGTTTGAGCTGTCGATGAATACATTACGTGCGTTCTGTCAACGTTGCGTCCAGAACGGCAGCCTGTTTGCGGTGCTGTCGGCCCTCGGTTTCAGCCTCAAGGCGATTTTCGTCAAGCTTTCCTATGCCGCCAGCCAGGTGGACGCCATCACCCTGTTGGCGATGCGCATGGGGTTGTCGCTGCCGCTGTTTGCCTGGCTGGTATGGGCCAGTCGCGGTCCGACGACAACACGCCTGAGCCTGGGGGATGGCGTGCGAGTGATGTTGCTGGGCCTGTTCGGCTATTACCTGGCGAGCCTGTTCGACTTCTACGGGCTGCAATACATCAGCGCCGGGCTTGAGCGGTTGATCCTGTTCACCTACCCGACGCTGGTGCTGGTGTTTCAGGCCATCGCCCTGCGCGAGCGCCCTACCCTGCGAACCCTGGCGGCAATGGGCCTGTGCTACCTGGGCCTGGGCGTGGCCTTCGTGCATGACGTCAGCGTCGCCGGTATGGGTGGGCAAGTGATGCTGGGCGCGGCGTGGGTATTCGCCAGTGCGGTGACCTATGCCCTGTATTACTCGGGCACCGGCGTGATGCTCAAGCGCATGAGTTCGATGCGCCTGGCCGGGCTGGCGGGCGGGGTTTCGTCGTTGATGGTGCTGGCGCACTACCTGCTGGTAGCCGATACCCGGCTGTTGTGGCAACTGCCGTCGTCGGTGTGGGTGTATGCCGCGCTGATGGCGCTGATTTCCACGGTGTTGCCGATCTATTGGGTGGCACTGGCGATCCAGCGCATGGGCGCGACCCATACCGCCGCAGTCGGCAACCTGGGGCCGGTGCTGACTGTATTCGCGTCGTGGGCGGTGCTCAGCGAAGACGTGTCGGTGTACCAGATGATCGGTTTGGCACTGGTGCTGTTCGGCGTGTCGCGGTTGAAACCGGCAGCGGTCAAAGGCACGTCGCCAGGGGTGTTAGCGGGCGCCGCTGTGGCGGAAAAAACATAGTGTGACAGTGTCAACTAGACTTCATTGTCCTGGTGCTGCAGGCTCTTCGAATCACCAGCCCCGCCTGTAGCTACTGCCACCGAGTACACACCATCATGTGTAAATCATCCGATTCAACTTCCCCTTCAGATACCCCTGATCGTCGTCGTTTTCTTCGTATCGCCGGGCTCGGCGCCGGCGCGCTGCTGCTCGGCAGCACGCTGCCCGCCCGGCTGCTACAGGCCGCCGAGAAAACCTCAACGCCCCCTAAACCACAGAACGCAATCAACCCTGACCAGGCGTTGCAACGCCTGATTGCCGGCAATGAACGGTATGTGAGCGGGAACTCGCAAACCCATGACTTCAAGGACGAACGCGAAGCCCTGGTGTCCGGCCAGAATCCGTTCGTGGCCGTGCTCAGTTGCTCCGACTCCCGAATCGCCCCCGAGTATGCCTTTGACACTGCACGCGGTGACCTTTTCGCCGTGCGCGTGGCAGGCAATTTCGTCACTGGCGAAGGCCTGGGCAGCCTTGAATATGCCGTTGCAGTGCTGGGTGCCCCGTTGATCCTGGTACTGGGCCACGAGAGCTGTGGCGCCATCGAGGCCGGGATCAAGGCGGTGAAGGACAAAACCGTGTTCCCCGGGCAGATCCCGACCCTGACACACGCCCTGCAACCCGCTGTCGAGAAGGTACTGAAGCAGCCCGGCAATTTGATGGAAAATGCCACAGTGCAAAATGTCAAAGACTCGGTGCAACGCCTTAAAGGCGCCACGCCCCTGCTCTCTGATGCAATCGCCAAGGGCAAACTGAAAATCGTCGGCGGTGTCTACCGCCTGGCGACCGGCAAAGTCGAGATGATTGCCTGACGCCCGTGCGGGCAGGGAAGCCCGGTTGACTGCGACTACACTATCTGTCCCAGTCCCGCTTTCGGAGACCCGACATGACCCGCAAAAACACGATTTGCCTGTGGTTTGAAGGCGACGCGTTGGACGCCGCGACGTTCTACGCCCAGACCTTTCCGGACAGTGCTGTTGTCGCCGTGCACAAGGCGCCTGGCGACTACCCTTCAGGTAAACAGGGCGATGTGCTGACGGTTGAGTTCACGGTGATGGGCATCCCCTGCCTGGGCCTGAACGGCGGGCCGATGTTCAAGCACTGCGAAGCCTTCTCCTTTCAGGTGGCCACTGACGACCAAGCCGAAACCGACCGCTACTGGCAGGCGATTGTCGGCAACGGTGGCCAGGAAAGTGTCTGCGGTTGGTGCAAGGACAAGTGGGGCATTTCCTGGCAGATCACCCCACGGGCGCTGACGGCAGCGATCACCCATTCAGACCCGGCCGCGGCCAAACGCGCCTTTGAGGCCATGATGAACATGGTCAAGATCGACATTGCCGGCATTGAAGCGGCGCTCAAGGGTTGACCCGCCGGGCCTTGCCCCGGGTAGCATGGGCACTGCCCCCTCACTCAAAAGGACAGCGTGCACATGGATGTACAGGAACCTGAAGACCACGCGCCCATGAGCCTGACAGCCGATCGCCTGATCGCCCTGGCCATGGGCAACCCGGTCAATGCCCGGATTGCTGAACGCCTGCCATTACTGGGGCTCAAGCAATGCATGCTCACCGCCGGCTGCCTGTTCCAGGCGGTGTGGAATCAGCAGGCGCAGCGACCGGCCGCCTGGGGTATCAAGGACTACGACGTGTTCTACTTCGACGACGACCTGTCCTGGGCCGCCGAAAATGCTGTGATTCAGGCTGCGCAGCGCCTGTTTCAGGACCTGGAGGTGAATGTCGAGGTCAAGAACCAGGCGCGCGTTCACCTCTGGTACCAGGCACGTTTTGGCAGGCACTACCCGCAGTTGCTATCCGCCAGGGACGGCATTGACCGCTACCTGATCGCCGGGACCTGCATCGGGCTGGATATCGACAACGCAGACCTTTACGCCCCCTATGGCCTGAGCGACATTGAGCACGGTCTGCTGCGGATCAACCCGAACAATGCGCAACCCGATCTGTTCGCAGAAAAGGCGAAGAGCTACCAGTCACGCTGGCCCTGGTTGACGATCATCGATCCGGCATAGGCTGATAGACAAACGCCGGGATCAACCCGGCTTTACTGCCTGCAATGTGTAACTCAAGGGCAAGCGCCAGCGGTCCTTGTTCAACGACCACTCCCCCGCCGCGTCCTTGCTCATCTGCCCCGGCAGCGCTTCCCAGGGGATGCTGTCGTGCTCCGTCAGTGCGGTAATCTGCAAGCCATGTGCAAGCAAGGCACCTATCACCTCACCCAGGCCGTGGTTCCATTCGTGGGTAATGGTCTGGGTAAGTGCGGTGCCAGTCTGCACGTAGGTCTGGTCGCTTTCCCACACCGTCGGTGCCGGCCGCTCGAAATAGGGATACTCGATCACTAACCGGTCCTGATAGTCCTCATTCACTGCCAGCAACATCGGGTGCCCCTCGCGCAAGAACAAGCGGCCTCCGGGCTTGAGCAACGCGGCCACTGTTCGCGCCCACGGCCCGATTTCCGGCAACCAGATCAAGGCACCGATACCGGTGTAAACCAGATCAAAGCTTCCGGGTGCCAGCACCTGGTCAGCACGATAGACATCCGCCTCGACATACTCGATCGGCGCCCCGCAGCGCTCGGCCAACGCCCGCGCCTGGGCCAGTGATTGCGCGGAAAAGTCCAGCCCGCACACCTGCGCGCCCAGCCGCGCCAACGACAAGGTATCGGTGCCGATATGGCATTGCAGGTGCACTGCCTGCAGTCCTTGGATATCGCCCAGGCGCGGCAGGTCGAAACGCACCACTTCAGACAGATGCCGGGGGTCGGCAACGAACCGCTCCACCTCATAGTCACCGGACGCGGCATGCAGCGCTGCGCGTTCATCCCAGTTGCGCCGGTTGAGTTCAATCGAGTCGTTCATGAAAGGCCTCCCTGCCACAGGTTGAAGCATTCGACTATAGCGCACTCAATGCGCAACGCTCAGGCTGACCATGAGGTTGCGCGGCTCGCCCGGCATGTTCCACACGGCGTTGTAACCGCGCTCGTAGTATGTGCGGTCGAACAGGTTGTTGAGGTTCAGGCCGAGCGTGACCTGTTCGCTGACCCGGTAATGGCCGAGCAGGTCGACGGTGCTGTAGCCCGGCAAGCGAAAGCTGCTGCCCGCCTGGCCGGAACGCTCACCGACGTAGTTGGCCGCCGCACCGACATCCGAGCCTTGCAGCAGGCCATTCTGAAAGGTGTACACCGCCATCAGGCTGCCACTGTGCTGCGGTATGCCCAGCAGATCGCTGCCCTTGGGCAGGCTGGCATCGCCGTGGGTGACTTCGGCGTCGATGTAGGCATAGGCCCCGATCAGGCGTACGGCGTCGCTGAGCTGGCCGCTGAACTGCAGGTCAACGCCCTGGCTGCGCGCCTTGCCAGCAGCAACGCTGTCGCCGAAGGCATCGGTGGTGATGACGTTTTCCTTGTCGATGCGGAACAAGGCGATAGTCGCCCCCAGGCGGCTGTCGAACAGGTCGAGCTTGACCCCGGCTTCATAGCCCAGGCCCTTTTCCGGTTTGTACACCTGGCCTTGGGTGCCAATACTGTTCGGCTTGAACGAGGTCGAGGCGTTGGCGAACACACCGACTTCAGGCGTGAGCTGATACAACAGCCCGGCACGCGGGGTGACGACGTCTTTCTCCTGGCGGTTGCTGACCTGGCTGGTGCGGTTCTGGGCCGTCTGTTCGATGTGCTCCAGGCGCACCCCGAGCAAGCCGCGCAGGCGCCCGGTGAAAGTGATCTGGTCTTGCAGGTTGAGTGCGTAGCTCTCGGTGCGCTCGAAAAAATCGTTGGGCTTGACCAGGGCCGGTTTCGGCTTGCCATACACCGGGTTGTAGAGGTTCAGGCCATAGTCCGGCGACGTCGCGCTCTGCGGGTATTTCTGGCTGTTGCGGTAGTTTTCGTACTCCAGGCCCGCCAGGGTCTGGTGTTGCCAGCCAGCGAAGTCGAACTGGCCATGCAGCTCGGCCTGGGGGATGCTGTCGTTCCACTCGAAATCACGCTCGCGATAAAAGCGGCTGAGCGTACTGCCCACCACCTGCTGCGGCTCGGAGCTGTTGCCCTTGAGCCGGCCTTGGGTGTAGTGGTTGGCCAGGCGCAGCGTCCAGCTGTCGTTGAGGCTGTGCTCCAGGGTCAGATCGAGGGTCTGGTTGTCGTTGCGGATGCGCCCGTCGTTGGGTTCACCGAAAAAGCTCGAGCGGCTTACCGGGCCCAGCTCGTTGTTCACGGCGGCAATGCCGCGATCGAACACCGATTCGGTGCGGGAAAACTCGCTGTCGATCGACAACCGCGTTTCAGGGCTCAATTGCCAGCTCAGCGACGGGCTGACAATGCGTCGCTCGCTGCCGACGTAATCACGGAAACTGCCGTTGTCTTCAACCGCCACGTTGACCCGCGACAGCACGCTGGCGTCGTCGCTCAGCGGCGTATTCACATCCAGGCTGCTGCGGTAACGGTCCCAACTGCCGGCACTGACCTTGAACTGGCTGAACGCGTAAGCCTCGGGCCGCTTGGTGACGATATTGACCAGGCCACCGGGATCGCCGCGCCCGTACAGGCTGGCGGCCGGCCCTTTGAGCACCTCGATGCGTTCGATGCTGGACGTATCCGGGGCACTGTAGCTGCCGCGGTTGACGGCGAACCCGTTCTTGTACAGCTCGCCGGTGGTAAAGCCGCGCACGCTGTAATTGAGGAATGTCAGGCCGCCGAAATTGTTCTGCCGGCTCACCCCGCCGGCAAAGTCCAGGGCACGATCGATACGCGTGCTGTTGAGGTCTTCAAGTACCTGGCTGGGGACCACGGCGATACTTTGCGGGGTGTCGCGGATGTCGGTGTCGGTTTTGGTCGCGGTACTCGAGCGTGTCGCGCGATAGCCCTGCACCGGGCCAGTGGCGGTTTCTTCAAGCTGACGCTCGGTGACGCTCAGCGCCTCCAGCAACACCGGCTCGGCGGCGACAGCGGGGAAGGCGAACAACGAAGCGGACAGGCCGAGGGACAAGCGTCCGGGGGCGTAATTCATGAGGGCTCCTTAATTAATATGTAATAACATAACAATTAAAGGAACGATTTGAAACGCCAGATCACCTCAAAAGCCGGCACGCCCGCTCTGCCAGACAGAAACGGGCTTGCCGGAGCCAGGAACCAGGTCTCAGGCGTGCACCCAGCGCCGGTGCAGGCCGCGCGCCAGGGCGTCGAGCATGAACCCCAGCACCCCGATCAACAGCACCATGGCCATCAGTTCCGAGTACGCCAGGCGGTCGCGGGTATCGAGGATGAAGTAGCCCAGACCGGCGCTGACCCCGAGCATTTCGCACGGCACCAGCACGATCCAGAGGATACCGATGGCCAGGCGCACCCCGGTCAGCACGTGGCCGATCACCCCGGGGACGATCACCTTGCACAGGGTCTCCCAGCGTGTGGCGCTGAGGCTACGGCTCAACTGCAGCCAGCGTGGGTCTAGCTGGCGCACGCCGGCTGCGGTATTGAGCAGAATCGGCCACAGCGCGGCAAAGGCCAGGAGGAAGTAGATCGGCTGGTCGCCCACGCCCATCAGCATCACCACCACCGGCATCCACGACAACGGCGATATCATCCGCAGGAACTGGAACGCTGGTGTGGTCGCTGCCTCAAGGTAACGGTAGCTGCCCACCAGCAAGCCCAGCGGCACACCGATCAGCAACGCCAGGAGCAAGCCGATCAGAATGCGTTTGAGGCTGACCCACACATGCTCGTAAACCTCGCCCTGCCCCAGCAACTCGACCAGGCTGTTCAGCGTGGCCTGCGGCGAAAAACGCGCCGACAGGCCATCGGCCTCGCCAAACACCTGCACGCCCAGCCACCACAGCAACAACAACCCCAGCAAGCCGGCAACGCCCAGGGCGCCATGCAGTACATGCTTACCCATCAAATCGCGAACTCCTCGCTGCGTTCAAAACTGTCCGGCAAGCCGAAGGCCTTGAGCCCACCCACGGCTTCGATGCTGTTGCGCACAAAGCGGTCGTCGACCAGGTCGCGTGCCGTCTGTTGCGGATCAAGGCCGGCGAGAAAGCCCTTGTCGCCTTCGATCAGGGTGTTCTGCAGGCGGCGCACCAGCTCTTCGGTGTAGCTGGGGAACGGATACGGCTGAAAGTCGATACGTTTTTCGTCCCACTGCGCATGCTGGATCGCGCCACTGGCCAGGTAAGCCGCACGGTCGTCGGCAGACGGCGCCAGGACTTTGCTCAGCACCTGCGGGGTATGCGGGGTGTAGCGGTTCGGGCCGGCCTTGGACAGCAGCGCCGCCGCTTCGGCACGGTGATCGCGGGTCCACAGTTGCGCCTTGACGATGGCATTGACCACCTTCTGCGACCACTCCGGGCGGTTGTTCAGGTCATGCTCGTGCATGAACACCACACAGCAGGCATGGTTGCGCCAGATATCGCCGGTAAAGCGCTGCACGCGGCCGACCTTGAGGTCTTCGGCCAGGGCATTGAAGGGTTCGGCAACGATGTACCCGGCAATGCGTTTGCTCGCCAGCGCCGGCGGCATGTCCGAAGGTGGCAGCACCACCAGGTTGACCTCGTTGGCGGCCAGGGCCGCCGTGGTCGGTTTCGACACCGGGGTCAGGCCGTGGTCGCGAAACAGTTGCTGCACCACCACGTTGTGAATCGAATACCAGAACGGAATCGCCACGCTCTGGCCGCCCAGCTGCTTGACCTCGGATATGCCCGAAGCCACGGTCAGGCCGGAACCGCCGACATGGTTCCAGGCCACCACCTTGGCCGGCACCTTGCTGCCATAGCGCGCCCAGACCGTCATCGGCGAAAGCAGGTGAATGACATTGACCTGGCCGGAGATGAACGCTTCGATCACCTGCGCCCAGCTGCGCAGCAGCACGGGGCGCTCGGCCTTGATGCCTTCGGCCTCGAACAGGCCGTTGTTGTGAGCCACCAACAAAGGGGTGGCGTCGGTAATCGGCAAATAGCCGATGCGCACCGGGGCATCCGGGTCGCTGGCGGCGCGCGCCTGCAGGCTGCTCAGCAGCGGCATGGCGCCACCGGCCGTCAGCAAGGCACTGAGTTTGATGAAGTCACGACGAGTGTGGGTGAAGTCGTCCAGGCACATGGGCAGTCTCCGACGCTAGCGGCAAGGGTTCAGAATCAGGTTCAGAAGCGCGGCTGGCCCGCCGAAGGGTTTTGAGAATGTCGATACGCAGCGCGCCCAGTTCCTCGACCCGCTGCTCGCGGGGCTGCGGCAGGTCGATGTGCCATTGGCCAAGGGTGCGCGCCGGGTGGTTGCCCAGTAGCAGTACCCGATCAGACAACAGCAGGGCTTCGTCGATATCGTGGGTAATCAGTACCGCCGCCGTGTTGTGGCGGGCGATCAGTTGCAGCAGCAATTGCTGCATGTCGGCGCGGGTCACTTCGTCCAGCGCGCCGAAGGGTTCATCGAGCAGCAGCACCTGTGGCTGCCGCGCCAGGCAGCGGGCCAGCGCGGTACGCTGCGCCATGCCACCGGAAAGCTGCGCCGGGTACTGCTCACGGGCATGCTGCAAACCGACGGCCTCGATGGCGTGGTCGATCCGTGCGCGGCGTTCACTGGCGGCAAGCTTGGGCTGGCGGGCGAAGTCCAGGCCAAAGGCGACGTTTTTCTCAAGGCTCAGCCAGGGCAACAGGCTGGGGTCCTGGAAGGCCACCGCCAAGCGTGGATGCGGCCCCTGCAGTGGCTCGCCGAGCAGGCTGACAGCCCCACTGCGTGCCTGCTGCAAACCGGCCAGCACCCGCAGCAGGCTCGACTTGCCGACGCCGCTGGGGCCGAGGATGGTAACCACCTCGCCGGGTGCCAGTTGCAGGTCGAAGTCTTCCAGCACGCTCTGCCAACCGTGTTCCCGTGGATAACCGAGGCTGATCCCACGGGCTTCGAGCAACACCTGGGTCATGCTGACGACGCCTGGCGCTGCAGCTCGGCGCGCAACTGCACCAGGCTTGGGGTGACGATCGGCACGAATGCCGATTCGCGCCAGCGCCGCGCGAAGCCTGCACCATAGGCGCTCAGGTAGGCCTTGCCACCGCTGGCTTGCAGCTCCAGTTGCACCGCATCGGCTGCCGTCTCGGCCAAGGTGATGCGCAACTTGAACAACGCCGCAGGCTGGGTCAGAAAGCGCCCTTCCAGCAGGCCGTTTTTCAATTCGGCGACAGTGTTTTCCAGGCGCTCGCGCAACACGCTCAAGGCCTCGCCGAGGAACGAGCGCATGCCTTGCAAGTGGCCTTCCACTTCGTCCAGCGAGCGCCGCGCCAGGCCGATGGCCATGCCACATTGCAACCCCAGAAACGAAGGGCGAACTGCCGGCAGGAACTGCTTGGCGTTCTCATGCAGCAGCCAGTCACGACTGAGTGCGACCTGCTCGAAATTCAACGCTGCCGTGTTGCTCGATTGCAGCCCCATCAGTTGCAGGTCGTCCGAGCGGGTGAGCCCGGCAGCGTTATCCGGGATCGCCAGCACGAACGGTGAAGCGCCCTCTTCTTCAATCGCAGCGGCCACGACAAAACCACCCTTGCGCAGGTTGGTGACCCAGAACAGGCGTCCGTCGAGGGTCCAGCCCTGTGCATCGGCAAGGCCTCTGACTTGCAACGCTTCGATGCCAGACAGGTATTTCATGGCGTTGGACAGTCCGGTTGCGCCGGCCAGCTCACCACTGAGCAGTTTCGGCAACAAGCGCTCGCGCAAAGCGCTATTGGGACTGTGCAGCAGGTATTCGATAAAGGCACGCTGGCCCCAGAATACGAAGGCAGCGGCCAGGGAATGACTGGCGACGTTGGCCACGGTTTCCACCGCGTCGGCGACTGTACCGCCACTGCCGCCCAGGGTTTCGTCGATACCGACGCGCAACACCTGCGCCGCAGCCAACTGCCCCAACACTGCCTGCGGGTCGCAGTGGCCCAGATCGAGGGCTTCAGCCTCGGCATCCAGCCAGGTGACCAATGCAGGATCAAGCATAGCGTTTACTCCTTTAAAAAAGCGCCAGCCTGCGCCGGCGCCCAGGGTTCTTATGCCGAAGGTTGCCAGCGGTACTTGCTCAGCTCGTCATTGAGCGGCGTCTGGGCGAACACATTAGCAAAGTTGCACAGGGTGGCGAGGCTCACCCCGAGAATCACTTCCAGGGCGTGACCTTCGCCATAGCCGGCGTCACGGAAAGCGCTGTAGCCGGCATCGCTGACATTGCCGCGGGTAGCGATCACTTCACGGGTGAACGCGGCCAGGGCTTCGAGCTTTTCCTGCGGCAGTTCGCCACGGGCACGCAGGGCGTCGACCACCTCTTGCGGCAGCTTGGCCTTGTTCAGCGCCACGGCGGTATGACCGGCCACACAGAAGTCGCAGCCATGATTGGTGGCGGCCACCAGCTGCACCACTTCGCGCTCGGCCAGGCTCAGCTCGGCCTTGCCGTTGAGGGCTGAAACGGTCACGTAAGTTTCCAGCGCGGCCGGGGCATTGGCCAGCACGCCGAGCAGGTTGGGGATGAAGCCCGAGTTCTTCTGGGCGTTTTCCAGGAAAGGACGAGCGGCTTCAGGGGCGCTTTGCAGCGTGTGTAGAGTAACGCGCGACATGGAGTGGACTCCTGCATACTAGGGTGTCCCACAAGTCTGTTGGTTATAAGAAATACCTTCCATATTCTAGAGTCGTTATTCCTTGCTCCTGAGTCTTTCCATTAGATGATTTCCTCCAGCCCCCTTGTCGATTGGTTATTAGAAAGCCTTGAGCTAGACGCCAGCCTGTTCCATGTCGGGCGTTATTGCGGTGGCTGGCACGCCAGCACCCAGGGCCTGGCACGGGCCAGTTTTCACCTGGTGGTGCAGGGACATTGCTGGCTGCACATCGCTGGCCAGCCCTTGGCCGTTGCCCTGGAAGCGGGTGACGCGGTGTTCCTGCTGCGTGACCTTGAGTACCGGTTGTCTGGCACCGCCGACTGCGAACTGGCCCGCCAGCAACCGCGCATGGCCATGTTGCCGCTGGACCATGACGCCAATGATGGCGTCGGCCTGGTGTGCGGGTTCTTTCATTTCCAGCCGGGCCTGTCGTCGCTGATCATCGAAGGCCTGCCTGACTGGCTGATCCTGCGGGCTGGCGACCCGGCCCTGAGTGCCGCCACCGCGCTGTTCGAGCTGATCCTCGCCGAATGCCAGCGCCAGCCTGCGCCCTCCTCGGCCTTGCTTGAGCGCCTGAGCCATCTCTTGTTTCTTTACGTGCTGCGCCAGCAGGTGCAGGCAGACCTGCCCATGGGCGGCCTGGTATCGCTGGCCCGCCACCCGCAGTTCGCCACCCTGGTCGAGCAACTGATCGAACATCCCGAGCAGCCCTGGCCACTGGAAAGCATGGCGGCCTGCACCGGGCTGTCGCGCTCGGCCTTTTTCAAGCGCTTCAGCGAGCTGGCCGGCCAGTCGCCGGGGCAAGTGCTGCTGGCCCTGCGCATGCGCCATGCCTGCCAGTTGCTCAAGGCGCACAACACCGTCGAACAGGTGTGCGCGGCCGTGGGCTACCAGTCCATCGCCGCCTTCACCCGCGCCTTCAGCAAGGCCATGGGCGTGCAGCCGGGGGCTTACCGGCGCCAGCATGAGGGGCGTTGAGACAATCTGCGGGCGGTAATCGAACACAAGCGCATCCGGGCCCTCAAGTCTGCGCGGGCACACTCCGATAGCAGTCCACTCACCGCGAGTCTTCGACGCGGCGCGACGCTAATAAAAAACCAAGGAGTACTGCCCGCATGTTCGCCGACCTGAAAATCCGCACCGGGATGTTCTGGGTATTGACGCTGTTCAGCCTGACCCTGCTGTTCTCCACCGTCAGCGCCTGGCGCGCAGCCGTCGGCAGCGACGAGCAGATCACCGAGCTGGACCACACCGCACACCAGTCGGACCGCCTCAACAACGCCCTGCTGATGGCCATCCGCGCCAGTGCCAACGTCTCCTCCGGCTTTATCGAACAGACCGGCGGCCATAGCGACAGCGCCAACAAGCGCCTCGCCTTGTCGCAACAACTGCTGGAAAACAGCCGCACATTGATCGGCGAGCTGGTCGCCAATGCTCAGGACCCTGCCCTCAAAGCCCTGGCTGTGGACCTGCAAAACACCTTCGGCGATTACGCCCGCGCCGTGGCCGGGCAGCGCGAGGCCACCCAGCAGAACGACCTGCAGCGCTACTTCACCGTCAACACCGACGCCGGCAATGCCATGGCCCGCCTGCAAGCCTTGCGTCAGCAGCTGGTGGCGGCGCTGAACGAGCGCAGCCAGCAGATCATGCTGGAGTCTGACCGGCGCCTGAGCAACGCCCAGGTGCTGAGCGCGGTGCTGGGCGTTGTCACCCTGCTGCTGGCCGCACTGTGCTGGAGCTTCATCGCCCAGCGCGTGCTGCGCCCGCTGCGCGAGGCAGGCCTGCATTTTCAACGCATCGCCAGCGGCGACCTGAGCGTGCCGGTGGCCGTGCACAGCCGTAACGAAATCGGCCAGCTGTTCAGCGAATTGCAGCGTATGCAGCACAGCCAGCGTGACACCCTCGGGCAGATCGCCGGCTGCGCCAGCCAGCTGGCCAGTGCCGCGAGCGCCCTCGATGAAGTCACCGAACAAAGCGCCAGCAGCTTGCGTCAACAGGACCAGGAGCTGGAACAGGCCGCCACCGCCGTCACTGAAATGACCACTGCCGTCGAAGAAGTGGCGCGCAACGCCGTCACCACCTCGCAAGCGGCCAGCGCCTCCAATCAACTGGCTGAACAAAGCCGCAGGCAGGTCGGAGAAAACCTCGACGGCACCCGCGCCATGGCCAGCGAAGTGCACACCAGCAGCGAGCGCCTGCAACAACTGGCCGGGCAGATTCGCGACATCGGCCAGGTGCTGGATGTGATTCGCTCGGTGTCCGAGCAAACCAACCTGCTGGCGCTTAATGCGGCCATCGAAGCGGCACGTGCCGGCGAGGCAGGCCGTGGCTTTGCGGTGGTGGCAGACGAAGTGCGCACCCTCGCCTACCGCACCCAGCAGTCGACCCAGGAAATCGAACAGATGATCGCTGCGGTACAACAGGGCACCGAATCGGCCGTGGCCTCGATGCAGGCCAGCACCCAGCGCGCGCAATCGACGCTGAGCATCACCCAGGCATCAGGCCAGGTGCTCGAAGGCATCTACAGCGCGATTGGCCAGATCAACGAACGCAACCTGGTGATTGCCAGCGCTGCCGAAGAACAGGCCCAGGTGGCCCGTGAGGTCGACCGCAACCTGCTGAACATCCGCGAGCTGTCGACCCGCTCGGCAAGCGGCGCACAGCAGACGCAACAGGCCAGCCAGGCGTTGTCAGGACTGGCCGGCGAGCTGACGGCATTGGTGGCCCGTTTCAAGGTGTAAGCGCTGGGCTCGTACAGTGCACTGTGGCGTAAATACCTGCGCGGGTTGTGCGCAGGTATCCCTTAAAAAATCCCCATCATGCCTTCGATGCTGCGCACCATGGATACCAGTCGCGGGCCGATATCGTTTTTCAGCTGCCCCTCATTAAGCAAAAACGCCGATACGCCACAGTTGAACACCAGAATCTCGCCATCGGCCATGGGCCGCATCGGCACCGCAACGGCGTGAATCTCGCGACGCAGGTCACCGTACGACAGACAAAAACCACGTGCGTGAACATCCTGGATGCTCTCTTCAATACGCCCCTGAAAAGCCGTCCAGTCCTCGGGAGTCCGCACTTTGATCTGGTTCAGCAACGCCGTGCGTTCTTCACGCGAGGCTGCCGCCAGGAACGCCCGGCCCATCGCCGTACGTGCCACCGGGTAGCTCAGCCCGACATCCGGCGGGTGGCTCATGGGAGCAGAGCTGCGGCTGCTTTCCAGGTACACCACATTGAGCCGGTCGCGCATGCCCAGCGACACCGAGCCACGGATGTGATCAGCCAGCTCTTTCATGAACGGCCGGGCAATCTGCCGGATATTGAGGCTGGCCAGCAACGGATAACCCAGAGAAAGCACCGCCGCGCCCAACTGGTATTTGTTGTTCAGGCGGTTGATACGCAAGTACCCCATGCGCACCAGGGTGTAGGTGAAGCGCGAAATCGTCGCTTTGGGCATCCCGGTACGCACAGACAGTTCGGCATTGCCGAGTTGGGTATCGCGCGCGGTGAAGCAATGCAGAATCTCCAACCCACGGGCCAGCGTCATAGCAAATTGCCGGTCATCGGCAAACTCTTCCGCGAGGTAGTGCCGCTCGGGTGAATGCCAATCCTCAGAGCCGTTTTGCGGCATGTCGTGTGTCGTCATTGTCCACCTCCAGCGCTGTGCAATCCAAAACAAGCGTGCCAGCAATGTTCCGATTATTCAAACAGTGTTCTGCAGAGCAGAACGATGCTTGTTTGACGATCGGATGAAGCGCCATATGTTCCTGCAAACCAATAAAAACAAGACTGGAGGCAACAATGATCCGCGATCAGCAGGCGCTGGACGTGTTCTTGAACACCATCCGCCGTTTCGTGACGACCGAGGCCATACCGATGGAGGCCCACGTCGAGCAGCACGATGAAGTCCCTCCCGCGCTGGTGCAGCGCATGCGCGACAACGGCTTTTTTGGCTGGAGCATTCCCCAAGCCTATGGAGGGGCCGGACTGACCACCGAGGAACTGGTGCTGGCGGCATTTGAACTGTCGCAATGCGCAGTGGCATTCCGCGCGCGTGTTGGCACCAATACCGGCATCGGCTCGGAAGGTATCGTGATCGACGGCACCGAGACCCAGAAACAGCAGTTTCTGCCTCGCCTGGCCAGCGGCGAATGGACCGGCTGCCTGGCGGTAACCGAGCCCGAGGCAGGTTCGGAGGCCACCAACGTACTCACCCATGCGCAACGCGACGGTGACAGCTACATCCTCAAGGGTGAGAAGTGCTACATCACCAACGCCCCCCTCGCCGATGTATTCACCGTCACCGCCCGTACTGAACCGGGCAGCCAGGGCGCAAAAGGTGTTTCGGCGTTCATCGTCGAACGTAATACGCCGGGCCTGACCACCGGCACGCCCTACCGCAAGATGGGCCAGGCGGGTTCGCCCGTCAGTGCGGTGTACTTCGACAATTGCCGGGTGCCGGCGGCCAACCTGATCGGAGGCGTTGAGGGTCAAGGCTTCAAGACTGTGATGAAGACCCTGAACAAGCAGCGGATACACCTCGCCGCGCTGTCGACCGGCCCCGCCATACGCATGCTGCAAATGGCCATAGAGCACACCAGTGCCCGTGTGCAGTTTGGCCAGCCCGTCGCGAACATGCAGCTGGTTCAGGCGATGATTGCCGACTGCCAGACCGAGATCTTTGCGGCCCGTTCGATGATCCTTGAAACCGCCCGCAAGCGTGATCGCGGCGAGGACGTGGTGCTCGAAGCCTCAATGTGCAAGTACTTCGCCACGGAAATGTGCGGACGGGTCGCCGACCGCTGTGTGCAGATGTTCGGCGGTGCCGGGTATATCGCCGACCATGGCGCAATAGAGCGCTGGTATCGAGATGTCAGGCTGTTCCGCCTCTACGAGGGCACCAGCCAGATCCACCAGTTGAACATTGCCAAGCAGGTGTTCGCTGCCCACCGCTGAGTCGGGTACGCGCCTACTTTTCTCTGCTACAGGAACTGCCCCATGTCCCGTTTCGAGCCCTTTTTCAATCCTCACTCCATTGCCGTGATTGGCGCCTCCCAGGACCTGTCCTCGATCAGCGGGCAGCCCATCGCCCATCTGCTGGCGAAAGGTTTTTGCGGACAGATTCTACCCGTCAACCCTCGCTACACAGACGTCGCGGGTTACCCGTGCTACCCCGATGTGGCATCGCTCCCCGAGTGCCCTGATGTGGCGGTAATCGCCGTCGGCGCCCAACGGGTGGCTGGCGTGCTCAGCGAGCTGGGGAAAGCAGGTTGTCGCTATGCGGTCATCCTCTCTTCTGGCTTTGCCGAAGCCGGTGAAGCCGGTGCTCGCGTCCAGCGGGAAATCACCGCCATCGCCCACTGCCATGGCATGCAGGTGACCGGCCCCAACTGCCAGGGCTACATGAATATCAGCGAAGGCATCCATGTCGGCTTCGGCGCTCCGTATGGCCTCACCTACCCCAAAGGCCACCTGAGCCTCACCTCGCAAAGCGGCGCATTTGGTAATTCAATCGTGATGCTGGCCAGCCAGGAAGGCATCGGTTTTCGTCACTATGTGTCCACCGGCAACGAATCCGTCACTACGTCGCTGGACTTCATGGACGCGATGATCGACGACCCCGACACGCACATGATCGCCGGCTACGTCGAAGGCTTCCAGGACGCCGGGCGCTTGTTGTCGATTGGCCGTCGGGCACTGATGGCCGGTAAACCGCTGCTGATCTGGAAAGTCGGCACCTCTGAAGCCGGAGCCAAAGCCGCCGCCTCCCACACCGCCAACCTCGGCGGTTCGATGGCGCTGTATCGAGCCGCTTTCCGCCAGAGTGGCATCATCGAAGTCTCGGACGTCGGCGACCTGGCCGACTGCAGCAAAGCCTTGCTGCCAGGACGTCTGCCTGCGGGCAATCGCCTGGCTGTCGTCACCATTTCAGGCGGTGCCGGCATTGCCATGGCCGATGGGGCTGCCGACGGCCATCTGCAACTGCCTGCCCTGTCGGCGCATACAGTTGCTGCCCTCAAAGAGGTACTGCCGTCCTTTGCCGCCATTGCCAACCCGCTCGATGTCACCGCCAGTCTGCTCAACGACGCGAACCTGCTGCGGGTCACCCTTGAGACGTTGGCGGACGACCCGAATGTCGACATGATCGGCCTCGCACTGGCCGCTGCCAGTGGCACGCTGGCCGTCGAGCTGGCCAAGGAAATCGTACGCATCTCCAAGGCCCGCGAGGTTCCCATTCTGGTGGCCTGGAACGCCGACCCCGCCAGCGTCGCAGAGGCTTACGAGATTCTCGACAAGGCCGGCATTCCACGCTATCAGTCGCCGGTTCGCTGCGCCCGTGGTGCCAGCGCGCTGTGGGCCTTCGCACAGGCGCGAGGGCAGATTGCCAAGGTGCTGGACGAGCACCCGCTGGTGCTTGACCGGTCTGAAGTACGGGCGGCGCTGCACGGTCGCCGAAACGACCTGACCGAATTCGAAGCCAAAAAAGTACTCGCCGCCTATGGCATCGGCGTCACCCGCGAAGGCCTTGCCACCAGCGCCGAAGAGGCTGTACATATCGCAGCTGCCTTGCACGGCCCGGTGGTGCTGAAAATTCAATCAGCCGATATCCCGCACAAGACCGAAGCCGGTGGCGTGCGCGTGGGTGTTGAGGGGGCTGCGGACATCACTGCGGCCTACCGTCAGATCATTACCAATGCCGAAGGCCACAATGCCCTGGCTGCTGTCGACGGTGTACTGGTTCAGGAAATGGTCGGTGGCGGTATCGAGATGATCCTGGGTATCAACAACGACCCCCTGTTCGGCCCGGCAGTGATGGTCGGGTTTGGCGGTATTTTCGCTGAGGTGTGGAAAGACGTGAGCTTTCGCCTGGCACCGATTACCCGCTCGGAAGCCGAGTCGATGGTGCGCGACCTGCGCGCTTTTGCGATCCTCGATGGCGCCCGCGGCCGCCCCAAGGCCGACCTGACCGCACTGATCGATACCCTGATGCGCCTGTCGGCGCTGGCCGTCGACTTGAAAGACAGCGTGCAGGAGCTGGATATCAACCCGCTGTTCGTGATGAATGCCGGCCAGGGTGTTAAGGCCGGCGATGCGCTGATCAAGCCCCGGGCCGCTAACATACAGCCTCACCTTGCACTCAAGGATGCCCTCGTCGGTTCATGACGCTGGCCGTTTCAGCCACCCTGATGGCTGCTGACGGCAGCCGACCTTTGAAACGACTTTATAGTTGCAGTTAACGAGGGTCCTATGAACATTTCTCACCAGACCAACGCTTTTCCGGACACGTTTGCCGCTCACGAAGTTGAGCAAACCTACCGCAAGATCGCGCTTCGCCTCATGCCGTTCTTGATTATCTGCTACATCGTTTCCTACCTGGACCGCGCCAACATCAGCTACGCCAAGCTGCAGTTCATGAGCGACCTGGGCTTTTCCGAAGCGGCCTACGGGCTGGGTGCCGGCTTGTTTTTCGTCGGCTACGTGCTGTTCGAGGTCCCCAGCAACCTGTGGATGCAACGCATCGGCGCACGCCGTACCTTGCTGCGCATCATGATTCTCTGGGGTCTGATCTCCAGCGCCATGATGTTCGTCAACACACCGACACAGTTCTACGTCATGCGATTCCTGCTCGGCGCTGCCGAAGCCGGGTTCTTTCCAGGGGTCATCCTCTACCTGACTTACTGGTTTCCCGCCGCACGCCGCGGGCGCGTCACCGGTTTCTTCATGATGGGTGCGGCCACCGCCGGCATCATTGGTGGGCCGGTTTCTACCTGGATCATGGTCCACATGGCTGGCCTGCAAGGTCTGCATGGCTGGCAGTGGTTGTTCCTGCTCGAAGGGCTGCCTGCGGTAGGTCTAGGCGTTGTCGCGTTCTACTACTTGTGCGATCGCCCCGAGGATGCCGACTGGCTCAGTGAAAGGGAAAAGTCGATCTTGCGGGGCGACCTGGCTGGCGAGCAGACCAGCGCGCAACACGGCTCAGGTCACGGCCTGCGTGAGGCACTGTGCAACCGCAAGCTGTACATCGGGATGCTGGGCTATTTCTGCGTACTGGTGTCGTTCAACGCCATTGGCTTCTGGGCGCCGACCATCATCCGCGACGTCGGGGTGAGCGACCTGCTGCAGGTCGGGATGTTGTCCAGCGCGGTGTTCCTGGCGGGCGCGGTCGGTACCTATGTCGTCGGCTACAGTTCGGACCTGCGGATGGAACGCCGCTGGCACCTGCTGGCTTGCAGCGCCGTCATCGCTGCCTGCTTCGTCTTGCTGCCACTGGTAGCCCACGACGTCACACTGGCGATTGCCCTGCTCTCGCTGGCCGCAGCAGCGTCCTATGGCAGCTTTGTGGTGTTCTGGACCATCCCGCAAACCTTCCTGACCAGCAGTAGCAAGGCCAGTGGCATTGCCCTTATCACCAGCCTGGGGGGTATTGGCGCTTTCGTCAGCCCGACCCTGGTCGGCTGGATGAAAGCCAGCACCGGCAGCATCTACGCGGGCCTGACCATTCTGGGGCTGATCACCTTGTTGGGTGCTGTGGTTGTGCTGATCGCCCTGCCTGCACGCAAGTAACCTTCATCGACCCGCCGTAACCGACAGGTTACGGCCCTTCCTGCAGGAACAGACCATGCGCGAACCGCAATGGCGGCTCAAAGGTGAAGAGCCGGACTACCGTTTTTCCCTGGCCAATGAACGCACGTTCCTGGCCTGGATTCGCACTGCACTTGGCCTGCTGGCCGCCGGGTTGTTGCTCGATCAGTTCGCCAGCAAGCTTGGCCCGCCGGTGATCATCGAAGGCCTCGCTATCGCGTTTGGCATTTTGGCTGCCACGCTGTGCGCGATAGCCTACCTGCGCTGGCGCGCCAATGAGATCGCCATGCGCCATGCACACCGATTGCCAGGCACGGCAGGCATCGCCTTGCTGGCCAGCGCAACCTTGGGCATAGCCGCTACCATCGCGCTGTTGTTGGTGGTCCGTGCATGAACCTGCTACGCGATCCTGGCTTGCAGGCCGAACGCACCGCCTTGTCATGGAGTCGCACCGGGTTGGCGGTGCTGGCCAATGCGCTGCTGGCGTTGCGCGAAGGCTGGCACGGCCAGCACGGGCCGATCAGTGTGCTGGCCTGTGTCATGCTGGTAGCGGCTGCGGCCGCCGTGATTTACGGCACATGGCGTCGACAGCAGCTGTTGAACGGCGAGGCGCCGCTGGCGGTGTCAGCCCACGTGATCGCGACGGCAAGCATCATCTCGCTGATGGTCTGCGGCGCTGTAGTGGTGCACCTGGGGGGCTGCGCTGCACGACTTTTGTGAACCCCATACGCTGTGGTAAATAACAGCGCGGCCAATCTGTCGGTGCCGAGCGCGGCGCCCCCGGCAACAGGGAGTTCTATCGATGCGGATACAGGATGCAGACCTCAAGGCACTGCGAATCTTCGAGACGATCGTGCAATGCGGCGGCTTTTCGGCCGCGCAGTCGGCCCTGAACATCAGCGCCTCGGCCATCAGCGAACAGATGAGCCTGCTGGAAACCCGCCTCGGCGTCAGGCTGTGTGAGCGCGGGCGCTCGGGGTTCCGCCTGACCGACGAGGGCGAAGTGCTGTACGAGGCCGCGCAGCGCATGCTGGCCGCCGTCGAGACCTTTTCCATGGAAGCGGCCACCCTGCGCAGTCAATTGAGTGGCGTGCTGCGGGTAGGCGTCATCGACGCCACCCTGACCGACCCGGGCAGCCCGCTGACCCTGGCCATTCGCCGGTTCGGCGAATTGGCGCCACAGGTGCATCTGCAGATCCACATCGACACGCCCAGTGCGCTGGAACAACGGGTCATGGATGGTCGCCTGCACCTTGCGGTCGGCCCGTTTCCCGTGCAGTTGCCCGGCCTGGACTACACCTCGCTGTATGAAGAAGCCCATGGCCTGTTCTGCTCGCGCAGCAATCCGTTGTTCAGCCAGCCAGACGCAGACATCACCCCGCAGTTGCTGAGCCAGACGCGGGTGGCCGCCCGCACCTGGCTCGGGCGCTTTGACCTTGACCAGCTGCAGGCCGAGCGAGCGGCGGGCAGCGTCGACAACGTCGAGGCACGGGCGATGATGATCGTCTCCGGCCAGTACATCGGCTTTCTGCCGCTGCACTATGCCCAGCCCTGGGTCGACAAGGGCGAACTGCGCAGGGTGTGCCCGGAACAGTATGCCCCTACCCTCGATTTCACCTCGATCATCCGCCATCGCGGCGTCAGCCCGCCGCGCCCGGTCGCGGCGTTCCACCAGCAGTTGCGCGATTGCGCAAACGCGCAGGTTTGACGGCACAGCCCGGCTTGCTTCGGCAATTGCCGAAGTCAACTTCATGAACCGGCTATTCTTCCGAACTATCGGGTTCACTAAAGTCTGGGTCGAGACAATAAAGCCAACCTGACGATTGCTCTGCTGGTCCGCTGTTGCAGGGGCCCTGGTCGAGCAACGGGAGCAACGCCATGTCCGACCTCACCCCAGCCCTTGCCTCACCCTTGCCGGTTCAACCCTGGCGCAGTCGACGCCTTGGCCAGCAACTGTTCATTGGCGGCGTGCTGCCCGTTGACGCCGAAGGCCAACTGACAGGCGCCGGCGATATCGAAGCCCAGACCCACGCCGTATTCCACCACCTGAAAGCGGCGCTGGAAGCCGCCGGCCTGGAAATGGCCGACCTGGTGCGCCTCAACACCTATTACGTCTACGAGGGCGAAGAAGCCCAGGCCACGGTGTACTGGGAGAAGATGACCCGGGTACGCCTGCAGTACTTCCCCGACCCCGGCCCCGCCGCCACGGCGGTTCGCGTGCATGGCACCGGTTGCCCGGGGGCACTGATCCAGCTGGAAGCCGAAGCACTGGCCGTAGTGCCTACTCAGCGCCAGCGAATCATGCCGGCACACAGCTGGGACTGGAGCATTCCGGTGCCCTTGTCCCAGGGCTGGCAGGTGCAGGAGCAGATCTGGGTGGGCGGCCAGGTATCGGCCGACAGAGCAGGCAAGGCGGTCAGCCTGGGAGACTTGCCGGGGCAGACCCATAACGTGCTGGAGCACATCCGCCATGTGCTGCAGGACGCGGGTGCGCAGTTCAGCGACCTCACCCAGCTGAAGGTCTGCTACCTGCACGACGGTGATGCACAGGCGGCCGAATCGCGCCTGCAAGACATCATGCAGGTGGTCCGTGCGACCTGTGGCGAGCCGTTGCCGCCGGTCACCGCCTTTGGCGTCAACCTGCTGTACGAAGGGCTGCTGCTGGAGATCGACGCCAGCGCCCAGCGCGGGGCCGCCCATGAGGATGGCGTGACTGAGGCTGGCAACCGTAACGCGGCCGCCGACGTTCAGGTGCGGCGCAGCGGCACACGCGTGCATGTTGCCGGCCAGAGCGTTGCAGCCACTGCACTGCAGCCGGCGTTCAACGACGTGCTGCTACGCCTTGTCGGCCAGTTACGCAGCGTCGGCTCTGGTCCGGAGGCGCTCGCCCATCTGCATGTACTGGTCGCTGGCGCCGAGGCAGATCACGCCCCGCTTCAGGCCCTGTCGTTGTTCACCCGTGCCTTGCAGCGCTATTGCGGCGACCACCTGCCACCCTTCACCCTGGTCCGGGTGATCGGTTTGCCGGATGGCGCCTCGGTCCAGGTCGATGCCCTTGCCGTTGATGCGCAGGAGGCGCGCCGCGCATGAACCCCACCGAGCACGCCATCGAGCTGACCCGCCGCCTGGTGCGGTTCGACACCACCAACCCGCCCGGCAACGAACAGCCCTGCGCAGCGTTTCTTGCCACGCTGCTGGCCGAGGCAGGATTCACCACC
The DNA here is from genome assembly GCF_016009175.1 of Pseudomonas alkylphenolica. Classification (GTDB taxonomy): domain Bacteria; phylum Pseudomonadota; class Gammaproteobacteria; order Pseudomonadales; family Pseudomonadaceae; genus Aquipseudomonas; species Aquipseudomonas alkylphenolica_B. The sequence goes on from NZ_JADUCM010000028.1 coordinate 58,920, forward strand.
ACCCTGCACGAACTGGCGCCGGGGCGCGCCAGCCTGGTGGCCTATCTGGGCAACGGCGAGGGACGGCCGCTGTGCTTCACCGGCCACCTGGACACCGTACCGCTCGGCAAGACGCCCTGGTCGGTTGACCCGTTCGCCGGCGAGATCCGCGATGGCCGCCTGTACGGCCGGGGCAGCAGCGACATGAAGGCCGGGATTGCTGCCTTCATCAGCGCGGCGCTGCAGGCGCGCAGCCTGATTGCCGAGGGCCCGGGCGTGGTGCTGGTGCTGACCGCCAGTGAGGAAACCGGCTGCCAGGGCGCCGCTGCGCTGCTGCGCGATGGCGTCGACCAGCACCGCGCCGGGGCAATCATCGTCGGCGAGATGACCGCCAACTATCCCCTGATCGGCCACAAGGGCGCGCTCTGGCTATCACTCAGCGCGCGCGGCAAAAGCGCCCACGGCTCCATGCCCGAGCGCGGCGACAATGCGCTCTACAAGGCCGCGCGTGCGCTGGGCAAGATCGAGCACTACCGGGTTACGGCGCAGCCTCATCCGGTACTGGGTGATACCAGCATCAGTGCCGGCACCCTGCACGCCGGCAGCAGCATCAATGTCGTGCCGGACCTGGCCGAGCTCGGCGTCGATATCCGCAGCTTGCCAGGCATGTCCCACAGCGACACCCGCGAGGCCCTGCTGAGCGCATTGCAGCCCGACATCTGCGAAGCGCACACCATGCTCGACCTGCCCGCCGTATTCAGCGACAGCGCCGACCCGTGGATCGCGGCGGTGTACCGCATGACCGAAGCAGAAACCGGCATCCGTCCCGAACCCCGGGGCGCCAGCTATTTCACCGATGCCTGCGCACTGCAACACGCCCACCCCGGTGTGCCCATCGTGATCCTCGGGCCGGGAACACCGGAAATGGCGCACCAGACCGACGAATACTGCGAGGTTGCGCGCATCGACGAGGCGGTGCGCCTGTACCGGCGCTTGATCATCGACTGGTGCACACCCGGCACCTGATACCCACGGTTTTCCCACAGGCCCGGTGCGCCTACACAAGCACTTCTATGGCTGTTCCGGGTGGCTGCCTGCACCCGGAACAACAACAAAATCAAAACAGCCGAACATAGAAAGGTACGCCATGAAAATAACCACAACCGCCCAGCCGGCCACTGCGGATGCACCCTCGGTGCGGGCCAGCAAGGACACGCTGCTGATCGTCGTCAGCGTGATTTCCATCTTCCTCACCGTGTTTGCCCTGGCCGCTTTCCCGGCACGCTCCGAGCAAGTGGCCAGCCAGCTGTTCCAAAGCGCCACCGACCTGCTCGCAGCGCCGGTGCTGGTGATCTTCCTGGCCTTCGTCGCCGGGTCGCTGTTCATCATCTTCAGCAAGTACGGCAACATACGCCTGGGCAGCGGCAAGCCAGCGTTCAAGACCCTGCCGTGGGTGTTCATGTTCATCTGCGCCGGGCTCAGTTCGGCGACCCTGTACTGGGGCCTGGTGGAATGGGCCTTCTACTACAACACCCCGGGGCTGAACATTGCCCCACACAGCCCTGAAGCGCTGGACATGAGCATCGCCTACGCGTTTTTCCACTGGGGCTTTGGCACCTGGGCCTGCTACGCCATCGGCGGCATGGCCATGGCCTACTACTACCACGTGCGCAAGCACGACAAGCTGAGCCTGGCCGGCATCATCGAAGCGATCACCGGGTTCAGGGCCAACGGCCCGGTCGGGCGGCTGATCGATATCATCTTCCTGATCGGCACCTTCGGCGGGCTGACGGTGACCATGGTGGTGACCACCCAGACCTTCTCCAACGCCCTGTCCAACCTCACCGGCCTGCCCAACACCTTCGCCATGCAGGCGGGCATTGTCCTGGTGATCACCAGCATCTTTTCCCTGAGTTCCTACATCGGCCTGGAAGGCGGCATGCAGCGCCTGGCCACCATGGTCTGCTGGGGTGCGCTGTTCTGCGCACTGGCCGTGCTGGTGGTCGGGCCGACCGGGTTCATCGTCAAGAACACGGTCAACGGCGTCGGCCTTATGCTCTCCAACTTCCTGCACATGAGCCTGTTCACCGACCCCGCCGGCGACGGCGACTTCACCCGCAACTGGACGGTGTTCTACTGGTTCTGGGCGATCTCGTACACGCCGGCGGTGTCGATTTTCGTTGCCCGCGTGTCACGTGGGCGGACGCTGAAAGAGGTTGCCGCGGCGCTGCTGCTTGGCGGCAGCGTGAGCTGCTGGGCGATCTTCGGCAGCCTCAGCGGCTATGGTATCGAGCAACTGCTCACGGGCACCCTGGATGTTCCCGCCATCGTCGCCAGCCAAGGTGGCGAAGTGGCAATCACGCAGCTGTTGAACGGCTTTCCGATGTCGGGCCTGGCCACCGCGTTCTACCTGTTCGTGATGGTCATTTTCCTCGCCTCGCATGTCGACGCCTCGGCCTACACCGTGGCCGCCGCGACCACCCGCAACCTGCCTGAAGGCCGTGACCCGTCACCCTTCCTGCGCCTGTTCTGGTGCGTGATGCTGGCCCTGGTGCCGCTGACCATGATCGCCAATCACCTGTCGCTGAAAACGGTTAAAACCTCGGTGATCCTCACCTCCATTCCGTTCTTCTTCCTGTTGGTGGTGATGGCCATTGGTTTCGCCAAATGGGTGTACCGCGACTACCGCCACCGCAGCGCACAGGACATCGAGGCCGAATCCCGCCTATTTGAGCAAGAACCCCTGGCGACTGCCCACAGCACACGCCTGACGGAAGCAACAGCGCTTTAAGTGCCATCGAGGTGCATTCACTTTCTCTGTACAGACCGTTACAGAGAAAGTGAATGAAGCACGGTACTTATCGCGGGTTTTACAGGGCGCTCAGTAGGATGTCAGAGAAAACCCACTTTCACGACCTGTTATTTCTGTCAGTTGCGCACTTGGCCAAACTTCATAAGATCACTCTAAACTTCGGCAGAGGAGCGATTGAGATGAAGTATAGCTCGTTATATATCAGGCCCTACTCAGTACGGCCCGACTCAATCGCCAACATGAGAGAGATGCAATGAGCCAGCAACTGGGTGAGATCCCTGACAACTCAATCACCGAAACTAAACTTGACCGCCACCTGTCAGCGCGCATTGGAGCATTGTTTAGCACAACATCCGAGCTAATCGCCGATATCGATCTCGACTACGAGGCGCTCTCGGTAGGCGATACCATTTTTGCCCAAGGTTTCCGATATGAAGTGGCAGCAGCGGACGCGAAAAATCATCATCTGATTACCAAAGGAGGCTTGAAACTTTCCGTACTTCCTGACGCGTCGGAGCGGATTTCACTCTCGGCATTTGATGCCGACTCTGCTGGACGCGACGACTGCTTGTTTGAGTTGCAGACTGCCGTCAGGGCCGCCAATGTGGCCGGGGCAACGCTGGTCGCCAGAGGCCGATTCAAGCTTGTAGGCAGTGGCAATGTTGAGGTGACCACAGATTGCGATTTTTCTGGCGCGATATTTGACTGTTCGCTGTGGTCAGGACGGTTTACGTTTGGAAGGAGTAAAGAGGTAAAGACATACACGTCCGGGCCAGTGGTTAACGGACTGATGGCATCTACAGACCTCGACGCAGGCTCGTCTGTATTTTCCGGCTGGAGTCAATGCGCGGAAGTTCGAGACAGCTTTGTAATAATCAATACAGAGCAGGACTTTTATTCCTATCGCTCGACAATACGAAAAAGAATCGAATTCAACCGGGTTTACAAAGATGGTATTGTTTCTTCTCCGCTAAAATATTCCATGCGGGGCATTGCCGTATCGTCGGTCAAGGTGTTCCCAATGGAAGATCGACGTCGCAGCATCAATGGACTCACTCTTGATATCCGAGGCAATGACATAAATGCACAATTCGTGCTTGTAACGACGAGTTTGCTCGATCTGGACATACGATTTATCCAAGATGAAAATGCTCAAAAGCTAGCCAACCCGACATTTGTTCATTTCAGTGAGTGTTGTCAAGTCAAAGCACGTGTTGAGATGCAATGGGCTAATCGCACTGATGCAACCACGGGGTACACCTATAATCTAAACCTTCAAAATTGTTATGACCTTGACATAACTCCACATGCCGATGGTGACGGCTGGGGGGCGACCGGCAATAATCTTTGCCAGCGGATCACTTTTCGGGACGGCATTCTCAACCGCATCGATTTTCACCAGCCGTTCATGGAGTGGTTGCGACTTCGAAACATGGTAGTTGGCAATTGGGGCGTTCTCGTAACGGCGCTCGGCACCCTGGATCTGGATACGGTTGCTTTTCACGTGCGCACGCTGAAAAACAGCAGCGGTATTATTCGCTCACGCACTGATACCGGCGGCTTTTGTGATGGCGACCTCTTGATGCGCAACATAACGGTAGTTGTCGACAAGCGTAGCGGAAGCCTAAACCTTTTAAAGCACCAGCAATCTACTGGTACAGGGAAGCCTGCGAATACCCCTATTCAGTATCGCTGGTGGCGTAGAATCATCATCGACGGACTTGAGTATAGAACGCCGTTAACTACGCAAAAACTACTAATAAACCCAGGGCTTATTACCACAGGTTCGGCACCCATCTCAGTCTGCGAAGAGTTTACCCTGCACAACGCTCATGGCAGCGGACTTTGTGTGACGCTAGACCTAAAAGGTAGAACACCATCAAAAGAAGGGGTTTTCCCACTCAAAATTGATCTTGAAAATATTGTCGGCGAAGTGATTGAGACGAAAAGTGACAACGCAAGATGTCGGGTGAGCGCTTCAATACGAAATTGCCGAGGTATTGGCAGGCAAGATGGAATCCTTATCAAGGCACTGGCACCTGGCGAATACACCATCGTTGGCGGATGTATATCCCGGCTCGATCACGGCAACCCAGTGGCTCCTGTCTTGCTGCGGGCCTATGGTGCAACGGTCGTCGACCCGCAAGATGGCGCCGCGCTTATCGTAGCAAATGGAAATTTTGATGCCTGCCTCACAGATTGCACATTCCATACGTCCGTACTCGACAGGCTTTCTTCGTTACTGAACGCATTACTGGAACGCCCAACCTTCTTTGTGAACGGCATACAAACGGAGTGGAATATCAGCAACGATTTAAATAACTCAGAACTATTTACACTTGTTCACTCCCCACGTATCGGACAGAAGGTCAGATTAGTGATGGGACTATCCAGCACCAACAGCTTGGCAACAGTCGAATTGATCATCCCCCCGACGGGATATCACACCGTCGTACCGGGCTTCAATGTAAATAATGGAGGCACCGCAGAACTCGGACTTCTACAGCGCATCAATGACACTCAAATAAAGGCTTCCGGTAATATCCGGTTCAGGCGCCTGCAACTGGGTAACAAGAGGTGAGGCAATATTACCGCTTCACAGCCCACTCCCCATACACCGGGTACGTTAATCAACAGATGGGAGGATGTGCGCTGAACCCTGTAATGTGTTTCCTTAACTAAAAAACAATTTTTTAGTTGAAAATCAACTAGCCCGGCCGACCAACTGCCGTCGTTCCGGGCCCAGCCGCCCTATAATGGCCGACCGTTGAATTGAGCGCGCAACGCGCCGCACATCAACTGCTCCCGCTCCAGGTAACAGCATAAAAACAACAGCCTTCGCGCTGTGGCGTCATCGTGCGCATAAAAACATTCTGTTGCGCTCGTGTGCCGCCCTGAAAACACACTGTACCCAGGCACAGGAAGAGACTCATGCATACTGTTCGCAACACGTTAGTGGTCGTGAACTCGCAGCAGTCAATGGATCTGATCCTGCACAGAGCAACAATGATCGCCCGCATAACGCAATCCCATTTGCACCTGCTGGTGTGCAACAAGGGCAACCACCACACACCCTTTCTGCACAACCTGCGCAGCGATCTGGAACAACAAGGTTTCAGTGTCAGCACCGAGCAGGCCTGGTACGCCAGCACGCACAAGACCATCATCGCCACCCAGCAGGCGCAGGACTGCAGCCTGGTGATCAAGCAGCACGTCACCGACAACCCGCTGATGAAAGCGCTGCTCGCTCCCGAGGACTGGAAGCTGCTGCGCTACTGCCCCTGCCCGGTGCTGATGGTAAAAACCGCCCGGCCATGGACCGGCGGCACCATTCTTGCGGCTGTGGACGTGGGCAGCGAAGACGTCGAACATCGCGTGCTGCATTCGGGCATCGTCGGCCATGGCTACGACATCGCTCAACTGGCCGGCGCCACGCTGCACATGATGAGTGCCCACCCGTATCCGATGCTTTCGGCAAGCGACACGATGCTCCAGCTCAAGGAGAGCATCCAGGCGTACTACCGCGAACAGTGCCAGCGGCTGCAGGAAGAATTCCTCATCGACGAAGACCGCCTGCACATCGAAGAAGGCCCACCCGACGTGATGATTCCGTACCTGGCGCACAAGCTCGAAGCGGCGCTGACGGTGATCGGCAGCGTGGCCCGTACGGGATTGAGCGGCGCCTTGATCGGCAACACCGCCGAGATGATTCTCGATGCCCTGGACAGCGACATCCTGGTGCTCAAGCCGCAGGACATCCTCCTGCACCTGGAAGCCCTGGCCGCGCCGCCGCTCCCTGCCACCTCTGTAGACGCTGTTGCCTGGCCGTACAACCATCATCACCAGCGCCATCGCGAGCGTGCCTAGGAGTTGAACGCGACGTCATACCTGCAGATTCAGAAAATCCCGGGCCCACCCCCGGTAATCCTCAGTCGCACTGAAGCGCTGCACCCGCTGTGTGGCGCTCAAACCATCGGCGCTGGCCCGGCCGCGTTGCTCGCGCAGGCTGTGGTAAGTGGCGTTGACCGCGGCAAAGTAAGCGCCATGACCCTCGACGACGATGCGTACGCCCAGCTCGGCCAGGCAGCTGTGATCACCCAGCGACGGATTGCCGTAGGTCACCAGCATCAAGGGTACGTTCAGGCCATCGGCGATCGCGGCGAGTTTATCGACGTCTTGCACGCCGACCAGGCAAATGCCATCTGCGCCAGCATCCTGATAAGCACGGGTGCGTTGAATGACCTCGGCTAGCGGTTGCGCCCCGGCATGCGTACGAGCGATGAGGACCAGGCCCGTGTCCTCACGCGCCTGGCGCGCAGCGTACAGTTTGCCGATGCCCTCTTCGACGCTGATCAGTTCGGTCGGCGGACCGTCGTAACGGGCCGGCAACAGGGTGTCTTCGAGGGTCAGTGCGGCGATCCCGGCGCGCTCCAGTTCGGCCACGGTGCGCATGACGTTCAGCGCGTTACCGTAGCCGTGGTCGGCGTCGGCAATTACCGGCAGGCGCGCTACCCGCCCAATGCGGGTGGCCTGCTCGACAAATTCGCTGAGGGTGACCAGGGCGATATCCGGGGCGCCCAGCACTTGCAGGGAAACGACCGAGCCGCCAAGGATACCAACTTCAAACCCGAGGTCAGCGGCGATCCGCGCCGACAGAGGATCAAACACCGACGCGGCGCGCACGCAAACAGGTCGGGCAAGCTGCCCGCGCAAGGCGCTGCGCAGCTCAACATGAGTGGCTTTATGCATGGTGATCTCTTTGAGATGAACCGGGTGTTCACGGCGTCCTTGCCGTGGCACCGGTGGCGTCACTTGATGAAGCGGACCTGGCTGTTGATCTTCTCGATGATCGAGCCCTTGCGCTCGTTGAAGCGCGCCTTGTTCTGCTCGAACAGGTTATTGCCCTTGGTATCGATGGAGATGATCAGCGGACCAAACTCGCGCACGCGGTTGACCCACAAGGTTTCGGGCATGCCCAGGTCCTGCCACTCGGCGCGTTCGATCGCTTCGACCTTGGTCGCCGCAAGCACCGCGCAGCCGCCCGGGAACACGGCATGCACGGCTTTGTTTTCGAGGCAGCCGGTGGTGGTCTCCGGGCCCATGCCGCCCTTGCCGACAATCAGTTTGACCCCGGTCTCTTCGATGAACTGCTTCTCGAACTTCTCCATGCGCATGCTCGTGGTCGGCCCGATCGAGACCATCTCGAAGCTGCCATCGTCTTTTTTGCGCACAATCGGCCCGGCGTGAAAGATCGCCCCGCCACGCAGGTCCACCGGCAGTTCGCGCTTGAGCTCGATCAGGCGGCGGTGGGCCACGTCGCGGCAGGTCACCAGCTGGCCGGTCAGGTAAACCACATCGCCAACATTGAGGCCAGCCAGGTCCTCGTCCTTGATCGGGGTGCTGAGGATCTTTTTCACAGTACTACTCCTTCATGGGAGAGGATGTCGTAGGTCAGGTCGGCATTGATGCGGATCTTGCCGCGCCGGTGGGCCCAGCAACCGGTAGAAACCGCTACGCCAATGGTCGAGGGGTGGCGCGCCGACGATTCGATGTTGACACCCATCACGCTGCTGTTGCCGGTCAAGCCTTGCGGCCCTATACCGATCTCGTTAAGGCCGTCCTCCAGCAGACGCTCCATCATTGCCGCGTTTTCGTTGGGGTGGCTGGAGTCCACCGGGCGCAGGATGGCCCGCTTGGAAAGACGCGCAGCGGTCTCCACCGAAGTCGAGACGCCCACGCCCACCAGCAGCGGCGGACAGGCGTTGACCCCGCGCGAGGTGATCACGTCGAAGACGAACTCGGTCACGCCCTCGTAGCCCTGGCCGGGCATCAGTACCTTGGCAGAGCCCGGCAAGGTGCAGCCACCACCGGCCATGTACACATCGACGATGGCGTGGTCGGCATCGGGGATGATTTCCCAGTCCAGCCAGGGAATCTTCGAACCGGTGTTGGTGCCGGTATTTTTCTCGAGGAAGGTTTCCACCGCGTTATGGCGCAGCGGACCTTTGATGGTCGCCTCCTTGGTGGCGTTTTCGAGGATGCCTTCCAGCTCGCTGAGCAACGGGAAGCGCGCCCCGGCCGAGATGAAATACTGGATCACCCCGGTGTCCTGGCAGCTGGGACGGTCGAGCTTGTCGGCGTAGTCCTGGTTCTCGGCCATCGAGTCGTAGACGGCGATGGCCAGCGGGTTGGTCTCCGCTGCGCGCAATTTCGCGGTCTTTTCTTTGACGTCCTTGGGCAAGCGTTTGCCGATGTAGGCAGTGAACTTGGCCATCACGTCGGTCAATGTTGATACGGCTGCTTCTTTATCCACGGTTGTTCTCCTCATTGCATCACAAGACAGGTTTCACAGGACGTTGCGCAGCGAGCGGCGCGGCCTGCTGCGCCGGGGTTGGCGCAGGCACCGGGCCGCCTTCGAGCACCTGATCCATTTGTTTTTTGTTGAGGGCACCGACCCACCTGGCGATGGCCATGGTGCCGACGGCATTGCCAATGGTGTTGGTGATGGCCCGCGCTTCCGACATGAAGCGGTCGACGCCAAGCAGCAGCACCATGCCGGCCACCGGAATGTTGTCCATGGTCGCCAGGGTCGCGGCCAGGGTGATGAAGCCCGAACCGGTCACCCCCGCCGAGCCTTTGGAGGTGAGCAGCAGCACGCCGAGCACGATCAGCTGATCCATCAGGGTCAAGGGCGTGTTGGTGGCCTGGGCGATGAATATCGCGGCCATGGTGTAGTAGATGCACTGGCCGTCCGGGTTGAAGGTCAGGCCCGAGGGGATCACCAGGCCGACCACCGGCTTGGACACACCAACCTTCTCCAGCTTGGTCATCAACTGCGGCACCACCGACTCCGAAGAGCTGGTACCGAGCACGGTGAACAGCTCTTCCTTGAGGTACTTGAGGAACTTCCACAGACTGAAACCCGACAGCCGCGCGATGGCGCCCAGGATGACCACCACGAACAGAAAGCAGGTCAGGTACATGGTCGCCATCAGCTTGCCGAGCGACACGATCGAGCCCAGGCCGTACTTGCCGACGGTGAACGCCATCGCCCCGCAGGCCGCCAACGGCGCAACGCGCATGATCATGCCGACGATATGGAACATGCCGTGGGAGAAGGCTTCGAGCACATCGACGAAGGGCTTGCCGCGTGGCCCCAGGTGCGACAGGGCGATGCCGAACAGGGTGGAGAACAGCAGGATCTGCAGGATCTCGTTGTTGGCAAACGCATCGGTGACACTCGCCGGGATCACATGCAGGAGGAAGTCGCTGAAGCTGCCCGAACCGCTCGCCGCCGCCGAGGTGTAGGTGGCGATGCTCTTGGCATCGAGGGTGGCCGGGTCGACGTTCATGCCCTGGCCGGGCTGCACCAGGTTGACCACGATCAGGCCCAGCACCAGGGCGAAGGTCGACAGCACTTCAAAGTAGATGAGTGCGCGCACCCCCACCCGGCCCAGCTCCTTCATGTTCTCCATCTTGGCGATGCCGAGCACCACGGTGGCGAAAATGATCGGTGCGAAGACCATCTTGATCAGTTTGATAAAGGCATCGCCAATGGGCTTGAGGTCGACACCGACGTGGGGCCAGAACACCCCCAGAACGATGCCCAGGGCCACGCCTATCAGCACCTGGACATACAGCTTGCCTATCAATCGTTTGGCCATTATCTGCTCCGCATTATTGTTGTGAGTCGGATTTTTCTGGCGGCTGGGCCACTGGCAGTGACAAATCAATAGCCCAGGTTTTTTGTGGTTAATCACGGGAGCTAAAGGTAATGGCTTTTCTAAAATGCTGTAATACAATGAAATTCACTTCATTATTTACTTCAGGTTAATTATGAACCCGGTCTCGGAACTGGCGTTTTTTACCCAGCTGGTCAAGGTCGGCAGCCTGGCGGCCACTGCCCGCGAGCTGAACCTGACGCCGCCTGCGGTTTCCAAGCGCCTGGCACAGCTGGAGCAACGGCTTGGCGTGCGCCTGCTCAACCGCACCACACGCAGCATCAGCCTGACCGCCGAGGGCGAGACCTACCTGATCAACGCGCAGCGAATCCTGGGTGAAATCGAGGAGATGGAGCGTCAGGTCTCCAGTAGCCGGGCGGCGCCCAAGGGCCTGTTGCGGGTGAACGCGCCCCTGGGGTTCGGGCGTACCCATGTGGGGCCGGCGATATCGTCATTCGCCCGACGCTACCCGGAGGTCCAGGTGCAACTGCAGCTCACCGACCGACCGATCAACCTGCCGGACGACGCCATTGACGTTGCCATCCGCTTTGGCGAGCTACCCGATTCACGTCTGATCGCCCGAAAAATCGCCGCGAACCGTCGCCGCCTGTGTGCGGCGCCAGCGTACTTGCAGGCCTTCGGCTGCCCGCAAACGCCCCGCGACCTGTTGCAGCACAACTGCATCGTGCTGCGCCAGAACGATGCCGCGTTCGGCAGCTGGCGGCTGAGCCGGGGCAAACAGAGTGAGTCGGTCAAAGTGCGTGGCACCCTGAGTACCAACGATGGCGAGGTGGCATTGAACTGGGCGCTGGATGGCCAGGGCATCCTCATGCGCGCCGAATGGAACCTCGCCGACCACTTGCGCAGTGGCCGCCTGGTCGAGGTGCTCAGCGACTATCACACGCCCCCGGCCGACATTTACGCGGTGTACCTGGAGCGCCTCAACCTGTCGGCGAAAGTGGCTTTTTTTATCGAGCACCTGCGCGAGTTTTTCCGCCGCAACGCCGACGGTCCGGACGACAGCCTGGCAGGCTGGCAGTAAGCCGCCGCCGGATAAATCACTTGGGTCATCAGCGGCGGGTGATAACGATTTCCAGGTATTCGCTGGGCACCACCAACGACGACGGCCCGGCCACGTTGTTGTCGTTGATCAGCTGGGTCAGGTCGCGTTCCAGGGCGCTGGCAGCCTCACCGTCCAAAGAGGCAAAGGCCTTGTGCACCGGCCCGTACCAGGTGCGGAACACCTCGATGAAATGCGCCGCCGAGCGGTAGCGGAAATTGAACTGCTGGCGGCTGACGTTCAGGGCTCCGATGCTGTCGGCGAACAGGATGCGCAACTGTTCTTCGTCACCCCAGCGCGAAGGCGGCAACGCGCCGGCGGGTGGCGGCACATGCCGCCCCAGGGTCTTGAACAATTGGCCGATGAAGCCTTGCGGGGTCCAGTTGGCCAGACCGATCCGGCCACCCGGGCGGCACACCCGGGCAAGCTCGCGGGCCGCTTGCGCCTGGTCGGGGGCGAACATCACGCCAAAGGTGGAGATCACCGCATCGTAAGCGCCGTCGGCATACGGCAGCGCCTCCACGTCGGCCACCTCGAACACCACCTTCAACCGTTCCGCCTGCGCCCGCTCCTCGCCACGTTTCAACAGCTCGGCGACATAATCTGTGGATCGGACCTGACAGCCGCGGCGTGCCGCGGCCAGGGTGGCATTGCCGTTGCCGGCGGCGACATCCAGGACTTTTTCATCCCAGCGCAAGTCGCAGGCCTCGGCCAGTCGCTCGCCAACCAGTTGCAGGGTAGTGCCGATCACGGCGTAGTCGCCGCTGGCCCACGCCGCCTGCTGGCGGGCCTTCAACGCTTTCAAATCCAGGGGAGTGCTCATTTTCTGCACCTGATTTATCCGCGCGGTCATCATCTGCTGGCGGTCAACGTCAGCGCGAACCAATAGCTAAACGCCAGGCCCGACAACCGGCAAGGGCTACCGGGCCGGATGTAAGACCGGTTGGATACATGCTTAGCGCGCTTGGGCATTACCCCCTAGACATCCACCAGAATCCTGAACCCACCATAAATCAGACGCTGCCCATCAAACGGCATCGGGTTCTGATCAGGCTGCAGGCGCGGGTCTTCCATCATCTTCTTCATCCCGGCATCCCTTACTTCCCGCGAGGGCCAAAGAATGAAAGAAAACACCACCGTCTCATCAGGCTTGCATTTCACCGCCAGCGGAAAAGAGGTGACCTTGCCTTCGGGGACATCATCGCCCCAGCATTCGACCACACGCTCGGCGCCACACTCCTTGAATACCACCGCCGCCGCATCGGCGTGCTGCTTGAACTTTTCGCGGTTGGCCGTCGGCACGGCGATTACAAAACCATCGACATAGGACATGACCTTGACTCCTGCAAAAGGGTTGAGCTGATCGGGGTGATCTGTGCAGTAGTCGATTGGCTGGCGAGGGATTCGACAGCTGCTGCCAATGGCGGACAGACGGTCAGCTCAGGCAGCGAATATCGCCCCTTCCAGACAACCGAGAGCCCCCGGGTTGCAGCAGGCCGACTATTCTTGAAAGTAGCCGCGCCCAGGCTGTCGGTGCGGGCCATGCCGTTGAGGTTCGGTCTTGCGAGGAGACGAGAAATGAGCGCGTTGCGAACAGGTTCGCTGGCACTGGCGATCTGCATGACCCTGGTAATGGTAACGGGCATTGCCCGGGCCAAAGAACTGCCGGTTCCGCTGGTCACTGGCGAGCAGTGGACGCAGTCATCGGCAGAGTTCAAGAAGGTTTACCTGATCGGCATTGCCAATGCCTTTGAAGTGGAGGCGGCCTACCATGGCGACAAGAAGCCGACTGATGAGCAGAGCCTGATTCCACGTTTCGGCAGAGGCCTGAAGGGCCAGACGCTCGACACGGTGCGCCAGGGTCTCGATACCTGGTACACCGCCCACCCTGATCAGCTGAAACGGCCCGTCATCGAAACCCTCTGGTTCGAAATGGTGGTGCCGGGGCTGAAGCAGAACAAATAGCGGAGATGAACATGAAGCGGTTTCTATCGTTTGCCGCCGCCCTCACGGTCGCCAGCCTGGTCGGCTGCCCCAACATGAGCTCGCAGCAGCAAGGCCCGCTCCGCGGCGCGGCCATTGGTGCCGCAGCGGGCGCCGGGATTGCAGCGATTTCCGGTGGCAGTGGCTGGACCGGCGCGGCACTTGGCGCTGCTGCGGGCGGGGTTGTCGGGCATATCCGAGGCGGCAAGTAGCACCAGCAGGCACATCGGGTCGCGTGAAGCCGGTGCTGCACGCGACCCTGGGTGCGGACGTTATTTCAGGAAGTTCAGGTCCAACGGGTAATCAAGGATGATACGGGTCTGGTCCAGGTCGTTGGCAATCGCGCCATAGTCGCCACCGGTGCGCATGGAGGCGTGCAGCAGACGCAGCGAAAGGTTCTTCGCCGGGCCCGATTGCACCACGTACTTGACCCACAGGTCCCGCTCCCACTGCGAGCCATCGTGCACTGCCTGGAACCGTGAGTAAGCACCCGAGGCATTGCGGCCGTCGATGTCGGTACCGCGAATGTAGCGCGCAGTAAAGGTCAGGCCCGGCACACCGAAGACCACTGCATCCAGATCGTAACGGGCACTCCAGGCCTTTTCGTTGGGGCTGTTGAAGTCGCTGCCCTGTGACGCCGCATCCAGTTCGATGTCAAAACTGTTCCAGACATAATCGAACGGTTGGTCGCCATCAATCTGGGTAAACGCCAATTCAACTTTATGCCCGCCCAGCGCATAACCTGCACGGGTACTCCAGGCATCGTTGCGAATGGCGCCCAACAGTGCAGCACCGGTATCTCGGGTGCGGTAATAGTTGATACCGGTATTGAACGTACCGCCCACTGCCAATGGCACGCGGTATTCAATGGAAGCAAATTGCTGGTTCCAGATATCGTCCAGTTCAGAGCCGAACAGTTTGACTTTTACATTGTTGATGCCTGTGTAAACACCCCCGTAAACACTGACAAAGTCACTGTCTGCCTGGCGCCCACCGTAGGCGGTGCCGAGGTGACCGCCATGATTGGGTTGTGCCCGGTCGCTACTGGAGACGAAACGCCCGGCATTGAGTGTCAGGCCGGCGAAAGTGCGGTCAGTGACATTCCAGCCGCGCAGGGTTTGCGGCAACAGCCGGATATCGCCGTATTTGAGCACCGGCGTATCCGGGAACAGGTCGCCATAGGCCAGTTCGGTACTGGCGATGCGCATTTTCACTGCACCGCCCGCCTTGGAGAATTCGCTTTTCGGGTCGCCGTTGTTATCACGCGCAACGATACCGCCATTGCCGATACCATCGCCGACCCGGCCTTTGCCACCGTCAAGTTTGACCGCGCCCATGTAATGCAGATCCAGGCCAAAGCCGACCAACCCCTGGGTAAACCCGGAGTTGAACTTGGCCAGTACCCCTTGTGCCCATTCCTGGCGGTAACTTTGCCGTTCGCCATCGAAGTTGGTGTAACTGCCGTTACGGTTATCTGCGTTCCAGTAAAAGTTTCTGAAACCTACAGTCGTCGTACTGTCTTCGATAAAACCGTTATTCGCCTCTGCTGCACTCACGACCGCACTGCTCAAGCAAACACTTGCGCCGGCCATCCCCAAGGTAAAAAATTTAAACCACATAATACACTCCCTTATTGCCAGCTATCAGAACGGCAGCGTGAAGATTTATTGTTATTAACCAGGTCGCTATGGGTCGGGCAGCACTCAACCCGACCACTAACTTGCGCATGGGCGCACGTGGCACTGTTATTGTTTTATGTATGGATCGAAGTACCCGGGCCGGGAACGACGGCGCGTTACCCTGCCCGGGAAGATGAAGCTCAGTGTTAAGCGGTCATACCGTCGAAGAACCGTGTAGCGTTTTCATCCAGGGTCGCGATGTCATAGCCGCCCTCCTGCACCACCACGCACGGCAGCCCCAGCGCCTTGATGCGCTGCCCCAGCAAGCGGAAACCTTCATGGCTGACGGCAACCTTGGACTGCGGGTCGTTTTCGTAGATGTCGAAGCCCAGCGACAGCACCAGCACGTCGGGGGCAAAGGCACGCAGGGCTGCTTCGGCCTGGTCCATGCAGGCGAAGAAATCCGCTTCGCGGGCGCCGTGCGCCATCGGCAGGTTCAGGTTGTAACCCTCACCGATGCCGGTGCCGGTCTCATCGTCGAAACCGGCGACCACCGGGTAGAAATTGGTGGGGTCGCCATGAATCGACACGTAGAGCACGTCGTCGCGGTCGTAGAAGATTTCCTGGATGCCCTGGCCGTGGTGCATGTCGGTATCCAGCACGGCGACCTTGGCGAACGTGCCGCGCAATACCTGGGCAGCAATTGCAGCGTTGTTGAGGAAGCAGAACCCGCCTGCCGCTTCGGCGCGGGCATGGTGCCCCGGTGGCCGGCTCAAGGCGTAGGCGGCGCTGTCGCCTTCGATCACCGCATGCGCCGCGGCCACCGCGCTTTGCGCCGACCAGTACGCGGCCTGCCAGGTGTGCGCGCCGATCGGGCAACTGCCGTCTGCCAGGTAACGGGCGGTTTTGCCGAGAATCCCGCGCAGTGGATTGCCTTCGCGGATGTAGATGTTGGACATCACCTCATCGCCCCAGTCCTCCGGCACGTCGTGCCATTGCTGGTACGCGGTGCGCAGGTACTCCACGTAGGCCGGGCTGTGCACGGCGGCCAGCGGCGCCTCGCCGTGGTCGGCAGGTTCGAGCACCGGGTAACCCAGTTTTCCGGCCACTGCCAGCAGCGGGTCGATACGGTCCGGCACTTCCTGCGGCTCGCGCATTTGCCCCCGTGACAGGTAGGAACGTGGATGATGCAGGCGCTGTGCCGGGTGGAAAAACGTTTTCATTGATAACCTCGTTCAAAGGTAATGCATGTTCTGCGCGCCACCGCCCATGGGGATCGCGGCGCCCAGTGATTAGTTCGCTGCCCGCTCAATAGCCCAGTTCGGGATCGACCAGGTTGTTCAATGCCAGCCCTGCTGTCAGGCGCGATACGTTTTCGGTCACCTGCTGGGCGATACACGCGTCCGAGGCGGCGGACGCCATGTGCGGTGTCACCCACACCCCAGGTGTGTGCCACAGTGGCGAATCGGCAGGTAGCGGTTCGCGCTCGAACACATCGAGCAAGGCGCCGCGCAACTGCCCGTCCGCCAGGGCATGGCGCAGGTCTGCAGGGTTGAGGTGCTGGCCCCGACCGCAATTGATCAGCGCAGCGCCTGGCGCCAGCTGCTGGAACACCTCGCGGCCCAGCACGCCCCGGGTAGCAGGCGTCAGTGGCAAGAGGTTGACCAGCACGTCCAGCCCCTGCAGAAACGCCGGCAGTGCCGACGCCCCGTTAAAGGTGGTCACCCCGTCGATCTCCCGTGGCGTGCGGGCCCAGCCGCGCACGTCGTAGCCGGCTTGTGCCAGCCGTACCGCCACCGGCGCACCAATCGCCCCCAGGCCCATCACCCCGACCTTGAATGCCTGTGCGCGCCGCTGCAACGGACGCTGCCAGCGTTGCGTGGCGTTGCCGGAGATCACCTGGTCGAAGCCACGGTGAAAGTGCAGCACGCCCCAGTGCACGTATTCACTCATGCCCTGGGTGTGGTCCGGATCAACCACCCGGCACACCGGCACCGAGGCATCGCGCGACGTGTCTTGCGCCAGGTGGTCGACGCCCGAGCCAATCGAATACACCAGGCGCAGGTTCGCCAACGCACCCAGGCTACCCGCGGGCGGGAACCAGCAGACCGCGACCTCGGCCTGCTGCGCGCCCTCATCACCTGGGCGCAACACCGCAAGGTGAGGGGCATGGCGGGCGAACAGCGCGGCCAGCCAATCGGTCAACGCCAGGTCCTGACACAGCAAAATGAGACGGGCCATAGTCAACTGCACCAATCGGCGCGCTGCTCGTCGATCAGACTCAGCGCAGCCTTCCAGGCCATGTCTATGATCCCGTCGATGCCGTCACGGCCAAACTGCGCAGCCGTGTGCAGGCACACTTCTTCGCTCGGGAAGTTCAGTGCCACCCCGGCGGACATCGCCTGGATCTGCGCCTGGCAGGCACGCTCCAGGAAATAGATCTCGTGGAACGCCGCCGCCACGCTGCCACCGGCTGCGAGCAAGCCATGGTTGCGCAGGATCATCGCCTTGTGCGAACCCAGGTCGGCGACCAGCCGCTCACGCTCTTCCAGTGACAGGGCGATGCCTTCGTAGGTGTGATACGCCAGGTTGCCGTAGAACTTCAGGGCGTGTTGGGTCAGCGGCAACAAACCATCGCGCTGGGCTGCCACCGCCATGCCGGCGGCGGTATGGGTGTGAATGATGCAGTGCAGGTCCGGGCGCGCGTCGTGGATAGCCGAATGGATGACAAAGCCGGCCGTGTTCACTTGCCCACCGTTGTAACTGCTGTCGACCACTTTGCCTTCCAGGTCGATCAGCACCAGGTCGCTGGCGCGCATTTTCTCGAACGCCACGCCGTAGCGGTTGATCAGAAAATGCCGTTGCGGCCCTGGCACGCGCAGGGTGATGTGCGTGTCGATCAGGTCGGTCATGCGGTAATAGGCAATCAGGCGATACAGTGCGGCCAGGTCACAGCGTGACTGCCACTCGATCTCCGGCATGTCGGCGGGTTTGCTCATGAAACGACTCCTTGTGAAGAGGACAGCACGACCGGCTGGGCGTTGCTGCTACGCAGGTGCGACAGGCCCAGCACCCCGGTCAGCGACATCAGCGCCAGCACGCTGAAGAACACCGCCAGCGGCAGCCATTGCCCGGCGAAGTGACCGGCCAGGAAAGTACCCAGCATCGGCGTCAGACCGCCTGTCAGGCCGCTGCCCAGTTGATAGGCAATCGAGATGCCCGAATAGCGTACTCGCGCCGGAAAGGCCTCGGCCATGTAGCCGGCGATTACCGCGTACAGGGCGGCCAGCAGCAGGACGGCCATGGCGATGCCGGCGGTCATGTAGACAATGTTGCCGGTCTGCACCAGCAGGAACATCGGGTACGGCACCAGGATGCACAGCGATGCCACCCACTTGAGAAAACGCCCCTCGCCCAGGCGTTCGGCCAGCAGCGCCGAGCAGGGTTGCGACAGGAACTGCAGGATGGTGACCACGAACAGACAGTCGAGGATCGTGGTCTTGGCAATGCCCTGGTACTGGGTAACGTAGGTGATCATGAAGGTATTGGTGAAGAAGAAACCACCCGAGCCGATGGTGACCGCCAGTGCAGCGAAAAGGATGTTCTTCCAGCCCTTGCGGATGACTTCCAGCACCGGGTTGTCAGAGGTCTGGTCGTTGTCCTTGACCTCGGCAAACTCCGGCGACTCCGGCACGCCAAAGCGGATCACCAGGCCGACGATCATCAGCACCCCGCTGAGCAGGAACGGAATACGCCAGCCCCAGCTCATCAGCGCCTCTTGTTCCATCGCGCTGATGCAGCGAAACGCAATCAACGCCAGCAGCAAACCCGCCGGGCTGCCCCACTGGGCGAACGAGGCAAAAAACACTTTCCGGTGCTTGGGTGCGTGCTCGCTGGCCATCAGCACCGCCCCGCCCCACTCACCGCCAACCGAAATGCCTTGCAGCAGGCGCAGGAACACCAGGCCGATAGGGGCCCAGATGCCCGCCTGGGCGTAGGTCGGCAACAGGCCGATGCACATGGTCGCCAGCCCCATCAGCACGATGGTGACCACCAGCATTTTCTTGCGGCCGAGGCGATCGCCCAGATGACCGAAGACCATGCCGGCAAAAGGCCGGGCGATAAAGCCGACGGCAAAACTGCCAAAGGCCGCCATGGTGCTGAGCATCGGGTTTTCGCTGGGGAAGAACAGTTGACCAAGCACCAGTGCCGCGGCAAAGGCGTAGATGTAGAAGTCGTAGAACTCGATGGTCGTGCCGATAAAGGCGGCCGCCGCGGGCCCCCCCCGGGGGGGGGGGGTGGGGGGGGGGGGAAGCAACCGGGGGGAAGTGTTTTTTTTGGGGGGAAAGGGGGGGGGGAGGGGGGCGCAGC
>NZ_JADUCM010000029.1 GCF_016009175.1 Pseudomonas alkylphenolica
CCAAACGGGGGGCGGCGCCCCCCCGGCCGGGCCCCCCCGCCGGGTCGTCGTGGACCGGGCCTCGGGGGCCAACCGGGCCCCCACCCCCCCGCCCCCCGCCCCCCCCCCCCCCGCGGCCCGGTACACAGAATCGGCCCAAAAGGGAGCAACAAGATGATCAAACGCAATCTGCTGGTAATGGGCCTGGCTGTGATGCTCAGTGCCTGCGGTTTCCAGCTGCGTGGTACCGGCACCAACGAAATGTCGATCAAGGAACTGGACCTGAGTGCACGCAACGCCTACGGCGAAACCGTGACCCAGTTGCGCCAGGCCTTGCAAAGCAGCGGCGTCAACGTTCATGCCGGCGCACCGTACGAGCTGGTCCTGACCAGTGAAATCGAGACCCAGCGTGCAGCCACCTACGCAGGCGGCTCCGGTCGCTCCGCCGAGTATGAGCTGACCACCGTGCTGAACTACAGCATCAATGGCCTGAACAGCACCAACCTGCTGAACGACAAGATCGAAGTCCGCCAAGTCTACGTGTATGACGGCAACAACATTACCGGCTCCACCCAGACCGCCCTGCAAACCCGTAATGAAATGCGTCGCAACCTGGTGCAGAACATGCTGGTACGCCTGCAACTGCTGACGCCGGCCCAGCTCGACCAGCTGCAGCAAAAAGCTGACGAGCGCGCCAAAGCCGAAGCCCAGGCCCAGGAAGCGGCCCGCCGCGCCCAGGACGAAACGCCTCAACAGTCGCCTCTGCAACTGCCGATCCAGTGAGATTGAACGGGGCACTTCGGTGCCCCGTCTGCCCTTATGAAACTCACTCCCGCCCAGCTTAACAAACACCTGCAAGGCAACCTTGCGCCGGTCTACGTGATCAGTGGCGATGACCCCCTGCTGTGTCAGGAAGCCGCCGATGCCGTGCGCGCCGCCGCGCGCCAGCAAGGTTTCGACGAACGCCAGGTATTCAGTGCCGACGCCAACTTCGACTGGGGCACCCTGCTCCAGGCCGGCGCCAGCCTGTCACTGTTTGCCCAGCGCCGCCTTCTGGAGTTGCGCCTGCCGTCCGGCAAGCCCGGCGACAAGGGCGCCGCGGCCCTGATTGAATACTGCTCGCGCCCCGCCGAAGACACCTTGCTGCTGATCAGCCTGCCGAAGCTCGATGGCAGCGCGCAAAAAACCAAGTGGGGCAAAGCACTGATTGAAGGTCAGGATGTCCAGTTCATCCAGATCTGGCCCGTCGACGCCCAACAGTTGCCACAATGGATCAACCAGCGCCTGTCGCAGGCAGGGTTGTCCGCCCAGCGCGATGCCGTGGACCTGATTGCCGCCCGGGTCGAAGGCAACCTGCTGGCCGCTGCGCAGGAAATAGAGAAGCTCAAGCTGCTTGCTGAAGGCAATCAGATTACGGTTGAAACCGTGCAGGCGGCGGTTGCCGACAGCGCGCGTTTTGACGTGTTTGGCCTGGTCGATGCCATTCTCAACGGCGAGGCCGCGCATGCCCTGCGCATGCTTGAAGGTTTGCGCGGCGAAGGCGTCGAACCTCCGGTCATTCTCTGGGCCCTGGCCCGCGAATTGCGCGTACTGGCAGGGCTTGCCCAGCAGTACAGCCAGGGCGTGCCGCTGGACAAGGCCTTCAGCCAGGCCAGGCCGCCGGTCTGGGACAAGCGCAAACCGCTGATGACCAAGGCCCTGCAGCGCCTGTCGGCGCAACGCTGGAGCCAACTGCTGCAGGATGCCCAGCGCATCGATGCGCAGATCAAAGGCCAGGCGCAAGGCTCGCCCTGGACCAGCCTCGCGCGGTTGACGCTGCTGATGGCCGGTCAACGCCTGCCTCTGCCGGCGGAATAACGCAGCGCTACGTCGGCACCGGCTTGCCTGCGGTGGGTTCAGCGCCTATATTGCGCCGCAACCCCACCCAGCAGGACACCTGTCATGAGCAAGAAACCCGCAAAGCCCGGGCCCAACAAGGCCAAATCAATCATCGCCCAACCCCTGTTCCGCAGCCGCCAGGAACGTGCAGGCAAAGGCAAAGGCAGCTACCGCCGCGAAGCCTTCCAATCGAGAGATTGGGAGGCTTCTTACTTTTTGGCTGCATAAAAGCAAGATTCCGATAGGCATGGTATGGTCGTCACCTGACCTGTAATACCTGGACCTGTGCATGCCCTTTTGTCTTTCCCATCGCTGGCAACCACGCCAGCTGATTGCTGCCTCCAGCCTCATCCTGCTAGTCGCCTGCGCGGAAAAACCTACCGCCGCCGACGCGTTGCCGCTGGCCCCTGCCCAGCCCGCTCCGGTCGTTACCGTGCCCAACCCCGCTGTCGACACCAGCACTGAAATCCAGCCCCTGCAGTCCTTTGCCCAATGGCAGGCGGGTTTCCGTCAGCAAGCCCTGCAGGCCGGTATCAACGCCACGACCTTCGACCGCGCGTTCTTTGATGTCACGCCCGACATGGATGTCATCAAGGCCGACCGCAGCCAGCCTGAGTTCACCCGGCCGGTGTGGGAGTACCTCGACGGCGCGCTGTCGCCGGTGCGCGTGCGCAACGGTAAAGCCCTGCTGGAAAAACACGCCGAGCTCCTGAGCCAGATCGAGCAACGCTACGGCGTCGATCGCGATGTGCTGGTTTCGGTATGGGGCATGGAAAGCAACTTTGGCCAGTTCCAGGGCAACAAGTCGGTCATTCGCTCCCTTGCCACCCTGGCCTATGAAGGCCGTCGCCCGGCCTTCGCCCAGGCTCAGCTGATCGCCGCCCTGCAAATCCTGCAACACGGCGATGTGCAGCCTGAAGCCATGAAAGGCTCCTGGGCCGGCGCCATGGGTCAGACCCAGTTCATCCCCACGACCTACAACACCCATGCCGTGGACTTCGACGGCGACGGTCGCCGGGACATCTGGAACAGCTCCGCCGACGCCCTGGCGTCCACCGCCCATTACCTGCAAAGCTCCGGCTGGAAACGCGGCGAGCCCTGGGGTTTTGAAGTGCAACTGACACCAGGCTTCGACTACTGGCTGGCCGATGGCGCGCAGCGCAAGACCGTCTCCGAATGGATGCAAATGGGCCTGAAGCTGCCCGTTGGCGTACGCCTGCCCGCCGGTAGCGAACAGCTTTCGGCCGCCCTGCTGCTGCCAGCCGGATACCGCGGCCCGGCGTTCCTGGTGCTGGACAACTTCCGCGCCATCCTCAAGTACAACAACTCGTCGTCGTATGCGATGGCGGTGGGCCTGCTCAGCGAGCGCTTCGGTGGTTCGGGCTACATTGCCGGCGCCTGGCCGAAGGACGACCTGCCCCTGAGCCGCAGCGAACGCGTCGAGCTGCAGACGCTGCTCAGCGCCAAAAACTACGATGCCGGGACGGCCGACGGCATCATCGGCGCCAACACCCGCAAAGCCATCCGTAACGCGCAACAGGCCTTGGGCTGGCCGGCCGATGGTTATCCAACCCACAAGCTTCTGGACAGCTTGCGCCAGCGCTAAATGAAAACGCCCCTGATCAGGGGCGTTTTTTTATCCGCAGAAAATATCCTGCTGCAGTGTCAGGCATTGCGCGTCGGCGTCCAGGTGCACCTGCGCGCCCAGCGGCAAGGTGATGTTGGGGTCGCAATGACCGCTGCGCCAGCCGGCCAGCACCGGGATCTGCAAGGGTTTGAACATTTCCCGCAACAGCGGCGCCAGCGCCTGCACCGTCAACCCGGCAAAATCGCCGACCAGCACGCCCCGCAGCCCCTCGAACTTGCCGACCAGGCGTAACTGGGTGAGCAAGCGGTCGATGCGGTAGAGCGGCTCGTTAACGTCCTCAATAAACAGGATGCCGTCCTCGCTGTGCAACTCTGCCGGCGTGCCCAGGGTTGCGCAGAGCATTGCCAGGTTACCGCCCACCAGACGCCCTGACGCTGCGCCAGGCAAGACAGTGGTCAGCGGGTAGGCCTGTGGGTGTTGCAAGACGTCACCAGCCCGCAGACGCCCGCTGAGCAGCTCGAACAACGAAGAAAGCGTCGGTTCCTGCTTGCTGGCCAGCAACTCGGACTTGAGCATCGCCCCATGAAAGGTCACGAACCCCGCATGACGAGCAATCGCGTTGTGCAACGCGGTGATGTCGCTGTAGCCGATAAAGGGTTTTGGGCGGCTGCGCAACAGCGCCACGTCCAGCCCATCCAGCAAGCGCATGCTGCCGTAGCCGCCGCGCAAGCAAATGATCGCATCGACATCCGGGGCGGCAAACGCGGCATGCAGGTCGGCCAACCGACAGGCATCGTCGCCAGCCAGGTAATCCTGTGCCTCAAGAACCCCGGGATAGATGCGGCACTGATAGCCGCGCGCTTCGAACCACTGAATCGCTTTGAGGGTATCGATCTGGCCAGGCCCGGCAGGTGCGATGATTGCCAGACGACCGCCTGGCGGCAATGCCCTTGGCAATGGAGACGCTGTTGGGGAGAGCTCAGGCTGATGATCGAAAGGAAGGTTCATCCAGACGGCTCCTTTTGGGATACAAAAATGCCGATGCCGCCGGCAAGCGGGCATCGGCATTGATCACGACCAGGCGTCAGAGCTTGATCTTGGCCTCGTGTGCCTGCTGGTCAGCATGGTACGACGAACGTACCAACGGACCGGAGGCGACGTTCTTGAAGCCCATTTTGTAGCCTTCTTCGGCGAACCAGGCGAAGGTGTCCGGGTGCACGAAGCGCTGTACTGGCAAGTGGCTGCGCGATGGCTGCAGGTATTGGCCCAGGGTCAGCATGTCGATGTTGTGCTCACGCATGCGGTGCATCACTTCGATCACTTCTTCGTCGGTTTCGCCCAGGCCGAGCATCAGACCCGACTTGGTCGGTACGTGCGGCACCAGTTCCTTGAACTTCTGCAGCAGGGTCAACGACCACTGGTAGTCAGAACCCGGGCGCGCAGCCTTGTACAGGCGCGGCACGGTTTCCAGGTTGTGGTTGAACACATCCGGAGGGGTCTCGGCGGTAATGGCCAGGGCCACATCCATCCGGCCACGGTAGTCCGGCACCAGCGTCTCGAGCTGAACACCCGGCGACAAGGCGCGAATTTCGCGGATGCAGTCGGCAAAGTGCTGGGCGCCGCCGTCACGCAGGTCGTCACGGTCTACCGAGGTGATAACCACGTACTTCAGGCGCAGGTCGGCAATGGCGACGGCGAGGTTTTTCGGCTCGTCGACATCCAGTGGCTTCGGCCGGCCATGACCTACGTCGCAGAACGGGCAACGACGGGTGCAGATGTCACCCATGATCATGAAGGTCGCAGTACCGCCGGAGAAACACTCACCCAGGTTCGGGCAGGACGCTTCTTCGCAGACGCTGTGCAGCTTGTGCTTGCGCAGCAGTTGCTTGATACGGTCGACTTCCGGCGAAACCGGGATGCGCACGCGGATCCAGTCGGGTTTCTTCGGCAGTTCGTCGGTAGGGATGATTTTCACCGGAATACGCGCGACTTTTTCCGCGCCACGCAGTTTGACACCCGCCTCGACCTTGGGCCGTGGCGCAGGTGTCACACTTTGTACTGGTTCTTGCACAACAGTAGTCATATTCAGAAAATTCCGCCCGTAAGGGTCGTCTGCTCAGCATAGTCGAGGTGCTTGACCAGCTGCCCGCGCAGCCTTGCCCTTACCTCAGAGAGTTCGATCGAGCCTGCCTGGTCGCGCAGCTGGGTCATGGCCAGCCCCGCATACCCGCAGGGGTTAATCCGGCGGAATGGCGCAAGGTCCATGTCCACGTTCAAGGCAAGGCCATGGAAAGAACAGCCATTGCGAATCCGCAGGCCGAGGGAGGCGATTTTGGCCCCATCGACATAGACGCCGGGGGCGTCGGCCTTGGCCGCCGCGACAACGTCATAACTGGCCAGCAACTCGATCAGGCAGCGCTCGATCCGGGACACCAGATCACGCACGCCAAACCCGAGCCGGCGTACATCCAGCAACAGGTAAGCTACCAACTGGCCAGGGCCGTGGTAGGTCACCTGGCCGCCTCGGTCGGTCTGCACCACCGGAATATCGCCGGGCACCAACAGGTGCTCGGCCTTGCCCGCCTGGCCCTGGGTGAACACCGCAGGGTGCTCTACCAGCCAGATCTCATCACCGGTTTGCGGGCCACGCTGATCGGTAAACCGCCGCATGGCCTCGAGCACCGGCTCGTAAGGCAATAGTCCGAGGTCGCGAAAGCCGAGGCTTTTCGACATCAGAGCACCATTTTCACGATGCCGGTAGCGCGCAGCGCGCTATTGATGTTGTGCAACTGGTCTTCGCCGGTGGCGACGATATGCAGCTGAACGGTAGTGTACTTGCCTTCCTTGCTCTGACGCTCTGCCAGGGTCTTGAGATCTACCTCGGCGTACTTCTTGAGGATCTCGATCACCGTGTCCTTGAAATTGACCACGGTGTCACCGATCACCTTGATCGGGTAATCGGCGCAAGGGAATTCGATTTTGTGCGATTTGTCAGCTTCGGTCATGGCAATGACGGCCTCGTAAGCCGTGGCAACAACAACGCCCCCGCGTGAGTTGGCGGGGGCGTGGCAGGTCACGATATCAGTTGAACAGCCCGTAGAAGAATAGCCGAATGCTATCCCACACCCGGCCGAAGAAACCAGCTTCCTCGACTGCATCCAGCGCGATCAGATCGGCGCTGTGTACAACGTTGTCATCCAGTTTGACTTCCACTTTACCGATCACGTCACCTTTGGCGATGGGCGCGGTCAGTTGCGGGTTCATGGTCATGCTTGCCGCCAGCTTTTTCAATTGGCCTTTAGGCAAAGTCATGCTCAGGTCTTCGGCCAGACCGGCTTTGACCTGGTTGCTGGCGCCCTTCCAGACTTGCGCCTGAGCCAGCTCGGTGCCCTTCTGGTAGAAGGTCTGGGTTTCGAAGAAGCGGAAACCGTAGGTCAGCAGCTTCTGGGTTTCGGCAGCACGGGATTGCTCGCTGTTGGTACCGAAGACCACGGCGATCAGGCGCATGCCGTCACGCACGGCCGAAGACACCATGCAGTAACCGGCTTCGTCGGTGTGGCCGGTTTTCAGGCCGTCGACAGTCTTGTCGCGCCACAGCAGCAGGTTGCGGTTAGGCTGCTTGATGTTGTTCCAGAAGAACTCTTTCTGCGAGTAGATCGCGTAGTGCGCAGGGTCTTCGTGGATGATCGCGCGCGCCAGTACGGCCATGTCGTGCGCCGAGGAGTAGTGCTCGGGGTTCGGCAGGCCGGTCGGGTTCATGAAGTGGCTGTTGCTCATGCCCAGATCGGCGGCGGTCTTGTTCATCATGTCGGCGAAGGCATCTTCGCTGCCGGCAATGTGCTCGGCCAGGGCGACACTGGCGTCGTTACCCGACTGGATGATGATGCCGTGCAGCAGGTCGCTGACGGTGACCTGGCTGCCGACCTTGATGAACATGCGCGAACCGCCGGTACGCCAAGCGTTCTCGCTGACGGTAACCGGATCGTTCTCACCGATCTGCCCGCGACGGATATCCAGGGTCGCGATGTAGGCGGTCATCAGCTTGGTCAGACTGGCCGGCGGCAGACGCTCGTCACCATTGTTCTCGACCAGGACATTACCGCTGGAAGCTTCCATGAGCACGTAGGACTTGGCTGCCAGTTGCGGCGGCGACGGCATCATCTGCTCTGCCGCGAAGGCGGCAGGGGTGATCATCAGCGGTACAAGCAGGCAAAGGCGTTTGGCAAAGGTGGTGATGTTCATCCGTCTCTCGAAATGGCTAATGGGCTCATGCCCTTATGGGCAAAACGTTTTCAGGCTCGCGGCCTTGCGAGCAAAACGGCCATTGTACATGGCTGTTCCGCCCGCTTGCATGACAAACCGACCAGTCCCCCCGGTCAGTCCGCCGTCACAACTTTCGGCTGGCCAAGATTGGCCAGGCGCACACTGTCCTGCATCTGCTGGGCTTCACCCTGGCTGTTGATCGGCCCCATGCGCACACGGTGCAAGGTTTGCTGATTGCGCACGATGGAGCTGATGAACACCGGCGCGCTGACCATGCCGCTGAGCTTGGAGCGCAACAGCTCGGCCGCGTCCGGGTTGGCGAAAGCGCCGACCTGCAAGTAAAGACCATTACTGGCCATGCCACTGTTGCTGGCGATCTGTACTGGCACGACCGCTGCGGCATGCTGTTGCGGTGGCGGCGTCCATTGCTCGACGGTGCCGGTGCTGGCCGACAGCGCCTGGGTCTGGGCCACCTGTGGTTGATCGAGCACCATCGGCGCCGGCTGGCCACGCTGGGCCCACCACTGTTTAGGGTCGATACCCTCCACCCGCACCCGCGCGGTACCGGTTTCGGCATACCCCAGCTTCTTCGCCGCGGCGTAGGACAAGTCGATAATGCGGTCCGAATAGAACGGACCGCGATCGTTGACACGCAGGATCACACTGCGATGGTTGTCCAGGTTGGTAACTTTCACGTAGGCCGGCAGCGGCAGGGTCTTGTGCGCCGCGCTCATGCCATAGAGGTCATAGACTTCGCCGTTGGCGGTGTTCTGACCATGAAACTTGGTGCCGTACCACGACGCCGTGCCTTCCGCGCGGTAGTTGCGCGAGTCCTGGATCGGGAAGTAGGTCTTGCCCAGCACGGTATAGGGGTTGGCTTTGTAATTGCCGGTATGCACCGTTGGCGTGGCGTCGGGGATCTTCGAAACATCCACGTCCCACCACGGCGCGCCGTCCTTGTGGGCTCGGTTGATGTCCAGCCCGGGCTTGGCACGCACGACATTGTTGTTGCTTTGCTGCGCCGGGCGATTCGACGAGCAACTGACCAGCATCAGGCCCAGGGCCGCACAGCCGATCAGTTTGAGAGATGCATCTGTAAACAATACGCGCATTACTTGGCGCCCCGTGCTTGAACCAGCAGGTCCGACAGCTGATATACCGCCATGGCGTACATCACACTGCGGTTGTAGCGAGTGATCGCGTAGAAGTTTTGCAGGCCCAGCCAGTATTCCGGGCCATTATCGCCTTCGAGCCGGAAAGCGGTGACCGGCAGATCATCGCGCAGCGCATCATGACTTGACCAGCCCAGTGCCCGCAACTCCCCGACCGTCTTGACCGCGTCGATGCCCGGGCTCAGCCCTTCGTCGATGCGCTCACCAGTGGCGGTGGCACGACTGACCACTTGCCCGCCGGCCACCCAGCCATGGCGCTTGAAGTAGCTGGCAACACTGCCGATGGCATCGTCCGGGTTGTTCCAGATGTTGATGTGGCCATCACCGTCAAAGTCCACGGCGTAGGCGCGAAAGCTGCTGGGCATGAACTGCGGCAGCCCCATGGCCCCCGCGTAGGAGCCCTTGAGCGTCAACGGGTCGACTTGTTCCTCACGCGCCAGCAGCAGGAACTCGCGCAGTTCTTTGCGGAAGAACTCGGCACGCGGCGGATAATCGAAGCCCAGGGTCGAAAGTGCATCGATCACCCGGTAATTACCGGTATTTCGGCCAAAAAAAGTCTCAACGCCGATGATCGATACGATCACCTGCGCCGGCACACCATATTCCTGCTCGGCACGGGCCAGGGTTGCCTCGTGCTGACGCCAGAAATCCACACCGCGGGCCACCCGGGCGTCGGTGAGGAACATCGGGCGATAGTCTTTCCAGGGTTTCACACGTTCGGCCGGCCGGGAAATCGCATCGAGGATCGATTGTTTGCGCTGAACGTCGCGAAACACCTCCATCAACTGCTCATCGGCAAAGCCGTAATCGCGGGTCATCTCACCGACGAACTCGGCCACCTGGGGCGAACCGTCATAGTCCCCGGCGGTCGCTTGCTGAACACCACCGAGCAGACCGATCAGGCCGACCCAAGGCGCGCAACGAGCGGCCCAGCCACGCATTGCTTGCATGTAATTCTTCACCTTATTCAAACTTGCGCAATCCATTTGCGATGCGTATGGATCGACATTAATACGCCAAACGCTGACAGCAGCGTCACCAACGAAGTTCCGCCATAGCTAATAAAGGGCAGCGGCACGCCCACTACAGGCAACAATCCGCTGACCATACCGATGTTAACGAACACATACACGAAGAAGGTCATGGTCAGACTGCCCGCCAGCAGCTTGCCGTAGAGCGTCTGGGCCTGGGCGGTAATCACCAGGCCACGGCCAATCAGCAGCAGGTAGATCAGCAGCAAGGCGCAGATACCGACCAGGCCGAACTCCTCGCCCATCACCGCGATAATGAAGTCGGTGTGGCTTTCCGGAAGAAAGTCCAGGTGCGACTGCGTACCCAGCAACCAGCCTTTGCCAAACACACCGCCAGAGCCGATGGCCGCCTTGGACTGGATGATGTTCCAGCCGGTGCCCAGCGGATCGCTCTCCGGGTCGAGAAAGGTCAGCACCCGCTGCTTCTGGTAGTCGTGCATGACGAAGAACCACATTGCCACGGCCACCGGCACTGCCGCGGCAATCACACTGAGGATCCAGCGCCAGCGCAAGCCCCCCATGAACAGCACGAAGGCACCCGAGGCCAGGATCAGCAGCGCGGTACCCAGGTCGGGCTGACGCACGATCAGGATGAACGGCACGCCAATCATGATCAGGCTGATCATCACGTGCTTGAGGTTGGGCGGCAGTGAACGCTTGGCCAGGTACCAGGCGATGGTCGCCGGCATGATGATCTTCATGAACTCCGAGGGCTGAAAGCGTATGACCCCGGGAATGTTGATCCAGCGTGTGGCGCCCATGGCGTTGTGCCCCATGACATCCACCACGACCAGCAGGATCACCCCGAAGATGTACGCCACCGGCACCCAGCGCGCCATGAATCGCGGCTCAAGCTGAGCGATGACGAACATCGACATCAGGCCGATACCGAAGGAGCTGGCCTGCTTGAGCAGCAGGTCCCAGTTCTTGCCGCTGGCCGAATAGAGTACGAACAGGCTGCCGGCCGCGAGGGTCAGCAGCAAAATCAGCAAAGGGCCGTCGATATGGATGCGCTGCAAGAAGCTGGCGCGACGGCGCATCACATCCTCACTGGAGAGCATGCGATCGAAATTACTCATCACGGGGCAGATTCCTGCGCAATGGACGGGTTGGCGAATTCGGGCTTCAGATGGCCATCCGGGCCGAGCAGCCAGGCGTCCATGACCTGACGCACCACAGGCGCGGCGACGCCGGAGCCGGACTCGCCGTTCTCGACCATCACCGATACCACGATCTTCGGGTTGTCTGCCGGGGCAAAGCCGACGAACAAGGCGTGGTCGCGGTGGCGCTCCTGCAGCTTGTTGCGGTCGTACTTCTCGCCCTGCTTGATCGCCACCACCTGGGCCGTACCACTCTTGCCGGCAATCCGGTACTGCGCACCGATCGAGGCCTTGCGCGCGGTACCGCGTGCGCCGTGCATCACCTGCTCCATGCCATGGGTGACCTTGTTCCAGTCGGACTTGTCGCGCAGGACGATGTCGTCGATCGGGTTCTCATCCACCGGTGGCAGGCCTTCGATGGTCTTGGCCAGGTGCGGACGGTTCCACTTGCCCTTGTTGGCGATCAGCGCAGTGGCCTGCGCCAGCTGCAGCGGCGTGGCCTGCATGTAGCCCTGGCCGATACCCAGAATCAGGGTTTCACCCGGGAACCAGGCCTGGCGGCGGGTCGCGCGTTTCCATTCGCGTGACGGCATCAGCCCCGGCGACTCCTCGAACATGTCCAGCGACACCTTCTGACCGATACCGAAGCGGTTCATGTAGGTAGACAGGCGGTCAATGCCCATCTTGTGCGCCAGGTCATAGAAGTAGGTGTCGTTGGAACGCATGATCGCCGTGTCGAGGTCGACCCAGCCATCACCGGTGCGGTTCCAGTTACGGTACTTGTGGTCGTAGTTGGGCAGTTGATAGTAGCCCGGGTCGAACACCCGGCTCGATGCCGTCACCACGCCACTGTCCAGACCGGCAATCGCTACCGCCGGCTTGATCGTCGAACCCGGCGGGTACAAACCACGCAGCACGCGGTTGAACAGCGGCCGATCGATCGAATCACGCAATTCGGCATAGGCCTTGAAGCTGATGCCGGTCACAAACAGGTTCGGGTCGAAGCTCGGCTGGCTGACCATTGCCAACACTTCACCGGTGTTCGGATCGAGCGCGACGATGGCACCACGGCGCCCGGCCAGTGCTGCTTCGGCCGCTTCCTGCAACTTGATGTCGAGGCTCAGGACAATGTCCTTGCCGGGAATCGGGTCGGTGCGCTTGAGCACACGCAACACACGGCCACGGGCGTTGGTCTCGACTTCTTCGTAGCCCACCTGGCCATGCAGTTCCGGCTCGTAGAAGCGTTCGATACCGGTTTTGCCAATATGGTGGGTACCGCTGTAGTTGACCGGATCGAGGGTCTTGAGCTCTTTCTCGTTGATCCGCCCGACGTAACCGACCGAATGGGCAAAGTGCGCGCCCTGTGGGTAATGCCGCACCAGTTGCGCTACTACCTCCACCCCGGGCAGGCGGAACTGGTTCACCGCGATCCGGGCAATCTGCTCTTCGGTCAGCTCGAACAGGATCGGCACCGGCTCGAATGGCCGCCGCCCCTGGCGCATGCGCTTCTCGAACAGCGTACGGTCATCCGGCGTCAGCTCCAGCACCTCGACGATTACATCGAGCACCTGCTGCCAGTCGCCGGAGCGTTCGCGGGTCATGCTCAAGCTGAAGCTTGGCCGGTTATCGGCGATGATCACGCCATTACGGTCAAATATCAGCCCGCGGGTCGGCGGAATCGGCTGCACGTGCACCCGATTGTTTTCGGACAGGGTGGAGTGATACTCGTACTGGATCACTTGCAGGTAGTACAGGCGAGCGATCAGCACGCAGATCAGCAGGACGATCGCCACGGCACCGACCACGACGCGACTGCGCACCAAACGGGCGTCTTTCTCGTGATCCTTGAGGCGAATCGGCTGCGTCATTGAAAGGCTTACAGGTTCATTTGTGGTAAGGGTGCCCGGACAACACGGTCCAGGCGCGGTACAGCTGTTCGCCGATCAGTATCCTTACCAACGGGTGTGGCAGCGTCAGCGGCGACAGCGACCAGCGCTGCTCCGCGCGCGCGCAGACTTCCGGCGCCAGCCCTTCGGGGCCGCCGACCATGAAGTTCACGGTACGCGAGTCCAGCCGCCAGCGATCCAGCTCGACCGCCAGTTGCTCGGTGCTCCAGGGCTTGCCATGGACCTCCAGGGTGACAATCCGTTCCCCTGGCTGGACCTTGGCGAGCATGGCCTCGCCCTCCTGACGGATCAGGCGGGCGACATCGGCATTCTTGCCCCGGGTGTTGAGCGGTATCTCCACCAGCTCCAGCGACAGCTCCGAGGGCAGGCGCTTGGCATATTCATGCCAGCCGTCCTCGACCCACTTGGGCATGCGCGAGCCGACCGCGATCAGACGCAGACGCACAAGCCTTCCTTATTCCCGGTCTTTGAGGTTTGCCGAGTAGGCGTGGTCGTTTTCCGGGCTGTGGTGCTTGCCATCGGCGGCGCGGCTCTGCTCGGCACCCATCCACAGGCGCTCGAGGTCGTAGAACTGACGGGCAGCGGCGGTCATCATGTGCACGATGACGTCGTTGAGGTCGAGCAGCACCCAGTCGCTGTCGCCCTTGCCTTCTTCGCCCAGCGGCTGAACGCCCTTGGCCTTGACCTGCTCACGGACCTTTTCCAGCATCGCGCTGATCTGGCGGTTGGAGGTACCGGTGGCGATGATCATGTAGTCAGTGAGGCTGTGCTTTTCACGCACATCGATCACCTGGATGTCCTGGGCCTTTACTTCTGCCAGGGCGTCTTTGGTCAGTTCGACCAGTTCTTCGGCACTGACGGCACTGATTTTTTGCTTGGTCATATAAAACTCATTCAACTCAATAGTGTGAGGCGCTTCACAGCACCTTCAGTTCGGCGCACGGTACAGGTTGTGCGCATCGATGTAGGCCAGTACTGCGTCCGGCACCAGAAACCGCACCGACTTGCCGCTGGCCAGCAGCTGTCGGATCTGCGTGGCTGACACCGCAAGCGGGGTCTGCCAGACGAATGCAATATTTCCCGCAGGCCCTGCCAGGGCCTGCGGATCACTGACTGAACGGGCGGCCAACAGGTTGCGCAGGGCATCCGGTGGCTCGACGTCGGCATCCGGGCGTTGCAGCACCAGGATGTGGCAGTGTTGCAGCAATTCTTCCCAACGGTGCCAACTGGGCAGGCCGCAAAATGCGTCCCAGCCCAGCAGCAGAAACAGCTGATCTGAAGCGGCCATTTCGGCGCGCATCAATTCAAGTGTTTCAATGGTATACGACGGTGTGTCGCGTGCCAGTTCGCGGGCATCCACCGACAGCATCGGCACACCCGCCACCGCGCAGCGAACCATCTCCAGACGGTCCTGGGCCGATACCTGCGGCGTATCGCGATGCGGCGGACGCGCATTCGGCATCAGCCGCAGCTCGTCCAGCGCCAGGCCTTCGGCCACCTCAAGCGCGCTGCGCAAGTGACCGATGTGAATCGGGTCGAAGGTCCCGCCAAGCACGCCGACACGTCGGCCGGGCGACTTCGTCATGACGTGGGCGAGCGGTTTGCGCTCGGCCAAGTCAGATCGACTCCTGTCCGCGCAGTTGACCGTCGCCGATCACTACGTATTTTTCGCAGGTAAGGCCTTCAAGCCCTACCGGGCCGCGGGCATGCAGCTTATCGGTGGAAATGCCGATTTCCGCGCCCAGGCCATACTCGAAACCGTCGGCAAAGCAGGTCGGCGTGTTGATCATGACCGACGACGAATCGACTTCGGCCGTGAACTTACGGGCCTGCCCCTGGTGTTCGGTGACGATGGAGTCGGTGTGGTGCGAACCATAGTGATTGATGTGTTCAATGGCCTGGTCCAGGCCGTCGACCACACGAATCGACAGGATCGCTGCCAGGTATTCGGTATTCCAGTCTTCTTCGGTTGCCGGCACTGCATCGATAATCTGACGGGTACGCTCGCAACCGCGCAGTTCGACACCTTTTTCCCGAAATTGACGGGCCATTTCCGGCAAGAACCCTGCAGCGACCGACTGGTCGACCAGCAGGGTTTCCATGGAACCACAAATGCCATAACGGTAGGTTTTGGCGTTGAAGGCAATGCGTCGGGCCTTGTCCAGTTCGGCGTGCTCGGCCACATACACATGGCAGATACCGTCCAGATGCTTGATTACCGGTACCCGGGCATCACGGCTGATGCGCTCGATCAGGCCCTTGCCGCCACGCGGCACGATGACATCGACGTACTCCGGCATGCTGATCAGCGCACCGACCGCTTCGCGGTCCGTGGTTTCCACTACCTGAACAACCGCAGCCGGCAGGCCGGCCTCAGCCAGACCGCGCTGGATGCAGGCAGCAATGGCACGATTGGAGTGAATGGCTTCGGAACCGCCGCGCAAAATGGTGGCATTGCCCGACTTCAGGCACAGACTGGCAGCATCGATGGTCACGTTTGGCCGCGACTCGTAAATGATCCCGATCACGCCCAGCGGCACGCGCATCTTGCCTACCTGAATACCCGAGGGCCGGTAGCTCATGTCGCGGATCGCGCCGACCGGGTCTGGCAGGCTTGCCACCTGACGCAGGCCGACGATCATGCCGTCGATGCGTGCAGAGGTCAGCGCCAGGCGCTCGAGCATGGCTGGCTCCAGGCCATTGGCGCGGCCAGCGGCAAGGTCCAGCTCGTTGGCAGCAGACAACTCGGCGCGTGCGGCGTCCAGCGCACTGGCGGCGGCCTGCAGGGCGCGGTTCTTCTGCGCGGTGCTGGCACGGGCGATGACGCGGGCGGCCTCACGGGCTGCGCGACCCAAACGGGTCATGTAGTCAAGAACGGACTCAGTCATGGGCTCAGTGTCTTGGCGAAGGGGAAATGGGCTGATTATAACTGGCACACCGTCCCACGCCCAGCGGTCACAGGCGGATGGTCAAAAACAGTCATAAATTGAGTCCCCATGCCCCACCTGTAGGAGCCCGGCTTGCCGGCGAAGCAGGCGCTGCCGTGTATCTTCTTCACCGCGTTCTCGCTCTTCGCGGGCAAGCCTCGCTCCTACAGCCCAGATAGAAATTGCTATCATCGCCGACCTTATCAGCGCGAATTCACCCGCATGCCCGACTCAGCCCCCTGCCCGTTCCGGGCCCTGCCCGACAGCTTCTTTGACCGCGACGCGCAGGAACTGGCCAAGGCCCTGCTGGGCAAGATCATCCGCCACCGCCATGGCGACTACTGGCTGTCGGCGCGGATCATCGAGACCGAAGCCTATTACCTGAGCGACAAAGGCAGCCATGCGTCGCTGGGCTACACGGAAAAGCGCAAGGCACTGTTCCTCGATGGCGGCCACATCTACATGTATTACGCCCGTGGCGGCGATTCGCTGAACTTCAGTGCCCATGGCCCGGGCAATGCCGTGCTGATCAAATCCGCCTATCCCTTCATGGATGCCATCTCGGACGCCAACAGCCTGGCGCAGATGCAGCTCAACAACCCCGACGCCAGCGGCCAACCGCGCGCCATCGAGCGCCTGTGCAACGGACAGACGCTACTCTGCAAGGCACTGGGCCTGAAAGTGCCGCACTGGGACGGCAAACGCTTCGATGCAGAACAACTGTTCGTCGAAGATTGCGGAATCAAAGTGAAACACATTATCCAGACCACCCGGCTAGGCATTCCTTCTGGCCGCGATGAAGATCTGCCGTTTCGTTTCGTCGACGCCGATTTCGCCCGCCACTGCACACGGAACCCGCTGCGCCGGGGGCAAGTCGAAGGCCGGGACTACTTTTTACTGACACAAGGAAACTGACACGATGGGCCAATGGCTCGATAGCCTGACCGGTTGGCTTGGCGCCAACCCGCAATGGCTTGGCTTGGCGATTTTTCTGGTGGCTTGCGTGGAGTGCCTGGCCATTGCCGGGATCATCGTGCCCGGTACCGTGCTGCTGTTCGGTGTTGCCGTGCTGGCCGGCAGCGGCGCGTTGTCGCTGGGCGAAACGCTGTTGCTGGGTTTTCTCGGTGGCCTATTAGGCGACGCGATTTCCTATACGCTGGGGCGCAAATTTCATCAGAACATCCGCCGACTGCCGCTGTTACGCCACCACCCCGAGTGGATCGGTGGCGCCGAAACCTATTTCCAGCGCTACGGCATTGCCAGCTTGCTGGTGGGTCGTTTCATCGGGCCGCTGCGCCCCATGCTGCCCATGGTTGCCGGTATGTTCGACATGCCGTTGCCGCGCTTCATTGCCGTCAGCCTGCTGGCCGGCGCTGGCTGGTCGGTGGCTTATTTGCTGCCCGGCTGGGCCACCGGTGCCGCCATGCGCCTGCCGTTGCCCGAAGGCTTCTGGCTCGATGCCGGGATCATTACCGCCAGCCTCGCGGCGCTGATCGGCATCAGCATCAATTGCAGTTTGCGCAGCCTGCGCCGCGGCACGCGGGTAATTGCCGGGCTCAGCCTGCTGGCGCTGACCGGGCTGTTTGTCGGCTGGCCCTACCTGCATGAGTTCGACCAAGGCTTGATGACCTTGATCCAGGAACACCGCAGCAGCGTCATCGATGGCAGCGTGGTACTGATCACGCGCATGGGTGATTTCCGCACCCAGTTCCTGCTCGGCGGCTTGCTGACCGGCTTGCTATTGCTGGCACGGCAGTGGCGCCCGGCACTGTTCGCCGGCGCCACACTGATTGGCACAGCGGTAGCCAATGGCACCTTGAAATGGCTGTTCGCCCGCGCCCGCCCGGAAGTCCTGCACGACCCTTT
Organism: Pseudomonas alkylphenolica; assembly: GCF_016009175.1. Classification (GTDB taxonomy): domain Bacteria; phylum Pseudomonadota; class Gammaproteobacteria; order Pseudomonadales; family Pseudomonadaceae; genus Aquipseudomonas; species Aquipseudomonas alkylphenolica_B. Next base: position 17,712 of record NZ_JADUCM010000029.1, read on the forward strand.
GACCACCTACAGCATGCCCAGCGGCCATAGCTCTGCAGCCTTTGCGTTTTTTCTGGTGCTGGCGGTACTGGCCGGTCGCGGCCAGCCGGCGCGCATGCGCCTGACCTGGATCATGCTCGGTTGTTTGCCAGCACTGGCGATTGCGCTGTCGCGGGTTTACCTGGGCGCCCACTGGCCGACCGACGTGCTTGCCGGCGCCATGCTGGCCTGCTGTATCTGCGCCACCAGCCTGACCCTGATCCAGCACCGCGAGCCGCTGGCCGCCCTGCCGCAGAAAGTCTGGTGGTTGATTCTGCCGGCCTGTATCGCCTTGCTGGCGTTCTTCAGCCTGCACTCGCTGCCTGACGCGCTGCTGCGCTATCAGTATTGAGGCCTCAGGCGAACAACTCGCCCTGCAAACGATCGAGCAGCGCCTGGATGGCATCCAGGCGCTGCACAGGCGAGTCGATGGCCAGCAGGTCGAGCTTGTCTTCTTCGATAAAAGGCAGCAGGTAGGCCAGTTGATTGGCCAGGGATTGCTGGCCATGCACCTCGGTCGGCATGCCCAAGGCGGCCACCATCGGATGTTCGCCCAGCGCCTTGAGCAAGGCCAGCAGGTCGTCATCCTGGTCACGCAGCGGCGTGTCGGGCATTTCCTGCAGCCACTGCACCTGCGCCAGCAACAGCTGGTCTTTCTGCACCTCGGCCTGATCCACCCGGAATCGCCGCGTGCCCTCCACGCGAATGCCCAGCAGACCGTTGTCCTGTTGCTGGAAGTCGCGAATCACTGCCTCACAGCCAATCGAGGCATAGCCATCAGGTGCCTTGCCGACCTGCTCGCCCTCAAGAATGCAGACGACACCAAAGCCGCCGCCCTGCTTCATGCAGCGGCCGATCATGTCCAGGTAGCGCGCCTCGAATATCTGCAAATCAAGGAAGCAGCCTGGAAACAACACGGTATTGAGCGGAAACAGCGGTAGCGTCATTGCAAGTCCTCACACAACCAGGCTGACTGCCAGCGGCAGGAACACCGCCGTGGCAACCCCCATCAGGCTCATCGCGAGGGCGGCAAACGCCCCGCATTCGTCACTTTCCTGCAGGGCCACCGAAGTGCCCACTGCGTGAGCGGTCACGCCCAACGCCATGCCCCGCGCCTCCGGGCTGTGCACACCACAGAGCGTCAACAAGCCGGGGCCGAAGATCGCGCCGATCACGCCGGTGATCAACACGAACACCGCCGCCAGGGCAGCCACCCCGCCGATCTGCTCCGCCACCAGCATGGCAATGGGCGACGTCACCGATTTCGGCGCCATGGTCATCAGGATCATGTGTTCGGCACCAAACCACCAGCCGAGCAACAGGCAGGCACCCGTGGCGAACACCCCTCCGATAACCAGCGTAGTAAAGGTCGGCCAGAACAGCTGACGAATCCGCCGCAGATTGAGGTACAACGGTACGGCCAGTGCCACCGTGGCCGGCCCGAGGAGGATGCTCATGATCTCGGTACTTTTGCGGTATTCGCTGTAGGTCAAACCACATGCCAGCAGTACGCCAATGACCACCAGCATCGACACCAGTACCGGCTGCAGAAAGATCCAGCGGGTTTTCTCGTAGGCCGCCAACACCAGCTGGTAAGCCCCGAGGGTAATGCCGATGCCAAACAACGGGTGATGCACCACAGCGTCCAGCGCGCCGCTCCAGTCCAGGCTCATGAGCGCTCCTCACGTTTGTGTTGGCGCGCGATGAGCTTGTGCATCAGCACGCCGACAAAGGCCATGGTGACCAGGGCCGAAATCAGCAGTGCACCGACGATCGCCCAGAAGTCCGCAGCAATATCGGAGGCATACACCATCACCCCGACCGCAGGCGGCACCAGCAACAACGGCAGGTAGCGCAGCAGACTGTTGGCCGCCTCATTCAAGGGCGCCCCGACTTCACCGCGCATCATCAGAAACACCAGCAGCAGCAACAAGCCGATGATCGGCCCGGGCAGGATCGGCACAAACAGATGATTGATTGCCGTGCCCAGCAATTGAAACAACACCAGCCAGGTCAAACCACGCAACAGCATAAGACTCTCCTTGGGGCCTGACGGCCATTATAAGCATGCTAACGACCTGCCTATAACCTGATATTCGCCGAAAACATGGCGACTTGACCGCTTTTTAAAGGCGTGGTGATCTTAGACTTTCGTATACCCAAGTTATAAGAAAACCAAAAACAATCTGGAGAGTCATGATGCCCCTAGTACCTGTTGCAGAGCTGTCGCAGTACGTTGGTAAGGAGCTGGGACGTTCCGAATGGCTGACCATCGATCAGGCCCGCATCAACCTGTTTGCTGAAGCCACAGGCGACTTTCAGTTCATCCATGTGGACCCGGAGCAGGCGGCAAAAACGCCATTTGGCAGCACCATTGCGCATGGCTTTCTGACCCTGTCACTGATCCCCAAACTCATGGAAGGCATCCTCGTTCTGCCTGAAGGCCTGAAAATGGTCGTCAACTACGGACTGGACAGCGTGCGCTTCATCCAGCCGGTAAAAGTCGACAGCAAGGTTCGCCTCAAGGTCGACCTGACCGAAGCCTTCGAGAAAAAGCCCGGCCAATGGCTGCTCAAGTTCACCGCCACCCTGGAAATCGAAGGCCAGGAAAAGCCCGCCTACATTGCCGAGCCGCTGACACTCTGCATTGTCTGAGCCTGCCGCGCACTGAAACAGCCACTGCGGCTGTTTCAGCCCCTGCGTTGTACGGCATACTCTGGGCCTCACCCGTCTGGACCCCGTCATGCGCCCACTCGTTCCGCTTGCCCTGACCTTGCTGCTCGCCGCCTGTGGCGACGGTGAACCGCTGTCTCCACCTGACGCTCGTCTGCCCGACGGTGGCCGTTTCCGGGGCCAGGTGATCGATGGACTATTGCAAGGCGCAGGACGCATCGACTACCCCAATGGCAGCTGGTACGCCGGCAACTTCCTCAATGGCCAATGGCATGGCCAGGGCGAATGGCATGGCAGCAATGGCGAGGTATATCGGGGGCAGTTCCAGCAGGGCCTGTTCCATGGTCAGGGCACCCTGAAAACTCCGGGCAGCAGCTATTCAGGCGGCTTCAAACTGGGTCGCCGCGAGGGTGAAGGCACCCTGAAAGAAAGCGGCTCGGTGTACCGCGGCCAGTTCAAGGACGACCAGTACAGCGGCGCCGGCCATCTGGAACTGGCAGACGGCAGTCAGTACCAGGGTCTGTTTGCCCGTGGCAAACCCAATGGCGAAGGTATCCGCAGCGATGCCAGCGGCAACCAGTTCAGCGGCCGTTTCGTCAATGGTCAGCTCGAAGGCAGCGGCACCTTCAACAGCGCCGAAGGCGACCAGTACATCGGCGCATTCCGGGACAATCACCTGGAAGGCCGTGGCCGCTACGAAAACGCCGATGGCGACGTGTGGATCGGCCAGTTCAAAGACGGAACGCTCAACGGCAAGGGTGAACTGATCGGCAGCGACGGCAGCCATTACACCGGCAACTTTCGCGACTGGCGTTTTTCTGGAAAAGGCCGCCTGCAACTGAGCGACGGCAGCCTTTATGTCGGCGGTTTCGACAACGACGCCTACCAGGGCCATGGCCGCCTGAGCCTGACCGATGGCAGCAGCCAGAGTGGCTACTGGGTCAATGGCCAGTTGGTGCGCGACGACCAGGGGCGCCTGCTGCCGGATCCGCTCGAGCTGGCCTTGCTCAACCAAGGGCATTTGCTGGAACAGGCGCTCGCCAAGGTTCCGGCGTCAACCCCGCAAATTGAACTGTACAGCCTGACTCTGGCCGGCGATGGCAATCAAAGCGTGTTCCTGCGCGAAGCCGATTATGTCAGCGCCCTGCTCAAGGGCCGCTTTGGTGCCGTGGGCCAGATCAACCTGGTGAACCACCGCGACCACCTCGACGACCGCGTAATGGCCACCCGCGAAAACCTCAGCCAGGCCGCGCGCACCCTGGCTGAACGCAGCGGTCCCGAAGATCTGGTGTTCATCTACCTGACCAGCCACGGCAGCCATGATCACGAACTGGTGCTGGATGTGCCGCGCCTGCAACTGGCCGACCTGCCGGCCGACGCATTGGCCAGTGCCCTGGCACCGCTCAAGGAGCGCGACAAGGTGATTGTCATCTCGGCCTGCTATTCCGGTGGTTACATCGACGCCCTGAAAGACAACAAGACCCTGATCATGACCGCCTCGCGTGCCGACCGGGTCTCGTTTGGCTGTTCTGAAGAGGCTGACTTCACCTATTTTGGCGACGCCTTGTTCGCCCAGGCGCTGAACCAGACAGACGACTTGCGCCAAGCGTTTGACAGGGCCCGCGCCACCGTCGCCGAGCGCGAAGCCGCCGAAGGATTCGAAGCGTCCGAACCGCAAATCTGGGCCCCGACCGAGGTACTGGCACATTGGCAACGATTGCGCCAACAGCAGGCGCGTAAAGCCCTGCAGAGCAATGCCGGGAACGAGACAGAGCATGCAAAAAGTGCCGGCAACCACTAAGCTGAGTGTAACAAGGGAGAGACATCATGTACTTGACGCCTCAGCACATCTTGCTTGCCGGAGCGACTGGCCTTACCGGAGAACACCTGCTTGACCGGTTGCTCAACGAGCCGACCGTCAGCCGGGTATTAGCCCCCACCCGCCGCCCTCTGGCCGAGCACCCGCACCTGGAAAACCCGGTGGGTGACCCGGCGGTTTTCCTGCCGCAACTGGCCGGGCGCGTCGACATTGCTTTCTGCTGCCTGGGTACCACCATCAAACAGGCCGGCTCCGAGCCCGCCTTCCGCGCGGTTGACCTGGACATGGTCGTGGCGTTTGGCAAGCGCGCCCGGGAAATGGGTGCACGCCATCTGCTGGTAGTCAGCGCACTAGGCGCCGACCGCCGATCACCGATTTTTTACAACCGGGTCAAGGGAGAAATGGAGTACGCGCTGAAGGCTCAAGACTGGCCGCAGCTAACCATTGCCCGCCCTTCGCTGCTGCTCGGCGAGCGTACCGAGCCACGGCTGGCCGAGCGCGTGGCCGGGCCCTTCTCGAAACTGATCCCCGGCAAGTATCGCGGCATCGAAGCCTGCCAGCTGGCCCGGGCGTTGTGGCGCCTGGCGCTGGAGGAGCAGGACGGGATTCGCATTGTCGAATCCGATGAGTTGCGCCGGCTGGGGAAATAATTTACCGGCGGCGGTCCGGCGTCCCGGTAAATTCGCTCCTACAAGTAGTGTCGGGTCAGCAATCCCACCTGTAGGCCTTCGACGTAGGAGCCAGGCTTGCCGGCGAACCAGGCACCGCGGTGCCCCTGATGCACCGCGTCATCGTTTTTCGCGGGCAAGCCACGCTCCTACAGGTTGGGGTGCACCGCAGACCTGTAAGCGGGTTTACCCGCGAATAGGTTACAACCCACCCGTTGCCTGAAACCCAATCCCCAGCGCCGTCAATGCCGACAAGGGCAGCAACAGGGTGTCGAGCAGCAGGCTGCCCGGCAGATCCAGCCCGGGATAATGCGGGGCTTCGGCACCAAAGCGGTCCATGGCACAGCAACCACCCTGCAACGCATAGAGATCCAGGCGCGTGCCGCTATACACCAGTGGCGCATCCGGCTTGGCTGCATCGAGGGTGCGCACCGTAGCGCAACCACCGAGCAGCACACCGATCAGTACAACGCCAAGCAATCGCTTCATTCATCGGCGCCGAAATGATGCTCGCCCCAACGCGGCAGCATGTCCTGGGGAATATCCAGCAGGTTGAGAATCCGCGCCACGACGAAGTCGATCAGGTCGTCGATGGTCTGCGGCTGGTGATAGAACCCCGGTGCCGCCGGCAAGATTACCGCGCCCATGTTCGACAGCTTGAGCATGTTCTCAAGGTGAATGGTCGAAAACGGTGCCTCGCGCGGCACCAGAATCAATTGCCGGCGCTCCTTGAGGGTGACATCGGCAGCGCGCTCGATCAGGTTGTTGCAGGCTCCGGTGGCAATCGCCGACAGCGTCCCGGTGGAGCACGGCACCACCACCATTGCTGCTGGCGCACCGGAGCCAGAGGCCACCGGCGACATCCAGTCTTCCTTGCCGTACACGCGGATCTGCCCGGCGGCAGCCCCGGTGTACTCGGTCAGGAAGGCCTGGATTGCCTGAGGCTTGGCCGGCAGCAACACATCGGTCTCGGTCGACATCACCAGTTGCGCAGCCTTGGAGATCAGGAAATGCACCTCACGGTCTTCGCGCACCAGGCAATCGAGCAGGCGCAGCCCGTACTGCGCCCCCGACGCCCCGGTCATGGCCAGGGTGATGCGTTCCGGCCCGCTCATTTCAGCGCCTCGGCCAGCTTGCCGTGCAATCCGCCAAAGCCGCCGTTGCTCATGATCACCACCTGGGTGCCCGGCTTGGCCTGGCTTTTGACACGTTCGATGATGGCTTCCAGGCTGTCGGCGACAACCGAAGGCACCTTGCACTCAGCGGCGGTGGCCGCCAGGTCCCAACCAAGGTTCGGCGGCGCGTACCAGATGACCTGGTCGGCGTCATTGACACTTTCCGGCAAGCCATCACGGTGAGCGCCGAGCTTCATCGAGTTGGAACGCGGCTCGATCACTGCAATCAGCGGCGCATTGCCGATGCGTTTGCGCAGGCCGTCGAGGGTGGTGGCAATCGCGGTCGGGTGATGGGCGAAGTCGTCATAGATCGTCACGCCCTGCACTTCAGCGACTTTCTCCATGCGCCGTTTCACGCTTTTGAACGCGCTCAGTGCAGCAATACCCAGCGCCGGCACCACACCGACATGGCGAGCGGCCGCCAGAGTGGCCAAGGCGTTGGCGACGTTGTGCTGACCGGTCAGCTCCCACTCGACCACCCCCTGGGTTTCGCCCTCGAAGCTGACCTCAAAGCGCGAACCGTCGGCACTGAGCAGTCTGACCTGCCACTGCCCGCCTTCGCCAGTGGTTTGCACCGGGGTCCAGCAACCCATCTTGATCACCCGCTCAAGCGCAGGCTCGGTGGTGGGATGAATCACCAGGCCTTCGCTCGGGATGGTCCGCACCAGGTGGTGGAACTGGCGCTCGATGGCCGCCAGGTCCGGGAAGATATCCGCGTGATCAAACTCAAGGTTATTGAGGATCGCAGTACGCGGGCGGTAGTGAACGAACTTCGAGCGCTTGTCGAAAAACGCGCTGTCGTATTCATCGGCCTCGACCACGAAGAACGGCGTGCCGCCCAGGCGAGCCGACACCGAGAAGTTTTGTGGTACGCCACCGATGAGGAAGCCCGGGCTCATCCCGGCATGCTCCAGCACCCAGGCCAGCATGCTGCTGGTGGTGGTTTTGCCATGGGTACCCGCTACCGCCAGCACCCAGCGGCCCTGCAGCACGTGATCGGCCAGCCACTGCGGGCCCGAAACGTAAGGCAAACCCTTGTTGAGGACATACTCCACTGCCGGGTTGCCCCGCGACAGCGCGTTGCCGATCACCACCAGATCAGGCGCCGGGTCCAGTTGCGCGGCGTCATAGCCTTGCGTCAACTCGATACCCTGGGCTTCAAGCTGGGTGCTCATGGGTGGGTAGACATTGGCGTCGGAGCCTGTCACCCGATGCCCGAGTTCTTTGGCCAGCACTGCCAGTGAACCCATGAAAGTGCCGCAAATACCAAGAATATGAATGTGCATTATCGACCTCGCAAAACGTCGAGGCAGGGTAGCCCAGGGCGCAGGAATTCGCATCCTGTGTTTCGCTCAAAGGCTGCGGGCGATCCCGTGTTTGCGAAGTTTTCGATACAAGGTATTACGGCTAACCCCCAACTGCGCGGCCACGTGGGTCATGTGCCAGCGTTGTTGCTCCAGCACGTTGAGCAAGGCATTGCGTTCGGCACTGTCGAGCAGCGGCGCGGGGTTATCCACAGCCTCGGTATGTCGGGTCGGCTGTGACGCCTGACGCACCACCAGTGGCAGCTCGCTAAAGCTGATGCGCCCGTCTTCGCACAGCGCCACCAAGGTACGCAACACATTGCGCAACTGGCGCACGTTACCCGGCCAGGCGAATTCAAGCAGCGCCCGTCGCGCTTCCGGCTCCAGGCTGACACGTTGCTTGCCCGCCTCTTCGGCGAGCAGGAAATCCAGCAGCTGAGATTTGTCGCTGCGCTCGCGCAGGGCCGGCAGTTCGATCTCCAGGCCATTGAGCCGGTAATAAAGGTCTTCGCGAAAGCTACCGTCTTCGACACGCTCCAGCAGGTTACGGTGCGTGGCACTGATAATGCGCACGTTGACGGCCTGTGGCTCGCCCCCGATCGGCACCACCATGCGGTCTTCCAGCACCCGCAGCAGGCGGGTCTGCAGGGCCAGTGGCATGTCGCCGATCTCGTCCAGCAACAGGGTGCCGCCATCGGCCTGCTGCAGCTTGCCGCGCATGCCCTCCTTGCGCGCACCGGTGAAACTGCCGCCGCGATAACCGAACAGCTCGCTTTCGATCAGGCTTTCCGGAATGGAGGCGCAGTTCAGAGCGACAAAGGCCCGGTCACGGCGCTGGCTGGCCTGGTGAACGGCTTTGGCAAACGCCTCCTTGCCGCTGCCGGTTTCGCCATTGATCAACAGCGGAACGTCACGCTCAAACACCCGCACAGCGCGCCGGAATTCATTCTGCAGCAACGGATCGAGCAAGCAGATGCCCCCGGCCTTCTCTGCCTGAGTGACGGGTATCGGTACAGGTAACGCAGGCTGGACCGGTGCACGCACCTGTCCTCGCAGGCTGGCGAACACCAGGCGGCCGTCGCGGGTGCGCAGTGGCCAGCTGGTGCTGGCCTGCGCCGTGGCGCGGCTGAACAACTCGTCCAGGGCGCAATCGAAAAAGTTCTCGACCGGCTTGCCCAGCGCGCCGCCGCGAATGGTACCGAGCAGGTTCAAGGCACTCTGGTTGACCGCACAGATGCGCCCGTCGCCGTCAAAGGCCAGCAAGCCTTCACTGAACAGGCCGACCGATTCGGCCTGCAGGTGAAAACGCAACAGCCACTGGTTCTCGAAATAACGCAGGAAATAGCAGCTCTCGATCATCTTCGCCGAGAGGTTCACTAACGCCATGGTGTGGAACTGGCTCTGCCGGGAAACATCCGGGCGCACCGACGACACATCAAGTACCGCGAGCAGTTCGCCGTGCGGGTCGAACACCGGGCTTGCCGAGCAGGTCAGGCCGGTGTGGCGGCCACGGAAATGTTCGTCCTGGTGGATGGTCAGCGCCTGACGCTCGACCAGGCACGTGCCGATGCCGTTGGTGCCTTCGCGGGCCTCGCTCCAGTCGGCGCCCAGCCACAGCCCGGCACGCTCGAAACCACGGCGTTCGGTAGGCGCGGTGACGCAATTGAGGATCACCCCGCGGGCATCGGTCAGCAGCACCGCGTGACCGGCTCCGGAGAGCTGCTGGTGGAGGCTGTTCATCTCGTTGCCGGCGATCTGCAGCACTTGCTGCAGGCGCTCGCGGCTCTCCAGCACGCGGCCGTGCTCAAGCACCGTGGGCGCCATACTCTGGGCCGGGTCGAGGTGGTAATCCTCCAGGCAGCGCAACCATGAGCGGGCAATCGACGGGTCACTGCCCGGCCCGTGCACCTGCGCTTTACCCTGGGTCACCGTGAGCACTTGCCGGGCGTGCCGGCTGAGGTGGTTGTTCTGCACTTTTTATTGTTCTCCGCAGACGAGTGGACCCAGCATCCTCCACCCGCCCGCGCATTGCAATGCCGGCTTGACCGCCGAGTCACAGGCTGTGCCATTAACGGTACAAAGTGTCACCCGCCCTGTACCGGCACTGCCACACACGCAGCCTCCAGCCTGTGGAAAAATCCCGCAACCCCTTGATTTATCTAGCCCTGGCAACACTGGCCCAAGCCTTGCTCTATGCTGTTAATAACCTCCCAACAAACACAAAAGCCAGGAGACACACCATGCGTTACGCACATCCCGGTACCGAAGGCGCCAAAGTTTCCTTCAAGAGCCGTTATGGGAACTACATCGGTGGCGAGTTCGTAGCTCCGGTCAAAGGGCAGTACTTCGAGAACACCTCGCCGGTTAACGGCCAGCTGATTGCCGAATTCCCGCGCTCCACCGCCGAAGACGTGGAAAAAGCGCTGGACGCTGCCCATGCCGCCGCTGACGCCTGGGGCACGACCTCGGCGCAGGCGCGCTCGCTGGTCCTGCTGAAAATCGCCGACCGCATCGAGCAGAACCTCGAGCTGCTGGCCATTACCGAAACCTGGGACAACGGCAAAGCCATCCGCGAAACCCTCAACGCCGACATCCCGCTGGCCGCTGACCACTTCCGCTACTTCGCTGGCTGCCTGCGCGCCCAGGAAGGCGGCGCGGCAGAAATCGACGGCAACACTGTTGCCTATCACCTCCATGAACCCCTCGGCGTGGTCGGCCAGATCATCCCATGGAACTTCCCGATCCTGATGGCCGCGTGGAAACTTGCGCCCGCCCTGGCCGCCGGCAACTGCGTGGTACTCAAGCCGGCCGAACAGACCCCGCTGGGCATCAGCGTGCTGCTGGAGGTCATCGGCGACCTGCTGCCACCTGGCGTGCTCAACGTCGTGCAAGGCTATGGTCGTGAAGCCGGCGAAGCCCTGGCCACCAGCAAGCGCATCGCCAAAATCGCCTTCACCGGCTCCACCCCGGTGGGCTCGCACATCATGAAATGCGCGGCCGAGAACATCATTCCGTCTACCGTAGAACTGGGTGGCAAATCGCCGAACATCTTCTTCGAAGACATCATGCAGGCCGAGCCTGCGTTCATCGAGAAAGCCGCCGAAGGCCTGGTACTGGCCTTCTTCAACCAGGGCGAAGTGTGCACCTGCCCGTCGCGCGCCCTGGTGCAGGAGTCCATTTACCCTTCCTTCATGGAAGCGGTGATGAAGAAGATCAAACAGATCAAACGCGGCGACCCGCTGGACACCGACACCATGGTCGGCGCCCAGGCGTCCGAGCAACAGTTCGACAAGATCCTCTCCTACTTGGAAATTGCCGAAAAAGAAGGCGCCGAACTGCTGACCGGCGGCAAGGTAGAAAAACTCGAGGGCAACCTGTCGACCGGGTATTACATCCAGCCGACCCTGCTCAAGGGCACCAACAAGATGCGCGTGTTCCAGGAAGAAATCTTTGGCCCGGTGGTGAGCATCACCACCTTCAAGGACGAAGCCGAAGCCCTGGCCATCGCCAACGACACCGAGTTCGGCCTCGGTGCCGGGGTCTGGACTCGCGATATCAACCGCGCCTACCGCATGGGCCGCGGTATCAAGGCGGGCCGTGTATGGACCAACTGCTACCACCTGTACCCGGCGCACGCCGCGTTCGGTGGCTACAAAAAGTCCGGCGTCGGCCGTGAAACCCACAAAATGATGCTCGACCACTATCAGCAAACCAAAAACCTGCTGATCAGCTACGACATCAACCCACTGGGCTTCTTCTAACCCACACACCGGGCGGCCCCACACGGGGCCGCTCTGGCTCGCTTCCTGCAAGACCATCACCCGATAATCCGGCACCCGCCGGTGACGATAAAAAAACAGGTGAACCCTATGCCAAGCGATCACACCGGCAGCGTGCCGGCAGGCTCTTCTGTTGACTTTGAAAAGGTCGGCACCGATTACTTCCAACAACGCGAACTGAAAAAAGGCGCAGCCGGCTGGGTACTGCTGGTAGGCCTGGGCGTTGCCTATGTGATTTCCGGCGACTACGCCGGCTGGAACTTCGGCCTGGCCCAAGGCGGTTGGGGCGGCATGTTCCTGGCCACCTTGCTGATGGCCACCATGTACCTGTGCATGTGCTTTTCGCTGGCCGAGCTGTCATCGATGATCCCCACCGCCGGTGGCGGCTACGGCTTTGCCCGTAGCGCGTTCGGCCCCTGGGGCGGGTTTCTCACCGGTACTGCGATCCTCATCGAGTACGCCATTGCCCCCGCCGCCATCGCCGTGTTTATTGGCGCCTACTGCGAGTCGCTGTTCGGTATCGGCGGCTGGATGATCTACCTGGCGTTCTACATTATCTTCATCGGCATCCATATCTTCGGTGTGGGTGAAGCCCTGAAGCTGATGTTCATCATCACCGCCGTGGCCGCTATCGCCTTGGGCGTGTTCCTGGTGGCGATGGTGCCGCATTTCGACGTCAACAACCTGTTCGACATCGCCAAGACTGACGCCGTGGGCGCCAGCAGCTTCCTGCCGTTCGGCTATGTCGGGGTGTGGGCGGCGATTCCCTACGCGATCTGGTTTTTCCTTGCGGTAGAAGGCGTGCCGCTGGCCGCTGAAGAAACCAAGAACCCCAAGCGTGACCTGCCCCGCGGCCTGATCGGCGCCATGCTGGTACTGCTGGCGTTTGCCCTGTTGATCCTGGTGGTCGGCCCTGGTGGCGCCGGTGCCGAAGCGTTGAAAAGCTCGGGCAACCCGCTGGTTGAAGCACTGTCCAAAGCCTATGGCGGCTCGACCTGGATGGGCAGCTTCGTCAACCTGGTAGGCCTGGCCGGCCTGATCGCCAGCTTCTTCTCGATCATCTACGCCTACTCGCGGCAGATCTTCGCCCTCTCGCGTGCCGGCTACCTGCCGCGCAAGCTCTCGGAAACCAACAAGAGCAAAGCCCCGGTACTGGCGCTGGTCATCCCCGGCATCATCGGTTTTGCCCTGTCGCTGACCGGCCAGGGTGACTTGCTGATCCTCGTTGCAGTGTTCGGCGCTACGCTGTCTTATGTACTGATGATGGCCGCGCACATCACCCTGCGCATCAAACGCCCCAAAATGGAGCGCCCGTACCGTACCCCGGGCGGCGTCTTCACCTCTGGCGTGGCGCTGGTGCTGGCCTGCATCGCCGTGGTCGCAGGCTTCCTGGTCGACCCTCGGGTAGTGATAGGCGCAGCGGTCATCTATGGCGTTCTGATTGCCTACTTTGCGTTCTACAGCCGTCACCACCTGGTAGCGGGAACGCCTGAAGAAGAGTTTGCCGCGATCCAGAAGGCCGAAGAGGCCCTGCACTGATCAACGCCACCTACGCCGCCGGCCCGGCCAGCGGCGTTCTGGAGAGTCTGTATGGCAAGTTTTGTACACACGGTAGGTCAGCAAACCTACCGTTTCGACAGCCTCAAAGAGGTCATGGCCAAGGCCAGCCCGGCCCGCTCGGGCGACTTTCTCGCCGGGGTTGCCGCCAACAACGACGGCGAGCGCGTAGCCGCGCAGATGGCCCTGGCGGACATCCCGCTCAAGCATTTTCTCAGCGAAGCCCTGATCCCGTACGAAGACGACGAAGTCACCCGCCTGATCATCGACACCCACGATGCTGGCGCCTTTGCTGCCGTCAGCCACCTGACCGTGGGCGGCTTTCGTGACTGGTTACTGAGTGACCAGGCCGATGAAACCAGCCTGCGCACCCTGGCGCCGGGCCTGACCCCGGAAATGGCCGCCGCCGTCTCGAAGATCATGCGTGTGCAAGACCTGGTGCTGGTGGCCCAGAAAATCCATGTGGTCACCCGTTTTCGCGGCACCATGGGCCTGCGCGGGCGCCTGTCGACCCGGCTGCAGCCCAACCACCCTACCGACGAACCGGCGGGCATTGCCGCCAGCATTCTCGATGGCCTGCTGTACGGCAACGGTGACGCCATGATCGGCATCAACCCGGCCACCGACAGCATCTCGTCCATTTGCGCCCTGCTGGAAATGCTCGACGCCATCATCCAGCGCTATGAAATCCCTACCCAGGCCTGCGTGCTGACCCACGTGACCACCTCGATCGAGGCGATCAACCGCGGTGTGCCGCTGGACCTGGTGTTTCAGTCGATTGCCGGTACCGAGGCGGCCAACGCCAGCTTCGGCGTCAACCTCAACGTGCTCAAGGAAGGCTACGAGGCCGGCCTGAGCCTCAACCGTGGCACGCTCGGCCAGAACCTGATGTACTTCGAGACCGGCCAGGGCAGCGCGCTGTCTGCCAACGCCCATCACGGTGTCGACCAACAAACCTGCGAAACCCGCGCCTACGCCGTGGCCCGGCACTTCAAGCCGTTTCTGGTCAACACCGTGGTCGGCTTTATCGGCCCCGAGTACCTGTACAACGGCAAGCAAATCATTCGTGCCGGCCTTGAAGACCACTTTTGCGGCAAGCTGCTGGGCGTGCCCATGGGCTGCGACATCTGCTACACCAACCACGCCGAAGCCGACCAGGACGACATGGACACGCTGTTGACCCTGCTGGGTGTGGCCGGGATCAACTTCATCATGGGCATCCCGGGCTCCGACGACATCATGCTCAACTACCAGACCACCTCGTTCCACGATGCGCTCTACGCCCGTCAGACCCTGGGCCTGAAACCGGCGCCGGAATTCGAGGGCTGGCTGGCGCGCACCGGTATCTTCACCCAGGCCGACGGCCGCATACGTTTCGGCGACAACCTGCCGCCGGCGTTCCGCCAGGCCCTGGCACAACTGGGATAAGCGAGGCGACCATGGATAACACCCCGCAACATGACAACAGCGCCAACCCCTGGCTGGAGCTGCGCCGCCTGACCCCGGCACGCATTGCCCTGGGCCGTACCGGCACCAGCTTGCCGACCAGTGCCCAGCTCGATTTCCAGTACGCCCACGCCCAGGCCCGCGATGCCGTGCACCTGGCGTTCGACCACCAGGGGCTGCAGGCCCAGCTGAGCGAGCGCCAACGCGACAGCCTGCTGCTGCACAGCGCCGCCCCTGACCGCGACAGCTACCTGCAACGCCCCGACCTTGGCCGACGCCTGCACCCGGAGTCGGCCCGGCAACTGCGTGAGCATGCCCAGGCCAACCCCGGCGGCGTCGACCTTGCCATTGTCGTCGCCGACGGCCTTTCGGCGCTGGCCGTCCACCGCCATACCCTGCCGTTTCTGAGCCGTTTTGAAGAACAGTCGGCCGCCGACGGCTGGTCGACCTCACCGGTAATCCTGGTGGAGCAAGGCCGGGTGGCGGTTGCCGATGAAGTGGGCGAACTGCTCGGGGCGAAAATGACCGTGATCCTGATCGGTGAGCGCCCGGGCCTGAGCTCCCCCGACAGCCTCGGCCTCTACTTCACCTTCAACCCCAAGGTCGGCCTGACCGATGCCTACCGCAACTGCATATCCAATGTGCGCCTGGAGGGGCTCAGCTACGGCATGGCCGCCCATCGCCTGTTGTACCTGATGCGCGAGGCCTGCCGCCGGCAGCTGTCCGGGGTCAACCTCAAGGATGAAGCGCAGGTGCACACGCTGGAAGCCGATACCCATACAGCTAACAAGGGCAACTTCCTGTTGAGCAAACCCTGAGGCGCAATCGTTTGTAGATTGCGCTTTCTAATTCTCTTGAGGCAGCATCTGCCAAGGCGGCTGGCGATTTGCCGCACATTCCCATGGACACTGAGGCCTGCTTATGCGGATCATCAAAGCCACCCTGGAACACCTGGACCTGCTTGCCCCGCTGTTTGTCAGGTATCGCGAATTTTATGGCCAGCTGCCATTTCCTGACTCTTCCCGCGCGTTTCTGGAGAAACGCCTGAGGCATGATGAGTCTGTCATTTACCTCGCCCTGGCAGACGATGACGACAATAAACTGATGGGCTTTTGCCAGCTCTACCCGAGCTTCTCGTCGTTGTCGCTCAAGCGTGTATGGATTCTTAACGACATTTTTGTCGCCGAAGACTCCCGCCGCATGCTGGTCGCCGACCACCTGATGCGCGAAGCCAAGAAAATGGCCAAGGAAACCAACGCCGTGCGCATGCGCGTTTCCACCAGCAGCAACAATGAAGTGGCGATGAAGACCTACGAGTCCATCGGCTTTCATGAAGACACCGAGTTCAAAAGCTACATCCTGCCGATCAATTCCGACTGATCCTAGTGTAGGAGCGAGGCTTGCCCGCGAAGAACGATGACGCGGTATTGCCGCCTCACCGCAGCGTCTTGTTCGCCGGCAAGCCTGGCTCCTACAGCCCCAGAAATCCGCCGCTACAAACTGCGCAGGCAGTTTCTTGTCGCCTCCGTATAATACGCCCCCTCATAATGTGTGAAACTTTACCCATCGCATGGGTAGCGGTTGATCGCGCCCGCATAGCCAGACATCGCACACCCCCGCGCGGGGCAAAGACAACAGGTGCTGTACATGGACTTCAACCCGCTGGATCTGATTCTGCATCTCGACACTTACCTGGACCTGTTGGTCAACAACTATGGCCCGTGGATCTACGCGATCCTGTTCCTGGTGATTTTCTGCGAGACCGGTCTGGTGGTCATGCCGTTCCTGCCGGGTGACTCCCTGCTGTTCATTGCCGGCGCCGTGGCAGCAGGCGGCGGCATGGACCCGGTACTGCTCGGTGGCCTGCTGATGGCCGCGGCCATTCTTGGCGACAGCACCAACTACGTCATCGGCCGGACAGCGGGTGAAAAACTCTTCAGTAACCCCAATTCGAAAATCTTCCGCCGCGACTACCTGCAGCAAACCCACGACTTCTACGAGCGCCATGGCGGTAAAACCGTGACCCTGGCGCGCTTCCTGCCGATCCTGCGGACCTTCGCGCCCTTCGTCGCCGGCATCGCCAAGATGCACTACCCGCGTTTTCTCGGCTTCAGCGTTGCCGGCACCGTACTGTGGGTGGGCGGCCTGGTTACCCTGGGCTACTTCTTCGGCAACGTGCCGTTCATCAAGCAGAATCTCTCGATCATGATCGTGGCGATCATCCTGCTGTCGCTGCTGCCGATGATCATTGGCCTGGTGCGCGGCCGCCTCAGCCGTAAAACCGCCAAAGCTCACTGATTCCTGGCCATGTGGTCACTCAGCGCCTGGCGCCGCCGCCGCACCCTGGCCCGCCACCCCGTCGACCCGCAGCGCTGGCAGCGGGTTCGCGCGCGCCTGCCGATGCTCGACGGCATCAGCGCCGAAGAAGACCGCTGGCTACGCGAAGCCTGCGTACTGTTTCTGGCCGACAAGCACCTGAGCCCGCTGCCCGGGGTTGAGCTGGACGGTGAGCAACGGCTGTTTCTGGCGGCCCAGGCGCAACTGCCACTGCTGCACCTGGGTGCGCTGAACTGGTACCAGGGGTTTCACGAAATCATCCTTTACCCCGACGACTTCCTCAGCCCCCAGCGCCATCGCGACGCCAGCGGCGTGGAACATGAATGGAACGGTGAACACAGCGGCGAAGCCTGGCTGCAGGGCCCGGTGATTCTGGCCTGGCCGGGGGTGCTGGCGAGCGGCGGCTGGGAGGGCTACAACCTGGTCATCCACGAACTGGCGCACAAGCTCGACATGCTCAATGGCGATGCCAATGGCTTGCCGCCACTGCACAACGACATGCGCGTCAACGACTGGGCACAGGCCATGCAAGAGGCCTACGACGACCTCAACCACCAGCTTGACCGCAACCCGGACGCCGAAACGGCCATCGACTCCTACGCGGCAGAAAACCCGGCAGAATTTTTCGCCGTCACCAGCGAATACTTCTTCAGCGCCCCCGACCTGCTCAACGAAGCCTACCCCGCGGTGTACCAGCAATTGCGCGGTTTTTACCGCCAGGACCCGCTCGCGCGCCTGCAGCAGTTGCAGCACAACCACCCCCGCTACCAGCAGCCACACGACTGACGCTGCCGGACATCAGGGCGGACGTGGCAAGCCCTGCGGAATGTGCCTATAATCGCGACCAATTTTTGGCCAAACATGGGGGCACTGCCCAATGAGCTACAGCAAGATTCCGGCTGGCAAAGACCTGCCGAACGACATCTACGTCGCCATCGAGATTCCAGCCAACCACGCCCCGATCAAGTACGAGATCGACAAAGACAGCGATTGCCTGTTCGTTGACCGTTTCATGGCCACCCCGATGTTCTACCCGGCCAACTACGGTTACATCCCGAACACCCTGGCTGACGACGGTGATCCGCTGGACGTGCTGGTTGTTACCCCTTACCCGGTTGCCCCAGGCTCGGTTATCCGTGCCCGTCCGGTCGGCATCCTGAACATGACCGACGACGGCGGCGGCGACGCCAAAGTCATCGCCGTACCGCACGACAAACTGTCGCAGCTGTACGTCGACGTCAAAGAATACACCGACCTGCCAGCGCTGCTGATCCAGCAGATCGAGCACTTCTTCGCCAACTACAAGGATCTGGAGAAGGGCAAGTGGGTCAAGATCGAAGGCTGGGACGGCGCTGACGCTGCCCGTGCTGCGATCACCAAGTCGGTTGCTGCCTACAAAGGCTAAGCACCGCTTAACAAAAAGCCCCGCTAATGCGGGGCTTTTTGTTTTCTGTAGACGCTAGGGTTTGACGCGGTTCATCCCCAGCCCCACATCATCAATGATCGCCTTGGCGAATTCGCTCAGGTAATAGGCGGCCCACATCATGTCGCCCTCGTCATCCACCAGCCCCGCCCGCAGCAGCGAGTGCACACACCCCAGTACTGTTGAAGCCTGCTCCAGCGCGTAATCACAGGGCACCCCCGGCGCAATACGAAAAAGGCCTTTGGGCAATTGCGGGCTACGGATGAAATCAACCACACCGGCCGTCTCGCCGGCCTCCAGGCTCATGGCTGGACCTCCTGCAGCTTGCCCAGCGCATGCTCGACCAAGGCCCTGGCCATCTCGGCCGAATGCAGCACATTCACCAGCATGCCCTGCCCCGGCTCACTGCAATGGGCGCGACAGAATTCATTGGTGGTTTCGTGGATACCGCGCAGCAGTTCACTGGCGAATGCCAAAGAGTCAGGGGGGATCAGGTCGCTGTGGATGGAGAAGTAAGGGGTGGCAATGAAGGGATTGGGCACTGGATGAAGCGGAGGGTCGGGAACGATTTTTTTCATGATCTAACTCCATACCGATTCAGGAGCCTTCACCGCAATCCTTCTCACGAGACTAGGGTGGCAGCCGTACGCGGGGTGAGAAACCGAGGATATGGAGACTCGGCCAGACCGAAGTCTGCCCGCGCACAGCCGCCATAACATGGCTGCTTCCAATTCATCGGGTTCTCACACCCAAATCGCCAAATATCGGCGACCCGAGGAAGTTAGCCCTGATGACAGTGCGCAACAACAGCGAAAGGTCGACAGCGAACGTAGGATCGGTCCGAAACCCTTCAGGCCTGAAAGCAAGTCCACCGATTGTGGGCAAAACACCCCCTTGGCGTCGAGACGGCAACGGCGACTTTCTTCAAATGAATATTCCTACAGCGCCCTAGGCAATGCCTGAAGATTCCGCCGATTTCCCACTCAAAATATGAACCCCCTGTTTATAGCTGCGCCTTCGGATGGGCTCTAGACTCGGATCTCATGAATACGTCCGGTGATCGTCTTAAAACCCTGCTGCTCGAATGCAACCTGTCGCCTTCTGACTTTGCCCTGCAGCGCAAAGTTACGCCGCAGCACGTCAACAACTGGTTCAGGCGTGGTGTGCCCTTGGCGCGCCTCGATGAAATCGCCGAGTTGCTGTGCGTGTGCAGTAAATGGCTGCGCACTGGCGAAGGCCCCAAACACCCCACCCCCATGCCGCGCCTGAACGCGGCACTGCGTGCGCCCGGCCCAGCGCCGGTAGAACCGAGCCTGCTCGCTGCCCACAGCGCAGATGACATACAACTGCCCTTCTACGCCATGCAATCACGGCAACTCAGCCCCATCGCCAACCGTTACCTGCGCTTGCCGGCGCGTGCCCTCAGCGCCGTCGGCGTCGACCCTGGCAAGGCAATGTGCCTGACCATGCCGGCCAACAACATGAACCCCCTGCTACCGCGCGGCAGCCCGCTGGCCATCGACTGCAGCATGACCACCATAGTCGAGGGCGAGCTGTACGCCGTGTTGCACAACGGCCGCGTGCGCGTCCACAGCCTCAGCCTGCGGCGCAACGGCGCCTTGCGCCTGCACAGTCACGACAGCGACGAGCACCCTACCGAGACCTACACCGCGACCCAGCGTAAAACGCAGAGGCTCAGCGTGTTGGGGTGGGTGTTCTGGTGGGGCCACTTGCGTAGCAACCGCCCGTCTTGAGCGTTTGCTGCGCATTTTTTGCTGGGCAATGCGCCACATACCCAGTATGCTACGCCGCACATTTGCTCCAGGTCGCAACGCCTACCTGAGAGCCTGGTGAGGCAACACACTGCTTGCCCACCCTGCCCCTTTCTGTCGGCCCTCGCGCCAGACAACGTTTTGAAGACGGTTGCGGCTTACCATAAATTAGCCAAAGCCGTCCCCTGGAAGCCGGCCACAAGCCGGCTTTTTAATTGTCCGAGATAATCCTATCCCGTTCGAGAATCTTCCTGATAGCTTAGCTATTCCGGGGGTTTCAGGCATTCCCCCGTCCAATGGTGTTCAATG
Organism: Pseudomonas alkylphenolica; assembly: GCF_016009175.1. Lineage (GTDB taxonomy): Bacteria > Pseudomonadota > Gammaproteobacteria > Pseudomonadales > Pseudomonadaceae > Aquipseudomonas > Aquipseudomonas alkylphenolica_B. Next base: position 37,992 of record NZ_JADUCM010000029.1, read on the forward strand.
CCATTTAGCCTCATCCGACGATGAAGTGGGGGGACAAAGGGACGACAGGGGAAATCCAATGGGTAAGCTGAATCCGAAACAAGTCGAAAACCTAACCGAACCCGGCACCTATGAAGATGGTGATGGGCTTCGCTTGGTCGTCAAACCTATCGGGCGTAAATCCTGGCTGCTTCACTTCCAACTGGCGGGGCGTCGTAGGGAGATGGGCTTGGGCTCCTTTCCTGAGGTCAGTCTCAAGAAAGCCAGACAAGACGCCAGCGCCAAACGCAGCCAATTGAGCGATGGCATTGATCCCCTGGCAGCTAGAGACATAGAGCGCGCTGCTCAACGGGAAGCCCAACGTGCAAGCGAAGCCAAGCAACTGAAGTTCGAGATGCTCGCAACGGAATACCGTGATGCTCACGGCGCGGCGTGGTCGGAGAAATGGCGTAAAGGCTGGCTGCGAAAGCTAGAGCTGTATGCGTTTGATCACATAGGCAAGCTGTCAGCCGAAGACATCGGCACTCCCGAAGTACTTATGGTGTTGCAACCCATCTGGGCCACCAAGACCAGAACCGCTGACGAGGTGCGTGGGCAAATTGAGCAGGTTCTGGATGCCGCCAAGGCACGTAATCTACGACAAGGTGAGAACCCTGCTCGCTGGCGCGGGCATTTAGAGAATCTGTTGAGCCGTGCTGAAAAGAAGAAGGCTCGGAAGCGTGAGCACTTTGAAGCTTTACGTTGGCAGGATGTGCCGGAGCTGATGATAAAGCTCAGGGTAAACTCCACACCTCCGTCTTGGGCCGCTCAACTGCTGATCATGAATAGCCCCGGGTTTCGTAGACACCTCTTTGCCTTAAACTGAGGCCAATTAGGAGGTGCCATGAGCAACCCGCGTTACCCCGAAGAATTCAAAATCCAAGCGGTCAATCAAGTGACCGAAAAGAAGCTGCCTGTCGCTGATGTAGCGGCTCGTCTCGGCGTGTCGACGCATAGCCTCTATGCCTGGATAAAGCGCTACAGCAAACCTCAAGAAGAACGGCAGCAGGATGATGATCAGCACGCTGAGTTGCGTCGTCTTCGAGCGGAACTCAAGCGGGTGACTGAAGAGCGAGACATATTACAAAAGGCCGCCGCGTACTTTGCCAAGGAGTGCGGCTGAAGTACGCCTTTATCAAACAGCGCGCGGGCGACTATTCGATTCGACGGCTTTGCGTGACGCTGAAAGTCCATCCCAGCGGTTATTACGCCTGGCTGTCTGAGCCGCAATCTGTACGAGCTAAAGACGATCAGCGACTGCTGGGTTTGATCAAGCACTCATGGCTGGAGAGCGGCGGCGTTTATGGGTATCGAAAAATCCATGATGATCTGCGCGAGGTCGGAGAAAACTGTGGTCGCCATCGTGTGGCGAGGCTGATGCGTTTTGAAGGGCTGCGCTCTCAGACAGGGTATCGACGTCGCCCTGGAAAGTACGGCGGTAAGCCAGCGGTAGCCTCACCCAATTTGCTGAAGCGCCAGTTCGATGTCGTAGAACCCAACAAGGCTTGGGTCACCGACATCACCTACATTCGCACGTATGAAGGCTGGCTGTATTTGGCAGTGGTGCTGGATCTGTTTTCTCGTCAGGTCGTTGGCTGGTCAATGAAGTCGCAGATGACCAGTGATTTGGCAATTGATGCGTTATTGATGGCGGTTTGGAGGCGTAAACCGAAACAGGAGGTGATGGTTCACTCCGACCAAGGCAGCCAATACAGCAGCTCCGATTGGCGCAGCTTTTTGAAGGCGAACAATTTGGTTGCCAGCATGAGTCGTCGAGGCAACTGTCATGACAATGCCGTGGCCGAGAGCTTTTTCCAGCTTCTGAAACGGGAACGGATCAAGCGGAAAATCTACCCCACACGCGAAGGTGCACGTAGTGATGTGTTTGATTACATCGAGATGTTCTACAACGCGAAACGTCGTCATGGTTTCAACAATCAGCTGTCGCCGGTAGAGTTTGAAAAGCGTTACGCAATGAGCTTGCAGGGTGTCTAAAGAACCCGGGGCGATTCAACCTTTTTGGTATCCCGAGGGATGCACAATCTGAGTGAGCTGAAATCCTTGTTGGATCGCCGCTCAACGTGGCAGCCTGCTGATACCGCTCGACACCAAGAAATACTGACTGCCTTAGAGAGGGTAGCCAAAAACTATGCCCTCGAACTCCCGACCCACTGGCTATAGTCGCTTTATCTAAAAGTCTGCATATCCACAGACACCTAAAAGCAAAACGGGCTAATAGGAACATCAGAGAGCAATCAATGCCGACTATTGAATCGAAAGGTACGCTCACCCCTCACCACGCCAAGTATTTTGCTTGGGAGCTAACACGTCGCCGTGCAGCCAGCGAGGAGGACCGGCTTTCCCAGTCGCTTTTCGATGCCAGTGTCGACCTCAACCCTCATCAGATTGATGCCGCCCTTTTTGCCCTGCAAAACCCACTGAGCAAAGGCGTGATGCTGGCTGATGAAGTCGGTCTGGGTAAAACGATTGAAGCCGCCCTGGTCTTAGGACAGCTCTGGGCCGAACGCCGTCGCCGCCTCTTGGTTATCTGCCCTGCGGCACTGCGCAAACAATGGGCGCAGGAGCTTTCCGACAAATTCAATTTGCCCGCCCAAGTGCTGGATGCCCGCACCTGGAAACAGCTTCGCCAAGACGGCATTTACGATCCGTTGGACCGCGACGTTATCAGCATCATGTCACTCCACTTCGCTGCGCGTATGGAGGAGCAGCTAGGCAATGTTCCCTGGGATTTAGTCGTCATCGATGAAGCCCACAAGCTGCGTAATGCCCACCGAAAAAGCAACGAAACGGGGCAATCCCTCAAGCGCTCACTGGCCGGGCGACGCAAGCTCTTACTAACTGCCACACCGTTGCAGAACTCACTCATGGAGCTGTATGGGCTCAGCTCGCTGATTGACGAGGACATCTTCGGCGATGAGCGCAGCTTTCGTGCTCAGTACAACAATACTGATGGTGACCTGGCAGCTTTACGCCGTCGTTTGCAACACTTCATCAAGCGCACCCTGCGTAGGGACGTACTTGAGTACGTGCCCTACACCCAGCGCCATGCGCTGACCACACCATTTACCCCGAGCGATGACGAGCAGAGGCTTTACGACCTCATCTCCGCGTATCTGCACCGCGACTTCAGCTATGGTTTCCCACAGCGCCAGAAACATCTCGTGGCCCTTATTCTGCGCAAGCTGCTGGCCTCGTCCACGGAGGCTGTAGTCGCCACGCTGCAAGCCATCAAAGCACGCCTGCAGAAATTGCTGGACCGCCAGAGCATCGATGAGGAATGGTTCGAGCACCTGATAGAAGAAGACGACCTAGAGGAAGACCTTCTCGAAGCAGCGGAAGAGTCTGCCAACTATGAGGCCCATGACTCAGCCAACAAAGTCGACTTCGATCTGCTGAGTAAAGAAATCGCAGAGCTCGATGTTTATATCGAGATCGCTCACAACATTCGTGAAGACCAAAAATCCTTCGCCCTGCTGAACGCGTTGGAGCAAGGCTTCGCACGTATGTCTGGCATGGGCGCACCGCGTAAGGCGGTGATCTTCACTGAATCTCGTCGCACCCAGGAATACTTGGCCCGTTTTCTCGAAGCTCATGGTCACGCTGGCAAGATTGTCACTTTCAGCGGTGGCAATCAGGGTGAAGCCGCTACCGGCATCTATCAGCGCTGGCTGGCTCGCTACCATGGCAGCGACCGCGTCACCGGCTCCCCCGCCATCGACCGCCGTACTGCGCTGATCGACCACTTCAGAGATAATGCCGAAATCCTAATTGCCACCGAGGCGGCCGCCGAAGGTGTGAACCTGCAGTTCTGCTCCCTGGTGGTGAACTACGACCTGCCCTGGAACCCCCAGCGCGTAGAGCAACGCATTGGTCGCTGCCATCGCTACGGGCAGCGCTTTGACGTGGTTGTGATCAATTTCCTCAACCAACGTAATGCCGCAGACCAGCGCGTACTGGAGCTACTGCAGGACAAGCTTCACCTGTTCGATGGTGTCTTCGGTGCGTCTGACCAAGTACTCGGCAGGATCGAAATCGGCATCGACTTCGAGAAGCGCATTGCCGAAATCTACGACCGCTGCCGCACGCCTCAAGAGATCGACGCCGCTTTCGCCAGCTTGCGCGAGGAACTGGATGCAGATATCCAGGCACGCATGCTGGAAACCGAAAAGCTCCTGCTGGAAAATTTCGATGCAGACATCCACAGCCTACTTAAAACCCACAAAGAACGCGCTGAAAGCCAACTAGATAGAATCACGCGTCTTTTTTGGCAGCTGACCCAGTACATCCTGGCAGAACAAGCAAGGTTCGACAGCAAGTTACTAACCTTCGACCTTAGCCTACCGCCCCTCCCCCAGATCGCAACCGGGCACTACCAGCTCATTCGCAAGGGCGAGCTGGCAAAGCAAGCTCAGATTGAGAACACTCGAATCTACCGCCTGACGCACCCGTTGGGCGAATACGTATTAGATCAAGGACGTAATGCTCCTGCCCCCACAGCGACTCTGCGCTTCAGTTATGCGCTATGGCTGGAAAGCCGTAACCCGCGTATCAGCGTCATTGAGCAGCTGGTCGGTCAGCAGGGCTGGCTGCAACTCAACTTGCTAGAGCTCGACAGCTTCCAGCATGAGGAACACCTGGTATTCACCGCAATGGCAGATACCGGCGAGTTGCTTGACCAGGAAACCTGCGAGAAACTCTTCCAGCTTTCTGCCACAGCCGAGCCAACCCATGCCACGCCCCCAGATGATCTGCATGGCAACGCCCGTCGCCAGCTCGATGCAGCATTGAGCCAGGCGCTGGAGCAGAACGACAAATTCTTCCAGCAGGAGCGTGAAAAACTTGATGCCTGGGCCGAAGACCGCATCCTCGCTGCCGAACAGGCACTACAAGACACCAAACTCAAGCTGAAAGGCCTAAAGCGGCAAGCCCGTACCGCCCAGAGCATGGACGAAGCACGCCGTCTCCAGGACGACATTCGCAAGGTGGAAGGCGAACAACGCCGCCAGCGCCAAGAGATCTTCTCCGTGGAGGACGAGATCGAAGCACGACGTGATGCACTCATCGAGGCACTTGAGAAACGCCTGCACCGTTCCAGCCGTACTCATGCGCTCTTTACCATTCACTGGGCAGTCGCCTGATATGTCGCAAAAAACCGATTTCAAGAACATGTTTTGCGAACATGTCGCCACCAGCGACACAAGAACAAAACATGTCGCAGAAATCAAAAAACAGCGACACGTAAAGGACACATGTTTACACTGACGCCACGAAAAAGGGCGCTCTGATGAGCGCCCTTGCCTTTAGGTGGATACCCCAAGGACCAGGCTATCATCCATGACTGCATCCCACTTCCCCTGGCAGGCCGACAAGCCCTATAACCAGCTTCCGCCCTTGCCACCGGCGGCCGAGCTTGAAACCCGCGCAGTGCTCAAACTCTGTATTAAGGCGCGCACAGCCTTAGCCGAATTGAAACAGGCAGCCGAGCTGATCCCTAACCAGACAATGCTGATCAACACCATCCCGTTGCTGGAAGCCAAGGACAGTTTGGAGATCGAAAGTATCGTCACCACCACGGATTTGCTCTTCCAGCACGTCCAAGATGGCGACAACCATGCCGACCCCGCGACCAAGGAAGCCCTGCGCTACCGCAAGGCCCTACATCAAGGCTACCAGTCGCTGGCCGAGCGCCCACTCTCCACCGGCACAGCAGTCGAGATTTGTCGCACGCTCAAGGGCGTGAACATGGATATACGCCGGGTGCCAGGTACCCAGTTGGCCAATGACCGTACCGGCGAGATCATCTACACCCCACCGGAGGGTGAGGATCGCTTGCGTGACCTGCTCGCCAACTGGGAGCGTTTCCTGCACAACGAGACTGACCTGGACCCACTGGTGCGCATGGCTGTTGGCCATTATCAGTTCGAAGCCATTCACCCGTTCACCGACGGCAATGGCCGTACTGGGCGAGTGCTCAATACCCTGTACCTAATCCAGGAAGGTCTGCTGAATCTGCCGATTCTCTACCTTAGCCGTTACATCATTGCGCATAGAGCCGATTACTACCGTCTGCTGCTCGATGTTACCCGCGAGCAAGCCTGGGAGCCTTGGCTGCTGTACATGCTCAGCGCCGTGGAAGAAACCGCCCGCTGGACCAGCACCAAAATTGCTGCCATCCGCAACCTGTCCGAGCACACCACCCAGTTTGTTCGCGAGCATCTGCCGAAAACCTATTCCCGCGAGCTGGTGGACGTAATTTTCGAGCAGCCCTACTGCCGCATCAGCAACGTCGTCGACAAGCAGATTGCTCAGCGCCAAGCCGCCTCGCGCTACCTCAAAGAGCTGGTCGTCATTGGCGTTCTGCAAGAGGTGCAGGTCGGCAAGGAAAAGCTCTTTATCCATCCCAAGCTGATGCAGTTACTAATTCGCGACAACAACGACTTCAAGCCCTACGCCTGACCCATTTTTGAGAAGCACATATGAGCAAGCAAAAAGACCAATTTATCGCCCTTCTGGGTGATCTCTTCCAGCTCAATCAGTCTGAACTCGACTTCGGTCTGTACCGCATCCTTCACGCCCGAAGCGCGCAGATCAAAGCCTTTATCGATACCGAACTGGGCAGCGAGATCGATGCCCACTTCGCCGGCCAATCGCAAAGTAACGCTCATGACGCGTTAGAAGCCGCCCGCCTAAAAGTCGCCGAGACTCTCGGGGAAGATGCTTTCTTACCCACGGGTGAACTGAAGCCTGAATATCGCGGCACCAAGGTCGGTAAGGAATACGAGCTTGCCCAGCAGCACGCACGCGATGGCGGCGGCGTACTGGCTGACGATGCCCAGGTATACGAACACCTGTACCGCTTCTTCAGCCGCTATTACGACAAAGGCGACTTCATGTCGAAGCGCTACTTTGTCGCCGAAAACGACAGCCGTGCCGCTCCCTATGCTGTGCCCTACGATGGCCGAGAGCTCATGTTGCACTGGGCCAATAAAGACCAGTACTACATCAAGTCGAGCGAGGCACTCAGCAACTTCACCTTCGACCTCACTGCAGCCCTGGCCAAAGAACAGGGCCCGCAAAGCGGTTTCGAATTCCAGCCAGCAACCACAGCCCCCTTAAAGGTACATTTCCGCCTGGCAGCAGCGGCAGAGGGTGAACACAACAACGTCAAGGAAGGCCAAGAGCGATTCTTTATCATCCACGCGGCAGAACCGCTGAAGCTGGAAACCAACGATAAAGGGCTACCGGAGCTCATCGTACAATTCGACTACCGCCCGGACAGCACGAAGTCCGGCCAAGCCGGCACCTGGCAACAGAAACGTCTAGCAGAGGCTGAACAGGTAGTAGGCGAGCAGCTCGCCAACCTGGTATTCAAACACCCTGAGTATCGCGCATTCGAGCAGCCACTATTTGCGCCAGCCCCCACCGATAAGCAGCCCACTCGCACGCTACTAGGCAAATACCTGGGCCAGTTCACGGCCCGTAATACCATGGACTACTTCATCCATAAGAACTTGGGTGGTTTTCTGCGCCGCGAGCTGGATTTTTATATCAAGAACGAGATCATCCGCCTCGACGACATCGAGGCCGCCGATGCTCCGCGAGTGGATGAATACCTGAAAAAGCTACGCGTACTGCGCAAGATTGCACGGCGTGTTGTCGACTTCCTCGCCCAGCTCGAAGACTTCCAAAAAAAGCTTTGGCTCAAGAAGAAGTTCGTTGTCGAAACTCAGTACTGCATTACCTTGAACCGCATTCCAGAAAGTTTCTATCCGGAAATTGCTGCCAATGAGCGGCAGCGTGAAGAGTGGGTGAAGCTTTTTGCCATTGACCAAACCGAGGAAGACATGGCTCAGCCAGGGTATAGCGAGCCGCTATCGGTGGCATTCCTGTCATCCCAACCCTACCTTAGCGTGGATACTGCTTTCTTTGAGGAGTCCTTCAAGGAAAGACTGTTGGCTAGCATCAGCAACACAGATGAAAGCCAGGATGGGTTGTTAATTAACGCCGACAATTTCCAAGCTCTACGGCTCATTGAAAAAAGCACACATGCGTCATTCGACATGGTGTACATCGATCCGCCGTACAACACCGGAGGGGACGATTTCAAGTACAAGGACCAATACCAGCATTCTAGCTGGATCTCGATGATGCAGGACAGACTGAGGGAAGTCTCACCACTACTTTCGAACCGAGCAAATTTCTTTTGCAGCATCGACGACAACGAGCAAGCGACGGCCAAAACGATCTTTAACGATCAGTTCGGTAGCGAAGCTTTTCAAACAAATATAATTGTCCAGTCCAACAAGCGCGGACAGACCTACCAGCCAATTGCAAAGACACATGAGTATGTCCTCGCCTACTCAGTGGGAACCGAGGCAGAAGTCAACGAACTCGACAAGCCGGTTAACCCTGACGCACTTAAGGATGGCATCGGACCATACGAGCTATGGGAGCTGAGGAACAGAAACCCAAAATTCGGACGGTTCAATCGTCCAAACTTGTATTACCCATTGTACGCCAGCCCATCTTCAGTTGACCCTGAGGGATATGCTGCGGTATCCCTTGAATTAAGCGATGACTACTGCATTGAGATTTTCCCACTAAACAGCACGGGTGCCGAATCATGTTGGCGTTGGGGAAAAGAGAAGTCTCAACTTGCGATAAGTCACCAAGGCACGCAGAAAATCCTTGCCAAGCAGCGTCGAGATGGCGGGTGGAACGTCTACGAAAAAGCGCGAAAAAGCACAGCCAAGGCAAAATCTATCTGGACCGATACCGATGTAATCTACGAACAGGGTACCGTCGAGCTCGGAGCGATGGGACTGCGTGAGTTTGGTTTTCCAAAGCCCTCTGGGTTGCTAAAGAAAATCACAAAAATCGGAGCCGATAATGATGCCTGCATTTTGGATTTTTTTGCGGGCACTGGAACTACAGCGCAAGCAGTAATAGACCTCAACAAAGAAGATGGCGGAAAACGCAAATACACTCTGGTCGAGATGGGCCAGCATTTCGATACAGTACTCCGAGTCAGAATCCAAAAAGCCGTTTATGCCTCCAGTTGGAAAAATGGCAAGCCCTCCTCTCGTGACGGCATGGGCCAATGCTTCAAATATCTGCGCTTGGAGTCTTTTGAGGACACGCTAAACAATCTGCGACTGCCGGATACTCCCCGACTAGATGTCAGCTCGTCCGAATTCCACGAAATGGCACGCGACTATCTATTCAAGTACTGGCTGGAGTTCGAAACGGCCGGTAGTCCAAGCCTGCTTAACGTTCGCGAGTTCGCTGACCCAACGTCCTACAAGCTCAAGGTCAAACAGGCCGGCAGCGATGCCCAAGTGGAGAAAACCATCGACCTGGTGGAAACCTTCAACTGGCTGATTGGCCTGCATGTGGCCCACCTCGACCAGCCGCGTCGTTACGCCATTGAACTGATGCGTGAGACTGACCCGGAACTGCCCAAAGATCAGGACACACGCTGGCGAACCAGCGCCATCAAAGAACGTGACGACGGCGAGTTTTGGTTCCGCAGTGTGGAAGGTCACATCTTGACCGTACCGGGCGACGACTTGTCCCGCGAGCGCGTGCTGGTGATCTGGCGCAAGCTGACCGGCGACTCCGGCCGCGATCAAGCAGCGCTGGAAGCTTGGCTGAACAAGCGCGGCATCAATCCGCGCGAAAGCGAATTCGAACACATCTACGTCAACGGTAATCATGCCCTACCCACCGACGGCAGTGCCTTCACGCGCGTGCGTCTGATCGAAGAGACCTTCGCTCAGCGTATGTGGGAGGATGCTTGAGATGGCTGTAAGTCGAGCCCCGCGTAAAAGCAAAGTACAACCTCCATTGGTGGCCAGTCACTTTCAGGATGCCTTGGTACTGAACCAGTACCTTATAAGCTTGATTGGCATCGACCCCTTGGTGGTGCACAAGGATGAAGGTCGTCAGGTGCGACCACTGGAGCTTATTGCCAAAGCACTGCGCACTACCGAGACCGGCATCGGCCCAGACGGCAAGCACCGCTTTCTAGCAAAGCTGGTCTCGCATCTGCCGACCTCGGCCACCCTAACCCCGACTGATTTGGAGCGTTACGACGCCAACCTGGTGGTGCATACGCGGACCATCAATGCCCGGCGCAAACACAAGGGAGAAATCGCCTGGAAGTACTTTCAGTGGCTGACCCTGCTCTTTGTTGAAATCTACCTCGACCGCTACTTCAACGACCGCCAGGGTCTGTGTGCCGCGCTTAATGCGTTTATCGAGCGTTTCAACCAGCACCACCAAGGCCAGGGGCGCGAAACAGGCATCGGCGCGTACGCTGTTGAAGACCTCAACAAACTCTGTCTGCAAAACGCCACGGGCAGCGGCAAGACCCTGCTTATGCATGTAAACCTACTGCAGTTTGCCCAGCATACGCGAGCAACCGGCCAGGCCGATGCTTACAGCCGGGTCATTGTTCTGTCGCCGAACGAACGCCTGTCCGAGCAGCACGAACGTGAGCTGCGCGAAAACGGCTTCTACCCAGAGCCACTGCGCCAGGAAAGTGACCTGATCTCACGAGGGCAAAACGCCCTCGATGTGCCGCTGTTGACTGAAATTACCAAACTGGCGGACGAACAAAAGGTTAAACAAATGGCCGTCGACAGTTTTGGCGATGCCAACCTGCTGCTGGTAGACGAGGGCCACCGGGGCATGAGTGGCAGTGACTGGAAAAGCAAGCGCGATAAGTTGGCGGCCAAGGGCTTCACCTTCGAGTACTCCGCCACCTTCAAGCAGGCAGTCAAAGCAGCCAACGACCGCGTACTGGCCGAGAGCTACGCCAAAGCAGTGCTTTTCGATTACAGCTACCGCTACTTTTATGCGGACGGCTATGGCAAGGACTACCGCATATTCAACCTGCCTCGGGATGAGCTGGCCCACAAGGACACTTACCTGACCGCAGCCCTACTGGGGTTTTATCAGCAGCTGCGCATGTTCACCGAGGCCGGCAATCGCTACACCGGCTACAACCTGGAAAAGCCGTTGTGGGTCTTTGTCGGTGCCAGCGTCACCGGGCGCAAGGTCGATGAGGAAAACGTATCGCCATCCGATGTGGCACAAATCCTCGACTTCCTTGCACGCTTTCTTGCGCACCGTGAAGCCTTTACCACGCTCATCCATACCGTACTAAACGGTAATAGCCAGCAGACGGGTCTGCTCGATGCCCAAGGGCGCGACATCTTCGTGCAGTCGTTCCCTTACCTAAAGGGCTTAAAGCAAAGCGCGGCACAGTTCTATTCTGACATCTGCCAGCGTCTGTTCCATGCCCCTGGCGGCGGTCACTTGGTGGTAGAACGCGTGAAAGGCGACAGCGGTGAGTTGCTGCTGAAGGTTGGCAAAGCCGACCAACCCTTTGGAGTAATCAACGTCGGCGATGCTGCTGCGCTGGCCAAACACATTCAGGACGAACTGGAAAACAAACAGTCCCTGGCCGAGGTGCGCCCCAGCGAATTTGGCGAGCCCGTATTTGGCGACGTACATAAACCGACCTCTCCCATACACATGCTGGTTGGCTCGAAGAAGTTCATCGAAGGCTGGGATTGCTGGCGGGTGTCCAGCCTGGGCCTTATGCGCATGGGCCAGAGTGAAGGCGCACAGATCATTCAGCTGTTCGGACGTGGAGTGCGCCTAAAAGGCAAAGAAATGAGCCTGATGCGTACCAGCCGCTATCAACCGGTGAATCCACCAAAGGATATTCACTTCCTGGAAACGCTGAACGTATTCGGTGTGCAGGCTGACTTCATGGCAACCTTCCGCGACTTCCTAGAAAGCGAAGGCCTACCGCCGAACGATGCACCTCATGTTGAGGAAATCACCCTCAACGTCACCCACGACTTTGGCCAGAAGCTGAAGATCCTCCGTTCCAAGTTCCGCAAGGACACCCAGGAGCAGTACGACTTCCGTAAACATGGCCCCATCGTGGATCTCACTATCGGTGCTCTCCCACCTGGCATGACCAAGGGAGGAATGCCATTGGTTGTTGATCGCTTCCCACGCCTGCAGATGATCCAGGCCAAAGAGGTCATGGGCCTGGCCCCCGAGGCAATCGATAACCCACCACGTCATTTCGATGTCCTGCGCCTGTCGATGCTCGACTGGGACAAGCTGTGGTTCGATCTGGAGCGTTTCCGCCGCCAGCGACACTTAGACAACGTCATCGTAAAAGCTGAAACATTACGGCTGCTGCTGGAGACCCCTGATTGGTATCGCATCCTGGTGCCGGCACATTGGTGGGCACCCTCGATGGCAAACCTGCGCCACTGGCAGTCAATAGCTTTCGAGCTGCTCAGCGGCGCGCTTGAGCGCTGCTTCAATCACCAAAAGCGAAAATACCTCGATCCCCGCATGGAGCTGGTTCTGCTGACCCGCGATAACGATAACCTGCCGGCTGACGACATTAACTACCACCTGATCGTCGAGGCCACCGAGCAATACCTAATCGACGACATTAAGGCGCTGAAGGAAGAGCTCGCTCAAGTTGGCTGGCGTGATCATGGGTACGTACAGGGCTTGAAGCTTGCCGCTCACCTCTACGAGCCACTGCTATCCAGTGAGAAGGTGAAGATCCTGCCCGTCGCCCTCAATAAGTCCGAGTTTCAATTCGTCGACGATTTGCGCCTATGGCTGGAAGCCCACGAAGCAAACCTTGCCGAGCGCGGCGAACGTATTTTCCTGCTGCGTAACCTGGTCAAGCAGGGAGTCGGCTTCTTTGAGGCCGGGAATTTTTATCCTGACTTCATTCTCTGGAGCCTGAAGGCGGATGGCAGCCAACGCATCTGTTTCATCGATCCTCATGGACTAGAACACGAAGGTCCCGGCAGCGACAAAATTCAGCTCTCGCAGAACATTAAGGATCTGGAAGCGCGCTTGAGTGACCCAGGCGTGAAGCTGGAGTCGATCATCCTGTCGCCGAGCACAAACCGTATGCGGATCGAACACCTGTGGAGCCAACAAGGCCTGCCGGTACCTGACTTGAACGCTCTGCATGTCTTCTTTATTGGAGAGCAGGACTACATCAGCAAAGTAATGGCATTGGTGCAGCCTTAAGACTTTACTGCAGTCATTGAAGTGAAGGGCGGGGGGCTTCACTTCAATGATCAAAAAGCTCTAACACCAGAATGAAATGGTCATCGCGAACAATGTACGGAGGAAAAATGACGTCGCACCACCTCGGCTCCGCAATGGTGGCTGAATGTGGAAGCGTTAATGCTAGGGGATGCAGTACTCCTACCATCACGCATCAAATTGGACCTCCCCAGCATCACACCTGACAGCGCAACCCGTGATTTCTGGAAAGATTGGGGTTCTCAAGCACCGGATATCGAAGCGTTGGCAAAGGCCGTTGAATCGCTGAGAAGTCAGACTAAAATCGTGGATGGTTAACGTAGCAGCGCATCTCGCAGAGCAAGAGTGGGGGGATAAATGGGGGGACAGAAACTGAACCCCTCATAAACTCCAACAAAATAAGGCCAAAACCAACCAATAACGCCGCCCACAAGCCGGCTTTTTAATGCCTGCAGAAAACCCGCTCGGTCTGAGATCTATCGGAAAGCGCCGACCAGCAACCACCCTCCCGGCCACTCACACCCCAAGATCCTGAAAATCCTTACACGTCATCCCCGCGTCATACCGTTTCATCCCGTACGGCGAACCTGGGTGTCGATGCGAGCATTTCCCGACCGTCCCGACCTTCACGTACAGCTCACTGGTAACCGGGTGCGGTGTCCTCTCGCCTGCCCACCAGCTGCAACTCGAACACATGTGTTTGGTTGTCAGCGAACACACCTTCTTGTGCTGCAGCGTGAAAGTCCCCAGGTCCGGGCGCCGAGGCGTAGGCGCTGACCGAGGTGCTTCCCTTCTTGGCTCATCGTCAGCGTCATCAGGTTCTGTACGTCGCGTCCGATAGTGAGCCTGGCTTATGTATTGCCCCTCTACTCCTTCAGCATGCCCGACACTGAAGAAGTCCTTGAAATACCGATAAGCTGCAAACAGCCCGGCAATTATCAGTAAAAAGACCATCGCCTGTCCCGCCAGAGCCTTGAGTCTGACCGGCCACGAATTGGCTTTTTCCTGTTCGAGTCGAACCCGTTCTGCTTCCCTCGCCTGCGCCTGAGTTGATGCTATCTGTGCCCAATACTGGTTGGTGACCTGGCTGAAATCACCGACGTTATACAACCCTTGAGTAGCGTCTGAGTTCAACTTGGTGATGTCGCGGATGCAGGCACCGGCTTTGACATCCACAGTTTGGCGAGTGCTAGTGAGCACATCGAGCTTACTGATAGACGCCCCCAGGCACCGTGAAAACCGATCCAGCTCAGCCGCATGCAACTGCTCCAGCGTCAGCCCGGACGCTGTCAGGTAAGGTGGCTTTTTGCCTGGGTACCAAGAGAACGGCGGCGCCTCCAACTCACTGAAGCGCGTATCCAGATCAGTTGAAACCTGCTTGAACGAGTAAGCAGTTTGCACACCTACAGCGCCGAACAGCTGCGCCAAACCCTTCGAGTAGATCAATTGCTTGACGGTTTTATCGAAGTCGACCCAACGCTTTCGGGATTGGTTGTAGTCATTACTTTGCGCGGTGGTGAACGTCAGCGCCACGTAGTCGCCTTGTTGTAGCGACTGCACAGCCGGATTACTTGCACGGCATTCAGCAACGGTCTTTGAGCGCCAGCGTTCTGAGGCATAGGCTGCCTTTATGCACTGGATATAGCCCTCGACATGGCTTGGGGCCAAGGCTATGTCGGGAACACTTGCCTGTGAGCCAGTAGATAGCGCTGATAGCAGCACGCCGAAAGCGGCGCAATTGATCACTGAACGAAAAGCATGCATCCCTGGGCTCCGTTGCGGGTAACGCCTGATGGTGCGAAAAAAGAAAAAGCAGGTTTCAGGTACGCAGGGCGCGACTCGTTTTGGCCCTGCCTTTAAGCCAGTAGTACCCACCCAACATCAGCAAAAAGCCAACCCACTTGTAAGGCAGCAACTTCACCACGAACCCTGCTGCGGTCCAGTCGTCCCAGGAACGGCCCCCGCCGCCAAGAAAAAAGGCCACAGTCAGTAGCTGGGTAAACACAACGTAAGCGCCGCCAAACTTCAGCAGGAACATAAATACGCGCTTGCGTTTGGCGATGTACTCCGACTCGCTACCAGCACTTGACCGTATGCCACCCAAAACCGCACCGAGAACTAATAATCCTACCGCCCCGGACACGAGTGACAGTGCAGTGGACGCTTCTGCCAGGTCCCCTTTACCGCCATACAGGTAAATGTAATAAGCCAGGAAGGCCAGATAGAGGGCGAAACCAATCCTGAAAGGACGAGACATCATCGCAAAACCGATCAATGCAACGACGATACCAATCACTGCCACCATTCGTTAGTGCTCCTGCCAGTTCGCTGGATAACCAAGCGAGATCCATTTCATCAAAAAACGAGCAGCATAATACCAATAGGCCATTACCAAAAAAATGGAGCTGTCGCTAAATGCTTGATGTCGATGGCAACGGCTGAACACTGGCTAAGTACACAGGTAAGCTTTTCAAGCATGTACCTTGATGCAAGGCCTTTAAAATACGCGCTGCCGCTGAGGAATCCCCCGGGATATGGGCGTTTTGTTGACAGTTTACGATGCCAAATCAAAGTGCCATCATGCAGGCAAAACAGATCGCGCCGATGTATAGATTTGAACCGGCGCCCGCTCATCCCGGAAGCGATATGCCTTCAATTACAGGGCATGCGTACAACAGCCAACACACAAGGACCTGTGCATGCTTTGCCCCTCGCCTTCGATCGCCCCCCCTTCTCGTACCCCGAGTAAAGACCAGCGTTTACTTGATTATCCCAGCGCATAAGCACCTGAGCACCCTATGCGGGTCTTCGCGCAGACCATCAACACTTAAAGGATTATTTTCATGCTCAACAGCCAGAAAGAGTTCGCCACTTACTTGAAGAAAATGCAGTCACTGCTTAGTGACCAAGCGTTTTCGTTCGATCAGTCATTGCTTGCAAAAGTGATGGAGACCGAGCTTGTGGTTCCTGTAATCGGAGCCTTCAGTGCCGGTAAGAGCTCGCTGTTGAACGCGCTGATGGGCAAGGACATCTTGCCGGTCGGGATTGCGCCAGAAACGGAACTGGCGACCGAGCTGCGTTATTCCTCCGAGCCTTATCTGCTGGCGATCAAGCCCGACGGTGTGCAAGAACGTTTGCCTGTTGAAGCGCTGAGCACCATCAATCGTCGCTCCAGCGAATTTTCGCACTTGCGCCTTTACCTAGACAGCGAGGCGCTGAAAGCCATTGCTCCCCTGGTGCTGGTAGACATGCCGGGCTTTGGCTCATCGCTGGAAAACCACAATAAGGCCATTGCGTACTACCTGCCGCGCGGTGTGCACTTCGTGGTACTGACCAGCATCGAGGACGGCAACATTACGCAGTCGATGCTGCGCAAACTCGACGAGCTAAAAACCTACAACACCGATTTCACCTTCCTGCTGAGCAAATGCAACCTGCGCGCCGCCGACCAGGTGGAAGACGTGCAGGCCTACATTGACGACCAGCTCGGGGTGTATTTCGGCGAGCACTACCGCAGCATCACTCTCGGCAACCGGGGTGGCGAGGAACTGACGAATGCACTGACCGCATTGCAGCCTGACGTGCTGTTCTCGCGCCTGTTCATCGACATCCTCAAGGACCAGAACTTCGAAGTACTGGCGCAGATCAACCTGGCGCTGAGCATGCTGAAAAAGGACAAGGCCGAGAGCGAGCAAACCGCACGCGCACTCGAGCAGGCCCTGGCCAAGCTGCTGGAGCAACGCAAAGACGTCGAGTCGGACCTGAAAGATCGCTACTCGGGAAAAATGCTCGACCGTAGCCTGCGCGGCCTGGACAACGCGCTTAATGACTCCCTCGACGAGCTGGTCACCTTGGGCAGCAGCAAGAACCCGAGTGCCCTGTCGAATGCACTCTCCGACATCATCCGCAGCAGCCTGTCCAGCACGATCAAATCTGAAGTGCAGGACATCTCCACCAACATGGTCGACCGGATTGCCAGCAACCTCAGCGCCACCAGCAGCCAGATGTCCGTGCTGGACATCAGCGGCAACTGGAGCGAGGAACTTTCCAACAAGGTCAAATTCTCGCTGGAGCGCACCACGGAAATGCTCAGCGACTGGTCGACACGCCTGAGCAATCGGGCCGAGGAAGACAAGAACAGCGGCGTCATGCTCTACCGCAGCCTCTCTACCGTGCTCGCTGTCACCACCACCGTGGTCAATCCGCTGGTAGAGCTGGTGATCATCTTCTTGCCCGAAATTCTCAAGATGTTTAACGGTGGCGGTAACGAGCGCGAGAAGTTTCGCCAGAAGCTGACCGGTGAAGTGTTCCCCAACATCAAGGCGGAACTGCGCGGGAAAATTCCAGCAATCATCGACGAGCAACTCAACGCCATGCTGAAGAAGATCAGCGACGGTTTCGAAGAGCAGATCACCAAGCAAAAGCATGTGATCGACTCAATTGCACAGGAAAGCCTGCAGCTTGAAGCGCAGATCAGCGAGAAGACGGCTGTGCTGGAAAACCTCGCCACCGCAGTAAAAGCCGCTGCAAACGAACACCTCTACAAGTAAGGCGAACGACCTAATGGATTACCAATCACTCGTCGCTTTTAGCGAAAGCCTGCACACGCTGGCAGCAAGCAACCAGGACCTGTTTGAGCGCGAAATCGAGCAGTTCAAGCGGCTGAACGGCATCGACCAACCGCAACAGCTCGCGCAAGCGTGCCAGACGCTGCAGGACCAGAACCGGCTGATGAACATCGGTATTGTTGGTCGCGTGAAAGCCGGAAAGTCATCGCTACTCAATGCGCTGATCTTTAATGGCGAGCCGATCCTGCCCAAGGCCGCCACTCCCATGACCGCTGCACTGACCACCATTACCTGGGGCGAAGTGTTCCAGGCCAAGGTTGAGTTCTACAGCGAAACGGACATCGCCGCGATCCGCTTCAAATCGGACCAGTTCGAGCAACGCCTGGCCACGCGCAAGCGCGAATGCCTGGAAGAGCTGGTGAAGCGTCGTAACGCCCAAGCCAATGGCGCGCCCCTCGATATGGCGCAGCTGACGATCATGGCCGATAAAAAAGCCTTGAACGAACTGCAACGCGAAGAAGGCTTGTTCGCGGCATACGACCAGTTCCAGCGCATGAAGAAGTCAGGGCTCGATGCGACCAAGCTGCACTTGCACAGCGAGATTCAGGCAGGTAACCCGAAAGAGCTGGCGGCTGGCCTTCACAACTATGTCGGTGCCGATGGCACATACATGCCGTTCACCAAGACGGTTCATGTCGCCATGCCGCTGGAGGCACTACGCGATATCTGCATCATCGATACCCCCGGCATGAACGATCCGGTCCAGTCGCGCGAAGAGCGCACGGTCGAATTGCTGAAAACCTGCGACGTGGTGTTCATCGTCAGCCCGGCCGGCCAGTTCCTCAATGAGCAAGACCTTGAGGTGATGGGGCGAATTACCCAGAAGGAAGGCATTCAGGAACTGGTACTGGTGGCCAGCCAGATCGACACACAACTGTACGGCAGCGAAAAGCGCGCGCGCTTGAGCGATGCCGTGGAAGCCATTCGTGCCCAGCTGTCGGCACGGGCACAGAGCACCCTTGCAGACCTCAAGATGAGCAGCCCGGAAGTGGGCTCGGTGTTCGACAACCTGATCGGTTCGGTGCACCGTAACCTGCTGCATAGCTCCGGCTTGTGCCACAGCCTCAACCGCCGCTTCGAATCGCCCGAAACCTGGGACTCGAATGAGCAGGTGACGTGGGACAACCTGTCCACCGATTACCCGGATTACTTCACCCGCGACAACCAGGCACTGTCGTTGAGCAGCCTGGACAGCCTGGCAAACATTGATGCGATCAACGCCATGCTTGCCCAGGTGCGCGAAAAGAAAGCGCAGATCACACGGGAAAAAATCGCCAACCTGATGGTTCGCAAACAAAAGAACCTTGAAGCATTCAAGGCGCTGATCATCACCCTGGCACGCAACCAGGTCATCCAGATCAAGAACGCCAACGTCGATCAGCTGGACGAACAACTGGCTTCGCTGGAATCGAAGCGACTGGATCTCTCGCTGGAACTGGATGTCAGCTTCAAATACACCATGGCCGACTACCGCCAGAAGTTGCGTGACGAAATGCGCAAGACAGCTGCGCAATTGCTTCGCGAAACGCAGTCCACTGTCAAGGACGCGGAAGGCTCTTTCAGTGAAACCATTGTCGTCGACAACCCCGGGGTTGGCAGCTGGATTGCCCGCAATCTATGGGGCGGCGGCACTACCGAGAAAACGGTCGTCCGCGCCAAGATCATCAGTAGCCAGGTCATCTCCACCATCAACGAGTTCATGAACGACATCCAGGATGAGCTGGGCGCCAAGGTGGAGAGCTCTCATCGCGGGTTGAACGAAGAGCTGGCCCGGACCCTCACGCCGAAGATCCGTGAGGTGCTTGAACAGGATGCCAATGCGCAAATGATCAAGCTCGCGATTCTTTCGATCATTCAATCGATTCCTGACGATGACTTTGATTTGGGCATTCCGTTGCCTGACACCCTGAAAAGCAACGGCACGCTCAAGGGCTACGAGGCCGAACGCTTCAAGGATGCCGCCGATGACTTCATCGGCTCGTTGGGTAGCAAGGTCAAAAGCAAAATCAGTTCGTTCATCAACGATGTTGAACGCAACGCGCCTTCCACTATCTCCAACTCCTTCGTCGATGAGATTCAACGCCGTATCAATGTGCTCAAGGATCAGGTCGACAACGCGGCTCAAACCATTGACCGGCTTGAACGTCTGGCACGCAAGGCCGAAGAGGTCACCCTGTGAGCAACCCGCCAGCCATTCATGAACAGGCACGCTCGACGCTGGAGTCGCTGTCCCGCTTCTGGCAGTTCAAACGCAAGAAGCTGGCAGCTGAACTTCAGGGCCACCTGGATGATGCCCAGTGCCAGCTCGACACGTTGTTCAGCACCAATCAGCAATTGTCCGCGTTGTGCGCGGGCCAGAACGACGAAATCGGCGAGCTGAAATCGCGCAACGGCTCGCTCGTCGATGCGTTGCAGCTTGAAACAGCCAATTTGGCCTCGACCTCCGACGCTTTAGCGCAGGAGAAGGGCAAGCTCCAGAAGGCTATGCTCGCACTGGCTCAGGCCAAGGTGTACGCCAAGGATCTGGAAGAGCGGCAGGCTCAGGCCTTGGCCCAGATCGCTGGGCTCGAAGAGCACCTTGCCGATCACAAGCAGCAGCTTGTCGACAAAGAGCGGTGCATTCAGGAACTCCAGGGCACCCTGGCCGATACTCGACAGCAGATAGAGGCGCTGAACGACGTCAAGCAGCGGTTGACCGAGCAGTGCGCCGAGCAGACTGAGCAGATCCGCACGCTGGAGTCGCGCAATGAAACGCTCAGCAATCAGTTGCAGGCAGAACAGGCCAATGCGGCAGAGCTGGAAGCACGCAAGGATCAGGCGCTTGCCGAGATCGTCACCCTTCAACAGCAATTGGCTGACCGCAAGCAGGCGCTGGCGGAAAAAGAACAGCGTATCGCTGAACTTGAGCACACCCTCTCGGACGCGCAACAGCAGATCGTAGCGCTGACCGACGCCAAACAGCAGTTGGCCGAACAGTGCACCGGGCAGGCTGTACAGATCGACTCGCTGGAGTCGGACAATGAAGCGCTAACAGCCCAGTTGCAGGCAGAACGAGCCAATGCGGCCGAGCTGGAGGAACGCAAGGCACAGGCGCTGGCACAAATTGCCGAGCTGGAGACGTACCTGGAGGAACACAAGAACCAGTTGCTTTCCACGGAGCAGAACGTCGACCTTCTGGAAAGCCTGACCGAACAATTGAAAGCCTCCCAGCAGCATCTGGAGGACAACTACGCTGACATCAACAAGCAGCACCTGTCGCTCACCGAGAAGTTTTCTCTGGTGAGCAAGGTCCTGGCCCAGCAACCTCCAGGTAATGAAGAACTGGCCAAATTCGCCGACCTGATCAACCACGACTACATGGAGTTCGCCAGCCGCGAATCGTCGTTGGCCGGTGAAGCCCAAGCCGTGCTCGACATGCAGGCGATCCTCGCCGAGATGCAGATGCTGAATAACTTCCCGAGCATTGCCGGCAGAACCATCCTGAGCATTGCGGGTGGTTTCAGCAGCGGCAAGTCGGCGTTCGTCAACAGCTTCATCCGTAACCCGAGCGTGAAACTGGCGACCGGCATCAACCCGGTGACCGTGGTCCCCAGCTACGTGGTGTGTTCCGAAGAAACCCGGATCAAGGGTTATTCGTACAACGGCGGAGCCATCGATCTGGAGCCCAGCCTGTACGCATCGATGTGCCACGAGTATGTTCAGGCCTTCGGCTTCGACCTGCGGCGCATCCTGCCCTTCATCAGCGTCAAGGTTCCCATGGACCCGGAGCTGTTCGGCAACCTGTGCATCATCGATACACCCGGCTACAACCCGGGTACCACCGGTGGGGCTGCGGCCTCCGACCGTAGCACTGCAGCCTCCCTGGTCAATCAGGCATCGGCGCTGGTCTGGGTCATCGGCCTTGACCCGGCCGGGACCATCGACCAGTCCGACATCGAGTTCATCGAGTCCACGCCGTTCCGCGCAGAGTCGCTGTATATCGTGTTGAACAAGGCGGATGTGAAGTCGCAGGACGATATTCTCGAGATCATGGACCAGGTAGCCGACGACCTGAGTTTCGCGGGTATCGAGTACGCCGGCATGTGCGCCTATTCGTCCACGCGCAAGAAAGACTACCCCTCCAGCGGCCTGACGTTCGAGCAGTTCCTGCGCTCGATCAACCGTAAAGTGGATGTAGTCGGCAAGGTTACCAACAAGCTCGATATCGTATTCGATGCCTACAAGCAGGCCATCCAGGCCGATATCGCGCAGCTGGAAGGCCGCAAGGGCGAGTTCAATGCATTCAAGCTCGATGCGCTGGAAATCGGCGGAACGGAGTTGTTTGACAGAATTGATCGAGCATTCCCCATCTCTGAGCAAATGTTCGATTCTTCCGGGCTGGAAAAACTCGTGGATGAATGCGAAGGCCTTCGTCGAACGCTCAAGCTGGCCGCTCGAAAAGCGCTGGAGGTTTGCGAACTCGTTCGCACCAGAACCTCTGTCGAGTCTGACGACTTCCTTCGCACTCGAATACGCCGGTAAACGCCGGCACGCAGCGCGTTGTTAACCTGGGCCTGCCTGTTGGCAGGCCCAGGCCTGTTCGCTCAAAATCGCCGCCGCGCCAGCAACTCCGCCAATGCCCCTTCAAGCCACCCGGCGGTGCGCATCTTCAGCGCCTTGCTTCCGCACTTCGGGCACTGGTCAAACCACTCGCCGGGCATCAACGCATCACTTTGCGGTGCCACTGTTTTTGTCCAACCGCATCCTTCACATTCAAAGGTGAAGGGCCTGGGTTTGATGGGCATTCTAAAGCTCCTTGGTTTCTTAGCTGATGTGTTGACATCGGTGCATTAGCTGCCCGGATAAGCCAGTTCGATCTGCTCATCGAACGCGCCACCAACCCCACAGTAATCACGTGGAACACGCTCAAGATCCTCGGCTACCTGGGTGATCACCTGGCGCAGTTCCAGACGTTCGAACCAACGCGCAGGAATGGCAGCGGCACCATGCTGGGCACCCAACAAGTGCCCGGCGACGAGGCCTGTACTGTTGCTGTCGCCACCATGGTTCACCGCCGTGATCACCCCTTCTTCGAGTGAGCGTGCTGTCAGTGCGCACCACAGCCCGATTGCCAGAGCCTGTTCGGCAACCCACCCACCGCCAAGGTCGCCAATGCGTTGCGGGGTGGGTGTATAGCCCTCGTAGAAGAAGAACAGCACGCGCTCGATGAGGCTGCGCGTTTCCTCCATACCCTGTACTTGCCCATACTTGGCCAGGCTTTGAGTTACGGCGTGCTCCAGGCTGTCCTGTCGATCGATTACACGTTGAAGAATGTCGGCGAATAGCCCGGCTGTGAGGTAGCCCGTCGGATGCCCGTGCGTCAGGCGCCCGGACTGCGCTGCGTAGTCAAACGCATTGGCAAAGCATGCACAGGGCGCAGCACGTACCAAGGCGCCGCAGCCCTTGCTGTTGTTTTCGGCCACCGCTCCCAGTCGCGCACTGGCCCTGAGTGCGCTCAGACAGGTTGTGCCCGGGGTGCGACGAGACCAGAGTTCCACTTGTTTGATCAGCCAGCCATCTTCGACGGGCGGCGTCGCCGACGGGTAATCCTGGGTAAGCAGCCAGCGCAGCAACGCATGGTGAACAACGCTCGGGACGTGGCACGCCTGCCGTGAACTGCCAAGCACAAAAGCGCGCAGCAAACCTTCTGCGGTAAACAGCATCATCTGCGTGTCGCCGCTGATAGCGCCGCTGAAGCCGTAAGCCGGGGCAAAATCAACGATGCCCTGCGAACCGAATCTGGCCTCGATAGCAGGCCACTCAAGAAACTCCACGGGGGTGCCAAGCGCGTCTGCGACAGCTCCGCCCAGCAGGCAACCTTTGATCCGTTCAAGTCTGTTCATGCCCTTCCCTTATTGCTCTTCTGCAGAGATCAGGTCCTGCAAAATCACCAGCTTGCTTTGCAGCTGCTCGAGGTGCGCTTTCTCCGCACGCAGCGCCGAACGAAGCTCCCGGTTTTCCATCTCCCAGATCCGCGCCCAGCGTGCGTCCTTGCGACAGGCAAGCGCCATGTGCCAAATTTCACGCAACCTCAGGTACTGCAACAGGAGCACCGCCAGGATCACCCCGATCAACACCAACGCCCCTGTCGAAACTGCTTCAGACATAGTCATGTCCACTTCCTTTCGTGACTTCAATTTATTTCGAAGACAGACACACGATATGTAGTGATTAGCGACAGGTCTAGAATGTAGACTTATACAGGTAAAGTATTCGCGCACATGGAGAGGGTATGAAACGCAAGCAATCCATCGAACAGGTACGCTGGGACCTGGCACTTCGCTATCGCTTGATCGAGACCGTTGCCTGGTGGGAAGGCCGGCTGACCACGGGACACTTGATGCAGAGCTTTGGCATCAGCCGCCAACAGGCGTCCAAGGACATCAATACTTACATCAGCGAGCATGCGCCCAAAAACTTGACATATGACAAGCAGCTCAAGGGGTATGTGCCGAGCAAGCAGTTCAAACCCCTGTTCATCGACGACAGTGCCAGCGCTTACTTGCACCTGCTCTATCAGAACAATGAGCGTGCCCCGCACATCGACGGACTGGCACTGGCCTACGCGCACACCAAGGTATTGGAAGTGCCGGATCGCCCCATCCGGCCAGAGATCCTGCGCCCCTTGCTCAAGGCTTGCCGCGAAGGCCTGCGCCTGGAAACCGAGTATGTGTCGTTCAATACCCCAAACGTAGAGGTTCGCCTCATCGCCCCGCACACGCTGGTGTACACCGGCATGCGCTGGCATGTGCGAGCCTACTGCGAAAAGAACGGCCAGTACCGCGACTTCGTGCTCAGTCGCCTGCGCGGGCAACCGGACCTGCTCGACGAATCGCCGAACACACGGGAGCTGGATGAGGACTGGAATGTCGAGGTTCCGGTGATTTTCGAGCCCGACGGGCGATTGAACGAAGCACAGAAAGCGATCATCGAAACCGATTTCGGCATGACACAAGGACAATTGCTGGTGCCCAGCCGCAGGGCGTTGGTGAAGTATGTGCTTCAGCGTTACCAGATCGACCCGCGTAATCTGGCAACCAGCCCTGAGGCTCAGCAAATTGTGGTGACCAACCTCAAGGAGTTGAGGCCGTGGCTTATGAATGACTGATTCTGCGGGAGCCTGTGGATTTAGCTGATCCGGCAGGCGACATCTGCATCAACAGTCAGGTCTTTCTTCAGTCAATGCAGTTTCTGCCCTATGTTCTGGGCCTCGATGATCATGCGGTCGAGCAGAGCGAGCATCTCATCGACATCAATTTCCTGGAAGCAGCCCTCTGCCTCCTGCTCCAGGATCATGGCGGCGAATTCCTCGCTGTATTCGACCTCATCTTCGGTTTCAACTTGAGTGGGTGCAGAGTCACCCGTGTGACCATCTTCTTGATCGTTACACATCACAAACCTCGCATAAAAATCGTGCCCCTCGAGGCCACTACACGCACTGGGCCACCGTTTCGCCGGCCGCCCCATACCTGACCGCCATGCACAAGCCGTTGACCAGGCTCATGTCTTCCGGCGTCTGACAGCGAATGGCCATCAGCTCGGGGCTGGCGACGATACATGCCAGTGACTTCGCCCGACTGACCGCCACATTCAAACGGTTTTTCGAGTAAAGGAAGCCGATGTCCCGAGGCAGGTAGTCTTCATTCGACGTCGCCATCGATACGATGACAATCTCTGCTTCTTGCCCCTGAAACTTATCCACAGTGCCGACGCGCGCGCCCGCTGGCAGCACTTGCTTCAACAGCTGTACCTGCAGATTGTAGGGTGCCACGACCAGTATGTTTTCGAGGGCGACTGCGTGTTCCTCGCCGTTGTTATCCACATAGCGCTGGTGCAGAAAGTACGTGTAAAGCGCTCTAACATACGCGGCTTCCTCATCGGAGCTCTGGCCATTACCGTCGTGCTCCACGGAGCAAAACATCAGACCGCTGTCAGGTATGTCGGGGCGCTGGCCATCCAGTAGCAGCACCTGCCGCTCGGTTCCTGGCGCCGACGAAAGTTGACCTTCGTACACCGCATGGGAAATGAATGAGCAAACTTGTGGATGCATCCGCCAGGTTTGCGCCAGAAATACCCCACGGTCAGGTGCGATGGTGGGTGAACCATCCAGCAGATAATCGAGAATGGAGTCACCAGAACGCCCTGGGTGCGTGCCTTGTATCGGTTGCGACAGTTGCATCTGATCGCCCATCAAGACAATGTTCCGTGCAGCCAGGCCCATGGTGACCAGGTTCGCCATACTTACTTGACCAGCTTCATCAACGAAAAGGTAATCCAGCTGTTCGGTGAACATTGCGTCGGCAAATAGCCAGGCGGTACCGGCCGTCAAGGCAATCTCTCCCCCCCAGGCTGCCCGGAAGCCCTTGGTGTCTTCGATCGAATGAATGCAGCGACCAATGAATTCAGTGCCCTCTCCACTCGAGGACTTTTTCAGTCCCTTGAACGTGACCCCCTCCGTTTGCGCACGGGACTCGACAGCGGCCAACAGGTTATTGATGGCGTGGTGCGAATTTGAGGTCACACCGATGCGTTTGCCCGCCTTGATCAAGTCCACAATGATGTGCGAGCCAGTGTAAGTCTTGCCAGCCCCCGGCGGTCCCTGAATAAACAGCACGCTGTCCTCCAGGTTGTGCACCACCTGTTTGATCGCCTCGGTCATCGGCAAACGTGGGTCAAGCAGTGAAGCCCCCGGTTCGACTCCTTTTACGCGCGGAGCGCGCCGATGCAGAAAATCTGTAACCGCGTGGAAGCGTCGCTCACCGGCCAAAACGCTGTCGGCGTAGCGAAACAGTGCCGCACGCAGTGAGGTCGACGGTATCGGCGTGCCGGGAATCATGTCGAAATCGTCCGGTGGCGCTTTGTTCGCGGTAGCTTTGAACGTCGCGAGGCATGCGCCAGGGTCCACATTAACCAGCTGCACACTTGCCAGGGACTTGGCGATGACACCTTGAGAACCTGCACGCATCTTGCTTTCTTGAGGTTCGAAGCTGTACTCAAACAGAAATGACCTATCGATCGGTTCAGGCGGCGTGCTTGTGCGGCGCAAACCGGCGAGGCTTTCAATATCCTCCAGCAACTCTTCAGTGGTCATGTCCTGACGGCTGAACAGCTGCCACCATGTCGGTTTGTCTGCCCGACGATGGAAGTCAAGCAGCTGAAATGTGAGCAGCCGGACCTGCTCCGCTTCGCTGAGCACACGCTCGTCGGTGGGTAGGCCAGCAAGCAAACGTACGCGATAACTCTCCAGCCGGACCTCGATCGCCTGTTGCTCCGTTACCGCTTTTTCGCTTTCCGCGTCAGGCTCGGCCAGTGTGCCCGCATCAGACGGCTTAATGCTCAGTAGCCAGTTGCGCAGAAGATAGGTGGAAAGCACGTCGTCTTCGTTGTACCGCTCGATCTGCTCGAGCAAGGTCAATTCCCCGGTTTCTTTCCAGCGCTCATAAAACACGATGCTCGCGCCGGCACTGGTAACGTCCCCATCGCGCTGTTGCATGTAGAAGTGCTCGATGTTCTTGATCGAATAGCTGGGTTCAGACACCCGGATCGCTTCGCGCACGACCTTGTAGAGGTCAATCAGCTTGCCGTTGCGCAGCAGCCAGTCCACTTGTGCCTCGCGTGTGCCGTGCTGGCTCATCAGACGCTTTATGGCAGTCTCTTCATAGCTGGCATAGTGGTACACATGCGCGTTGGGGTAACGCTTGAGGTGAGCGATAACCCAGTCAATGAACTGCTCGAACGCGATCTTTTCCTCCTCTCGGCTATGTGCCCAGAAGGGCTTGAAGGTCTGCTGACCACCTTCATCAATATACAAACCGAAGAGATACTCCAGGCCGCCCTCCTCCAGCGGATTGCCCTCCATGTCGAAGAACAGATCGCCCTCGACCGCAGTGGGCATTCGACTGAAACCACGTCGGTCCCCTACGATCGGCAGTAGCTCGAACAACGGGCTATCACTGGTACGCCCCTGGAACTGCAAGCGCGCCTGATGGCGCAATCTGCCCAGCGACTCCAACTGCAACTTGGGAATGCGCAAGTCGTCGGTGCTGGCTGCCAATTGATGCAATGTGGTCACACCACCAGCCTGCAACTTCTTGATCTGCGAACGGCTGATGCCGGCGACTGCCGAGAGGTGGTCGTCTTGGTGCCGCTGGACATCACAACGATCACGCCACACACAAAACCCGCAATGCCCACATGGCTCCGGATAAGTCGCAGGTTGCCCGTGGCTGCTCACGAACGCCGCGAAGCGCTGGAGTACTTGCTGAAGATAATCGGCATAATCAGCAACCCGAAATGCCTGTTCGGTACGTTCCGCATCACCGAGTACGACATACATAAACTGCGGCTGTACGCCCTGGATCGCAATCAGCATTTGCGAGTACAGCGCAACCTGCACAAGGAACTTGGCCTTTGCAATTTTGGCCAGCTTGGTGTCGATGACCTCATAGCTGTGATCACCCAGCATCGACGCCCGCGGCACTTTACGCAGGAAATCGGCGTGCCCGATAAAGGCGCCTTCCTGAAGCGACGCCTGAAAAATGATATCTGCGCCGGCTTTCATGGCCTCAATGGTAAGTTCTACCCTGCGCTCGAAACTTGGGTTGCCCTCGGCAATGTCGACTACGTGGAAATTTTGACGTTTGAGCCGTTCGAGATACGCCGCTTCATGAGCAAGCCCTTTATCCTGGATCAGGCGGTTCTGATCGCTTGCCGGCGCCTTTTTCATCGGGGTTACAAGATGCTGAAGGTCCAATGCCGTAAGGTGCTGGCACTCCAGAAATCCGCAGATGTCGGAGGCGGAATACAACTGAATTCCGTTACGGCTTTGCATGGTTGTATCCCATCCTGTGAAACGCCCTAGGGCACTTGATGCTGCAGGAAAATTGCGTGTGTATCTCAGGCCTCGAGCGAGCAATCCTGGTAGAACAGTTCAAACAGGCCTGTCGGCAAGTGTTGAGCATCGAGCAGACCGAAGTGCTTGCCCACATTGCGCCCCAGCGCCATGAGCGTCCTTGCCGAATTTTCGGTTCCGGCGTAGCCAGCGCTGATGATGTAGTCGACACGCTCCTTGTCGGTAGCGGCTCGCGCATACGCATTGCCGGTGATCAATACATCCACCAGGCAAACACTGACGCGTTCATCACCCACCGTGAACGGCTCGAGGGCCTCGATCGCCAAGGCTGCACACAATCCGTCCTCACCACCGGCAACAATGCGTTCTAGTTGTGCAAGCGGTCGGCCGAACAAGTCGAACTCTTCAACAGCAAACGGGAAACAGTAACTCAGTGCAGTAGTACGCTTGAGTGGCTTCTCGTCTTGCGGCTGGGCCACCAGCCATTCAACAAACGAGGCTTTGTCATCGAGCGCAGCGCTGTAGCGAAAGGCCAGATAATCCTTGAGCACCTGGCTGAAAGGATGTCCAGTGGGTACCCAACTATTGCTGCCACGCCCGTCGCCATGTGCTTCGATTTCTTGCTCACTTGCACTGGCATCAGTCGCCAGCGCCAGGCCAAAGCAACGAAGGTCATAGCCAAGCATGAACAGGCTGGCCTCGAATGCGTGACAACGTGCGGGCAGGGCCCCTTGCCCTGCAAACCAGTCGGTACGCTCGAGCAGTGCTCGAATAATCCAGCCCAAGCGCACTTGCCAACGCGCCCACTCGGCGTAGTCGATCGTCGAAAATTGCGGTGCTGCCACGCTGTTCAGGAACGCTCCCGGGTTGCGGATCTGGCTGCCTCGCGCGGCTCCGGACGGGAACATCAGCAGGGGTTTGCCACGCCCCGTGCACTGCTGACGGAACAACGAATACAGCATGGCCATTGCAGCGCCCACACGACTGTCATAGATGGGCGACCCCGACAGGTCGAGCAAGGCGTGAACTTTGGTCAGACCGGAATCGAATCGCTCGACAGTGTGCGAGTCGAGATCATCCAGGCCATTGTCACCGTCGAGCGCCATGAGTCCGGCCATCTTCTGCAGGTAGACCGACAACTCACCTTTGGCCGCCAACCGATGCAGGAACGGAATGGCACCTCGCACTCCACCCCAACGAAGAACCTGCAAACATGCCTGAAGCGCTTGTTGTTCATCACCGGCGTTGACCGCACTTGTCAACCACTCACGCAACTGCCCCAGAGAACGTTGAGTCTGAGTCCAGGATTCAGACTCGACCGTGCTCTGGTTCGCGTCATACCAGTTTGCCTTCCAGCGATAGTGTTGCAGCACCTGCTCGAATCCCTGAACATCCTCGACCAAACCACCCGGTACAAACTTGCTGGATTTGAAGCGCAGTTTGAATGTGAGCGTCGGCAAGTTGTCCGCCAACCAAACGATGAACGACTCCACTTCGGGTTGTGCCAAGAACTGTTTACGCTTCATGCAGGCCGCCTTGCAGGTAATATCGAATGGCCATACCCTAAGCAAAAGGGTTGCTCTCGTCCATGTTGTCTGTTCATACAGGTAAACAAATGGCACAGGTTCTAATGCCCTCGATAGACGCTTTCCCAGCCCAACGGCGATTTGCTCATAAATATGTAAGGTTTTTATACATATACTGTTTACTGACGGACCGCCCACGACCTCAAGGATTGGCCTTTCATGGACTATCAAACACTAAAGACCCGTCACCGCCAGGAGCGCGAGGGTCATCACCCCAACCTCGCGTTGCGTGTACATCGTGCATTGAGCTGGCTGAACCGCGCCGAGCAGGCGGATGATGTCGATGGGCGCTTTATCTTCCTGTGGATCGCTTTCAACTCTGCCTACGCCACCGATATCGATGAACAGTTCCGTCTATCCGAGCAATCCACGTTCAGGGCGTTTCTGGCCAAGCTCTGCG
This sequence comes from Pseudomonas alkylphenolica, assembly GCF_016009175.1. Taxonomy (GTDB): domain Bacteria; phylum Pseudomonadota; class Gammaproteobacteria; order Pseudomonadales; family Pseudomonadaceae; genus Aquipseudomonas; species Aquipseudomonas alkylphenolica_B. The sequence goes on from NZ_JADUCM010000029.1 coordinate 68,640, forward strand.
GGCTCGACACAGATAACCGGATCGAGAACCTGGTCTGGTCCGAATTCTCTGGCAGTATTCGCGCGTTGCTGGACAACCCTTATGTGTTCCAGAGTTTCTGGGACAACCAGAACGGCAAGATCAGCGAGCAACAATGGACCGAGCGCTTTGCCAGCGGTCGGCGAGCTGCACAACTAGCGTTGGCCAACCGCAACACTGCCGCCGTACTCGGTGTGTTATTCAACCGGATCTATACCTTGCGTAACCAGGTCATGCACGGCGGGGCCACCTGGAACAGCAGTGTGAACCGGGATCAACTGCGTGACTGCTCAAACCTGCTCGGCAAGCTGGTGCCGGTGATCATTCTGCTGATGCTGGATAACCCGGAGACCCTATGGGGTGATGCGTGCTACCCGGTTGTTGCTTAGAGCAGTGGATGGTGCCTGATGGCTAGCCTTTGACACACACCACCTGCCGCAAGGTATAAACCACCTCCACCAGCTCCCGCTGCGCCTGCATCACGGCGTCGATGTCCTTGTAGGCCATGGGAATCTCATCGATCACGTCTTTGTCCTTGCGACATTCGACATGCGCGGTGGCACGCACCTGGTCAGCGAGGGTGAACTGCCTTTTCGCCTGGGTACGGCTCATGGTGCGCCCGGCGCCATGGCTGCAGGAGCAGAAGGAGTCTTCGTTGCCCAGGCCGCGAACGATGAAGCTCTTCGCGCCCATGGAGCCGGGGATGATGCCCAGCTGGCCTTTCTGTGCCGATACCGCGCCTTTGCGGGTTACCAGGATGTCGTGACCGAAGTGGCGCTCGCGCTGTACGTAGTTGTGGTGGCAATTGACGGCCTCCAGATTGGCGTCGAACGGCCGCCCGAGCACCTGGCGGGCAGCGCCGATCACCGCCTGCATCATCAATGCACGATTCTGCCGGGCAAAGTCCTGGGCCCACTCGACCGCTTCGACATAGTCGGCAAAGTGGCGGCTGCCTTCTTCAAAATACGCGAGGTCCTTGTCCGGCAAATTGGCGATGTGCTGGCGCATGTCGGCCTTGGCCAGTTCGATGAACAAGTTGCCAATGGCATTGCCCACGCCGCGTGAACCACTGTGCAGCATGAACCAGACGCGGTCGGCCTGGTCCAGGCAGACTTCGATGAAATGATTGCCGCCCCCCAGGGTCCCCAGGTGCTGACGGTTGTTGGTTTTCTCCAGTTGCGGGTACTTGGCGGTGATCGCTTTGAACCGTGCGGCGAGGTCGCGCCAGGCATGGTCGGCCGATGCCGGCACCTTGTCCCAGGCACCCTGGTCATGACGGCCAAAGGTCTTGCCATGGGGCACCGCCTTTTCAATCGCGCTGCGCAGGCCGTGCAGGTTGTCGGGCAGGTCGCGTGCGTTGAGTGAGGTCAGGGCGGCGATCATGCCGCAGCCGATATCCACGCCGACTGCCGCCGGGATGATCGCTCCCAACGTCGGGATGACGCTGCCGATGGTCGAGCCTTTGCCCAGGTGAACATCCGGCATCACTGCGAGGTGCTTGAAGATGAACGGCATCTTCGCGGTGTTCATCAATTGCCGCCGGGCGTCGTCTTCAACCGGGACACCCTGGGTCCAGAGCTTGATGGGTTTGCCACCCTTCACTTCGAGGAGGTCCATGTCACACCTTCGGATTCACACGCGGAAACACATTGCGTTCAACAAAATTTACAGTACAACAGACAGCGTCTACTGTGTATTTAAAGGACCTGATCGCGGCTGACTTACCCCAGCCGACACATGCTGAGCAGGTACCGTCCGGTATCTGGATGGGTCCCTTTTCGAGGGCCGGGGAGACGACTTCATGGGGCGCCGCAAGCCAACCCGGAGTCGTCCCCGCCTCTCCTTTTATCCCCGCCTTACTTCAATCCCAGTTGTGTACGCAGATAACCGTAGAGCCCTGCCGCGCTCTTGCGATAGCCATCGGCTGTCAGGTGCACCAGGTCACCGCGGGCGAGGCCTTGGGCCTGCCAGGCGGCAATCGAGCAGGGGCCGCCCATGTAGGCCTGCCAGTCCCAGAACAATGCATTGGCCTGTGCGGCCGACTCGCGCTGGATCTGCACGATTGCGGCCAACTGACGTGGCTGGCGGGCAGCGCAGCCTTGGGCCTTGCGCTGTTTGATGGAGTCTGAGGGGCCGACCAGCAATATCACCGTGCGCGGCAGGTCGCGCCGCAGTTGCTCAAGCCGTTGCTTGAGCTGCGCCTGGTAAAGGTTGAGGTCCAGGGTGTCGTCGAAGGCCTCGTTGGTACCGTACGCGAGGACCACCAGATCGGGACGCAGCGTTTTGAGGCTGTCCTGCCAACCCGGCTGCCATTTGTTCAACACCTCAAGCCGGGCACCGTTGATGCCCAGGGCGGAGTAGATCACGCCGGCCCGTTTCTGGCTCTGCAGGTACCAGCCGCCCAGCATTGTGCCGGGAAGGCTTTCCAGGGTCAGGTCCAGCGGCAAGCCGACATTGTTGACCACCGGCCCGAAGCGCCACTGACCGGCCGTTGCCACCAGTGTGCGACGGTTCTGGCCGCGGGCGTCCTGCACTAGCAGGTTGCTGGCGGCTTGCGCCTGGTACAGCACCGAGACGGTGTAGCGTTGAGCACCGGGTTCGCGCGCTTCGATCCTCACCGCCGGCTGCGCCACCAGCGGCACCGACAGGTAGCCGCCCAACGGGAACTGCTCGCTCTGCTGGTTACGCGCCGACACCAACGCCCACTGACGTGCAGCGGTCTTGAGGATGACCTGGTCATAGCGGGTACCCGGCACCGGTGTGGCGGCAATCAGGCCGATGCCGCCATCGCCATACTGCGCCTGCAACAAGCGGCGCATTTCACCACTGAACAGGTCGGCAGCGGTATGCGAATCACCAAACTGGACAATGCTGACCGGCGCCCGTCCGGCGGCTTTGAATTTGTTCGCCAGCAGCGTCAGGTTGCCGCCAGCCTGGCCTGCGGGCGTGCTGGCCTGCGCCGTCAGCGGCTGGGTCGGGGCTTTGACCGCCGCCACCGGGCTACAGCCCGGCAACGCGCAGGTCAGCAAGGCCAGGCCCATAATGTTGTGCAGTTGGCGCATCAGTGTCCCGTTACAGTGAGGCCGGGAAAGGCGATCAGCGACACGATCTGGTCGGCGATCAGTTTCTGCCCGGTAATGGTGAAATGAATGCCGTCATCGACCCGGGTCTTCACCCGCTTGCCCTGGCCGTCCTGCAAGGTATAGGAGAACGTTGCGTCCTTGTAACCCAGCACCGGGTTGGCCGAGAGGTAATGCTGCCGGTACAGCGCCGTTTGCTCCTGGTACAGGCCACTGAGGTAGGCCATGGCGCTGGACAGTCGTTGCTGCTGCATATTCGGCGGGCCGACCCAGATCACCTGCACCTGATGCTCGCGGGCCTGTTCAAGAATGGCGTCGATACGCTGGCGATAGGCGTGCTCCCAGTCCGGCGATTTGAAACGCAGGAAGGGCTTGCCCTTGCCTTGCGGCATGTCCCAGGGATCGTTGGGGCCGAGGAACACCACCATCAGGCGGATGTTTGGCGCGCTGTCGAGGGTTTTCGCCACCGTCTGCGGCCAGTTGAAAAAGCCCGGATAGGCAAGCCCGGTGCTTTGCCGGCTGAGGTTGACGCTCTTGATCTGGTAGCGCTTGCGCAGGGTATTGGCCAGGTGCGGCGCTACGCCCTGCATCAATGAATCACCGACCAGAAACACTTCATCACCCGCCGCCAGCGTGACGACAGGCGACGGGGTTTTGCTGGCAATCCGGTCAGCGGGCGGTACGGCTGAAACAGGCGTCGCCTTGGCAGGCAGCGCGTTGCTCACCACCGCAACAGGCTGCACATGCGCTGCATCCAGGTGCACCGCTACCACCGGCATCGGATCGGGCAACACCACCGTTTCAACCTGGGCGACAGCCGAGGTGGCCCGGCTTTGCTGCAGGCTCTGAACAAAACCATCACGTGCCGCGCCCAAGGCTTGCGTCAGGTCTCCACCCAAGCGCCAGACGGGGCTTTGCCCCAGCACCGGCAACTCGCAACGCTGGTGGTATTTCTGCTGGCAGTAAAGGCTGATGGAGTCCTGGTTCAACCAGAACAGCAGCACAGTCACCAGCACCAAACCATAGAGCGCCTTGGCGGCATCCAGGTGGGTGCGCATCAACAGGCGAGAATCAGAAACTGGCATAGATGAACCCCGGCACGCCCGACTGCGAAGCGAAAATAACCAGCGACACAAACACCCCGAGCGGCAGCGGGTAGAACTGCCATGGCAAGCGTGTAGTGGCGGCCAGACAAGGGCGCAGCATTGCCAGCAGCTGCGGGTACACCGCGACATACAGCACACAGGCCAGCAACCACAGCCCGGTCGGCGAGAACACCCCGTTCAGGCTCATGCCAGCAATGCCCGCCAGCATATCCATGGCCTCATCCAGGCTCGCGCTGCGGAAAAATATCCAGGCAAAGGCCACGTAATGAAAGGTCAGCAGGCGCGCCGCCAGCCCCGCACCGGGCCAGCGCATCGGCTGCGGCAGGAGATAGGTAGAAGCTTTGTACACAGCCAGCCCCACGCCATGCAGCGCACCCCAGATCACAAAGTTGAGGCTCGCGCCATGCCACAAGCCGGAGATCAGCATCGCCAGCAGCATGTTGAGGTTGCCGCGCCACACACCGTGGCGATTGCCGCCCAACGGGATGTACACGTAGTCACGGATGAACAGCGACAGGCTGATGTGCCAGCGTGCCCAGAACTCCTTCAGGTTGTGGGCGGCATAGGGTGCGTTGAAGTTTTCCGGCAGGCGAAAGCCCAAAAACAAGGCAATGCCGGCCACCAGGTTGGTGTAGCCACTGAAGTTGAAATAGATCAGGAAGCTGTAGCCATAAACGCTCAGCAGTATCTGTTCCGGCGTGTAGCTACCGGGGGTTTCAAACACCGGGTCGACCCACTGGCTGGCCAGCCAGGCACTGCAGAAAAACAGCTTCACCACTGCCAGGGCAATCAGCCCCATGGCCCGTTGGGGTTCCAGCACCTGGCGCAGGGTGCCCGGACGAATTTGCGCCAGCATCGGTACCGCACGATTGACCGGGCCGGCAATCAGGCTGGGGAAGAACGCCAGGTACAGGGCCAGGTCGAACGGGCTCGCCGAAGGCATCTCGCGGCGATTGATCGAGACCAGGTAGCTCACCGAATGAAAGGCATAAAACGACAGGCCAATCGGCACCAGCACCTGCAGCACCGGCCACGACAGCTCTACGCCGACACTCGCCAGCGCCCCCTGCACGCCACTGGCGACAAATTCCTGGTACTTGAACAGGTAAAAGAACCCCGACACCAGCAGCAACACCATCAGGTAACTGAAGCTTCGCCCCGGGTAACGCGCACCGAGCAGGCCCAGCAGGTACACCAGCGCGGTGTAGCCCAGCAGGATGTACAGCGACTCGAGGCTGAAACTGGCTACCAGGGCATAGCTGGCCACCAACAGCAGCGCATTTTGCAGGCGCAGGCTCCAGCACAGGCTCCAGTAAACGATGAAAAACAGGATGAAGCAGAGGCCGAACTCAATCGAAAGAAAGCTCACTACGTAGTCCATTACGCGAAGGCAGATGAAAGGCGGCTTCACTGGCGTGAATCCCGCGAGATAAAGCGGTCGCGATTATGGCAGAGTGCCGCAAGCCCTCACAACGCAAGCCGTACAGGAAAATCAAGCGCTGACCGCCTGTCTTTGTGCAACAGAATGCGACCAAAGATCCGCCCTGCCGATTTGCTCCACCCGCCCCGCTCTGCTAGTGTCGCGCCGTTTATACCGCCACCGAGACAGCCGCCATGGCCCGAAAAAAAGCCTCCATTGATTTCGAGCAATCCCTCGCCGACCTGCAAGCGCTGGTCGAGCGCCTGGAGAACGGTGAGCTGTCGCTGGAAGACTCGCTGACCGCCTTCGAGCAAGGCATCAGCCTGACCCGCGACTGCCAGAGCGCCCTGGCCCAGGCCGAACAGAAGGTCCAGGTGCTGCTGGAGCGCGACGGCGAGCTGGCGGCCGAACCGTTCGATGCGGAACAGGCGCAATGATCAGCCGCTACCAGGCCAGCTGCCAGGCCCGTGTCGATGCAGCCCTCGAGCAGTTGTTCGTGCCACCTTCGGCGGAACTGACCCGCCTCTACGCCGCCATGCGCTACAGCGTGATGAACGGCGGCAAGCGGGTGCGCCCGCTGCTCGCCTATGCCGCGTGCGAAGCCCTGGGTGCCGCACCCGATCAAGCCAACGGTGCGGCCTGTGCCGTCGAGCTGATTCATGCCTATTCGCTGGTGCATGACGACTTGCCGGCGATGGACGATGACGACCTGCGTCGCGGCCAGCCGACCACGCACAAGGCCTTTGACGAAGCCTGCGCGATTCTAGCCGGCGACGGTTTGCAGAGCCTGGCCTTCGGTGCCCTGCTCGATGCACAACTGAGCCCGCAAGCCGACAGCATTCGCCTGGCCATGGTCCAGACCCTGGCTCAGGCTGCAGGTCCGGCGGGCATGGTCGGCGGCCAGGCCATCGACCTCGGCTCGGTTGGCCTCAAGCTCGACCAGAAAGCCCTGGAGTTCATGCACCGCCACAAGACCGGCGCGCTGATCGAAGCCAGCGTGCGCCTCGGCGCCCTGGCCAGTGCCCGTGCCGAGCAGGCGCAGCTGGATGCCCTGCAGACTTATGCACAGGCCATTGGCCTGGCCTTCCAGGTGCAGGACGATATTCTTGATGTCGAGAGCGACACCGAAACCCTGGGCAAACGCCAGGGCGCCGATATCGCCCGCGACAAGCCGACCTACCCGGCGTTGCTCGGGCTGGAAGCTGCCAAGGGCTATGCTCAGGAACTGCGCGACCAGGCGCTGGACGCCCTGCGTCCGTTTGACGCAGCGGCCGAGCCGCTGCGCGCGCTGGCCCGCTATATTGTCGAGCGACGCAACTAAGTCACCTGTTCCGGCCCTGGGGGCCGGCCCGGCCGCGCCCCGGGGGCTCGGCCAGGGCTACTGCAGGGGCCGCCGCCAGGGGGATACCCTTGTAGGCCGGGCCAAACAGCACGTCGAACGGAATCTTGCTGTCGACAATCGCCGCCGCATAGAAACGTCCGAGCTGAGCCAGGGCCGAACC